>DIOT01000014.1:20091-28566 GCA_002426195.1 Bacteroidales bacterium UBA5507 | reverse complement strand
GTCACTAACTCTTTATTTTTTGTTTCAAGTTCTAAGGCTAAACGTTTCTTTTCGATAATTAAAATTCGATTTTCACTATCCAGATTCTCTTTAATAATCCTTTTCTCACGGTCTTTGAGTTTCCCAATCCTGTAGTAATTGAGAATGATAATTATTCCAAGAAGTATTACGAATACCACCAAAAAAACCAAATAGGTATTCTGTCTTATCTTGAAGTCAAGATTTTTTTGAAGTGCATTGGATTCATATTCTTGTTTTTGTAAAGCTTTTTGGAGATTAATAGCTGTCACTTCCTTTTTAGTTGAAACCTTAACAAGGCTGTCTTTCAGTAACAGGCACCCATATAAATATCTATACGCTAATTTTGAATTGTTGTTATGGCTTTCAATATCAGCTAATAATGTTAAGGCATCAACCGTGACAGAATAATTGTTGATTTTTTTTGCAACTTCTAGGCTACTCTCAATACTTTTCTTTGCATCTTCAATCCTATTTGCATCATGAAGATAAGAGCCAAGATTTAGAAGTCCAACGCTATATAGGATATAATCTTTCTTTAGTTTGGACAATTCTGTTGCCTTGCGAGTAAGTCTGATAGCACTCTCAATATCGCCTGAATCTTCAATATATTCACTGTGATTCATTAATAATCTGGCTATTTTTGTAGTATCATGGTACTTTTCCAGAATTGAATATGCTTTCTTATAACAAGTTTGATAGTTGAGTGTATCATTTATTGATAGATAAGGGACTGTAAGGTTAAGAAATACCAGGCCCGATCTGTAAGTATCATTAAGTGAATCAAATTTTAATAATGCTAATTTTAAATACTGAATTGACTTAGCATAGTCACCAAGATTACAATAAACATTCCCTATACTGTTTAAGATAATAGCTATTGATACAGGATCTTTTGTTCTAAGTGCATACTTATTTGCCTTTAAATAGTACTCATTAGCAGATACGTAATCGTTAATGGAAGCATAGAAATGACCAATGATCTTGTATGCCTCTGCTTCCAATTTAGGATCTTGAAGTTCTCTTGCTATATTTAATCCTTTATATGCATAAAAAGCTGTGCTATCACTATTATTTAGTTGATTAAAGCACTCCGCTTCCTTAAGTGTGAGAGTCCCAAGTAATTGTATATCTCTTCCCTCTTCTAAAGTTCTGGTAATTTCTTTTATTTGAATTAAAACAGCTTGTGGATCTCTATAAAAATTGATGTTGTTAACTAGTTTAGTAATAGAATCATATTTACTATTATCACTATTCAAATTATCACTTCTTGTGCACGCAAAACATATTATTAAAGTCAATAATATTAGTAAGAGCGACAATTTAATTTTTCCACTACACAAAACATTCATTTCACGAATGGCTTTTTGGAGCTAACAATAAAGAACAACTAATTTATATATTCTTTGAATATCTCCACTACCATAAGTTCACTAATTTTACATCTGATAAGTTAAACCAACCTAACGTCGGCATCATGCATAACAAAACTACTGCAGAAACAATAATTGCTTTAGAGACTGAAGCTCTCAGTGCATGGCACAATGGCGACCCTGACCGCTATCTCGAGCTCTATTCAAAAGACTTTACCTATTTTGATCCCGTAAGGGAGCGACGGCTTGATGGCTGGAACCAGATAAAAGAGCTGTATGAAAGCATGCGAGGAACTGTAAAAATGGACAAATTCGAAATCATAAACCCTCTTGTGCAACAATCAGGCACAATGGCAGTGCTCACCTACAATCTGGAATCCTATACCGGCGAAACTATTTGGAAGGAGAACTGTACTGAAGTATATCGGCTTGAAGACAACAACAAATGGAAAATCATTCACAGCCATTGGTCATTGACAGGTCCTTCACTTTGAAGGTTATTGTGAGGATTAGAGTTACATTGTCACAAAAAATTCACTTGAAATCTGACGTTGCACATTTCGAAGAGCGTTACTGACCTGCGGGACATGACGACCAAGTAAGGAACCATGGCTATGAATACCGCGGGAATGTCACTTTATGAGAAATATTTTCACTTAAAATGCTATTTATTGAACAAAAGGTCTATATTTGTACTTTATCTTTCACTTTGCGTGATTTTTTCACGTTTAACTTTTTTTGGTATGTTAATCAGATTTTACATAAAAAATGTACTCTCCTTCAGCGAAGAGACGGAATTTAACTTAATTCCATATAACAGAATCCAACAACATAAGGAACATCTTTATGATGTTAATGGATTTAAGTTACTTAAAGCTGCTTCCATTTATGGTGCTAATGGAGCCGGGAAATCAAATATAATTAAAGGAATTTCATTTCTGCAAGACCTTGTTCTGGATGCTTTAGTAGGAAAGATTAGTAGTCATACCTTTAAATTTCTTGATGAGCCCAATCAAGTTCTCGGAATCGAGTTTATCAAAGATGGCATACCCTTTATATATGAGGTAGAAATCCAAAATGATGTAATCATTTCAGAAGAGCTCTTCAAATCAGGATTGGGAAAACATGATGATGAATTGGTTTATAGAAGATCAACCGACCAAAATAATGTTACTTCAATTCAATTTAATGATTCAATAGAGAAAGAAGAGAAAATTCAAGTCTTAAAAAATGTATTGCTTGAAGAGTTTGTTAAGCCAACTAAAACAGTATTAAAGATTTTTGCAAACAGAGATAATCCAAATCTAGCTGACCTGAAAATCGCTTTTTCCTGGTTTCAAAGTAGTTTAATTATTCTAGCCCCTGAAACCAGGCCATTCGCATTAGCTGACGCCCTTGATACAAATGAAAATCTGAAATTGTATTCTAACAGGCTATTGCAATCTTTTAACCTTGGGATTGAGAACTTAGGTGTTACCATAAAGAGGTTAGAAGATCTCATATTAAATGCCAAAACACTTGAGGATGTAAAAAAGGAAGTAGATAACATTGACTACAACATCCTTCCATTGACAAACAAAGCAGGTGATGAAATAGTCGTGGTAAAAAAGAACGACACATATTTTGTAAAAGAAATTAGCTTAAAACATAAAAATATTAACAATACTGCAACATTTCAGTTATCTGAAGAATCTGATGGAACTAAGCGATTATTGCAATTTATTCCGGCTTTTATGCAGATGACTCATGATAGATGTACTTTTATTATAGATGAGATTGAAAGGAGCATTCATCCTTTACTAATTAAAGAGTTAATCAGAAAATTCACCGATGATGAGAATTCACTTGGTCAGCTGATTTTTTCAACTCACGAATCTAATCTACTTGATCTGGAAATCTTCAGACAAGATGAAATTTGGTTCGCTGAAAAGGACATTACCGGATCTACTGATTTATACTCATTAAGTGACTTTAAAGAACATAATACCCTGGATATACGAAAGGGTTATCTGACTGGACGATATGGCTCAATTCCCTTTCTTGGAAATCTTAAGGATTTAAACTGGCACTTGAATGAGAGTTAGAAACTTTGAGAGGCAAAGTCCTTCACGCGATGCAAAAAGTATCTTTATTTTTTGCGAGGGAGTAAACAGAGAATATGATTATTTTCATTTCTTTACAGAGGTGGATTCCAGAGTAAATGTGGAGATTTATCCACTTCAATCTGATGAGGATAACTCACCTCTGGGTTTATTTGAAATAGCTGAGAAAAGTCTGGTATTTTCAGAAGGAAACCCTCAGCCTAAATATTCGCTAGAAAAAGATGATGAAGTTTGGATTGTTTTAGATACTGACACATTCAAGAATCCACACAGGCATGGAGAACTTGAAACTTTGTACGAAAAATGCAAATACTACAAGTGGAATGTTGCTGAAAGTAATCCATGTTTTGAAGTCTGGTTATATTATCATTTTAACAAGGAAAAGCCAAGCTTCAGTAACGATGAATCATCAAAGGCATGGAAGTCATTTCTGAATGATTCAATTCGAGGCGGTTTCAATCCGAATAAGCATCCGATACATATTGCAGATGCAGTTCAGAATGCTGAAGCAATATACAGTTGTATTGGCCAGAGACCTGAAAAGTGCTGTACTAGCGCGTTTCTACTTGGTAAAACTATAAATTCTCTTTTAAGGGAGCGATTAATTAAAATTCGGGCTTTTTTAGGTATAATTAACCAAAAATTTGATAAAAGTTGAGCTTTTCTGTGTCGTTTAAGCCGACGTTTCTTACTTCTCCACACTCCGCTTAATGAATAAACATCCTTGCTGCTTACGATTGTGTGGTGATTAGTGTCACTTTTGTCACATTTTCTATATCTGCGGTACTATGATATGTACAAAGACCACAGATCATGAAAACATTAACGTTCCTGCTGCTTCTGATATCCCAGATTGCCCTGGCACAAAAGACTGATTTCACAAACTGCGTAGAGATTGCAGATGAATTTGCCATCACTCAAAGCACTATCCTCAATTACAGTGCTTCGTTTTACATGTCAAATACAACCTTAGTTGAAGATGCCCTGACATTAGCAGCTTCAGATTATCTGGTAAGCGGGCAATATTCTAAGAAGGCAATTTCCGAAGAAATGAAGCCTTCGCCCATGTATAAATATTGTCTCAAAATGTACCTGAAGCAGATAAAGGATATATTCACCGATCTGGTGGCTATTTCTTCTTAGTCACTTTATCCTGTTCCTTGATTATCTTATCCGGATGTGCTTCAGCATATTTCTTGGTCACGTACTTCTTACTGACAGCATCTTTATATCTTATATTTGATTTGGTTTTAGACATACTGCTATTCTCATTTATGAATCAAATATACCTATTTTAAACAAGTGAGATCAAAGCAATTCTCAAAAACTTATTAACAATGAAATCTCCTGCTTCCGGTTCGTCTTGTCGGGATACCATGAAATATTTGTATCTTCGTGTAAAAGAAGCATTATGCAAGACGATATTCCTGAGGAATTAAGGAGGTTGATACAAAAAGAGGTGGATAAGTATAACAATATGCCTCATCCCGATTTTGAAGGTTATTCCCCTAAGGCAATGGCCTTTTTGATTCACGATCCGTTCAATGCTGAGAGCCCTGTTTGGTTTAACAAACTATCTGCTGACGATCTTGAGAAGGTACCACTCTTCAGGCAGGTTTATTATCTGGCTTCTCTCATCAATGAGATGAAGGAGATAAAACTTACAGCCACAGGAAAACTAACCATTAAAATTATTAACGATATCTTAAGCCGCAAATTTATTAAACTTAAAATGCCGGCCCCACCTCTGCTGAAAAAGCAATACCGCGAAGATGATATTCACAGTATTGGTTTAACACGGATATTGCTTGAGATATGCGGTGTTACAAAAAAATCGTCGAAAAAGCTTGAGCTTTCCCGAAAGGGGAAGAAATTGCTGACCGACAAACAGGAGTTTTTCAGGGTAATGTTTGAGAATTATACTACCAAATTCAACTGGGCATATGGCGACTATTTTGGAAATGAAGCTATCGGCCAGTTGGCATGGTTGTTCAGCGTATCACTGGTGGCGAAGTACGGCAACAAGTTTCGCACCTTTGAATTTTACAGCGAAAAGTACTTTAAAGCTTTTCCCATGCTGCTGGAGGATCAGTATTCCTTAACACTTTCGCATATTAGCTACTCTCACCGATTTTTGGAGCGTTTTATGCATTACATGGGACTGGTTGAAATAGACTATCCCGATGACTACCATGATAGCCCCAAAATTAAAAAGTCGCCTTTGTTTGGTAAGTTTGTGAGAGTGCGGTTTTGAATGTTTTAATCGCAAGTAAACAAAACCTCATTTGCACTTCGGGTTTTTAATGTGCCATTCCAATCGATTGATACACTTTCATTTTTAATTACTATCCTGGTGTCATCAAAAAGTTCAACTTCGTCTTCAGGGATGAATAGTATTACACTGTTGACATGCCATATCTGAGCAGCATAATGAGTAATTGCAGGCCAGCCTGTGATGAAGAGCTCGTTGTTTCCGCCACCCTTAAGTTTGAGCAGCGTTGAATGTAAAACGGTACTGTCGTTAATGGCTTCGGCGTGCATCGGGTCAAACCCCCTGAACTGCGGAGCATTACTGAAATTAAGAATAACTTTTATTCCACTCTGATTGTGAAACTGATCTAAATTCCTGGCGTGATTGTCAGTCAATAATTGAGTGTGGAATTTGCTCAAAGCGTAATCAACTTCAATCTCCGGTGATACCGGGTTCCCGGTATTGAACTGAGAAATGAAATAATCATAAAGCTTCATTTTTGATGAATAGTACTCCTCCTTCCAGTTCTGCTTGTGCTTATCGAGGATATAGCACATTGCCATTCCCGATGCCAGATGCCTGTATCTTAGCTTCTCGCGACCATAATAAGGAGTGTTCAGAACTCCGAAAAACTCTTTCTGAATAAAATTATTCTTCAATGCACTGTCAGCGGTTGCATATCGCCGATAATACAGCGACTGACAATAAAAGGCCGGGCCTTCAAGACTTTCCACATCCTTTTCATAATCAGTAAACTCTTTCCCGATTAAGGTTTCACGCTTCACCCTGAGATTGATTAATTGATTCAGCAATTCTGCAAATTCCTTCTCATCATCGCAAAAGCACAAGGAAAACAGCAGTTTTTGCTCGGCTATTTTCAGTGCATCATTCTTGTAATTTTCCGGGTATATCAGCAAGGTAACCGGATTATCAGGCTTTATGTCAGGGACACCTTTAAACTGATATACATGATGCATTTCATGAAACAATTCAGCGAAAGCTTCCTCAGGACAAGAATAATTAGGTGAATCATAGCCGGTTATGGCAGTTAAAACGCCATTGATTTCAGCCTGAGTGGCGCCAAGAATCTGCAACTCAGCCTGCGTGCCCATATATAGCTTGTCGCTGATTTTCTTTAATGATTCGGGGGGATTGGGATGATTATAGAGAAAAGCGGGGCCGTTTTTCCGAAAAATACAAACTGGAGAAAGCGACATTCCCGGCCAGGCCTGATTGCTTAATTGCTCTGAATTTTTATAGAACTCCTCAATTTTGCCCAGAAACAGTGAGTCGATAGGCAGCATAACATCCTGACCTACAGATAATTTACTAATAACCGCGAATAAAATCAGGAAAGTAATTCTTGCTTTCATAAATCAATTCAAATGCTCAACCATCCGGAAGTGTACTTCTCAGATGAATTATTATTTACCCAGTGAAGCCAGGGAGATCACATTTATTCCATCAGGTCGACGATATGTCATACCTGTTCCGGTTATGATGTTCAATGACTTCGGCAATTCCATTTTGGCTGAGTCTATATTTTCGGCAAAACTTTTAAGATTTTTAGCTGCTTCTTCGATATAGCCTATGCCAAGTTTTATTTCAAAAGCAGCATAGTCTCCATTACGTTTTTGAGCAATAGCATCCACTTCATAACCATATGAATCGTTATAATGAAACAGGTTTGCATCATTAGCTTTGGCGTATACATTTAACTCATGGATTGCCAGTGACTCAAACAAAAATCCTGTGTATTTCATGTCTTTTAGCAATGATTCATTATCCAGGCCTAATACTGCTGCTGCCAGTGAAGTATCACATAAATGTCTTTTGGGCGATTTACGTAATAAGGCCGACGAACGAATATGCAGATTGAATGCAGGTTGTTCATATAATATCATTAAACGCAATAATGCATCCAGATAGTCTGAAATTGTATTGCGGGATATTTCACCTTTACCATTAATCCTTACATCCTGCTCCAGTGTTTTATTATCAACTAGTGTTGCTGTGTTTCTTGCTAACGACCGTAATAAGCTCCGTACTTTTAACGGATCCCGTTTAATTCCCGAAACTCTGCTCATATCCACCTCGCAAAGCAGATCAACGTAACCTCGGTTCAAAGCGAGAGCATTCTTTAAACTCTTGTTCATTAATGCAGGCCATCCGCCTGTCAACATTTTTTCTATGATAAATTCAAGTGATATTCCTGGTTCAGTGATGTCAATCAAACTTCCTTGTAATAGATCTGCCATTTTGCAGCTTCCGGTAGAGAAACCTAATTCCTGCCACGACATAGTGTCCATCTGCACCACAGTAAAACGACCAGCGCCACTATGCAGTTTAACGTCATCAGTTGGATTAGACGATCCTGTGAGAATAAATTGCCCATTTACTTTACGACTGTCGACTTCATGCCTGACATGATTCCATATTTGCGGGTATTCCTGCCATTCATCAATTAATCTTGGCGTATTCCCGCTTAAAAGTAACTGAGGATTAGTTGCCATTATTACGGGTACCTGTGGATCTCTGTCCATTTCAAGAATACTTTTTGCATACTGACTTGCAGTTGCTGTTTTTCCACATGATTTTGGACCTTTTATCAGGACAGCGCCCGATGCGGATAGCTTTTCAGTTAAATCACCTTCAATAATTCTATCAACATAGCTCATAATGCTCTACTCATTTGACACAAAGATACAACTAAGTTTATTCATTGTGCAAA
>DIOT01000014.1:19653-19942 GCA_002426195.1 Bacteroidales bacterium UBA5507 | reverse complement strand
AATTCAGACTTTTCGTTGTGCATAATTCAGACTTTTTGTTGTGCATAATTCAGACTTTCATTGTGCAAAATTAAGCCCTGCTGAATTATCCATCAATGTTCTGACCTTATCGTAAATTCTTTCCCTTTTCAACTCTATCCACCAATCCATGCCAGAAGGGATTCGGAAGCAGCTAACGTTCATGGCTATGAGCAGTCATTTTTACCTGCTAGCTTTTTTAATTCAGCTTGCAGTAGCGCCCACTATACCGACAGTATTAAAGTCATGCAATTTAGTAAAATAATTTAAT
>DIOT01000014.1:0-19323 GCA_002426195.1 Bacteroidales bacterium UBA5507 | reverse complement strand
TAGTTGCACACCATACTGTGGTGGCTGCTCCTTGCGGTACATTCTTTAAAGAAGCAACTACTTCAGGTAGCAATTTTCCTTCGGCATCACAAAAGCCCATCTTCTGAAACAATTCCAATGGCGCTTCCCTCGCTAATTCTGTACCATTTACAGAGCCGGGATGAACAGAATAAACATTTACGTTAAATGGCTTTGCTTTTTCAGCCAAGAGCATGGAGAATAAAATTATTCCGGTTTTTGATTGTCCATAACCCGAGAGTGTTTCATATTCCCTTTTATGAAAGTTCGGGTCATCAAAATCAAATTGTGCAAAATGATGCCCTTGCGAAGAAACATTAACGATTCTTGCTCCACCACTTTTTTTAATCGCTTTCCAAAGTCTTTCCGATAATTGAAATTGAGCTAAATAATTAACAGCTAATTGTGATTCAATACCACGAATGTCCGTGCGAAACGGAACCCACATAATTCCTGCATTATTGATAAGCAAGTGCAAGGGTCTGTCGGAAGTCAAAAACTTTTCAGCGAATGCATCTATGGAATCAGGATTCATCAAATCCATTTCTTCTAACTCTACGTTTGGGATTCCTTGCAGCTTTTGCTTTGCTTTGTCAAGGTCCCTTGCGGGAACAATTACTGTAGCTCCGGCACTTGCCAGTGTTCTTACAGTTTCCAATCCAATACCGGTGTTGCCTCCCGTTACAATGGCAACTTTTCCCGTTAAATCAATACCATTAATCACTTCTGTAGAAGTTGAATTTGCGTTGAAGCCGGATTCTACCGGTTTCTGCAACGCTCCATTGAAATTACCTTGTCCCATATTTGTTAAGTTTGCTTGTTGACACAAATATAAGTAGCATCTAATGGGACAACTTTGTTCAAAAGTCCTAGTTTACTTTGTTCAAAAGTCCGTTTATACTGATGAGCTAAACCTGCAACTTTAACATCTCTCAATGCATGAAAAAACATCCACAGCCCTTTCAAGACTCCTTCCCGTTGATTTACTGCAATAGACGATACAATAAGAACTTGCAAGTATTATTTGGAAATCAAAAAAACGCCAGTAAAGAAAAAGTCTGGCAAAATTTGGCTTTTTAAAAAGCTTGGCTTGTAGCTGTTCGAACAGCCCGACGATAAATTTTACACTCCCGAAAACTTGTCAGGGATTACTTTCAACAAATAACAAAAGCATATCAGTGAAACTTAATATAATATAAACCTCGGATAAATTATTTTACTAAATTGCATGACTTTAAAAAGTATGGCGGCAATATGACTGGGCCCGAAAAAATAGCAATTTCAGCAGCAATAGGTAGCACAGCAGAGGCATTGGACGGTGGCAAATTTGCCAATGGCGCAGTTACCGGGATATAAATTTTAAACTAATGAAAAAGAACCTACGGCTTACTTTGTTATTATTCTTAAATTTTGCAATTTTCATTCCTTATGCAAAATCGCAAATAAAATTAGAGCAAGAGTTATTTAGATAGTATTCTTTCAATAACAGTGGAATACTTAAGCGATTATGACCCTACATTTACCTTATATCCTAATTATCCTACAGTTATAAAATTTAAGGAAGCACATAATAACTCAAATACGATTTTCACTGCTTCAACGTGGATCACAATAAGAAATGATATACCAAAGGGTTCTTTTTTATATTTATGGAATCATGAAGTTCATTTCTTGATAATTGGGAATGTTCCATTAGATCAAAATCTGCAGGCTAGATTGGTATCTCCCGAATCATATAGGTATAAACAGATTCTGGATTCATTAAAAATGCCATATAGACCAATAGATGGAGTTATGGCTGAAAGAGGAAAGCTCGTAGTATATAAAGATAAAAGAAGAATACTTAGCAAAACACATTTTGTTATTACCTCACAACCTTATATTCCTTATAATTCGGCCCCGGAAGAACTGCAACCAATTCTGGATTTTGCAGATGGAGCTAGTACAAATACAATTAGTTATAGATATTACGGTAACAGACTGCGATTAAATGAAGCGTATTATAATGATCTTAAGCCAATTAAACCGGTCAAATTCAGGCTGTCACGAAAAAAGAATTAACAATGATTGTAAAAATAAATCACAATTAACGATAATGCAATTGCGGCAACCTTGAGGCATATTCTTATCATCGAACTTTAACTAACTGCTGATTGTAATGCCATTGCACTCATTAACTCATCTGATAAAGATTAAAAGGATCAATTGAAGTCCTGTTAGTGCAATCAGGATGGATTTTGATAAGCTGAATCCTTGTGCTTTTTTGATTCCAATGGTAAACAATGACAGAAACCAGAAAAAGTAGATTGCATAAAGTGTCCAGAGCAGACCACGCCAAAAGGTTGGTTCGTTCAGCAGTCTCTCATATTCTTTCATATCAATTATCCCGATCACACTTAAAAACGCATCAGTAAGGTCATGCAGCAATGAACTCCATGTGGCAACACCCACGCCAAAACCTACAATTGCCAGCATATTGTCGAAGCTGCTTTTGCCTTTCATCAACCTGGATAATAAGTATATGGTACTTCCAGCACCAATCCATGCCAGATAATAACCGGGGGTGGTCAAAACTATATCATATTTGAAATATTCTTCTATGGGGATTGTTAACCAGGGTTTGAATGTTGATGGTGAACCGCCGGCATAAAGAGCCATTATGTAGAACAATGTGTATCCAATTGTTGGTATTAAAATGGCAAAGAAGCCAAACTTAAGCGATTCTCCGCTTTCAAACACGGCTTTAAAAGTGCTTTTCGGTTTGTAAAACATCTTAAAGTACAGTGTCGGGAAATTGTACTCTGTTCTCATATATGTGTATTTTCAATTACGAGCACTGTAAAGCCGGTTTCTTCGCTATTCTATCTGCTTCTTTAACCAGGCGGTATATTTATTGCCGGTTTCGGGGGTCATGCTGCCATGGCCGCCTTCATCTGTCACGAAAGTGACGTTGCAGCCATTCTTCCTGAGCTTATTCACCAGTTGCTCAGTCATGCTGTACGGGCAGTTCAGGTCATTGGTGCCGTGGAAAATAAAGATGGGGATATTCTTAAAATTGCGCAGATTCTTGTCTTCAAGAAAATTAATCTCATCCGGATCCCCGGTCCACCGTCTTGCAAGATCAGGATGCCCCGAAATGACTGCCAGTGCTTTATACCTCCCGGGATGCTCGTAGAACGTCCGGTAAACGCCATAACCTCCCATCGAAAAGCCGCTCAGGATTATTTTACTTGTGTCGATGCTGAAATTTCTGACCACGTCGGAAATTGCTTCCTCAATATCGGTTTGTGGCTCAGTGCCTGCAAAACAGTTGGATGTTCCCCGTCCGCCCGGTGCCAGGATAATAAATCCTGTCTCAGGCAATGCCGTTGTTTCGGACAAAACCCTGTCGTCGTTGCCGCTGCCATGAAGGTACACCAGCAGGGGAAGCTTCTTATCGGCGGTGTAATCACCGGGAACATATATTGAATATGGATATAATTGGTTGTCCTCTGCTGACAGGTAAGCTCTCCTGTAAAAACCTTTTCTTTGCGTGATCAGGTCATTGCCCGTTTTCAGCATGTTCAGGTAATTATCCACTCCGGCTATTCTGCTCCTGACAGTGAATGAACATTCATAATCTTTCAGCTTACACAGCGATGAGTCGATGTCGTTTATGTAAAACATGATGGTATTGTAAGTTCCCGACGAAACATCCGCGCCCAGCGACTGAAGAGTGGTTCTGAAATCTTTCGTGCCGGCATGGGGCAACACGGTAAGGTAATGTTCGCCGATTAAATCCTTTTCACAAAACACCTTCACTTTGTAGCCGCCCGGAATCAGACCAGTGGTTTCAACGGGAATCTCGTTTTCGGTTAAACCGGATTTAAGCTGCAGGCTGACATTCTTATATGCTGCGACAGAGTTTTCGCCCGAGATCACTGATACTGTGAAGTTTTTCGTGGCACCGGCGGTATCTGAAAAACCGGCTATTCTGACTGTCAGATTCTCCTTTTCGGAAATATTGTTTCGCGAAAGCATGGAGGAGAACTGCGTGCTATGATGCGGCTTTTCGAAATTCAGCACATCATATTTCTTCCTCGATTGCTCCCACTGGATCTTTTCATCTTCGTTTATGAAATAGTAGTTCAGCCCGTTGCCGTTAACTGCTTTCACAAAACACAGGTTAAAACCGATATTCCGCGAAAGCCACGGATGATAAGGGTAAACGTCCTTCCACGGAAGCAGAAGTTCAAAAGATATCCTGCCATTTTTACTTGCCGATCCAAATCTGGTATCAGTGCTTAATCTTTTCATCTGAAGGTCGATGTTGTAGTACCAGATCATCTGGTGGCACCACGATTTTTCGGCAGAAAAGGCCAGCACGTAGAATTCGTCGGTAGGCGCATTATCTTCCTGCGGTTTCCCGATCAGAAGATGAAACCCGTCGCCATTCTGGTAACCCCTGTCGCGGATCGTTATACTGTCGGCTTCAGCCTCGATGTACAGATAAAGGTATTTTTCGCTATAAGCCAGGTAATAACCGGCTGCCGGGTCAGGATTAGCTGAATCACTTTTTGAGACAACGCTAAAAGCTTCCAGTGCGAAACCGGGCAACATGGCATCGGCATAACCGTCGATAACCGGCTCATTTAAAAGATAGTGAACCTGGTTCTGACCAGATACATCCGAAATGAAAGCTGCCAGTAAGAATGTAAATAAATAATTTAACCGTAGCATAATCAGTGGTTTTAAGTTGTTTGATCGCGTTGGTAGTGAGGGATTTATTCTGATTCTGAGACGGATAGCTGAAGTGATTTGTTACAGCACCTCACAGACTTTTCATTGTGCAAAATTCAGACCTTTCCGGGATGGCAATTCATTCCGTTTGGAAAATCATCCACAGCCAATGGTCCATGACAGGCGCTGCACTTTAAGGGTTATATTGAAGATTATCGGCAAGGCTCTGTTTTACTGACTCAAAGAAGATTATCGCAATAAGCTATTGGGGTCTATTACTGGTAGAATTAATTTATGCAGAGGTGTATCGGTTACTTTATTAATTAGCAAGCCTCGTGAAGTTGAGTAGGTTAGTGAGGCTAAGGAACTGGTTAGAGTTGGTTCAGTTTCAACAAGATTATTTTTATTTAACTTGGCTAGCTCTTCCAGATTTTCAATTCTGAAAATGAAAATAAGATGGAAATAGCCTTTAGCCTCACTATTTGAAGAATTATTGCTGACGGTCTCTATGTTTATAATAAATTCAGTTTTAGCAAGCTTATCGGCTGGATTGAAATACAGTTGTAAGGTGTTTTCAATTTTGTATTCTGTTACTGCATCTGCAGAAAAGGATTCAGGGGCCTCAATTTGTCCTTTAATAAACCTGATGTCAATTATTGATATTTGAGCAGGATCAAATTTCCCGCTATCCCACGTTTGCATATGATTTTCCTTTAGACGAAGATTTTGCCCAATCAATTTGTGAATAATTACCTTTAGCCTGTTCCCCTTTTCTGCAAGCACTGTGAACGTTTATTACTGTTGGAAACTTATAGTAAATTTCTTTGCTTTGGCTTTTGGGGACTTCCAGTAAAGGTGCGCCAAGCTCAGCTGATAGTTTTGCGAGTGAGCGGAGAGTAAAATTATGTTCACCACTTAACCACTTATGAATTTCAGAAGGTGATTTACCAAGCCTTTCTGCAAGTTTAGCCTGGGTGTAATTTTTCTCCCTCAGCAGATGATTGATTTTTATTACCAGTTCTGAATAGAGCCTTACAAAAATCTTTATGTCTTCGGGAGTTTCATCTAATACTTCCTGGTATATCTTGCTTTTCATGATCTATAAAATTATGGGATTTTCATTATATGTACTTAAAATAATCCTACCATCTATTATTGTTATTTCTTTATTCATAATTGCATCCTGGATTCTTGCCGCAAATTGATTTGCTTCAAAAAATGTCATGCTGGTTTCGCCATCCTGCGCTTTCTCACTTGTTTTCTGTCCACCATTAAATAATATAACTAAACTCTCAGAAATTCTCATACAATATAACCTCAAAGGGAAGTTCTTAAAGTTAAGTTCAAGACCTCTGACTAAACCGCGGGGAATTGCCATTGCTAATCCTTCGAATCTAAAATACTCTTCAATAGCACCAGTTTCAACTCCTATTATCTGCAAAAGCTGAGCCAACATTTGAACACATTCTTTATGCGACTGTCGAAACCTAAGAAAGAACTTATCGGTTTCACTACATTTTGACTCTGGTTCCAATATTCTCACAGTATAAAATGAGCAAAAGTCTCCTTCGTCATCAAAGATTTCGAGTGCAAATATATTCACTTATAACAGAATTTACAAAGAGATGTTCGAATTATTTAACGATTGTCGTTTGAGATATCAAATTAGAAATAAGAAACATGCAAAATTATAACCGGCAACTTACCTCGAGATTAATCTAGTTCAAGAGTTAGCATTCTGCTATCTCCTTTACTTAAAGTGGTCCCAATGTGCTTTGTTCTGGGATCACCACCACCAACAGTATAATTACAAAAGAAGTAATAGGTTAGCTGTTTTTCTGTAACAAACTCAAAATTGTCAATTTTAAAGGTTGCATTGCCGTTTTCATCTGTCACACTTTGCTGGTCACGAAAAAAAGTGTTAGCCCCATAAGCATTCCACTTCAAATCATCCATTTGATAGACGGTAAAATTCGGTTGAGGAAGCCCTAAAAAATTCGTTACTGTAACTTTTACAATAGTCTCCTTACTTTCTTTTTCACAGCCTGTCAGATTTACAATAATTGTCAGCAATAAAAAGGGCATTAGCCTTTGAATGATAGTCTTCATAAAATGTTAGTTAAAATTGCCTACTCTTAGAAACAGTTTTCGGCTTCCCTGTGTAATTCAATCAATTAGCACCACCAGCTCTTATAGAACCATTTCATTTCCATACTAAAAATATGGGAATACGTATGAAGAATTAGCCCTTGCAATTTAGTTAAATAACTAAACGGTTTATATGATTATTCAAAAAGTATTCTAAAATCTATAACTGGATAAACATGAACATGCTGAAACCTTTGTATTTCTTAGTAGTTCTGGTAATTGGTGATTGATGAGCAGTGATTAGTGCTTAATGACCAGGGTACATCGGTTAGTATTTCATAGCGGTATCGGTATTGAGTATGACCGCTTGTCAGTATTTGTTTTTCGTAAACTCTGTTTTACAATTCAGGCAAAAGTTCCTGTGAACACACAATCCGGCTCCACACACCGTGCAACGCCACCTTTTCTGTTCATTTCGTATGAATTGATCCAGACCCTGATCTTTAATAAAGGTGAGGTTTTCAATCATGCTCATGCCATATTTCGTTCTATATCTCTTATCAAGATTTTTGAGTCGGGTGCATGGATATTTGCTGCAATCAAAGCAAAATCCCGATTCAGTTTGAGCTAACAAATCACAATTAACAATAATGCAATTGCGGCAACCCTGAGGCATATTCTTATCATCAAACCTGCCGCAGCCGGTGCACGGCTTCCTCTCCCTCAGATGACCAATGCATAAACCGCAATTCATCCCGCAAGGTGCAATCTGTCCGAAATATCGTGATGAAATATCTGTCATAATAAATGGTTTGCAAGGTTTATGCAGAATTCAGACACACTTATTTATCCATCAATGTTATGATCTTACCGTAAATTCTTTCCGTTTCAACTCTATCTTTAGAATTGACAATGATTTTGTCGCCGTTGCTTTTGAAAATTGTTAAATATGGAGCTGCATCAGAATGAATCAGCAATCTGGTTTTGCCAAACTTATCGAGTTTAAAAAATCCCTTTTTCACAGGGCCAAAACTAAAGCCATTAGTCCGGATTTTAATCTCCGGCAGGATATCAGAAAGTTCAACAGTATCAATTTCGGTAAGGCTTAATTCAAATCCATACATTCCCGAAAAGCGGATCGTATCATTACTGTAGGTTATCTTTGAAGGAATGAATCCATAGGTTAAAAGTCCGATCACGAATAAAAATACCAATCCCAGGATAAAATAGGTCAGTTTTGTTTTCTTAGACTTGTTATGGTCAAATTTCTGAGACTTTACAACCAGAATTGCTACACCTACGAGGGTCACAATCAGAATCACTGAATTGGCAATCATGGTAAAACCAATCCATTTGAATAGATAATATCCGATTATAATCGACAATCCTATAACGATCAATCCATTTCGCATGAAAGTGGACAAACCTTCAATGTCCACATTTTTCTTTTTGTCTTTGGGCATAGTGTTATACCCTGAAATCATACCGGGTGCGGATTTAACCAAAAATCCAATCCCAATCATGAATAGCCCGACTATTAAATTAAGTATATCCATTTGGTTATGTATTGTTATCTCTGCCTGTTTAAGATAATTAGTGCTGCAATTACACCTGGGACCCATCCTGCCAAAGTCAAAAGGAAGACGATTAAAACCGAACCGCATCCATAGTCAATAATAGCCAGCGGAGGAAAGATTATAGCGAGTATTACTCTCAATAATGACATAAACTGGTTTTGTAGCTCATTTAGAATACGAATTTACGGAAAATTGAAACCGGTGGGCAAGCTTATTCAGCCAAAAATGTTAAGCGACAGGGGAATTTGGTTAAAATCAATAAATCCGGGAAGTTTACTAATTTTACTACTGATGAGTTAAACCTACACAACCTGAACATCATGCAAAATAAAACTGTTGCTGAAACAATAATTGCACTGGAGACTGAAGCTCTCAATGCATGGCACATTGGCGATCCTGACCCGTATCTCGAACTCTATTCAGAGGACTTTACCTATTTTGATCCCGTAAGGGAACGACGGCTGGATGGCTGGAACAAGATAAAAGAGCTGTATGAAACTGTGCGTGGAACTGTAAAAATGGATAGATTCGAAATTATAAACCCTGTTGTGCAACAATCAGGCACGATGGCAGTACTCACCTACAATCTAGAATCCTATACCGGCGACACCCTATTTAAGGAGAACTGCACCGAAGTGTATCGCCTTGAGGGTGACAACAAATGGAAAATCATCCACAGCCACTGGTCATTGACAGGTGCTGCACTGTGAGGGTTAAACGATAGATTTCCGCTTAGAATAACGACTTTGTTTGATTAGATTGTGAGAGTGAGATTTTGATTGGTACTCGTGATTGATTATTGATATTGGGATTGTTTATGTAATAAACTCAATAGTCACACATAATCAATTTAGAGTTTTATAGCAGTTGTAAAAGCATTAATATTATAGAAAAACAACTTCTAAAATGATTTAGCTACACTTTAATACATCTATTTTAGTTTTTACTACTCCTTTTGAAGAAATAGTCTGATTACCAACAATAGTTACTGAGGTACATGTTTGATAAGAATAAATAGAACGCCCTTTTATTGAATTATCAGCAGAAGATAACTTGTAAGGGCCATTATCTCTCAATACTGCTTTATTGTTTGAGCTATAAATTTTTGTTTCCATACCTTAATAACGGTTAATTTCAAATAATGTTGCAAAATTATAATTATTCACAGAAATTCCAAGCCGAGGATGTAGGTAATACATTAACTGCAATATTATTGTCTGGTAATTTATTAGCAAAAATCTTACCAATAGTTTTAAATTCACTACGACATCTAGAAGATTCGAGTGATGCATTAAAAATCTCATAGCTGATTGGTGGTATCTGAACTACTTTAATTTGTTGTAAAACCTGTTTATAAACTTCTTGAAGTATTTCAGATGGCAAATTTGCAGGTAATTGTATTTGTTGTGCTGGAGCTAGCAATGCAGCTGAAGTAGCATCATTCAATACAATCTTTAAAGGATCAAATGGTTCATTAAATTTCATTTCTGATTCAAAAGATTCAAAGACTTGCCATAGGAGACTTTCTAAATCTCCTTTTGGATTAACTATAGGTAAGCCAATTTTTTTAGCTTCAGTTCTTCCAAGAGGATAACCATGATGATAAAATGACTTGTTTAGTGTCTCTGCAATTGTTTTTGCTTTGTTTCCGTCTGACATGTGTAAAGAAAGCAGTTTTTCACCCATGGAAAGGGCTAACTGGGAGCTTCTTTTTGCTATTCCAATTGGGATAGCACCTACTTCTTTACAGACAAGATTAAAAGACTTTTGCATTTCCTTTTGATCTGTTACACCCACATCTTTCCTCACAAAATCAATAAAATTCCTTAAATCTTCAGATCCAAAATTAATAGTTTCATTTCCATTATTCTTTTTGTAAGCTAACTGAGGATCAACTGGACCAAGATTAGAAAATGGATGCATGTATATTTCATCTGCTCCTAATGATATTAATGTTGCAGCAGAATAAGCAGCAAATGGTAGAAGAACTCCAAATTTTTTAAAACGTTCTCTAAGTATATTTACTATCCTATATGAAACTGTGGGATCACCCCCGTAACTCATTATAAGAAGGTCTATATTTTCTTCAGTTGCAGGTATTCTATTTATTTGTTTAATAATTTCAGGAATAATATCAGAAGCAATGTTCCCACCTCCATTTTGGCGATAGCTTGTAACATAAGCCAACAATGGCCTTTCTCTAAGCCTTGAAATTTCCTCATATAATGGTTTTCGAGCAGTATAATTCATTTTTTCCGAAAATTGGTTTTTAACATAAATGATATATTTAATTACAAATGTACGATATTTTTAATTGTGACTTATTAAAATAAAATATGGTTAATAATATTTATACAAATCGCTTTGTAATAAAATTGCACTGAAGCTTATTCACATGAAGAGACAATAATTTCTTGCATTTTGGGAATCAAATAACTGGAAACCTTCAGAGATATCACTGGTAATAACGACAATGAGTTCACAATTGTCTTTAACATAATCGAGCATGGAGTCTCTTTCCTTCTCATCCAAGCTATTAATTCGCATTTTAAAGGTTAGATAATTATTTGGAATGTTATGCAGGTTATGAGGATTATCTGACAAGGACTGTTTAAAAAGCGCAATGTCTTTTTTAACTTTGCCTGAACTTTTGATCGAACTATCAAGAGCTCTAATTAACAATGATTTCAAGGCCTCTGATAAAGTAGGTTTGCTGACCACCTGTAGCAATGGTTATTATTTATTAGTAGTTCTGGTAATTGGTGATTGATGGAAAGTGATTAGTGCTTATTAATCAGGGGGCGTTGGTATTGATTTCATAGCAGTATAGATATTGCGTATAACCACCTGTCAGTATGTATTTTTCTTAAACTCTGTTTTACAATTCAGGCAGAAATTCCTATGGACACTCAAGCCGGCTCCACAGACCTTACAACTCCATCTCGCCTGTTCATTTCTTATAAAATCGTCAAGACCACGATATTTAATAAAGGTAAGGTTTTCAACCATACTCATACCATATTTTGTCCTGTATCTCTTATCAAGATTTTTGAGTCGGGTGCATGGATACTTAGTGCAATCGAAGCAGAATCTCGATTCAGTTTGAGCCAATAAATCACAATTAACGATAATACAATTGCGGCAACCCTGAGGCATATTCTTATCATCAAACTTACCACAACCACCACATGGCTTCCTCTCCCTCAAATGCCCAATGCATAAACCACAATTCATTCCGCATGGTGCGTTTTCAAATGATAGCTATGCTTTTTGGGGTAATGCCGGGGTCAATGCTGAACGTAGAATGCAGGTAATGCATTTTATTCAATCAGAAATTTTAGCACTTGTACTTTTTGAAAATCATTTGAATAAATCTCCAGAAAATAGATGCCCTGTGAATAATCACTTCTTTTTATTTCAACCTCAGAGGGCAGTATGTTGCTGCGCCCGTAAATAGTCCGGCCGGTATAATCAATCACCCGGTAATGGATTGTTTGCTGATCATTATTATAGCCCCCCAACCTTGATACATCCTGCACAGGATTCGGCACTACCTGCAGGCTTTCAATTGAATGTTCTTCAATTCCAATGACACTGTTCCCAATACACCCGGTAAAGTAAGGGTTCGTTTCCCATTCATATATTTTTTCATCTTTATAATGGAAGCAGGTCAAATCATAAGCCCACTCAAATGAATATCCGCAAAACTCATTCGTTTCTGTGGGTTTACGAAGACTGCCAATTCCTTTAACCCATTGTGTGTAACATGAGGTTCCATTGGATAAATATGAATAAATCGAATATGATGTATGAGATATGCCATTTATTATTATTGAACTTGTGTCAAGGCAAATAAGGTTGTAAGGTTCGTAATCTGAACCGGTTATGATAATCGTATCTCCGGGTGTCAATCTGAAATCGTACAGTAAGCATTCCGAATAATCATTTTATCAATAAAATATACACACTCATTATCTGAATCTACCCTGTAGCCACCTACAAAACTCATTGATTCTGTGTCATTAGTGGGCTGACTGTAAAGTTTTGTATAGGTTAAATTGTTTATTACAGTATCTCCAACAGTCTCATATTTTATTGTATGGTATGATACATATGGCGGAATCATTTCAGGCCATGAATACACGGAATACCATGTGGCACTATCAGAAGGAAACGGAAAGTAATCCTGGCATTTGAGGGTATTTGGAAATACTATGAAGAGAACAATTAATGCCGGAATTGAAGTAATTTTATATTTCATGATTTATAAAATTAAGTGTTTTCCAAAATTATAGTGATGTGTCAACCAAATTTTTAACCCACCAGTTGGTGCTCATTATTCCTCATACAATTTATAAATCATTTTCCGGTAGAATAAAATCAAAAACCGCCCACCGACTTGCGGGATTCGGTTTAACTTCAAGCCTGTAACATTCGGGCAGACGGGATAATGCTCGTTATAAACTTCTTCAAGAATACTTCTTGCAATAAAAGCAAAATCCCGATTCAGTTTGAGCCAACAAATCAAAATTAACGATAATGCAATTTCGGCAACCCTGCGGCATATTTTTATCATCAAACTTAACGCAGCCACCACATGGCTTCCTCTCCCTCAAGTAACCAATGCATAAACCACAATTCATTCCGCATGGTGCAATTTGTCCAAAATAACGTTGTGCGATGTCTATCATAATTAATCAACAGTTGGATTTCATGAAGTCAATATACGAAATCTTGTGCGAATTACAAATGTGCTTACAATAGCGAGGACCTATTTGTCTATTATTTTTTTCAATTCCTGTGCGTATTGCATTAACTGCGCGTTAACATTCATTAAATCATCAATTAGGTCTTTATATTGAGGATAATCTTTCTGAAACTCTTGTGGGGTCATATCCATCATTTTATCTTTTTTTGAACTACTCCATGTTCTAAAACGAGCTTGCCACATTGTAAGGTGAGGTCGTAATCCTTCATTTAGCGTTTGAGTTGCTATTCTGACAATCTCTTTTGTACTTTTATTTTTACGAATCAACTCTGCTGGAATTTCGCTAATGAATTCTCGAACTTTTTGAAAAAGTGCATACCATGAATCATATATTTCTTCAATTATGTCATTTTCTTTATCAATTGGTATTGCAGCTTTTCTCGTTATTAGTTCAGTCCAAATTTTGTGGGCTATTTGTAAATCTGTTTTATTCGGTCTGAATTCTGCAGACCCAACATTGCCCAGCTTAATATCAAGTTTCACTAGGTTATACCTGTATATTTTTTTTATTACTATAAAATAAACTAGTGATATGACAATCACAAAAACAACAAGCCATATTGAGATTTGCACAATAAGATTGAAATTTTCGTCAAAATAAAGTTTAAACAAATCCATATCGTTTTTATTTTTCATATTTAGTCCAGCTAATTGGTAGTCCTTGCAAGCCTGTTTGAAAATTGGATTGCAACCATTCAATAAATTGGTTTGCCAATTCTTCAGGTCTCACAATCTTAACGCCTTGCGTAGTATGGCATACACTTTTTAAGTAATCAGGTATTTGAGGTGCATTTTGACCAAAATAATAGAACAAGTCTGAAATCAAAGCATTCTCACCCCCAATATCTTTTCTTACATGTTCTTCATTATAAATCCCGTCTTTATTTCTATGCGCACAATCAAGTTGTGCCCAGTTATCTGATTCATCAAGGAAATAGAAATTATCACCAAATAAGGTCATCAAGGTTCCATTCATATTTGGTTTTTTGTATTCAAATCTTGGGTCTATAAAATACTCATTTAATTTAATAATTTCAGTTACCTTCATTGCATAGATAAGTTTTGAAACGGACTTAATGCCTGAAGATTTTTCAAGTGATTTTGAACCGGTTCCAATAATCCAATCACCAATCTTTAGATTTTTACTTTTTCTAATATTGGGTTTACAGACAGCAATCGTACAATATTGTCCAAATGGATTTGGAGCCAACCCAAAATCATGGTCAATCATGTAAGAATAGATTTTCATGGTGCTAACATCTTATTATTGGCCTATCAAATGAGTCTCTTACGACATTACCGTCTGCATTCTCGATTGGATAGTTTTTACCGGAAATGATTTCTCCTATCTTATCGATTGAATTCCAACCAATAAGATTTGATGCCACTTTTTCCAAGTTCTTTGGTAATTCCGCTGTTTCTTTACTGCCATGTGTATAAACTCCAATTATCCTTTTACCTTGTTCTACTGCTTTTTGAATCTCGTAATTAACCCATGCTCTTGTGTGAGTTTTGGGGCCTACTAAGCAAATAAATGTACTTGACCAGTTAATCCTCATTCGAAGCAGACGTTCAATTACAGGTTTTGATGGTATTCTACCATCTTTATGGTTAGTGCTATCAACGGAAAAATTTCGAATATTATAACCCTTACCATTTAGCCTCGCTTTTAGGGCTTGTACATGTTTGTCATCTTTTCCATAATGGCTTATAAAGATATTATGTGACTTATCCATAGATTTTGTCTTTTATTGTTTCATCATCTAAAATGTGTAAACCTATTATTGCATAACCAATAATATCTTTTAAAGTATCTTCTATACTTTCAAAGTTTGGTTCTTTTTTGTCACAGCCAATTAGACTTTTATATCGTTTTACTTTATCCCAAAGATGAACCATGTTACCGTTCAGTCCTAGATCAAAACTTGCACCGCCGTAATCAGCATTTTTCTTTAATAAAATTGCTGTTACATCATCTGTGATTTTTTTAATACTTTCTTCATTCATTAGGCATATATTTTAAAAATAATTGATTCAATATTGGATTTGAAAAAGTTACTTCTTTATGTGTGTTGAAGGCATAAAATGTTTTATACCAATCATTAATAAAGTCATCTTCAAAATCAATTAAATCCGTATAAATGCCTTGTCTTAGTTTATCCTCTTCACTTTCAAGCAGCTTTATTTTCTCGTCTAACTCTGATAAATTGTGAAATGATTTTGAGTACTCAAATTGAAAGTCTGTTACATTTTTAACTTGAGAAATGGATTGAACCATATTTTCAAATTCTTCATAATAATGGAAATTATTTGCTATGTGATAATAATTTCCAATTTCTAACCCTAATATTTGCGAGAAGTATTCAAGCATGAAAGTGAAATTGAAAATATTAACTGCACTTGCTCCCCATAAAAGGTCATTTGACCTCATGTAAACAGTTAAATTTAGTTTGTTTTCTTTTGGCTGTTTTTGAAAATGCAGAAGCCTAGTACAAGGAAAATCCCTAGTTATTTTTAAATTACCTTCTTTGTCAAAACAATCTTTAGGCGGGTCTCCAATGTTGATAATTGCTTGTCTTGTAAACTTATCTTTTTCAAAACTTTTACAAATGAAACTATATTGGTCTACTTCTGATTTATTTAATTTTGCAATATCTCTATTATAAGGATTCCTGATTTTATAATCATCATTTATACCATTGAA
The DNA here is from genome assembly GCA_002426195.1 of Bacteroidales bacterium UBA5507. Classification (GTDB taxonomy): domain Bacteria; phylum Bacteroidota; class Bacteroidia; order Bacteroidales; family Lentimicrobiaceae; genus Lentimicrobium. The sequence continues at coordinate 3,449 of DIOT01000014.1, read as the reverse complement.
TTTTCTTAATCTTGGGCCATACCCACCACGCAGAAACTCACCATCATCGGAGAAGTTCTTCATGTTTTTCAAATAATGACTAATAAATTCTAAGTCATTTTTGCCAGTAGCTAACCACAAAGACTCAGCAAAAGGTAAAATAGGATTCCATCTTCTTTCAGTTATTGTAACCAATCTTGCTGTTGGATTAGTAATTTTGAACATGAAAGGTTCCGGTAATTCAATGCAAAGCTTACCTCTTGTTTTTCTTTTGACTCCCTCTTTTATAAGCAGAGTCGAAGCACCAACTAAAAAAGAGTTGATTCCTGTGTACTCGGCTGTAAACATGGTGTCAAAATGTTTAAGTTAATATTCCATTTGGGAGGGAAGAAGAGTTCAAGAGGTTTTGGGCTCTCTTTATATTTTTGCTTAATGCGTTTATTATCAACTTGAAGTTCCGGGATTTTGGCACGTAAGTATTTATCGGTCTCACAAAAACAATTTTGTAAATCTATTAATGTTGGCACCCTTCCAAAAAGAGGTCTAAAATCAGTATATTCAAATTTATTTTGGTATTTCTCAAAATTGTTTTGTGTGTATTTTATCGCATCTTCAAAGCTGTATTTCTTAGATAAAGGCTCAAAACATTTCTTTATTCCTCGAATTGCGCCAATGCCTGCCTTGACAAAAGAATTTTCACTAAAGTCAATAACAGAGGAATAATTCATGTCAATTGCATATTGGTAGGCTAAAAAATCACCGATAAAAGAACAGTCCCTAAGAAGCTCATAAACCTCTGATAATGAATTTGAATCTAAAATTTTTTTAAGAATAGATTTTCCAATTAATTCATTCTTGACCATCTCTAACCATTTCTCATGTTTGTATTTTAGATGATTATATAAAGAATGAGTTCCTGTCATCATATAAGCATTATTGAATATCGGTTGAACGTGTTTTAATTCTAATAATGCTTGATTAATCCGATATAAATCAAAGTTTTTAACGGTAATGACTCCAACTCTATTCTCAATATATTCCCATGTGTCAGGTTTGTTGAAAATCTTAAAGACAATTATCCTTAATAATATATCTTCATCTGAGAAGGAATTTTTGTCATATATGACATTCCTGATTAGATATTGGCTCACTCTGTCCATAGCACGATAAACATTCGTAAACTTATGAACACTCAATATCTCATCAGTAGTCCATGGTTGAATATTATTATACTTGTTCCAGAAAATTTTCATTCTTTCCTGGATAAAGTAAAAGTAGTATTGGAATATTTCTTCTTTAGGTTTTATCATTTTAGCTTGTGCGATTTGCAAATGTGTGCAATGTGCTTTCGCGTTCTATTTTTATCTTGGCAAACATTTTCTTTTTTTCTCTTTTTTCAGCCTTGTGGGTAACTCGTCAATAAGTACGCCATCCATAAAATACCTGCTACTCTATGAAAATATGTATGGAAGCACCCACTAAATTTCCAGCATTAGGTCATGCAATTTAGTAAAATAATTTATCCCTTGTTTATATTAAATTTAGTATAGGAATAAATAAAAGTAGGTGGGGCCAAATTCTCCTCTGGGATGCGACATAACTGCTGATTGTTGTGCCATTATACTCATTTACTCATCTGATAAAGATTAAGAGGATCAACTGAAAACTAAAAAGTCCTATCAGTGCAATCAGGATGGATTTTGACAGGCTGAATCCTTGTGCTTTTTTGATTCCAATGGTAAACAATGACAGAAACCAGAAAAAGTAGATAACATACAGTGTCCAGAGCAGACCACGCCAAAAGGTTGGTTCGTTCAGCAGTCTCTCATATTCTTTCATATCGATGACTCCGATTACACTTAAAAACGCATCAGTCAGGTCATGCAGCAATGAACTCCATGTGGCAACACCCACGCCAAAACCTACAATTGCCAGCATATTGTCGAAGCTGCTTTTGCCTTTCATCAACCTGGATAATAAGTATATGGTACTTGCAGCACCAATCCATGCCAGATAATAACCGGGGGTGGTTAAAACTATATCATATTTGAAATATTCTTCTATGGGGATTGTTAACCAGGGTTTGAATGTTGATGGGGAACCGCCGGCATAAAGAGCCATTATATAGAACAATGTGTATCCAATTATCGGTATTAAAATGGCTAAGAAGCCAAACTTAAGCGATTTTCCGCTTTCAAACACGGCTTCAAAAGTGCTTTTCGGTTTGTAAAACATCTTAAAGTACAGTGTCGGGAAATTGTATTCTGTACTCATGTATGTGTGTTTTCAATTACGAGCACTATAAATCTTTAAGATGTGTGCCATTTTCCTACTGTCTATATCCGTAATTAATTCAATTCATATTATGGTTGCGCAACGTTTGGCGGTATGGCCAGTAAGGGATTGCGGGCGATTTCCTATCAACTTAAACAAGAAGTTGAGGCGGGCTACAACCCTTCGCATACCACTGAAACCCTTATTGGCTATACCGCGTGTTGGCTACTGGTGCTTTTTGTCCTTAACCTATTTTATTGAATACGCTCTTTTTAATAGTCAAAATATGAATAATCTTATTAATCTTTTGGGTCGTTGGATTTCTTATTCTTCTGTCTCGCGGCTTCCAAATCGTGAAATTTCTCAAGTGAATAAAGTTCATTATAAATCAAGTCAGATTGGTGACGATAAAATGACCAAGCGGGATAGTAGAATGATTTCATCACATTATTGTCAATGTTCGAGTAACCCAAGTCTTTTGCAACTTCAAGAACGAGGTCATTTAGGTCGGAGTTTAGATTCTCAATTACTTTTTCAGTTGGCGAAATCGGGTCAACATGAGTTTTAATGAATCTGTCGAGCTTTTTTAATACTTTTTCGTTTTTATGAAAGACAATCGGAATTTGATTTATTGCAATCACAAAGTTCTCGTTTCCCGCTCTGGAATGCCTAAGTCCTAAAATTGTCGAGAATATGGAGAACTTATTTTGGTATTCTCTATTTCGTTTTTCTTTCCTGTCTTGAAGAAATTGTCCAATAAGAACAGCTACAATAGCACTAAAAAATAATGCGACTAAACTCAACCAATCCTTTAGTCCAAGTTGATTTATTAAGTCAGCAAGAGACTTTATACTCTCACTTGAAATCTCAACGGTTTCTGTCATATTTTGTCTGTTTTAAATGTGGCACAACTCGTAAATAAGTATGACATTCCCATACAATACATGCTACTCTGAAAAAATATGTATGGAAGTGCCCACTAAATTCCATCATTAAGGTCATGCAATTTAGTAAAATAATTTATCCCGTGTTTATATTATATAAAGCTTAGTATAGGAATAAATAAAAGTAGGGGGGACCAGATCTCCTCTAGGATGCGATATAACAGCTGGCTAGTAGTCCGTTGTAGCTTTGATTTCCTATCTAACCACTACCTTTCTTGTTACTACTCCCTCAGTTGTTATCAACTTTACTAA
>DIOT01000006.1 GCA_002426195.1 Bacteroidales bacterium UBA5507 | reverse complement strand
CTATATTCCGTTAACCTGTCTTTTATAAAAAACGATAGAGCTAAATTTTACTTTAACTCTATCGCAATCGCCTAATCAACTAATCAAAGTTTCACACACACATAATTGATTTGAGACTTCCTGCTCCGGTAATCATGGTTAATTGTTCGCCATTTTGTTGGAACCAGTTCACTAAACAAAAAATACATTCGGCAAAGTAACGTCTGTTTAAACCTATATACAATTCGTAGTTTACGGTATTTTAAAAGACAGACATAAGTATAGGTACGGAGTTCAGTTAATCTACCAATTCATTTTCAATTGCATACTTTATCAGTCCTACAATTGTTTTCTGTTTGGTTTTCACGAAGATATTCTTCCGGTGGGTCTCAACTGTGCGTTCACTTATAAATAGCTTATCTGCAATCTGCTCATTTGAGTACTCCCGCACAATCAATGCTAGGACTTCTGATTCACGCGAGGTTAGCTTTATTGCATTTGGCTGAACTGATCTGATTGAACTGTCGGCATTATAGATACCCTGCATTATTATATCCTGAACTTCCTTCGAGAGGAATTTTTTACCTTCGGCAATTGTGCATATTGCTTCCGACAACTCATTGATGTCAGTGCTTTTGAGCACATAGCCCATGGCACCGGCTTCAATCATCTTGGCTATCATCACATTGTCGTTGTACATGCTTAACGCCAGTATTTTTGTTTCGGGGAACTGTGTTCTCACAATCTTTGTCAGCTCCAGTCCGCTCATTTCAGGCATGTTTATATCAACCATCAGCACATCAATCCGTTCTTTTTCAAGAATCCGAATCGCTGCCTGTCCACTGGTTACGCCCTGAATTCTCTCAATGCATGTTTCATCAGCCAGCAATGCAATCAATCCATCAAGAATCAAATGATGATCATCCACCAGTAAAAGCTTAAATTTACCCATTATGTAGTTGTTTTACAGGAACAATAATTGTAACTATTGTACCTCTGCCAAGCGCGGTATCAATATGAACAGTTCCGTCAATATTGTCAATACGTGATCTGATATTTTTCAGCCCAATTCCATTTCCCTTATTATTACTAATGTCAAATCCCTTACCATTATCTTCTATCATAATCATTACCTCATCATCATTTTCAAGTAACTGAAAATTGATTTCAGTTGCCTCCGAATGGACAATGATATTATTGATAACCTCCTGTATAACACGATATATCGTTAATTCTGCAATGGAATCCACACTGCTGCGCACATCGGAGAAGTCCATGTTTAACCTGAATTTCTTTGATTCGAGCAATGGTTCCAGCAGACTTTTTATCGATGCCACCAGGCCCTTTTCCTGTAAAAAGATAGGTGCAAGGTTATGTGATATGTTTCGTAACTCACTGAAGGCGTTGTCAGTCAAATCTATCGCATTGAGCAATAATTCATTCTGTTTAGGCTGTTCAGGCAGTAACTTCCTTTGCAGACTTGTTAAGGTTAATTTTAACACTGAGAGTATCTGTCCGAGTCCATCGTGCAATTCCTCCCCTATTCTTTTCCTTTCGCGAAGTTCAGCATTAAGTAGCTCATTAGCCCTCACCTCTTTAATCCTGTGTATGGTCTCTTCAAGCTTCTGCTTTTGTTTCTGACGGTATGTGATGTACAGAATATATCCCAGCAGGATGAGCACCAGTGCCGTTGTAGCAATGAGCACAATTTGAGTATTGCGTTTGCTTATAAGTAATTTTTGAGCTTCAATCTGAAGTAACTGGAACCGCTTCTGTCTTTTAAGCATTTCAATTTCCATTTCACTTTTTTCAGTCTCATGTTTTAATTCAAGCTCATAAATTCTATTAAAACGATGATTATTCAGAACGCTATCCTCCGTGGCCACAAACTTTTTGAAGTATTCAAGACTTTTATGATACTCACCACCTGCTTCATAAATATTAGCATAATTGTGGTATACTTCGTACAGGAGTTTGTTGCTTTGCACGCTATTGGCCAGTACTTCAGCTTTCTGATTATATTCCAGAGCTTCAGCATATTTACTGAACCGTATATTTAAAACAGCAACTTTCAGATAAGATTCAGCCAGGTTATGATTGTTATTATTTTTCTTTGCGTAGTCCACTGCTTTGAACGCATATGCAAGTGCTTTATCATAATTACCTGCCTCCATATACAGCGTTGCCAGATGATTGAAGCTGATTGACAAGCCATAATAATCTTCAATCTCTTCTTTAATCGCCACTGATTTATTCAGATAACCAAGTGCCTTATTAAAGTCATTGCGTTGTATATATATCTGCCCTATATTAGTCAGTACGGCTCCCATGCCCGACTTGTCATTCAGCTGTATGTACAAAGTATGGGCTTTCTGAAGAAAAACAATTGCCTTATCATAGTTCTTCATCGATTTGTATATCATGCCAATATTATTATTGACATTGGCCATACCTTTGATATTCTTATCCTGTTCAAAGTAGGTAAGTGCCGAAAAGAAGTATTTACAGGCATCATTTGTATTTCCTATGTGCCAGTGGGTTAAGCCTATATTGCTCAGATTTCCTGCAATAAGTTTCGATTCATTGATTCTTCTGCTTATTGCCAGTGCTTCATGATAATAACTTAAAGCACTATCATATCTTCCTGTTATGTCATATGCAACACCTATCCTGTTAAGTGCCATACTCTCACCTTTGGCATATTTTATCTGCCTGGATAGGCTTAATGCCATCCGCGCAAAATCAATTGCCTCTCCTGAGTTTGTGTATACCTCGTTAAAACTTAAATCATTGAGCACATCAACTTTCTCCGGTCCGATTACAGTGTCAAGCTCCCTTAGTAGTTTTGAACGTGTTTTGGAATCGGGGACCAGGTTTGCATGCAATAGCACCGGTAATATCAACAATATGATAATAATATTCAGGCTTAATTTTTTATTCATCTCCACGCCTTGAATGACGAGGTAAATGTAAACAAGTATTTCAATTAATGTATCAATAAATTGCGTTAAAACCTAAAAATCAGTACCAATACGGAGATAACGCATTTTAATATACCATATAGTACGCATTGTTAAATGTTTTTATTACCAATTATTTTGCCTCATCAATTCAAACCACTTTAACAAATAATCAAAATGAAAAAACAATTACTACTAATTCTGTATGCCTGCATTCTTTGTACAGTATTGCATGCACAATCTTCATGGTCTGTACAACATTTTGGAGCGGACTATACATTGTATGGCATTGACTTTCTGGATGAAAACAGTGGAATGGCGGTTGGTGATAGCGGTGTCATTCTCCGAACCATGAATGGTGGACAATCATGGGAGACAATGAATTCAGGTGTAATGCTTTGCCTAAACTCTGTAGGTTATATTGATGCCGATAATATTATTGTGGTTGGTAATGATGCCCTTATTCTTAAATCAACTGATGGAGGAGATTCCTGGAATGCTGAGTATCTCTTAGGTACAATGAATGGAGATCTATGGTCGGTTGATATGAGTCCATCGGGTAAAGGAATTATAGTGGGTCAGTATCAAACAACTGTTACTACAACTGATGGATTTTCTAATAAACTTATCATTCGGAAAAATTATACCGGAGGCTTTTTTTCTACTCGCATCCTGGATGAAGACAATGCCTTTGTATTTGGTTTAAATGGAACTCTTAATCCTATTGTATATAAAGTAGCTCATTTCGATAGTATTTCAACAGCAAGATTTTACTATCCTTATAATGGGGTAATATATTCTTCAGGTACTTTATATGATGGGTATGCTTTTAGTAAAGACTCTGTACTTACAGTTGGTCACATGGTTGACAATGCTGCCAGTTTTGGGTTCTCTTCCTATATCTGTAGAAATCAGCCCTGGGATACTCAATATTGGGATACAGAACATATAGTGTATGATTCATGGTATAATGGTGTTGACTTTGTCAACAATTATGGGATAGCAGTAGGCGGCATGAAAGATACAGATGGAATCGACCAATATATAATTTCAGAATCCTCAGACCAGGGAAGAAACTGGAAAGAAGTAGAGAGTCCGGTAAAAACATGTGTTCTTAACGATGTTAAAGTACTTAATGCAACTGCATATATAGTGGGTGACAGTGGTTTGATTATGAAAACCAAATTGCCGTCTGTAGATAGCCATACTCAACAGATTGATTACCATCTTAATGTATACCCCAATCCATCCAATGGTTATAGTAATATTTCATTTTTAAATCCGGCTACTGGGAATGTAATCATTTCATTATACAGTGCGGAAGGAAAATTGGTTAATACAGTATTTAAAGGCACTCTTCCATCAGGCAATCATGAGTTTAGGATACTAACACAGCATCTTGAAAGGGGACTTTACTATTGCACTTTAAGAACTGACGAACAAGTTACTACTAAAAAAATCAGTATCGTAAATTAAATGCCGTTTTGACAAATTTATTAATCATTTAAAATTACAGAGATGAATAAAAATATATTATCAACTACGCTCCTGATCTTACTTTTTACTATAAACCTTTTTGCACAGGAAGAGTGGATAACACAAGAATCAGGCACTGATAGAATTCTTTACTCGGTTGATTTCATCAATGCCAATAATGGTATTGCTGTCGGTGAGGCCGG
>DIOT01000025.1 GCA_002426195.1 Bacteroidales bacterium UBA5507 | reverse complement strand
CTGGTGCTAAGCCTGCCGGGCAAAGTTTTTAAGCTCTCCGACTTAAATTAAATTGTATGTTTGTATGGCATTTTGCGATATAGTTTGACCTATATTATTAAATAATTGTTTTGCTAGAGTACTTTCACAAAAACTAATGACAGAAAGCAGCGGAGTAGTGATTCGTTCAACCGGCAGTGCATGCAACGTACTTACAAAAGAAGGTAAGATCGTTGAATGTCGTTTAAAAGGTAATTTCAGAATTCAGGGAATAAGATCTACCAATCCGCTTGCCGTGGGCGACAATGTCAGTTTCATTATCAGGGATGGCGATGATGTAGGATTGATCGATAAAATTGAGCCACGGCACAATTATATAATAAGAAAAGCAACCAAGCTAAGTAAGCATTCCCATATTATTGCTGCCAATATTGACCAGGCAATTGTTATGGTTACCCTGACAAGCCCAAGGACATCAACCGGATTTATCGACAGATTTCTTGTAACTGCCGAAGCCTACCATATACCTGCAGCTTTGATATTCAATAAGATCGATAATATTTTCGGGGAAGAAATTACCCGATTGAACAGGCTGATTGCTTTGTATGAATCGTTGGGCTATAAATGCTACAAAACATCAGCGCTGCAAAACATTGGTATTGAAGATGTGAAAAACCTTCTAAAGGACAAGGTGTCATTGCTGAGCGGACATTCAGGGGTTGGCAAAACAGCATTAATAAATGCTGTGCAACCCGGTTTGATGAGAAAGGTTGGGGAAATATCAGGGTATCACCAAAAGGGCAAACACACTACTACTTTTGCCGAAATGCTTCCACTTAATTTTGGCGGATATATTATTGATACACCCGGTATAAAAGAATTCGGACTGGTAAATTTCGACAAGAGTGAAATAGCAGAGAGATTTCCTGAAATGAGGAATCTTATGCACCAGTGCCAGTTTAACAACTGCACGCACATTCACGAGCCGGGATGTGCGGTTAAATTGGCTTTATCCAAAGGACTGATTGATGAAAGCCGCTACAGGAATTATATTAGTATAGCCAATGACGAGTATTTTGAAGAAACTGACTGGGACTGAGCATAATTTAATATGAGAGCTGTAATACAAAGAGTGACCGGAGCTACCGTTTCAAATGAAACAGGTGATGTTAGCTCAATTAATAACGGACTACTTATACTTCTGGGTGTAGAAGACGCCGACAATCTGGATGATATTGAATATCTTGCCGGAAAGATAACCCGGTTAAGAATTTTTGATGATGAAAACGGTGTGATGAATCTGTCGGTAACCGATATAAAGGGTGAGTTATTGATAGTTAGCCAATTCACTCTCCATGCCGATACAAAGAAAGGAAACCGTCCTTCGTACATCAGGGCTGCGAAGCCTGATATCGCTATCCTCCTTTATGAAGGATTTGTTGAATACATCAGCAAATTATCTGGCTTAAAGACTGCAACAGGCTGGTTTGGTGCTCATATGAGCATTCAATTAGTAAACGATGGCCCGGTTACAATAATACTTGACTCAAAAAGCAGATCCCTATAATCTCAGTTAGAATGCGAATGTAATTCCAAGACTTGGCATTATTGGGAGCTGATAAATTCTCTCGTTAGTCAAACGATTAATATAGAAGATATTATCTCTGTCGTAGAGGTTAGTAACACTGGCGTTGATCTCAAGTAAGCCATTTTCTCCCATTCTTATCCTCTTCATAAGGCTTAAGTCGAGACGATGGTAGTATGATAATCTTTCGCCGTTTAGTTCACCATATACAATTCCTATTGTACCATTTTCAGTTAAGTAATCAGTATAGACTCCATCACCGAAAGGTAGCTTCTCATAAAATCCCTGGTTTTGTGTAAAGGGGAATCCTGAACCGAAGTTCCACCTTAAATTGGCTTCCCAGCTAAGTTCCTGACCAAAACGATATGAGGTTACGAGGTTTACATTATGCCTGCGGTCGTAATGAGGAACATAATCATCCACTTCGTCAGAACGATTTACATATGCCAGAGAGTAAACTGCCCATAAGTATATTTTCTTCCTGTCGTATTTTAAAGCAAGGTCAATACCATTGGCATTCCCGTCTTCAATAATAAAATCTTTACGGAAGTAATCGGGAACATAGTTTGGACTTGTTTTATTAGTGTATGGATCGGCATCAATAAATATCTTATTTCTGTTGATGTTGGTCAGCTGTGAGAAGTTTTTGTAGTATCCTTCAATGTTTATAGTTGCAAACGGGAATGGATCAATTTCAAACCCAACAACTATATGTTCTGATTTCTGAAGTTTATGCTTTACATCCTTTCCCTTGTATTGTTCCTGCAAATTATCAGGGCCTGATAAAAATCCATAGAACAGATTGACCACATCTCTGTCGGAATTGGCACTCAACAGGTTTTGTGAATAAAGACCTGCAGCCATTTTCACTCTGAACTTGTCGGTTATGTTATATTTGGCAGCTAACCTGGGCTCCGGAGAGAAATTGGCTAATGATGCATAATACTGTACTCTGAATCCCGGTTCAAAAAGGAGCTTGCCTTTTGTCATTTTGTATTTAACAAATCCTGCAATCTCTGTGGTATTTTCAGTTTGATTGTATCTTATACCAAGCGAGTTGAAATATTCAAACTCGGTTTTAAATCCGAGCATTTCAAGACCATATTTAATTTCATTCTTGCCAAGGAAATATGTGAACCCGAGGCCAAGGTTGAATCCGTTGATTACGCTTGAGCGTGAAGGCTGTGCATCTTCCTCCATGCCTATTTTATAAGTGGAGTATGCGAAATTACCTTCTAGAAGGACCGGATTATTGCCGGGAATAACTACGAAGTTTGCACCTGCACCTGATGATTTCCAATTGTAGTTGGCAAGGTTTGTATAATCAACCTTATCGTTGAAGTTGAACCCGTAAAGATTGATTTTGGAACCGTTTCCTGCATTAATGGAAACTTTACCGTATACGTCGGTGTAGTTGAATGGCAATCCTGCTGTATCAATATAATTATAGAATATTTCCGAACTTTCTTTCAGATATGAGTTTTTGGCAGTGAGTATGAATGAAACACTTCCGTCGGAATCTTCTTTTTGCTTAACAATAGGGCCTTCGAGCATCAGTTTAGCACCAAAAGTGCTTAAACCACCCTTTCCGGCAATACGTTTCTTGTTACCGTCCCTTGTTGTAAGGTCCATCACTGATGAAATTCTTCCACCGTATTCTGCATTAAAGCCTCCGGTAAAAATATCGGCATTACGCAATATGTCGGTATCAAAAACTGAGAACAATCCAATTGAGTGGAATGGATTGTAAACCACCATCCCGTCGAGTATTACTTTGTTTTGAATAGGTGCACCACCACGAATATACAGCTGGCCACCCTGGTCACCGGTGAAGACTACACCCGGTAATACCTGGAGGTATTGTGCAAGGTCGGGCTGACCACCGATGGTAGGTATCCTGCTTATTTGTTTTGGAGTGATCTTGATGACAGATGTACGTGTGTCGGTTTTAGCTTCAGCCTGCTCAGCTGTAATCTGCACTTCATCAAGATTATAAGCACCCTTGTTCAGAAAAAGCTTCTTAGTAATTACCTGATTGTTTTTGACTGTTACCTGTTCACGCAAGGTGTCGTAACCCATATATGAAACCATCAGAGTGTATTCACCTGGAGGAATACGCGAAATTGTAAAGTAACCGTTTACATCAGTCGCCGCTCCGTGTGTAGTTCTGAAAAGATAAACATTTGTAAAAATTACCGGTTCGCCGGTTTCCTTTTCATAAACAAATCCTCTGATTGTGCCATCCTGTGCTTTTAATACTGAAAAGGTTGTAAAGAGTATGGCGATTGTAATGAATATTCTTTTAAAAAGTTGCATGAGGTAGTTTAGCTTATTTCATTTTATACACTTAAAGCAAAAGTAAGTAAAAATTGAGAGGTTAAAGAAATTTTTCTTCAAATATTGAGTTTCATTTAATGTAACGCTGCCTTACTGAGTCGTTTACCCTGCACATTTTTCTGGGTCCGAGGACTTTATATCGGTTACGGGCAATAAAATCATAGACTGAATCCAACCATCCGGAGGGAAACACTCTGAATATGAGTAATATGTTCCAGGGAAACCCGAGCAATTCAATGATTGTGAGAATAGCACGAGAACGATAGTAAAGCACATTTTTGTATAACAGAATAATGCTCTGATTTTCGCTGTTTGTGTTTAGTGGGTGATTGGTCCAGAAATCAGAATCGAAAGCGGTAAACATGAGCCTGTTTTTCCTGTCTGTTACGGATAGGAACGAGGCTGCCCGACTGCATAGTATACAATTATTATCGAAGACCAGAATTGCTTTATCTGTCATACTGAGACCAAAATTCATATTCAGACTTTATATGTTCGGTGTTTATAAACAAATGCCCGTAATGATTGTTATTTGCGAAGTGTATGAAATTCCCGGAGGTGTTCCGGGCGCAACAAAACCGCTGATTTTTCATGAATAAAAGTTTAATGTGTAATGAATGAACAAATAATCTCCATCAGGAATGGAAAGCTGACAGTCCCTGATGAACCAACTATTCCTTTTATTGAGGGAGATGGGACAGGCCCTGACATATGGGCTGCATCTGTAAGAGTTATTGATGCAGCAGTTCAGAAGGCATACGGTGGCAAAAGAAAGATAATGTGGAAAGAGGTTTATGCCGGCGAAAAGTCGTTCAACAAAACCGGCGAATGGCTTCCTGCTGGAACTCTTGAGAACTTCCGTAAATACCTCGTGGGAATTAAAGGCCCGCTTACTACTCCTGTTGGTGAGGGAATCAGATCCCTGAATGTGGCGTTACGACAGGAACTGGATCTTTATGTATGCCTGAGACCTGTAAAATATATCAATGGAGTACCTAGTCCTGTAAAGGCACCTGAAAAAGTTGATATGCATATTTTCAGGGAGAACACTGAGGATATTTATGCCGGTATAGAGTACCTTAACGGAACTCCTGAGGCGGGCAGGGTAAAAGATTTCCTCATTAACGAGATGGGGGTTAAGAAGATCAGGTTCCCTGAAAGCAGTTCATTTGGGATTAAACCTGTGTCAAAGGAAGGAAGTGAAAGACTTATACGCGCTGCATTAAATTATGCTGTCATCAATAAGCTCCCTTCGGTTACTCTCGTGCACAAAGGCAATATCATGAAATTCACTGAGGGAGCCTTCAAGAAATGGGGTTATGAACTTGCTGAAAGAGAGTTTGGTGAACATGTGTTTACTTGGTCAGCATACGACAGGATTGCAGAGTCGGAAGGTAAAGCTGCCGCTGATAACAAGCAGAAGGAAGCGGTGAATAATGGTAAGATCATAGTCAAAGACGTTATAGCCGACAATTTCCTGCAGCAGATTCTGCTTCGCCCTGATGAGTTTTCTGTAATCGCCACTCTGAATCTCAACGGCGATTATATCTCTGATGCCCTTGCAGCAATGATTGGTGGTATCGGAATTGCCCCCGGAGCTAATATCAACTACGTAACCGGATATGCAATATTTGAGGCTACCCATGGCACTGCCCCGAAATATGCAGGACTGGATGTGGTAAATCCGGGATCAGTTATTCTTTCCGGTGCCATGATGTTAGAATACATGGGATGGAATGAAGCAGCAGAGATAATTCTTAATTCGCTTTCAAAGACCATTCAGGCAAAAAAAGTGACTTATGATTTTCACCGTCTGATGGACAATGCAACAAAACTTAAAACCTCGGAGTTCGGGGATGAATTGATTAGAGCTATATTAGCGTAACAGATATTGATAACTTTTAACAAAGAGATATAAACAATGGCAAAAAGGCTTAAAGATACGTTGTACGAAAAAATCCTCGAATGGAGGCCACGTACTGAAAGACTTCTGAAAGAATATGGTGACGTTGTTGTTGACAAAGTTACTATTGGTCAGATTTTAGGAGGCATGAGAGGTGTTAAATCATTGGTTTCCGACATCTCATACCTCGATCCAATGGAAGGCATACGATACCGGGGCTATACATTGCCGGAGGTATTTGAAAAGTTGCCAAAGGCAAAAAACTCGGAAATGCCTACTGTGGAATCTCTTTTTTATTTGTTGCTAACCGGTGACATTCCTTCGGAAGAGCAGGCTGCGGAGGTTGCCGATGAATTCAACAAGCGAAGAATCCTGCCCCGTTACATTTATGAAGTAATCGACGGGATGCCCTGTTGCAGTCACCCTATGACTATATTTTCAACTGCCATCTTAACAATGCACAGGGAGTCGTTCTTTACGAAGAAATATCATTCGGGACTACAGAAAACCGATTACTGGGATCCTACTTTTGAGGATGCTATCAGCTTGCTGGCGAAATTGCCCGAGATAGCTACCTACATCTATGCCAAGCTATACAGGGATGGCAAACGAATTCAGTCGAATCCGAATCTTGATATGGGTGGCAACTTTGCCCATATGATGGGAATTCCAAAGCCCTATGATGATGTTTCAAGAATGCACTTTATAATTCATGCCGATCACGAAGCAGGTAACGTAAGCGCACATGCCGGACATCTGGTTGCAAGCTCTTTATCTGACGTTTATCTCTCAATTTCAGCTATGGTTAACGGACTGGCAGGGCCATTACACGGACTTGCAAACCAGGAAGTACTGAGATGGCTGCATGATCTGCTCGACACAATGAACGGTGAAGTTCCGTCAGAAGAGATTCTCAGAAAGTATGTCTGGGACACGCTTAACGCAGGACAGGTAATACCCGGATTCGGACATGCAGTATTGCGTAAAACCGATCCGCGTTACATGCTTCAAAGAGATTTCAGTCTGAAATACCTGCCTGAAGATCCTGTATTTAAGGTTGTTGATATGCTCTTCAAGGTAGTGCCTCCAATTCTGCTTGAGCAGGGAAAAGCCAAAAACCCATGGCCTAATGTTGATGCTCAGTCAGGAGTTATACAGTGGCATTATGGTGTTAAGGAATACGATTTCTATACGGTGCTGTTTGGCATTGGACGATCAATAGGTATCTGTGCTAACATAATATGGGACAGAGCACTGGGTTATCCTCTGGAAAGGCCGAAGTCATTAACAACTGCAATACTCGAGGACATTGCCGTTGGAATTCCGGTAGTTATTGAAGATTAACAAGTACTGCTACTGCTCAACTTTCTGCTTAGAAAGAAGGTTATATTATCAGACAGGAATTTTCTAACAATACTGAATTTATTATGGTTAAACAGATAGAATTCTCTCTTCCTGCTTATCCGCGGGGAGTCCATTTGATAACTGATCAAATAGTAAGGCGATTAACCGGATTGCCCGAAATGGGTATTCTACATCTTTTTATCAAACACACTTCGGCAGCAATTACAATAAATGAGAATTCCGCTCCCGAGGTGCTTGAAGATATCGACAATTATCTGAATGACATAGTGCCGGAGGGTAAGGATATTTATAAGCATTATGAAGAGGGTAAGGACGATATGCCGGGACATATAAAGGCTCTGCTTACGGGAAGCAGTTTGTTTGTACCTATTACCGACGGGCAATTGAACTTCGGTACCTGGCAGGGTATTTATCTTTGCGAGTTCCGGAATAACGGAGGTCAGAGAAAACTTGTGGCCAGTATTATCTCTTAAACTGCAGGCTTATTGGTGCCAAGGTTCTTCACATACCAATCGATAGCTACTTTAAGTCCGTCTTTTATGCTGAACTGCGGACTATAACCCAGTAGCTGAACTGCCTTGTCAATTGATGCCAGCGAATGCATGACATCACCTTTTCTCGGTGGACCGTAAATGGGCTTTATTTTAGCTACATGAGGAGAATATGGAGTCAGGTACTCCGTGAGATAGGCATATAAATCGTTAAGTGAGGTATTTTCACCAAATGCTACATTGTACACTGTATTAACGCCTGCCGGTTTGTCGGCAAGTAATGCAAGCTGGTTAATCTGTACAACGTTGTCGATATAAGTGAAGTCGCGCGATTGAGTCCCATCACCATTGATTATCGGGGACTGTCCTTTAAGAAGACTTTTAATGAAGCGGGGAATAACTGCGGCATATGCCCCATCAGGATCCTGCCTTTTTCCAAACACATTAAAATATCTTAGCCCTATTGTCTCAATCCCGTAAAGGTCGGCGAAAACTTTTGCGTACAGTTCATTAACATACTTTGTAATGGCATATGGCGAAAGCGGTTTCCCGATAATGTCTTCCTTTTTAGGAAGTGCGGCATGGTCACCATAAGTAGAAGAGCTGGCAGCATAAACAAATCTTTTAACGCCGGCATCTCTTGAGGCAATGAGCATTTTTACGAAACCATCAATATTTACCTCGGTTGATGTGATAGGATCGTTGATTGATCTTGGCACTGAACCCAGGGCTGCCTGATGCAGAACATACTCGACACCACTACAAGCTCTATTGCATGCATCAATATCTCTTATATCACCTTCTATAAGCTCAAACTTTGGATTCCCCATGAAAGGGGCAATGTTTTCCCTTTTACCTGTGGCAAAATTATCAAGGCAAACTACCCTGTTATCCTGAGATAGCAATGCTTCAACCAGATTAGAGCCTATAAATCCGGCACCTCCGGTAACTAATACTGATGATGACTGAACTTTTTTCATTGTTTTGCGCCTCTAATTATTCACTCCACCGGGTTCATTTGTAAAAACTGAAAGCGGCAAAAGTATTTTATCAAAAACAAAAAACTGTATGGTTACAAAGTCTTCTTCGTTAACAAGACCAAACATTCTGTCCATGTCATAAGTTACAATTGAACCATCAAATACATCAACTTCAGGTTCCGGCAGCAATCTTGCAAAAGTTCTTATTGACTGAACGGTGCCATCTTTGGCTGTTAAAGTAACATGATGAGTCGGAGCTGAGTTCATAATTGAATCCTTTCTTTGCGGCTCCATATCATTCATCAGTGATTCGTAGCGAATATTCCTGAACGCATTAACAAAGCTTACCAGGCGGAGTGTATCGTAATTTGCCACCTCGGTATTGTCAAATAAGCGGATGAGCTTAAGTGCTTCATTGTTAACGTTAACAACTTTATAAGATTCGTTTGGCCTGTCGATAAATTCAACCTGAATGGTATTTATATCAGGAAGCTTCTTATTGAAAACAGTATGAACTCTCCAATCGGATTCAGATGTTGAAAAACGGGAAGAGATGTAACCCCTTAAACCGGGCATATACAAAACAACGGGCGACTCAGCATTTTCCATTAAGGCATATGTGCCCACATTATCCATTGTGGCATCGCCTATGTAATATGTTTTTGTCAATTTTTCATGAGGGAATAAGCGCAGTGACCCAATCTGAATTCTGTGCACATTCTGGTAAATTTCTACTTTGATAGATTTAGCAGAAAGCATTTTAAGAATATTGTTGTGAGCAGCACGTGCAACCGGTTCCCTGACTTTCAGACTCGAGAGAGTTTGCAATAGTATACTGACATTTTCCTGATGTGCATCATATTTGCTGTTTAAAGTCCAGGCTCCCGGAGATGTTCTTTGAAGCAGAACTTTCTGGTCGGATTTATCAACCATAAAGATCTTTGTAACCGTTGATGTATCTGTTACAGCGAAATCACTTATTTCAGGATTCAATGTAGTGGCCGATCTGGAATAAATAAGGATGGCAGCAAATACCGCGAGTGTTATTGTGATTATTACGAGAATCTTGTTTTTATTCATAAGTTGTACTGTTTATTACCTGCTGTAACGTCTCTTTCTAATTGTAAATTGTATTATACCAAAGATGATAATCAATGCAATAGGCACTATAATGTTGATTAATTGCCACGACAGGAGATTTTCGCGCGCTTTGTTAACATCCAGGGCTCTGAGTCTGAGTTCTCTTGATCGCACTGCCATTAGCCCTGCATCATCGCAAAGATAATTAACGGCATTGAGTATTAGTTCCTTATTGCCGAATGTCTGTCCCGTGTGTCTGTCATATCCCAGTGGGAGAGGGGAATAATTACCGGCTGAAAACTGAACCTGGTTCTTAATCATATCACCATCTGCAATCACTATCATCCGTGTTTCAGGACTCTGTCCGGTAAAACCTATTTCGGGAGCCTGTGATATTTCCTTCGGAATTCTATTGGTGAAAACGGAACTGAACTGTCCTTCAAGAAGAACCGCCACCGCCTGTGGAGCTTCAGAATAATCTTTTGTATCAGGGTCTCTGCCCAATATTTCAAGGGTTATCATTACAGGTGTCTGGGCAATTCTTGTGTATTGTGATGTTCTGAGGAGTATCGTCTTTTTAATACCTGCAGCACCCACTGTGTCAATACTGCTTATAAATTCACTTTTTACAGCATTGATGTTCTTAACTATAGGATGTGACTCAGTGGAGGTTAGAACAGGGAAATACGGCCATGGCAGGAATGTGAATTGTGGCTGATTACCCATATATCCTGTTACCATTGGAATAGGCAATGCGGCAAGGTCCATTAGTAAATTACTGTTAAGACGCACTCCATATTTGAATAACTGATCATTCAGGTTGATATCATTGGTTATCCCGACTGTCCTGTTAGCGGTCTGAAGACTATCCATCGAAGCAAACACAGGATCAATGAGCCATAGTACTTTGCCACCTCGCATAACATATTGGTCAATGATGAACTTATCTTTCTCACTGAATACTGAATCGGGTTTGGCAATTATTATGGCTTCATATTTATTGATGATATTATATTTGCCGCCTTCAACCTCAACTCTGTCGGTAAGAGAATTGATCTGACCCTTAATTTCGGTGTACTCGACATTGTAGTATTCTGAGAGGGCATTTGCTATGTCAGCTGTCTCAAGTTTTGTCAACTCACTATGTCCCTGAGTGAATGCAATCTTAGGCTTTGAAGTTGTTCCAAGGCGTCTTACAGCACTCAGCAGATTGTACTCAAGTGCCTGTATTGAATTATTTATGATAGCCTCAGGAGGTGCACCCAGTTGATTTGCCAGTAGAGAAAGCGGAATTGTCTTTCCTTTATGAGTAACCAGTGCCCCTGGGAAAATGCTTTGTTGTTTCTGGCCTTCCTTTGTTCTCACTGCAAGGTCAGTTGGAACCAATCCCTGTTCAATCAAACGGTCCTGTATCTCTTTTCTTGTCTTTGCGTCATCAGAGGATGTGGGATTGATAAACTCATACTGAATGTTATCACTGTATGCCCTGAATTCATCGAGCATTTCTCTGGTCGATTGTGAAAGTCTCTTAAATCCTGAAGGGAACTCTCCTTCAAGATACACCTTGAAATAATAAATATCGTCTGTTTCTCTTAGCAGTTGCCGTGTTGATGGGGAAAGCGTAAATCGTTTTTCGGAAGTCAGGTCTACCCTGGTAAAAATGAATGATCCGATAACGTTTATCAGGATTATGATAATAATACCCCCGAAAAGTTGAACAAGGCTATCGAGGCGGGGGTCTTTCTTTTTTACTTTAGTTTTTTCCATAAAAGTAACCGATTGGGAAAAGTTTCAATGGTAAGTTTCTATTTTTCCCATTTCCGGCTTTCGAGCGATATTTTTGAAAGCAGGAAAAATAAAATTATAAGACTGAGAAAGTAAATAATATCACGGGTATCGAGCACTCCGCGACTCATAGATGCGTAATGCTCCTGAATGCCAAGTGATTTAATAAAAAGTGCTGAATCGCCTGTGAAAGTTAAATCGGCAATAAGATCAAATCCTATGTATGCAAAAAAACAAATTACCAGTCCCGATATAAATGCCACTATCTGATTATCGGTTATTGATGATACAAATAGTCCGATAGCAGTAAATGCAGATGCCAGAAACAGCAGCCCGATATATGACCCCCATAAGCCTCCGAAATCGAGGTTACCTTTAGGTAGTCCTAATTGATAAACCGAGATAACATAAATAAGTGTAGGCAGCAAAGAGAAGACTACCAATGTAACGCCTGCCAGATATTTCGCCATTATGATCTGAAAATCGGTAAGGGGCTTTGTTACCAGAATCTCAATAGTCCCCGATCTCTTTTCATCTGCAAATGAACGCATTGTGATGGCCGGAACCAGGAACAGAAAGACAAAGGGCGACATGACAAAGAAGTTGTCGAGAGATGCATATCCGAATTCAACAATATTGAATCCGGCGGGGAAAACCCACAGGAAAAGCCCGTTAATTATCAGGAACACTATAATGGCAACATAGCCTATTAAAGAGTTCAGAAAGCTTAGTATTTCTTTTTTATACAGCGTATACATAAAAAGCAGCAGGAGTAAGTAAAATTCAGGCTGCTAAAGTACTCAAAAATCATTTAATGGAGTACACTAATACGTGTATAGTTTACATTGGAACTACAACTAAACAATATTCCCTTTCTTGAAAATCTTATCAGAATGCAGCAACAATTCTATGTACTGGGCTCTTTTGTAAACGAAAGGATCTTTAGTGCTTTTCTTTGATAGCAATCCCCTGAAGTCGCTGTAAGAGTCATACTTATTATCGCTCATGAACTGCCTTATTTCCGATAGGATGTCGCCGATAACATTGGGAGTGTTAAGGTAGACAGTCGACACGATCTGAACTGCGTCAGCACCGGCAAGCAGAAGTTTCACAACATCATAACCCGAGTGGATTCCGTTTGATCCGATTAATGATGCGTTTACATTATTATGTAGGATGCCGATATAACGGAGAGACTGGCGATAATCACCATGGTCACTAAGATTGAAAGGCGAAATGTGCTTTAATGAGTTGATACTAATATCAGGCTCAAACATACGGTTAAACAACACAAAAGCCTTAGCGCCAGCCTCTTCCATTCTTTTTATTACATTAAGTGTGTTGGTATAGAACGGGCTGAGTTTAACACTCACCGGTATTGAAACAGCCTTTGTAACTTCTCTCACAATGTTTACTTGTTCGTTTTCAATGCTTTCGGCCGAAGTTTCGAAGTCGCGGGGGATACCAAAGAAGTTAAGTTCCAGACCATCAATTCCGGTCTTTTCCATTTGGATGGCCCAGTTAATCCATGTTTCTGTGAAAACGCAGTTTAAGCTTCCGATAAGGGGAATGGAAATAGTTTTCCGTGCTTGTTCGAGTTTGTATAAATGCTCTGCAGGGCCTGCGTGTTCCATACCGGGAAACAAGCTAACTGATTCGGCATTGCGTTCATTAAATAACTCCATTTCAGAATCGAATTGAAGGCTTTCCAGCTGGATCTGTTCTTCAAAAAGAGATTTGAAAACGATAGCGGCAGCGCCGGCATCCTGTAGTTGCTTTAAAGTGGCCGGTTTATCGACCATGTTGCTCGAACCAATGATTATGGGATTTGCGAGCTTAATCCCCATGTAATTAATAGAGCCGTCAGTCATTTGTTCTCCTTGCTTGGTTTTTCAAACTAACAACGACAATGTCATTTTGTTGGCAAAAAGTTGCCAAACACCGCGTAGAAGCAGCAATAATTTAAAACGATTATAAATTAGGTGTTGCTCAACGATTTACGAAGCAGTTGATTCACCGATAAGTTAAAATGTAGTAATATTGCAGTACTTTTTGGAGGAATACCAAAAGTATTGTAAATGAGTGTTTTAAATAAAATTGATATGACACAGAAGAAAAATTTTGTTACCTGTGACGGAAATTATGCAGCAGCGCATATCGCGTATATGTTTAGTGAAGTAGCTGCCATTTATCCTATCACCCCATCTTCTACAATGGCTGAGTACGTTGATGAATGGGCGGCACATGGCCGTAAGAATATTTTCGGAGAAACTGTTAAAGTTGCCGAGATGCAATCAGAAGCAGGAGCTGCCGGAGCAGTACACGGCTCCTTACAAGCCGGTGCTTTAACTACAACCTACACTGCATCGCAGGGCCTTTTATTAATGATCCCTAATATGTACAAAATGGCAGGTGAATTACTCCCTGCAGTGTTCCATGTTTCAGCAAGAAGTCTCGCTGCACAGGCACTCTCTATTTTTGGTGATCATTCCGACGTTTACGCCACTCGTCAAACCGGATTTGCAATGCTAGCTACCGGAAGTGTTCAGGAAATCTTTGACCTTGCTGCAGTTGCTCATCTTACAGCAATTCGTTCACGTGTTCCTTTCCTTCACTTTTTCGATGGATTCCGTACATCTCATGAAATTCAGAAAGCTGAAGCTCCTTCAACTGAAGATCTTGCAAAGCTCCTCGACTGGAATGCTGTAAAAGAATTCAGAAACAGAGCTCTCAATCCTGAGAACCCTGTAACCCGTGGAACTGCACAAAATCCCGATATCTACTTCCAGTCAAGAGAAGCTGCAAATAGTTTCTACAACAGCCTGCCCGATATGGTTGAATCATACATGCAGGAAGTTTCTAAACTAACCGGAAGAGAATATCACCCATTTACTTACTATGGTGCTCCCGATGCTGAGAATGTAATTGTAGCAATGGGCTCAATTACCGAAACTATTAAAGAAGTTATCGATTATCTGAATGCCAAAGGTGAAAAAACAGGTTTGGTTTCTGTTCATTTGTACAGACCATTCTCTACCAAATACTTCTTCAATGTAATGCCTAAATCGGTTAAGCGCGTTTGTGTTTTAGACCGTACCAAAGAACCGGGTGCCAATGGCGAGCCTTTGTATCTTGATGTTAAGGAAGCATTCTACGAATGCGAAAACAGACCTTTAATTGTTGGTGGTCGCTATGGCTTAAGCTCAAAGGATACAACTCCTGCAATGGTTCTTTCTGTATTCAACAACCTTAAAATGAACGAACCTAAAAACAGGTTCACTGTAGGTATTGTTGACGATGTAACCTTTACTTCATTACCATTACTTCCTGAGATGGACCTCTCAGTTAAGGGAACTTATCAGGCTAAATTCTATGGTATAGGTTCAGATGGTACAGTAGGTGCTAATAAGAATTCTATTAAGATTATCGGCGAAACCACCGATAAATATTGCCAGGCATATTTTTCATACGACTCAAAGAAATCGGGCGGTGTAACAACATCTCACCTTCGTTTCGGCGATACACCAATACGTTCACCTTATCTGGTAAACACACCTGACTTTGTAGCATGCCACGTGCCTTCTTATCTCGAGAAATACGATATGCTTAAAGGTCTCAAAAAGGGAGGTACATTCCTGCTCAACAGCTGGTGGAGCGAAGAAGAAACACTCAATCGTATCCCCGATAATATGAAGCGTTATATAGCAGATAATGATATCAATTTCTATATCATCAATGCTACTGTTATCGCTGAAGAAATCGGTCTTGGTGGAAGAACCAATACTATCATGCAATCGGCATTCTTCAAAATTTCGGAAGTAATACCTTATTCAACTGCTGTTGAATATATGAAGAAAGCTGTAGTCAAGGACTTTGCCAAGAAAGGTGAAGAAATTGTACGCATGAACAATGCAGCTATCGACAGAGGCGGTGAAGCAATTAAGGTAAATATCCCGGCAAGCTGGAAGAGTGTTGTACCAACAACTACCGAAGTTCACAATGATGTTCCTGATTTCATCAGAAACGTTGTTGAACCAATCAATGCCATGAAGGGTGATGACTTACCTGTAAGTGCTTTCGTTGGAAGAGAAGACGGTACATGGATGGCAGGAACTTCTGCTTACGAAAAACGTGGTATCGCAGTAAATGTGCCAAAGTGGAATCCCGATAACTGTATCCAGTGTAATCAGTGCTCATTCGTTTGTCCTCACGCTTGTATTCGTCCGTTCCTGATTGATCAGAAGGAAATGGAATCAATACCCGGAGTACCAACAATTAAGGCTATTCCAAAAACATTCGACGGACTTCAGTTCAGAATTCAATTAAGTCCGTTAGATTGTACAGGTTGCGGCAATTGCGCAGATGTATGTCCTGCAAAGAATAAGGCTCTTGTTATGGAAACTCTCGAAAGTCAGATGGGCCAGCAGGAAATCTGGAACACAATTACTAAGAATGTAACCTACAAAGACACCATTGCCAATAAAGAACAGAATGTTAAGAACAGCCAGTATGCTCAGCCACTGTTTGAGTTCTCGGGTGCTTGCTCAGGTTGCGGTGAAACTCCATATGTTAAGCTTGTAACACAGCTTTATGGCGACAGAATGATTGTTGCTAATGCAACAGGTTGTTCGTCAATCTATGGTGGTTCAGCTCCATCAACTCCATACACAACCAATGCTGAAGGTCATGGACCGGCATGGGGTAATTCATTATTTGAAGATAATGCAGAGTTTGGCTTTGGAATGGCAACAGCTGTAAACAAGATCCGTGAGAGAATCTCAGCCAAACTTCAGGAAGTTGTAAACGGAAATTATAACGAAGAACTGAAAGCTGCAGCAACTGAATGGATTGCCAACATTAAAAATGCAAACTTATCGAAAGAAGCAACTGCTAAATTATTGCCGCTTCTCGAAAAGGAAAATACACCTCTCGCTAAGGAATTGGTTGAACTCAAACAATACTTCATTAAGAAGTCAGTTTGGATGTTTGGCGGTGACGGATGGGCTTATGACATAGGATACGGCGGACTTGACCATGTACTTGCATCGGGCGAAGATGTCAATGTTCTTGTATTGGATACGGAAGTATACTCAAATACCGGTGGACAAGCATCAAAATCAACTCCTGTAGGAGCAGTAGCCAAGTTTGCTGCAAGTGGTAAGAAGATCCGTAAGAAAGATCTCGGAGTTATGGCAATGAGCTATGGATATGTTTATGTTGCCCAGGTAGCAATGGGTGCAAATCAGAGCCAGTACCTCAAAGCTGTAAGAGAAGCCGAAGCTTATCCCGGACCATCACTTATAATTGCCTATGCACCATGTATCAACCATGGTATCAAAGCCGGAATGGGAAAATCACAGGAACAGGAAAACCTGGCAGTTGAATCAGGTTACTGGACTCTGTATCGCTACAATCCATTATTGGAAGCTGAAGGTAAGAATCCTCTTACAATTGACTCAAAAGAGCCCGATTTCAGCAAATTCAACGATTTCCTGAACTCAGAGGTTAGGTATACTTCACTTAGAAAGTCATTCCCTGCAGAAGCCAATGAACTTTTTGCTGCTGCTGAAATGAATGCCAAATGGAGGTACAATTCTTACCGAAGAATGGCAGGAATGGTTTTCGAAGTCAATTAATTTATGTGCTAATTTTGGACCGGGCTTTATGCCCGGTCTTTTTTTTATCCATACGTCATATGATCAGAACAAAAACCATTCTATTTCTTGCACTTATAAGCCTTTTCGCATGTAAAAGGACTGAAAAGCCAATTGAACCCGAATCCTCCAAAATTACCCAACAGGAGGTACAAGCAAAAGATACATCGTACAAGTACTTTCGGAATGAATACATGGTGCTTGGAACATTGTACCATCAGCAGGCAGCCGAATATAAAGCAATGTGTTATCAGGCCTATAACCTGGGAAAGCTCTTACTGGATAAGGATTTGTCGGACAAAACAATTGACAAACACAGAATTATTGTGCTCGACATTGACGAAACTGTTCTCGACAACAGTCCGTATCAGGCAGAATGCATCCTGGAGAATATTAGTTATCCAACCCGTTGGGATGATTGGTGCAAGAAAGCTGAAGCTAAGGCTATCCCCGGCTCTCTTGAATTCCTTCTTTATGCAAGGTCAAACGGTGTAAGCGTTTTCTACATAACCAACCGTAAAGAACATCTCAAGGCGGCTACAATTCAAAATCTTGTCAGCCTGGGATTCCCAATGGCTGATGAACAACATGTAATTATGCGCACTGATGAAAACAGCAAAGAGGGTAGGCGACAAAATTTAGCAGACAGGTACCATATATCAATTCTCTTCGGTGATAACCTTAACGATTTCACAAATGTTTTCGAAGGCAAATCAAACAACGAAAAACTTAGCGATATTGATAGGCTGAAATCACTTTTCGGAAACAAGTTTGTAGTATTGCCAAATTCTATGTACGGTGAATGGGAATTGAGTGCATACAGTGGCGATAAAAACCAGTCTGATAGTCTGAAATTCCAGGCCAGGCGCAAGGCATTAACAGGATTCTGAAAAATATGTGGCACAAAAAAAAGCAGGAGGAAAACAACCGGTTTTCCTCCTGCTTTTTTTATGGTTCATTATCTTATTCTACCTCAATGATAAAAGGCAGACGAGCCTGTACACCCTTTGCATTTGTGAGGGATTGTACTTCTTTATAAACAGGGTAAAATACACCAAGACTTTCTTTTAGTTTAACATCCTGTGTATCTCCTGAAAAACCTTCCAACAGTTCGGTCAGTGGATCTTTTTGCTCAGGCAGACCAACTGTTCTGTAGTCTTCAAGGTTGGCCATTGAAGCAGCCACTGCGATAGCGTTTCTCAAACCACCGGTCTTATCTACCAGATTTATCCGCAAACCATCAATTCCACTCCATACTCTTCCCTGTCCAATACTGTCAACACCGGCAGCAGGCATAGATCTTCCTTCAGAAACGTGATTAACGAAAGTACTGTAGATTCTTTCAATCTGGTTAGTGATGACTTTCTCTTCGTAAGATGTCATTGGACGTGTTACAGTCATATAATCGGAGTTTTCGTTAGTCTTCACGTTATCGAAAGTAATGCCCAATTTGTTCCTGAAGAAATTCTGCATATCAGGAATAATACCAAAGACTCCAATAGAGCCTGTTAAAGTGGTAGGATTAGCAAGAATAGTATCGGCAGCACATGCAATATAATATCCACCTGATGCAGCATAATCACCCATACTGGCGACAAACGGCTTTGTTTCGGCTGCTAATTTAACTTCTCTTAAAATCACTTCAGAAGCCAGGGCACTACCTCCAGGGGAGTTAATCCTGAATACAATAGCTTTAATAGTACTATCCATTCTGGCTTTTCTTATGGCCTTTGAGATTCTTTCTGAACTCAGGTTATCCTGATTGCCTTCACCACTTACGATATCGCCTGTGGCGTAAATAATCGCAATCTTATTCTTAGATCTCTTAGGTACGACAGAAGGCCTAACATCCTTGTATTTACTCAGGGATACTAATTTAACCTTGTCATCTTTGTCAATACCGGCAGCTGATTTTATAAGGTCGATAAACTGATCTTTATATGCAATCTGATCGGCAAAACCCAACCTTACAGCATCTTCCGGAGTTTCAAGCAACAGAGAATCGGCAGCTCTCATCATCAATTCCTTATCCAGTTTTCTGGTCATGCCGATTTGGTCAACCATATGATTCCAGATGGAGCCAACATAAGTGAGAGTCTGCTCTTTATTAGCATCACTCATTTTATCGGTTATGAAAGGCTCAATGGCACTCTTGTACTTGCCGTGACGAATAATCTGGGCATTAACATCAAGTTTATCGAGGAGCCCTTTAAAGAACATTACCTGTCCCGAAAGGCCCTTGAAGTCAATCGAACCCTGTGGATTTACAAGAATCTTATCGGCTACTGAAGCCAGGTAATAAGCTTTCTGAGAGTAGACTTCGCCATAAGCATAAATGAACTTACCCGATTTTTTGAATTCCAGTAACTCGTTTCTTATTTCTTCCAACGTAGCCATTCCTGATGGGATGTTGCTCATCTCAAGATAAATACCGGCTATGTTCTTGTCTTCAGAAGCCTTCTTTATAAGGTCCATGGTTTCAAGTAATCCGGGCACGTTGGTAGTCTCAAAAATACTCGAAGAACTAAACTGGAAAGGACCGACCGGACTTCTTTCGGGTATTACTTTGTCAAATTTCAGATGCAGCAGAGTTTTTTCGGATATTGCGACCTCTTTTTTACCTGCCATTGAAGCAACTGAAGCTATGAATATTGTAAGAAAGAAGAACATAATCAAAATGGTAAGGATAAACCCTGCCATCGACGCCAGCATAAATTTGAAAAACTGTCTCATGACTTTGTGTGTTGGTTAAGATTTGTAAATTTAAAAGATTTTAAAAAACCGATTACATTTGCCCACAAATAAACGTTCATGAATGAAGCCTATCTGCTACTTGGCAGCAACCTGGGAAACAGAAAGAAAACTATTGATTCAGCTATTGAAAAAATCAATGAGCAAGCAGGTAAAGTCACCTTAGCTTCATCGGTTTATGAGACTGAACCATGGGGAACAAATGCACCCCCTCCATTCTATAACCAAATTGTAGTAATTAAGACGCCACTTACTGCCGAAAGGTTACTACCTGTATTACTGGGAATTGAAAATGATTTGGGAAGAGTGCGTACTGAGATAAAAAATAGTCCTCGCACAATTGATATCGACATACTTTTCTTCAATAATGAGATTATTTCGGAAAAAGACCTCGAAGTGCCACATCCGCGGCTGCATTTGCGACGGTTTGTATTAGTACCTTTATCTGAAATTGTGCCGGCGTATTGTCATCCGGTAAAGAAAAAAAGCTTAAGCCAATTATTAGAAGAGTGCCCTGATAACAGGTGGGTGAAAAAATTAGAAAATTAGGGAATCATGTATGATTATATTGCAATAGAGGGAACTATCGGAGCCGGAAAAACATCACTGGCAACTATGCTGTCGAAAGAACTTAATACGAGGTTAATACTCGAACAGTACGAGGATAATGATTTTCTGCCAAAGTTCTACGATGACCCTGAAAAGTACGCTTTCCCTCTGGAGCTTTCATTTCTCGCCAGCAGGTATCAACAGCTTAAAACGGAGTTGTCGGTAACAGATATCTTCAGAAGTATGATTATTTCGGATTACTTTATCAGTAAGTCGTTGATCTTTTCAAAAGCAACCCTTCCCGATGCCGAATTTAATCTTTATTCAAAGCTCTTCAGTATTATAAATCAAACTTTACCCAAGCCTGACCTTATAGTATATCTTTATGCAGCTGTTGAAAGACTGCAGTATAATATTTATATGCGCGGCAGGTCGTACGAGCAAAAGATTGAGGATTCATACCTCGAGAGAATTCAGGAGGGGTACTTTGACCATTTAAGGAAGCTAACGGATATGAGAATACTTGTTATAGATACTAACAGACTCGATTTTGTAAGCAAACCTGACCATTATGAGTGGTTAAAAGAGGTGATATTTCAAACGTATGAGCCGGGACTCCATACTTTTGTTTATTAGCTGTTGCAACACATCGGTTTTTGTCCTATATTTGGTATTAAATTTTCCTTTCAGATTTAATAGCTTTAATTAAAATAAGTCATTATGCTTTTAGCTGAGCCTTCCTACTTTCTATTTTCTGCTGCCATCTTTCTTCTCGCCGTGGTGCTGATTATTAATTACAGAGCCGACAAGAAAAGAAAAAAATATCTCAGTGATTTAGAAAAAAGGTATGAGGAGTGCCAGAATGAACTGATACAGGTAAGGCAAAAAGCTGAAGAATCCGACAGATTAAAGTCGTCATTTCTGGCCAATATGTCACATGAAATCAGGACTCCGCTAAATGCAATAATGGGCTTTTCTTCACTTTTGCAAAGTGCTGATGAAAAAAGTGAAACAGATGAGTACATAGAGATAATCAATAAGAATTGTCATAAACTCCTCGACATGATGGATGAGATCTTTAACATCGCATTGATTGAGTCGGGAATTACTCAGATGTATAAAGAAAATTGTCAGGTAAATGAGTTGCTTACCAGCCTTGTTACACATTTCAATATTGAGAAGGAGTCTTCAGATAAAGAGAGCGTAATGATTAAGACAAAGAAACTGGCATCCGACAAGTCGTTTTCAGTCTATACTGACCCAAGAAAGCTCCGTCAAACGCTATTCAATCTGATAGAAAATGCTTTAAAATATACCAATGAAGGTTACGTTGAAATAGGCTACAACCTGACAGAGAATAGCATGATTGAGTTTTATGTGAAAGATACCGGCTTAGGCTTTCCCAAAGAAAAGCTAGATGTTATATTTCAGAGATTCAGGCAGGTGGACGACAGTAATACACGAAACTTCGGAGGCATAGGGCTGGGATTGGCTCTTTCGCAGAAATTTGTCGAGATGATGGGAGGGAGTATGTATGCTGAATCATCCCCGGGCAATGGCTCAATTTTTTACTTCACTATACCCGTAACAGAAGTCGTCAACAGTTAAACAGGACAATAAGAATAAAATAAAAAAAGCTGCAGAAGCAGCTTTTTTTATTCACCATGTTTAATTATTAAATTCTTTAAGCGAATCCATTAGTTTCTTTCTTGTAAAGAATATTCTGCTTTTAACAGTACCAATAGATAAATTGAGGTTCTCTGCTATTTCTTTGTATTTGTATCCTTCAGTGTGCATTTCAAAAGGAGTGCGCTGATCTTCCTCGAGTTTAGCTATACTGGCTTCGATCTCTTTTGTTTGCATTTGAGAATCGGGCGAAACGAAGTCCGAACGGCGTGGAATATTTAGGAAATACAAATCCTCAGTTGTATCTACTATAGTATTTGCTTTTTGATTTCTGCGGTAATTGTTAATGAAAGTGTTTTTCATTATTGTATATGTCCAGGCCTTCAGGTTGGTGTTAGCCTCAAATTTATCTTTATGAATCAGGGCTTTAAGATATGTATCCTGAATAAGGTCTTTGGCTTCCTCTCTGTTATTTGTCAAAGTATTTGCAAAAAATGACAAATTTTCGTGTAAACCTATAAGCTTGTGGTTAAATTCTACTGCTGTCATGATTCCTCTTATTTTGAATGATATAAACTGTTTAACAAAAAGTGTGCTGATTTAAACAATTTAGAATGATTTAATGTATAATTAACAGTAATTATATTTCCTTAAAAGTTAAACAGCTGAAAGCAAGATAAATAGAAACATTACAATTTGTCTAAACAAAACAGCCAACAAATGCCAAAATGTCCAACAATATCTAAAATGTCCAAAATATGGACATGAATTGTCCCCATTAGGGAATAACACCTATCAGTTAGGAATTGTTTAGTCTAAGTGATTGAAAATGACCTGAAACAGGAAGGGGATGATTCTTCTAAAATTGTCCTGATTATGGACATTTTTAATTTAAAACTCAGGCAGTCAAAATTCCAGGGGATTTATAATGGAAATGGAATATTGTGTTTAATGAAAATGGCAGGAAGCGTCTAAACTTAAACAGAGGAACATTTGCAATTTGTTCCTCTGTTTATTTGCTGCCAACCGACAGCTTCAAGCTTATGTATTGAACTGATTAAGTTAAGTACCGGAGCTTTGCATTGTTTCCTGAAGGCTATTGAGTAAGCCGGTATAATCGCTTACAACTTCAACATTTGCAGGAAGTTTTATTTTATGCTCTGACGATTGGAACCCGCTTACAAAGACTTTTTTATCAGCAAATTCTGAACTTATCTGATTGACAATTTCAGCGTATTTCTTTAATGAAACAGATGTTGTAAATGATGTTAAGACGCAATTTATTGTCTGTTTGTTTTTAATCTCGGTTAAGTCTTCCAGTGGCAGTGATTGTCCTAAATATATGACATTATGTCCGGATTTTCTGATCAGGTAATTAAAAAACAATAAACTCAGTTCATGCCATTCATTAGGTGGCAGAAACAGTAAAAATGTCAGAGGATTCTCAATCTTATTTCCAACCTGGCCATCAATAGCGATAATTAACTTCTGTCTGATCAGATTTGAAACAAAATGTTCCTGAGCGGGGTATATGGTTCCTATTTGCCATAAAACACCGATTCTTTCAAAAAACGGATAGAGTATCTTAACAACAGTTTCATCAAATCCTATTTTGATAATAGAAGAAGAAAGAATTCTCTCGAATCTTATTTCATCAAAATCAATCATTGCCAGTGTTAACTGTTCAATCTGATTTGTGAAATCGGTGAAAGCGTCACTAATTTCTACGATTCTGTCGCTGATCTCATTATTATCCATAGATACAATGCTTGAGATCTTATATCCATTTCTATTAAGAATGGATATGTTGAGAAGCTTTTTAAGGTCCTCATCAGAATAATACCTGATATTAGTGGGGGTTCTCTCAGGCTCAAACAGGTGATATCGTTTTTCCCAAATACGAATTGTATGAGCTTTTATGCCCGAAAGCTGTTCCAGATCTTTAATTGAGTACTTTATCATCATTTATTGCTAGGATATGCTTGCTTTGAAAACATTGCTAATTAACAAAGCTTTGCATAAAAAGTTCTCACAAAAATGTATCTTGTTTAATCTTTTGAGAGAGAAATCAAGATATTTTCCACTTTATTAAGTGCAGCATCTATACCATTAATGTCTTTGCCACCTGCTGTTGCATAGTGAGGTTGTCCCCCTCCTCCGCCTTTAATTTCCTTAGCCAGTTCCTTTATTATTGTTGAAGCATTTAATGATTTTTGTTTAACAAGCGTTTCGGAAATAGCCACAGTAATAAGTGGTTTATTTTCATGGTATGAGCCCAAAACAACAATCAAATCTTCTGCACCGCCAATTAGTTTAAATGTTAAGTCTCTTGCTGCATTGGGTTCAAGCTCAACTTTAGCCGTAATAGTTTTAAAGCCATTAATATTGTTGAATTTCTCTTTAAGACTATTTGCCAACTCGTTAATCTTTTTATCATTAATGCTTTCCAGCAGTGACCTGATAGCCGAATTCTCATCCTGTAGTGTTTTTACTGCTTTTACCGGGTCATTGCTGTTTTTCAAAACTGTTTTAAGTTCATTCAGCAAATCGGTCTGCCTGTAATAATACTCCTCAGCTTTTTCGCCGGTAATTGCCTCAATTCTCCTAACACCTGCAGCAATGGCCGATTCAGAGACTATTTTAAACAGACCTATCTGACCGGTTTTAGCTACGTGAGTTCCACCGCATAATTCTATTGAATCCCCAAATTTAATCATTCTTACGTGGTCACCGTATTTTTCACCGAACAATGCAAGTGCTCCTTTTTCTTTAGCTTCTTCAATAGGAATAGAACGCCATTCCTCTTTATCATTGTTCAGTCGTATCAACCGGTTAACCATCTTTTCCACGTTGAGTAATTCATCGTCGGTTAACTTCTGGAAATGAGCGAAGTCAAAACGCAGGTAGTCGGGATGTACGTACGATCCCTTCTGCTCAACATGAGAACCAACAATTGTTCTCAATGCCTGATGAAGCAGATGTGTTGCAGAGTGATTATTAGCAGTCTTAATCCTGTTTTCTGCTGAAACTATGGCAGTTATCAGGGCTTCAGGATCTTCGGGAACTTCATTGGTTAGATGAATAGTCAGGTTATTCTCCTTTTTTGTGTCGAGCACTGCTATTCTTTTGCCATTTGATTCAATGTAGCCGGTATCGCCAACCTGACCGCCCGATTCAGCGTAAAATGGGGTTTCGGCAATAACAACCTGGTAGAATTCTTTCCCTTTGGTATTAATTTTACGGTATCTGGTAATATGAGTCTCAGCCTCAAGTTTATCATATCCCACGAAAGTGACAGAAGCCTCTTCAGTCAGAATTACCCAATCGTCCAATTCAACGCTTGCATCTTTCCTTGAGCGTTCTTTCTGAAGTTCCAATCCTTGCTGAAAAGCTTCCATATCAACGTCAAGGTTATTCTCCCTTGCCATCAGGCAAGTAAGGTCGATTGGAAATCCATAAGTGTCATAAAGTTCAAATGCGAATTCGCCTGAAATTCTACTACCCGGATTATTTGTTAGGTAACTGTTGAATTTAGAGATTCCATGGGCCAATGTTCTGAGGAAAGATGCCTCTTCTTCCCTTATAACTTTTACTATTAAATCTTTCTGTTGAGGCAGTTCGGTAAAATAACTGCCCATTTCTTCAACCAGCACAGGTACCAGCTTATGAATAAAAGGCTGATTCAGATTAAGGAAAGTATAGCCATATCTTACAGCACGTCTTAATATTCTTCTTATTACATACCCGGCCTTATTATTCGATGGCAGCTGACCGTCGGCAATTGCAAAAGCAATAGCTCTCAGGTGATCAGCAATAACTCTCATTGCTACATCGCTTGTGTTGCCTTCGCCATATTTAATATTACTTAAAGAAGATATCTCTTTAATCAGAGGTTGAAAGACATCAGTATCGTAGTTTGATTTTTTACCCTGCAACACCATGCAGAGTCTTTCAAATCCCATTCCTGTATCCACGTGTTTAGCAGGCAGAGGTTGTAAAGAACCGTTTGCCAGCCTGTTGAACTCCATGAACACCAGATTCCATATTTCAATAACGTGTGGGTCGCCTTCATTAACTAATGTTGCGCCATCAATTTGTTTTCTTTTTTCGTTGTCACGGATGTCCACATGAATCTCAGAACAAGGGCCACAAGGGCCGGTGTCGCCCATTTCCCAGAAATTATCTTTCTTGCTGCCTCTCAGGATTCTTGTTTTATCAATATGGCTTTCCCAATACTTCAGGGCCTCTGAATCTTCGGGGAGGTTATCATCAGAGTCACCACCGAAAATTGTAACGTAGAGGCGATCCTTATCAATTTTTACAACTTCAGTGAGGTACTCCCATGCCCATTCAATGGCTTCCTTTTTAAAGTAGTTGCCAAATGACCAGTTGCCGAGCATTTCAAACATCGTATGATGATAAGTGTCGTGTCCAACTTCTTCCAGATCGTTGTGTTTACCCGAAACTCTTAAACATTTTTGCGTATTGGCAATCCTGTCGAATTTAGCCGGTGAATTTCCGAGAAAAATATCTTTAAATTGATTCATTCCGGCATTGGTAAACATGAGTGTAGGGTCATCTTTAATAACCATTGGTGCTGAAGGAACGATATGGTGTTGCTTGGTTTCAAAAAAATTCAGAAAACTGAGTCTGATCTCTTTAGCGTTCATATTAAGTACGTTACGATGTTTTTTAGAGCAATAATACTTCTTTTTATCCGTTAAGGGCTTGCAAATTTAGTTTAAAATGTTAATTTTGCGACACCATGATGGGAACATGGTTCATTTAGATTATTGATTAATTAGTTTCTTCATGCCCAAAGTCAGATACCACTTTAATCCCAGATCATTGAAGATTGAGAAGGTTCAGGTAACCTTCCGTCAACGATTTATCAGGTTTTTATCTGTGATTGCATCCGGACTTGTATTTGCATCTGTTGTATTGCTCGTAGCCTATAATTTTCTCGATTCTCCGAAGGAGAGGATGCTCAAGAGAGAAATTGAGCAGTATGAATTCCAATATAAGGTACTCAATGATCGGTTGAACCAGGTTCAGGAGGTTGTTGCCGATCTTCAGGACAGGGATGATAATATTTACAGAGTCATTTTTGAATCAGAACCGATTCCATCATCTGTCAGAAAAGCAGGTTTTGGTGGTTCAGACAGATATAAAAACCTTGAAGGATACAAGAATACCGACATCATAAAAAAGACTGCAAAGCAGCTTGATATGATTGCCAGTCAGCTGTACGTACAGTCCAAATCATACGATGAAGTTTATGATCTGGCAAGGAACAAGGAGCAAATGATGGCTTCAATTCCTGCAATACAGCCAATTTCCAACAAAGATCTTCGTCGCATTGGATCCTATTACGGTTATCGTACTGATCCCTTTTATAAGGTTACCAAATTTCATGAAGGCATAGATTTCACGGCTTCTGTCGGAACAGAAATTTATTCAACCGGCGACGGTACAGTTGTTGAAGTGAGCAGATCAAGAGGAGGTTATGGTAATTGTATTGTTATCAATCACGGTTATGGCTATCAGACACTTTATGCTCATTTATCAAAAATTGAGGTAAAGACCGGTCAGAAAGTGAAAAGAGGACAAGTGGTAGGCAGGGTTGGCAATACCGGAAAATCAACTTCTCCGCATTTACATTATGAAGTTCATAAGAACTCACGGTCGGTGGACCCTATCAACTTCTTCTTCAACGACATTACGCCTGAAGAATATGAACTCATGATTGAGTTATCACAGCGGCCTTCTCAAACCTTAGATTAAAATATGCCGTACAAGAAACCTGAAATAAAGAAGGTTTATTATCGCATTGGCGAAGTTGCTGAGATGTTTAATGTAAATGTTTCTCAGATTCGTTTTTGGGAGAAAGAGTTCGACATCATTAAGCCATTTCGCAACAAAAAGGGGAATCGTTTATTCACTCAGGCCGATGTTGATAATTTTCACATCATATTTCATCTGGTAAAAGAAAGAGGCTACACATTGCAGGGTGCAAAAGAAAGACTCAAAACAAACTATACCGACACATCCGAAAACCACCAGATCGTCAAAACTCTTCAGGACATAAAGGCCTTCCTCACAGAACTTAAAGAGGAGTTATAAAATCAGAGTCATTCCAAATGATGGAATCGCCTATATTATTGTCTGAATTTATTGCTGGATTAAATAATAAAAATCTTTTTTGAGGAGGAATTCTGCTTGTACTTCAGTGTGAGAATGTAGACACCCGACGGCATATTATCAATATGGATTGTTTTCATGATAGCACTATTCAGCCATGGTATGGTCCACATAACCTGTCCGTACATATTTGTTAAATGAAGTAAGCCATCATGAAAAACTGCCGTAGTCTCAATTTTCAGGTCATGGGCACAAGGATTTGGATAAACGGATAATGGATTGAAAGCAAATTGATCATCTGTTCCCACTGTTAAACCAATGGTTACGGGCCGTCTAATAATCACCATGGGCATGCCATTGGGTTGTTTGCATATCGAGCTTTGGGCATAGCAGGTATATACACCGGCATCGTCTTCACTGATATTGATTAGCTTAAGCGTGTCGGCATTTTCGGTGCCCGGCATATGCACCCCGTTACGAAACCAGTAATAGGTGGTATATTGGCCAAGGCTGCCGGAATAAACATTAAAATTGCTTCCATAAGGCAACAGAGTATCAATAACAGTTTGCATGCTGTCCTGCGGGTAATAATCATACCACATATATCCGACAAAGTGAGGTTCAAGATCTTCAAAGGTCATGCAATTGCCACCGATTGCTAAGTCATTAAGAATCCAGTTGGGTGTCCAGGGTGGTATGCCGGTTAAATGATTATTATTAAAGGACAATGAAATGTATGAACTTACAAGAGATAAATCATAAGGGATTTCCCCCGTTAAGTTGTTATCATGCAGGTAGAGGATCTCAATTTGATTGCAATTGGAGAGCGATGGAGGTATTGTGCCGGAGAGTTGATTATTATTAAGGCGTAACTCAATCAATTGGCTGCAGTTACCAATTTCAGGTGGAATAGAACCGGTTAACCGGTTGTCGTGTAAATATAATTCAAGTAACTCAGCACAGTTGCCTATTCCTGGTGGGATGCTGCCTGTTAGATTATTCTCTCTAAATGAAATGCTTTTTAAAAAGGAGCAATTCCCAATACTAATAGAAATTAAGCTGTCAACACTAAATATACTCTCAGGTATAATGCCAGTCAGTCCTGGCTCATTTGAAATTCCGAATGAATGTAATTTAGTCAACAATCCCAATTCGTTTGGTAATATGCCTACCATATTATTGCTCCACATCATGATTTTGGAGACTCTATTGTTAATAACTGTCACTCCATACCAGGTACTCACCGGTCCCGTAAGCCAGCCGGTGTTAATATTCCAGTTGGGGCCGCCTGTGCTGTTGTAAAAAGCCACCAAAGCAAGGGAATCCTGCGGCAGCACTTGTGCTGCAGAATAAAAAGGACTACCAATAA
Organism: Bacteroidales bacterium UBA5507; assembly: GCA_002426195.1. Taxonomy (GTDB): domain Bacteria; phylum Bacteroidota; class Bacteroidia; order Bacteroidales; family Lentimicrobiaceae; genus Lentimicrobium. Next base: position 9,349 of record DIOT01000025.1, on the reverse strand, counting down.
AAAAAGCTATGAATGCGAATAAAAGCAGTTTGATTGTTTTCATTGAAAACAATATTATAATTTATCGAAGGTACTAAATTTTGACGAACTTTTTTGTAGAGGAGTGCTTTTTTTCTTTAAAGGAGAACATATAAATGCATATTTACTTTAAAACTTCCAATTCCACCCCACATTAGGCATAAATGGGAAAAAAGAAGTCTGCATAAGTACAACCCGTTCATAGTGGGTATTATTCGGTCCTGGAACGTTCATGGTTGAAAAATAATAGGCATTGGGATTTCTCTGGTCGTAAAGGTTTATAACACCCAATGAAAATGTTCTGTGATATCTTTTCTTTTGTTTATGGAAGTTGAAACTAATATCAAGTCTGTGGTAAGGATTTGTTTTAAATTCATTACGAGCAGAGTAAATGTATATTTCATTCATGTTGGTATAATCACCTGCAGTAACCGGCACATAGTACTTTGAAACAGGCAGGGTAATCCTATATCCGGAATTGAAAACCCATGCGCATGAGAAATCTTTGTTTTCCCCTATTTTTACCATAAGGGCGAGATTAATAGTGTGTCTTATGTCGAATTGATCAGGAAACAATTTTCCATTGTTTATATCCTGAAATTTTCTATTACTGCGAGCCAATGTATAGCTTAGCCATCCTGTGAGATTGCCATGATTTTTCGTAGCCATAAATTCTGCACCATAAGCACACCCGGTTCCGTTTTTGGCAAAGAGGGACTCCCAGTTCTCACGCTCTTCCCATAGCGAAGCTCCGTCATGGAGCATTGCAAGCCGATTAAAGTACTTATAATACAATTCTCCACTGTATATAATCCTTAAAGGAGAAACATATTCAATTCCGGCTGAAATTTGTTTCATAATTGAGGGCGGTAGTTGATCTGTTGCAGGCAACAAGTATTCTACAGGCATTCCAATACTGTTGTTGCCGGTAATATGCATGTTCTGACTCATCACATCAAATGATAAGAAACTTGTCAGATTATTGTTGTGATGAAAGCTTGCCTTTAATCTTGGTTCAGGTATAATATAAAATCGGTTGTTTATAGTAAACGTGTTAATTCTCCCTCCCAGTTCCAGTGAATGACCAGCAGGTCGGGTGTATTTACCACCGGCATAAATTATACCTTCAAAAGCATGTATCAACATATTGTGAATGTAGTCAGATTTCAGGGAGTTGTTAGCACCCGTCACTTCGTAGTTGAAATTGTTTGGCTGAAAATATCTATAAGTTAATTGTGTACCGGCAAATATGCTGGTTTCAGGGTTTATGTAATACTCCATTTCCGATTTCAGGCTATACTCGCCTATAGCCGAGAGCAAAGTATTTCGGGTTGTGGAGTTAATGTTGTCATTCGTGCTTTCTGAAATAAAATCGTTTTTTACCCTGTACCGTGAGAAATGCAATGTTGTATTGCTGAATATTCGGCTGTTGAAGAGATGGTTCCAACGCAAAGCGGCCATTGTATTGCCCCATTGATTGCTTTGTGAGTAATAATCTGAACCGTTGTCTTTTTTTTCATTAAAACCGGCAAGTGTTTTATCGTCACCTGAATAAAAACTAAAATGAATCTTGTTTTTATTATCAAATATTCTGTTCAATTTAATATTAAGGTCGTAAAAATTGTAACCTATAGTTGAGGCTGGATTTACACGTTGCACCAGTGGTTTGGCAATCAGATCAAAATAAAACCGCCTGAAGCTGACCAGGTATGAGCTTTTATTTTTCTTGATTGGGCCATTCAGTGATAATTTCGCCGAGAGAAGTCCCAGACTTAGGTTTCCTTCTGTTTTTGAAAGATTACCATCGGCCATAGTTACATCGAGTACCGATGAAAGTCTACCTCCATATTTAGCAGGAAATCCGCTTTTTAGAAGTATTGAACTTTTAATGGCATCGGTATTAAAAGCCGAGACAAAGCCTCCAAGATGGTTGATGTTATAAAGCGGTACATCATCGAGCATTATCAGGTTCTGATCAGCTGACCCACCACGCACATGTAAACCTGAAGTGCCTTCATGCCCCTTCTGTACACCGGGGGTTAGCTGATAGACTTTTATGAGATCGTTTTCTCCTCCTATTGCAGGTAACGATTTAATTATCTGAACATTCAGATGCATCCTTCCCGAAGAAGAAATGCTGCCTGAGTTACTCACAGCTTTAATTTCAACTTCCTTTAATTCAACTCCAGCCTTTAATCTGATATTTACTAAAGTGTCTTTCTTCAGATTGCTAAAAATAAGGGTGTCGTTAATGTACCCTACATAAGTGACTACCAGGACGATGGGTTTGAATTGTTGCAAAGCAGGGGTTATGCTGAAATAACCATAGCTGTTGCTGCTTGTTCCTCTGGATTTGGTTGTATCGTAAACCGTGGCATACAACAATCGTTCTCCCGTTTCAGAATCTGAAATAAATCCATTTATGGTTTGCCCGGATACATCATTTTGTATCAGCAAAATCATTATGAATACCAGTAAAACGGGTTTGTATGTTACTGTAAACCGGTTCTTTTTATCTGAAATCATAAAAAACAGTATCGAAGGTAGATGTATAAAGTGAGAATAGTCCGGCACCATTTTCAATGTTGCCATTTACGGAAACCGGCATAGTCATACCCTGCCAGATACCACCTTGATTGTACATGAATTTGTAAAGAGATTTGTGATATAGGTAATGTTCGCGGGTAACATTTCTAAGCTCCGAAACTACAATTACTTTTTGCAGGGATTCAGTGAAGAAGTTGAGGAAATAGTACATGGGAATGCTAACTTTTGAACCATTAAACATGGCATCACTGAAAAGCATAGTTATGGGTTCGTATTGCATTATATCCTCATTTACCATAATGGGATCAAACGATCTGAAGTCATGGTATCCAAAGCTGCTGGCCGAATCATCCTTAATCTGAGTGACGTTTAAACTAAATTCATAGTAATTGATTTCATTTCCTGGGTCGTTAAAACAAAGTTGCACTCTTGAAAAATAAACATCCTCAATAAGCAAAGCAGAGGGTGTAATTTCAATGCTGTGAGCAATGGTACCTTGTGGAATTACCGTTTTCGCATAGGTGTGTTTGCTATTTATTCCGGTTATCTGCAATAATACGGAGTCGCCTGAATTAAATGTTAAGCCTTCTGAAACAAATCTTTTACCGTTATACTTTAGCGGGAATTGTTCACCGTTGTAAAAAATTATAGCTTCAGCCGTTGAATCACAACCTTTATATCTATTAGTGTCAAAAATATGCTTAGTATGAGCAATATATACCTGAAGGCTATCATTATACGATTGGCTTGCAAAGGCAATGGTAGTAATTGCATTATGGGGAATGTCTATATCAACCGGAGTTTCACAGGCAGTAAAAAGAAGGATAATAATTGTAGTTAAAAACAGTATAATTCTAAGCATAAAAATAAGTTCAATTTTTCGTGAACGGGATAAACTACTTGAAATGGTAGTTGAGTTTGTAAGTTGGTACAACTTTGTTTGCTCTCAACAAATAATAATCCGGGGAATATTTAACCATCAAATCCAGCGAAATTTTTTCTTGTAAAGGTTAAAATTCACACCTGCAGAACCATACCAATCCAACTTTCTGGTACTATATCCTGGTTGCTCCAGGTAGTATATAAGGTATTTACCATACTTGTAATTTAGACCAGGCTCAACTATAATTCTAATTTTTTTTGAATTTAGAAATGTCATTCTTGCAAAAAGTCCAGTGTTTATTTCGCTTCCAGTATTTCCTGATCTATCATTATAGAAGAAGGCAGATATTTCAGGACCTACATACAAATTCTTGTAAATTTCAATTCCATACCGAAGCGTAAATGTCCGACATCTGGATCTGTTTTTTGTCAGGTAAGGATTAAGTTGCACACCTCCAAATTGCTTGTTTCCTTTAGCTAAAGTAGTATCGATACTTTGTGAATAGGTAAAACTAGTTAAAAAGATGAGTATGGTACCTAAGGCAACCTTTGTTCTTTTCATTTTCATAGATGAAACAATAAATGAGTCCAGTCTGGAAAGACACTGAAAATATTACCATACCTTGTTTCGTAATTCATCAGAATCATTGATATTTATGGTTTAGTAGCAAGACTACCATCCTGCATTTATTTTGCAATTATATCAAATAACTATCTATTTGACAAATGCATTGTGGATTATTTCTAAGGCTTTTCCAATTAATTGCTGAAACCTAATGGCGCAAGCACTTGTCATCCTGCAATATAGAATTCTTGTGCTACATAAGTTTTGATTCAGCAATTTTCTGAAATAATTATTACCCTACTTTATACTATCCTATACAAACAGGATATTGATTGAATATTAATTGGATAATGATCTGGATTTCGGCCGTAATCGGTCTGGTACAGAACTGCATATTATGCAGATTCGATGTAGATCTGTACCTAAGTAAGGGTAGATCAGATGTAGATCTATATGAAATCAATATCAAGTTTAACTCCATGACTATTGGTGTAACAGTCAGGAATTATTCAAAAAATCGGGTGCGCTTTAAGAGTATGATTTGATGAGATAAAAAAAATATAAAATAAATTGATACACACAATAAAATAAATTTATACATTTACTTGATGTAGTAATCAACCTAACCTAATCAATATGAAAGCAAAATTAATTTTAGCAGCACTTACCCTCTGCGCTTTCTTTTATAGTGCAAGGGTATTTTCACAACCCTATCAGCATGGAGTTTTCTGGATAATGTTTAGTCAGAATGATATTTTAGCCAGAAATGAAACTCAGACGACTGACGAAACGATCAACCGTATATTTCAACGTTATGATGTATACAAATTCAGGCAGGTGTTCCCCTATGCTAAAAAGGAAGAAAACAGGAGAATTTATGAAGTGAAGTTTACTAATTCTGCTGACGAACAATTCATAAATTCACTTTATGCGACAGTTCCGGATTTAATAGAAGACACCTACCGACATTCTGAACAAATAAGTCTTCTTTATGAACCAAATGACTGGCATTGGATTGCAGATAAAATGTGGCATTTGAAGAAAATCCGGGCTGATGATGCCTGGGACATAGAAAGAGGCAGTGAGGAAGTAATAATAGCAATCATTGATACATATTTTGATCTGACTCATCATGATTTAAAGACAAAGTTTCTGATTGATTATGATCCAATAGACAGTATTAAATTTGTTCCTGAGGTAGCAGGTGCAAATGGATTTTGTGAACATGGAACAACAGTTGCAGGATTTGCTGGTGCACAGACAACTGAAGAGGGCCAAATTCAACCTGACAGTGCTTTAAATTGTAGTATAGGCTTCAGAACAAAATTGATTGGATATAAGGCATTTTCCAATGATCTTCTTGAAACAGGATTACATGCATCAACCAAGATGGGGGCTGATATAATTTCATTATCAGTATGCACAGGATGTAATCCCAACAATGGTAGAACAATAACTCGATCTGTTATTTCAGAAATTTTTGATAATGGAACTTTAATATTTCAGGCAGCAGGAAATGGATTTTGCAACTCATGCTATTTTAATGGAACTGAATATAAAAATGTAAATAATTGTGCCCAGCCTGCCGATTTTGTTGAATTCAGTCCTATATATCCTTATTCTCCTGATATAGATGAAAGAATCATTGTAGTAACAGGTGTTAATAATAATGACAGTCTCACCAGAAAAGTATGGGATAGCGCTACCAATCAATATAAGTATACTACATTCTCCTACTTTCCCGAGGTGGATGTAGCTGCTCCGGGATACGATATGATGGGATTGCAAACAATGATGTCACGACAAACAGTTGAAGGTGATACTCTAATTTTACCCAGGCCTTCATTTGCATTTTGGAATGGATTTGGAGGTACTTCGTTCGCCACACCCATTGTATCCGGTCTTGCTTCACTTATAAGGTCAAGAAATCCCTTATTGCCTGTAGAGGAGCTAATAAAGATCTTAAAATCGAATGTTGATTCTGTAGCTGATAAAAATGAGTATTTGCATCCGGTAACTCATGAAAGTAGGACAGGCACCGGTAGAATAAATGCATATAGCGCACTTAAGAATACGCCTGTGCCGAATAACTATGAGATATGTGATAGTTCTGAAGTTGTCTGGACAGATAAAATGTACATCAAAGATTATATTTTAATATGTGCCGGTAGTACGTTACGTGTTCAATCAGATGTTTATTTTAGCAATGTCGCAAGAGTGAAAGTTGAACGAGGAGGAAAATTAGTAATTGATGGAGGAAGATTGACAGGGTCCACAAATCAGATGTGGCCGGGAATAATAGCATACAGTAAACCAGACGCTCCTCAAAATCCAATTAATCAAAGTGTCGTAACACTTGTTAATGGGGGGACTATTGAAAATGCCATAGTTGGCATTACAACAGATGATCCGATACCTCATAATGGAAAGGCCTGTAAAGGAGGGGCTATCATTATTTCAAATGACGGAGTTTTCAGAAATTGCAATGTAGCAGTTGAACTGTTTCCTTATGCACAAAACAGTATAAGTTCATTCAAAAGAACATTATTTGAGATTAACACTAAAATTGCCCCGGATTCATTAAATCCTGATAGCTTTATAAAGTTGAGAAATATTTCAGGAATTCGCTTTAGTGGATGCAACTTTAAAAGTATAGATTCTCGTAATATTACAGGAATAACGGGAGTAAATGCCGGATTTGTTGTTGAGGGTGCATGTAACGGTATTTCAGTTCCATGCAATGACATCACTCCATCAGTTTTTAAAAATCTAAATTATGGAATACATGTATCAGGAATAGCAAGTGCAATGGTTGTAAGGGTGGAAAATGCTATATTCGAATGGAACAACACAGGCGTATACCTCAGTGGTTTATCAAATTCAACTCTCATTCATAATCAATTCTTTTCCAGTGTTGCAGAGTCAATAAACGAGAGAGGAACTGAAGTTGGAATATATTTGGATGGATGTACAAATTACACGGTAGAGTCAAATGACTTTATCAAAACCAGTACCTTTGGTCAGATAACTACTAAAGTGGGGATTGTAGTAAATAACTCAGGTTCTGCAAATAATGAGTTATATCTTAATAACTTTAGCAATCTTGACTACGGGATACTTGCCCAGGGTGCTAATAGAAGCATTTATGGCATGACCGGACTTGAAATACGGTGTAATAATTTTACCAATTGTATGGAAGACATATCGGTAACAGGTACTAGTAATGAAGGAATAAGACGATATCAGGGAAATCTCAGGGATAGTCTGGTCTCGGATCCTGCTGGTAATCGGTTTAGCAATATACCAAATGAACCAAACTATTGGAGTATAAACAATGAAGCGGCGAGGATTGATTATTTGCATCATAAGCCTACGCTAAATTTTAATATTATCCCCTCTAGGGTGACTAGTAATGTATTTTTGAATGAATCACGCTTTGAATATAGTCCTGGGCTGAGTTGCCCTGATATAACCGGAGGGGGAGAAATAAGCAGAAGCATGTTAGCATTTAATGTGAACAATCAATCCACGATTACAGATACTCTCAATCATATATTCTCAAGGCTTCTTGATATAGGGGATACAGACGAACTTATTCAAACTATTTCAACTGCTTACCCGGAAGAAGGACAAGAAGTTGCAAGTGTTATTTTGTCAGGATCACCATTTATTTCCGATACAGTAATTCACCGAGCTATTATTAAAGAAGATGTACTTACTAATCCAATGATTCGCGATGTCATGGTTTCCAACGGACACTCCGGAAAATCTGAGGTATTGCTTTCCGCAATTGATAACAGGATTAACCCAATGCCTGATTACATGTACAACGAGATATTGGAAAGTTCAGATTCGATTTCAGTAAAAGAATTATTCGAGGCCAATATTTCAGCTAACTCTGCTCATAGAGACAGACTTCTTAATCAACTTGTTAATTTGTATTCATTAGAGGCAATGAACAGTGATACAATAGTTCTTTTGTTGGACACCTTAAATACTGTGCAATCTAAGTTACTCCTTATACTAAGCTACATTGATCAGGGTAAAATTGACCTTGCAAATCAAACAGCGGTAGAAGTTTTAAATTATGGAATAGATGAAAGTGAAAGTGAGGAATTTTTATGGTTATTGAGTCTGATAGATCAGTATGATTGTATTGACAGTATACCAACAAATCAATTATCATATCCTAATTTTACGAATAGGCAAATTGAAGCCTATTTCAGGAATATTTTAATTGACAGGGAGGAAATAAGCTACACTGAACCATTTATATTTCCTAATTCATTGAAATCACAACAAGTGAATCATCGGAAATTCCGACCGGCAAAATCTGAAGAAATATTAAGTTTAAAAGTATATCCAAATCCTACAAAAGGTATAATCACAATTGAATATAAATTTGATGATGATGTTTCAGAAGGTTATCTAAAGATCACTGATTTGACCGGTGTTGTTTTAGGACTTAAGAAATTAAAAAGAAATCAAGACATAACGGAAATGGATCTCAGACAATATTCCAAAGGTTCATATGTAATTGAATTATGGAGTGAAGCTGGTAGAAAAGAAAGTAGAATCATCGTTAAAAATTAAACTTATGAGACATATTCTTTTTACATTGGTATTTTTAGCTAATATTTCGTATGCTCAACCGTGGCTAAAAACGATCTATTTGCCTGATTGGAAATTTACGCAGCCTGCAATGAAAGTTTTACCAGATTATGATAAAGGATTATTGCTGAGTATAGATGTTGCAAATTATTCACCCCATAATCAACATAATGTATTCTACAAATACAATGATAATGCAGAGGTTGAATATGAATTATTTATTGGTAATGGGACATCAGAAGAATCATCAACTCCTTGGTACAAAATTTCTCAATCAGGAGAATTGATATTTGGAGGTGCAATGCTGCCTCCACAACGACCTGGAATAGTGGCTTTAGATTCATGTCGTAACAAAAAATGGTGCACTATATTGAAAAATAATCCCTATGTCCCTAATTTTTTTAAAGATCTGGTACTTTTAGAAGATGGTAGTACTGTTGCAGTGAGCATTCAAAATGATACTGACGCTTTTAATAATGTGCATCTTCACAAATTTAATAGCGAAGGAGAATTACTATGGCGTAAAGCAGTTCTTTCAAAATACCAGCATCCCGAGGTTATGAATCCTTCTCCTAATTCATTGATAATATTAAGTGACGGAGGCTACTTAGTGACCGGAACATGCTACTGGCCCAATCCCGATGATTCTCTTTGGTTATATACCAGAATGTTTGCTGTCAAGGCTGATTCTCAGGGTAAGGAGGAATGGTTATATGTTCACGGGAA
>DIOT01000017.1 GCA_002426195.1 Bacteroidales bacterium UBA5507 | reverse complement strand
AAATGTTTACTTTGAATTTCTCGCTTATTTAGCACTTTAAATATCACCCTGTCAACTATTATTGGTTTAAATATTTCAGCTATATCCAATGCTAATGAATAACGACGGTAACCAGGCTCATGAAGATAACTTATGGTAGGATCCAATTGTGTATGATGTATTGCTCTTAAGCAAAATGAGTAACATACCATATTCCCGAATGAAATCAATGCATTTACTTCATCTTGTGGTGGTTGTTTTGTTCTCCCATCCATGACAAAATCATTGATTATCAGGTTAAATGCATCATAATATGTCTGTCGGATGTTTCCTTCAACACCCATTAATTGAGCTGGTGATATAGCTGACCTTATTTCGAGTGAGTACTTTTTAATGTTATCGACAGGGAAATCCATATCCTTGCCCCTCCTGTTATAATATTGCAGGTTCTTAAGAATATTGTAGGAAGCTCCTTCGATAAAACTGCAAGCTATGGCCATTCGCTTCTTCTTGTCGCGGAAATGCTCCACCTGATTAATTATCACTTTACCCGCCATTAAATAGTCCTTCGGCATAAACGAGCCAGTATAGTTTTCATAATAATCAAAGAAATGAACAGCTATATCATTTTTGCCCAGAAAGTTGTATAAGGAGCTATTAGCAATCAGCGATCCAAATACAAAGAAGTCACTTACACCCTCAACTGGAATATATCGTGGTTGCCCATGAATCTCAATTCCGGATTCATCTTCCATGATTGGGATGAACTTCAGAGTATTATCTTTCCGGCTTAATTCACCGGGATTAAATAGGTAATAAGTCTTTTTCATCTATACTAATCTCTGTTGAATAGCAGAAATCGTAATAACTGCATGATTTACAAACCTTACTATTTAGTAGTGGCGGACAATCATCATTTTCTGAAATTATCTCCACTTGCTTTTCAGAGTTAATTAAATAAACTCTGTCTTCCTCTGTTAATTCTACTTTAGTAGTTTTCCGTAGAACAGGATATTCAAGGATACCAGTCACTCCCTGAATGCCATATCGCTCCAGAATCAGAATATAATACTTAAGTTGCCACTCATGTGCCTGGTCAATTTTATCAGATTTCTTGATTTCATGAACCACTTTGTTGACAGAATCATAAAAGTCAATTTTGATATTTCCTATCTGGATTTCCTGATATCGCGAAGCCCTCTGAGGGTAACTGGTTTCATGAATCAGCTTCCCCTCATAGACCGTGTCACTGGTATGCTCCATGTTAATCCCATTCACAAAAAGCCATAGTTTCCTATGGCAGATGTGTAAGTAATTTATGTGAGTACCAGTGACATACATATATCAATTATCTTGAGTTTTTTATTAGTCAATTTAATTGGTTCTCATAATCGAACTCCATTAATAAAGCAGTGAGTCTCTTTTCGGCCTGGTCTAATGCATCAGCACTTTCCACATTAGTGATTACATAATTCGCACATGGTAGCGTAACAAAGACTTCAGCACCAGCTGTTTCATCAATGATTGGTTTGGCTTTGGGTTTATCACTATCTTCAACTAGTTTTGCCCGTATTGCACCGGCAAGTTTATTTGCATTATCACTTATTGCTACAGCAAGTGTTCCCATTAGACTAAATGTTCTTGCCTGATTTGATGTAATGCGCCAGTTTATAATAGCGTTTGCTAATGCAGGTATTACCTTTTCCCGCTCTTCTTTTGGCATCACCAAACACTTGCCAAAAACATTCTCACTTTCAATCCAGCCTTTAGTTTTCAGATCCTCAATTTTCTCCTTATGGAGTTCTGGTTCATGCTGATTTACTGAGACGCAAAAGAGTGTTCTAAGGTCTATGGCTATATCATAGATAAAAAGTCCAGATGTACGAACATTGTCAGGAATCCAGTTTCTTCTTGGCAAAGTCCGATTATGAGCTGTAAGGAAATCTTCAATCTCTTCTTCGCTAAGTAATTTTTCACCCCAACGTACATTCACGGGATGATAATCAGGTTTATCGCTTCTGTCAAATGTAAGGTTCTCTTTGTAAACTCCTGCAAGTAATGGATGAATTGGCCGCATTGCCGAAATTGATAGTGGGCTCCGCCTTTTTACGGTTATCATTCCCTCACCTGCACGCATCCAACCTCCAAGTAACTGATCTACATAACTGGGATCGCATGGTGACCATGGTTCTTTATTCTCCAGTTCTTTTTTTGCTGTGACGTTATAGTTGAAAGTGATTGGGGCCATCGATACGTTTAGATTTGTTGTAAGTGCATCGAGAATAGAACGTTTTACCTGCTGACCACTGGAATAAGCAACCACACGATTAAACTGAGGGTCGAAATATGTTTTCTGACCATCTTGAACACAAAATACAGTGTGTTCGGCATGCTTTAAAGCTCTTAAATAAATGTAAGTGTTCATAAAAATGGGTTTTAGGATTTTTTATTTATTACAGCGTAATGAAACCGAATTAGAGTTAAGAAGTAAGGAACATTATCAACGGGTAAAGTATGAATGATTTCAGCTACTTCTGCCAGTTTTTCTACATTTTGGCTGCTCATGACTATTTCAGTCAAAGCTTCAATGAATTGCTTTTTGTTTACTGAAGCTAACAAGTTCGTAACTTCCTGACTTTTTACCTTCCTGGCATTTTTGTCGCTGCAGGAATAAGTATTGAGGGCAGATGCAATCTGTTGCGCCTTTTCCCATAATTGTTCATTGTTTAGCATAGATAATAACCATATTTGATAAGTGTTAAAGTTTATTGCTTTTTCAGAATCTTCATCAGTATATTTAGGAACAACACCTTTGTCAAGACAGTCTCGAAATCCCTTTGGTTCAAGGGCGTTTACCCCTATTGCTCCCATTTGACAGGCTTTCGTAAAACCGATGGCTGTTCCAAATAATTGTTCCACCTCTTCACGTTTTCCTGTTCCGAAAAATCTTTCATAGAGTTCAAATGGTTGACGTATCCGTGGCAAATTGAAAGGAACAAATCCTACAGTCACATTAGTTTGACCCAGACTATATACATAGCCTGTCAAGGAAATTCCAGTATAATTGCGTGCAATACCTATCAGTACTTTTGTCCAGGATTGTGAATTAACCTCCAAGCCACCATTCTTCATTGTACCAAATGGATGGAATGAGTTAGTAGGATTACTTGGGTCAAAGCTGCGTTTATTATAACGATGCGATATCCATTGACCGTTCCATGTATTAATCTGATTTCCACGTAATTCTGGCATGTTATTAAGAAAATCTCTGTAAACTTGCCAACCGTCATATATGTCCAACAAGATCTGTTCATCTTTGAAGAGAAGAGATAAACCACTTTGTACACCTATTCCCAGACCACTACCAATCCATGAGAGATAAATATCTTCTGTTTTGACAGGCAATTCAAGATTGGTCACCTGCCCTGAGGTTGTTGCGGTAAGATCAAGTGAAGGAAATCCAATGGCAATGCTGGCATCAGCTGGACCTGCCTCTATTTTGTCAATAGTCTTCTTCAAACGTTCACTCTTCTTCTCTTGTGATTCATAAGGAATAAGTCCAGTTCTCATTTTGTCCCAACTGATCTTCGGATTTTCAAGTGGAGAATTCCCGGCTGACATTAAGTATTTATTATGATCAAAGAAGATCTCGGCATATTTACTGACAAAAAATTCTCTTGCTGTATAGTTGCTTCCAAATTTCTTGTTGTATGCGTTAAGAAAGATTTTTCCAATGTTTGCTGCTATCATGTTTTAATATTTTATAAAAATCGTCGTGTCACATCATAATTTCCTTGTTTCGCATTTTCAATCAATAAACCAAGGATATCATCGTAAGCTATTGATGGAATAATGTATGGTTTTGAACCGTTGGTTGACTTTTCCAGATTTCTATATGCTATTGATCTATATGAAACTGGTATTTCCAACATGGTCTGAATATCAAGAGAAGCTGCATCGTATGCTTCCTTGTCCGACTCCTTTATGCAAGTAACAGAATCAATATCCAGGTTTTCCAAAAGTGCCGATTTTGAGTTATGCCATAATTCTCTAATCTTCCACTTACCTTCACAAAAAACTGCATTCATGTCGATGCTAATAAATTCTTCTGATGGATAAACGGAATCAATTATTGATTGAATGTCGCGTTCTTCAATGACTTTACCATTTGGAAGAATAGCGTACGTCCTTTGCAATACACCAAAGTCGTATGGTAGTGCATCATTTTTCTCTTCAGGAGGTGCAAGGACATAAACTGGTTTATATTCGCCGATTGTTTCTTTAGAACGCCTGCGATTTATTCGACCAAAGCGTTGAATTAATGCGTCAATTGGAGCACATTCTGTAATCATAAGATCGAAACTAATGTCAAGGCTTACTTCAACTACTTGAGTAGATACTACAATACAAGCTTCATCTTTGATGTCGAAATCATTTCGCAAATTGGATTCAAGATGACTACGTCGTTCTCTCTTGAATCGGCTGTGTACTAGCATCTTTTTAATATGTGGATATCTAACAGATACAACAGTGAAGAGTGTTTGGGCCCTTTTAACTTGATTACATACAAGCAGAATCTTTTTCTTTTGTCCAATTGACTCGTCGATTATATTCATCAGGGAATCAATTGATTCAGATTTATGGACAATATGCCTGTTGAATGTTGATAGTATTTCATCAGGTAACTTTACTTCATAAACACTATGCTTACCTCCAAGTATACCTACAAGCCGTTCGTATAAGACTGTCGGCATGGTGGCTGTTCCAATATGCACTCTGCAGTTAAGATTACAGAGGATTTCTACGATTTTCAGTACAATTGCCTGAGTAGTCTCTGAATATGTATGAATTTCATCAAGGATAACATCGCATCCTTTGATATCAGCAATCATGGCTTCATATCCTTTTGTCCCGAAAACCATCGATGCCATTTGATGAGGTGTCAGAATTTTGATTGAAGCACCCACATGACGCTGAATTATCTTTTCCTTCACTTCTCCTTTTACTAACCTTATACTTGAGGCGGCATGTAGAAGGCGAATATCTGTATCAGTATCTTTCAGATCATGCTTAATCCGATCATACATAGCATTTATTGATGCCTGAAAAGGTAATGTGTAAAAAATACGCCCTTTACACCTGCGAATTAAATAATCAGTTTTTCCAGCTCCAGTGGGGGCTGTGACCATCGTATGTTTTCTTGTATCATCAGTTGAAATTAATGATAGAGGGTAAAGCTCACTTTTTCTTGAATGATAGTAATCTAACTTTGGGATATTGAAAAGCTTAAGCTCACTAAGGTCACTCCTTCCATCTAATGCAGAAGCAAGATGATCAGCAGCAATTAGCACACCCTTCCATTCAGAAAATCCATATTGTCTCGACTCACAATATTCAACCACTTCGTAAAAGTTATCGATGGCCTGGTCTACAGAAATAGGATTTGTCTTAATTCCCAGGTATTCCAATATCTGAAATGCATCCTTACTCCAGTCTTCAAATCCAGCAATATGTTTCTCAATAATGTCATTATCATTTTCTATTAAATCCAGAATACCTTTTCCACCTATATCTTTATAAATAGATTTGTGGTGCGCAACAATCATTTCAATTGCAGGTCCCTTTTCAGTTTCTGATAACAGAGAAATGAAAAATAAAGAAGCAAGTTCATGCCTGAAAAGGAATCCGGGAGGTCTTAGAAAATCGCTTTTTAATGTCTTCTGAAAAATTGGACTAGCTTTTCCAATATCATGTAATATTGCTCCTTTGCGTGCAATTTCAATATCAAGACCTAGGTTTTCAGCTACTTTCTCAGCTAGAAAAGCCACTTCCTTCAAATGACATGCAAGTGTAACACTATCACTTCTTGTGCTTTTAGCAAGTATGGTATTCATGCTATCCATCACATTCCAGAAACGGGTTTCCCACTAATTTCAAGCCAACCATACATAGGTTTTGCATTTTCAAACCTATTAAAACCAACGAGGAAGGAGTCGTCTGATTCGCCAAACCTTAATTCAAAACCTGCAATCTGATTAAACATGGGCTCTTCCATCTTCAAGATTTCCGGATCTGGCAATAATATATCTTCATTACGACAAAGACAAATATGCTGTTGTGTGCCTTTTATGGCATCTCTTTCGCATGAAAATGCCAGGAAAAGCACAGGATCAATCATGATGCCTCGCTCAAGGATTGACTGATTACGAACCATAAGCTTTTGTTCCGATTTGTTCTCCCATCCCCGAGTTTGGGTCTGTTCTTGTTGAACACTTATTGCCGAGTATTTTAACTTGTGCCTAAGTATTGATTCTACTTCCAACTTTTGTCTTATTCCCTCAATTATTGAGGGGGTCAGGAATTGCTGACTGAATGTTTTTCCATCTCTTACAGCCGTCCAAGGCTTTATGAAGCCAAATGGTCCACTGAATTTAACAACGTAGTACATCTATAATTAATTTAATTATCTTTTATTTGATAGCGCCAAAACCAACACCTGTTGAATTACCCAAACCAACATTCCAAATAAACCTCTTAGTCTCGTGCTTACCACTTATAATTACCGGACATAAGCTAACTTTATTTTGAACTTTACCATAAGTTATAAGCTTACATTTTGCTTTTGGATAGTTTGTTACAAATCGAATTTTTAAGGAATCATCTACTAATCCCGCTTCTCTCATCTTAGTTCGCATCCTACTCTCTAAAAACTCACCAGCTCTTGGATCATTATAAAGAATATGCTCAGTTTTCAGACCGTCTGGCAATTTTATAAGAATCGGACTTGCAATGTAAAATTCCTCTTTGTCATTTAAGTCAGGGTCCTCCTGTATGATTATTTCACTAACACTGAGACCATGAAACATTGAAGGATCTTCTCGTGCACCTTTAATAATTTTTTTAATTAAGTCATCATCATAAGAACTGAAAAAGAATTGAGTGTTGTTTTCAAAAAGAAGCCCTTCTTTTTTTCGCCGTCCATTTTCAAGGTTTGAAAAGGAATACAATGAAACCTTGCCGTGTTCCTTATTAATACCAAGCCATTTATGTATGGTCCCGGTTAACAATTGTTGATGATTGAAAGGTACAATTTCATTCGATGACCGAATTCTAAAGTGTATTCTCATAATGAAGAGTTTATATTTTTAACGACATAAATTTATATGTTTGTTCTAATATTGATAAATTTATGATATTGAAAAATGCAAAAAGTTATCAACAATTTTTAGTTGTTTTGGAATTTTCTGACTGTTATATAAAGGTAGTATAAGGGGTACGCCAAACTATGACGTTAATATTTTAATATCACAAGTTTTTTGTTCTAGCGTAGACGAGACATTTTAGCCCATAAAAACAGGCGTTAACGATAATAGATACGCTTATCTGGATGCAATACGACCAAATACAGAGAGGACCCCCCCTTACAACCTCATTATCATCTCAAATTGCTTGCCTTTTGGGGTGATGCCACAGGATGCAAGGAAATCGGTAATGCTGGTGCAGCCGGGTTCGGTGTTGACTATCTTGATGTTGGTGTGCCGGTTGGCCTTCAGGGCTTCATTGAGTAGTGCCGAGGCTATTCCCTTGCGGCGATGGGCCTCTGCGACAGCAATCTGCGTTACGTCGCCCGATACAGGATCAAAGATGCAGTATCCTGCCGGCTTCCAGTGATTCATTGCCACAAACACTCTGAAATCCTCAGCACGCCTGGCAATGGCTTCATTGCTGTTCTGCCACGATGGCGCAAAATCACCAAAAGCACCGAGATCACCGAATCCGCCAAATTCGCCTAACCCACCAATCCCGCTAATCTCCCCCGCACTTATTTCCCGTATTTCATAACCTGATGCCAGAGCCCTTTCGGGGATGCGCACCTGTGATGCCTCCTGCACGAAGTAGCTAAATTCACGACTTACCTCAAACCCTAGCTTCTTATACACGGAATACGCACCGGTGTTGTGTTGCAGCACTTCGAGCAAATATTGCGAGACACCCGCCCGGCGCAGATACGGCAGCGAATAAGTGAATATTTTTGATGCATAACCTTTGCCACGGCACTCTTTTAAAGTCCCAGTGCCCGAATCGTATGCGGTCTTTTTTCCTTTAAAGTTCCCTACGCCGTTAAATATAAACGACATAAGTTTATCATCCTCAAACAGTCCGAACGATAACGAAGCATCAAAGCCACGCCGACTCAGCATTACCTGCAGCTCGTTCTCGTTAACCTGCATCTCGTAATCCCTGAAGGCTTCCTTAAAAGTGGCATACAGGGTTTCGAAACTTACCCTCTCAAGCGATGTTATTGTTTCCATATCCTAGTAATATGTAGTAAATGTAATTAAATAATTGCCAACTATATTCCGTTAACCTGTCTTT
>DIOT01000045.1:7561-7953 GCA_002426195.1 Bacteroidales bacterium UBA5507 | reverse complement strand
GTTGTATGCTTTTTTTGATTGGTTTTTTTAAAATAGGCGACACATAAAAGACGGAATACCTCCAAAATGAGCTTCAATAAATTATGAAGATTTTAAAGGAAATATTCATTGTGTCTTTCACATTTTACTAGATTGTTACTGTGAAGATAAGGCACAGACTTATGCCCGATCTTCTGACTAAACCTATAATATCGGAAAAATTACAGTTTTAAAGTAATTTAAAATAAACATCACTTGTGACGTATTGCAACAATATTCATAGCTGCGTGAAATTAGTTCAGTAAGATAGTGTTAAAATTAAAAAACTTGTGATAAAATTGCTTTGGAATTATTTACTTAGCCGGGACACGGGGTTAAGCCTAAAGCTTGTTTTTGTGTAATATGAGAAAACA
>DIOT01000045.1:0-7397 GCA_002426195.1 Bacteroidales bacterium UBA5507 | reverse complement strand
CAGTTTAGAACGCAAGAATGTTTCAGGGCTTGCACAAGAACTGGGTATTGCTTTCTTTATTTTTATCGGACAATAGTGATATTCAAAGTTAAACATAAGAAAGTGTTGGACTAAAATTATACGTTTTTTGAAGGTTGTTTTGCGTAATCTTAAGCAAAATTTTTGCCTAATATGCATTACTTTGTAATAGTACAAAATAAATTTGTAAAAATTAACAAATATTTATGGTGTCTCGCAGAGAATTTATTTAAACAGTCTAGGTTCAATTAGCTGCTGATGAGAGTGCCCATACTGACAAGGATACTATTAAGCGTATTCAAATGGAATATAGGGCAGTGGCTTTGAAACCTATTGCTAAAACATTGAGTATGAAGATTGCAAAAGTTGCTGCTGAAAGAAAAGTCCCTTGCTTTTGTGCTGACCAGACTGTTAATCCTGTTTTGGTAGAGTGGAACAAAAATGTTGCAGCCCGGTTAAAGTCGTTCCCCGGCTTGGATAATCTCGGTTTGTTAGAAAGCAACGGACATCAGAATTATGTAAATTGGCACCAAATGAAAAAAAACCTTCCTCAGTGCAAAGCTCCTTGGGTTGATGTAAAAGATGGATTTTACCACACTAATGAAGAATACTTCAATAATGGAGGTGGAATTTTTGATTCAATACCTCATTATGAAGGAATGTTCAGAAAGAAACAATAGGAAATATAATTTAAACAGAAATATTTATGAAAAACAAAACAACACGCAGAGATTTTCTCAAAAAATCATCGATGGTCGTTGCCGGAATATCTGTCGCCGGGGTAAATAAAACTACAGTTGCAGCACCATTGGCTGACACAAAAAAAAGGGTAATCGGAGCTAATGATAAGGTTCGGGTAGGATTTATTGGAGTAGGTAACCGTGGAACACAACTTTTGCACCTCTTCATGGAACAACCTGACTGTGAGGTGGCAGCTCTATGTGACGTATATGAGCCCTACGTAACAAGAGATTATTCTGCGGTACTTGATCGTTACAAGAAAGATATGGGGACGAGAATACCCAAGATGGGTGAAAATTTCCCGTCAAACGTAAGGCAGTACAAAGATTATCGGGAAATGTTAGGAGACAAAAGTATTGATGCTGTTTGTATTGCAACACCCGACCATTGGCACGCTTTGCAAACAATTGATGCTATAAATGCGGGTAAAGATGTATTTGTTGAAAAACCTTTATCGAAAACAATTGCTGAAGGCCGAAGAATGGTTGAAGTTGGCAACAGCAGCAGACAAATCGTGACGGTGGGCTTAAACAGACGTGGTGCCCCAACTTTTCAGAGATTAGCAAAAGAAATCCCGGCAGGAAAAATAGGAAAAGTAACTTTTGCGTCGGCTTGTCATGTAAGCAACATGTATCCTAACGGCATTGGGAAATTACAGCCTGAGACTCCCCCAAGAGATTTTGATTGGGACATGTGGTTAGGTCCAAGAGTTTACCGGCCGTATCAATATAACATTGCTCCCTACATGTTCCGCTGGTGGGAAGACTATGCAAACCAGATTTCTAATAACGGTGTTCATTATCTCGATCTGTTGAGGTGGCTTATAGATGAAGAGGCTCCAACGGCCATCAGTGCACATGGAGGTAAATTTGTATTGAATGATGATCGTACCATTCCAGATACTATGCACGTAACATACGAATTTAAATCGGAAGTACTTGTTACTTTAACAATACTTGAAGCAAGTACCGGCACATTTATTCCTCACGGATTTCTCGAGTTGAGAGGTACAAAGGGGACAATCCATACAGGAGAAAATGATTATAAGATTACTCCTGCCAGTGCGGGACAATTTCAGACATGGAAGCCAATGATCGAACCCGAAGATTACTCTTTGGCTAAAGATGACACGCTATTAATTGATGGTAGTTATAAAAACAGTGCATCAAGTCTTATCCGAAATTTTTTGGATTGCGTGAAATCACGTGAGCAACCTTGGGCAACATTAGAGATAGGGCACAGATCAACCTCAATGGCACATTTAGGTACGATTGCAATGATGACACGAGAAAGACTAGAATGGGATGCAATAAATGAAAGGTTTACCAATTCCGAGATTGCTAATAATTATTTATCTTACGAGTATAGAAAGCCTTGGAAATTATAAAATTTTAATAATTGAAAATTATGAGAATAAGAAAGATTATATTATTACTTATCATTTTTCCATTTTCAACAATGTGTATAATATCACAAAATATATCCATTAGAGGAAATGTAAGAGATAATACAGGTGAATCATTGATTGGAGTAACTATTGTTGTTGAAAATGAAGAAGCCCATGGCACTGTAACAGATATCAATGGGAATTACGTATTAGAAAGTGTACCTGTAAATGCCAATTTAATATTTAGTTATGTTGGTATGAAAAAACTGATAGAGGCTGTCAATGGTAGGAGTACAATTAGTGTTATCTTATCTCCAGACACAGAGTTGCTGGATGAGGTTGTTGTTGTCGGTTATGGTACACAAAAAAAAGCAACTGTAACAGGAGCTATATCATCGGTAGGAGGAAAAGATCTACAAACAATCCCATCTATAAATATAACAAATCGTTTAACTGGAAAAATTCCAGGTTTGACTACTGTACAAGCAAGTTCCACTCCTGGAGGAGATGATCCTACAATACGAATTAGAGGTGTGAATACGACAGGAAATAATAGTCCTCTCATTGTTGTTGATGGTATATCCAATAGAAATATATCAAGGTTGGATCCGAATGATATTGAATCTATTACAGTGTTGAAGGATGCCTCGGCTGCTATTTATGGTGCTCAAGCCGCAAATGGAGTAATTTTGGTTACAACAAGACGAGGAAATGCAGGAAAAGCCGAAATATCAGTGACATTTAATCAAGGATTCAGTTCACCTACAAGTCTTCCCAAAATGGCTGATGCATATACCTATATGTCTATGGTAAATGAAAATAATAGTTACTATGGAATGGCTCCGACATATTCAGATGAGGTCCTTGATATTTATAAAAATAATATCAATAAGGATCCATGGCTTTATCCCGAGACCAATTGGTATGAAGAAGTATATAAAAAATCTAGTCCTGAAACTTATGGTAATATTTCCGTTTCTGGTGGTTCAGAAGCAGTTAAATATTTTCTTTCATTAGGGGCAAATTATCAAGAAGGAATTCATAGAAATAGTGGAAATAATTTTTCTCAAATAAATTTTAGAAGTAATATTGACGGTAAGATTACAAACAATATTAAAATTGGATTTGACTTATCCGGGAGACAATCAATCACTAACAGACCGGCAGATATGTACAATCCTCTATATTCTCACCAGTTAGTGGTTCAAAGTCGTCCTAATATGCCGGCACGCTGGCCTAATGGGTTACCGGGCCCAGGAGTAGAATCGGATTTGAATCCCGTTGTCTCTTCTTCTGATGAAATGGGTTATGACAGGTTCAAAACATATAATCTTCAGAGTTTGATAAATTTAGATATAAATATACCATTTATTCAAGGTTTATCATTTAAAAGTAATATTGCCGTTGATAAAACATTCAATAACAACAAAAAGTGGTCTATACCATACTATTTATACTATTGGAAAGGCTATAATGAAAATAATGAACCGGAATTGATTAAGACAAAACATGGTGTCAGTCAACCTGAATTAAGTCAAAGTATGGAAGATAATGGCTCAATAACAATGAATGCATTGTTAAATTACAATGAAATTTTTAACAACCATACCTTCGGAGGATTATTAGGTGTTGAACGATTCACTTCTGATGAAATGAATCTAAGTGCATTTCGTAAATATTTTCCATCTGAAGCGATTGATCAACTTTTTGCTGGAGGAGATTTAGAGAAAGATAATAATGGTTCAGCAAACCAAAGTGCTCGTTTAAATTATTTTGGAAGATTCAACTATAATTTCAAATCTAAGTATTTAGCAGAATTTGTTTTTCGATATGATGGATCGTATATTTTTCATAGAGATTATCGATTTGGTTTCTTTCCAGGATTTTCATTGGGCTGGGTAATGTCGGAAGAAGAATATTGGAAAGAAAATATACCACTTTTCAATCATTTTAAATTAAGAGGTTCATGGGGACAAACGGGAAATGATAGGATATCAGCCTACCAATACTTGGCTACATATGGATTTAGAACAGATTGGAAGAATAAATACATTTTTAATGTAAATGAGGAGAATACAGCCTTAAAAGAGTTGAGAATTCCTTTCGAACAAGTAACATGGGAAGTTGCTAATCAATCTAATATCGGTATTGACTTACAAATGTTAGATGGAAAATTCTCGGCAACACTTGAGTATTTTTATAATTTCAGAGATAATATCTTAGAATATCGTAATGCCTCAGTGCCACTCTCAACTGGATTAACTTTGCCTAGAGAAAATATTGGTCAGGTTCGTAATCGGGGTTTTGAAGTGGTATTATCCTATAGTGATAAGATTGGCGCTTTTAGTTATACGATTTCACCGAACATCTCCTATGCATCAAATAAAATTGTATTTTGGGATGAGACGCCAAATATCGAAGATTATAGAAAATCTACTGGTCGTCCGATAGGAGCAGGATTATATTATCAAGCTATTGGGATATTTAAAGATCAAGCTCATTTGGATTCATATCCACATTTACCATCATCTAAACCCGGCGATATTGTTTTTAAAGATGTAAACGATGATCAAAAAATCGACGGATTAGATCAGGTGAGGAGTAATAATAACTCCATTCCAAAATATTTTGGAGGTATGAATATTGACATGAAATACTGTAATTTTTATACTTCAATTTTTTTACAAGGAGCAGCTGGGAATGATTATTATTTGTCTTTACCCACGGGTTCACCAGAATCAAATTATTATCAATTTATTACCGAGGATAGGTGGACTAAGGATAATTTGGGAGCAAATAACCCTCGTGCAGCTATTTTGGCTCGTGGAGGAAGGGTGTATTGGTCTGAATTAGCAAATACCCATTTTTTGAAAAGAGGAGATTATTTAAGATTAAAAAGTTTGGAAATTGGGTGGCTCATTCCAGATAATGTAACAAAAAGGTTAGGCTTAAGTGAACTGAATCTTTATATCTCAGGCATGAACTTGTTGACTTTCTCTTATTTGCCAGATGGTTTTGATCCTGAAAGAACAAGCATTTCTAATTGGCCAGTTAATAAAGTGTATAATATTGGTATAAAATTAACTCTTTAATTATTTTAGTGATGAAAAAAAGTAATTGTTTATTAATAATTATATCTCTATTTGGATTAATTACAATGAGTTGTTGTAGTGATTTTCTTGAAACTAAACCCTTGACAGAATATTCTGATGTTGATGTTTGGGAAAGTGAAGATCCTAGCTTAATTGAATCTTTTTTATCTCAAATTTATATTGAAATAGAACATGGTTTTGAAAAGTTTCCTACTTCGGTTTATGTGGATGAAGCTGATGCAAGGGCAAATACAGGTATATTAAATGTAAATAGTGGAAGTGATTCACCTACTTCAGGAGGATATTGGCACCAATGGCCAAAGATTTATCAAGCGGTCAGATACTGTAACATAGCTTTGGAAAATTTAGAGCGTTCCCCAATTGAAGAGGAATTGAAAGATCGCTTTCGAGGAGAGGTTCACTTTTTAAGAGCTATGTATTATCATCAACTCTTAAAATTATATGGAGGAATACCTATTATAACCAAAGCTTATAAACTCACGGATAATTTTCTGCTTCCTAGAAGTACTTTTTCTGATTGTGTTGATTTTATAGTCAAAGATTGTGATGACGCAGCGGTCTTACTTCCTCAAGAATACATAGGGTCAGACCGCGGAAGGGCTACCAAAGGTGCAGCAATGGCATTGAAGTCAAGAGTTCTAACATATGCTGCGAGTGATTTATATCATAATATTGAGAGAGTTTTTCCAAATTATAAAAATCCTGAATTATTAGGATATACAGAGGGGAGTCAAATAGAAAGATGGAAAAAAGCAAAGAAAGCAGCGGAGGATATTATTAATCTGGGATTATATGATTTGTTCAAAAAAAATCCCACATCGTTTGAGGAAGCATCAAAAAATTGTCAGGATCTATTCCTTACGTATGGAAATGAAGAAGATATTTTCATCCGTTATTTTAGATCTGATTGGTGGAGTGGTGTAAATACATGTCCTTTACAGTTATACTACCCTAATGGATTTGGAGGTAGGGGAAATAATGTGCCACTGGGTAATTTAGTTGATGCATTTGAAATGAATACAGGACTACCATTCGATTGGAATAATCCTGAACATTCATCTAATCCTTATTCAAATAGAGATCCTCGTTTTTATGCTTTTATTATCTATAATGGGTCATCAGTTAGGAAAATGGGAAGAGATGCATCATTGTTAGAAAAAGATCCAACTTCAACTCTCCAGGTAGGCCGTTATGAAAAATGGAATGCATCAACGAACAGTATTATAATTGAACATGGACTAGATACACGTCAAAGTTCTGTGCGACCATCCGAGGCCGGTTTTACAGGATATTATATTCGAAAAATGATGGATCCAACCATTGATGGCTGGTTCTTTGCTCAGGATATTCCTTGGCGTTACTTTAGGTACGCAGAAGTATTATTTAATTACGCAGAAGCTTGTATTGAGTTAGGAGAAGAATTGGAGGCACGTAAATATTTGAATATGATAAGGAATAGGGCAGGAATGCCTGATGTGACTGATACTGGAGATGATCTGAGAAATAGAATGAGGAACGAGAAACGTATAGAAATGATGTATGAGGATCAACGATACTACGACGTAAGAAGATGGATGATTGGAGAAGAAGCTTATGGAGATTGTTATGCTGCAAATGTGTTATATCCTCTATTAGATGATAAAACTACTTCTGCGAAACCTATTATTTCTCACGTTAAATTTCAAAAAAGAAAGTGGCATAATAAAATGTATTTCAAACCAATCTATCATGATGAAATTTTACGAAATAATATGCTTATACAAAACCCAGAATATTGAAAAATAACGAGAATTTGATGTAGATAATAAATGGAAAATATTAAAACTGAAAATGATAATATTTATCGTGTTCAATTATGAAGTTATTCTTTGGTTAGATTACACGTGAAGACTATGCTTTATTCTGTAGTATCCGAAAAACTGTGTAAATAGGAGTTTACGAGGGTTTGCAAACCCTCCTAAATTTTTTATATAACTTTACAACCACAGTTCTTTTATGAAAAGAGAATTCAAGAAAATTATTGAAGAAAGTGGAGTCTTGGAAGGACTCAAGACACAGGTGTGTATTTCGGTTTGATAGACCGAAATCTCTGGCACAAATCAAACCGTTATATCCAGTTGTAATCAGTAACTTCGCAT
>DIOT01000026.1 GCA_002426195.1 Bacteroidales bacterium UBA5507 | reverse complement strand
ATCTTATCATCAAGATTCAATTTCCCCTCTTCCGCCAATAGCATCACAGTGGCAGCTGTAACCATTTTAACAGTCGATCCCATACGGGTGATATTACAAACCTTCATACCCACCCGATTATGCAAATCAGCCCTTCCGGCGGCACCAATCCACATCCCCGTATTCGTGTGATAAGCTGACATGATAATTCCCACAACGCCATTTGAAGCCATTTCATCGATTAATGACCGGTATTTGCCGTTGTCCGGATTATCCATACTGCTATCCTGAAAACTAAGATTACAATCATAGTATGACGGATCAATGTCCTCACCTTTCTTACAGGAGAATAGCATGGAAAAAGCCAGCACTATGAATAATGTTCTCATCATGCTTACCTGCTTTTTAAATTGATGAAAAACCTAACTCCGAGATGAAAATTAATATGAGTCATAACCGGAATAAAATCGGGCGAATAAGGATATTCCAGCCACGACTGGTATCGCAGAAATAATTTGGGACTGTTACTTTCAGATTTATTCAGATAATAGCCAACTTCGAGAGAAATCGAAGGATAAAACCTGGAATTGCCGTTGTCGGATTTTTTCACATACTCTCCGTTTGAAAACGTAAACTCTTCAGCTGTAGAGAATGTATGCATATATCCCACGCCGATGAGACCGGCAAAAGCAAGCCCTGAGTTCAGCGAATACTCATAACCCAGTTCAGTATTTATGCCAACACCCTGAGCAAGATGATTATGGAAAAAATAAGAAATATTGGCAGTCTGGAAAACTCTTGAATGCTCTTTAACCTTATAATTATATTCAGAACCTATTTGCAATCCGGGATGAACTGGCATTGTGAAAAGCTTAGTAAAAGGCACTGCAGTCGATTCATTAAACACTGAAACATTCACAGGAACAGACAATCCCTGTCCGGATAAAAGCACCGGACTAATCAGGAAGAAAAGTATGAGTAGTCTTTTCAAATTGGTTTATCTTAGTTCAATACTCTCAACATTCCACGCACCAGAGTTGTTCGTTTTTCTTTGTTTTTGGTTCTTTGTTCCGCATTCGGCGCGTTCGGCGTTCGGCGTTCAGCATCAAAAATCAATATCTTGAGGAAAAGATTAAACTGTTAGTGAAAGTGGAAATTCATCAGGAACTTCCTTTGCTTCTTTATCAGGATTTGGAGGATTCTGAAGCCTATATTGAATAGCCTGGGTTTCTTTAAACTCCATAGCTTCAGGGAACGTAATAAATTCAGCCGAAGGTGTATTCTTTTTAACCACTTCTTCAATCTCATCAAGGGTTACGTTAAAGAATTCTTTTCTGCCATTAACCATGTTCACTTTTTTATTGTCAAAAGCCTGATGTAATTGAGTTTCAAGTGCCGGTGCATCCTCAGAGAAAATCATTGCATGAATATCAAATCCAAATGGCACTGATGCATCACCTAACTCACGAACCCTGTCTTCAGGGTCAAGCCGTCGTGTCAAACCAATTTTATAAACATTTTCGCCAAAGGAACCGATGTTTGAAATTATGTAAACATGACCTCGCTTAGTCTGTTGAGCCATTGAGAGTGCTCTGTCTTTTTTGTCCTGCGCTTCTGATAATTTCAGTTCTAATTCCTTAATCTGATTCAGCAATTTCTCATGCTCTTCGCCCTGCGCATTTTCCACGATAGACTTCGCTTTAGATAGTTCTTTTTCATATTGCGCTTCTTCTTTTTCTGCTTGTCGGGTGGCGATTTCTATCTCTCTTTTTACCTTTTCCTCTTCTCTCAATTCGTCCTGTATGCGTTTCATCTCTTCTTTTTCTTGCTTTCGTTTTACCTGATACTCATACTCGAGGATCAATTCCTGTTGCCTAAGTTTAAAGTATGCAGAATCTATATATACTGAAAATCCTTCGCCAAGCTTATTCACTGATTCAAATAGTTTATACATCCTCTCTTTCATTTGGTTAACATTATTCCATTTTACTTTAGAAATAAGGGAATCGCATTCACCATTGAAAGCTCTCAGCATTAATTTCTTATATCTCTTAACTACTGCCCTGCCTTTGGCTTCACTACCTTCAACAGACCAATTTGTATTGCAAAAAGCAGCACTGTCGTTTGAAATCATTTCCGTTTGAAGATTGCAAATCCGTTCTTGCTCCTTTCTGTAGTCATCGGATCGCTCAAAATTATACTCAGGTTCATAGACACCAAATTCAATGAGATCCAATTTAGACTCAAAAAGACTTACTTCATGCTTTAACTTAGAATAAATATCGAGTGCATTCTGATAATTTTGATTTAACTCGTGGAGTTCCTTTTTAATTTCTCCTTCTTTGATTTTTAGAGAAATTTTAAGGTCATTCAGTTCCAAAATCTTACTTTCTTTTTCTTTCTCAATGTCAAGAATTGGCTCATACTTTTTTAATAGAGCTGATAATCTGGAGATCTCTTCGAGTTCCTTCTTCATAAAATTGTCGAATAGTGGCATGGCTATAAATTTTAATTTTCAGACAAGGAATTTAAGGAGGTAAATCAGATCAACGTATAACGTTTGATAAATGAATCCATACGAATATTCATCAGATACGGACGAATATTCATTAAGTGAAATTTTAAACTAAATTTTGATTTATATTCCTGCCACGCAGGAACCTTTTCTCTTCATTATGAATCAATAATTACAATTTCACTCTTCACTTTCTTTTAACTTAGGATCCCGTATCCCTATTAAAAGAGTTCTGTATGGCGCAATCAATACCGGCATCAATCAATCGTGTCTTAATCAGATGATTGTTGCTTGACATATTAGTTGAGTATGCTATTGTACTGGTTTTGAAATGTCGCTAAAATACTTCATGAATTCGTCACTTAACTGAAACAGGTTAAGGTCTTTTGCTGCTTGATTATAAAGATAGTAAAAAGTGTAAGGATTGTGGAAGTTCAGCAGATTTTCCTTCTCATAACCAGCTTTCACAATCTGATTCGCCATAAAAAATCCAATTGCGTGTCCATTAAATTTACAAATTTCAAGAATTTCATCAACCATTTCATTTTCAGATATCTCGTCTATAGAATATCTTACGACTGCAGCCTGAAGCCTTTCAAGATCTGTTTGTGCCTGATTGTACAGTTGAACCCATATTTCAACCATTTCAGAAGTTTCTCCTATTCCGGTAAAATACTGTTCATAACCGTCTGATTTATCAATCATGTCAGCGATTCCTTCATTCTGAATCATATCAAGCATATAATTCAAATCGCATTTGTAATTGAAATCATGATCTTCAAATTTTTCCCGAAAATCATGAAAATACTCATGAGCCAGAAAGTTTATTCTTTACGCTTCACTTTGTTTAAAAAACAAATTGAAGTCAATATATATAGCATCTTCTTTAGCTGCACCATCAGCAAGGATGAAGAAGAAATAAACCGGTTTAAGTTTAATAGTGGAATCTATTGGTATTCCAAGAAATGAACTTAACCCTTGCTTTGATTTTTCGACTAAAGTGGAAAAGTCATATATACATCTGAATGACCGGATTGAATCAAAATGCTCATTTACATCCATGTAATTGATAAGGATCAGCTTCTTTAAAAGCAGTAAAGTATTATTTGACATTTCTTCTTTACTAATCCCTAAAATACTGTCCCTTTCTTCAATTGATTCATTCCCAAAGGCAATATTGATTGAAGTCTTGATGGCATCCAATAAGTACCAAACAGAGTCAGAAGTAAATCATCAATTCTCTCTTGTGGTTGTCTGGCTATATCTTTCGCTATAGGTTGGTAATCTGTATTTGGTATTACATTTTTTCTAATATTATTCAGTAATCTTTTTATATTGACCACTGAAATGTCAGGTTCAGCAGTAATAGCATATTTAAGGCAATTTTCTAAAAAATTCAGCATATCCATTACACCATACTATCAATGTTAAGGATAGCTGTGTTGTAAACTTCTATAAGCTAGATGATATCAACAGCGACAGGTTGACTCTTGCAAATGAGGAGATCACATCAGCAAAATCGTTCAGGGAACTGTATGGTAGTTGTTCTGTTACTAATGATTTTAATATTTCAAAAGCAGAATCATCACTTTTTGCTCGACCAGTCCAATGAACTAAAGTATCATTAATATAATCAAGTGTCTTCATCCTAAATTTTTATAAAACATTATGGCTGACTAATGCTCCAAATTTTGGTAGTACAATTCGAAACAAGGAAACAATGATGGTCTGTTTTACTGATATTCCTTTGAGATATAGTGAAAAGCATTGTTCTTTATTTGGCAAATTTGGAGTAGGATTTAATAAGAATAAATTTGTTGAATATGGAGCAAATCCTGTTTTGTATCTGACGTCTACTCATAATAGTAGAATTAGTGAGGTAAACTCGTTAATTAATAGACTACTTAGTGAAAATGTAGATAGAGAATGGAGGCAACAAGTAGATAGATACCAATTTACGGAAGAGCAATTATTTTCTTTATCTGAATTATTTAGCTTTTCACAAGAATACAAGTATAATCATAACAATATAAACTACTATCAAAGAGAGTGGAGAATAGGGTATGAGACTCTTACTCCAAAGATCGGAGGTAATCCGACAATTGCAGGACAGTGTGGGATTAGAGGTATTGTAAATGATAAGATGCGATGTGAAATGAAGTTTATTTTGACTAATTTGTATACAGTCAGGTTCTACACTTACATACAACCTAATTGGTTTTATTCCTCGTTTACACAAATGTATAAAGAAAGTTATAACTTAAAAAAATGTAAGTGAAGGAAATTCAAGGTGTAAAGTAAACAATAAATAAAACCAGGTTGGACTATGCCGCTATGGGAGTTCTTTATAAGAAACTGGATTATCATTTCTTGGATTCCGGATTTACAATATAGCATATTTTAGATTAAAAAAGTTATCCGTTGAATATTCGTCCGTATCTTTTGAATATTCGTATGGATCCGTTTATCAAACGTTATATGTATTTCTTCAAAAACTCCTTATCTTCACGATCAGAAGAGATTACCATAGTAGAAATTTCACCAGTTCAACTAGTTAGTGAGATTATTTAAAAGTAATTAATCATGAATACTGATTTTAACAATGTGACCCATGATGAGGCAACATTGAACCATGGCGGTTATGGAGCTTCACTTTTTGATCCCAGGTGGAAATCCAAAAGAAAAGAAATTCTTGATAGGGATAATAATAAATGTGTGATTTGTAAATCAGGCGATAATTTGCA
>DIOT01000054.1 GCA_002426195.1 Bacteroidales bacterium UBA5507 | reverse complement strand
TATAATTTTTCATTGTCATAAAATTAACTACAGTAAAAATGGAATTAGTAAACCCGGGAATCGGACTAATATTCTGGATGACAGTTGCCTTCGGACTGCTACTGTTCATTTTGGGGAAGTTTGTATGGCCACCTATAATGCGTGCTTTGCATGAAAGAGAGAGTGCAATTGAGAACTCACTGCATGAGGCTGAAGCCGCAAGAAGAGAGATGGAAACATTAAAGTTCAGCAATGAGCAGTTGCTGAAAGAGGCAAAAGAAGAGCGAGATGCTTTGATGAGAGATGCAAAGAAAGTGAGGGAAAAAATGATTGAAGATGCAAGGGTTAAAGCTGCGGAGGAATCAGAGCGGATAATTGAATCAGCCAAAGAGAGAATTGAACATGAAAAGATGGCTGCAATAGCCGATCTAAAGAATGCAGTTGCTGATCTTTCAATTGAAATAGCTCAGAAATTGATTCAAAAAGAACTTTCAGACCCTGCAAAGAGCAGAGAGCTAATTGAAAAATCCATTGATGAGATTAAACTCAATTAAGCATGAATAATTACAGGGTCAATAACCGATATGCAACTGCACTTTACGAACTGGCTGTAGAGCAGAACCAGCTTGAGCAAACATACCATGATGTTGAAATGGGATGCACTATCTTAAGGGAAAGCCGTGAGTTAAGGTTATTGCTCAAAAGTCCGATTGTACTAGGTGATAAAAAATTGAAAATACTTGAAGCCTTATTTAAGGATAGAGTAGGAATAGTGACCTGGAAGTTTATTGAAATTCTTGTTAAAAAACGCAGAGAAGAACACCTTGCAGGAATTCTTGAGGCTTTTATTGAAATATACAGAAAAGCTGAGAACATACGCGTAGTTTCAGTAACTACAGCTTTTCCACTGGATGATAGTTTGAAGAATAAGCTGTTGGAAATTTTAAAGAAAGAAACCGGGGCGAAAGAAATTGTGCTGAATGAAAAGGTTGATGAAAAAGTAGTCGGTGGAATACTCGTTACGGTTGATGATAAAATGTTTGACAATAGTATTTACAAAAAGTTGCAAGTCCTGCAACTGGAATTTAGTGACAGTACATACGAAAAGGGATTTTAAATATAAATTATTATGGCAGGTATAAAGCCAGCTGAAGTATCAGCTATTTTACGTCAACAACTGGCAGGATATAAGACGGAAGCAGAACTGGAGGAAATAGGAACAATTCTGCAGGTTGGTGATGGTATTGCCAGAGTTTATGGTCTGTTTAATGTGCAGGCAGGAGAACTGGTTGAATTTGGAACAACCGGTGTTAAAGGGATAGTACTGAACCTCGAAGAAGACAATGTTGGGGTTGTAATGCTTGGAGAAAGCAAAGGTATTAATGAAGGCGATCAGGTTAAACGTACCAGAAGTATCGCATCAATTAAAGTAAGTGAGGGCATGCTTGGCAGGGTAATCAATACAACCGGAGATCCTATTGATGGAAAGGGACCTATATCCGGTGAAGCCTTTGAAATGCCACTCGAAAGAAAAGCTCCGGGAGTTATTTTCAGGCAACCTGTTAACGAACCTCTGCAAACCGGCATAAAAGCAATTGACGCTATGATTCCTATTGGCAGGGGACAACGAGAACTTATCATTGGTGACCGTCAGACTGGGAAATCAGCAATAGCTATTGACACTATAATAAATCAAAAGGAGTTTTACGATAAAGGCGAACCTGTTTATTGTATCTATGTTGCAGTAGGTCAAAAAGGTAGTACAGTTGCCAATATTGTTCAGACTCTTGAGTCAAAAGGTGCTATGAAGTATACTGTTGTGGTTGTTGCAACAGCAAGTGACGCAGCAGCAATGCAGTTCTATGCTCCTTTTGCAGGTGCTGCAATAGGAGAATACTTTAGAGATACTGGCCGTCCGGCTCTTATCATTTTTGATGACCTTTCGAAACAAGCTGTAGCCTATCGCGAAGTGTCATTGTTACTTCGTCGTCCACCGGGACGGGAAGCTTATCCTGGCGATGTTTTCTATCTGCATTCAAGACTACTTGAAAGAGCTGCCAAGATAATTGCCAACGATGATATTGCAAGATCAATGAATGATCTTCCAGAATCCATTAAGCATAAGGTCAAAGGAGGAGGATCATTAACTGCTCTTCCTATAATTGAAACACAGGCTGGTGATGTCTCTGCATATATTCCGACAAATGTTATTTCAATTACTGACGGTCAGATATTCCTTGAGACGAATCTTTTTAATTCAGGTATACGGCCTGCTATTAATGTAGGAATCTCAGTATCACGTGTAGGAGGAAGTGCCCAGATTAAGCCAATGAAAAAGGTAGCCGGTTCATTAAAACTTGACCAGGCACAATTTCGTGAACTCGAGGCTTTCTCTAAGTTTGGTTCCGACCTTGACTCTGTGACAAAATCAATTCTTGGCAAGGGTATACGTAATGTTGAAATTCTGAAACAACCACAGTATAGTCCATTATCTGTAGAGCTTCAGGTAGCCATTATTTTCTGTGGATCAAAAGGGCTTTTGCAGAATGTCCCCATTGAGAGAGTGCATGATTTTGAAATTGAGTTTCTACACTATATTTCAGAGAATAATAAGCCATTACTTGAATCACTAAGAGCCGGCAATTACAGCGCTGAAATTGAGGCAGAACTTGAAAGGATAGCTAAGGAACAGATTCGTAAGTACGAACAATAGGAGAATCAGAGGAAATGGCAAGTTTAAAAGAAGTCAGAAACCGTATTGCTTCAGTTAAGTCCACTCAACAGATAACGAGTGCGATGAAGATGGTAGCTGCGTCCAAATTGAGGAAAGCTCAAACCGGTATTCTAACTTTGCGCCCATATGCTCAGAAACAACAATTGCTTTTACAGAAACTGAGTGCCGGTGCTGATGTTGAACTTCCAGGTGGACTATCAGACAAGAGAGAAACAAACAGAACCCTATTTGTTGCTTTCTCTTCAAACAGAGGTTTGTGTGGGGCTTTCAATTCCAACGTTATAAAGAAAACGATGAACAGTGTTAACGAAGTTAACCTGTTAAACAAAGGATCCGAAGCCGCAATTATTACAATCGGACGTAAAGCAACTGAGTTTTTTGAAAGATCGGAATTGAAGCCGGTTGCTTCTTTCGACTCTGTATACGATGATCTGACAGTTTCAAATGCAGCGGATATTGCCGACAAGTTGACAGAGATGTTTATACAAGGCAAGTATGATAAAATAGTACTCATTTATCATCAGTTCAAGAACGCTGTCGTACAAAAACTTATAACTGAACAATTCCTGCCTGTAGAACCCGATTCAACTGATATTAAGGGCAATGCAGTATCGGATTATATATTCGAACCATCACGTGATGAAATATTAATTTCACTTGTTCCACGAATTTTAAGAACTCAATTGTATAAAGCATTGTTAGATTCATGGGCATCGGAACAAGGCGCACGAATGACTGCTATGTCTCAGGCAACTGATAATGCATCTGAATTACTTAATGAGCTTAAGCTGACTTATAATAAAGCAAGACAAGCAGCTATAACTAACGAGATACTTGAAATTGTAAGCGGTGCAGAAGCACTCAATAAGAATTAACAACTAAAATGTTAGTAATATGATCTCAAAAAAAGTAGAAGAAGCCATTAACAGGCAAATTAAGAATGAAGAACATTCTTCAAGAATCT
The DNA here is from genome assembly GCA_002426195.1 of Bacteroidales bacterium UBA5507. Classification (GTDB taxonomy): domain Bacteria; phylum Bacteroidota; class Bacteroidia; order Bacteroidales; family Lentimicrobiaceae; genus Lentimicrobium. The sequence goes on along the minus strand of DIOT01000054.1, from coordinate 7,086 downwards.
ACATGGCCATGGCTTCATGGTGTGAAACCAAAGGTTACAGGGGAGCCGCCGACTTCCTGTATAAACAATCTGACGAAGAGCGTATGCATATGCTCAAATTCATTAAGTTCCTGAATGACCGTGGCGGATATGCTCAATTGCAGTCACTTGATATGCCAAAGTCGGAATACACAAAACTTCAGGATGTTTTTCAGGATGTTCTGACACACGAACAATTTGTTACTAAATCTATCAATGAAATTTACGGTATTACCCTTGAAGAAAAGGATTATACAACAGGAAATTTCATTCAGTGGTTCATTCAGGAACAAATTGAAGAGGAAAGCACAGCCAATGCAATCCTTGACAAATTAAAACTCGTTGGAGATGACAAGGCCGGAATGTTCCACATTGATAAAGAATTGGAATCAATGGCCGCCGCAAGACCTCCTGTTCCTGCAGTTTAAGGATTTTAACTGTGAATTGATATAAACGACAGGAAAGTCAAATACTATTTCCTGTCGTTTATTTGTTTTTCAAGAAGCTCGTAATACCTCTCTCCATATTTTCTTATCAGAGCTTCTTTCAGAAACTTATATGCATGTACTTTGAGCTTCCTGCCATTCTCAACTGCAGGTTGGCAGATATGCCATTTGTGATAGTTAACTGCTTCAAAGTCTTTATATCTGCTAAGGCGGACCGGATAAAGGTGGCATGATACAGGTTTCCTGAATTCTGTTTTACCGGCTTTCCATGCATGTTCTATTGCACATAGTGCAATACCTTCCTCATTGAAAGTGACATAAGCGCATTCATTATCATTAACCAAGGGAGTGACATATTGCCCGGTCATATCAAAATCGAATACGCCGTTCTTTTCTACTACCTCTACGCCTTCAGGGCGCATAAAAGGTTTTATGTAATCTATGTCGTCTTCAAGTATGGATATTTCTTCTTCCTCGAGAGGAGCACCGGCATCACCCTCTACGCAACAAGCCCCCTTGCACTTTGAAAGGTCACATACAAAACAGGCACTTTTAAACTCGTCGGAAACTATTGTATTTTCAACTATTATCATGTGGTAAAATTAGGCTAATAATTGATAATCAGACATTATCTGATCTCAGAGCCATTTAAAAAAGTTTTAGATGGAGTTACAAAGCACAACTCTCCATCGTGATTTTCAGCCATTAATATCATTCCCTGCGATTCAATTCCTTTCAAATTGCGGGGTGCGAGATTAACCAATATTGTGACCTGCTGTCCAATAATGTTTTCAGGCTCATAGTTTTCGGCAATTCCTGAAACAACCGTACGTTTATCAATCCCGGTATCTATTGTTAGCTTTAGTAGTTTTTTGGTTTTTGCTACTTTCTCAGCAGCTATAATAGTACCTACACGTAAATCAACCTTTGTAAAATCTTCAAATTCAATAACAGGTTTAGAAGGTGTAGCAACTACCTGTTCTTTCTCGTTTGCCTTTTTAGTATCAAGCAATCTTTGAACTTGTTTTTGTATTTCTTCATCTTCAATTTTTTCAAACAGAAGAGTTGGCTGATTCAATATGTGACCTGCAGAGAGGAGACTGTCGGAACCTGCTTTATCCCATCTTAAAGGATCCATCCCGAGCATTTCAAAAAGCTTAGTACTGGTAAACGGGACGAAAGGTTCGCCCAGAATAGCCAGGTTGGCGCAAATCTGCAATGCGATGTTCAGATTCGTTTTTACCCTTTCAGGATCGGTCTTAAATACTTTCCATGGCTCAGTTTCAGTAAGATATTTATTACCTAGTCTGGCAAGGTTCATAAACTCGTTAAGGGCTTCTCTGAAGCGATAATTTTCAATACTTTGACTTATTCTTCCCGGATAATTCTTCAATTCGGCAATTACCTGACTATCAATTTCATTTAATTCTGAAACTTCAGGAACCCTACCTTCGAAGTATTTATGTGTTAAAACAAGAGTACGGTTTACGAAATTTCCGAAGATACTTAGCAACTCACTATTATTCCTGGTCTGGAAATCACGCCATGTGAAATCATTATCCTTGGTTTCAGGGGCATTGGCTGTGAGCACATAGCGCAGCACATCCTGTTTTCCCGGGAAATCCTTTAGATATTCATGAAGCCAAACTGCCCAGTTGCGGGAAGTTGAAATTTTATCATTTTCGAGATTCAGGAATTCGTTTGCCGGTACGTTATCAGGCAATATATAAGATCCTTCAGCATGAAGCATGCCCGGGAATACAATGCAATGGAATACAATGTTGTCTTTACCTATAAAATGGACAAGCTTTGAATCTTTGTCCTTCCACCACTGTTCCCACGTATGACCGGTTTGTTCTGCCCATTCGCGTGTTGCTGAAATGTAACCGATAGGAGCATCAAACCAAACATATAGTACCTTACCTTCGGCTCCTTCTATTGGCACTTTTACGCCCCAGTCAAGGTCGCGGGTTACAGCTCTTGGTTGAAGGCCTGTATCAAGCCATGATTTACACTGACCATAGACATTCGACTTCCAATCGTCTTTGTGGCTTTCGAGAATCCATTCACGCAGCCATCCTTCATATTTATCAAGAGGAAGGAACCAATGTTTGGTTTCACGCAATACGGGTACACTACCACTCAGTGCTGATTTGGGATTTATAAGGTCGGTAGCATTCAAAGAAGTGCCGCAATTTTCGCATTGATCACCATAGGCTTTTTCAAAACTGCAATGGGGACATGTTCCGGTTATATATCTGTCGGCAAGGAAAGTATGGTGTTCCTCGTCGTAATATTGATTCGAATATTTTTCTGTAAATTCACCTTTATCTAGCAAAGTCCTGAAGAATTCAGAAGCGGTTTCATGATGAATCTTGTTGGAGGTCCTCGAGTAAATGTCGAAGGAAATACCAAATTCTTTGAAAGACTCTTTTATAATTTCATGATATTTATCAACCACTTGTTGAGGTGTAATACCTTCTTTTCTTGCTTTGATGGTTATTGGCACGCCATGCTCATCAGAGCCACCAATAAACAGCACTGATTCACCTTTGGAACGAAGATAACGCGCATAAATATCGGCAGGAACGTAAACCCCGGCAAGATGACCAATATGAATCGGACCGTTAGCATAAGGCAGGGCAGAAGTAATAGTATATCGTGCAGGCTTTTTGATTGGAGAATTCATAGCGAAAAAATTAAGGTGCAAAGATAAAAAAAGAAGAGACGCGGTTAGGTGCGCCTCTTCTCCAATATATTAAACCAACAACTTCTTTAGTTTCTGTCGAGGCAGTTCAAATCTTCAAAAGCAATTTTCAGTCGGCCTATAAGTGACTTTTGTCCTTCAGACAACCACTTTCTTGGGTCGTAATACTTTTTGTTAGGTTTATCTTCACCTTCGGGGTTACCAATCTGGCTTTGCAGATATCCTTCATTTTTCTTGTAGAAACCCATAACACCTTCCCAGGTTGCCCACTGAGTATCGGTGTCGATGTTCATTTTAACAACACCGTAAGAAATGGCTTCTCTTATTTCTTGGCGGCTTGAGCCGGAACCTCCATGGAACACAAAGTTCACAGGTTTAGGTGCGGTATTAAGTTGTTTTTCGATGTAATCCTGTGAATTTTTCAGGATGATAGGTTGCAGTTTCACATTACCGGGTTTGTAAACTCCATGTACATTACCAAAAGAAGCGGCAACTGTAAAACGGTTACTTACCTCAGTGAGTTGTGAATAGGCATATGCAACATCCTCAGGCTGAGTATACAAGCGTGAAGATTCAACACCTGTATTATCAACGCCATCCTCTTCACCTCCGGTAACACCCAGTTCAATTTCAAGGGTCATACCAATCTTACTCATTCTTGTTAAGTACTTTTTGGAGATTTTTATATTTTCCTCCAGAGTTTCCTCAGAAAGATCGAGCATATGCGAGCTGAAAAGAGGTTTGCCGGTTGCAGCATAGAACTTCTCACCCTCGTCGAGCAGGGCATCTATCCACGGAAGTAATTTACGAGCTGCATGGTCGGTATGCAGAATAACGGGAACGCCATACATTTCAGCCAAAAGGTGAATGTGACGGGCTCCTGAAACAGCACCTGCAACTGCAGCTTTCTCACCTTCATTGCTTAGAAATTTACCGGCATAGAAGTGAGCGCCGCCGTTTGAAAACTGAATAATTACAGGAGAATTGACCTCTTTAGCTGCCTGCATTACGGCATTAACAGAATCGGTACCCACAACATTGACTGCGGGAATAGCAAAACCATTTGCACGGGCAATTCTGAATACTTCCTGAACATCATCGCCTGTTACGACACCTGGTTTTATTTTATCAAAAATACGTTCTGACATAAGTGATTTATTTTTGTGATGGAAAGGTTTCTTTTATCTTCGCAAAGATAAACAACTTCCCAATATGTTAGTTCATTAAGGTATATCAGTATGAACTTCAGACCTTTAAACAATTGATACTATGTCATTTGAAGTGAGAATAAAAGAGCTTATTGCAGATAACTATTCAGGATCTGCTGCTATACTTGATAAACTTATCAAGTCGATTTATTCTTATACCAACAACCGGGATATTGATCCCGAATTCCTAAAGGAAAACCTGTTAAAGGTGGCCCGTAGTTTCCCCGATCTTGCTGTATTACATCATTTTCTCCAGTATTTTCTCGATTCGATTGAGCCTCTTATTGAAAGCAATATATCAAATAGTCGAAAGAAAATAAAAATTGAAGCGATAATTGCCGAGTATAACAAGGAATGGGATGAAAGTATAGACAGAGCTGCCGAAAAAATGGCGCGCCTGGTTCAGTTTTATGACCAAAGGATACTCCTTCACAGCAATAGTTCGAGTATACACATTTTATTTAAGCATCTGGCAGTCAGGAAAATTTATCCTGCTATATACCAGACAATGTCGGGCCCTGTTTTTGAAGGTAAATTGCAGGCCCGTATACTTGCCGACATGGGCTGCACTGTGCATTTTATTAATGAAGCTGCTGTTGGTAAATTCATTCATGAAATTGACTTTGCGGTTGTTGGTGCTGATAACGTATTCAAAGATGGTTTTACCAATAAAGTCGGAACATATCCAATAGCTTTAGTGTGCAGAGAAGCAGGTATACCGTTGTATGTTATTTGCGATTCACGCAAACGCTCGCCATTAGAATACAGCAAGAGGAGTAATATCATACCGGAACAGGAAGCGCCTTCTTCGGAATTATGGCCCAAAGCACCCGATTCAATAAAACCTGTAAACTACTATTTTGAATTTACACCCAGGAATCTTGTAACAGCATATTTCTTTGATGACTGTTTCATTGAAACAAATCCTAATCAAAGCTTAGACGGCTCAAAATAAAAGCAAGTTCAAATGCCGATTCCTTAAGCTGATCAAACCGACCGGTAGCACCTCCGTGTCCTGATTTCATGTTGGTTTTAAGCAACAGCAGAGTATCATCAGTTTTAAATTCTCTCAACTTAGCGGTGAATTTTGCCGGCTCATGATATCCTACCTGCGAATCATTGAGGCCTGCTGTGACAAGCATATTCGGGTAATCAGCCGCTTTTATATTATCATAAGGTGAATATGATAACATGTAGTCGTAATACTCTTTAATATTTGGATTGCCCCATTCCTCATACTCCTGAACTGTAAGAGGTAATGACGGATCGAGCATAGTATTCATAACATCAACAAAAGGAACAACAGCAACCACTGTATTAAAGAGATCTGGTCGCATATTGGTAACAGCAGTTACCAGCAATCCACCGGCACTGCCTCCCATGGCTGCGAGCTTATCTGAAGATGTATACTTATTTTCAATGAGCATTTCAGCACAGGCGATGAAGTCAGTGAAAGTGTTTTTCTTATTCAAAAGCTTCCCATCCTCATACCATGCCTCACCTAAATCACTGCCTCCTCTTATCTGTGCAAGAGCGAAGACAAAACCCCGGTCAACAAGACAGAAGAAGGTTGAGATAAACCGGGCATCCGAAGAACAACCATATGAGCCATAAGAATAAAGGAGGGCAGGATTGGAACCATCCTTCCTAATTCCGTTTTTATATAATAATGAAACCGGTACTTTAGTTCCTTCGCTCGCAGTTGCATAAACACGTTCAACAGTGTAATCATCGGCATTAAAGCCTGATGGTATTACTGTTTCCTTTATTATCTCACTGATACCCTCCCTGAAATCATATTCGTAAACCGTATTCGGACGATTAAGTGAAGAATATTTGTAACGTAACTTCTTAGAGTTGTATGAAGGAAGGGGAATTAACTCAGCGGAATACACAGGTTCAGGAAAATTAATGGTCTTTTCGAAAGGCTGGCTAATTCCCTTTACAACGATTTCCATAAGACCATTCCTCCTGATCTGGACCGCATAGAAAGAATCAAATATGTCTAAATAATCTATCATTGCATCATCACTGTGAGGCATTACTTCCTTCCAAGTTGAAGCATCACGGTACCCCGAAAGGGGAGCTTCATAAATCTTACCATTAAGATTTTGTTTGTCCTTATATTGTATAAAGAATTTATCACGATGATGATAAACGCCATAGTCGACATCCTTAATCCTTGGTATGAAGACTTCAGGTAAAGCGAACGGTGTGTCAGCATTGAGAATCGAGTATTCTGAAGTCGTAAAACTATGCGAGGATATTAAGATGAACGCCTCAGTCTTCGTTTTCTGAATATTTACGATAAACAGTTCATCGGGTTCTTCAAAAATCACCACACCGGGATTTGTACCCATAATATCATGACGGTAAACTCTCCATGGTCTTAAGGCATCATTTACAATTGTATAGAATACACTTCTGCTGTCATTACCCCATGCCACATCGGTTACTTTTGTTATGTCAAAGCCTGAAAGATCAGTTCCTTTTTCAAGGTCCCTGACTCTTAGGATGAAATCAGCACAGGACCCTGATTCGTTGCTCAGGTAGGCGGCATAACGGTTATCGGGACTAATCTCGTAATCTGAAAAGATAAATGCCGGCTTGCCTTTTGACATTTCATTCACGTCGAACATTACCTGCTCAGGACTGCTGAGCGATTCCTTTTTGCGGCAATAATGTTTGTATTGCTTTCCTTTCTCTG
>DIOT01000001.1 GCA_002426195.1 Bacteroidales bacterium UBA5507 | reverse complement strand
TCTTTATAGGGGGCCAGACCAAACCAAAATTATTCTTAATCAATGTTCAATACTCTTAACAAAGAACTAAAAATTAAGAACCAGGAACAGTTTCTACCGCTGGATTAAGAGAACAAATTCTTGTTCGCTGTTCAATAAACATCAACAGTATAGAAAATGGAAATGAGTAAAAGCAAATTAATAGAAATGAACAACGTTGGTATAGTTGTAGAGAACCTTGACAAAGCAATCCCTTTTTTCGCAGAAACGGGCTAATACTTGAAGGACGGATTATGGTTGAAGGCGAATTGACAGGGTAAGCAACATGGAAACCAATCAGTTGAAGTTGCTATGATGGATTCTAAGTTTTGCTATTCTACCGGATTTTGATAGAGGATATCACCATTTCCTTATGCCCGAAATTACGAAAATCAATGAATTTGTAATACAATCTGAGGGTATCATATTCCGGGAGGTCAGAAATTTAGATGCAATGAAAAGTCGCAATCAATCGACTAAATATTTGGTAAGACCCACAGGTCAATGAGATCTTTGAGCACATCAGCACAATTGTTTTATATACAAGTATTTTAATCTATATATTTTCCACAAAATGAATGAATAATTACTTAGGAAAGTTTCGAGAAATTAACTTTAGCTTATTTAAAAAACTAAATGCTTGGTATTTTAATAAAAAATTGCTTTTAAATAAAACATAGAATATCTTTACACAAACATTTCTGGATATCAAATCCAATTCTTATTGAAAAATAATGTTTTTGACAGTGGTTTTGTTTTTGAGTCTTTTAAATGAAAGCGTTGCCCTAACAGATGTTGTGAGCATGATTATAAGCAAATTGAGTAAGCAGGTAGTAGACTCATCAGTCATGCTTAAGAGTTTAGCTGGAAGTTGAATCGTTTGCCTTTAGTTGACATGGTGGTGGCTATTCCATATTTGCAGACAAGAAAGATGTGAAGTTTCTCGTAAAAGTTGACGCTGCATAAACATTATAACAATGAACTGTCTGACCTATAATGAAGATTAATTTATTTGCTTGAAAGGATTTGTATTGGGTAACAATTGCCATTACTACAAGTAAGTGAAAGATTTGATTGTTCTGAGATTAACATTCAGAAATGATGAAAATATGAGCATAGAAGGCTATAGGATTTAAGCATTGTCAGTATATTAAGAACTATTTTTAGAAAATTGAGAAACAGTCAAATTTTGACCTAGCTCGCCATTATTTTATAATTGAAAAATATATAGCATCATGAAAAAGATGATAATAGCAACTGTAATTTCATTTCTTATATGCTCGATTCAATTAAGCGCACAGCCTCAGTGGAAATTCCATGTGGCTTTTAAAGATGCTACGGGTGCAAAAGATACTATTTGGTTTATATGGGATACTACAGCAACTTTCGAAGGAGCTGATACAGCTCTTGGTGAAGTATCTGTGAATATTGATAATTCAAAATTTAGTGTCTGGACATCAAACCATGGGCTGATGTGGTATGATACTATTAAAACTGTGGCTCATCCTTATGATTATAGTTTTGAGCACAGAATTGAAGCAATAAACTATGAATTACCAATAACGATAACATGGGATTCATCCTTGCTACGTGCAAGTTGGCTACCTCCAGCCCCGGTTGGATGGGTGAATTTTGCACGTATTGATAATAATTATTTCTTTTTCTTCAATAATAACGAATGGACCCATGAATATGACATGACTCTTTCGGATTCAGTAACAGCTCCATTCGAGGGAAACACTGACCCTTGGGCTTGGCAATACTGGGTTCATTTCCCAATGAGTATTTTTCTGGTGCAAGACCCGACATTAGATGTCGGTAACCCAAATTTTAAATGTAAAGCTAAATTAGAAGGTTACCCCAATCCTTTTGAAAAGAATACAAACATTGAATTTTATCTTGAAAACGAATCTCATGTGGATTTATCTGTTTACAACCTTCAGGGAAAGAAAATCACAGATTTGGTGAATCAAAATTTGAATAGTGGAAATCATATAATAAAATGGGACGGGCTTGACCATGCAGGTAAGTCATGTAAGCCAGGTCTATACTTTGTTTACTTGATTGCAAACGGAATCTCTGCACAATCAATCAAATTAGTGAAGTATTAATTTAAAATCATGCACAAATGGAAAGATCAACAATGATGGTAAAAGAAATGTTGGTATTTGTTTTGATCCTTGCAATTCCAATTTTATCATTTTCGCAGTTCAGTGAAGACAAATGCCTGTATGATCTGGATCAAAGGGCATTTATGCCACAAATTCCAAGCGGTACATATGAAAGTAAATACGGTTATCGTTTACCTGTAACTGGGACCATTCGACTACTGATTGTATTTGCACAAATCGAATATGACACAGGAACTGATCCGAATCCTAACAATCAAGAAGAATGGAAAGTGGGAGAATTACCAACATGGGTGGATGAATTGTTTGATCCTAACATTCCAATAGGACAGGCAAATGGAATAGTTACGCGTTATTTTCAGGAGGCGTCATTTGGCTCGTATAATGTTCTTGGTGATTATTTAGTAAAATCATCTGGCAGCAATGAAATATTTACTGTTTTAAATAGTGAATGTCAGACAAAAGGATATAATGAGGCACTTTGCAGCATAATAAGCCAGGTTACTAATGGGAATTTTTATACCGGTCATGGCTTAAATAATGTAACCTATTTTGACAATTGGACTTAACTCAGGTTGGTAAAAAAAAAAGTTACACCAAGTATTGATAGTCCTCATAAATACGACCATATTATGTTTATTTGGAGAAACAGGCCAGGATATAACGGAACTGGTAATACCTACCCTTCACCTTTAAGCACGTTATTATTGGGCTATAAATCTGACTCTTACACGAATATTGGCTCATACAATAAGATACCTACAACTATTGCCCGACATGAATTTTCACATCAATTATTTGGAGGGAATAATTTTCATTGTGCTGGTGGGGGATGGGGTGCGGCAAACTATTGGATACCATTAACAGGAGGATGGAGCGCTCTTGGATTAAGTGGGAGTTCACTGCTTTGTTTTAATGCATGGGACAGACAACGTTTAGACTGGAAACCAGTTGGAAACACTTATACTCTTTCTGCAAGAGACGAAGACAATTCAAAAGAAGTTAACGGTGATTTAGATGCGGCAAATCCCAGTGATGCAGGTATATATACTTTACGCGACTTTATTATCAGTGGAGATGTTATACGAATTAAGTTACCATTTATAGATCCCAACAATGAATTTCCTGAATATTTATGGCTTGAAAACCATACAGGCACACAAAATAATAGCAGCCCTTTTGATCAATGGCATTATCAGCCCAGCGAGTGCGTTGACGATTTCATCCCTGGTTTAATGGCATATCTTCAAATTGATAAGGATACACGTTTATCAGATGATCCCTTAGAAGTTTTTAGTGGATATTCTGATTATTTAAGACCATTAACAGCGGATGGTTTTTATGATAGGGATCATGAAAGCAATAGCATATTTAACGATTGTGTTCAATGGGGCGATACATGGGCCTTTATTCAAGGTCTGCCTAACTCATTAACCGGCGGAAGTGAACAGGATCTTTATACGGTTGACATCGATAACGACAATGTGATTAAAAGAGATGATATGAGGTCAAATTTTGTTGAAATGAGTAACAATGAATATCATAAACACCTGTATGCTTTAGGACACAACGATCACATCTTTACTTTAAATGGAAGTAATAAAATTTGCATTGCTACTAATCCTTCCTCAGCTTCAATGATGAATCTTGTGAGCTATCAATCACCAGCAAACGAAGAGGATAACTTGAGGAAAATTTATTTAAATGGGATATCAGCAGAAATTATTGGAATTGATGCTAGTAAAAACATACAATTAAGAATACGTTTTGATGACGTGAATATTGACAGAGATGTTCGTTGGTGTGCAGATGAGATTGTATTAAATCCAGTTGATACTGAAAGTGGCTTCTCACTAAATATAAAAGCTGGGAGAACTATGACACTTGACCAAAGCCTTACAGCAACTAGAATGAATGATCCTATTGTTTTCAATGGTAAAAATGTATTTGCCAACCCTACAACTTTTGTGGTAAAGCCGAATGTTAAAATAAATCTGGAACCAGAAGCTAAGGTTCAGCTTGAAAATGCTTCTACATTTCATCTTAATAGCTCTTCATATTGCATTATTGGCAACGATGGAGTTTTAGAAATAAAAAATGGCACTTCATTATATCTTGATGATTGTAGCGTTTTAGAAATCAAAGGTGAAGGGAAACTAATTGTCAGAAGTGGAGCTACTTTATGTATATCACCAAATGCTGTTCTGGCTTTTGAAAATAGATTACAAAACCTGGTACTGGAATCAGGTGTAATTATTCCTAATGGATATGCCGACCCTGCTTCTATAATAAATAATACGTTGAGCAATGGCTCAATTAATACAAATATAACTTGGACATCTAAGAATTATATCGTGAATGGTAGTTTAACAATTGAATCTCAATCAACGCTAACTATTCGAACATCAACATTAAGCTTTATTGACGAAAATAGTAAAATCATTGTTAAACCTGGAGCCAAGCTAATTCTTGATGGAGCTAAGCTTACCAGTGCATGCTCAAAACAATGGCAGGGCATTCAGGTTTGGGGAAACAAAAACAATAGCCAGTATCCCAATGATGGCAATTACTACCAGGGATTCCTTGAATTAAAAAACGGATCTGTTATCGAAAATTCAATTTGTGCTGTTGAATTATGGAAGCCGGGTGATTGGTCCTCAACCGGAGGTATTGTTTATGCTAATGGCGGAAATACAGAAGAGACAAAAGTGGTTTTCCGAAATAACACTAAATCAGTACATGCACTTTACTATCGGAATTTCAATCCCTATTTTCCTGCAATTGAATGGGACTACTCGTCAAACTTCAAAAACTGTATCTTCGAAATAACAAAAGATTATCTGGGTGATGAGAGGTTTTGCAAACATGTTGATTTAGCCCATGTTAATGGCATTGATTTCGAAGCATGCGAATTTAGCCTTGCAGAAAATGTAGATAGTGTATCAATATTTAATAGTGCCATTGCGGGATATGGAGCAAAATTCGGTGTAAAAGCTATATGCAACTCACAACAATATCCTTGCCCTGAAGATGATTACCATCGAAGTACATTTACTGGCTTCTTTAGTGCAATAAACTCAGTAAATGATGGTAGTAGCCCTGTCACATTTAATATAAGCAGGGCTGATTTTATTGATAACGCTTATGGCGTTAAAATACGTGAAATGAACAATGCAAGTATATTGTTTTCGGATTTCCAGATTGGCTATTTGTGGTATTGCGGAGCAGGAATTTACTCTGATGATGTAACCGGGTTCGCTTTTGAGGGAAACAGTTTCAGCAAGTATGTCAGTGGACCGCCAGGTAATTATTTTGGTATTGTGATAAACAGTTCTAGAGAAGTAAATGAAGTCTATAGAAATATATTCGATGGTCTGAGCTATGCCAACTTTGCCGATGGGAAAAATTGGGTTGGCGATGATCGTTTTCAAGGACTTTCTTATTCATGCAATCAAAACACTAACAACTATGCTGATTTTTATATAAACAAAAGTAGACCTTCTGGTATTCAATCATTCCAAGGTAATAGTAGTAGTCCGGCTGGAAACACTTTTACTCAAATCAATTCAACATGGCACTTTTATAACGGGGGTGAGCATTTGGTTCAATATTTTTGTGATCAAAACGCTAGTTATGAAAATCCTGCATATCCTGATAAAACTTATAATATTGCTATTACTCCTTTAGATGATGAAAACGGCTGTCCTTCACATTACGGGAATGATATAAGATTAGTTTTAACAACCGCTCAGGTAATGGATGCAGAGCAAGACTATTACAATAACATTTCCGATTACAATAGTATTAAATCCTTATATGATAGTTATATTGACGGTGGCGATACAGAAGCTGAAAAATTAAGTATTGAGACTGCTCAGCCTGAAGATATTTGGGATTTGCGTTCACGATTGCTCGGCGATTCACCACATCTATCGCTAGAAGTTCTAATAGAAGCAGCTGATAAAACCGATGTATTTTCCGAAACTGCTTTGTTTGATATTTTATCAGCCAATCCCGATGAACTCAAAAAAGACACATTAATAAACTATCTTGAAAATAAGGAAGAGCCACTGCCAGATTATATGATTGAACTGCTGGAACACATTGCGAAAGGGTCTACATATAAGACTGCAATGCAGAAACAAATGTCAGAATACAAACACAATTATACACGTGCTGCACTCGATATTGTCAGAAGTATCTTGAATGATACAATAATGAATGATACACTTTTAAGAAGCTGGCTGGATAACCTAGGTGGAATTGAATACGACCAACAGATTATTGCGTCATTTGTTAGTGCTGGTAACTTTTCTGCTGCATTTTCATTGGCCAATATGTTGCCTCAGCTTTACGATTATAGTTCAGAAGAATGGGTTGAACATAATTATTACATAGATTTGCTGACTTTATACCATACATTGTATAAACAGGGGAGGAATACTTATCAATTAGACAATGCTGAAAAAGCCTTAGTCGATGCAATCGCAGCTAAAAGCAATGCAATAGCTGGCTCATGTGCAAAAGGTATATTGGAAGCAGTTTATAATGAGTATTTTCCTGACTGTCCGGACATTGCTAGCACTGTAAGTTACAAGCAGGGCTCATTAATTAATTCTGAGACTCTTGGAATGATTTATGGTTTAGAAATAGAAGCAATGCCTAATCCTGCAAGTCTCTGGGTGGAATTTGATTATATATTACCGGAAAATGAGAAATCTGGGATAATTACGATTACTAATATTAATGGAGTTGTTGTAAAAACTTTGAATGTGTCCAGACAGCAGGGAAGAAAGCTAGTAGACACCCGTATGTTTCCTTCTGGCGTTTATTTCTTTACATTAAATTCTGGAAGTTACACAAAATCTGGTAAAATCATAATTCAAAATTAGCAATATACAAGTGCATTAAAGTATAATAAATCTATTGTCCTTCAGTAAGAGCTTTGGTTTTTACTGGAGGACATTTACATATAGAAGAATATGCATTTCAGATAAGCAAATTCCATAAAATTGCTGATAGCTACGGTGGTGAAATGTTTGCAAGTGTTTCGGGAAATAGCTACGTTTATGAGAAAGCTACTATTACTGAAAATATTGAAGGTACAACTATTACTGAAGAGATGACCGGTTCGGGCGTAAAAAATGGAACAACTATCAGTGGAACAGGCGTTATAAAATTTCATGCGTACGGCGAAACCTTTACAGGGACCTGGACTTGTACACTGGTAAAAAAATAAAGTCTTAGTTA
>DIOT01000027.1 GCA_002426195.1 Bacteroidales bacterium UBA5507 | reverse complement strand
AATGCTTCCAGCACCAGGAACAAGAAGAAGAATTTATACTTCCAGATAAATGCCAGAATATATTGCATACAATTAAATGCAGCCTTTAAGCGGCTACTTTATAAGGAAAGTGAATTTATTGAAATTCTTTAGTGCAATGCCTGTACCTCTTGCAACCGCTCTTAAAGGATCTTCAGCAACATGCACCGGAAGTTTTGTCTTCAGATGCAGTCGTTTATCTAATCCACGCAACATAGAACCTCCACCGGCAAGGTAAATACCTGTACGATAAATATCGGCCGATAACTCAGGTGGTGTCATTTCAAGTGCATTAAGAACTGCTGCCTCTATTTTACTTATTGATTTATCCAGACAGTGAGCAATCTCACTGTAATTAACATAAATCTCCTTTGGAATACCAGTAAGCATATCTCTTCCATGAACAGGGAAATCAGGTGGTGGATTATCCAACTCTGTTATTGCGGCTCCAACATTTATTTTGATTGATTCAGCTGTCCTCTCACCTATATTGATATTATGCTGTTTACGCATATACTCTTCAATGTCATTATTGAAATCGTCACCGGCAATTCTTATTGACTTGTTATTGACAATACCGCCAAGTGCAATTACAGCAATTTCGCTGGTTCCACCTCCTATGTCAATAATCATGTTTCCGGTAGGTTCAAGAACGTCAATTCCTATTCCAATTGCAGCAGCCATTGGCTCATGAATCAATCTTACTTCCTTTGCCCCGGCCTGTTCAGCAGAATCTTTTACAGCTCTTTCTTCTACTTCAGTTATACCTGAAGGAATACAAATAACCATCTTTAATGCCGGAGGAAAAAGACTTCTTGTCGACCCCGTCAACTTTATTAACTCCCTTATCATATACTCGGCTGACTGGAAGTCGGCGATAACGCCATCTCTAAGTGGACGGATAGTCTTTATATTTTCATGGGTTTTGCCATGCATCATCATAGCTCTCTTACCCACCGCTATTATCTTACCTGTATTGCGCTCTATAGCTATAATTGATGGCTCATCAACAACCACTTTATCATTATAAATAATGATAGTATTGGCCGTACCGAGGTCCATTGCAATTTCTTTAGTCATGAAGGAGAAAAGTCCCATTTTTTTCTAGTTGTATCTATGAATAAATCCTGTTAAAAGAACTAATGTTTAAAATGCCGTATACCGGTAAACACCATGCTGATATTATTGGCATTACAATAATCAATGGTTTCTTGATCCCTTACAGAACCACCCGGCTGTATAACGCTCGTTATACCTGCCTTATTGGCTATTTCAACTGAATCAGCGAAAGGAAAGAATGCATCTGATGCCATAACCGAATTATGTAAATCAATTCCGAATGATGCTGCTTTTTCTATAGCCTGCTTAAGTGCATCAACCCTTGAAGTCTGACCCGTACCGCTTGCCAATAACCTCTTTCCGGAAGCCAGCACTATAGCATTAGATTTTGTGTGCTTCACTATTTTATTGGCAAAAAGGAGGTCTTCCATTTCTCTCCGATCAGGTTTTTTGTTAGTAATGACCTTTAAATCATCAATATTTTCTGTTTTGCAGTCTCTATCCTGAACTAATATGCCGTTAAGAATGTTCCTGAACTGTTTAGCCTGAAAATCAAATGATTTAGTGCGCAAAATTATTCTATTTTTCTTTGTCTGAAGAATTTCAAGGCTATTTTTTTCAAAGTCGGGAGCTACCAGGATTTCGAAGAATATCTTGTTTATTTCTTTTGCCGCCTCTTCATCTATAACCTGATTGGAAATCAATACTCCACCATATGCTGAGAGCGGATCGGCATTCAATGCTTCTTTCCATGCGTCAACAACTGCTGGTCTGCTGGCAATGCCACACGCGTTGTTGTGCTTAAGTATTGCAAATGTAGGTTCATCAAAGTCTCTCATTAATGAAAGCCCTGCCTCAAGATCTAAAAGGTTATTGTACGACAGTTCTTTACCATGAAGCTGAGTGAATATTCCTTCAATGTTGCCAAAAAACAATCCCTGTTGATGTGGATTCTCTCCATATCTCAGCTTAACAGGATTGAGAGCTTTAATTTTTAGTGTATTGTCGTCTATAGCACATGACATTGATGAACTTACCTCATCAGTCTTAAATCCTGATGCTGCATTACTCATGTATTTAAAAATAGCTGAGTCATAAGATGAAGACTTCTCAAATGCTTCTGAAGCAAATTGTAAACGCTCTTCAATTGAAATGGTTATCGGCTTTCTGTTAACTATTTCATCGAGAGCCTTGTACTGTTCGGGTGAAGATATACACAGCACATCGGTATAGTTCTTTGCCGCAGCTCTGATTAAAGATATGCCGCCAATGTCAATCTTCTCTACTATTTCTTCATGAGTTGCACCTGAGGATACGGTTTGCTCAAATGGGTAAAGATTAACGACCACCAGATCAAAGGCTTGTAATCCATACCTGGCCATTTCTTTTTTATCACTGTCGTTTTGTGTCCGCCCGAGTATTCCTCCAAAAACCTTTGGGTGTAATGTCTTCACTCTTCCCCCTAGAATACTGGGATATCCGGTAACGTCTTCAATTTTATTGCATTGGGCACCTAATGATTTAATAAAATCATAAGTACCACCGGTTGAATACAATTCAACACCATTCTTGTTTAACGTTTCGACAATTGAGGCAAGGCCGTCTTTATAATAAACTGAAATCAGTACTCTTTTAATTGATTTAGGCAAATGCATATGTGGCTAAAAAGAAGTTTATACCCGGAAATTTATCAATGCAGAATAATGAATAAACCTGAAAACGACTCATTTAAGTGGTCTGATTCAATAATCCAAACAATATGCAATTTTATTAAATTTTACGGCAAACTCCAAATTTAATGTGAAAGCTCAACACAATATATAGTACTTTTACTTTCTTAAACACGACCATGAATCAATTTGTAACATATCTCAAATTACTGCGTGAAAGCATAATGTTTGCTCTTCAGGCTATTGTGGTAAATAAAGTAAGAACGGTTCTCTCGCTTCTTGGAATTACCATTGGCATTTTTTCAATTATTTCGGTATTTACTATTTTCGATTCAATTGAAAGAACCATCCGTGATAGTGTAAATTCATTGGGAAGTAATGTTTTGTATGTGCAGAAATGGCCATGGGCATTTGGTGGTGATTATCCCTGGTGGGAATATATGAAACGCCCCGAACCTGATCTGAATGATCTCGAAGAAATTAACCGAAAAAGTCAGGCTGCTGCAGCAAGTGCTTATGCTGTTGGAACATGGCGTAAAGTAAAGCATGGTAACCTCTCGGTTGAATCAAGCATAAATGCAGTTTCATTCGATTACCCTGATGTGATGGCGTTCGAGCTTTCATCGGGCCGCTTTTTTACTGCCGAAGAATCAGCAGGTGGTCGTCCCGTTGCAATTATTGGTGCCGAGATTGCTTCAATCCTTTATAATAATGCCGACCCTCTTGGTCAGAAATTAAAGGTATTCGGACGTCAACTCGAGATTATAGGTGTATTCAGGAAGGAAGGAAAGATAGACTTTGGCAACTCAAATGACCGTGTTGTAATGATTCCTGTTCAACTCGGCAGGTCGTATATGGATCTTAAGAGTGACAATATAGGTGCAATGATTGCAGTTAAAGCAAAACCGAATATCTCAAATGAGGAACTCAGGTATGAGCTTGAAGGCATAATGCGGTCGGTTAGAAAAATAAAACCCGGCCAAGAAGATGACTTTTCAATTAATCAAACAAGCTTGATAACGCAGGGCTTCGATGCCGTATTTGGCGTCATTAGTATCGTGGGGTGGATAATTGGCGGGTTCTCTTTACTTGTTGGAGGTTTCGGTATCGCAAATATCATGTTCGTATCTGTAAGGGAAAGAACAGGCCAAATTGGGATTCAGAAATCAATGGGCGCAAAAAATACTTTTATACTCCAGGAATTCCTGTTCGAATCAATATTCCTTTCCCTCCTGGGAGGTCTTGTAGGATTATTCCTCATTTTCATCATCACCAAAATAATCGCCTATACTTTTGATATGCCGTTGATTTTAACTGCAGGAAATATAATTCTTGGAATTTCAGTATCTGCAATCATCGGATTAGTATCAGGATTCATTCCGGCACTTACTGCTTCCAAGCTGGATCCCGTTGAAGCTATGCGTACTACAATGTAATTTTTCGCATAATATCAGTATTTGTTCATAAATAATTTTAGCAGTTCTTTATTAGATTCACTATTTTTACCATCCAAAATAAGAGAGATGCATAAGAGATGGGTGGTGAAGCCAAAGAGTGATGCTACAAAGGTCAGTTCATTAGCAAAGCAATTAAACGTTACTGAGATTATCGCAGAACTACTTGTACAAAGGGGCATATACACATTTCAGGAAGCAAAATCATTCTTTAGGCCGAGCTTAGATGAACTCCATAATCCTTTCCTCATGAAGGATATGGATATAGCTGTAAACAGAATTTTTGAAGCTGTAAACAAGAACCAGAAAATTCTTGTGTATGGTGATTACGATGTTGATGGAACCACTGCTGTCGCTTTAGTCTATACCTTTCTTAAAGAATGGGGTGTCGAAAATGATAATATCGATTTCTATATCCCCGACCGTTATCATGAGGGATATGGCATTTCGTATCAGGGTATTGACTTCGCTAAAAATGAAAATTTCTCTCTGGTTATTGCTCTGGATTGCGGTATTAAAGCTGTCGAAAAAATAACTTATGCCAATGAGGCTGGTGTCGACTTTATTATTTGTGACCATCATCGGCCCGGTGATGCAATCCCCGAGGCAATCGCAGTCCTTGATCCTAAAAGATCAGACTGCGATTATCCATTTAAAGAGCTTTCCGGTTGTGGTGTAGGTTTTAAACTTATCCAGGCAATCGCACAAAAAAGTAATCTTTCCACAGACACCGTATATAAATTCCTCGACCTGGTAGCTGTTAGTATTGCTTCAGATATTGTTCCAATAACCGGCGAAAACAGAATATTGGCGGCTTTCGGACTGAAAATGCTTAATTCAAAACCAAGAGCTTGCTTTGAATCAATACTAAAATACGCCAATATTACTAAAAAGCCCTTTGATGGAAATCCTTCAAATGGCAATATTTACGCACCCTTGTATGAGGAATGTTACTTCTGTCGTGAATTAACAATTTCAGACCTTGTCTTTCTCATTGGACCCCGTATTAATGCTGCAGGTCGCATCGAAAGTGGTAAAAACGCTGTCAGACTGTTAATAAGCGACAATGCCAATGATGCTGAAATACTTGCAAACCAAATTAATGAATTCAACACAACCCGTCGCGATCTTGATTTATCGACTACTGATGAGGCATTAGAAGATATTAAAAAGATTACCCGCCTTCAAAATTCAAAATCTACAGTAGTCTTTAATAAGGAATGGCACAAGGGAGTGATAGGAATTGTCGCTTCACGACTCATTGAAACTTATTACCGTCCAACAATTGTTTTAACTCAGTCAAACGGTCTTATTACAGGTTCAGCCAGATCTATCAAAGATTTCGACATTTACGATGCTCTCGACGAATGCAGTAATCTCCTGGAACACTTTGGGGGACATAAATATGCAGCAGGTCTCTCTATGCGCCCCGAAAATCTGGATACCTTTATTGAAAGATTTGAAAAAGTTGTTTCATCCAGAGTTACCAAAGAGATGATGACTCCCGAAGTTGAGATCGACCTCAAAATCACTCTCAAGGATATCGACAATAAGTTTTTGCGGATACTGAAGCAGTTTGCTCCTTTTGGTCCGGGAAACCCTGTACCTGTTTTCCAAACCGATGGTGTAGTTGATAATGGCAATGCCCGATTGCTGAAAAACAAGCATTTAAAACTCACAATCGGTCACATGGAATATGCCTCTAATCCCATACCTGCTATTGCATTTCAATTGGGCAACCACTTTGAAAATATCAGTCTTGGTCAGCCTTTTAATATCTGTTATCATATTGAGGAAAATGAGTGGAATAACAAGAGAGAAATACAAATTAACATCAAAGACATTTACTACGATAGCGACAAACCATTAAAGGATATTTCCGGCAAGGTTTATCAGGAAGCATAAAGAAATAATCGGTAAGCAGGCAGATACAATTGCCATGCCTAAAAGTTAATGAAGGTCCTGATAACCAGGAAAATACCAAAAATTACCAACAGCACTCCCACTGCATGATTTAAGCCAATCAGAAATTTTGGTTTCAGATACCTTTTCAATTGATGGGCTACGAATACTTTTAACAAATCAGATGAAAATATTGTAACCAGAGTTCCAATAAAAAAGAGTTTTGTATCGAAAGTTCCGGCTCCATATCTTGCACTGACAGTAACCATAACCGACATCCAGAACAACCATACAAACGGGTTGGCAATATTCAAAAAGAAACCTTTAAATATATAAGTTACCGGGGTAGGCTTTTTTATTGTTTCAATCACATTTTCAGGTGAAATATTTGCTTTCCTCAGGTAAGTTATTACACCAAAAACCATTAGTATAATTCCACCAATCACACCAAAAACAATTCCATTGCGTGAGTTACCAAGAATTTGGGTAGCACCAACAAAGCACAACCATACAAGAGCCAGATCACTGAAAAATATACCTGTTGCAAGGATTACAGCTCTGTATAATCCCCTGTGAATACTTGTTTGGATAAGCGTAAACAGAGCCGGCCCCAGCATTATTGCCAGAGTCATCCCTAAAATCATGCCTTCAAACAGGGGATTCATAGACTATTCTACTTGTTCCTAAAGTTCTGATCTAAATACTCTTCCCATTTAGCGAGCTGCTCTTTCTTTATAACTCTTGGGAATTTATTCTGGCCACCTTCTTTACCCATAATCTTCATATACTTGTAAAAAAGCTCTAAAGGCAGCAACTCAACCTTTACATCCCTTATTGCAGCTATTCTCTCAACCCTGTAATCGTCGTTAAGGTCTTTAAGATTCTGATCAATTTGCTCTCTGATAGCTTGTGCGTCAGCTGCTTTATAGTTGTCGCTTATTCCAAGATACCACTTATGGGCGAACATGCTGTCATGCTTTATTCCGGATACGGTAAATTCTGGAATTGCTATATTCAGCTGTTCCTCGAGTAGTTGTACTGCCCGGTTCATATTTTCCTGTGAAAGATGTTCACCACAAAGATTGAGGAAATGCTTAATCCTTCCTGTAATAACAATCTCCGACAAGTTTTTGGATGTGAACTTAATGGTATCACCAATAAGATACCGCCACGCACCTGCACATGTAGTAAGCAGAAGTGCATACTCTTTTCCTTCCTCAACCTGTTCAATGGTCAATGTTTCAGCACCCGGAATCACATTACCTTCATCGTCAAAATTATTGCTGTTGAAGGGTATGAATTCATAGAACAATCCATTATCGAGGACCAATTGCATCCCATTTACATTAGGACGGTTCTGATATGCTACAAACCCTTCCGATGCAAGATAGGTTTCTATATAAGCTAAAGGCTTAGCCAGCAACTTCTCAAATGTTTTCTGGTATGGGGCAAAAGACACACCTCCATGAACGTAGATGGATAGATTTGGCCATATATCGTGAATGGTTTTTACGTTGTAATGAGAAATTATCCGTTCCATCAATATCTGTAACCATGCAGGAACACCCACTATTACACCGATATCCCAGTCCTTAGCTTTCCTGACAATCTCTTCGAGTTTGGTATTCCAGTCACGTTCTTTTGATATCCTGTTTCCGGGTTTATAGAAGTGCTGAAACCAGAATGGTATATTGCCGGTTGTAATCCCCGATAAGTCACCTTCATAATAAGTACCGTTGAAAAGCAGATGGGTACTGCCACCAAGCATCAGAATGCCCTTCTCAAAAAACTCAACCGGGAAATCGTACTTTGCAAGTGAAAAAATCTGCCTTACACTGGTCCTTTTTATAGCTTTTAGCATATCGGATGTAACCGGTATGTATTTACTTGTTGCCTCACTGGTTCCTGAGCTAAGCGCAAAGTATTTAACCCTGCCCGGCCATGCAACAAAGCTTTCCCCCTGCAATGTTCTGTACCACCACTTCTGATGAATTGAATTGTAATCGAAAATTGGCACTCTCTTTTGGAAGTTTCCCACTATGTCTTTCGACTCCAGAATTTCATCAAAGCCGTACTCTTCACCAAGTGCAGTGTACTGCGCTTTACTTATTAATTTCCTGAGAGTGGTCTTCTGTTGCCTGGCCGGATTGTGCTTTTTAATTCTTTCAAATGGAATTTTCCCCGGTATCTCAATCGCACTTTTAATTATAGAACCTAATATCGGCATTTGTAAAAGATTAGCTTATTATACAGGCCGTAAAGTTAGTGCATTTTTAAAATATTCTCTGATACTTGCAGTTCTTACTTAGTTTACATCTTCATTTTAATTATTAGATGTAGATTTGCATCTTTTTTATGAGCGATAAACTACCCGGATACAGTAAGATTTGGAATGTATCATTCCCAATTGTTTTAAGCCTTGTTGCCCAGAATGCCATTAACGTCACCGACACTGCCTTCCTGGGTCGCGTAGGCGAAATCGAACTGGGCGCTTCGGCAATAGCCGGATTGTTCTATATTTCAATATATATGCTGGGCTTTGGATTCAGCATTGGAGGACAAATATTAATTGCCCGCCGAAACGGAGAGAAAAACTATGGGGAGATAGGCAGAATTACCGATAATAGTTTCTATTTCCTGATGGGACTTGCAGTCATTTTATTCCTGATTATTTTCTTCTTTGCACCTCTTATGCTTAAGCCACTTATTGAGTCACCACAGATTTACCAGGCTAGTGTCGATTTCCTCAAGTACAGAATCTTTGGCATATTCTTTGCCCTTGGGGTTGTCTTGTTAAGATCTTTTTACATTGGAATTACCCATACCAGGATCCTTACAGTTGCTTCAATCATTATGGCCGGGTCAAATATCATTCTCGACTATGGATTGATCTTCGGACATTTGGGGTTGCCTGAAATGGGAATAAAAGGAGCAGCTTTAGCTTCATCCATATCCGAGTGCATTGCAGCTGTGTTTTACTTTATTTATACGTTTAAAAAGGTTGACCGCAACAAGTACAATCTATTCCGTTTCGGACCTGTAGACTGGACGATTATCAGAAAAACATTCAACATTTCTGTTTTCATAATGATGCAGACTTTCCTTTCACTCATCGGATGGTTCATTTTCTTTATGATAATTGAAAAATTAGGTGAGAGAGCACTGGCAGTCTCAAATATCGTTCGTAGCATCTACATAGTGATCATGATACCTGTATTCGCCTTTGGCTCAACAACCAACAGTCTGGTCAGTAACATGATTGGTGCAGGTGATTCACGACATGTACTTTCTGTAGTTAAAAAAATATCAATCCTTAATTTCCTGATAATTCTCAGTTTTACTGCAGTATTTGCTCTTATTCCACACCTGGTAGTCTCTGTTTATACAACAGATCCGTCGCTTATAGCCGACACAGTACCGGTATTGTATGTTGTGATGGGAGCATTAACCCTTTTCTCCTTTTCAAGTATCCTGTTTAATGCAGTTTCGGGGACTGCCCGTACTGAAGTGGCTTTGCTAATCGAAGTAATAACTATAGGTATTTATCTCCTTACTGCTTATATTCTGGCCGTTTCCTTTAATATGCCACTATACATTGTATGGACATCAGAATTTGTTTACTTCCTGATTATCGGGACCTTGTCATATGCTTATATGAAATCGGGACACTGGAAAAAAGTTAAAAATGCCGTATCTTAATTTCTTTATATTTGCATTATGGCAAAACTGTCAGTTGTAATTATAACCTTGAATGAGGAGAGGAACATTGAACGGTGCCTTAAATCAGTTGAGGATTTAGCAGATGATATTGTAGTAGTGGACAGTGGTTCTACTGATCTCACCCCCTCCATCTGTAAGTCATACGGAGCAAGATTTTATGTTCATAAATGGCTTGGGTACGCTGAAACTAAAAATTATGCCAATAGTCTGGCCCTTAATCCTCTCATACTTTCTCTTGATGCTGACGAAGCATTATCACCTGAACTGAAAAGAAGCATTGCTGAAGTTTTGAACCATCAGAAAGCTGCCGCTTATAGCATGAACAGACTCACAAATTACTGCGGCAAGTGGATTAGCCATGGAGGTTGGTATCCTGACCGGAAAATCAGACTCTTTAACCGTGAAGCAGGTCAATGGACCGGTGCACTCATTCATGAAGCCATTAAGCTTAACAATGGCACACCTGTAATTCATCTCGAAGGCGATTTATTACATTATTCATACCATTCAGTGGCTGATCACATTAAACAGGCTAACCATTTTACTGATCTGACAGCACAAAAAGCTTTCATGGAAAATAAAAGAAGTTCTGCACTGTCGATAATCTTTAGCCCGATAGCCAAGTTTTGCCGCGATTATTTTCTTAAAGCAGGTTTCCTTGATGGTTTATACGGATTAGTCATTTGCCGGATATCTGCTTTCGCGACATTCCTCAAATATGTAAAACTCCGGCAACTTAACCGCTATTCCAAAGGTAAGGATAAATGAACCCCAAACATATTCTTATAAGCCGCACCGACAGTATTGGTGATGTTGTACTTACTCTCCCTCTGACAGGCTTGCTGCGAAAGAAATTTCCAGACAGCAAAATCAGCTTTCTTGGAATGCCTTATACCGAAGAAATTATCAAGTCATGTGTGCACATCGACCAATTCTATGACTGGAGTAAAATTAAAGTATTGGAGGAGCATGATTCTGTAAAAGCACTTAAAGCAATGCAGGTAGACACCATTATCCACGTTTTCCCAAGAAAAGAAATTGTTAAGCTGGCCTGTAAAGCAGGAGTCCCAAACAGATTAGGTACAACAGGTCGCACATACAACTGGTTATACTGCAACATGCTTGTCCCCTTATCCCGACGTAACTCCACTCTTCACGAAGCACAGTTAAACATAAGACTAGCTCAGAGAGTACATGGATATGAAGTACCCCCGACTAAAGAAATCTCACAATTATATGGATTTAATGTAAGCATGTCACCTGAAGATCCACTTCATGGATACTTCAGTTCTGATTTCTATAATATAATACTTCATCCAAGGTCAAAAGGAAGTGCCCGTGAATGGGGATTGACAAACTATGCAGGATTGGCGGCAAAGCTTGTGAAGAATAAACCACAAACAGGGAGCTTCGTGGAAGGTAAGCCATGCAGAGTCTTCATCACAGGGACTGCCGACGAAGGTGAGATGTTACGAAATGAAGGCCTCTTTGAAAATGCCGGAGAAGTTATTGATGTAACCGGCAAATTCAACCTTCATCAATTCATCAGGTTTATATCTCTTGCCGATGCAATAGTTGCAGGATCAACCGGTCCGCTTCATATAGCAGCTGCTTTAGGGAGAACCGCCATTGGATTATATCCTCCGATTAAACCTATGCACCCCGGCAGATGGGCCCCAATAGGTGAAAATGCATCATGGATCGTTGCCAATAAAGAATGCAATGATTGCAGAAAAACAGGAAATTGTACTTGTATGAAATTGATAACTATCGATCAGGTGCAACAAAAACTGAACGAAATGCTTATATCTGATACAACACAAATATTTTGACTGGGTAAATTTTGCTGAATGAAATCAACCGGTAAAGAATGGTTCGTTATAATTAATCCTAATGCAGGCAGGCGTAAGGGCGAAAAGGATTGGAATGAAATATCAAAATTACTTACTGAAGCCGGTCTGGAATATACTTGTGTTTTCACTGACGCTCCCAATCATGCTGTCAAGCTATCAAGAAAATATATAGAAGCCGGTTTCCGGAAAATTATAGTTGTTGGCGGTGACGGTACTTTAAATGAGGTGATTAATGGAATATTCACCCAACGAAAATATGCACCCGATGAAATTATAGTTGCTATGATTCCCGTAGGAACAGGCAATGACTGGGGACGGTCATTTAGTATTCCCTATGACTATAAGGAAGCTATAAGTGTAATAGCCAGAGAGAAAACTGTGCGACAAGATGTTGGAAGAGTGAACTATACCTCGGGCGACAGGCAGCACACACGGCACTTCATCAATATGGCAGGTATTGGTTTTGATGCAGAAGTTGCTAATAAAACCAACAGACAAAAACGTGAGGGAAAAAGCGGTCCTTTATCATACCTGGTTAATATTTTTACCAGCCTTATGCAATTTAAACCTGTTCATACCAACTTCCTCATTGACAATAAACCTGTTAATGAACACATATTCAGCGCAAGTATTGCTATTTGTCAGTTTAATGGTGGCGGGATGAAACAGGCACCTCATGCAATCCCCGATGATGGTCTGTTTGATATAACAATCATCACAAAAGTAAGCAGGACAACCGTCTTAAGGAATGTGCTTAAACTTTATGATGGATCATTCGTAAAACTGCAACAAGTTAAGCAGTTCAGAGGCCAGGTGGTGAAAATTGATTCGGAACCGGCTTTATTACTTGAAACCGACGGCGAATCATTGGGTTATACTCCTATGACATTCGAAATCTTACCACGTGCCGTTACTGTTGTTACAGGAAATAAGGAATAATTCTGTCAGAACTGTTACTAAAATAGCTGAAAGTATTATTATTGTCGATAAAACAATGAAAATGCAACTCAAATAATTTATGGCCGGGATCTATATTCATATACCATATTGTCGTCAGAAATGTAACTACTGCAACTTTTTCTCTGTAGTATCCACAAAGAGCGTTCCCGGTATGATAAATGCTATTTGTAATGAAATAAATATCAGGAGCAGAGGTAACAGTCAAACCATTGAAACTATTTACCTTGGTGGTGGAACGCCATCACTCATCGACCACGATCTTTTAAACGATTTACTGAAAAAAGTCTTTGAAAGCTACAATGTGTCGAATGATGCTGAAATTACTCTTGAAGCCAACCCCGATGACATAACTCCTGAATCCCTCCTTTTTTGGCGGAAATTGGGAATTAACAGATTGAGCATCGGAATTCAGTCGTTCCGACAGGATGATTTAAATTACCTTAACAGGATTCACTCAGCCCAAACAGCTTTTAATTGTGTAAAAACAGCCAGGCAATATGGTTTTCCCGACTTAACCATCGACCTGATATATGGTATTCCCACATTAAATGACAATCATTGGGTTGAGAACTTAAAAACCTTTACCAGTCTTGAGATTCCACATTTTTCGGCTTATGCTTTAACTGTCGAACCCAAAACACCGCTCCATCAATTGATTGAGAAAGGGAAACTAAAACCTGTCGATGAATACCAATCGTCTGCCCAATTCGAAATATTGATGGATTTTATGAAGAAAGCGGGATATTTACATTACGAGATATCGAATTTCTGCCTGCCCGGTCATTTCGCACGACATAACTTATCGTACTGGAAAGGAATCCCTTATGCCGGCTTTGGTCCGTCGGCGCACTCCTTTGATGGTTCCACCAGATCCTGGAATGTATCATCTGTCAATGACTACCTTAAGAGTATAACTGAGAATCAACTACCTCAGGAAAGTGAAGTGCTGAGCACAAACGACAAGTACAATGAATATGTAATGACCGGATTGCGGACTATGTGGGGATGTAAACTTACTGAAATTGAACTTAAATTCGGAAAATCGTTTGCTGATTACTTCATTTCACGGACAGAACAATGGATATCTGCAAAGCTTATGTCTACCTCCGACTTCCAATTCACACTCACCGATAAAGGCAAACTTCAGGCTGATGGAATAGCTGCTGATTTATTTATGGTTGACCAGGACGTAAAATCACTTTAATAGTCACCGGTTGATGGTCTGTCTCTCGGAAACCTGTAGGGATGGTTTTCACTTCCACAAGCTTAATGTTGGGTGATAAAACAAAGAAATCAATCAGAGATGATTTTGTAATACCTTCTTTATAAGGAGTACGCACATCACGGTTGGTAGTGTGTTCAGGATCAAAAGCATATACCCAGTCAGAAGGTATGAAGTCATCAGGAATTCCATGTTCTATTAACCTGGGATTATAGTGTGAAAGCACTTTTGTTGTGTCGAAGGGTGGAGGATTCTGGTTCCAGTCACCCCCAATAATAACATAGTTACCTTTCCGGTATTCTTCAACAATTAGCTCTTTCAATGTGCTAAGTTCCTTTTCCCTAAGTTCTGTTGCATCGTCAAATGCAGAGTTGTGGGTATTTATGACAACAAGTTCCTTCCCGGTTTTTGTCATATACCGTTGCTCCACAAAACATCGTTTTAATTGAAATAACCTGATTGGCCATTCGTACGACGACTCAAACGAAATCCTTTTTGCAGAAAGGGGTACCAACTTACTGTAAATTGACAATCCTGCCCTTACTTTTCCCATTGGTTCAGTTAAAGGAATAGGCACCCATGCCACATAGTTCAATCCAAAACTTCCTGTAAAACCCGGTAATACTGAATCAATGGCTATTAATTGATTATCGTACCAACTTCTTTTTGCTACTGAATCTACTTCCTGCAACATTATAAAATCAGCATCTTTGAAGGTACTGATCCTAATGAGTGCTTCTTGCCTGTATCGCAAATACAATTCTTTGGTTGGTCTAACCATCTTGCCACCTTCATAAAAGAAGTCCATTTCTTCACCAAGACCGAAATAACCTATATTCCAGGTAACCAGCGAAAGACTATCACCCACAACCGATGACTTTCCTTCTGCTTTTTGTAAATCAGTAATGAGAGGGGGATTGAACTCTCTGAGTGTAAACCAGCCAAGAATTCCCACCAAAACAAGTACCACTAAGAGGAGCACAAACAATACTCTCTTAATCAGATTCCTCACCATTATGATATATTTGGATACGTTACTTATTCCAGAATGCAGAGGTAAATAGAATCAAAACGGTAAACAATTCAAGACGTCCGAGTAACATAGTAAAAGATAATACCCATTTCCCTAATGTCGGCACATCACCAAAATCCAATACTGGTCCAACAGTTCCAAATCCAGGCCCGCAATTTCCAAGTGTAGTTGCTACTGCACCTATAGAGGAATTGAAATCCAGCCCTAGCATTGACATGATTAATGATCCAAAGATAAATATAAAGATGTATAGAAGGAAAAAAGCAAGAACATTGAAAATAACCGGCTGGGGTATTGAACGGCCATTCAGCCGAACCGGAATAAGAGCCATTGGGTGAACCATTCTCTTCAGTTCCAGTTTACTATTCTTAAATAACACAACCAACCTGATAACTTTCATTCCACCCCCGGTTGACCCGGCACATCCACCGATAAACATCAATAATAAAATCACTATCCATGTATATTGTGGCCACAGAAGGTAATCTTCACTGACGAATCCTGTAGTTGTTATTATTGAAACAACAGTAAATAAAGAATCCCTTATATTTTGCTCGATGCCATAATCCCTGGTTGTAAAAAAAGCAATTGCAAGAATAGCTGTTGCTGAAAGAACAATAAGTGTGTAGTTCTTCAGCTCTTCATCTGAAAACACTTGTTTGAATTTGCGTTTTAAGGCCATAAAGTGCAATGAAAAGTTAATCCCGGCAATAAACATGAAAAATATCAGCACATATTGAATATAGGGGGAGAAACTTGCAACAGAATCATTCTTAGTACCAAATCCACCGGTTGCTAAGGTTGCAAAAGCATAACACAGAGAATCATAAAGATTCAGACCTCCAAACATCAGAAATGCAGTACAAAGAATAGTAAGCGCAACGTAGATAACCCAAAGGTTCTTGGCTGTCTGCGTTATACGGGGCGTCAGCTTATCAGGTGTTACTCCGGGTACTTCAGCGATAAACAACTGCATTCCGCCTATACCGAGTATTGGAAGAACTGCAAGTGATAGTACAATAATACCCATGCCACCGATCCAGTGAGTCAGAGCTCTCCAGAAAAGAATACCCTTCGGGATGTCTTCAATATAAGTGAATACAGTAGCACCTGTTGTGGTAAATCCTGACATAGTTTCAAAAAACGCACTGGCATATGAGGTAGTTATCCCTCCAATTACATAAGGTAAGGCTCCAAACAACGATATGCATATCCAGGCGAAAGTCACAATAATATAGCCTTCGCGTTTACCAATACTATTAGGATTAAGCTTGTCGTTGGTAAAGTATAATACAGCACCCGTTAAAAGTGTGAATATCCCAGTAATCAGAAGAGGCAAGAAGTCGTGCTTTGGATCGAATAAAACCAGATTATTATAAAACTCAGGGTCATAAATTACCGAGGGAATCAGGCTCAGAAGCATAAATAATCCTTCAATTGCCAATAAGACACCCAGAACTTTCTTTATTGCCGATCCATTTAAAAAGCGTATAGTGCTCATAGTGAATACTAACTTACACGAATAAATCCTGCACCTTCCCTATCGCCGAAGGTAATGAGAATACGATCACATAGTCACCTTCTTTAATCTGCAGGTTCCCAACTGCTATATAACTTTGATTTCCTCTTACTACTCCCCCTATAATACAATCGCGTGGGATATCAAGATCCCTTATAAGCTTTTTGGTTGCGGGAGCTCCCGGTTTTACCATAAATTCGAGAACCTCTGCTTCAACACCGCTTAATACTTTTGTCGAACGCACATCTGCATTCATTGTAAATCCCACTATATATGAAGCTGTGATCAGTTTCTTATTGATTACCGTTTCAATTCCTATACTTTGCGAAATGCTAATATAGTCAATGTTTTCAACAAGAGGTATTACTTTCTTAACGCCAAAGCGCTGAGCCAGAAGGCAGGTAAGTATATTGGTCTCATAATCATTGGTAACTGCAATAAATGCATCCATGTTGCGTATGCCCTCATCTTCCAGCAAATCCTGATCTCTTGCATCTGCATTGATTATAAGAGTTCTCTCAAGTTCATCAATCAGATTGAAAGCTCTTTCCTTATCAATCTCAATGAGCTTTACATTCATCTCTTTCTCAAGCAACTGTGCCGTCTTCTGTCCGATTCTTCCACCACCGACTATCATCACATTCCTTATATCAACCGGTTCCTTTCCGGCCAAACCAAGCAGCATATCAATTGCCCCCGACTTGGTTATCACATATGCCAGGTCACCCAGCTTAAATGAATCATCACCTTTAGGTATAATAGTCTTATTGTTGCGATGAATAGCTACTGCTCTGAAATCAAGTCTAGGATTTTCTGTAGCAATCTGATTAAGAGTCTTATTCAGCACCTTTGCCTTTTCATCAAGCTTGAACAGTAACATCGACATCTTATTATCAGTGAAGTCGAAAATTTCAGTCGCTGCAGGCTGTTTAATGAGTTTCACAATTTCCTTTGATGCAATCCTCTCAGGGCATACCATAGAATCGATGCCCAAAGATCTCATTAACTCACGATTCTCGTTAGTCAGGTATTCAACATTATTTATACGAGCAATGGTTCTCCTGGCTCCCAGCTTTTTACCGATTGCACAGGTAGTTATATTTATTTTTTCGTCGTGAACAACCGAAATCAAAAGGTCAGCCTTGCGAATATTAGCTTGCTCAAGCACTTCTATTGAAGCGGAATCACCTGTAATAGTCAATAAATCAGTATGAGTTTCAATAAGCTTAAGCAACTCCTGATGTGGGTCGACTATTGTAATGTTGTGATTCTCTCCTGAAAGCATCTTGGCCAGATGGAATCCAACTTCGCCGTCTCCGGCAATAATTATATTCATAATTCCCTCCTTGGAATTTAGCATGCAAAAGTAATACAATTTCAGGCATTTTATCCTTCTCTTAACTAAGCACAAATGGTTAACTTTGTGCCTCAAATTCCAAATCATGTCACCGGGCATCGGATTGTTATTAAGTAAGATTGATTATCCCAGTGATCTGAGGCAACTCAAGCCCGAGCAGCTTCCTGCCTTATGTCACGAAATCAGGCAATTCATAATTGAGGTTATATCTTCAAACCCCGGACACCTCGGTGCAAGTCTGGGTGCTGTCGAATTGGCTGTTGCTATTCATTATGTCTTTAACACTCCTGATGATAAGCTTATCTGGGATGTCGGTCACCAGGCTTACGCTCATAAAATCATTACCGGCCGTAAACAGGCATTTTATGATATCCGGAAAAAGGATGGAATAAGTGGCTTCCCCAAGATGAGTGAAAGTGAATTCGATACTTTCGGAACAGGCCACTCTTCAACATCAATATCGGCCGCTCTTGGAATGGCAATGGCAGCGAAGCTTTCCAATAATCCTCACAGACAGCATATTGCCG
This sequence comes from Bacteroidales bacterium UBA5507, assembly GCA_002426195.1. GTDB lineage: Bacteria > Bacteroidota > Bacteroidia > Bacteroidales > Lentimicrobiaceae > Lentimicrobium. The sequence continues at coordinate 125,937 of DIOT01000027.1, read as the reverse complement.
TAATAGGCGATGGTGCACTAACCGGTGGTCAGGCAATGGAAGCTCTGAATAACGCCGGAGTCTCCGGTACTAATCTTCTGGTTATACTCAACGACAATGGCATTTCAATCGACAAAAGCGTTGGTGCTCTGAAAGAGTATTTTATTGATATTGTAACCTCGCGCACCTACAAGAAAATTAAGGACAGGATATGGTTGCTGATGGGGGGTAATACAAAATATGGAGCCAATTCACGACAGGTAGTCAAACAGCTTTCACATGTTGTAAAATCAACCCTATTTAAGAATTGCAACCTCTTTGAAGCGTTTAATTTTCGTTATCTGGGACCGGTTGATGGCCATGATGTGATAAAACTAGTACGCCTTTTGCAGGATCTGAAGGATGTGCCCGGCCCCAAGCTGCTGCATACTATCACTGTCAAAGGAAAAGGGTTTGAAAAAGCTGAACAGCAACAGATTCTGTTCCATGCTCCCGGGATGTTTGATAAAAATACCGGTGAAATCCTGCATAAAGATGGCGACAAAAAACCGTCACGGTACCAGGATGTCTTTGGGGCTACTATTCTTGAGCTGGCACGTGAAAATGAAAAAATTATTGGTATCACACCTGCTATGCCAACCGGATGTTCTCTAAATCTTATGATGAAGGAGATGCCTGAAAGAACATTTGATGTTGGGATTGCTGAGCAGCATGCTGTCACATTTGCTGCAGGACTGGCCGCCGAAGGTATGATTCCGTTCTGCAACATCTATTCGTCATTTATGCAAAGGTCATACGATCAGTTAATTCATGATGTCGCCTTACAGCAATTGCCTGTAATTCTTTGTCTCGACAGGGCAGGATTAGTAGGAGAAGACGGGCCAACGCATCATGGTGCATACGATCTGGCATATCTGAACGCAATTCCGGGGCTTACTATTGCTGCTCCAATGAATGGGTACGATTTACGTAATATGATGTTTACAGCTCAGCTTCCCGGTAACGGTCCATATGTTATCCGTTATCCTAGAGGAAATTGTGCATGTCCCGACTGGCAGAGACCTTTCATTGAAATCAGGAAAGGTAAAGGTCGTCGTGTTTCTGATGGGAAATATATAGCTATACTTAGCCTGGGGCATCCGGGAAACTTTGTAAAAGAGGCCGTCCTTAAACTAAAAGAAGAAGATATTTATCCGGCACATTTTGATATGATGTTCCTAAAGCCTATCGACACCGAAATTCTATCAGAAGTCTTTGCAAATTATAAAAAAGTAATCACAGTGGAGGATGGCTCTGTTAAAGGTGGTTTGGGAAGTACGGTCCTTGAATATATGGCAGGACATAACATCTCCTGTCCTGTTAAAATTTTAGGTATTCCCGACGACTATATTCCTCATGGCACCGCTGAACAGTTGCACCACTTATGCGGTTTTGATGCTGAAGGAATAATTAAAGCAGTAAAAGAACTCTTGTCGGTTGACTAGTGAGTAGATTTTGTATTTCTTTTTATTAATTAATTCCCGAACCTATACCCTATTCCTGATTCTGTTATCAGTAGAGTTGGTTTGGCAGGGTTAATTTCTACTTTTTTACGCAATTGTGCAATAAATACCCGTAAATATTGTGTTTGATCTGTATAACCATGCCCCCAGATTTTATTAAGTATGAAATGATGTGTAAGTACCCGGCCCTCATTGCGGGCCAGCAAGGCCAAAAGGGCAAATTCTGTTGAAGTAAGCTTTAGCAACTCTCCATTTTTTCTTACTACATGGCTTAAAAGGTCAATAGTAAGATTTCCGGTTTCAATGAGCCTGGTTTCGTCAGTGTTTTCAGACTGCCTGATAGAAGATCTTATACGAGCAAGTAATTCGCCACTACGAAAGGGCTTGGAGAGATAATCATTAGCACCATTGTCCAGAGCCCTGACGATTTCGGCTTCTGTGTTGCGAACCGATAATATTATTATAGGTCTGGTGTACCATTCTCGCAGCTTTACAAGAATCTCTTGTCCGTCAATATCCGGAAGTCCGAGATCAAGTATAATAAGGGCAGGATTACTGGTGGCTGCTTCTACCAGACCGGCTTTACCTCTGTCACTATTGATGATGCGATAACCGCTGGCCGTAAGAGTAATCTCCAACAGTCTCCTTATCTGAAGTTCATCGTCAATTACCAATATTGTATTTTCAGTATTCATAGGTTAAACATTTATGTTATAAACCTGCGTTAGAGGCGATGGAATTCGGATGTTGAACCTTGCTCCTCCATTTTCATTATTGGATGCTGTAATTGTACCTTGGTGAGCCTCCACAAATCCCTTTACAATTGAAAGTCCAAGTCCGAGACCACCTGAACTTGTTTGGTCAATTCTGTAAAATTTATCAAACAAATGTTCTATTTTATCTGCCGGAAAGCCCGGGCCATCATCAGTTATATCCATAAGTAGAAAATTATCGGCATGTTCCACCTTGATGGATATCAAAGTTCCTGAGGGAGCATGGAATGTAGTATTGAACAGCAGATTATACAACACTTGTTCCATTAAGCCGAAATCGATCCATACTGGTGGCATATCATCAGGAACTTTTATTAATACCATAAAACCATGCAACTCCTCTTCAAGATCTTTGAGCACTTTATTTATCATGTCATTAATATCGTGCCAGTCAGGTTTAGGTGATATCCTTCCAGCTTCAAGGCGTGACATACTAAGGAGATTTTCAATTAGCCTATTGAGCCTAAGTGAAGCCGTGAAAATTTCATGTGTGAGTTCCTTTTCAACTTGCGAAGGATAATCGTTTGTAAGGAGGTTTTCAGAAGCACCCATAATTGTAGATACTGGAATCCTTAGTTCATGAGAAATGGAGTTAAAAATTGTCTTGTAAAGTTTATCCGATTCGTGAGCTTTGTTGGCCATCTCAGTTGTTTGTCTAAGGCGGATAGTAAGTATCCCGTTAAGCAATGCAATCATGAAAAAAAGTCCAAAGAGGAGGATATCTTCTGGTTTTTCAATATGGAAAGTGAAATGTGGCGGAATGAAAAAAAAGTTCCATACTAAAGCACTAAGCGTAGTTGCAATCAGCACCTGAACAATTTTCATAAACGTTGCCAAAATTGACACTGTAAACAGCAATATGTATGGCACCAGTCTGTAGTTTTCGCTACTTATCAATAGAGAACTGAGAACAGCTACTAATAACACAACCAGGAAAGCAATGATATTATGGTATTTCCTGTTACCTACAATCGAAAACATTTTTCGCTTTAGACCAAACATTTTAAATCAGGATTATGAAACAGATCTATTACAAATTTAATAAAATCAGCCATTTATAAAGCATTATTGATGTATGTATAGCTTCTTGATTATTAGCAGAATACTGGTTTGGTTAAAATATGGATTTATTTCATCTTAGTTTATATCTCTTTAAGTTTAGGAGCCTTACTATAAGCTAGTGGAATATTAAGGGGTATACGTTCAGTGATAATCTGGTTTGATTCCAGTCCATATGCTTTGATGTCGCTAAGTCCGAGTTTCTTTAGTCTATAATAAATATTCAGGGCAAGCCTGTCGAAATACGGGAGATTATTGTTAAAAGGAGCACTTCGTTCAATCTTTACAAAGGTGAAAGGTGATTTAACGTTGTACTTTCTGAGAGATGGATTGCTACTTAAAGGATCCAGCTTCCCTTCAACAGCAAGAATGTTCAGTAATTCCTCGAAATAATCATTTATCCGTTGCGATACCCTGAATCCAAGATAGAAATCAATTCGGGTTACTTTATTTTTATAAAGGTTAGTTACCTTGTAATTCAATGTATGTGGCTCATCAACTATATCAACATGTAAAAACCAATAGTGGTCGGCTCGTTTTGGCGGATTCCGCCTTATTATGGAGTGCAGCGTTTTGTCCTCAATATCAGTTATTCGATCGGCATGTGTTATATAAACAATATTCTGACTCAACTTTGGAATCGTATTGTCATCACTCATTTCGTAAAGTATAGGCAAATACTCCTTCAGATTCCTAAAGGTTATAAACCTGTTCCTTACTTTACGACCTGCATACATATTAAGCATTATAATCGATAAAAACAGGCCCAGTGTTATAGAGAACCAGCCCCCATGCGAGAACTTGTGGAGGTTTGATATAAGAAAAGCCCCTTCGATTGTCAAATAAATGATTCCAAAAAGTATTATCAGTATTAAGGGTCGTTTACGCATTTTAAGGTATGCCATTACCAGTATGGATGTGGCCAGCATTGTGATTGTGATTGCGAGTCCGTAGGCAGCTTCAAGCGCAGATGATGTTTTGAAGAATAAAATCACCATCGTGCAAAATACGAATAGGCCAATGCATATAACCGGCACGTAAATCTGACCTTTAAGTTGTGATGGGTACTTAATTCTAACCCTGGGCCAAAAATTAAGTGATATCGCTTCACTTATCAGAGTATAGGACCCGGAAATAAGGGCCTGACTCGCTATTATGGCCGCAAGTGTTGCAAGTATTAATCCAAAAGGTAGTATAAATGGAGGCATAATACTGTAGAATGGATTATGTCCTGTAACAATAGCTTTGTGGGTAATTATCCATGCACCTTGTCCCAGGTAGTTTAATATGAGCATTACCTTAACAAAGATCCAACTTACTCTTATGTTCCGTATTCCGCAATGACCAAGATCGGCATATAAAGCTTCAGCACCGGTTGTACATAAAAATACAGCCCCTAATAAAATGAAACCCTGTGGATGATTTACTAGTAGTTTGTAAGCATAAATGGGATTAAATGCCTTTAATACTGCCGGATATTGAATTATATAAATAATACCCAATATTCCGATCGTCGAAAACCAGAGGAGCATAATTGGGCCAAAAGACTTGCCTAAAAAAGCAGTGCCGAATTGTTGTATAAAGAAAAGACCCGCTATTATTATAATCGCAATAGGTAAAACCGAAATATCGGGACTGATATATCTAAGTCCCTCCACTGCCGAAAGAACGGTAATGGAAGGTGTAATAATTCCATCTGCCAGCATAGAACTACCTCCAATAATGGCAAAAATAAACAGCCATTCCCTTCGTTTTCTCAATAGCGCAAACAATGAAAAAATGCCCCCTTCTCCATGATTGTCAGCTTTTAATGTTATAACAATGTATTTGATGGTTGTCTGTAATGTGAGTGTCCAGATTACGCACGCAAGAAAGCCAATTGTGTATTCTTCATTCACAGACGATGACCAGTCAACAAACGCTTTCATAACATATAGTGGGGAGGTACCAATATCACCGAAAACAATCCCGAGCGAAATTATAATTCCACTGATACTTAATGGTTTTGTGTGGCTTTCATGTTGATTAGTCATCGCATCAAAAAAATGAAGTTCTGTAATGCAAATGAACAGGTGATTTTATAATGATTTTAGAAGAATACAGAGGTTAAGTATAAAGATTTTATAAAGTTAAATTTGTACTCTCATTTGTAGGTATGAGTAAAAACTGTAGGTTATTTATAATCTTCATTCACTGGTTCCTATGAATCTTGCTTTTAAACCTAAACTTCTAAACATTTGAAGAATCCTCAAGCCAGTTTTAAAGAAGATTGAGGCAGACAATGCGAAGTTGTCAACTTATATCATTGATCTTCTATATGGAGTTTGCAATCTAAGGATTTCGAGTAAGGGCCATATTGAAGTGCATATGTTTATTAAGAATTGAACTTTGCTTCCAATACTCGTGTAAACTGAACAATACCATACATCTGATTGCGTTTATTAATCCGTAAATAGCCGATTAATGCGTCAAATATTTAAGAGGAACCTTACAAAAATAATTGTCTGGCTATCAGTTGTTGCGGTGATAACTTCCGCATGCTTTATCATTGTTGGATATTTTAGTGCCGACAAAATAAAGAGCCTTATTACAACTGAACTCAACAAGCATCTTCTGGTTGAAACCAATGTAAGCACTATAGATATTAGTTTGTTCAGGTCTTTCCCTAACGCATCTGTTGTTCTTAGTGATGTTACAATGAAACCTCCGGCTAATTTGCCAAATGCCCCGGGTTTAATTTCTGCCAAAAGAATTGATCTTAACTTTAACCTGATAAATCTTTTAACAGGCAACTACAAAATTCGGAGCGTCATCATAGAAAATGCCCAGCTAAATCTCTATACTGATATCAGTGGTGAAAATAATTATCGCATATGGAAGAGCGTTTCGAAAGACCATTCAGGTGCTGTTAATTTTGATTTTCACCGAATTACACTCAAATCTTCTGTCTTATCCTATATTGACTCTTCAAGAGATAACCATGTCATTGTTAAAATAAATAACTCAGCTATCAAAGGCTCGTTATTGTCGGAACAAATCAAATTAAAATTCAAAGGTGATGTTTATTGTCAGCAACTCATAATAGGAAAACAAAATATCTTACCGCCTGCCAGTGCCGGCATTGAAACTACTATCAACATAAACAAGACTTTAGAACTGCTTGATTTTCAGGAAGCTTTTCTGGAATATGCCGATGTCCCTGTTGAATTTAAGGGTAAGTATTTTTACGGTGACAAGCCTGTCATCGACTTAATGATCATATCATTCAAGGCAGAAACATCACAAATTAATTCACTGCTTCCTCCTTCCGTTCAGAAAAAGATATCCAACTTTAGCCCTACAGGAAAATTAAGCCTCAAAGGATCTCTTAAAGGTCAGGCTAACGACTGGCGTAATATAAGGACATCCTTATCATTCGTCCTCTCTGACGGGGCTATATCGTATAAGGCTAAGCCCATTGAAATTAAATCACTTGATGCCGGCGGCACTTTCTATTATGGAGGTGCACCTGACACAGAAATGCTGAATGTGAACTATTTCAGCGGAAGTCTTAAAACAGGAAAATTACAGGGAAAAATTATAACCCGAAGATTCAGAAACCCACTGATTACACTGGCACTGAAATTAAATACAAACCTTACTGAACTGTCTCCGCTAATTCAAAATTCCGATTTTACAAAGTTTAATGGTAATATCATCGCCGATATCAACATCGAGGATTACGACATAAATAACGAAACTCAGGCTATGAGAATCAGTGGCGATGTTAATTTCACCAATGCTGAATTCCTGTATAAAATGAACCCGATTACCAACCTCAACGGTGGACTAAGTTTGAAGAACCAGAGAATCTTATGTGACGGAATTACAGGCACTATTGGTGAATCGGATTTTGAAGCCAACGGATATCTTGACGGACTAACAACAATCACTTCAAATAAGAGTCAACCGGTTTATGCTTCACTTAACCTTAATTCCGATAAGCTCATACTTGAAAATATTCTGGCACTCGTTAAAAATAAAACGGGTAATAATACAACTTCTACTTTGTTTCCCCCGGATATTTCCTTTGATATTTCGTTAAATGTAGGTTCCCTTACTCATAAGAACCTAAAGACACAAAATGTCATTGGAAGGTTTCAGTTAAACCAGAATGTGCTACGGGGTACTGATATTTCAATCTCAGCGTTTGGAGGAAAAATAACAGCCAACGGGATAATTAACGGAAGGTACGGTAACAAAACACGTATCATAACTAATGCCACTTTGAAGGATGTTGAAATTAATCAGCTGTTTTATCAGTTTAATGATTTCGGTCAAAAAGGCATTGTGAGTAATAACCTCAAAGGAACGGCCAATGTTGTTGTAGATTTTGCCACCAATTTAAAACCTGATTACACTGTAGATGTAAAAAGTGTTGAAGCGATAGCTAATATTGAAATACGGAACGGGGAACTTAATGAATTTCAGCCACTGCAAGCCTTATCCCGGTTCCTTGATGCCTCCCAACTGAAGAACGTTAAATTCGCCACACTAAAAAACCAGATTGAGATTATGCACGAAACCGTCGTAATTCCAAGTATGGAAATAAATTCCTCAGTGCTTAATCTTGAAGGTTACGGAACACACACTTTTGGGAATAACATCGACTATCATGCAAATATGCTTCTGTCAGATGTCATTAAACCAGGTAAAAGGAAGAAAGTCACGCCGGATGAATATATTGAAGATGATGGATTAGGGAAACCCCGTCTTTTCTTAAAGTTTTCAGGACCTATCAGTGATCCAGTGGTTCAATACGACACAAAGGCTGTTAAGAAAAAAATTACCGATGATTTCAGGAATGAAAAACAGGTTCTGAAAGAAACTTTACAACAGGAATTCGGTGGTAAAAAGCAAGCCCCACAGACAACAGTCAGTAAAAAGACAAATAACGAACAACCGGCTTTTCGTATTGAATGGGATGAAACAAAATAACAACCTATATTTGTATAAACTTCTGTCCTCCCACAAGAATGAATATAAGAGCACTATTCAAATCAAAAACCACCGATATCTACAAACAAAAAAAAGCATGGAAACGATTGCTGTTTTTTATTGCGCTTCTGATTGTTGGAATCACTTTATGGTACACTAACTCATTAGTCAGGAAGATTGCACTCGACGAAAGAAGTAAAATTACCACCTGGGCAAATGCCATCCAACAGCGGGCCCGCCTGGTGAATTATACCGAAAACTTCTTCAAGCAAATAAGCACCGAAGAACAGGACAGAGCACGTTTATTAGCAGAAGCAACAATTAAAGTCGCTCAATCGGAGGCCGATGAAGATGTAAGTTACTACATGCGTATTATCTCAAACAACACCTCAATACCTGTAATCCTGGCTGATCAGGAAGGCAATATCAATAATGCTAAAAATGTTGACTTTGACCCTGATACAGTGCCTAAAATGACTAGTCAGTTACTCAAAGAATTCTCAGTATATGAACCCATAGTTCTTGAATATTACAGAGGCAATTACATATACTTTTATTATAAAGATTCAAAGCTCTTTTCTGATCTTAAAGTAGTCCTAAACGACCTGGTTCAGTCATTCTTTATGGAAGTCGCTGACAATTCAGCATCTGTCCCTGTAATCATTACCGACAGTACCCGGCAGACGATCATTCAATATGGTAATATTGACAGCACTCTTATTTCTGATTCTACTTTCGCAAGAAAAACCATCGGTGAAATGTCTTCAAGTAATGAACCTATTGAAATTGACATCGCCGGACAAAAGACCTTCATATACTATCAGGATTCGTATGTGCTCACCCAGTTAAGATACTTCCCATATGTGCAACTGGTAATAGTTAGTCTTTTTCTTCTTGTTTCTTATCTCTTATTCAGTTTTGCACGACGTTCAGAGCAGAATCAGGTATGGATAGGTTTAGCAAAAGAAACCGCTCATCAGCTGGGAACTCCCTTATCATCAATGATTGCATGGGTTGAATATTTAAAAAGTCAGAATGTGAATCCCGACACCATCCAGGAATTACAAAAGGACGTCAACAGGCTAAATACAATTACCGAACGTTTTTCCAAAATAGGCTCAATTGCCAATCTCAAACCCGATAATATTGTAGAGGTCGTTTATAACTCCGTAGAGTATCTTAAAACCCGAACATCACGTATGGTTCAGTTTCAGATTACTCCTTCACGCGACTCTGTAATTCTTGTTAATCTCAATACACAACTTTTTGACTGGGTAATTGAAAATCTTGTTAAAAATGCCGTTGATGCAATGGCAGGTAAGGGCAAGATTACAATTAATATAATGGAAGAAGAGAAAAGCGTAACTATTGATATTACCGATAGTGGTAAAGGTATACACAAGCAGATGTATAAAACTATATTCAATCCGGGATATACCAGCAAACAAAGGGGTTGGGGACTCGGATTGTCGCTAGCTAAACGCATTATTAGCGAAAATCACAACGGCCGTATTTTCGTTAAATCATCTATTCCGGGTAAAGAAACAACCTTCAGGATTATCTTAAAGAAATAATTAAGTGCATTAAATTTTATACCACTTAAAGTCTCTGTTTCTAAAAAAAATTTTACTTTTGGCCTGTTATGGTTAATGTTATTCCAACATACAAAGTCCGTATCACGGGTAAGTTTATTTTTCGCAATATTAAGAATCGCGACGGGTATCGATTTGTAACCATTTAAGCAGAATGACTCTGCACCTCAACAAATTACAAATCATTAAATTAAATCAATACCTTATAAATCATGAATTTACCATTTGCCGAACCATATAAAATCAAGATGGTCGAATCCATCAAACTCAGTACACGACAGGAAAGAGAAATCTGGATAAAGGAAGCCAATTATAACCTGTTTAAACTTAAAAGTGAACAAGTTTTCATAGACCTGTTAACAGATTCAGGCACTGGAGCTATGAGCGATAAGCAATGGAGTGAAATGATGATTGGCGACGAAAGTTATGCCGGTGCAAATTCTTACTTCAAACTCAAATCAGCCATTAAGAATATTACCGGATTCGATTACTTTCTACCCACCCATCAAGGAAGAGCAGCTGAAAACGTACTTTTCTCAGCACTGGTTAAAGCCGGTGATGTTGTCCCCGGTAACTCTCATTTCGACACAACCAAAGGCCATATCGAATTCCGCCATGCCAGAGCAATTGACTGTACTATTGACGAAGCTTTCGACACCTGCATTTTGCACCCGTTTAAAGGAAATGTCGATCTGAATAAACTCGAAGAGGTTTATAAAAGTACACCACGCGAAAAAATACCATTCACTGTTGTTACTATTACCTGTAACTCTTCAGGTGGACAGCCTGTTTCAATGGCTAATCTTAAAGCCGTTCGACAACTGTCTGACAAATATGGAATCATGGTAGTATTTGATTCTGCCCGTTTTGCTGAAAATGCATATTTCATTAAAACCAGGGAAGAAGGATATGCCGACAAATCCATCCGCGATATCGTTACAGAAATGTTCAGTTATGCCGATGCAATGACTATGAGCAGCAAAAAAGACGCCATCGTCAATATGGGTGGTTTTATTGCAATGAAAGATGAAAACCTTTTCAAAAAAGCTTCCACTTTCAATATCATGTTCGAAGGTTATATCACATACGGCGGTATGTCAGGCAGAGATATGAACGCCCTGGCCCAGGGTCTGTATGAAGGAACCGAATTTGATTATCTTGATTCACGTATAAGCCAGGTGGCATATCTTGGTACCAAACTCGTGGAACATGGTGTTCCGGTTCAGCAACCTTTCGGTGGACACGCTATTTTTGTCGATGCCAAACGCTTCCTGCCACATCTCCCCAAAGAACAATTCCAGGCACAATCACTTGCTGTGGAATTATATATTGAAGGTGGAGTAAGAGCTGTTGAAATCGGAGCCTTATTAGCAGATCGCGACCCTGAGACCAGAGAAAACAGATATCCTGCACTTGAACTGCTCAGACTTGCTATTCCAAGAAGAGTATATACCAATAATCATATGGATTACGTGGCAGCAGCACTTTCTAATGTTTATGAACGGAGTAATTCAATTACCTGTGGATTGAAAATTGTTAGTGAAGCACCGATAATGAGACACTTTACAGTTGATCTGGCAAGAGTTTAGTCTTGATACTGATTAAGAACAAGAAAATCCCCTCTACCAAGGGGATTTTTTTAACTATACTTTAAATATAGTACTGCTGTTACAATAGCAAGGATTACAACGCTTAATCCGGCTATAAAACCAAATACCGGAATTAATATCAGAAGCAGCAAGAGGTACCATATGGGGAATAATACCAAAGAAGTCCCGTACTTCATTGTTCCAACAAATTGAGGATCCTTAACCCCCGATGAAAAATGTTTCGACAATATAAAAGGCAGGAAATTAAGTACAAGAGCCAACAATGTAATTAAAACACTGAAAACATTACCCGGCTTTTTTATAACAGAAACCTTAGGCTCACATTTAACAATTTTATCCTGCAGGTCGGGTCGTGAAGTTTTAAGTTGCAGGTAAGCATCAATATCATTTCTATAAATTAATTTCAACCTCTCACTTTCCTGCTTCATTTTGTTAAATCTTTCGGTCAGCCTTGCTTCCTTATCCCTGAAATGATGCTCATCAAGGTACTTATTCGTTTTCTCCTGCGAATAGTTATAAATAAAAACATACTCCTCCGGAATGTCAATATTTATCATCAGGTTACGAATGGAATCCGCCAAAGTATCTCTCAGAACAGTAAGAGCCCTGTTTGGATTACTCTTATAAAGATCGTAATAATCAGCTACCTTAATCGGTTTCCCGAATTTAATGAGTAAATCGCTTCCCTGCCTGTGATAATCACTATAATCCAATCCAGTCGGCACTATGTGCAAATCCATGGCAAATCCGGTTGCTTCAGCGGCCTCGAAGGCCATTCTGCATATTCCTTTTTTTAGTGTCTGGAGTCTTTTATCAGGTGTATATGTTCCTTCAGGTAAAATACCCATCGGCTGGCCTAAAGAAATTAATCTGGCAGTCTCATGGAAAACTTCCTTGTTTTCCGAAACAATATCAACCTGATCCCTTGGCCTGAATACAGGCATTATCTTTAAGAAAGTGAGAATCCTGGCAATAAAAGGTCTCTTGAATAAATCAGCTCTTGCCAGAAAGAACACAGGTCTGTTGGCTGCAAACAGCATCGCCAGAGCATCCATCAAGGCATTCTGATGGTTAGAAGCAAAAATCAGAGGTTTGTCAGAAGGAACATTTTCCAGGTCCTTTATTACAAGCTGTGTATAAAACAATTTAAATACAAACCTTGCATACTTATACAGCAACCTGTAAGACAAAGATGCTTCATTCAGGCTGCGGGCCGCTTTTGTCATCATTTTTCAATGGCAACTTCTGCCTTCCTGAAACTTCCCCAAAAAGTAGCAAGACTTAATCCCGAGATAATATGCCATATACCCCACCATGCTGCAATGAACGCCATACCGCCCATCTGAAGATCCTCAGGGAATATCCTGGGATTGAATAACAATACAAGTGCAAGTCCTGAATTCTGAATTCCTGTCTCAATCGAAATAGTCCTCCTGTCAATCTGGTTCAGTCCAAATAAAGCAGGGAACAGATATCCTGAAAGTAAAGCAAGACCATTATGTGCGAAAACAATTAAAAGTATCCAGTTAATGTACTTTATGAAATAGTAATAATTGTTTTTAAAGGCAAACAACAGGAAAGCTATAAAGAAAATCATAGAAATTGTACCTATTGGTTTTTTGATTTTCTCAGTAATCTTTGGAAATTTTTGCGAAAACATAATGCCCAGCACGACTGGTATTCCCAGCAATATTATTACTGTTCTGAACATATCCATCGGATCAATCTCAATTGGTCTCAAATAAGGTGAAGTTGCTGAATATAGTCCTCCCCAAAATGCAAAATTAAGAGGAGTGAATATAACAGCCAGGACAGTTCCTGCTGCTGTGAGACTGATTGACAAAGGAACATTTGCTTTGGCAACACTTGAGATAAAATTTGATACATTGCCACCGGGACATGATGCTACCAGTATCATTCCGAACGCAACTGCCGGCGTAAGGAAATTCCCGAATATTATTACAGCAATGAAGGTAACTGCAGGTAATACTAAAAACTGACTAGCCAAACCGATGATTACCTTTCTTGGATTCATGATGATGGCTTTCATCTGATCCCACTTAATTCCTAATGCAACACCAAACATAACGAAGCCAATACAGATGTTCATTACGTGTAAACTGGCGGCGCTGAAATTAAGTCTAATTGAGTCGAGCAGTAATAAATCTTCGTGCATATTCTTAAAAATGTGTGTTTTAGAATCATGCAAATGTAATAAATACACAATAAAATGAAGAATCGTGAAATGAAAAATTAAAAATTATACAACTCATTGACTAAATTTGTCGCTTTAAAAGAAGATAATGGAAGGACTTAAGACAGAATACATGCTTCAAAGCATGAACACGGGAAAAAGGTATAGCGAAACAGGATGGATGCTTGATGACCCCGAGGATTCAACACCTTGTCTGTTACGTTCGGTGTATAATGAAACCAGATTCATGCAAAAGGAAGCTGACGGATTGTACAAGTATTCCGGCTGGCTTCCCACACATGGATATCTTGCAGGCTCAGCCGCACCTGTTACCTATAAAAGTGAAGGTTTGGCTTCCATACTGTCCCTCACTAACCTGTGGATAACATTCAATGGTTACTGGCCCGAGAAAGGTGCTTTCATGAAAACCTGTTCTTTCAAAGAAACAGAAGCCTATTCTGTTTGTAGCAGACTTAAGGGTTATGTTGGCAATACGCTGGTAGTCGCTTCCGCCGGAAATACTGCACGAGCTTTTGCCAAAGTTTGTTCTGAAAATAACATTCCACTGGTGTTATGTGTCCCTCACGACTATATTGATGCACTTTGGTTCGATAAACCATTATCTCCCTGTGTTAGATTACTAACCACCGAACCGGGTAGTGATTATGCCGATGCCATTCATTTGAGCAATATTATTGCAGGAATGGAAGGATTTACTGCCGAGGGTGGTGCTAAAAACATTGCAAGACGGGATGGAATGGGTACTACTGTACTGAATGCAGTATCAACCATTGGCCGTATACCCGATTTCTACTTTCAGGCTGTTGGAAGTGGCACAGGAGCAATTGCTGCATGGGAAGCTAATTTGCGGTTCATTGCCGACGGATCTTTCGGGAATCACAAGATGCAGCTCATGGTATCACAGAATGATCCGTTTATCCCGATTTATGCAGCATGGAAGCAGAACTCAAGGTCATTACCACCGGTAGAGGATGACATAGCACGTGATCTTTCACATAGAATTCTTGCCAAAGTACTTTCAAACAGAAAACCCCCGTATTCAATAATCGGAGGGCTTTTTGATGCACTTACCGATACAGGCGGGGATGTTTTTAAAGTTTCAAATGATGAGCTTATAAAGGCTTCTGACCTTTTCAGGACTACCGAAGGGACTGATATCCATCCTGCAGCTGCAGTAGCTATAGCCTCTCTTATTCAGGCTGTGAAATCAGGAAGAGTAAACCCTGATTCTGTAATAATGCTAAATATAACAGGGGGTGGAGAGGAAAGATTTAAGTCATCTCATGAAATTTATTATCTGAAACCAATGGCTATTGTCAGTAAAACCAGCACTTCAGAAGAAATTTCCAAAGTGCTAAAGCAGATGGTATAGGATCTGACCTCATTGAAATCTGTACTTTTCTTATAACGAATCAGCTGCTTTAATATACCTATTAATCAATCCGGCCACGGATTGTATTTTCTCTTTTAATCAATCGGGCAGCTGATGTAATGTCTCTTTTTGATACCACTTTGCTGTGAGGACTCTTGCCTGTTGAGGCAATCGTTTCACATTGCTATTATCTGAATAACGGGTTAGTAACCTACATCCTTTTACCTTCCTATTGTTCCACAATTCTGGTTTCCAGCATTGCTCCGCATTCACATTCTACGTTATAAAATCAATGGATTAAAATGAATATTAACTTAGGGTTAAGTTACGGTAAAATTACGATTAACTTACGGTTAAAATAGGATGATCGTAATTGTTTATTATCTCAATTATAATGTATTTATAACTTAAAACAAAGTTTATCATATTTTATCAATATTTAGCTGGCTCATGTGATATTATATTTCTATATATGTTACACTTATGCCTATAATCATGAATTGGCAAATCCTTTGATTTTAAATATATTACGATTTATTTTTGAAATTAATTTCAATATTAGTATTACCTTTTTAATTTTTTAGGATTAATTGAAATAACAACCAAACCCATAATCATGATGACGAGACTCTTTCTACTATTTCTAGCAACCTGCTTTTTAGCAGGTACATTCAATTCTTGCAACAAGGAAACTATACAATCTGAAAATTCATCTGCAGAGGTGTCTGATGAAAGCGTAATTCGGTTGCTTTCAAATTTCACAGATGCATATTCTTCATTCCAAAACGGGAAACTGCTAAAAAGCGGACAAAAAATTGATCTTGATTCCGTAATCTGGTATATTGATGGAGCCATAAATTACAACTATGCTTCGGGAGAGTTTAGTTTTGGAAAGTTTCACAAGGACACAGTTTATGTTGAAGTGGCTTTAGATCCAAATATGAAAGCAATGATTGAAGATGTCTTGAAATTATATGGAGAATCTTTGCAGCTTATAGGGAGTAAATACTATGCAATATCGGGCGAAAATAGAAAATTTGTGATGGCAACAGTCAGTGATGCAGGGACCTTACCCAATGGTAAAAGAAAGCTAAAGATTGCAACCCTGACCGGAACAGGCTTCCCTGTAAGCGGAAATTTTGGGCCTGACGAAAATTACAAGTACAACAGGGGGGCTCTATATAATTGTGATGGCATACCATCATCCGGAGCTCCCGAAGTTTTTGAACTTATGCTTTCTGACCACTTCAATACAACCCCACCCACAGGATGCAGAGTCTTCTACTATGGCACTGAATCAGCATTGGAGATACATTATGAGTCGCACAGACTCAATACAACACTTACAAATTACTTGGATTATAAAATATTCGCTGCTTCTGATAACGTCCTACCGATTACAAATGTAACAGAGTGTCTTGAATATGATCAGGATGGAAGTGGTATTCATGAAATGCAGTTTTACCTGGATTATTTAATCGATTTTGTGAATCAATGGTTAGACCAACCTGGAAATTCCGGAACTAACAGAAAATGGTTCGCAGGTTCAAACATTATTAGTAAAAGTGAGGTAAACGATTTTAATGAAAAGGGAATATGGCATGTACCGACATTACTCTTAAAAAAACGAGGTTATAGTTGTGAACAAGTTGATCCGATTGAGCTCCCAACAAACTGAGTTTAATAAATAGTTTAAATAATTCAACTCTTCAATATTCCATATACTCCAACATGATTCGAAAATTTATTTTCCCACTTCTCTTTATTCTTCAATTAAGTGTTTTAGGCCAATCAACTTTCAGCTTCAAACTTGAATATCCCAACAGGAAGGTATCAGTGATGGCAATAGATGATGGTGCCGGTGGTATTATTACTCCCATAATAGATTATACAGGGACTGATTACGGTCCGGGAGATTACATACGTGGATACTTGCTTCGTATTGATTCAAACGGAGATACCACAACTCACCATTACTCCTTTCATGATACGACTTTCCGCATACAGAGAATTTTTAGGCTTCACGAGGGGGGATACATGATTTTTGGTGGTTCCATACCACCAGGCCAACAACAAGAGCAACTCCTAATCGCAAAACTGGATAGTAATTTTATATTACAATGGAGCAAACATTATCCAAATGACACCATAAGTTATGCTTGTAATATTCGTGAGGTCTTCCGAATTGGTGACACTTTAATACTTGCAGGGGCTCGTTGCGAATATCCCTGCAATCATCCTTATCCCTATCTATTAAAAATTGATTTGTCGGGTAATATTATTCAAGAAGTACTACATCTGAACAATGATTTGGGAGGAAGAATGAGCGCTTATATGTATTGTCCTCAGACTGGGCAGATATGGCTGTTCTTTGAAAATTTTGTTACAGGTATAGCCGGTCCAGCCCGTTGCGTGTTTGTCCCCAACCTTGACCTTTTATACTGTGAAGGTTTTCCGACTAATTTCAGGCCTGGTAGGATAAAAAATTCATGGACACCTGATAGTACCATACTCATGGCTTATATTGAAAACCGCCCCGGTGCCGAGTACCAGGATGATGAGATATGGCTTACAAAATTCGATACTTCCTTGAATGTACTGTACAATACTAGTTTTGGCTCTGTCGATACAATGGATCAAATTACTATGTCGGGTGCCGGGGCTCATTGTTTGCATCCCGATACAATTTATTTCGCCGGTTTTAAGCATGCAACCTTTTTTAAACCAACACCCGGCCATCAAAACTGGATAATAGTTGGACAGGTTGATGGTCAGTTAGAACCCCGTTTCTTGCAATATATAGGCGGTGATGCTTATTATGAGACAAATTACGTGATAGCATTGAGTGACGGTGGGTTCTTGGTAGAAGCAGGGGTGTTCAATCATTCAACAAATGTATATGACCTGTTATTTCTGAAACTAAACAATAAAGGACTGGTTAACATAGCAAATGGGGAATTCATTGATATTAAGAAGGCTTACATCTCGCCAAATCCCGCGAAGGAATTCCTAAAAATAGAATGTATGCTGAAAGATGCGAAAGCAAGTTTGCTTACATTATCGGGTAGCCATATTGGAGAATATAATTTGGAACAGGGAGTCACAACAATACCCATAACTGAATTATCAAAGGGAATGTATTTACTGGCTATTTCTTTGCCTGACAGCGGAGTAATCGAAACACACAAATTCATCAAAAAATAAGAATAAAACTATGAAGAAAACACTTATCATTACAGCTATCTTTTTCTTGACGTCAGTTTTATATAGCGAAATCTTGATAGCTCAGGTTTCAAAAATATGTATTACTTGTGGTGGTAATAGCGTAACAGGAGCTTCATCATCAGCCCTTGGAGTTGACAATAATGTGTCAGGAGCAAAATCAACAGCTATAGGTTACAATAATAATATATCTTCCTTAGGGTCCTTTATTGCAGGATCTTATTCTACTATATTAAGTAATAACTCAACAATTATCGGAGGAATTTCCACAATAAACGATGGTTGTTCTGAAAGCTTCATATTTGGTGAAGGTTCAATCGCAAGGAATACACAGGTTATGCTGATAGGACATAGATTGCGCTCAAGTGCAGGCAACCAGATACTTTTAGGGATGGGACCTGTTGGAGGCTATTTCACAAGTGACAAGATGTATAGTTTTTCTGTAGGCTTCAATAGCAGCGTACCAACATTTTTTGTGAGCGATACACCTTCTGGACAAGAATCGGGGAATGTTAGTATTGGCAACAATACAAATCCTCAGGCTAAATTACACATTAGGGCAGATGCTAATGAAAATGCTACTATGATGCTAGAAGCGACGGGAACAAACAAGACATGCAATTTCTTGATGAGTGGGGGTCAGGCGGCGATAGGCACTGCATCACCTAACCACTCGCTTTCTTTTGTAACAGGTACGAGCACAACCCGAATGATAATTAACGGGACAACCGGCAACATAGGAATTGGAAACAACACAAATCCTCAAGCTAAATTGCATATTAGAGCAAGTACTAATGAACAAGCCACTATGATGCTTGAAGCGACAGGAACTAACAAGACATGTAATTTTTTGATGAGTGGTGGTCAGGCAGTGATTGGCACTGCATCATCTAATCACTCGCTTTCTTTTGTGACAGGTGCGAGCACAACCCGAATGATTATTAACGGGACCACCGGCAATATTGGAATCGGTAACAACATTAATCCTCAGGCAAGACTACACGTATCTGCCGGAAATACACAGAGTGCTGATATACTACTTGATGCCTCAGGCACAAATCAAAGTGCCGGTATTTACTTTAGTGGAAGTGGTGTTAATATCGGGACATTTGAAAAAGATAAATCTATTTCATTTTATACAGCAGCTACTGACCTTAAAATGCAAATTGATCCGCAAGGAAACGTGGGAATAGGGATCTCTTCACCTCAGTATAAACTTCACGTAGCCGGTGGGGCAAAATTTACAGATAAAGTGTTTGTGGATGCAGGTGGTTTATATGTAAATGGAGAAGTAAAAGCGAAAAAATTTCATGCAAGCATTAGCCCATGGCCTGACTTCGTGTTTAATTCCAATTATAAACTTATGCCTTTAATGGAAGTTAAGAAATATATAGAAGATCATGGACACCTACCTGGACTACCAGAAGCAGGGACAGTGGAAAATGATGGTATTGAACTAGGCGAAATGAATGCGCTGCTTTTACAAAAAATTGAAGAGCTCTATTTGTATTCTATAGAACAGGAAAAGAAGATTCAAGCCCTGGAGACTACAATTCGGTCATTACAATAAGATGCAGAAACGATGAAAAGAATCGCTATCATACTGACATTAATGCTTCCTATGATCATGTCAGTTCAGTCACAAACCGTACAGTTTTCGTATGATGCTGCCGGTAACAGGGTGTTACGCACCATTAGGGCAGAAAAAATTACCAAAGCAGATACTGTTTTTAGTGCTTCCAACGAAAAGGAGATTTTGTCGGATAGATCCATTGTAGGTTTGCGGATTTTTCCCAATCCTACCAGTACGGTGCTAAATATTGAATTTGCCATCTTACCTCAAACACCGGTTGAATACACATTTTCTGAAATTAGCGGTAGATTGCTGGAGGAAGGCCCTATTATATCGGCACTCACACCATTGAATCTCCATAACTTTGGGAAAGGCGTTTATGTGTTGCAGGTGAAGACTAGTTCAGAAAATGAAAAATTTAAGATTATAAAACAATAAGCGCACTATCAGATCTGAATAACTTGTTTGGCGACGATTATAGGATATCAAAAACGACTTATAACTCGAATTCCTGAAAAGAGATTGCACCAGACTGTGAGTTTAATTTGACCAATAAATAACTTTTCACTGATGAAAAAGCTGCTGATCGCCCCCATATTAGTTATAGTTTCGACCGTTCTGTCACTTGCTCAGAACCAGGCACAATATTTTATACTTAACGAACCTCTGACAGGTAACCAGCATTATCAAGCCTCCAAATTTATCGAAATGGGAGTTAGGCCGGGGAGTGCTTCAGGATTTTATTTCAGCGCTGAGAGCGGAAACCAGGAGTTCCAGGCTGAAATTAACCCTTATCTAATATTCCCGCCGGAAGAAGGTGAGTTTGGAGGACCAGAGGGACTAGAAAATATCGTCGGAAGCGATGGAGTAGTGGGTGCAATGGAAGGTGATTTTAATGTTTCCGAATCCGGAAGTGCAATATATAATATACCTATTAAAGTTCCCTCAGGCATTGCAGGGATGACTCCGGTCATTTCACTGAACTATAATAATCAAAATGGGATTGGATTACTTGGAAACGGCTGGGACATATCAGGAATTTCAGCAATTACAAAAACAGCACCGACTTTATATTATGACGGCGAATTAGCAAGATATTATGGTGGTGAGTTTAAAGAGGATTGTCTACTACTTGATGGGGTCAGATTAATTATGCAAAGTTCAAATAAAACAGATGATGGTCGTGGCTTATTTAGTGAATTTAGAAAAGAAAATGATGATTTTACAAAAATTAACTATGAATTACCTGGCGATGGAAGTGTTTATGTAATTGCTGCTACCAAAGGCGGCCTAAATTATCGATATGGAGGCAACCTTTTAACAGGGAGTTCTATGCTGAGATACATTGTTCCATCAGGTCAAATTGCAATTTGGGGTTACTATATAAATGAGATTTCTGACAGATTTAATAATACGATCAAATATGATTATTACAACGGCAATGGGACACTTAGACCAAAATCTATCTCATATAGCGACTACATAATTGAGTTTCATTATGACGAAGAATTAAATGAACATAGTTCTTACCATTTTGAGTTAGGATATATGGCACGCGTTGCTCAAAAATATCATCTCAGAGAAATTACTTGTAAACATATACCGACAGGAGAGATAGTCAAGAAATACGCTATTAATTACCTTACCCGATCTATTGATGATGATCCAAATTTTTTAGCTTATTATGTAGAATCAATACAGGAATTTGGCAGAAATGATGAAAAATATAATAAAACTGTGTTTAGACTTGAAGATGAAATTGTACATGGGAAAATTGAAACTACTCCAACAACACCCATAGGTTCTGTAGGGGAGCCTATTATCATTAAAACATCTACTGGTAATTTCACGGGTAATTCTTTTTCCGATGTTCTTATTGAGACTTACGACCCGGACAATAAGACTATATATTATAACTTGTATCGAAATGGTAATTATAGCGGTAATATATGGCCGACTAAAGCATTAATCCATAGATTTCCAATTGGTTGCGTTTCCGGTGATTTCAATAGTGATGGAAGGGATGACTTTATTTCTGTAAGTTATGAGTACGATGATGACCATTGGCTCGAGGCCCCATCTTTATGCGAAGTTAATTACTACAAATCAGAAGGGTCGGGCTTCAGTGAACGGATTGTAATCGACTGGATAAGTGGAGAGCATCCGGATCGATTACCTAAAGAAACTTATACAGGTGATTTCAATGGAGATGGGATACTGGATCTGATGCTCAGAGATGGCGAAGGAAGACTAACTTTTTATTTAGGAAACCCTTCAGGCACTTTTAGTAATTTCGGCAGCTCTTATTTCTCCATAGATCCGAAATATAAAATTATTGTTGGAAACTTCAGGACTTCCAACAGGAACGATTTTTTTGTTTATGGAGATAAACAGGTTTATGCAGGTACAGTACCCGTCAGAATGATCAAATATTTGATGAAAGTTGGTAACTTCTATCAATTAACAAACATTGACGTAATGCAAGAGATTGAAACTTATAAAGAATTTATTGGTGGCGATTTCAATGGGGATGGGAAAACCGATTTGGTTAATTATATCAACGAGCCTTATAATAAGTTAACAAAGTTAAAGATTTTCCATAGTTTTGGTGCAGGATTTTATTTGATTAATCAGGATGACCTTATTACATATGCACCCGAACCGCTTATTGGGAGCCTGACCGGAGAAATTAGAATAAATTCCTGTAATCATGATGGCAACATGAATTCGGATTTATCAATAATTTATACTAAACGGGATAACGATAATTTTTATAAGGTAGGCTCGATGATTTTCTTTAATAAATCAGGTAAGGATATAATAACTAAACATATTATTGATCAGAACCAAAATATTGTTCGTTTTAATAATATGGATTTATTTACATTCGCTGACCTGGATTTTAACGGTGCGAGTGATTTGTTAGTAACATCGCAGTATGACTTCAATTTCAGGTTTCTGCTGCATAAGAATTCAAATTATTCAATCACTAAAATTACTAATGGGCTTGGTCAGACAATTGATATTTCTTATAGTACTTTAAAAGATAATCAAACATACACAGTTGGTAATTATAATACATATCCGGTACGACAAATATTTTTCCCGATGAAATTGGTAAGTAAGGTTTTAGAAGGAAATGGTATGGGCGGGAAAAATGAGCATGAATACAAATATTTGGATGGTTTAATACACTTAGCGGGCAAAGGATTTCTTGGATTCACGTCTCAGACAGCTATTGACAAGGCTAATAGTATTGAGCAAACTGATAAAAGGAAACTTAATGGAGATTACTGGGTGTTGATACCGGATTATACTGCAAGTAAAATTAGAACAACTAATGCTATATTTGCAATCTCACAATATACATTTAAAACAAGAAGCTGGGGAAATAAAAACTTTTTATTGTTTGCCGAGACCATAGTTGACAAGGACTTTGAGATAAACGGTAATCTGAAGGCGGTAAAGAAAACTGTATATTATACAAATGAGGGTGGCAATCGTATTGATTATGATGATTACGGTAATAGCTTATATACACAAGTCTCAACAGGTACAAGCGAATCAGCTTTGAATCATAAAAGCACAGTGAGAAATTATTATAATAATACAGTGAGCAAATGGATACTGGGTAGATTGTACAAGTCACTGACAACTTATGAAGCTCCTGGAAAACCAAATATCACTAAACAGGTTCAATTCGATTATTATGGCAGCAGCGCAACATTACCAGGTATAGAAGGTATGTTAAAATCCGAAAAAGTAATGGCTGGAAATAACATCATGCGGTATAAAGAATATAAATATGATGAATATGGGAATATAATTTCATCCTCCCTGAATGATGCGAGTGGGGAGTATGAAAAGCGTGAAACTAATACCGAATACGATCACTACCTGCAAAATAAAAAGGGCCGTTTTTTAACACTTACTACTAATGCTCTTGGCCATAATCAGGAAATGAGATTTGACGAGGCTACGGGTAATATGGCAAAATCCATAGATATTAATGGTTTGGAAACCAGTTTTTTTTACGATGGAATGGGTCGACAGTTTAAGACAATTTCACCAATAGGAGTTACTACTCAAAGAGTATTAAGATGGGTTTTACCCGATACTCCTGATCAACCCGATGGAACGAATGATGTCTTCTATTCATGGGAGCAATCGTCTGGAGGTGGCCCGGTTATTGTATTTTATGACAATTTAGGAAGAGAAGTGAGGGTGGTAACTTGTGGCTTAACACAAGACCAAAAAATTTACGTTGATACAGAATATGATTCAAGAGGTAATATTTTGAAGAAGTACGAGGCTTATTTTGCCGGTAGTACTCAAAAATTTTATACAAAATACAGTTATGACGCTTTAAATCGTCCGGATATTGTTACTTTACCCGGGAATAACGGAGTAATTGACTACGATTATTATATGGAAGATGGGCTTTTTGTAAATAAACTAACTAACTCAAAAAATCAGGTTTCTTACAAGTACTATAATTCATCGGGTTTACTTGTAAAAAGTGTGGATCATGATGGCTCTGTTGTGAATAATGAATATTATAGTGACCGTAATCTTGAGTCCAAACAAAATGGGAACTATATTAACACTAAGATTTCATACCAATATGATATTCTCAGGCGACTATTATCAATCAACGAACCAGCACAAGGTTTGACCAAATATGAGTATAATGCCTTTGATGAAATTACAAAAGTTTATTTACACTATATTCAAGGTAATGAGCCCCAAAGTATTATAAGTTATGATAAACTTGGACGGGTAATCAATAAAGCAGAGCCGGAAGGGACTTACCGCTATGAGTATGACTCCAGGCCGAATTCTTTAGGCAGGCTCTGCAATGAAAGTTCACCTGGTCATTCAATAGACTATTATTACGATGAATATGGAAATCTTCTCAAAAAAGATGAGACAATCTTCTCTGAAACTTTTTCAACAATTTATGCGTATGATATTTTTAGCCGGATCAGTAATTACTCGTACCCTTCGGGATATAATTTAACGTACTCATACAATGAACTGGGTCATAACACAAGAATAGACGACAACAGGAATAAAAACCTGTGGAAAGTGAATGAGTTGGATGCCAAAGGACAAATTAAGTCTCAAGTATTGTCAGAAAGGTATACAGTTACTAAAACATTTGATGATGCAACCGGACGCCTGACGCAAACTCGCGCTAATAATATCCAGAATAATATGTATAGCTGGGACAGTCAGGGTTATTTAATCTGGCGTAAAGATGTTGGCAGGAATCTGACTGAAAGTTTTTACTATGACTACTTGAACAGGATAACAAGTGTAAGAAAAAATGGGACTTTGACAAGCTTGGTTTCCTACGATGATTACGGGAATATCCATTCTAAAACAGGTGTAGGCACTTATAGTTATGATATAAATGGGCCAAATCCTTATAAAATTACCGGAATCAATTCCCTACCTATTGGTATGGAGCCATTTAACCATCAATATTTTTATACTTCTTTTGATAAAGTAAACCATATAATAGCTTACGAGGAAAACAGGGTAGTTTCAAATGAGCTATTCATTGACTACGGTACAGGCTATCAAAGGATCAGGCAAAAGACTGGTGACAAAACCATAATTTACGCCGGCAGGGAATTTGAAAAACAGGTTGTAGGAAACGTAGTTAATGAGTTACATTATATTTATAGTCCTGAAGGTCTTATCGGGATATATACCAAGATCGCTAATTCGGAAAAGTACGAAACTATCTTAAAAGATCATTTGGGTTCAGTCCAGTTCGTTATAACAGATGACAATTCTGTACTAGAGCTGAGCTACGATGCATGGGGTAACCGGAGAGACCCCGCTACATGGAATTTAATCAGCAATGTAAATTTATTGACTGGTTTTGGTTTTACAGGCCACGAACACCTTGATCTCTTTGATCTTATCAATATGGATGGGAGAATTTATGATCCATTGACCGGGGCTTTCCTGTCACCGGATATTGTTCTACAGTTTCCTGATAAAGCGATTGGATTAAATCCTTATAGCTATTGTTTAAACAATCCTGTTTCGTTTGTCGATCCGACAGGTTACTCGATTGGTTTTTTCGATATAGTAAAGGGTTTAATGATGGCAACTGTTACTATCGCGTCAGGGGGTTCTGCCCTGGCAGCCATTCCTTTAATAGTTACATTTTCCGTCACCGACGGGATGTATGCTCAGGCTAAAGGCGCTAATGTGAATATTTTAAAGGATTTTGTATTACCAAGCGTAGGTTTTCACATGTTGTCAGCTGGGAGCTCCAAGGTAATCGGTACGACGTTTGGGTCACCCGGTAAGAACGCGATTAGAGAAATAGCAAGAGCCTCTGCTCATGGTGTATCAAGCGGGACAATAAGATTAGCGCAGGGGGGTAAATTCGAGCATGGATTTATATCGGGTTTTGCCTCATCGTTATCAGGATCTATAATTTCCTTTAGTCGTAATCCGTTAATTAATGTAGCTATTACCAGTACAATCGGGGGGACATCCGAAGTACTGGGAGGAGGTAAGTTTGTTAACGGCGCGATAACATCCGCATATACTTACTTGTTTAATCATTATCTACATGATAATCCTCCGGGAGGGGCTGCCCAAGTACAAGAAGGAGATGGTAAGTGGGGCTTTGGAACTTATATGGGAGGAACCTTTGCACCAGGAGTTGGGCCTACAGTTGAAGTTGGATTTATTGTTGATAGCAAAGGTCAGGCAAACCACTACCTATCCCTTGGGATTGCTGTGGGAGTGGAGGCTTCTGCAGGATCTGGTGTTATTGTAGTCCCTCAAAAGAATTTCAATGCAAAAGATTGGTTTGGAGATGGATTTGGAGGTGCTATCAATATTCCATTTACTCCTTTTTCGCTTGAATATACCCAATCAATGTATAATACAAAGTATTGTGCAGGAAAAGCGGGTATAGGAGTTGGTCTTGGAGGTTCGGCGAACTGGAGTTATACCATTATATTACCCATTGTACCTCCTGTGCAATGGAGCAGACCCGGTCAACCTCGTTAAATTCAAGTATATGGACTATTTATTTGTTGGTATTATCATCTTTTGCTTTGTTACTTTTATAGTTACCTCAGCAATAATTGGGCGTATTTTAATAGACTTAGGTCTTAAGGATTCTATTTTTTATAATTTTGACACATGGAAACTTTTTTATAACCTTCTTAAAGAGAAAAAGTCAAAACGTTTTAAGGTGCTGTTTTGGATAAATATTCTTTCCTTAAGTATGGCTTTTTCTGTAATAGTTATTGCAGCTTATTATTATAACTAGACTTTATTTATGAGAAAGGATTGTGCAATGTACGATCCTGTTATTGGCTGTATGCTCTCGCCCGATAATTTCATGCAATCGCCCGGTTTCTCACAAAGCCTGAACAGGTATAGCTATTGCTGGAATAATCCACTCAAATATACTGACCCAACTGGAAATGAGCTAGGCGTGATCAATAGAATAGGCCCGGGTAGTGGAAATCACTGGAGTGATAAATATCGTTCAGTTTTAGGGAACTTTGCACTTATGAGTAGTTCAACATTCATGTCGTATTATGCGATCTCGAAGAAAGGATACAATAGCCTGGTAAGATCCTGGAATGGATCCGGGATATCGCAAATAGACGGTAAGTACTATTACTTTGGCAACCCGGTATCTTATAATTCTGTTCACAATAATTACTTCCCGTCAATTGCTGATATTAGCCTCTATGGGAAGGATGCTGCTGACTTTTATAATTCTTTAACCAGCGACAACAATTTGGCGGTGTACACCTATAATAATATATTTGGTAGTACCGTTGCAATTTTAGGTTTTGAAAACCAAACTCCTTTACTATTTGGAAATGATGCAACAGGATATAAGGCAGAGTATGGTTACGGTGTTTATCAAAGTGAACAGAATAATCCCCAAAGTGTTGGGGATATACCTGGAGGCAGGGACTGGGTTGACAATACCCAGATAGGGGTAGAATCCTTTGGTTTAGCTAACAGCTCAAAACAACAATTAATAAAGTTAGCAGCCAAGTCGGATGCCTCTATTAATAACCTGAAATATGTCAAGGGAGTTAAAGTTGTTGGAAAAGTAGCAGTGGTTGGTAGTGTAGCTTTAACAGGTTACCAAACTTATAGTGATATACAAAACGGAAAATATTATAGTGCAGCGACAAGAGCGGCTGTACTTGGTGTAGGACTTGCAGCGACTGCAATCCCCATTGCAGGATGGTTTGTAGCTGGCGGAATCGGGCTGGCTGATGCAATCTGGGGAGACCAGCTTTACAATTGGGTAGAATTAAATCTTAGCAAGTAAAATCATGAGAATTTATAATTATCTGTTCTACAAGACTTATCTTTTGTCAAAACGCTCAGGAAACTTTGATGATGTCCCTGTTTTAGGCGGGTTGTTATTTGTTCTTCCATGTATAATGTTTAACATCTTTACTGTGTTTATGCTGCTGGATGCCTGGGGAGTAAATACTGATATTGAGTTTAAGAAAGAATACAAATATGTCTTTACCTTTTCTTTATTATTACTTTTATTGCTCTACTATCTCTATAAAGGCAGGTATAAAAGGATTATAGAGAAATTTGAGCATAAGGAAAAAGGAATATCGCTTTCCCCAATCTTTGTAATAATAATCTATTATGCGATAAGTTTTGGATTACTTCTATTGGCTGGTTTATACAAAAACCAAGATTGGATATTTGCCCCGTAGAATTCACAAAAGCCGGCAAGACCGCGCTTTTGCTTTATAGGGCAGCAACATTTTTTTGAAAAAATTCTTAAATTTTTTCTTAAATCATTGCTGCTCTATTTACAACTTCTGCATTTCCACAGAATAATTATAAAATGTAACATAATAAAGAACCTGCAGGACAATGGGGTGGCGGTTGATTTGGTAATCTTCATCCTGAAGATGGTCTAAATTAAAAAGCCCTGCTGTCTTTAACTTTTTGTGGATTTTCTTCTAAAAATCCTTTCCAGCCTGAGTATTTTTTCTCTGTTTGCCCTGTCCCCTTCTGGAAATAATGGCAAACCGCTGCTGCAATTGCATCTGTGGCATCTAACGGAAATTCCGGTGCCGGCATTGTGGTCAGATTGCTTAGCATGGCTGCTACCTGTTCTTTTGACGCACTGCCTTTTCCGGTAATCGATTGCTTAATCTTACGGGGAGAATACTCAAAGATCGGGATATCACGGTATAACGCTGCCGCCATAGCAACTCCCTGCGCCCTGCCTAATTTAAGCATCGACTGTACATTTTTGCCAAAAAATGGCGCTTCTATCGCCAGTTCGTCAGGATGGTACTTATCAATCAATCCCAACACCGATTCAAATATCTTCTTGAGTCTTATTGCATGGTCCTCCTTGTAACTGAACTTAAATACATTGAGAGTAATAACCTCTATTTTCTTACCTTTATCGGCTATTAATCCATAACCCATTACTTGTGTGCCGGGGTCAATGCCCAGAATGATCCTGTCGTTGTTCATATCTTACGTTATAAGGAAGCTAATGGCGCTAACAGCAAAGGTAAAGAAAACCATAAATACAGGATTGCAAATTATTATTGCTTCCCTCTCTTTGTGGTTTATTTACAAACAAATAGACGATCCTCAGGTATATCTTTCTTTTGTCATCACTTTCAATAAAAGTTATTCGGGTGAGTCCTTTATTACCCTGCTGGTTATCAGTCTCCTGTTAATGCCTGTTAACTGGATGCTCGAAGCTCTCAAATGGAAAAGGCTGATTCATTATACCGAAAATTTTACAGCTTTACAATCTTTTAAGTCTGTACTTTCGGGGATTACCTTTAGTTTGTTTACTCCCAACAGAACCGGTGATTTTATCGGTCGATTGCTCACTCTTCCTCATTCAAACAGGGTCACAGGCACATTACTCACTCTTACTGGTAGTATTGCCCAATTAATTACTACCCTGTTTATTGGATTAATCGCTCTATGCTTCTTCTTACCACGATATTTTGATCTATCGCAACCTGTTGTTACTACGGGTTATGTTTTTGTGGTCATTATCTCTTTGGCAGCCTGCTTTTTAATGGTTTTTTTGTTTCTGAAAATAAAGCTTATCTCTAAAATTAACTTTTCGTCTGAACGACCTTTCTGGAAAAAATTGCAGAAAAATCTTCAGATCATGGCTCAGGTTGATAGAAAGACACTTTTGATAACGCTGGGACTTAGCTTTTCAAGATATTTCATTTTTTCGACCCAGTTTTATTTACTATTGATTGCATTTGGATTTTCCATTCCATGGTTTGAGGCTTTTATCCTTATCGCCATGACTTACTTTACAATGGCAGCCATACCAACGATTGCTCTTGTTGACCTGGGTATAAGAGGTTCGGTTTCAATGTTTTTTCTGGGTTTGTATCAAACTGTTCCCGGTGCATCAGTATCGATACTTGCTGCTTCAACTTCCATTTGGATTATCAATCTCGCTATCCCTGCTATTGCAGGATTGCTGTTTATTTATCGTGTGAAGCTGATAAGAAAGGTATAAAATCATGACAACAGCTTTAATTATCATCGGAGCATTCATTACACTTGGCTATATTGTTTTGATATATACTTTTGCTAACGGACTCCGTAAGTCGGGTAATGGTAGGTGTAATACTGAATCCATCCTGACAGATGCTAAACAATCTCTTCCTTTTGTCAGTGTAATTATTGCGGCTCGTAATGAGGAGAATTATATTGAAGAGTGCCTTAAATCACTTGCAAATCAGAGTTATCCGGCTTCACACTTTGAAATTATCGTGGTGGATGATCATTCTGAGGACATGACATTTGAAATTATAAACAGGTTTAACGCAGAAACCGGATTACCCATTGTATTACTTAAAAATGACAGCGATGGCAAGAAGGCAGCTATCAAAAAAGGGATCTTCGCATCGCATGGAGAGTATCTGCTTTTTACAGATGCTGATTGTCGTGTTTCGCCAGATTGGATTCTATCCATCACGGAATGTTTCGTTTATCAACAACCTGTATTCATAACAGGTCCGGTTATGCTCTCATCTTCAGAAGGATACTTCAATGCTTTTCAATGTCTTGAATTCAGTTCATTGATTGCCTCCACAGCCGGTAGCATTGCTGTGAATAAACCAATTATGGCTAATGGAGCTAATATGGCATATAGTAAACTTCATTATCTAAAGATGCTGGGCGAGAGAGATGATATAATGGGTGAAAAGTTTGATTCGGGTGATGATGTATTTACGATGTTTTCAATGAAGCAGTTTTTTGGACCTGAAAAAATATCTTTTCTGAATAGTATGAAAGGAGTGGTTTATACTTCTGCAAAAGAGAATCTTAAAGAATTACTTGAGCAACGGTTAAGATGGGTGTCAAAAAGCAAAGGCTACAAAGATAAAGATGTCATCCTCACAGCTATTCTGGTTTTTGGCTGTAATCTTATGATTGTCTTATTATTGTTTGCGGGTTTATTGGATATTGGTTTATTCTTAACAGGTTCAACATCCCTGAAAATATTTTCAATTATTGCCTTTACAGTTTTACTGACTTTTAAGGCAACCGTCGATTATTACCTGTTGAGCACCTTTCTTAAGAAATTCAATAAAACAGAATTGCTCAGAGTATACGCCATTTCAATTGTTCCGGTGATGCTGTTTACTGTGGTAACCGCAATTATGGGCAATTTTGTTAAGGTATTCTGGAAGAAGAGACGGGTGAGCTGACAGACCGTTGTTTTATGATCGCTTCAGCAATCATCATATCTATAGGACGAGTAATCTTAATGTTTTCAGCTTCCCCATCAAAAAGTGTTACTTCAACTCCCTGAGCTTCAAGCAACGATGCATCATCATTAAAATCATCAGTATCAGTACTTAAATAGGCGCTCTTTATCAGCGAAAGTTTAAAGCACTGGGGAGTTTGAACTGATTTGTAGAGATTCCGGGGCACCGATTTGCTTGTCGGACCATCAATAAATCTTATTGAATCGCTTAAATCACAACATGGGACTGCCGAACCTGTTTCTTCGGCCAGTTTAAATGCTGTTTTGATTAAATTCAGAGATACAAGGGGACGAGCGCCATCATGTATTGCTACAGTGCCCTCAACTGTTTCTATAGAATTTAATCCATTTTTAACTGATTCAAATCGGGTGTTTCCTCCAGCTATTACCTTATGATTTATAGTAAAGGCGTATTGCGTACAGAGTTGAGACCACAATTCTATATACTGATGAGGAATTACGACTGTTATGGAAAAGCATCCGGCGTTAATAAATGCACTAATAGTGTGCATTAACACCGGAAGATTTTCAAGAAGTAAGAATTGCTTTGGAATGGTTGAATTCATACGTGAACCCGAACCGCCTGCCACAATAATTACAGACTTTTCCATTACAGAATTAACATGGCATCACCATAAGTGAAGAACCTGTATTTTTCTTTTATGGCTTCTTTATAGGCCATCATCAGGAAGTCGAAGTCAGCAAAAGCCGATGTAAGCATCAGCATAGGTGATTGTGGCAAATGGAAATTAGTGATCATGCATGAAGCAATGCTGAAATCGTATGGAGGAAAGATAAACTTATTAGACCATCCCTTGAATGGTTTAAGCATTCCACCAATAGAAACCGAGGTTTCAACTGCTTTCATGGTTGTGGTTCCCACAACACACACCTGCTTGCGATTAAGTTTGGCAGCATTTACGATATCGGCTGCAGCGTCTTCAATAATAAGCTCTTCGGAATCCATTTTGTGTTTGGTAAGATCCTCAACATCAATGGGACGGAAATTTCCGACACCAGCATGCAGAGTAACATTAGCAAATGTAACGCCCTGAAGTTCCAGTCGTTTTATCATTTCACGGCTAAAATGAAAACCTGCCGAAGGTGCTGCAACAGCTCCTTCATTCTTTGCAAATATAGTCTGATACCAATCCTTGTCCTCCTGTCTGATTTCCCTCATAGCCTGTAATTCTTCGGGAATAGGGGTTTTTCCAAGACTTTCTATGGTTCTTTTGAAGGCATCATAAGGACCATCGAACAAGAATCTGAGAGTACGGCCGCGAGAGGTTGTATTATCAATAACTTCAGCAACCAATGCATCATCTTCACCGAAGTATAGCTTATTTCCGATTCTTATTTTTCTTGCCGGATCGACCAATACATCCCACAAACGGGCTTCGGCATTCAATTCTCTGAGCAGGAAAACAGTAATTTTTGCCCCGGTCTTTTCTTTCTCACCTGTCAGTAATGCAGGAAATACTTTCGTATCATTTATAACCATTACGTCTCCATCATTAAAATAATTGAGAACGTCACTAAAATGTTTATGCTCAATGGTTCTGGTTTTACGATGTAGCACCATTAATCTTTCCTCACCTTTGTTTCCTATAGGCTGCTTTGCAATAAGTTCATTCGGCAAGGAATAGCGAAATTGTGAAAGTTTCATTCCTGGATATATTTGAGTTTACGGTAAGAACTTGATCGAATTATTTTAAAACGCTAAAAAAAGTCATCAAGTTGTTATACTTTAATAAATTATTTTAGATTTGCATCAGAAATTCTTTAGCCATACTTTCATATTGCCAAAAAAAATCTATATTATCAATTTTAAGGGGTGCAAAATTAATACATTTTTACCTTAAAATCAAGAGGTATTTTGGCATATTTCTCCTTTTGCTTGTGCTCACATTAAAAAAACATCTTAACTTTGCACGCTTTAAGACGAGATTAATAATTCTTTAAGCACAGGGGCAAAAAAAAATGGCAACAGTGGTTAACATTTTCTCAGGAAGAGCAACACGTTATTTGGCAGAAAAAATTGCGACCAGCTACGGGAAAAAGCTGGGTGACGTATTGATAACCGATTTCTCAGATGGCGAATTTCAGCCTTCTTTTGAAGAAAACATACGTGGTAACGACCTCTTTATTGTACAATCAACTTTTGCGCCAACCGACAACCTGTTCGAGTTACTCCTAATGATTGATGCAGCTAAAAGAGCTTCGGCACGTCATATCATTGCTGTTATCCCTTACTTTGGCTTTGCACGGCAGGACAGAAAGGATAAACCCAGAGTATCAATTGCTGCAAAACTGGTAGCTAATCTGCTTACAGCAGCCGGGGTACAAAGAATAATTACTATTGATCTTCATGCTGATCAGATCCAGGGATTCTTTGATGTACCTGTAGATCACCTGTTTGCATCGTCAATTTTCATATCTTACATCAAGCAGTTAAATCTGCCAAATTTAACAATGGCTTCACCTGATACCGGAGGTACAAGGAGAGCTGCTGCTTACGCTAAGATATTAAATACAGCATTCGTAATTTGCTATAAACAAAGATCTAAAGCAAATCAGGTCGACACAATGGCTCTTATTGGTGATGTTACCGGCAAAGATGTTATCCTTGTTGATGATATTATTGATACCGGCGGAACAATATGTAAAGCTGCCAAGTTAATGATGGATAACGGTGCCAATAGTGTAAGAGGATTCTGTACTCATCCTCTGCTCTCAGGAAATGCTATTGAAAAAATAGAAGAATCAGCTTTCACCGAAGTGGTAGTAACCGACACTATTCCACTTAAACGGCAAAGTCCTAAAATAAAAGTATTGAGCACTGCCGATTTGTTGGCAGATGTTATTGGTAAAGTTCACAATTACGAGTCAATTTCGACTCTATTTAAGTTTGATTAATCATTTATAAACCAAATAAAAACAATTAAGTAATGAAAACAGTATCATTGAGCGGTTCTCTTCGTGAGAACGTAGGGAAAAAAGATGCTAAAGCTCTTCGCAACGCCGGTAAAGTACCTTGTGTTATTTACGGCGGTAAAGAACAAATTCATTTTGCTGCTGATGCAACCAGTTTTAAACCTATTCTTTACACTCCTTCAACCTATCTGATTAACGTTATTGTTGACGGTAAAGAATATATGACAGTGCTTCAGGATATACAGGCTCATCCTGTTACCGATAGCATACTGCATGTTGACTTCCTGGAACTGGATCCGGCAAAACCTGTATCAATTCATGTACCTATTAAAGTTACCGGCGTTTCTCCCGGAGTCTTAAAGGGTGGTAAATTGATTAAAAAATTCCGCAAACTGAAAGTTAAAGCCCTTATGCAGAACCTTCCTGATGAAGTGGAAGTTAGTATTACAGATCTTGACCTCAACCAGGCAATTAAAGTTGGCGACCTGAAATTTGAAAACGTTGAGTTTTTAGATAATAAAGGTGCAGTTATTGTAGCTGTTCAAACAACACGTAATGTTGAACAGGCTGTTCCGGGCAAATAATCTTTTGCATATTGAATATATTAAGAAGAGGCTGTCTCAATATGGTTCAGCCTCTTTTCTTATAATCAGTTTTTTACTCCGGTAATTGGACACTATCTTTACAAATTTAAATTCGTTCCGGTATAATGAAGTATTTAATAGTTGGATTAGGAAATATTGGAGCTGAATATGCCAATACACGGCATAACATAGGGTTTATTGTGGCTGATGCTCTGGCCAAAGATCTTGGGGCTACATTTACTACCGACCGGTATGCCTCAAGGGCGGAAGCCAGGCTTAAAAATAAAACAGTAGTAATCATAAAACCATCCACTTACATGAATTTAAGTGGGAAAGCTTATAAATACTGGTTGACTGAGGAAAAAACCGAGACTATAAATTCACTGGTCCTTGTCGATGATATTGATCTTGATACGGGTATTTTACGACTTAAAACCAAAGGAAGTGGCGGAAGTCACAACGGTTTAAACCATATTATCGAAACCTTGGGTCACACTGACTTTCCTCGTTTACGTATTGGAATAGGAAAAGACTTTGCACGCGGTTTTCAGATTGAATATGTTTTGGGCAGATTTACTTCACAGGAAGAGATAATCTTTATGGAGAAAATTCCACTTGCGGTGGAGATGATTAAAAGTTATATTTTGGCCGGTCCAACGATTACGATGAATACTTTTAATAATCGATAGCTTCATTATTGAGTAATCTTTATCCAGAAGGAGCCTCCATGACGTTCAACATTATTCAGGTTGGGATGATTCCATATGGGTTCAATAATAGTGCTTAATTCCTTATCCTCAGAAATAAAATAATTTGGTAAAATAGTTTGATATTTATCTTTGTTTGCTAGTAAATACATAGCTAATCCGTATTGTTCAGAATAAAACCGGTCGCACATAAACTGAGGATAATCATATGGCAGATAAATGTCATGTATGTGCACAATCACACCCTTGGGGAGATTTGGTAAAACCTCAAGAAAGAACACCATTGAATCGGAATTTGGAAGAATTCGGTGTGAATTGTCGATAAAAAGTATATCATTCTCCTTTAATGCAAACACGAAATCAAAGTTGATGTCCTCGAACGGAGCCCTGATTATTTCATCCGAAATTTTATCAATCTCTGCCCGGGGTTGAGGATCAATTGAAATGATTTTTGTTTTTAGATTATTTTCTTTTATAGATTTATATGCAACCTTTGTAGAATTGCCGGACCCTACTTCTATATACGTTTGAGGCTTGTATTCTGCAATTATGGTGTATATACCGAAAATATCCAATCCGGGAAGAAATCCATTATTGTAAACAGGATTCTGGCTGTTTTTTTCTTCAATACTTTTTTTAATTGACTGAAACTTATCTTTATATCTTAATATATTAGATAGCATCAGCTTGTACTGGGCTCTGTTTGAATTGATTATATCATAAAGCCGCTTATGGGGGGGGGGTAGTGCCATTACCATACCTTGGTTTGAGGTCGACTTTGTATTCAGAAAAGAAAGTTTGATAATGTGGATCTAAAAATCTCTTTAGGGAGACAATGGCTTTCTTCATTTTGATGAGACTTAAAATTGTGGATTGCTTGCCAAAAGGGTGCAAGTATACGAAATTTTGTTTGTATTTTTGCCAAATGGCAAATAACGAAGAAATTTTTAAAAAAGTGATATCCCATGCTAAAGAGTATGGGTTTGTTTTTCAAAGCAGTGAAATATATGATGGCTTAAGTGCCGTATATGACTATGGTCAGAATGGTGTAGAACTTAAGAACAATATAAAACAATATTGGTGGAACGCCATGGTGCGATACAATGAGAATATCGTTGGGATCGATTCAGCCATATTTATGCATCCAACTATATGGAAAGCTTCAGGGCACGTTGATGCTTTCAACGATCCTATGATTGATAATAAGGATTCGAAAAAGCGATACAGGGCCGATGTTCTTGTTGAGGATTATGTTGCCAAAATTGAGGATAAGATAAATAAGGAGGTTGAAAAGGCCGCAAAGCGATTTGGCGACTCTTTTAATGAACAGCAATTCAGAGAAACAAATCAGCGCGTTCTTGAGAATCAAAAGAAGATAGATGAAGCCAAAAGTCGTTTGTATTCGGCACTAGACGCAAACGATCTGGATGCCGTTAAAAAACTTATTGGAGACCTTGAAATTGTTTGCCCGGTTTCAGGTACCAGAAACTGGACTGAGGTTAGACAGTTTAACCTGATGTTTTCAACCAAAATAGGTTCGGTATCTGATGATTCGAGCGTTATTTATCTCCGACCCGAAACTGCGCAGGGTATCTTCGTCAACTTCCTGAATGTTATGAAGACCGGCAGAATGAAGATACCTTTCGGTATTGCCCAGATTGGTAAGGCTTTCAGAAACGAGATTGTGGCTCGTCAGTTCATTTTCCGTATGCGTGAGTTTGAACAAATGGAGATGCAGTTTTTTGTTAAACCCGGCACTGAACTTGAATGGTTTGAATATTGGAAGAGTGAACGCATGAAATGGCACCTTTCACTTGGCTTCAGTCAGGATAATTACCGTTTCCATGATCACGAGAAGCTTGCCCATTATGCAAATGCTGCAGCTGACATCGAATTTAATTTCCCTATAGGATTTAAGGAACTTGAAGGAATTCATTCACGCACCGATTTTGACTTAAATGCACATCAGAATTATTCAGGAAAGAAGCTGCAGTATTTCGATCCGGAGCTTAATGAAAGTTATGTTCCTTATGTTGTGGAAACTTCCATTGGTCTTGACAGGACATTCCTTGCAATTTTAAGTCATGCATATACAGAGGAGAAACTGGAAGATGGCTCTGAAAGAGTGGTAATGAAAATACCTGCAGTACTTGCTCCTGTTAAACTGGCCATTTTACCTCTTGTTGCTAAGGATGGTCTTCCTGAGAAAGCACGATTGATAATGGATGAAATGAAGATGAACTTCATGTGCCAGTATGAGGAAAAAGATTCAATTGGTCGCCGTTATCGTCGTCAGGATGCCATTGGCACCCCTTATTGTATCACCGTTGATCATCAAACACTTGAAGATGATACGGTCACAATCAGAGAAAGAGACTCAATGAAGCAGCAGAGAATATCGGTTTCAGCACTTAAGTCTTTCAATTTCAACGATACTGTAACCGTGTAACTTCTATCGGTGATGTATTGATAATTCAATGCAACATCATGCACTTGAACTATTGAAACAAACTTGGATTCTGACAGTCGGTAATTGATAAATTTCAATACATTTGTTTCTATAAATCCATAAACGGAAACAATATGTGGTATAAAAAATTGTCTGTTTGGTTCATTATCCTTTACTCAATACTAACCATCTCTTCCGATTTTATTCTTAAGCAGAAGAATTTTATCTCTTTTGACAATTTCGGATACTACATGCATTTACCGGCTAAATATATATATAAGGATGTTGAATTAAAAACTGATTGGTATAAGAAGATCAACGAGCAGTATAATGTTACCCCTACTTATTTTCAGGTCGCCAAGAGTAAGCACGGTGGAGATATCATGCGATTTTATAAGGGGATGTCATATATATGGACACCTGCCTTTTTTACCGCTCATTTTTATGCAAAAGCAGCAGGATATCCGGCTGATGGATTTTCGGCACCTTACCAGTGGGCATTGATTATTTTTGGTGGGCTTTGGTGTGTAATTGGATTTATTGCGAGCCGAAAAATACTACTGAGGTTCTTCAATGAAAAAATAACCACACTCACGCTTTTAGTCTTACTCCTTGGAACAAATCTGCTATATTTCGTGTCATGGGGAAATGACGTACCTCATGCTTATCTTTTTACCCTATTTGCGCTGGTAATATTGTACACCCTTAAATGGTATGATAAGCCGAATTACTTAAATGCACTTATTTTAGGTGTCGCACTTGGTCTCATCTTAGCGATCAGACCTTCAGATATCTTTATAGGTATTATCCCAGTTTTTTATATCTACTTATTTATAACAAGAAAAGAGAATTCTCTTAATGCCAGACCTGACCTCATCAGGAAAATACTCCCTCAAATAATATTAGCTGTTGTGGTCATGGGACTTATCATGCTCCCACAATTTTTGTATTACAAGAAGTATGGTGGTGAGTATTTGCTGAATATATACAGCGAAGCAGGTGCATCATTCGATTATTTCAGACCGAAATTTGCTCATGTGCTGTTCAGTTTCAGAAAGGGATGGTTCATATATTCGCCCTTAAGCCTTCTTGGAATTGCAGGGTTGATTATGACTTATAAGAAATATAAGGAATATTTTTGGCCGGCAGTTATCTATCTGTTTCTGTTAACATACCTCGTTGCTGCATTTAATAGCTTAGTAAGCTACGGATGGCGGGCATTTATTGAATCATACGCAGTGCTTATAATCCCTACAGGTTTCTTCATTCAGTATTTATCAAAACAGAAGTTATTAGTAAGGACGGTTGCCTGGGTGTTGATAAGCTTGCTTACCATTCTTAATCTGCATCAGACATGGCAGGTTAAATGGGCAATTATCGACGGAAGTAGAATGACCAAAGAGTACTACTTCCGAATCCTTGGGAAAAACAGTGTAACTGAAGAGGATAAAAAACTGCTTCTCATAGAAAGGTCGTTGACTGCGGTTGATGAAATGCCCGCAGATATAAAATTTAACAATAGAATTCTGCATCAAAATTCGTTTGACGATATCAGCATTACTGATAGTCTGGCACCTAAGCCATTCAGTGGTACAGGAATGTTTGAACTTAACCCTGATGCGATATACTCCCCTGATTTCAGAATAGCTTATAAGCGGTTAACTGACGAGTATTACTGCTACGTTAAGTCATCAATAATGGTATACTCCGATCAGCCCCTAAACGATGAAGTTTTGATCGTTATAACTACTTTGAATAATAGTGGTAATCATATTAAATACCGGGCTCTTGGTAAACCTGAAAAAGAGTTTGTTCCCGGCCAATGGAACAAAATTTCTCTCATTTATCAAACGCCGGAAATCTTTACAGGGAAAGAAATAGTCCATACTTACGTATATTATACCGGAAAAAACAAGGTTTGGATTGATAACTTTGAGGTACTTGCATACACACTCGACTAAGTCTTGATATATGCCTGAAAAAACATCCGGTTTAATCAAGGTCATTCTGATACAAGCAGCATCGCTGATTTTGTTTTGGTTGATTTTTTCAGTTCTCCAATCACCATCTGTTTACCATAATAGCCTGGGTATTATATCAAATAACTGGACTAATGAAAACGGAGAAAGAAAGCAGGTGAATGAGCCATATATCCAATTAACGGATACCAATTATGTACAATGGGATGGTGATCATTACGAACAGATAAAAAATCATGGATACGATACCATAAGCTCGAATGGTGATTATATCTATGCATTCTTCCCACTATTTCCACTTATTTGGAAAATGTCCGGTCTTCCTTCTATCGGAATTCTGTTTTTGAACTATTTGTTTTTTTCTATCTCTATTTTGTTGCTTCTCAATCTTTCAGAAAGAAAATCTCTTTTAATTAATGCAATACTTAGTTTATCGCTTCCTGGTTTGGTAATCTTCCTGATTCCATATACTGAAGCAACTTTTATGTTGTTTATCAGTCTGGGAGTTTATGGTTTTATTAAGAATAAATACTGGATCTACTTTATTGCATTCCTTTTGGCTTCATTGACAAGACCAACTTTTACTTTTATAGCCCTTTCAATTTTGTGTGTTGAGCTATTTTTCCTGCTATCTCACAAAAGAATCATAACAACAATTATAAACTTTTTACTACGGGTAACCCCTTTAATTGTAGGTACATTTTTAGTTGCTGTGATCCAGGACAGTGAGAGTCCATTCCAATTCCTTGCAGTTCAGAAATACTGGGAAAATGCCTTTACTATTCCAACAGAGCTTAAGGACTGGTCTCATGAAGGTTTTGGCATTAACCTATGTGTGATCTTTCTGATTTTCATTCCACTTCTGTACCTGCTTATTAAGTCGTTTATACGGGTAATAAAGAAAAATAAGGCGGTAATACCCTTGGAATACAGGAACCCAAAGGACTATATGGTTCTATTGTCAGCCGTTTATCTGGTCGGAATAACAATGTATGTTCTGCTTTTCAGAGGTGGAAGTCTCCATTGCTTATTTCGATTTACAATTTGTAGCCCTTTTGCTTATATTCTTCTATATTCAGCATTCGAATATATTGAACGTACGAATTATAATAACCGCTTATTAATCGTTTTACCGGCTTTGGTTGGTTTAGCTACTTTTTTCCTTGCAGAATACTCAAGATTCTTTGATTTTACTGACCTTGGATTCTTTATTCTTTCAGGTGCAATAGGTATATGGTTATTTCAGGACAGAATATCAGTCAGATTGAAAACAATTTCTCTGATAACTCTATTGGTTGTTAACCTGATATGGACCACATACCTGTTCAACGCTTATATCTCAAATGGCTGGATTTTCGCGTAAGAGATCCAAACTTAAGAGAACTGAAGGATATTTCTACTTAAAGATTGCCTGGTAAAGGAGTTCAGCAATATCGTAATTTTTCACTTCGTCTTCTTTTCCTTTGAACTTAAGACCATCGGTTATCATAGTCATACAGAAAGGACAAGATGTAGCAATTATACCGGCCTTCGTTTTTATTGCTTCCTCTGTCCGTTCTACGTTTACTTCTTTTTGACCAGGTTCCGATTCTTTGAACATTTGAGCTCCACCTGCCCCGCAACACAAGGCTTTACTTCTGTTTCGCGGCATCTCAACGTTGGTGGTTCCCAAAGCGTTATTTACCTCTCTGGCAGGTTCGTAAATGTTATTTCCACGACCTAAATAACACGGGTCGTGGTATACTAATGACTGGTTTTTCAAAACCTGCTTATCCACTTTAAGTCTGCCATTATCAAGTAACTCCTGCAAGAACTGCGAGTGATGTATTACTTCGTAATGACCTCCTAAATCGGGATATTCATTCTTGAATATATTGAAACAATGAGGGCAGCATGTGATAATCTTTTTAACCTGATATTGGTTAAGTATTTCAATTACCTTTAAAGCCTGCATTTGAAACAGCATTTCATTTCCGGCTCTCCTTGCAGGATCACCATTGCAGGTTTCTTCGCTACCAAGAATTGCGAAATCGACATTAGCATGGTTTAGAAGTCGCGCAAAAGCTACAGTAACTTTTTTGTATCTGGCATCAAAAGCGCCGGCACATCCTACCCAGAAAAGATACTCGGGATACTTACCGGATGCTGCCAGATCGGCCATTATAGGCACACTATATTGAATTTGTTGTTCCATCATTTCAGATTATTTGTTAAGGTCACTCAGCCAGTTTAATCTATCCTCAGGAGGATACTGCCATGGTGCTCCATTATTCTCGATGTTGGCAAACATGGCATTTAAACCTGATGGTGCTGAAGATTCTTCTAAAACGAGATATCTCCTCATGTCTAAGATTAATGCAGGGTGATTAATATTTACCGGGCACTCTGTTGCACATGCATTGCAGGTTGTACAGGCCCATAATTCTTCGGCAGTTATATAACTATGCAGGAGTGTCTTGCCATCTTCAAATGTCTCGCCCATTTTCTTCCGCCCCACTGAATATTCTTTCATCCTGGCTCTTAAATCCACGAAAATTTTCCTGGGTGACAATTTTTTACCCGTTATATTGGCCGGGCAGTTGTCGGTACATCTACCACATTCAGTACATGCCAGGGAGTCGAGGTAGTTTTTCCATGTGACATCATTTACTTCTTTAACACCATATCTTTCTGCAACAGTTTCAGCGGGAGCTTCTGTTGTTTCAGGATAAAGCATGTATTTTATTTCAGCTGTTACAGAAGGCATATTCTTGAGATATCCCAGTGGTTTTAATCTGCTCAGAAAAACATTGGGTATGGATGTAAAAACATGAAAATGCTTTGAGTAAGGCAGAATGTTTGCGAATAAAAATATCAGCAAGATGTGACTCCACCAGCAGAAATTATGTATAAAATGCAATTCATAAATACTAAAGCCTTCCAGAGTATTTGCAGCCAGCAATGCGCTTACAGGATACAGACCTGCATATTCCATTTTATGTATCTGGAAATAACTGATATTTAAGCCTGCCAGAGATAACATAAGAAGCATGATAATTGAAAGAGCTATCAATGCATCGTATTTCGATTTAGGCTGCATCTCAATTCCATAAAATCGTTTTATTCTTAAGAATAACCTGCGACCCGTAAAAATCAGAATGCTGATGATGATAATGTAAGCCATTATATCGC
This sequence comes from Bacteroidales bacterium UBA5507, assembly GCA_002426195.1. Lineage (GTDB taxonomy): Bacteria > Bacteroidota > Bacteroidia > Bacteroidales > Lentimicrobiaceae > Lentimicrobium. The sequence goes on along the minus strand of DIOT01000027.1, from coordinate 82,433 downwards.
CGGAAGCAGTAACAAAGTTATAGAACCATCCGGTAGAAGACATAATCCTTTCGGTACCGGTAAGTCCGTCAATAACCATTTCGATGCTTCCAAGAGTGATTACAATAAATCCCCAAAACACCAGTGCATGGAAGATACCGGCAAGGGGATATCGAAATATTTTTGTTTGCGCAATGGCGACTTTTAGCATAATTACGATTCTCCTCCCCCAATCCGACACTTTCTCATGGCGGGTTAGAGAGAAATTATACCAAAGATTCCGCATGCTGAATGCAAACACTCCAAGTGTAATAAGCAGCGTTATTAAGAAGATGATTTGATTCATAAGCTTTAATTGTTACGGTTAAGTTTTTAGCCGGATAATCAGCTGAATAAATCGACTACATAAGTTTTTGATACACCTGCCACCACCTATCGGGGATTTCATTTTCGCAAGCTGTAATATAGTCATTATACGAACATGGGACCATGAAATGGGCAGCATATTTAACCTGTTTATCATCACCACAAACAACTTCCATCCACCAACGGTCGGTACGCCGACTCTTATAGAACACTATACCATCTTTGAAATCAACTGTGGGAACTGTATATTTAATAAAGTCATCACTGGTGGCTGAAGGGAAATCCATTTTGCGGTGGCTAAATCCTTCAAATACGTACCATATAACTTCCGCCATCAGAAATGATGTTGTGTTGTTCCTGTCGTACAGCGGATTCATCTCAAAGAATCCAATTGATGACAGCTTATCGCTCATAGCAGCATACCTTGCAATCTGGCATGCCTGTTCACCGGTTAAACCGTTAGGAGTTGCATTTCCGTTACCCGGTGCTTCAGAACCTTTTATTGAACTGATATCAAATGAAACTAAATCTGCATTTCTTAAGAGCGGCTCTACTTCCTTAAAATCACTGTTTATATTCCCCAAACGATAACTGTCGAAAAGCAATTTTCCCATTAGTTCTATCTCCGTTTGATCAATGAAATAGGTTTGGTAGCCAATATTTGTAAAGTTAAACAGGAAGTTGGGCTTAAGGAGTATAATTTTACTGAGATAATTTTGGGAATTCAGCTCGCTGTTACTGCCACTACCTAAATCAAAACGAGGATCAACGACAGTAATATTGATAATTTTATCAAGACTTTCATAGGCTTTATACATGCCGAAAGTAAGTCTTTGGCTACCTCCGATAATTACCGGCAATATTTTATTGCCAATAAGATATGCCATAACCTCCGACAGAGCGAAGATCGTATCGGTTTGAGAATGTCCCTGTTTTAAATTGCCCAAATCGGCAATACCCGATTTCCATGCACCCGGGTATAGCTCATAAAGGTGTTTGCGGATTTCATTGGGAGCGTTACCGCAGCCTTCATTATTGAGGGCTCCGCGATCATCAGGTACACCAATCAGGGCTATATCGAAATCAGCCAGATCAGGAAATTGGTCCTGATGATGAATTCTTATTGTATTGCCAATTACCGGCTTTCCGGTCGAAAGGTCATAAATTAACCTTTGATCAACAGGGTCAAAGTAAATTGATAAATCCATCCTGAGTTTTATAAAACATCAAACCTACGCAATTTTCAGCTAAGATAAAACACAAGATAACGTGGTTGGTTATTTTTTGGCCTTTCGGGATGTAGTTTTTTTGCTGCTTATCTTAGTGCTTCCGCTTTTAGCTTCAGTGCCTTTTGCAGAGCTGTTTATAATTGACAAAGCATCACTGTATGTTATTTCCTTAGGATCAACAGATTTGGGAATTTTATAGTTATTCTTCCCTTGCGCAATATATGGTCCATACCGGCCATTCAGGACCTGTATGCTCTCATCTTCTGCGAAGATCTTAATTACTTTTTCGCTTTCCTTCTTTCTTTTTTCTTCTATAATCTGTATGGCTCTGGATTCATCTATTGAAGCAGGATCGTCGGTTTTTGCCAGTGAGTAAAAAGCTGATTTGTGTTTAACGTATGGGCCAAACCTTCCTATTGCCACTGTTAGTTCTGCATCTTCAAACTTGCCAATCGTTCTTGGGAAATCGAAGAGTTTAAGAGCTTCCTCCAGAGTCAGTGATTCCATTGTCTGCCCTTTCTTGAGTCCTGCAAACTTTGGTTTTTCTTCGTCATCAGTATCACCAATCTGTACCATAGGTCCGAATCTTCCTATCTTGACAAACACATTCTTGCTTGTTTCAGGATCAACTCCCAGAAGGCGTTCGGCCTTTACACGCTCCGATTTTTCGAGTGCCTGCTTAACCTGATTGGCAAATGGGCTATAAAACTCCTTAATCATTTGATTCCATACTTTCATACCCTGAGCAATGTCGTCGAATTCCTTTTCAACATTGGCAGTAAAATTGTAATCCAGTATATTCTCAAAATTCTGTAGGAGGTAGTTTGTAACCAGTACACCAATTTCAGTAGGAAATAGTTTACTCTTTTCCGCACCTGTATTTTCAGTTTTTACCGAATGAGATACATTATTTCCCTTAAGTTCAAAAACATCGTAATCTCTTTTTACTCCAGGCCTGTCCTCTTTTACTACATATTCCCGCTTCTGAATAGTTGAAATTGTTGGGGAATAGGTAGATGGTCGGCCGATACCCAGTTCTTCCATTTTCTTAACAAGGCTGGCTTCGGTATATCGGGGAGGTTGTTGGGAGAATTTCTGAATTGCTTTCATATCGCTAAGTGAAAGTGAATCACCACTCTTAACAGAGGGCAGTATTCCTTCCTCTTCATCAGAAGCCTCATCATCAGTCGATTCCAGATAGACTTTAAGAAAACCATCAAACTTAATTACTTCACCTTTGGCAATAAAGTATTCATCAAATGGCTTAGACTTAGACGATAAACCGGCTGAAAAGATATCAATGTGCACATTTGTTCTTTCAAGCTCTGCATCAGCCATCTGAGAAGCAATTGCTCTTTTCCATATGAGATCATACAGTTTTTGTTCACTTGCATCAGAACTTACTTTTTGCCGGCTGAAATCTGTTGGCCTGATTGCCTCATGTGCTTCCTGTGCACCTTTCGATTTGGTAGTATAATTACGAACCTTAGAATATTTTTCTCCGTATAAACCAATAATCTGCTCTTTCGCCATATTTATTGCCATACCGGATAGATTGACCGAGTCAGTACGCATATATGTAATCTTCCCGCTCTCATATAGTTTTTGGGCTATAAGCATAGTACGGGAAACCGACATACCAAGTTTACGACTTGCTTCCTGCTGAAGTGTTGATGTTGTAAAAGGTGGTGCAGGAGACTTTTTTGCCGGTTTTACTTCAACATCACTTACCTTATATGTGGCACCAACGCATTTTTCAAGGAAAGCCACTGCATTTTCAGCATCATTAAATCTTTTATTGAGTTCGGCAAATATTTGCTGTTTGCCATTGTCTTCAGTAATAAAGAACCTTGCAGTTACTCTATAGTTAAATGAATGTTTGAAGGCCTTAATCTCTTCTTCTCTTTCGACAATAAGTCTGACAGCCACTGATTGTACTCGTCCGGCCGACAATGCAGGTTTTACCTTACGCCATAGCACTGGAGAGATTTCAAATCCCACAAGCCTGTCAAGGACTCTCCTGGCCTGCTGGGCATCAACAAGATTCTTATCAATACCCCTGGGATTGTTTATAGCATTAGTAATTGCGCTTTTTGTAATTTCATGAAATACAATTCGCTTTGTTTTTGACTGGTTAAGAGATAAAACTTCTTGTAAATGCCATGAAATAGCTTCTCCTTCGCGGTCTTCATCGGATGCCAGCCATACGATTTCAGCATCGTTTGCTAATTTCTTCAGTTCCTTGATTAGTTTCTGCTTATCGGGTGGTATCTCATACTTTGGTTGAAAATCATTCTCAATATCCACTCCTAATTGCTTCTTCGATAGATCGCGTATATGACCGAAGCTTGACTTTACCACAAAATCCTTACCCAGAAATCCTTCAATGGTCTTTGCTTTGGCCGGAGATTCAACAATCACAAGATTTTTTGACATAGGTTGTTCTTAATTCGATGCTCGTATGGCAATTTTTATAAAATGGGCACAAAGTAACACAATTAAAATTGAATGGAACTGATATTTTATGATTTTTATTTACAACAATTTAATAATGAGGCGGTTCAAAAATGATTATTTTTGCAGCCGCTATAAATAGTATTGTTTAAACCTGAGTATTACTGTGGAGAAACGTAAATTATATATGGAAACCTACGGTTGTCAGATGAATTTTTCTGATAGTCAGATAGTAGGATCAATAATGACTGACCATGATTTTGAGATAACAGATAATGTTGCTGATGCCGATCTTATATTCATAAATACATGCTCTATTCGCGATCATGCTGAACAACGGATAAGAGCCAGATTAAAAGAATTTAAAAAGTACAAGAAGAATCGCCCTGACCTTAAAGTTGGTCTTCTTGGTTGTATGGCAGAGAGATTGAAAGAACAGCTTCTCGAACAGGAACAATCAGTTGATATTATTGTAGGTCCTGATGCTTACCGTGATCTTCCAAGGCTTCTTAATATTGCTGAAACAGGTCAAAAAGCAATTAATGTTCTCTTGTCATTGGATGAAACTTATGCTGATATAAACCCAATTCATACCAAAGGTATATCCTCGTTCATATCTATAATGAGGGGTTGCGAGAATTTTTGTTCTTACTGTGTTGTGCCTTATACCAGAGGAAGAGAGAGAAGCAGAGATCCTGAAACTATTATTGATGAGGCACGCCGATTGTTTGCTGATGGTATAAGAGAAGTTACATTGTTAGGCCAGAACGTGAATTCCTATAAAAGTGATAGCGGAACAGGATTTGCAAAGCTGCTAAAGGACGTTGCAATGGTTGATCCGCTTTTGAGAGTCCGGTTTGCAACATCTCATCCTAAAGATCTTTCCGATGAATTAATTGAAACCATTGCAAAATATCCCAATATCTGCAACAGCATTCATCTTCCTGTGCAATCGGGAAGTAATAATATGCTGAAAAAAATGAACCGAAAGTATACAAGGGAATGGTATCTCGGCAGGATAGAAGCAATTAAAAGACTTATACCCGATTGCGCCTTATCGACCGATATAATTGCAGGATTCAGCGGTGAAACTGAAGAAGATCATTTGGAAACTGTATCATTGATGAAACATGTAGGTTATGATTATGCTTTCATGTTCAAATATTCAGAGCGTCCGAATACTGTGGCTGCCAAAAAATACACTGATGATGTTCCCGAAGAAATAAAAGGCAGGCGTTTACAGGAAATTATCGATCTTCAGCAGGAATTGTCACACAAGAGCAATCTTAAGGATATAGGAAAAGAGTTTGAAGTACTTGTTGAAAACGTGTCAAAAAAATCTCAAAAAGAGCTTTCCGGCAGAAATATTGGCAATAAAGTTGTTGTATTTCCTTCAGCAGACAAGAAGCCGGGAGATTATGTAAAAGTGAGAGTTACTTCTTGCACTCCGGCGACATTAATTGGAGAGATAGTATAATTTATAAAAACAAAAATTGCTTTTTTATCGTCTAAAATAGATACCTTTGTAAATATCTGTAAGGTATATTCTATATCGTTGATTCTTAAATTAGTAGTGATTATTGATTCCCACACATCGTAATACGGAAAACATAATACGAATGAAAAATTTAGATAAACTTCGTTTGCAATCCCTCTTTTTTCTTGCCGTGATCATTACTTTTAGTTCCTGCATATCACAAAAGAATACAGTGTATCTTCAAAATAAAAGCGCATTTTCTGATGGTTCCGGGTCGTACGAGAATGATTTGGCTGTGTATAAAGTGCAGACAGGTGACTTTCTGTACATAAATGTCACAAGTATGGATCCATCAAACATTTCTGCTTTTGCTATGGATAACCGTACGGAATATCAGTTGCAGAGCGATATGGGGGTTTACCTCAAGAGTTATCAGGTAAACGATTCAGGTTATGTTAATATTCCCATTGTGGGGAAAGTAAATGTTGTTGGTCTCTCAATCAATCAGGTTAGGAATAAACTCCAGAAGGAGCTTGATGAATTTTATAAGTTAACGACTGTGACTGTTAAACTGGTAAACTTTAAGATAAGTATTATGGGTGAAGTTAACAGACCCGGCACTTATACAGTTTATCAGGATAAGCTTAATATTTTTCAGGCTATTAGTATGGGTGGGGATCTGACTTCATTTGCAAACCGAAAGGAAGTGAATATTATTAGAAAAACTAAAACGGGTGGTACTGAAGTGCTGAAAGTTAACTTGCTTAATGATTCGCTTTTGGAATTGCCGGGCTTTTATCTTCATCCTGAAGATATCATCTACGTTGAACCGCTTAGAAGTAAATCGTTTGCCTTTACTGCATTCCCATACTCAATAGCGTTATCTACAATTACAACAACCCTTTTGATTTTGAATTTTTTTAAATAAGATCTAGCGTGGATACATACAATAATAATGTTGACCTTAATGAGGAAACCATTGATCTGAAACAGATTTTCTTTAAATTTTTCAGGTATTGGTATCTTTTCATAATAGTAATTGGTCTTTCTCTTACTGTGGCTTACCTTTTTAATAAGTACACCAAACCTATTTATAAGGTTGGTACTACTGTTCTTATTAAGGATGAGAAAAGTGCATTCGATGCTCAGACACTTCTGGGTTTGGGTAATCTGAAGAACGCTCAGAGTATTGAGAATGAAATTGGAATTCTAAAATCAAGAGCTCTTATCGGTAGAGCTTTAAGATCATTAGACTTCAACATATCGTATTATGAAGAAGATAATTTTATTACCCGTGAACTTTACAATGAATCGCCATTCTCGATTATATTCGATACTCTGAATCCTCAACCGGCAGGTGTTAAATTCAATCTAATCATTAATAATGACCTTGAATATACCCTATCAGCAGAGGCTGAAAATATTTCCTCATACCACTACACTAAACAAAGAAGGGAAGAGATAATTGACGAGGCTTTTAATGTTAAAGGCAAGTATAAATTCGGACAGGAAGTTAAGGGCAAGTACCACAATTTCAGAGTCGTACTGAATGGTCATTATGTTCCGAAAGATCATAAGAACAAAAGCCTGTTCTTTGTATTCAATAAGATGGAAGACCAGATTAAGGAATTTGGTGATTTCCTTATTGAACCTATCAACAGAGAAGCTTCAATAGTTGAGATCTCTCTTGAAAGTAACAATGTGCAGAAAGCGGCGGATTTCCTGAATGCACTGACTTCTGAATATCTGGCAAGAAGCCTGGAGAAAAAGAACCAAATTGCAACAAATACTATCATCTTCATTGATGATCAGTTGCTTGGAATAAGCGACTCTCTGAAAATCGCTGAAAGTGATCTTCAGCAATTCAGAACTACGAATGAGGTTATGGACCTCGACTTTCAATCGCAACAGGTATTCCAGACTATGGAAGACCTTGAAAAACAGAAAGCTGAACTCATAGTTAAAAACCAGTATTATAATTACCTCAATGACTACCTGAGCAGTAATAAGGATGATATGGCCGGACTCACTGTTCCTTCCTCAATGGGAATTGACGATCCTGTGCTTACCAAATTGATAACTGACCTTACCAGACTGTATGCTGAAAGAGGTGAAGCAAGGTTGATGGCCAAAGAGAAGAACCCAATTATTGCTTCTTTTGACTCGCGGATAGCAGTTAATAAAAGGACACTAGCCGAAAATATTAAGAATATTATCAACACTTCAAAAATCTCAATACAGGAAATTGACAGGCGCATAAATTCTATGTCGGGTAAAATCAATAAGTTACCAACGACACAAAGAATGTTGTTTGGTATAGAACGTAAATTTAAGCTGAATGATGCGATCTATACTTTACTTCTTGAAAAGAGATCGGAAGCACAAATTACCCGTGCCTCGAATATGCCCGACAATGAGGTGTTAGATGTTGCTGATCCGATGGAAAAAATACCAGTCCTTCCTAAAAGATCTCTCAATTATACTATTGCTCTACTAATTGGTATTATCCTCCCGATTGGATACATCCTGGGCAGAGATTATCTGAATGACAAGATAATAGATAAAAAAGACATTGAAAAGATTACAAAATTGCCAATACTGGGACATATCACTCATAGTAACAGGTCCAGTAAACTTGTAGTGGCTGATTACCCTAAGTCGTCAATTGCAGAGTCATTCAGACTTGTGAGGACAAACCTGCAATTCTATACTAAAAACCAGGATAAGCAGACAATTCTTGTAACATCCACAATGGTTAATGAGGGTAAGACTTTCACTTCAATGAATATCGCATCAGTCTTTGCTCTCTATGGGAAAAAGACCCTCATTATTGGATACGACCTCAGAAAACCAAAGATTTATCAGGATTTCGGGTTATCGAATACTTATGGTATTACAACCTGTTTAATTAACCGTTCCTCACTGGAAGACACAATTCAGCATACATCCTTAGAGAACCTGGATTTCATTGCTGCAGGTCCAATTCCACCAAATCCTGCTGAGCTTATTGCATCGCCACAAAATGATGAACTGATTGCAAGGTTGAAGGAGATGTACGACTTTATCATCATCGACACTCCGCCTGTAGGCATTGTAGCTGACGCATTCCTGTTAATGAAGTACTCAGATGTTAATGTATTTGTAGTACGCCAGAATTTTACAAACAAGAAAATATTTGAGTCAATTATCTCAGATATCGAGAAACGCGAGTTAAAGAATATCGCCCTGACCATTAATGATGTTAAATTTGAAAACAGCAGCTATGGTTATGGATACGGTTACGGCTATGGCTATGGTTACGGTTATGGTTATGGTTACGGATATTACACTGATGATGAATTAACAGGTAATGGGAAACCTTCTAAGACAAGAAAACACTCTGCAAGTCAAAAATAGTGCTAATTTTGCCTTTAGCATTATTTAAAAGTACAGCATGAAAAGCAGGGGTTATCTGACACATCTTGAGGAACTTGAATACGAATCAATCTATGTTATAAGGGAAGTTGCTGCACAATTTGAGCGACCTGTGTTATTGTTCTCAGGTGGAAAAGATTCAATTGTGATGACGCACCTTGCAGTAAAGGCTTTTTGGCCTGCCAGGCTTCCTTTTCCATTATTGCATATTGATACAGGCCATAATTTTATTGAGACTCTTGAATACAGGGATAATCTGATTGAAAAAATCGGTGCTACTCTGTACGTAGGTTCGGTACAGGAAAGTATTGACAAGGGAAGAGTCGTTGAAGAATCAGGTTATAACGCCAGCAGAAACATCCTTCAAACCACAACTCTGCTTGATACCATTGAAAAGTATAAATTCGATGCTGCAATGGGTGGAGGAAGAAGAGATGAGGAAAAAGCCAGAGCCAAAGAAAGATTCTTCTCGCATAGAGATGAGTTTGGTCAATGGGATCCGAAAAATCAGCGCCCGGAGTTATGGAATATTTTTAACGGCCGTAAAAATCCGGGTGAGCATTTCAGGGTTTTTCCCATCAGCAACTGGACTGAGATGGATGTATGGCAATATATAATGAAAGAAGAAATTGAATTGCCAAGTCTTTACTTCACTCACCAAAGAGAAGTGTTTAAAAGAGACGGGCAATGGCTTGCAAAAGCTACTTTCATGAAGCTGAAACCGGATGAAAAATATGAGCTGAAGACTGTCAGATGCCGCACAATTGGCGACATAACATGCACCGGACTAACTCTATCATCGGCTAATTCAATTGAAGATATTATTGATGAGATTGCCGCAACCCGTGTAACCGAAAGAGGTGGCCGGGCCGACGATCTAAGGTCGGAAGCTGCAATGGAAGACAGGAAAAAAGAAGGTTATTTTTAAAGAAGTGCAAATTAGTTATGACTGAATTCTCAACTAAAGGATATCTGGATATGGAACTGCTGAGATTTACTACAGCAGGAAGTGTTGACGACGGGAAAAGCACTCTTATTGGCCGTCTTCTTTACGACAGTAAGTCAATATTCGAAGATCAGCTTGAAGCCATTAAACGAGCAAGTATAAGAAGAGGCAACGAACATGTGGACCTGGCTTTACTCACTGATGGATTGCGTGCTGAAAGAGAACAGGGTATCACCATTGATGTAGCTTACAGGTACTTTGCCACTCCAAAAAGAAAGTTCATTATCGCCGATACTCCGGGTCATATTCAGTATACAAGGAATATGGTTACAGGTGCCTCAACAGCCAATGCAGCTATTATTCTTATTGATGCAAGAAATGGAGTAACCGAACAAACCTGCAGGCACACTTACATTGCTTCATTACTTAGAATACCTCACATTATTGTTTGTATTAACAAAATGGACCTGGTTAACTTCGATGAATCCGTGTATAACAGAATCAAAGAGGATTATCAAAAATTTATTATCACACTTCAGTTAAGGGATGTTTCATTTGTTCCTATTAGTGCATTGTTGGGTGACAATGTCGTTGAATTGTCTAACAACACCCCATGGTACAATGGAGGATCCCTGCTTCATGTTCTTGAAAATGTTGAAATTGGAGGTGACCACAATCTAACAGACGCCCGATTCCCGGTTCAATACGTTATAAGACCACTATCTGATGAATATCATGATTACAGGGGCTATGCCGGCAGGGTCGCCGGTGGAGTGTTTGCTCCGGGTGATGATGTGATATCTCTCCCTTCAGGAAGGGAAAGTAAAATAAAGTCAATCGACCTCTATCAGTCTTCCATCGACGAAGCGTTCCCTCCCCAGTCAGTCACATTAACGCTTACTGACGATATTGATTTAAGCAGAGGTGATATGCTGGTAAAACCTGATAACCTGCCCGAGGTAACACAGGAATTTGATGTTATGATGTGTTGGATGAGTGAAAAACCAATGATTGCCAGCACAAAATATGCACTAAAGCATACTACTAATGAGGTCAAATGCCTGATAAAGGCTGTTAAATACAAGATTAATGTAAATACTCTTGCCCATATTGAGGATTCAAAAATTGGGTTGAACGATATTGCCCGAGTTACAATCAAGACAACCAAACCTGTATTTATTGATCCGTATTCAAAGAACCGTCGTACCGGTGCTCTCATCATTATTGATGAAGCTACCAATAATACGGTAGGAGTTGGCATGGTGATATAATTGATTTAATATAAATGGCTCAAAAATCAAACGTTTCGCGACAGCAAACAGTTTTAGCAATTTTTCTGGTAATTGGTGCCATCTATATTATACGGCTGTTTTACATTCAGGTTATTGACAAAAGTTATACCCTCTCAGCCAATAATAATGTACTTAGATATGTGACCCAATATCCGGCCAGAGGACTTATCTATGACCGTAATGGCAAGTTGCTGGTATATAATGAAGCTGTATACGATCTAATGGTTTTACCTGCTCAGGTAGGCGAAATTGATACTGTTGAGTTCTGCAATCTGTTGCAAATCCCAGTTGAAGGATTCAGAGAAAGGTTAAATAAAGCCCGCAAATACTCGAAATATAAGCCTAGCCTTTTTGAAAAACAGATATCCAAGGAAACCTATGGCTTTCTTGAAGAGAAAATGTATAAATACAAAGGATTCTTTGTTCAACCACGTACCCTTCGTAAATACCCAAAACCTATAGGTGCTCACCTTTTTGGTTATGTGGGTGAAGTTACACAATCAATGATTGATCGCAATCCTTACTATAAATCAGGTGACTATATTGGAATTAATGGAATTGAAAAGTCATATGAGGAAGTCCTCCGGGGCAAAAAAGGACTGAAGATTAAGATGGTTGATGTGCACAACCGTGAAGTGGGTAGTTATGCTGATGGAAGATTCGATACCACTTCGGTAATGGGACAAGATCTGTATCTTTCTATAGACGGAGAACTGCAGGAATATGGTGAACAGCTAATGACAGGTAAAATGGGCAGCATTGTTGCCATTGAACCTGCAAGCGGTGAAATACTTGCTTTCATATCAAGTCCATCTTATGACCCTAATCTGTTGGTAGGAAGAGTCAGAGGCAAGAACTTTAAGCTTCTTACTGAAGATCCGGTTAAACCATTACTGAACAGAGCGATGATGGGAGCATACCCACCCGGTTCAACTTTCAAAATGGTGACTGACCTTGTAGGATTGCAGGAAGGGCTCCTGACAACTCAAACCAGATATACCTGCCAGGGACCCGGATCATCTCCTATTCGTTGTACGCATAACCACCAATCTCCTCTCGACGTGCTGGTGGCTATACAACAGTCATGTAATCCTTTTCACTGGCTTGTCTTCAGGTCTATTATTACAGGTGGTGGACATGGGAGTATAAGAAATAACTATGTAGCATGGCGTAAACATGTTATCAGCCTTGGATTTGGGAAAAAACTTGGAACCGACATTCAATCAGAACTAAGCGGAAATATACCTTCCGCAGAAACATTCGATAAAATTTATGGCAAAGGGAGATGGAATGCCATGACTATCCGATCTTTATCTATCGGACAGGGAGAAATACTTGTTACTCCACTCCAATTGGCAAACTATGCAGCACTAATGGCCAACAGGGGACAATATATAGTCCCTCATGTAGTTAAGTCCATTGGAAATCAGAATTCAAAGACTGCACCTTTCCAAAGGCATATTTCAACAATTGACAGGCAGCATTTTGAGATTGCAATTGAGGGAATGCGACAAGTTGCAACACTGGGAACTGCAAAATGGTATCAGATTGAAGGAATAACCATGGCAGGGAAAACAGGTACGGCTGAAAATCCTCATGGTGAAGATCATTCTTTGTATATGGCCTTTGCTCCGGAAGATAATCCTAAAATTGCAATTGCAGTCGTTATTGAAAACGCAGGTTTTGGGTCCACATGGGCATTACCGATTGCATCGCTTATGATAGAAAAATATATAAACAGAGAAGTTAAAAGAACTGATCTGGAGGAAAGAATGATTAGCAGCAAATTAATTAATTAAGGTGAGAGAGCGTAATAATATATTTAACAATATCGACTGGACATTGGTCATCCTATACCTTGTATTGGTTGTAATGGGTTGGTTAAATATTTATGCAGCTGTCTATAATGAGGATTACAACAATATTTTCGATATCACCCAAAGTTATGGAAAGCAGGTGATATGGATACTTTCATCCTTATTCCTGGCTCTTTTGATTTTATTGACACATCCAAGATTCTTCAGCACATTCGCTTACCTGATTTATGGGTTTATGGTAGTTCTGCTTGTCGTTGTGCTGGGAATTGGTACTGAAATATCGGGATCAAAATCATGGTTCCAGATAGGAGGCTTTGGACTTCAACCGGCAGAATTTGCAAAATTTGCAACTACCCTTGCTCTTGCAAAATTTTTTAACGGGCAACACCTCAATCTCTCATTACCTAAGAATAAAATGATTCCCCTTCTGATAATAGGTATCCCTGCTATCCTGATTCTATTACAGAATGATACCGGATCTGCATTGGTGTATAGCTCATTTATCCTTGTTTTATACAGGATGGGATTATCGGGAAATTTCCTGCTTGCCGGATTAATGGTTGTTGCAATCTCAATTACTACCCTAATGGTTGGCACCCTATATGTTGTGATTCTTTTGGTAGTGATAACAGCTTTACTTTTTATTTTCATAAAAAGGAACCGACGGAATATAGCAACAGTGATTGCTATATTAATTATGGGAATCGGACTAACATACAGCGTGGAAATGGGCGTTGAGAAGTTCCTTGGAGACCATCAAAAAGCAAGAATAAATGTTTTACTGGGAAAAACACTGGATCCTCAGGGTGTTGGATATAACGTAAACCAATCAAAAATAGCCATTGGTTCAGGAGGCTTTTTTGGAAAAGGTTACCTTAACGGCACTCAAACGAAGTATAATTTTGTGCCCGAGCAAAGTACCGATTTTATCTTTTGCACGGTTGGAGAAGAATGGGGCTTTTTGGGTTCAACTGTCGTAATCGTTTTGTTTATGCTACTGCTATTAAGGATAATAATGGTGGCTGAGCGACAACGTTCAGAGTTTAGCAAAGTATATGGTTATGGGGTCGCCTCAATTTTATTCTTTCACTTTATGGTAAATATTGGAATGACAATAGGATTAGTGCCGGTAATTGGTATACCTCTACCATTCTTTAGTTATGGAGGATCCTCTTTATGGGCATTTACCATCCTTTTGTTCATTTTCATTAAACAGGATATGAATAGAAATGCTCTGCTATAAATAATTAATGCAGCTGATGAAGCCGGAGAATCCCATACTTGAAGTTAAAAATCTGAATATCTCTTTCAGAGACGAAAGCGGATGGCATAAAGCTGTATCAGACGTTTCATTCTCCCTTAAAAAAGGAGAAACAATTGGTATTGTTGGCGAAAGTGGTTCAGGTAAATCAGTAACCTCTCTATCAATTCTGCAGTTACTTCCTGCTAAAATAAGCAGAGTTGATAGTGGCAATATATTGTATAACTTTCAGGATAGTGAGCAAGATTTGCTGAAGCTAAAGGAATCAGAAATTCGAAAAATCAGGGGAAACAGAATTGCGATGATTTTTCAGGAGCCGATGACTTCACTGAATCCTGTTATGCGATGTGGAAAGCAGATCACCGAAGCAGTAAGACTCCATTTGAATTATAATAAAAAACAAGCCAGAGATTATACTTTAAAGCTCTTTAGGGAGGTTCTTCTGCCTGATCCTGAATATGCCTTTGATGCATATCCTCATCAACTTTCCGGAGGGCAGAAACAGCGGGTAATGATTGCAATGGCAATTAGTTGTTCTCCCGATATACTGATAGCTGATGAGCCTACAACCGCTCTGGATGTGACTGTACAGAATTCGGTATTAAAATTATTGAAGGATCTGCAGCAAAAGCTATCACTCAGTATGATTTTTATAAGTCACGATCTGGGTGTAATTTCTGAAATAGCCGACAGGGTAATTGTGGTGAGTCAGGGAAAGATTGTGGAGCAGGGTGCCTCAGAAGAAATCTTTAGAAATCCTCAGCATCCTTACACAAAAGGGTTAATGGCCTGCAGACCTCCTCTGAATGTAAGACCTCTTCGTCTTATGACCGTTTCTGATTTTACAGGTAATGAAAATGTTAAACCGGAAATGGCTTTTGAATCAGATGTGGTGAGAGAGTCTAGGCTGAATGGACTTTACAAAGGCGAACCTTTCCTTAAAGTCAATAACCTGTCAGTAAAATACGCTTTAACCAGGAAGTTTTTAAAAAGAGAACAGCCTTATTTTGTGGCAGTTGATAAAGTTAGCTTCGATGTATATGAGGGTGAGACACTTGGACTTGTCGGGGAGTCAGGGTGCGGTAAGACCACTCTGGGCAGGGCAATCTTAAGATTAACAGAACCATCCGAAGGAAGTATTATCCTGAATGGTGAAGAAATAACGACACTACATAAGCACGAACTACGGGAACGGAGAAAAAGAGTTCAGATTATATTCCAGGATCCATATTCATCTTTAAATCCACGCCTTACAATTGGAGAAGCAGTTATGGAGCCTCTTACGGCCCATAGTATTCTTAAAAATTATAAAGAGCGGAAGGATAAGGTTATAGACTTGCTTGAGAAGGTAAACCTGAAAGCTGATCATTTTAACCGATACCCCCATCAGTTTTCAGGAGGACAAAGGCAACGAATTTGTATTGCCAGAGCACTTGTCCTTAATCCGAAATTTGTAATATGCGATGAGTCGGTGTCTGCACTCGATGTTTCTGTGCAAGCACAGGTGCTTAACTTGTTGAATGATCTCAAAAAGGAATATGGGTTCACTTACATTTTTATTTCACACGACCTGTCGGTGGTAAGATACATGTCGGACCGCATTATCGTAATGCAAAAAGGTAAAATTATTGAACAAGGGGACGCAGATAAGATTTATTCAAATCCTGGTCACGATTATACCCGTCAGTTAATTAAGGCTATCCCGGGTAAGTCTCTCAATCCAAAAGCAGAGCTGTAAGTTCTTCCTTATTAAAAGGCTTCGTGAGGTAACCGTCCATTCCTGCTTCGAAACAGTTATCCCTTTCATCCTGCGGTGAACTGGCTGTCATAGCAAATATTTTGGTTCTGGCCCCGCGATTTTGCTTTTTTTCAAATTCTCTGATTATTCGGGTCGCTTCAAAACCGTCTAACTCAGGCATGTGTATATCCATTAATACCAGATCGTAAACACCTGTCTTAAATTTCTCTACCGCAATGCTTCCATTCTCTGCCAAGTCGATTACCTGATCAAATTTCTTCAGCATAATCATAGCAATCTTTTGATTAATTGGATTATCCTCTGCCAGAAGAATTCGCTTTCTTTTCATAATCAGGGTATAATATACCAATACGGGCCACTAATTGTGACCGTACATTATTAATGTTCATAAATTAAAAAAGTAATCCCCCGATCAGGGCAAAGATAGTACATAATTAAACATTAAAGTATTAGTTGGCTCATTTGCTAATACATATGGATTGCCGTGTGTTATATTACTTATCTTTACAGTACAAATCATTGAATATGCCACGCAAGAAATCACCAAAAAATACCCATACAGGTCAGAATCCTTTTGTAAAACCCATTGAAGAATTATTCAGAAGTAACCCTTCTAAAGCATTTAACTATAAACAAGTCGTTCATAGTCTTGGGGTTACTGATAAAGTGAGTCGTGAATTAACATCCAAAATAATAGAATCACTCTCTGATTCAGGTGTTCTTATACGTCTCAATCGCGGTAAGTATAAATACAATCCCGAACTGGTTGCTGAGAAATATCACCAGACTATTGTTGAAGGAAGGGTCGATATGAAACAAACCGGTAAGGCATACGTGATTGTAAAGGATCTTGATGATGATGTTTTTGTCGGACCAAATAATACCGGCCATGCACTGAATGGGGATATTGTAAAGGTGAGGTTATTTCCTCTCCGCAAAGACCATAAGCTGGAAGGCGAAATAATAGAGATTAAAGAAAGATTCAAAAATCAGTTCGTCGGTAAAATTCAGATTACCGGGAAGTTTGCCTTCCTGATACCTGATGAATCCAACATGCCATACGATATTTTTATTCCTAAAGAAGCGCTGAATAATGGTAAGAATGGGCAGAAAGCAATTGCCAAAATAGTAGATTGGCCCGAAAGATCAAAAAATCCATTTGGTGAGATAATTCAGGTACTTGGAAAGCCCGGTGATAATGATGTGGAAATGGCCTCAATTCTGGCATCGTTCGAATTCCCGCTTCAATTTTCCAAAAAAGCACTTAAAGAAGCTGAAACAATAAGTGAGAAGATCTCAGAAGACCAAATCAAGAAAAGACGTGACTTCAGAGGTATATGGACATGCACTATTGACCCTGAAGATGCCAAAGACTTCGATGACGCTCTTTCTTTAAAGAAAAATGGTGATGGTTTGTGGGAAGTGGGTGTGCACATTGCTGATGTTTCTCACTATGTGACTGAAGGCACTGAGATAGACACTGAAGCATATGAACGTGGCACATCGGTATATTTGGTTGACCGCACAATACCAATGCTACCCGAAAAACTCTCAAACCACATATGTTCGTTAAGACCAAATGAGGATAAGCTTTGTTTCTCGGCTGTCTTTGAGTTGGACAAGGATGGAAAGATTTATAGTGAGTGGTTTGGTCGTACCATAATCAATAGCAACAGAAGATACAACTACGATGAGGTCCAAAAGATTATTGAAGGCGGAGATGGCGACTTTAAAGAAGAACTGCTGATTTTGAATGATATTGCTTCAAAACTAAGAGAAGAGAGATTCAGAAAAGGATCTATTGCCTTCAATAGTGAAGAAGTTAAGTTTATCCTTGATGAGAAGGGTAAACCCATCGACACATATATAAAAGTCCAGAAAGAGTCGAATATGTTGATTGAGGACTTTATGCTTCTGGCTAATAAAAAGGTGGCAGAGAAAATCGGTAAACAGAAAGATGGGAAGGAAGGGAAAACCTTTGTTTATAGAATACATGATGAGCCTAATCAGGAAAAGCTCCAGAAGTTTGCTGAATTCCTGACTAAGCTTGGATATAAGATGAATATTAATTCGAGGAAGCAGCTCTCCAGGTCATTCAATAATCTCTTTAAGGAAATATCGGGTAAAGGAGAAGAGGCAATGATTGAATCAATTGCTGTCCGCACAATGTCGAAAGCTGTTTACTCTACATTCAATATTGGTCATTATGGTCTGGCATTCCCCTTTTACACTCATTTTACTTCCCCGATCAGACGATACCCTGATTTGATGGTGCACCGTTTGCTGCAAAGATATCTTGACGGAAAATCTTCTGTAGATAAAGATGAGTTTGAGGAGTATTGTACTCACAGCTCTGACATGGAACGTAAAGCTGCCGAAGCTGAACGCGCTTCAGTGAAATACAAGCAGGCAGAGTACCTCCAGGACAAAATAGGTCAGAAATTCAGTGGACTCATCTCAGGTGTAAGTAAATGGGGGATTTATGTGGAACTAGAGGGCAACAAGTGCGAGGGAATGATCTCAATCAGAAATATGGACGATGATTTCTACTATTTGGATGAAGATAGTTATAAAGTAATCGGACAGCACAGGGGTAAAGAATACCGCTTGGGTGATCCAATTGAAATTATTGTTCAAAATGTTGATCTGCAGAGGAAGCAAATGGATTTTGTGCTTCCACCCAGCAGATAATTATCCGGATAGAATGTGATAATCACACATTCTGTTTCTATAGTGGATTCTCTTTAATTGCTTTTAATAAGTTCTCCTCGGTCCCAATTCTGTATCCGGCCGAATAAAAACTAATTGCGCCATCAGAATCAATATAGACCACAAATGGTAATGCCGGCTTGGTTTTAAGCGACAATGATTCGATGACAGCCTTATAAAGCTTATCATTTTGATCCATCATGAATTTTGATTGCTTTGGCAAATTCTGATATTTACTGTGATTGAAGCTCTTTAAGCCGGTAGAGCCGGGCACTGCAAACAAGAAGCCTCCTCCCCACTCTTCAAATGCCTGTTTATGCCCGGGAATTCCTGCAAGCAAATGTCTGGTGGGCTCACTCCCCGGATCTATACAAGCTATTATCAGTCCTTTGTCGTTAGTCAATTCTGAAAGCTTTAACCCTGACCCTGATTGATCAGTAATGCTTAAAGCCATGTCTAGAGTGCCGAATATTTCCTTTTTGCTTTCAAGGGGTTGTAAAATTACTGTTTTAGTTACGGAAGTATTTGCTGCGAGGTTAAAGTACTCCGATCGGGTGATGATGCTACCGTCTTCTCTCCTATGTCCGGTCATTAGTTTATAATATCCCGGCTGAAGCTTCAGAGTTACTGGGAAATCTGCCACTTCTGCTGAATATTCGTAATCAAGGGTCTTGAATCGGCCATTCTCAAATCTCTGAACAGTGTAATGTTTATAGTACTCCGGTTTAACCGGATTGTCATTTGAATTTAAGAGTTGTAGTACTGAGTTGTTCGGGACAGTAGATTCTGTAGCAACAGATACGTTTTGCCAATTGCCATCTTTATATACTTGCGGCAAAGAAGTAGTGTAATCAATTCGGGCAGGTATGCCTAAAGTGCGGCAAACAGCAACAAAGAATATATCTGTTGACAGCTTGTCAGCTACGCGAAGTTTATATACTCCAATTGGACTTAGCGAACAACCCATATAATTATCCGCAGTATTGAGCTGGATATTCTTACTAATCCATTCATTGATGACACGATAGTCAACAAGAGCTTTATTTTTAAATTCCTGGTCAAATTCCCCTATTAAGAATGACCTCCATGGTCTGATTAATTCCAGATAGATTCTTGGAGATAAAACGCCTTCTTTATATACTTCCTCAGGAATTCCGTCCACATTGGGTACGTTAATCAAATGATCTGTCAGGAATGATGCGGGTGTATCTCTAACATCTTTTTCAGAAATTGATTCCAGGAGATCTAAAACATGAACATTTGATTTATTTTCTTTCAGATAATTGCATATCTCATTCCAGTTACCATAACTTTTTGATAGAAGTTCAATAGTTCTGAGAGTATCGAGACCTTCCTTTACAGCAAACATTTTTGCATCTTCACGGGTAATAAATGTTGACATGTAAGCATTCCTGATTGAATCTTCATGAGCTAGTCTGATATTATTCTTTTCAGTATCCATAACCGATACTTCAGGTACTTCCTTTTCAGCCGGAGGTGTAATTTCAAACACTTCGGTATACTCTTCTCCGGTTGCACGGGTCAGACTGATAGATAAAGTATCGGATACTCCTCCGGTAAGTTTTTCATAACCATAATAGTTATCCTTATAAGACCATACCATCAAATCACCATAACCGGTTAACAATGAGACCATACCTGTACTGTCGGTATTCTTTATAACCATCGGATAAAACTCGGCGTAATTATAAATTCCGAATTCTACTTTTGCATAAGGGACAGGGTTACTATTTTTATCAATGACTTTTACAAAATATTCCTTTGTATCGGTGTATGCCGGCAGACTATTGATTTTAGAGAAAAGGTCATTCTGACTCAGTACATTCTCAGTTCCACTATATTGACCTATAACGTTGGTGTGGACCATCATTGCTCTTTTAACAGGTGCATCAAACCACCCTTTATTAAGTACAGGTTCCGGTTCACAAGCTCCCAGGTACTGCCACTTACCGTTTACATATACTTCTACCCACGCATGATTGTCGTCGGTATGTGCCCAGCGTGGTGTATAGACCTGGCGGGCAGGAATGCTTACTGCTCTCATTGCAGCAACAGTAAAGGTTGATTCCTCGCCGCACCTTCCGAATGATGTTTTTATAGTGGCTAGTGGCGATGAAGTTCTTGCATCACCTGCTTTATAATTCACCTTTTCATGGCACCAATGGTTAACTTCAAGAGCAGCTTCCTCAATACTCATATTGACTATTCGGTCCTTTAATTCTCTGAATATATAAGCCCTGGCAGAATCAAGATTCTCATTGTTGACCCGAACGGGTAATACGAAATGTCTGAAAATATCTTCCGGTAACTCGTTACCCCACTTGAAGGTCTCACGTGCAGTAAATGCCAGATTGACCTGATCCATGAAATATTCGCCCGGATAATCCGCCAGGTCGCTTAGTGGCATATATGCAATCAGAAATTTGAAGGCTTCCTTCTGCTCATCAGAAAGGGATTCATCATTCAGGATTCCAAATAATTCAGTTTCACGGTTTGAAGCCATCTGATATCTGGCTTCATATTGTTTATTTACCTGATCACGAACATTCTTATCACTTATAAAATGCTTACTTCCTGAGCAGCTAAATAACACGATGCCCAAAACCATTAGTGGGAGGGTAATAAAATTCTTCATTTGCTTATTAGTATTTCAGCAAATGTATTAAAATACATCGATGTTTATCGCTTTTTAATGATAATGGGAGGTGTTTCTATGGTATTGCTTTTGTTTAAATCCCGGTCAACAATGTAAGCTTCGAATTTTATTGTATCGAAATTGGAAAGAGGGTTGTTGACGAAGAGGGTATCTTCAATTTCACCACGAATTGCTTTATTTTTACCGACAGGAGTAAGTATTGGGATTCGTCCATTGAAAGTTGCAGTATCATATACTACAGAATCATCGATATGTGTAGTGGTGACGAGGAATATTTCCTTAAACACTCCATTCTGCAATTCAAAGTACTTGATAAAAAGATTGTAATCGTAAGGTGCTACTGTGTCGTAATCATACAAACCTATGTTACCGTCACCGTCGGTATATCCAATTCTGAGAACTCCCCTTTGATCGATTCGCTGAAGGTCTCTCAGAATTACAAAATCGAGAAATTCTATTTGAGGTTCAGGCGGAAATTCTTCATACTTCTTGCAGGAAGAAGCAACCAATAGAATTATAAGCACCCAAATCCAGTTCTTCATACTCGCTTTTTTGATATAATGTCCACAATTATCGTTCCTGAATTAAAACAATTCTCCATTAAATAAGTCCAATGGTTCACAGGCAATAATTAGTTCAGCACCTTCAGCTGATACTTTATTCACTGCTTCGGGAACCCGGTATTTCTTCATTTTATCTGAAGGAAAAGGCTTTAACAATTTATGTATCCTTTCATCATTCTTTTCAAATAACCAATCATTGAAGTTCTGTTTTTCGAGAATCACAGGCATTCTGTCATGAACCGGCTCCATAAGTTCATTTGCTTCGGTAGTAATTATAGCAAAAGAGTGTACTATTTCACCATCAGGTTTCTTCCAATAATCCCATAGTCCGGCAAAAGCAAATAACGATTCGTCCTTTAATATAAACCTGAAAGGAAGTTTTCTTCCTGTGTGCACCCATTCATAAAAACCATCAGCAGGCACAAGGCATCGTTTCTCTTTCAGAATGTATTTAAAGGAAGCTTTTTGGTGAATAGTTTCACTTCTTGCATTAATTAAAGGTACTCTGCCAATTTCTTTTGACCATGATGGTATTAATCCCCATCTGTAAGGCTGCCATTGCTTTGGATTCATATTTGTAATCACCGGAAGCATCTGGGTCGGAGCACCATTATATCGCGGCACGTAAGGTGCAGTACCTCCGGATAATTCGAAAAACATGTTTAACTGCTGTTCATCAGAAGTTAAAGAAAACCTACCGCACATGAGTCAATATTTTACAATTAAACAGTGATAACGGTTTACTGTTGTATATGTAAAATTACAACTTTTTGTTGTGTTGCTCCAATGTCGACTAATGATTTACTATTTTTGGGGTTAACAGTAGAAATTATATCGCTATGAAAAAATTTGCAGTTGTACTCGCAGGTTGTGGTGTTCAGGATGGTGCTGAAATCCATGAAGCAGTTTTAACTCTGCTGGCCATTAAAAAACATGGGGCTGATTATGAAGTTTTTGCACCGGATGTTAGTCAACATCATGTGATTGATCATACAACAGGTAAAGAGATGAACGAAAAGCGCAATGTGCTTGTTGAGTCAGCCAGGATTACCAGAGGAAAAATCAAACCTCTTAGTGAGTTCCAGGCACGAAATTTCGATGCCCTGGTTTTTCCCGGTGGATTTGGTGTGGCTAAAAACCTTTGTTCCTATGCTTTTGATGGTCCGGATTGTAAAGTAAATCCCGATGTGGAAAAGGCAGTTAAGGATATGGCTTCTTTGCAGAAACCTATTGGTGCAATGTGCATATCCCCTGTTGTGATCTCACAGATACTTGGTAATGTGGAAGTAACTATCGGTGCCGATATAAAAACTGCACAACACATTGAAAAAATGGGTGCAAAGCATATTGTTACAACGCATGGTGAAGTGATAAAAGATAAACACCGTCCCATTTATACTACTCCCTGCTATATGCTCGATGCCAATATTCTCCAGATAGAACTTGGCACTTACAATCTTATTGGGTCCATTGTTAAGGATTTATATTAATCAGGCAGAACCTATGACGTATTGCTATGATTATCCACGTCCAACCGTCACCGTTGACTCATTGGTTTTCAGAATCACTGTTAATGCTTCGGAAATTCTGCTCATAAAAAGGGGCAATGAACCTTTTAAAGGTATGTGGGCAATCCCCGGTGGATTCATTGATATGGATGAACAACTGTTAGAGTCGGCAGAAAGAGAATTACAGGAAGAAACAGGGGTGACAGGAGTTAAACTTTTCCAGTATGGAGCGTATGGAGACGTTGGCAGAGATCCCCGCCACCGCACTATAAGTATAGCTTTTGCCGGAATTCTTGAAGACCCGGATATCTTAGCTGTAGCAAATGATGATGCAGCCGATTGCAGGTGGTTTCCAATAAATGAGATTCCTGATAATATGGCATTTGACCACAATCTCCTGGTTAGTGACGCTATTATTTTTGCCAGGAAAAAAAGATGGATTACTGACTAAACTACTTTCCTGAAACAGATATTACGATTTCACCTTTAGGCTCGTGTAATCCATAATGAATTGCCAATTCAGATAACGTGCCTCTTTTATGCTCTTCATAAATTTTTGAAATTTCCCGTGAAACGCATGCCTGTCTGTCTTCACCTAAAACTTCAGCTAACTGTATTAGTGTTTTAACCAGCCGGAATGGTGATTCATAAAGAATTATCGTCTGGTCAAGTTGGGACAGATAATTTAACCGTGTGTTTCTGCCCTTTTTATGTGGAAGAAATCCTTCAAAGTAAAACCTGTCGCATGGTAATCCTGAAGATACAATAGCAGGAATAAAGGCAGTAGGTCCGGGCAGACATTCAACTTTTATTCCCTTCTCTATGCAGGTCCGTATTAGTAAATATCCGGGATCAGAAATACCCGGTGTCCCGGCATCAGTCACTAATGCAACTGATTCGCCCATTTCAATTCTCCTGGCTATCAATTCAGCAGTTTGATGTTCATTGTGCTGATGGTGAGAAAACATCTTTCCTTCAATATTGTAGTGCTTTAACAGGAGTCCTGTTTTGCGTGTATCTTCTGCCAATATTAAGCTCACCTCTTTAAGAATCCTGACACCTCTGAAAGTCATGTCTTCCAGATTTCCAACCGGTGTAGGAACCAGATATAGTTGCGACATTTAGTTATTTTTAAAACGAATATAAGAAATCTCTGATTAACCTGAGAATGTCATCATAATCGGTCAATGGTAACCTGTCAAATGTGTCATTCAGATTATGATAGGCAAGGTGTTCTTTACCCATCGAATAAATAAAGACAGCAGGGACACCTTTTAAATAAAACGGACAATGGTCGCTGTTACAGCTTTCACCCCTTTTTACAACTTTTGAAACATAATTGCTTTCATCGTTGATTGAGACCATCTGATTGAAATAACCGGGTAATTGCTCTCCGTTTACCATGGTAATACCTTCACTACCAGTACCAACCATATCAAGATTAATAAGAAACTTTATTTTACTGAGATCAAGATACGGATGTTCTGACTGATACTTTGAACCTAGTAATCCAATTTCTTCTCCGGCAAAAGCCATGAAAGCAATATTATATTTTTGATTACCAGCCTCGCTGAATTCTCTAGCAAGATCAAGCATCATGGCCACTCCACTTGCATTATCATTGGCACCTGGAAAATAGCTGTTTCCAAGCATCCCTAGATGGTCATAATGCGCAGTAATAACCAGCATTGAATCAGATTTTACCTGAGATGGTAGATACCCTATCACATTGCTTATCAGATAATTTTCATTATCAGACAGTTCAATTTCAAGATCTAAACTGTTTCTCTTATCCAGATGCTTTTGCACAATGTTTAAAACAGGGTAATCAAGTGTAAAAGGTGGTGAATATACACTCCATGTTAAATCACTTTTCTCACTTATTTGAATAAATCCTCCGCAATTGATATAGTTTACTTTTAGAAGAGAGTCAAGGCTCTTCCTGTAATTTCCCTTCATCAGAGGTGTATGAAAAGCTATCAGTGAATTTCTGAGATCCTTTTTCTTCAGCCTATCAATCTTACTCTTTGTTGTGAAGTAAGATGAATCAATAGTCTTAACTTTAAAGTGACCTTTAACTGATGGACTACCTGCCATTACGGTGAAATCACTTCCGGGTACCAGCTCTTTCCCACATATTCTGACACTTGCCTTAGGGTAAGCTTTTACTTTTACAGGGAAGTCTTGCTTAAAACTTTCGCCTAATGGTTGCAGATTAAGCTGCTGCATTTTCGAAACAATATAGTCTGCTGCAATTTCGCAACCATTATTTACATATCCTCTTCCATACATTGATGGTGAGGCAAGTGTTTTAATGATTTCACTTGCGTATTCTTTACTTTGTGTGTATGCATTATGCGTTAAGAGAAAGAATACAACAATGAGGGAGAGTGTTGTTTTAATGCGGTTTCTGATCTGATTCACAGATACCTCCTTGAAAGAAATGTATTAAGCTTGTTATAGGCATCCGACTCCTTATTCCATTTATGCTCCATATTTAACTGAGACATGACTATTGATGCCTCATTAATTGAACTACAGCTATTTAATCGGGTTATGGCGTCGTTATATCTATCGGTTCTTCCTTCGAATAAGTCATTAATGAACTGAAATTTTTCGTTGATACCGATTGCTGCTTTAAGATCACTAATAGGTTTGAGCTGCATTTTGTGAGCTAAACTCAAATCTTCCTTATTTGAAGTTATTGTATCGTTAAGTGAAGGAGTTGAGGTTTTAAGCTTATCAGCAATTGTCTGTCCGCTAAAAAGATCAATTGTTGAATGTGAAGTAGCTTCACTTTTTTTGCTTTCAAAAGTAGGGAATAACACTATGGGTTCAGGCTTGTTCTCAGGAGCAGGTACAGGTTCTCCGGTCCCCTGGCTTTCCTTCACAGAAGGAGCATTAATTATTACAGGATTGTCAGTTATTTCAGGACCCGTTGTCACTCTCTCCACGATGGGGATGTTTGCCTCCGTATCTGCTGACCTATATTGGTCATCAGATACTCTATGATTGTCGGATACTTTTGGTTCTTCGCTTTTGAT
The DNA here is from genome assembly GCA_002426195.1 of Bacteroidales bacterium UBA5507. Classification (GTDB taxonomy): domain Bacteria; phylum Bacteroidota; class Bacteroidia; order Bacteroidales; family Lentimicrobiaceae; genus Lentimicrobium. Next base: position 55,938 of record DIOT01000027.1, on the reverse strand, counting down.
GGCCTGCTCGCTGAAATACTCAAATTCTTGCACTTTATAAGGCTCTTCAAGCTTAATCTTTATATCATCTTCAGCTTTAATTTGATTGGATAATTCTTCAGTAGCAACATAAGCTTTTCGAAGCAACTCAAGAATTATATCCCGTTCAATCATACTAAGCGGCGCATCTTCTGATACGTTATTAATTCTTGTACTGAGCTTATAAACAAGGACTTTAAGTTCCTGAAGATTATTTTTCATTTCAAATATATCTTTTGATGGAGTTGTTATTATTAACGCACTAAAAATGAAAATTTGTACATTGCAGCCTCAAATAGCCCGATATTAGTGCGTAAATTTCGACAATTTCGTTGAATTTTTCTGTAGTAATGATGCTCTATTTTATTTAACATAACTGATTGGCACTTATTATGTTTCTTGAAGTATCCAATAATTCAAATCAACGCCGTGGTTGGATAGAAGTAATTTGCGGTTCAATGTTTTCCGGAAAAACGGAGGAATTAATACGTCGCTTAAATCGTGCGCGGATTGCACGTCAGAGAGTTGAAATCTTTAAGCCCGCCATTGATACCCGATATGATGAAAACAACGTTGTATCGCATAATGAGAATTCTATTCTGTCGACTCCTGTAAGTTCTGCGACACAGATTCTTTTATTGACCAATGATGTGGATGTTGTTGGTATTGACGAAGTCCAATTCTTTGATGATGCCATTGTTGATGTATGTAACAAACTGGCAGCTCAGGGTATTAGAGTTATTGTTGCCGGTCTTGATATGGATTTTACAGGAAAACCATTTGGTCCGGTACCGGCATTGATGGCTACAGCTGAGTATGTTACAAAAGTTCATGCCATCTGTATAAGATGCGGCAACCTGGCACAGTATTCTTTCAGAAAAACAGCCGACAAGAAGCTTGTTATGTTAGGAGAAACTGACAGCTACGAGCCACTTTGCAGGTATTGTTTTGAGCAAGAGGGTAAAAAATTTGGGGATTAGTCAGCACAATCCGTGAATTGCTATTTTATTAATTTTGCAAAATATAAAAAACACGACAGAGATGAAGAAATTATTACTGGCGATAACAGCAACGTTGTTAATGATAACCGCTTCGGCACAAACAAAGCAAACAAAGCCTGTGACAATACTCATTGAAACAGAATATGGTAACATAACAGCCATTCTGTATAATGATACCCCTGCTCACCGTGATAATTTTGTTAAATTGGTTAAACAAGGTTGGTATAACGGTTCTATTTTTCACAGAATTATAAATAAGTTTATGATTCAGGGAGGTATGCAGGGTGAGAAACAAGATCCGGGGTATACAATTCCGGCTGAATTTGTTCCTTCACACTTTCATAAAAAAGGAGTATTAGCTGCAGCACGACAGGGAGACCAGGTAAATCCTGCTAAAGCATCATCAGGATCACAATTCTACATTGTTCAGGGACAAGTTTATACAAATGAACAGTTAAACCAGTTTGAGCAAAGAATGGGTAAGAAATTCTCCGAAGAAAGAAGAAAAGCATATACCACAGTTGGCGGAACACCTCATTTGGATGATAGCTATACTGTTTTTGGTGAAGTTATAAAAGGACTTGAGGTTGTGGATAAAATTGCAGCTGTTCAAACAGGCCCTGGTGACCGTCCTGCTAAGGATGTAAAAATGAAAATTTCCATAGTAAAATAATCTGACTAAATACCGGTGTAGCGTTGACTCACCAAACTATAAAATGAAACAAGCAATAGAAAACTATCTCAGGGAAATATCCAATTTTACTACTGATTCAGCTGACGAACTAGAAAAATTCCGTGTTAGATTATTTGGAAAGAAAGGGGTACTAAACGACCTTTTTACTGAATTCAAAAACATTGCTCCTGAAGAACGTCGTGAAATGGGTAAAGTCCTGAATGAACTTAAGAATGCTGCCCAACAAAAACTTGATGAACTTAAAGCAACGGTTGGTAGTTCTGAGAAAAAGAATACTAAGGAGTTAGATCTTACACTTCCTCCCGCCGAGTATCTCACCGGATCAAGACATCCACTGCAAATTGTGAGAAAGAAGATTATTGATATCTTTACTAATATTGGTTATACTGTGGCAGAAGGTCCTGAGGTTGAGGATGACTGGCACAATTTCTCTGCCTTGAATTTTGCACCTGAACACCCGGCCAGGGATATGCAGGATACTTTCTTTATCAGCGAAAACCCTGATGTTCTTCTGCGCACTCATACATCAAGTGTTCAAGTGAGAGTTATGGAAAAAACCCAGCCACCGATTCGTATGATTTTTCCTGGTAGGGTTTACAGAAATGAAGCTATCTCAGCCAGAGCTCATTGCTTTTTCCATCAGGTAGAAGGATTGTATATTGATGAGAATGTGAGCTTTGCCGATTTAAGGCAAACTCTAATGTATTTTGCTAAAGAATTATTTAACTCTGAAACACGAATCAGACTGCGTCCCTCCTATTTCCCATTTACTGAACCTTCAGCCGAAATGGATATATCATGTAATTTATGTGGCGGAGAGGGTTGTGGATTCTGTAAACATACAGGATGGGTTGAAATTCTCGGTTGTGGAATGGTAAATCCGGCAGTTCTTACTAATTGCAATATTGATCCAAAACGTTATTCGGGATTTGCATTCGGTATCGGTATTGAACGTATTACAAATCTGCTTTATAATGTTAAGGATCTTAGGATGTTCTCGGAGAATGACCTTCGCTTCCTTAAGCAGTTTGTATCTGCTATCTAAATGTCTTTTATTTTCCTGTAACTGATTTTATAGGATTACCAAATAAAAGGAATCAGCTTTTTTGTTTTAGCTATATATTCCGAATAAGTTGGGAATGACAATCTTAAGTACTGTTCCTCAAGGTGGAGCTTTACAATTAATGAGATTGTGAGGGTAAGAGCGAATAGTATTCTTGCTATGGTAGGTAAATTGCCAACCAGTGCCCATGAAATAAGTATAAGTCCGGTATACATAGGATGTCTTATGAAGCGGTAAGGACCTTTTGCTATCATGGTTCCACCTTCCCTGACATGAGGTGCAATATTGAGATTTCCCAATCTGAGGGTGTATATTGACCATAATCCAATGAATGCTCCAACGATCATTAATATGGCAACCCACCACTTAATTGGAAGGATTGGACCTGTAAATAAGAGTAATCCCAACATGGCGAACTGAATAAAGACCATCAACCAGGCAATATACCAGTCAGGCGTTCTCATCCTCCTTGTATTAAACATGACAATAAATCACTTTTTAATAGTTTATAGAATTGTTTTTAATCTATTAATTCAAAGACTTCAACCTTTACATTTCTAATAAAAACGTCTCTTGGCTCCGATTGCCAAAAATATACTTTTAAGTTATCCTGTGGCGTTCTCACTTCTGGACTTAAATACCAGTACTCTAAAGTTTGCCATTTATTAATCTCAGGAGTTGTTAATTTCCAGGCTCTGTATTTATACGGTTCACCTTTGTAATGAAAAGTATGAACCAAAAGTGGACCTTGTCCTTCATATCCTTCAGGTAACCAAACTTCCCCAGATGTTTTGATCCATACATGGTCCTTACTTGTCAATTCCTGGAATGTCAGGTTAATTCCCTGAGAGAATGGATTCTTCGGTCCAAGTTTTATAGCATCAGTTGTATCATTTGACGATAAAACCGGAGTCTGAAAAATCACATTACCTCTATAACGCTCAATGTGTGCCGGCAGTTCATTCGTTTCGGTGCCCCTCGCTACCATTAGCAGATGATCAAGCTTCTCCTTATTAACCCTGGTTTTCCCAAAAATGGCTGAATAATATTTGCCTGTCATTCTATCTTTGTCAATTATCTTGGTTTTCCACTGGTATGTTTGGAATAGATTTAACCAGATCAGGAACACCCCAACCAATACTCCGATATATTTTAATTTACTTTTTAAAATCCATTGTACCAGATATCCTAACGGAATGGCCATTAGTGGATAGATTGCCACTGCCGAACGAGCACTGAAACTCCCTCCCCCATACCACCATGCTGTCCAGGCCGACATTATCCAAAGGTCGATGATGATGAATATAATTATGAGCGGTACGTTTGCATTTGCCTTTCTTACCATGGTAAGGATTCCAACTATAGCAAGAAACATTACAGGAGTATATATAAACCAACCTTTGCGGAAACTAAAAAGAAACTCTATTATGTAAGGAGGTAAGAAACGGAATCCTTCTCCCGGATTATTGCTGTATGAGTAATAAATCCATTCACCGGTAATTGATTTCCAATAAAAAATCTGTATTGATCCAATAAGCAGAGGGATTAGAATTGCTGGAATTAAATGTAGTTTGTGGGCTAGAATGTTTTGAACTTTAATCTTAAAGTTGGTCCTGTTCCCAATATTCCAGAGAAGAGGGATCAGGAAACAAATTGCTTCTGATGGTCGGACAAGAGATATTAATCCACCTGATATTCCAATAAATATTGCGCTCTTTAGTGAAGGGCGACGATGCCAGTTTATGGTTGAAATTATCAGCCATGCATAAAGTGTAAACAAGTAATTGTGCGTAAGGAGTGTACCGTCGATGCCTGCAATCTGGAAGTAATTTGTTCCTGCAACAACAAGTAAGAGGGTTATAACTACAATAGTTTCTGAAAAGAACTTCCTCAGAAGGTTACGCAACAGGAATATCCCTAAAACAGTCCATAGGAGACTTCCCAGAGTTATTATCAACTGGTATGGTAATGAAAATCCATCAGCCGGATATCCGCATAAATTAGCGGTAATATGAGCAATAAAGAAGAATGGTGAGTACAATAAAGCCATTCCCGAAGAATACTTGATCATTCTCCTGCCTTCAGGCATATCAACAAGTTGATATAAAGTGGGTGATGTCTCATAGGTCTCAATGACTTTATCAAGCCACTGTTGATTTTGCAGTCCCGGATCATCGTATATGAAATTAGCAGGAAGATAAAGATAATATCCAAAGACATCCCATGTCAGAACATCCCTTTGTTCCTGTGTAAGTCGCACAGTGACAATGGATACAGCAAGCAGCACTACAGTTAATAGTGATATCCAACCCGGTTTAAAGAATTTCATAGGTCAAATATACGACTAAGTGCTATTTTCCTCTTACTTTTTTATTAAAAGCGCGGTTTGATTTCCATCTTGATATCTTAATTGAAGATTGATGTGCCAGAAAATACATTGCAGGAACAAAAACAAGAGTAAGAAATGTAGCAAAGCTTAATCCAAAGATTATTGACCATGCCAGTGGTCCCCAGAACATCACATTATCACCACCTACATGAATTTGAGGATTCAGTTCTGTGAAGGCAGTTAAGAAATTGAGATTAAATCCCAGAGCCAAAGGTACCAGACCAAGTATTGTTGCAGTAGCGGTAAGTATTACAGGTGTAATTCTTGTCAATCCGGCCTTTACAATTGCTTCCCGGGTTTTTAGTCCCCTGGCGCGCAATACATCGGTGAATTCCACAATTAGGATTCCATTACGCACAACTATTCCCCCTAATGCCACAATACCAAGTCCTGTCATTATAACTGAGACATCCATCCCAAAAATTGCGATACCTAAGAGGACGCCAATAATACTGAATATTACTTCACTTAGAATAATGACTGCTTTAATAAATGAGTTAAATTGTGTAATGAGGATAAAGAAAATCAACCCAATTGATATCATCATGGCAAATCCCAGGAATGATGAGGATTCCTCCTGATCTTCCTGTTCACCTGTCAACTTTATCTGTACGCCCTCACTAAGTGGGAAATCAGCAGCTAATGCCTCTATCTGTGGTACTATATCGTTTGGTGAATAGCCTGTATTAACTTCACTGTAGATTGTTATAATTCGCTTTAGATCCTGTCGCTTAATGCCTCCATATGAAGATCCATAATCAATGGTAGCAAGTGATGAAAGGGGTATCTCCTTGAGCATACCTGTATTCATATCCCTGAAAGTGATAGGTATGTTTATTAGGTTGTTTACGTTCTTTCTCGTCTCTTCTGAATATCTCAACTGTATCGGATATTCGTCTTCAAGATCCTTGTATTTTGAAATCTCCTTACCCAGGACAGCTGTTCGCAGCTCCATAGCAATCTGACCTGTAGTCACTCCGACCATATTGGCTCTAACCCTGTCTATATCGATTATTATTTCGGGTTTGTTTTCAAGAAAATCTGATTTTAGCTCAGCAACTCCAGGTATTTGCAGGGAATCGAGATAATTCTTGAAAGCATGTGCATCTTGTATAAGTGCAGGCAAATCTTCACCGGTAATTTCAATGTTAATTGGTTTACCGGTTGGTGGCCCCGCATTTTCTTTAACAATGTTTATATCAGCGCCCGGTATATTATTGATTTCTTCTCTGAACCTGTCAAGATAGTCGGTTGTATTTACACCGTTTCTGTATTTGTACTCTACAAAGTTAACAGTGACTTTACCTTTTTCAGGACTAACTGCCTGACTAAAATCCATTTCATCACCAGCTCCAACTGCCACATTAGATATAACAGATTCGACGATAGGATTGGAATCCCCCAGGATTGCCATAACTTTTTTCTCCACAATATTGGTTACTGAATCTGTTACAAGCTGATCAGTTCCCACTGGCATCTGAACCATTATGAATACCCTGTTGGGCATATTATCAGGGAAGAAAAGGACTTTGGGCTTTGTTATTCCCGTAATGATAAAGGAGAAAATTAACAAACCCACAACAGTTATTAATAACCATATGGGTCGGTTACCAACTACGAAAAATCTTAATTGCCGTTCATAAATACTAATAAGATAAGGCCATGCTCTATTCTGCCACCAATTAATATAAGGGGTTATTACTAAATGGAAAAAGACAACCATTAAAGCTGTAAAAACCGCGAAGTTTGCAAATCCAAATGCACCACTACTCCTGGTAGTCCAATACACGAGATACATTAAACCTGCAAATATTATGAGGATGATTAATAATAGCGTATATTTCCTGAGGGATGATTCTTTACTTTTCTTATCATACTCATGCCTCATGAAAGAAATAGCAAATACAGGATTTATTATATAAGCTACAGCTAAAGAAGCAAAAAGAGTGATAATTAATGTGACCGGCACATAGAACATAAACTCTCCAACAATTCCGGGCCAGAATGCTAAAGGAAAGAACGGAGCAAGAGTTGTGAGTGTGCCCGAAAGTATTGGCATAAACACCTCTCCGGCTGCCTTCTTTGCAGCAATGATAATGTTAGGCTCGAACCTGTGTATACGATGTATATTCTCAATTACAACAATGGCATCATCAACAACGATTCCGAGTGCGAATATAAATGCAAACATCACAATCATGTTCATAGAAAATCCTATTGCAGGCATAACCATAAACGCAAGAAACATTGACAAGGGGACAGCTAGTGCTACAAAGAATGCATTTGTAATACCCATGAAAAACATCAATACAATTGTTACCAGAATAAATCCAAAAAGCATGGTGTTATTGAGTTCTTCAAGTGTATTTCTGGTAAACCTCGACATTTCGCCCGACACAGTTACCTCCAGGTCGGAGGGAAAACTGTTATTTATCAGCTCATTATCAAGAATATTTCTTATCTTATCGGAGGCTTCGAGTAGGTTCATACCACTCTTCTTCACTACGTTTAGAGTAATTACATTCTTTCCGTTTAGGCGGGAAAAGCTCTCTTGTTCCTTAAACGAATCCTTAACTTCAGCAACATCTTTCAAGTAGACCAGTGCTCCGCTTGATGAGCTTATTACTAAATTCCTAATCGTTTCCATGTCACTGAACTGCCCGGTCACTCTGATACTCCGCTTAGATCCCTGATTAGTAATATTTCCGGCAGAAAGTGTCAGGTTTTCTGATGCAACAGATCTTTCAATATCTGCCATTGTAACTTTTGCAGCTTGTGCTTTTAATAAATCAACATTTACCTGGATTTCTCTCTCCAATGCTCCCACGATGTCAACCCTGGTTATTTCATTAAGATACTCTATCCTATCCTGCGCAGTTTCTGCATATTTTTTGAGTTGCACGAGATCATAATCGCCCGATATTTGAATGTACATTATAGGGATTTCAGAGAAGTCGATATCAGCCACCATTGGGTCGTCGAGTAAAGTATTGGGTAAGTCACTCTTACTCTTATCAACCGCATCAACCACTCTCTGCTTTGCTTCAGGAACCGGAATATCAGTGTTAAACTCAACAGAAATTATTGAATAATCCTGTAATGAGTTACTGGTAATTTTCTTGACTCCTTGTATCCCTTTAAGTTTTTTTTCAATGGGTCGTGTAACGAGGTTTTCTATGTCTTCGGGTGAAGTGCCCGGATAAATAGTATTAACCAGAATTGTGGGTATGACAATATCGGGGAATTGCTCTTTTGGGATTGTTTGATAACTATACAAACCCAAAAAGGTAATGAATACCGTTAGAACATAGATACTGGTTTTATTATCGATAGACCAGCTTGTGGCAAAAAACTCTTTAAAGTTGTTCTTCATATTCGCAACTTATTATGTTACCAGTAACTATATAATATTGAGTATTTGTCCGTCGACAAGATTGTTGAATCCGGAAATAATTACTTTATCACCGGGTTTCAGTCCCTCAATCACTTCAGCTATTCCATTGTATGTTTGCCCAACTTTAATGGGATTACGTTTTGCAATCCATCTGTCATTGCTTTGTTCTGCAATAAATAAATACTGGCCTTCAGTTGTTTCTCTCACTACTGCAAGTGGAACTGTAAGGGCTTTTTGATTTGAATAGTCAAGTATTGAGACTCTGGCAACCATATTGGCTCTGTACTCAATTTGTCCGGGTTTAAGTCTTATTTCTGTCGAAAACGTCCTGTTTACGGGATTTATATACTTGCTGGTGAAATCAACTTTCGCTTTTATTTCCTTATTGAGGTCGGGAATCATCACAATAACTTCAGCACCCGGTTTAACATTCGATGCATATCCTTCAGCAATATCAGCCACTATCTTGACATTTGAGAAGTTGACCACTCTAACTGCAGGCATTCCGGGTGAAGCAAGCTGACCAATCTTAAGATTTAATTCTTCAACTGTTCCATTAATCGGTGATTTTATTCTGCTCATCTCAAGCTGTTCTGCAAGGGAGGCCACTCCTTTCTCAGCTGTCTCTTTATTATTTTTTGCAGTCAGATATTGAATTTCACTGCCAATTTGTTGGTCCCAAAGTGACTTCTGCTTATTGTAAATATTGGTGGCAAATTCAAGTTGCGTGCGCGCACTTTCGTATTGTTGCTTTAATGCATTATTTTCAATTTGGGCAAGTACCTGTCCTTTCGAAACTCTATCAGCTTCTTTAACATTAATTGATGTAATTACACCGGGCATTTGTGCAGAAATCCCAATATTATCCTCTCCATCCACGGTTCCCTGAACCTCAAGGTAGTGATTAAATGGTGTTTCCTTGATCTCTGAGACCTGGACACTTACTATTTTGCCGACAGAGTCTTTTGTTATTGAAAGCTCTGCCTCCAGTGCTTTAATTTGGGCATCAATTTCATGTCGCTGTTTTTTTAACTTATCCAATTCAGCTCTTTTATCATTGCTACCACAAGAGGTTACTATAAGCAGCGTTCCTAATAAGACCAGAAGTTGAAACAAAGCTTTCATATTGCTATTGATTTGTTGTTAATTTAATAATTCTGTGTTTGGCTGTTAATAGTGCATTCATATTGTTTATGTATTCACTTTGGGCTGTCAGCATCTGGTTTTGTGCTTGTGTCAAGTCCATGCTTGTGGATAGTCCCTCTCTGAATTTAATAAGTGTTTTATCATAAATTCTACTTGTAAGTTCAAGGTTCTTCTTGTTATTCATATAGTTGTCATAAGCATTTACCAACTCATTTCTCGCATTGATAAACTCAAGCTGCAATCCTTGCGCTACATTATCGCGGTTATTTACAGCTTTATCGTATTCTAGCCTGCGCTGCTGCACTTTGACCCATCTTTGTCCACTGGATAATATTGGAATATTAAGGGTTAGCAGAAAGATATCAGCTGGCATGAAGTCAAAATCAATTTTTTTGAACTTCTCTGTATGCCTGTATACAGCTGCCAGATTTGGAAGGAACGTTGACTTTTCTCTTTGCAGGTTGAGCTTTCCTAGTTGAACCTGCGTTTCCATAATCTGATAGGTAATGTTATCATCAACTCTGAAGTCAGAGAATCCCGATCCTTCAAGGCTTATCTCTTCTGCCATTGATTCAAGATTGTCAGTAAGGCTGATCTCGTTTGCAATTGGATATCCCATCTGAAATTTTAGCAACTCAAGAGATGCATTTACCTGACGTTCCATTGAGTTAAGCCCATTTTGAAGTGTCAAAGTTGTCAATTCAATCTGGTCGACATCGGTTACTTCGATAAATCCCTGCTTATTCATTTCCCTCATCTCTGCAAGTGTCCTGTTCAGATTATCGAATGATTGTTGCATCACTTCATGATTCTTGCTCAGCTTCAACACCAGGGTATAAGTATTTGCAACTGATTCCCTGACATCATTTTCAACCATAACTTTATTCTGGTCAGAAACAAGGTAGAACACTTTTGATGCCCTCAATCCGACAAGGTATTCACCACTGAATACTAATTGTGAAACTGTAATATCTAAAGTTGTGTTATCCTTAACTGCAAGGGGAACTGCAGGTAATGGTTCAAAACCCAGACTTACTCTTTCATCAAGAATATCATCACTCAAAATAGGTGTTCCTTCGGGGAGGTCAGTGGTTAGGAAAGTGGTCCCTCCCAAACTGAGCATTGGGACATCAAATACATGCTGATAATTAGCCTGCGCAGATATTTGCGGAAGTCCGATTGCTGTTGTTTCCCATATTTTCTTTCTTGCCAAACTTAGGTCAATCTCAGAATTTTTGATTGTCAGGCTATTTAATAATGCATACTCTTGTGCATCTTTAAGACTAAAAGCAGTTTTTTCCTGAGATAATGAGCTTGAGTAAAACACTATAATTATTAGCAGTGTAGTTAAACCGGTTCTCAACTTCATAAAAGCATTTTCAAGAGGTTATTGTATTGGAATACTTTATTTCTTCTTTAAATACAAGTAGGAAAAACAATCAAATCGGCATATTGTCTGAGAATCAAAAAAAAAGATCCTTTAATTGCCTTTAAACTCCATTTCTTTTAAGGTTTAATATTGTTCAGTGTGGGCAGGAATAAAAAAAGTATGGGCAGGACATAAAAAAGAGAGGAACAATTTAAGTCCCTCTCTTAGCTAAACATTTAATATTAATTGATTATTAACAGGCTATTTTAAAACAAATGACGTTTGTCCGATTTCACGATTATCGGCATAAATACTGACAACATAAGTACCTGATTCAAGGTCTTCCTTTGAGGACCTGTTAATCCAATATTCACAAAGGTTCATTGTTTTATTCTGGTAATTAACTGTCTGCTTTATTGAGTATTGCAGGATTTCACCATTATACTGGAATGAATATTCATCGCCTATACCTCTTGTCATAATCATCTTATTTGGCCCTGCAATTCTTATATAAATGTCCCTGGTACCGGCTGAAAGAAGATTATTTTCACCTAATGTGTAACAAACTTTAATTTTTTCAACTCTTCTGCCCTTATCGGTTACTTTTTCTCTATCGCCACTTCCCCTAACAGGAACAGCTGTAATAGCATAAGCCCTTAACACAGCAGCTTCTGTAACTTTTTCGGTAAGAGCTTCTTTATCTCTCAGTAAAGTACTACTCTTTTCTTGTTCTTGTCTGAAACTCGATCTTATTTGTTCATTCTCAGCCTTCAGTTCACGATTTACATTATAAAGTGAATCCATCTGCCGCAGGTATCCCTGAGAGATAGCTCTTAAACGATCAAGTTTTCGAACAACTTTATAGAATTCGTACTGAGTATCTAAGAGTTTTCTTATCTCTTGTGCATTTGCCTGAATAATACTGTCCTGAGCCGCAAGGGAATCGGCAAATGTTCCGTATTCCTCTTTCATTTCATTATGAACAGACAATAATGAGTCTAATTCATATTGAAGTTCAACTCTTTCAGTTTCCTTCTCTTCAAGCATATTGCTTAACTTGGACCTTGTTGAAAGAAGTAACCATGCCATTAAGGCGAGACCTGCAACGAGAATTGCAATTATAATTATCAGAAGGTTCCTTTTATCACTCTTTCTGGTCATTGAAAGATTTTCCATATCTAATATTAATGATCGTTTTTCTAAAAACTTAAGTACCTAAAAACCACTGTTTCGTAATGCAAAATTAAGTGTTTTATTATCCAAGTCTCAAAAAAGAATACATTATCACAAGAAAAGAGACACATAGTGCGTCTCTTTTCTCAACTGGTAAAAAAAATTCTTTTTAGATGACTTAATGGCCTGCGCCTTGAGGTACCTTAAATTTATCCCCCGTTTTTTCAATAATCATCTCATAGTAATCCCGGCTATAACCTGGGAATTCGATCCTTGGGTTCCTATTATTGCCATCTTTGTATTTTATATTTCCATCAAGGAATTTTGTAAACAAATGAGCATATAACTCTTTCCATCTTGCAACTGTGCTGTTGCCCTGATTCACTGAATAATCGGTAAGGAATCTTACTGCTTCTGCCGGATCCTTTTTGTATAATTCAAGTGCAGCATTATCAACGACAGATGTATGGGCAATAAACTTATTTTCAAGTGCTGTTTGAACGCCCTGAATATCCTTTATCATGTCACTGTATCTTGTATAAGCAAGATTAGAAACCTGATTAAATACCCAAAATGCAGCGTCGTCAGAAAATTCCATCATTGAACCGTTGCCTACTGCAAATGAATGAGGTGTCTCAGTAATACTGGAATACATTGGTACGTACACTGTTGTGTAAGTATCATCTACTCCGAACCATAAAATGCCTCCTATTTGATCAGGTAACCAGCTGCGTGACTGGCTTACGAATGAAAACCCGGTTTGCTGCGTTGAAATAGCTCTTTCATGAAAATAGTCAACATCATCAACTTTCCATGTCATTGGTCTCCATCTGACAATTGACTTATACGGGCCGGCTCCGTTATCTTTGGTCATATCCAGTTCAGTTCCCTGATAATAGTCTCTCATCATAGCCATAACATCCTGAACACTTAACTTCTTATCAGGCTTTACCCATAGAGGCATTCTGTTTTCCAGGTTATATCCTTTTGCGTAATCCAGATATTTATCCATTCCGGTACTAACGCGATTAAAACCTGCCCATACACGAGCTTCGCAAAAACGAGCAGCACCAAAATCTACCGGTGCATATATATCTGAGAAACTAAAGTCTTTATCTTCACCTGAGTAGTAATTTTTCTCGCGGGCAAAACTGATAACATCGGGAGCATAGATGCAATTTTCCGGATCATTTGATGGGAAAGTGGTTATCCTGGCCTGATTTGCATGTCCTGAAATATATCCGTCAGGAACTCTCATCGCAACCCAAACAGCACCCTTATTATGAGTGGTCCTTTCACGACCTTTTCTGTCCTTTGTTACAATTGGTGAACCCTTTCCAATCATTTCCATAATCCATACTTCATTTGCGTCGGCAATAGAGAAAGATTCACCAGAGCTATAATATCCATATTTAGATACTAATTCGCCCATTATTCTAATCGCTTCCCTGGCAGTTTTAGCACGCTGAAGAGTCAGGTATATGAGACTACCATAGTCAATTACACCGGTAGTGTCAACCAATTCAGGTCTACCACCAAATGTAGTTTCACCAATTGCCAGTTGGTGCTCATTCATGTTACCAACCACAAGATAGGTATAAGGTACCTGATCAATCTTTCCTAAAAATTCTCCTGTATCCCACTCGTAAATGTCAACCATAGTGCCGGCCGGATAATTTGCTGCCGGATGATGATATAATTCTCCGTAAAGTACGTGCGAGTCAGCAGAATAAGTAATCATTGTAGAACCGTCAGTAGTCGCTCCTTTACTGATTAAGAAATTAGTGCATGCTTCCGAATTAACTCCTGACAGTAATGTCAAAACCATCAGCACGATAGTGAGCCTTGAATTCCTCATTTTAATATCTTGTTTAATTTTTAAATAAATTATGGATGAACCATCAGAACCAAATTCATCGGCAGCCAAAATACAAAAAAAAGAAATGAGGATGCACGGGAAGGTCACATTTAGATATTCATGTTCTTTAAATTTTTAATCCCCAAACAATATCATCTCAAAGATTGTTTGCTACATTTGCTACGCAAATTTGTTTAGTATACCGACATGAAAGAATCTATAAAAGGCAAGGTCTCTCAGATTATTGGACCAGTAATTGACGTCACTTTTGAAAAAGAAGTAAAACTCCCGAATATCCATGATGCTCTTTCAGTAACGGCTCAGGATGGCTCAAGGATTATACTCGAATGTCAGCAAGATATTGGTGAGAATACTGTAAGAACTCTGGCAATGGATTCAACCGACGGTTTATACAGAGGTATGGAAGTAGAGAGCTTGGGAGCGCCTATATCAATGCCTGTTGGTGAAGACGTGAAAGGCAGGTTATTTAATGTGATCGGACAGCCTATTGACGGATTGGGTGAAGTTTCACAAGAAAAAACATACGCTATCCATCGCGAGCCACCTAGTTTTGAAAATCTTACAACCCAAAAAGAAGTTCTTTATACAGGTATTAAAGTTATTGACTTAATTGAACCTTATTCAAAAGGAGGAAAGACAGGATTATTTGGAGGTGCCGGTGTTGGTAAAACTGTAATTATAATGGAGTTGATAAACAACATCGCGAAAAGATATTCCGGATTATCAGTATTCAGTGGTGTTGGTGAAAGGACGCGTGAAGGTAATGATCTGCTGAGAGAAATGATCGAATCGGGAGTTATCAGGTATGGTGATGCATTCAGGGAAGAAATGTCGAAAGGTGGTTGGAATTTATCAAAAGTTGACCGGGCTGAACTTGCAAAGTCACAGGCAACTTTAGTCTTTGGTCAAATGAATGAACCTCCCGGAGCCAGGGCAAGAGTTGCATTATCAGGCTTAACCATGGCAGAATATTTCAGGGATGGTGATGAGAAATCTGGTGGAAGAGATATATTATACTTTGTCGACAATGTATTTCGATTTACACAAGCCGGATCAGAGGTTTCAGCACTTCTTGGCCGTATGCCCTCAGCAGTAGGATATCAGCCTACTCTTGCTACTGAAATGGGAATTATGCAGGAAAGAATTACCTCGACTAAAAGAGGGTCAATCACATCTGTTCAAGCAGTTTATGTCCCTGCCGACGACCTAACTGACCCTGCTCCTGCTACAACATTCGCCCATCTTGATGCAACAACAGTTCTTAGTCGTAAGATATTTGAATTGGGAATTTACCCGGCGGTAGATCCTCTTGATTCTACCTCAAGAATCCTGACACCGGATGTAGTGGGTGAAGAACATTACAATACGGCTCAGCGTGTTAAAGAGATTCTTCAGAGATATAAGGAGCTACTGGATATCATTGCCATTCTTGGTATGGATGAGCTATCGGAATCAGACAAGTTGGTGGTACACAGAGCAAGAAGAATTCAGCGGTTTATGTCGCAACCTTTCCATATGGCTGAGCATTTTACAGGAGTAAAAGGAGTTTTTGTTCCAATTGAGGATACAATTAAAGGATTCAAAATGATTCTTAATGGAGAAATGGATGAGTACCCTGAAGCAGCTTTCAATCTGGTTGGTACTATTGAAGATGTGATTGAAAAAAGCAAACAAATCAGGGCAGGAAAATAAAAAATTATGAAGCTCGAAATCATTACACCTGACAAAGTGCTTTTTACCGGAGAAGTGAATCTTATCCAGCTACCAGGCACTATGGGGTCATTTGAAATAATGAAAAATCATGCTCCAATCATCTCCTCACTTGAAAAAGGTAGAGTCAAAATAAAAGATAAAGATGATAAAGTATCTTTCATAGAAATCAATGGAGGTACCCTGCAAGTCGAAAATAATAATATCCTTATTCTTACTGACTGATTATAAAATTAAGAGAATAAAAAAAACCGGTTATTTAGTTAACCGGTTTTTTTTGTGGTATCGGCCGGGATCGAACCAGCGACACACGGATTTTCAGTCCGTTGCTCTACCTACTGAGCTACGATACCTTGAATTGGGCTGCAAAGGTAAACAAGAAAATGTATTTAACAAATATTTTGAAAAAAAATCTCGGTGCTTTCTAAAATAGGATAATTTTGCACGAAACTGATTATTTTGACATTAACTTTTGTTTGACAGATCCAAACAGGTTTCTTGTGAATGATCTAAAGAAACTAATTCCTATAGATGAATCCAGACAAAAATGCTGATCGCTATTTTGTTGTAATAGATCAAGGTAATACCTTTACTAAAGTAGCTCTTTGTAAAGAAAAATATATTCTTTCAACCAGGCAATTCAATTCGTTCTATAGAAATGACTTAATTAAATTTCTTGACGAACTCTCATTGGATTTGGAATCAATTGATTCAGGCATAGTTTGTTCTGTTTCCGTAGATTCAAACACAATTACTAGTTTATTTCCTGAAATTAAGTGGATTTCGTTTGATGAAAACACACCTATACCTATTGTGAATGATTATCACACAAAGACCACATTAGGTAAGGACAGACTTGCAGGAGTTGTTGCAGCTTCAGACAAATACCCGAATAGAAATGTTCTGGTTATAGATATAGGAACTGCTATAACTTATGATGTCATAACCTCAGAGAATAAATACCCCGGAGGTAGCATTTCACCTGGTATAACAATCAGATTTAAAGCTTTAAATAGTTTTACTGACCGTTTACCATTGATTCAACCGATGGAAATTTCAGTGTTAACCGGAATAGACACAAATTCATCAATCCTTACCGGAGTAATGAATGGCACTATGTTCGAAATTTCCGGATTTATATCAGAATACACTCAAAAGTATGAGAATCTCATCACACTGATTACAGGAGGAGATGCTAAATATTTTGATAAAATTCTGAAAAGTAACATCTTTGCATTCGAGAATCTTGTGCTTTGTGGATTAAACTTAATACTTCTTTATAATCTTGAAAAAAATAGGTAAATCAGTAATGCTGCTGCTTGTAAGCACATTTTCAATTGCTAATTTCGCATTGGCACAGGATAGAATAAGTTCACCTTATTCCCGATTTGGCCTTGGTGAATTGTTCCAGAGTACACATGCCAATAATATGGCTATGGGAGGAATTTCCACCGGAGTTTATAATAGGTTTTTTGTGAATCCATCGAATCCGGCTTCCTATTCAGCATTCGATAGTTTATCTTTCGTTTTTGATTTAGGTCTTTATACTAAATTCTCCGACTTTTCGACCACATCACAATCTCAGTCTGCAACCTTTACATCATTAGGTAATCTTTCTTTTGGGTTCCCTGTTACAAATTGGTGGAGGGGAGCATTTGGATTAATACCATATAGTGCCACTGGATACAAAATGACTGATTACCATACAGATACCATATTCGACAATTATAGAAACGTGTATGAAGGGAAGGGCGGTGTAAATCAGTTTTTTATTGGTAGTAGTTTCGACATTACAAGAAATCTTTCTGTCGGACTAAACGTATCTTATTTGTTTGGAACAACCGATAGGAGTACTGCTACTGTTTTCCCTGATTCTTTATATCGCTTTAATGTAAAAAGAACTAATTCAGCAAGAGTTCATGATCTGGTTCTGAATTATGGATTAATGTACCACCGAAACTTAAATAAGGGCTATCATTTAACTGTCGGCGCTAGCTTTTTCGCTAAATCAAATGTGAATGTTAAAGCTGATAAAATTGCATACACTTATACATCAAGCTCACTTGGAGTAGACAATATAAGAGACACTTTATTACTCGAAAACAATTCAAAAGAAGAAATAACATTGCCTATGGGAATAGGTGCCGGACTTTCTTTCGGAAGGGGTAGTAAATGGCTTGTGGGAGGTGATTTTTCGTACAAGCAGTGGGAAGACTTCAAGTTTTTTGCTGCTCCTGAACCCCTGGCTAATAATATGCAGTTTGCAGTAGGCGGATTTTATAATCCATCAGTTTCCACAGTATCAAATTATTTTAACAGAGTTACATATAGGGCGGGAGTAAGGTATTCAGATGGTTTTCTGGAGCTTAGGGATCAAAGGATTAATGAGTTTGGCATAAGCTTTGGTGTAGGTTTACCGTTACCGAGAACCAACTCAACTATCAATCTGGCAGTTGAAGTGGGAAGTAGGGGAACAAAGAATGAAAACTTAATACAGGAAAACTACGTTAAATTTACCCTAGGTCTATCTATATTTGAACGCTGGTTTGTGATAAGAAAATATGAATAACACAATAAATAGCAAAATGAAAACAGGAGTTAAATTAGTTCTGACATTTCTGGCTGCCGGTTTCCTGTCTTTAGGCAGTGTTTACAGTCAGAATGGTGAAGAGGCAGGTACAACCACCGGCAAAGGACCTAAATACGGCAGTGATTCGGCTACTTGCGTAGTGAATCTATCACTGTACAGAGAATTTTACAGACAAAATAATTACAAAGATGCATTCCCTCATTGGCGTTGGGCATTTCTTAACTGTCCCTTATCATCTCAGAATCTTTACATTGATGGAGCCAAACTTGTTTCTGATAAAATTGATAAAGCAACTGATCAGACTTTAAAAGACGCATATTTTGATACTCTGATGATGGTTTATGACCAAAGAATACAAAGTTTCGATAGAGAAGCTTATGTACTTGGAAGAAAAGGAATCGACATGGTTACTCTAAAACCACAAAATGTCGAGGCTAACTACAATACTCTCAAGAAATCAATAGAATTGGGCGGTAATGAATCAGAATCTGCTGCAGTTGCATATTATTTTCAAACTGTACTAGCTATGGTACAGGCCGAAAAATTGGATAAAGTTGTTGTTATTGATTCATACGATCAGTTGAGCTCAATAATTGACCATAATATCAATAAATTTCAGGGAGACGAGAAACGACTTGGAATGTGGACCAGCATCAGGGCTAATATAGATGCAGCATTTGAACCTTTCGCTTCATGCGAGGATCTTATCCCACTTTATGAGAAGAAGTTTGCAGCAACTCCTGATGACGTTGAAATGTTAATTAAAATGACTTCGATGCTTGACAGGAAAGGATGCACTGACAGTGAAATATTCTTCCTTGCTACTGAAAAACTTCATAGCCTTCAACCTGGAGCCAAATCAGCTTATCTCATGGGTAGCCTTTCAAGGGAAAAGAAACAGAATGGCAAGGCAATTGAATATCTCAACCAATCTGTTGAACTTGCAGATAATGCTGATGATAAAATCAAGGCACTCAACCTTATAGCCGGAATCAACTACGAACAGAGAAATTATTCAGCTGCCAGATCTAATGCACAAAGAATTCTGCAAATCAATCCTTCTTATGGTAGAGCTTACATTTTCATTGGTGACCTGTATGCAGCCAGCTCATCAATGTGCACAGAAGACAAGTTCTCAGGTAAATCAGTATTCTGGGCAGCAATAGATATGTATCAGAAAGCAAGAAATGTAGATTCTTCTGTAGCCGAGGAAGCAAGTGGGAAAATTTCTCAGTATTCGAGGTATTTCCCTCCAGCTCAGGATTTATTCTTCCATGATTTACACCCCGGTGACTCCTATACTGTAGGATGCTGGATTAATGAAACAACAACTGTTAGAGCCGGACAGTAGTGAACACTACCCGAAAATATCTTATTAAATCCATTATAAAGTGTAACAGCGCATTCTTTAACGCTGTTACACTTTTGATTTTTACCTCTGTCTTCTACACGGGTTGCAAAAATGATATTGATGAAATTAACCGGGTTAATGCAAATGATACAATACCGACAATGTATGCCAAAAATGTATCTATTGCCCAAAGCGAATCCGGTTTCCTTAAATATAACCTTACCGCCCCTGTTTTGTATCGGTATGAGACAAAAAAAGGAATAACTGTTAAATTCCCTGAAGGATTTAAAGTAGTCTTTTTTGATTCATTGGATCCATCCAAAATCAGAACTGAAATTACTGCCAGATACGGAATCAATCGTGAAACAGAAAAAATTATGGAGGCGAAATCCGATGTTGTTGTAATAAACCATTTAAAAGGTGAACAATTAAATACTGAACATCTTATATGGGACCAGAATTTACGTAAAGTTTATTCTGATGTGTTTGTTAAAATTACAACTCCTGACAGAATATTATATGGTGATGGTATGCAATCTGACGAAGCTTTCAATCATTGGAGGATACATAAGCCAAGAGGTGAAATGTATGTTAATGAAAATCAGTAACCGTTCATTATATTTGTAGAAGCAATCTCCTTTTTTGATGGATGGTTTAATATATGCTATTATTTTTCTGTTACTCTCTGCCTTCTTCTCGGGAGTTGAAACAGCTTTTACACTTTCTAATAAGCTAAAAATTGAAGTCGATAAAAGCAGAAATCTATTCTCAGCACGCTTGCTTTCAGTAATAACAAGGAAGTCGTCATTGTTCTTTGGGACTGTATGGTTAGGGAACATTATTTCGTTAGTGGCATTTGCTATTTTTACGCATATCTATATTAGCGAAGCTGGAATTAAACAGAGTTTTTTCTCCAATATTTCCTATAGCCTGTTCACTCTCTTTGAAATGCTTGCTTTAATTCTGATATACGTTGCTTTTGGTGAAATTGCACCCAAAACACTGTTCAGAATAAATCCGAATAATACACTTAAGTTCCTGTCCTTTCCCATTTACGTCTTTTATATAATCCTCTTTCCTGCAGTATTTTTACTAAATACCATCTCTGAATTCATACTCCGTAATGTCTTTAGAGCAAAGGACCTTAAAAAAGAGACAAACGAGAGTAACTATGAACTCGACAACCTTCTTAAAGAGTCAAACATTGAATCAACCGAAGGAAAAGATGAGTCGCAGGAGTTGCAGATGTTTAGAAACGCCAGAGATCTTAATACAATTAAAGTCAGAGACTTTATGGTTCAGCGAAATGAGATAGTTGCTATTGAGAAAGACGAAGAAGTTGAGAATCTTGGAAAATTAATTGTTGAATCCGGGCATTCGAAAATTCTTGTTTACGACGATAATATCGACAACATTATTGGCTACACACATTCATACGACATGTTTGCCCGACCAGGTAAAATTTCTGAAATTATCAAGCCGGTTATAATAGTTCCCGGAACAATGACAGCCGACAAACTTCTCAACAAATTCATCTTAGAAAGAAAAAGTGTAGCACTGGTAGTTGATGAATTTGGTGGAACAGATGGGATGTTAACTATTGAAGATATCCTGGAAGAAATTTTCGGCGATATTGATGATGAATACGATGTTGAAGAAGCCGAGGACAAACAAATTAATGAGAATGAAATTCTGGTTAGTGGCAGACTTGACATTGAATACTTAAATGAGAAGTACAATTTAGAGATTCAAGAGAGTGATGAATATAATACCATTGCGGGGTATATTCTCCACTATTTTGAAAACATCCCTTCAATTAATGAAGAAATTACCATAAATAACCTCACTTTTATCATCTTAAAAGCATCTGAATCTAAAATAGAACAGATACTAATCCGTAAGCTTTGAGGTTAATCGCCTGAAAAATAATTTCCTTTTATAAAAAATCCATAATTTTGCCTCTTGTTAACAATCATAATTTTAACAGTATGAATATTCCTTTACTGGTGGCTATAGCCCTTTTATCCATCACTAGTGTAAGTGCTCAGGTAAGCAATGATACTTCTGGTAACTCATCCTCTATTGATAACGCCAAATGCCAGGAACAACTGTCATTATATCGCGAATACCATAAAATTAAGCTATACAGTTACGCCCTGCCACATTGGAGGTGGGTTTTCCAAAATTGCCCGTCATCTTCGCAAAATATATATATCGACGGTACTAAAATCATTAGTTCTCAAATTGATGAAACTCAGGATCCTGAATTAAAGAGTAAATTGGTCGACACGTTAATGATGGTTTACGATCAAAGGATTAAATACCACGGTAAAGAGGGCTATGTCTTAGGCAGAAAGGCAATAGATGCTATGAATTATATGCCCGGGGATCTGGAAACAGCATATAAATTGTTCGGCAAATCGATTGAATTACAAGGAAATGAAGCTGAAGGAGCAGTTGTTACTTACTACTTAAGCACTGCAATTCAACTTGCAAACAACAATAAAATTGAAAAAAGTGAAATATTTGATGCTTACGATAAAGCAGCAACAATAACAGAAAATAATATTTCAACAGCTGCAGGAAACGAAAAGGAACTGGCCAACTGGATGAATGTTAAAGCCAATCTTGAATTACTTATTCAACCACATGCAACCTGCTCAGACCTGGTAAAAATCTATGAAAAAAAGTTTGCTGAAAATTCTGAAGATGTAAATGTGCTAAAAAATATAACATCCATCCTCGACAGAAGAGAGTGCACCCAAGAGGGTGATCTTTTTTTCAGAGCAACCGAAAAACTTCATAAATTGGAACCAAGTGCCCAATCAGCATATCTTATGGGACGCTTGTCAATTTCAAACAATATGCTCTCAAAAGCAGCCGAATATATGAGTCAGGCAGCTGATTTATATACTGTGCCCGAAGATCAGGTTAAAGCACTATATATATTAGCCTCAATTCATACAAACAACAGGAACTATTCACAAGCCCGAAGTGCAGCAAACAGAATACTGCAGATAAATCCTTCAGAGGGTAAAGCCTATATGCTAATTGGAGATCTTTATGCTGCAAGCGCATCTTCATGTGGAGATGATGATATGGGTGGTAAAACCGTTTTTTGGGCTGCAGTCGATAAATATTACAAAGCTAAGTCCGTTGATCCTTCAGTTGAGCAAGAAGCAAATGAAAAGATCGGACAATACAGTAGATACTTTCCTGCAACTTCCGATCTCTTTTTCAGAGACTATAAGGAAGGAGGATCATATACTGTGGGATGTTGGATTAATGAAAACACTACAATAAGGGGTATAAAATAAAATAACTCGTATCACCTTTATTTACAAAAATATAGGTCTCGGGGTAAAATTATTTTTATCATACCACTTTTATTGTAAATTTGCACCCTATTTTAAATAAAAATATAACAAATGGCATTAATCGGAGATATTCGGAAACGTTCAGGACTACTTGTCATAATTATTGGTGTTGCACTCGCTGCATTTATACTTGGCGACTTCCTTTCAAACAGAAATCCGGGAAGAGGACGGGTTAACCTAATTGGAGAGATTAATGGTGATAAAATCCTGGCAACAGATTTCAATAATTTAGTTGATCAGAACCTTGAAAATCAACGCCTTAATTCAGGCAAGGAAAATCTTACGCAAGAAGAACAATTCCAGGTCAGACAACAAACATGGGAGCAATTGGTTGCAGAAACTTTGCTGGAAGAACAGGTTGAAAAACTGGGTATGACTGTTTCCGTTGAAGAGCTTGATGACTTTATCAGAGGGAAAAATCCACATCCATATATCAGACAGAGCTTCACAGACCCTCAAACTGGACAGTTTGATCCTACAAGTGTTACGAATTTTCTCCAAAACCTGGATCAGGTTGACCCTCAAATGAGGCAACGTTATCTTTCAATTGAAAAAGCAATTAAGGAAGACAGACTTAATACTAAATATCGTAATCTTATAGCTAAGGCATATTACATTCCTAAAGCATTTGCTGAACGTGAATATAATAATCGCAGCACAACAGCTACCGTTAGATTCTTTAGCTTACCATACAGAACTATTGCAGATTCTCTTGTTCAAGTAACTGATGCCGATTTCGAAAAATATTATAACGAGAATAAATTCAGATATCATCAGGAAGCAGGTAGAGACATAGAATACGTGGCTTTTGACGTTGTCCCTTCAGCTACCGATAGAGAAAACATTAATAAAGAAGTAAATCAACTCTATTCTGAATTTGCTTCAGCAACCAATATTAAAGATTTTGTAACCTCAAATTCAGATGACAGATATGACAGTACCTGGTATAAAAAGGGTACTCTGTCTTATCAGGTTGACTCTGCAATGTTCAATTCACCAATTGGAGCAACATTCGGACCATTTGTTGAAAGCAATATGTACCAAATGGCTCGACTTGTTGATGTCCAAACAAGACCTGACTCTCTTAGAGCTAGCCACATCCTTATAAGTTATGCCGGTACCAATGTTAACCCGGAGACTAAACTTAACAAATCACAGGCAAAGGCAAAGGCTGACAGTATCTACAATTTGGTTAAGAGCAACGTTGCTAAATTTGAAGAAATAGCAGGTTCTCCTGTTAATGATGACAAAGCTTCAGCTGCAACAAAGGGCGATTTAAACTGGTTTAATGATGGTGCTATGGTTGCCCCATTTAACAAAGCTGTACTTGAGGGAAAAGTTGGTGATGTTACAATAGTCGAATCTCAATTCGGTTTCCATGTAATTAGAATAACAGGTAAAACAACTCCAACAAAAAAAGTAAGAGTTGCTTTTGTTAAAAGAGCTATCGAAGCAAGTTCCCGCACAATGCAGGACATATATACACAAGCTAGCCAGTTTGCTTCAAAAGCTAAAGACCAGGAAAGTTTTGATAAACTCGTTGAAGAACAGAAAATATCAAAGCGTGAGGCTGAACGTATTTCTGTTGAACAGAATTCACTTCCAGGACTAGCAAATGCCAGAGAAGTTGTTAGATGGGCGTTTGATGAAAAAAGAGAAATTGGTGATGTTTCACAGGTGTTTGATCTGGAAGGACGTTATGTTATCGCAATTCTTACAGAAATAAGAGAAAAAGGCAATCCAACCCTTGATCAGATAAAAGAATTTATTGAACCTTTGGTTAAACGTGAAAAGAAAGCAGAACAACTTATTACAAAACTAAATACTCAAATAAAGTCAAAGGCAGATCTGGAAACCAAATACAGCTCTCTTGAAATGGCTGTTGATACCGCAGTATTAACACTGAGTTCTTCAAGCTTACCAGGCTTTGGTAAAGAAGATGAGTTTATAGGAACCGTCTTTACTCTCAAAGCTGGTGATATGTCAAAACCGATAAAAGGAAACCAGGGCATATTTATGGCAATAATTGACAATGTTGTAGCTGCAAGTCCAAAGGACGATTATACAAATGAGAAGAGAATAATGAGTAGTACATTCAGCAACAGAAGTCAAAGAGAAATCAACGAAGCGCTTAAGAGAAGAAGCGAGATAGAAGATCACAGACTGATGTTCTACTAAATAAACATTTAAGAAAAAGAGAGGCTTATAGCCTCTTTTTTTTTACTCAGAATTCAAAGTGAATATACAAGCATGTTCAAGCAAGGTGTAAATGACTTTGTAACCCTATTCTTCCCGAGGCTATGTTTTGCATGCGGAAATTCACTCCTACGACATGAAGAAATACTTTGTACAAATTGCTCAATAGGCCTTCCGGAGACTGGTTTCCACCTCTATCATGACAATCCGGTAATGAATCAGTTTCTCGGTAAAATTGATTTCAAATCAGCCGCTTCTTATTATTACTTCTCAAAAGGTGGAAAGATTCAGCATTTAGTTCATCAGTTCAAGTATGGAGGATTCAAAAAAATAGGTGAATATCTTGGAAAACAATACGGTTTGAAACTCATGGAATCACCTCTGTTTTCAAATATTGATTATATTGTCCCCATACCCTTGCATCCAAAAAAGGAACAACTACGAGGTTATAATCAGGCAGAAATATTTGCTAATGGTCTGGCAGAATCTATGCAAATTCCCGTCAATACAACAACACTTGTAAGAAAATATGCATCAGAGACACAAACTCATAAATCAAGATTCAGCAGATGGGAAAATGTAAAGGAAATCTTTGATATCGAGGATTCCAGTTTGCTTCAAAATAAAAATATATTGCTGGTTGATGATGTAATTACAACAGGTTCAACAATGGAAGCAGCAGGACATATTCTGATGCAAATTCCCAACATCAGGATATCTGCATGTTCACTAGCCTGTGCAATACATTAATTTTCCGGATATAATTATGCTATGCTAAGTTTAAGCATATTAGTCTTTCCAGGTTGTCCTATTGGAATACTCGAGATGTTGATTACATAGTCACCCCTTTCAACTAATTGGCGAACAACCAAAACCTCTCTCATTTGACCCATTACTGAATCAGTATCCGAGAAATTCTCAAAATAGATACCTCTGACACCCCAAAAAAGACTAAGAGTTTTAAGCAAATGCCTGTCATTCGAAAATATGAAAATGCCAGCTTTGGGCCTATAACTTGAAATTTTAAAAGCAGAGTAACCGGTTCGTGTCATGGCAACGATAGCTGTTGCATTAATTTTTTGAGCCATATCGCATGCAGAGATTATAATAGAATCAGAAATGATTCTCTCTATAGGAGATGGATTATGACCAACCCTAAAATATGGATCATTAAGTTTTTCGGCATCCAGGATAATTCTGTTCATTGTGTCAACCGTTTCTACAGGGTACATTCCCACTGAAGTTTCACCACTCAACATCAGAGCATCAGCACCATCCAATAAAGCGTTTGCCACATCACTTACTTCGGCTCTTGTTGGTCTGAAACTACCAATCATACCTTCCATCATTTGAGTTGCCACAATTACCGGCTTTGATTCTGCAACAGCCAACCTGATAAGCTGTTTTTGAATCCCCGGAAGCTTTTCCAGAGGAACCTCTACCCCGAGATCTCCTCTTGCTACCATTATTGCATCAGATTCTTTAATTATCTCTTCAGCATTTTTAACAGCTTCCGGTTTTTCAATCTTAGCAACAATCCTTGGATAATCAGCTTTAGCATATTGAAATATCTTTTCTCGCAATTCAACAATATCTTTTGCACTTCTGACAAATGAGAGCGCTATCCATTGAACATCAAGCCCCATTATGAAGTCAAGGTCACTAAGATCCTTCTCACTCAAGCTTGGTAAACGCAAGGTAGTATCAGGGAGGTTAACACCCTTGCGTGAGCTCAATATACCGCCTTGGATGACTTTCGCCTCTGCTGCATTAACATGATTAGTCCTGACTATCTGAAGCAGGAGTTTTCCATCGTCTAAAAGAACATACTCCCCCGGATTGACATCCTCAGCAAAATGAGGATAGTTAATTGAGATTTTCCCATCGGAGCAAACTACATTCTCCGATGTTATGCTTATATAATCACCGGCTACAAGCAACATACTGCCATCTTTAACTTCACCGGTCCTTATTTTGGGACCGGATAAATCAGCCAAAATGCCAGCATTCATGTCAAGTTCTTCATTTAACTTATGAATATTCTCAACAGCAGCTGCATGTATCTCATGTTGTCCATGAGAGAAGTTCAGCCTGAATATATTAACACCAGCCAACATCAACCTCTTAATACTTTCCTCTGAGTTGCATGAAGGTCCTAAGGTTGCTACAATTTTTGTCTTACGCATACACTAATTTGCATTTAGCTTGTAAAATTAAGCTATAAAAGAAAAGAAATTATACCTTTGCAATCCAATTTAAAAATCCGTGCCTTTTAGTCTTATAATCATATTGTTAGCACTTACAACTGAAAGTTTTGCCACTTCGTGGTACAGCACAGCTGTGCATTCCAAACTGGAACAAAAACCTCCATACCTATTGCCGTTTGCTATGGCAATAATTAAATCACTTGTTCTTTTAGGAGGAATCTTTCTTGGTTCACTTGCCTCGGTTGATGTTCCAATGTTTTATATGACTATGGCATATGCACTAATGTTTATAATCGGATTAAAGATGCTTACTGAAGTACTCAGGTTTCATCCCGAAGAACGTATTGTCATTATAGATAATCTAAAGACAATTCTTCTGGTTTCAGTTGCAGGAAGCTTTAATACATTCTTCTTAGGAATCAGTCTGGGTGTTCTTAAGATAGCTCCTTTTTACCCGGTAGTATTAACATTCATTTTAACTATAGCACTTGGTTATCTTGCAATTATATTAGCTATTAAATTAGGGCTCAGACCGGTGGTAAGATATATTAATATCATTGCAGCATTATTGATTGCACTAATCGCCTTAAAATTCTTCATTTCGTACTTTCTCTAAATCCTATGAAACACTTATTCACTCTTGCTTTAATAATAAGCATACTCTTCGTAAAGGCTCAACCTCCGGCAGGTTACTACAATTCAGCATCCGGATTAACAGGAGTTCAACTACAATCAGCACTACATCTTATCATAGACAACCACCAGTCGCAGAGTTACAATTCTCTGCACGAACACTTTAAAAATACCGACAAAAAACCTGACGGCACTGTATGGGATATGTATAGCGATATTCCAGGAGGAACACCTCCTTATATTTTCCATTTTACATCAGGTGATCAGTGCGGTAATTATAATAGTGAAGGTGATTGTTACAATAGAGAACACTCGTGGCCAAAGAGTTGGTTTGATGACCGCCCACCAATGTACTCTGACCTGTTCCATTTATACCCAACTGACGGTTATGTAAATGGACGACGTAGTAATTATCCTTTTGGTGAAGTAGGATCAGCAACATGGGCCTCAGAGAATGGTAGCCGCTTAGGAAATTCAAACTATCCCGGCTACTCAGGTGTCGTTTTTGAACCTATTGATGCTTTTAAAGGAGACTTTGCCCGTACTTACTTCTATATGTCAACGCGTTATTATCAGGAAGACAATGGATGGCCAGGAAGTGCACAGGTTAATGGTTCTCAGCTTAAACCATGGGCTTTGGCAATGATGAAGGAATGGCATCTCGCCGACCCTGTCAGTCAAAAGGAAATTGATCGTAATAATGCAGTTTATGAGATCCAGGGCAACAGAAATCCTTTTATTGATCATCCTGAATACGTTTCATATATTTGGGGCGGGCCTGTTGGAGTTGAAGACAAGGAGTTTGTAAGCAACCTTCGCGTTTATCCTGTACCAGCTGTCGATTTTTGCATAATTGAACACAACGGCTACTTCTCCACCTATGACTTTTCTATTGAACTACGAGACATTACAGGAAGGGAATATGAAGTTGATTACTCAGTATCAGGCGATCAAATAAAGGTAAATTCACAAAAACTCAACCCGGGATTTTACTTTATAACCATATATCAGGATGGTAAAAAACCGGCATTTGCCCGCATTGTTAAATAATTACAGCACTTAATAAAACGATGAAAGACTTCAGTAATATAGAGATTATGTCACCTGCAGGGTCATTCGACTCTCTTGTAGCAGCTATACAGGCAGGTGCAGGATCTGTTTATTTTGGGGCCGGGCGTTTAAATATGCGTTCCCGTTCATCAAGTAATTTTTCCGTCGAAGAAATTAAGCAAATCGTTCAGATCTGCAATGATCATAATATTAAGTCCTATTTAACACTTAATACCATCATCTACGATAACGAATCAGAAGAGATGAAGGAAATGGTCAAGGTTGCTAAAGAAACCGGAGTAACCGCGATAATAGCGTCTGATCTGGCAGTTTTAGAATATGCGCATGAATTAGGGGTTGAAATACATATTTCCACCCAGTGTAACATTACAAACTTGTCCGCAGTCAAATTCTTCTCCAGGTATGCTGATGTTATGGTACTTGCCAGAGAGTTGAGTGTTTCACAGATTGAAGCGATCACTAAAGGTATTCGGGAGCAGAAAATCACTGGCCCTTCAGGAAACCTTGTAAGAATAGAAGTATTCATTCATGGTGCCTTGTGCATGGCTGTTTCTGGTAAGTGTTATTTAAGTCTCGATAACTTCAACTCTTCAGCGAACCGCGGTGCATGCCTACAACCCTGCAGAAGAGCATATACCGTTAAAGACGCCGACAGTCAGCTAGAGCTTGAAATTGATAACAAGTACATTATGTCGCCCAAGGATTTAATGACAATACCAATCCTTGACCGACTGCTTGACGCAGGTGTTAGTGTTCTGAAAATTGAAGGTCGTGGTCGTTCAGCTGAATATGTTAAGACGGTAACAAGAACTTATCATGATGCTGTTGCAGCATGGGCTAATAATGACTATTCCCGTGAGAATATAGAAAAGTGGACTGAACAGCTCAGAACTGTTTATAACAGAGGATTCTGGGGTGGCTATTATCTGGGAGAAAAGATGGGAGAATGGTCTGAAAAATATGGCTCCCAGGCTACTACACGTAAGGTATATATTGGCAAAGTAATGAACTTCTTCTCAAAGCTGAATGTTGCTGAAATTAAAGTTGAGACCAATTCATTAAGTGTGGAAGACAATATTCTGGTTATTGGGCCAACAACCGGAGCCTATGAGTCACGTGTAAAAGAGCTTAGGATTGATGATAACATATCAGAGATAGCAGTAAAAGGAGAGTATTGTTCTATTCCTGTTGATCAAACACTCAGACGTGGTGACAAGGTGTATATTGTTGTTAGCACCGGCCATAAACTATTTAAAACACAGGCTGAATAGCCTTTCTTGTTAAATAACATGGTTCCCTATAATTTCCATACTCATTCCAACTATTCTGATGGTAATTCGCCTATAGAAGAATACATAATTGAAGCAATCAATCAGAAATTTGAAGGAATTGGCATTTCGGAACACTCAGTACTTCCATTCCAAAACACATTTGCCCTTCAACAGGAAAAAGAATCACTTTATGTATCAGAGTTAGATAGCCTGAAGGAAAAATACAAAGGTTGCATTAATATCTATAAAGCCCTGGAATCAGATTTTATAACCGGCATCACAGAATCTTTTGAATTACAGAAGACCAGGCTCGGCCTCGATTATATAATTGGAAGTGTTCACCTGATTTTACCTCCGGAGTATAAGGGTGAGTTCAATGTTGACCACCTTTGGTTTATAGATGGTCCTAAGAGAGAAACCTATGATAACGGATTAAACCTACTATTTGGTGGAGATGCTAAAAAAGCAGTGACCGCATACTGGCATCAGATAAATACAATGGTAGAAACTGAGCAGTTTGATCTGGTGGGACATCTCGACAAGATTAAAATGCACAATCAAGGCAGGTGGTTCGATGAAGAGTCACCATGGTATATAAATCTTTGGAAAGAGTCAACTGAGCTTATTGCACAAAAAAATCTTCTTGTTGAGATAAATACACGTGGTCTTTACAAAAAGAGAAGCAGTTCATTATTCCCGGGAAAGAATATACTTAAAGAGTTACGGAAACTGAATGTAGGAATTGTACTTAGCAGTGATGCTCACGCCCCAAATGAAATAAGCCTCTTTTTTGAAGAGGCTTTAAGAACTTTAAAAGAATGTGGTTATTCTTCAACGTGGGTTTTCACACCTTATGGCTGGACTGAAAGGTCTTTTTCCTGATTGCCATCGTATGCCCATTTAATGTAAACGGAACCCCAGGTAAAACCGGCTCCGAAAGCTGCAAGAATGATATTATCGCCTTTCTTAAGTTGATTTTCCCATTCCCATAAACACAACGGAAGCGTAGCCGATGTGGTATTACCATAACGATGAATATTAATCATCACCTTTTCCTTGGGAAGACCCATGCGATTGCCTGTTGCCTCAATTATTCGCAGATTTGCCTGATGAGGAACCAGCCAGTTCAGACTTTCAGATGTTAAATTATGGCGCTTCATCATTTCAACAGAAACATCAGCCATCTTACTAACAGCCCATTTAAATACCGGTTGTCCTTCCTGATAAATATAATGTTCACGAGCATCTACTGTCTCATGACTAGGTGGTTTCAATGAGCCACCAGCTTTCTGATGCAGATGAATCCTTCCAACTCCATCACTCTGAAGAATAGCATCCATTACTCCCACTTCTTCTGTAGTTGGTTCAAGAAGAACAGCTCCTGCTCCATCTCCAAAGATTGGACAAGTAGCACGATCCTGGTAGTCAACAATAGATGACATCTTATCAGCACCAACAACAATCACTTTCTTATGCATCCCGGCTTCAACATATTTACTTGCAGTGGTAAGAGCATAAAGAAAGCTAGAACAACCAGCATTGAGATCGAAGCCGAATGCATTTCTAATATTAGTTTTATCAGCAATTATATTTGCTGTTGCCGGGAATAGCATATCAGGAGTGACAACTGCGCATATCAGCATATCAATCTCTGATGGATCTGTATTTGTTTTCTGAAGAAGGTTCTTAACGGCTTCGGCACCCATATCAGAGGTGGCTTTACCCTCCCCTTTCAGGATTCTTCTTTCTTTAATACCAATTCTGGTCATTATCCACTCATCGGTGGTATCAACCATACGGCTAAGCTCGTCATTAGTAAGTCGGTATTCTGGTACATATCCACCAACACCGGTAATAGCAGCACGTATCTTTGTCATTATAGCTTAATATTCTGCCGGAGCTATTGAAAGAGCCTTCTTTATTTTAGCGGAAACTTTTGCACAATAGACATCCCTGGCAAGTAACAACATATTTTTTATAGCGACATCGTTAGATATTCCATGTCCAACAATGACACTTCCATTAATTCCTAAAATAGGTGTTCCGCCGTACTGCTCATAATTAAATCTGTCGAAATAATTATCGCGCAGTCCATGCTTCATCATTATTCTGAACATTCCTTCAATATTCTTAAGCAGGATGTTACCGGTGAAACCATCACAAACAATAACATCAGTTTTATTTCTCAGGATGTCCCTTCCTTCCACATTCCCAATGAAATTAAATTGTTGGGTATCCTTCATCAAAGCGAATGCTGCCTGAACATTAATATTACCCTTTTCTTCCTCCTGACCAATATTCAGTAAAGCTACTTTGGGTTTTGAAATCTTATATACATGCTCTGCCATAATTGAGCCTAAAAGGCCAAACTGATAAAGCACATCAGGTTTTGCATCCGGATTAGTACCAACATCCAGAAGAAGACTTACACCACCAGCTTCTTGTGGTAAAACAGCTGCAGTGCATGGTCTTATAACTCCCTGAATATTATTGACACTATAGATTGACCCAACTAACATTGCACCACTACTTCCTGCACTTGCAAAAGCGTCAATATGCCGATGCTTTAGAAGGTCAAATCCAATTGTAATGCTTGACTGAGGTTTACGAAGCAGAGCTCGTGTAGGATGCTCACCCATATGGATTACATCCTTTGCGTGTACAATCTCAAAAAGATCTGGAGATGTGTTATGTTTATGTAGTTCCGTGTGAATAGAATCACTATCACCTATAAGAACTATTTGATCTGATGAATCCAAATGCTCCAGAGCAAGGATAGCACCTGCAATAGTCGATACAGGCGCGAAATCGCCGCCCATAACATCAAGTCCGATTCTCATCTGACTATATTTGAGTTAGAAAGCCTCAATATTAAGCTGTTGTAGCTTTTTCAATAGCAAGCTTACCTTTATAGTATCCACAATCCGGACATACTCTATGGTATAAAACTGAGGCGCCACAATTTGAGCAAATAGTGATAGTAGGTGCATCTATTTTATAATGTGTTCTCCTCTTTGCTGTCCTGGTTTTTGAAAACCTATGTTTTGGATTTGGCATTTCTAATTATTTTTTATTGTTAGTTATTGTCGATATTTAATCCTTTTAGCTTATCCCATCTGGGGTCAGATTCTTTTTGCTTAATTTCTTTCTCCAATCTTCTGATCACATCCGGATCGCATCCTGAAAGACCATCTTCATTAACAGGATGTACAATCCTGAATGGTACCAGTAAATTGAGATAGTCATATATAAAGGGCGCAACATTAACATGTGTTTCCGACTCTGGAATGATCAATACATCAGCATCTTCTTCCTTGTATTCCGGTCCGAATTTAATATATTGAACCTGCTCATCTTCAATTGGTAAATCGAAGTTATCAAGACATCTACTGCAAGAAACTTCAATTGTTCCCTTCATTGAAAAAGTCAAAACCAGCATCCGCTCATGTTTGTTCAGGCTGAGCCTAACATTTACCTGCGCTCGCTTTATTTCTGAATATTCAAAATTTGCAAAGAACTTATCATCTATGAGATATTCATATTGATGATCTCCAGTACTTAACCCAACAAATGGAATTACATAATCCTTTAAGTAATCCACAGCTTTATGGTTTAGTTTTAGGGGTGCAAAAGTAGCAAATATTATTCTATTTGCAAAATATTAATTGCAGTAGCCTTGTTAAAATTCCGTAATTCAAGGTTTTGCAATTACTTGAAAGCCTTTTCATGGATTCCCTCACCTTTAAGGGTCAGTAAGTCCATGTAGTCAGGTACTTTTTTACCGGTCAGTTTATCGACATATAGCTTTGCCAGATACTGACCAAGCATATACCCCTGTCCCCTTAATCCAACTAATAATCCTTCTTCCGTATCTACTATCATTCGTGGTTCAGTATAATATCCCGCCCATACTGCCTGGAAACCAACAGATGAAAGATTCGGGAACCAGTCAACAAAGACCTCTGATACGATTTCGAGGAATTGCTTTGAATTAAACTTTAGGTTTTTACCGGCCTCTAATGGATCAGTGGCAGGTGATGCGCAACCAATAATCTGACCCGTTTCACCGAGTTGTTGACCGTAAACAGCAACAAATCCCTTGTATTTGCGTCTATCAATAATCATATCAAGTGGATTGCCATTAATACCCATCATAGGCAATCTCCTGGTAATGAATGCCTGATGCTTGACAGGATATAGACCAGTTTCCAGTCCTAATTGGGATGCAAATTTACCTGCTTCCCCTCCAAGGGCATTGATGAAAATATCAGTATGGTACTCTATATATTCCTTGTTATGGTCTTGAACGAGAACGATGAACTTCTTGCCATCCCTTTTAACATCAATCAAACGACAGTCTTCTTTGATGGTACCACCATTCTTAATTCCAATTCGTCTGATTAAATCAAGAACCAATCCTGGTGTTGCTTGCCAACAATCCTTTGTTATAAGAGCTCCCAGGTATGTTTTGTTGTCAGGATTGAAGTATGATGAAATATGCTTACTAAAGTCCTTTGGCTCAACCATATAAGCATTCGACCAAGCTCTTGAATTATCAAGTGCCTGTAGCACTGCTTCGTCATGAGCCAGATTTACATAATTAATCTGGTGGAAGTTTACATTTGAAGTTTTCTGTAGTTCTTTAAAAATCTCAAGATTCCTGTTAGCAATATCTGCCAGTTCCGGCACGCTGAATGCAGGTCTGCCACCAGCAATATTCCTCCATGAAGAGCCTCTGTCGGCATTTATCAATACTGGTTTTAGTCCGGCTTCGGCAAGATATCTGAACAACGCTGATCCTGCCATTCCACCTCCACCAACAAGCGAGGCAACTTCAATCTTCACCGGCTCACTTGCCTTCGAATTAATGTATATTTTCTCGTGACCTTGATGAGGATAAAGCTCTCCCATTGTAAGTTGATTTGATAAGGGTCCACGAGGAGTAGCATCTCCAACTACAGTAATGCCGTAACTTGTTAATGTCTGTTTAAGTCGACGAATGCAACGTTTGCCTCTGCAAGCTCCCATACCCAAACGAGTTGTGTGCTTAATCTCATCAACTGAAATAAATTGTCTTTCGCCAATTGTTTCAAGTATTTCGTCAAGTGAAACATCATCGCAGTGGCAAACAAACATTTTTTCCTTTTCCTTATGTTCAGCAGGGGTAACTTGCAGAGGCTCGGGGTACTTCTCTTTAATAATAAAACCTCTCACACTAACAAGCTGCTCATTATGAATATCGAGAGACTTAACTCTGGCAACATTGGTCTTATTAGGTTTCTTTAATATCTTCTCTATTTGTCCGCTTCCTAAAATCGAACCATTATTGTCAACCAGATAAACATCTGCACCTTCATTAGCTTGGTATTCAATTGGCAAGAATAGCCAATCCTTTTTAATGTTATATCCAAAGATTGCTAGACCCGGGCATTGATAAACGCAATCCATACAACCAATACACTTATCATAATCAATATGAGGTACTGTGCTGGTAGAAGTTTTTGTGATTGCTCCATGTGAGCATGAGAATTCACATGGATTACAAGCAAATCCGTACAAACAGTCAATCTGTACGAATGGCTTCGCATTCATCCTTTCAGGTGTTGGCAGGAAAGGTTTGTCAATAATTCTTTTTGGATGTTGTTGAGAGTCTATATATTCTTTTGAGACTGACAAAAACTCGTTGTAATCATACCTCTTTCCCGTTTCCTGCAAGATGTCATAAGCTACCTGACGGCCCCTGAGAACGGCACTTGTACCTTCTCCGATTCTGATAGAATCTCCTGCTCCAAAGCAATGACGACCAAAAATTTCATTTCCTTTAATCAATAGTTGGTCATCGGGAACCAGACCTGTGCAAATATTTATGGCATCAATTCCTTCAATCAGAATTTCTGTTCCGGGTATTGCTTTAAAATTCTCACACCTGGCGATAATAGCACCGGTTATACCATTGTGATTTGCATTAGGAATTGCCTTAAGCAGAATGTGCGACAGCATAATAGGTATACCCAGTCTCCTGACTCTGTTAGCCTGAACAGGGAAACCTCCCTCAAAAGGTTGTGCCTCTATGATTGCTTTTACACTTGCCCCTGCTTGCATAAGCTGGTAGGAAGTGAGATATCCGATATTACCTGCTCCAACTGTTAAGATGTTTTTACCCAGAAGCGTAAACTCTGTATTCATCATTTTCTGGATGACAGCAGCGGTATAAACACCTGGCAGGTCGTCGTTTTCAAATGCCGGCATGAAAGGAACAGCCCCAGTAGCAACAACCAGATATTGAGCTTCAACGTAAAAGATTTCATTTGTCTTGATGTTTTTAACAGCTACTCGCTTACCTTCAAGTACATCCCAGACAGTGCAGTTCAGCATTATCCCGGTGTGGTCGTCCCCAACAAGTGTTTTCGCTATATCAAATCCACGCATGCCTCCAAACTTCTTTTCTTTTTCAAAAAAGAAGAACTGATGCGTTTGCATCAGGAATTGTCCGCCAATATGCTCATTATTGTCAATTACTATATTGTCAACTCCGTTCCTGTTTAACTCTTCTCTTGCAGCCAGTCCGGCTGGTCCGGCCCCAATAATCACAACCTCAGTTCTGTATACTTTAATCTCATCCCTGGTATTTACATAAGTTACTTCGGGAGTATAGTTGTGAGGAATTTCTTTTACTTCACTTACACTATCAACCTTTGTAATGCAAATTCTTTTAATCTGCCCGTCAACAAGCATTTCACAAGCACCACATTTGCCGATACCACATTCCAGACTTCGTTCTCTGTTTTGCAAGCTATGGCTATGGATTGGAAAGCCGGCCTGATGAAGAGCAGCGGCTATGGTAAATCCCTTTTCACCTCTCACTTTTTTACCATTGAATGTGAAAGTTACCTCTTCTGCAGGAGCAATCTCGAGTATAGGGTGTGAGTTTATTTTATACATCTTCTTTTAAAGTTATTGTTTCAAATATCATTGCTACAGGAGTGGCAAATTTATAATTAATTGTTCTTAATAGAATAATCCTGACGCCGAAATATTTTCTCTAATCACAAAGATTTTCAATCAGTTAACTTAGAATCGTTTTAAATAATAACATGAGGATATTCCCGTTTCTTAAGATCAAGTGCAGTTAAAATGACATATCATATCAAAATCGGTAAGCTCTTTATCATTGATTTGCAGTTGAATAAATTTAGAATAGAAAGTTTGGCAAATATTTGCTAATTTTGCATTCTATATACTAAATGATTGTATCATGGAAAAAACGAGGATACTTTTCGTATCTCAGGAAATAGTCCCTTACTTAAAAGATAGCAGGATGGGAACTATAAGTCGTTATCTTCCACAGGGAATCCAGGAAAAAGGTCGGGAAATTAGAACGTTTATGCCTCGCTTCGGTCATATTAATGAACGTAGAAACCAGCTCCATGAAGTTATCCGCCTTTCAGGGATGAATCTTATAATTGACGACACCGACCATCCGCTTATCATCAAAGTTGCTTCTATTCAGTCTGCCCGAATGCAGATCTATTTCATTGATAACGAAGATTACTTCCAGAGAAAGTTCATGTTCAGAGACAAAAACAATAAGTTTTTCAAAGACAATGAAGAAAGAGCTATATTTTTCTCGAGAGGCGTCATTGAAACAGTGAAGAAGCTTGGTTGGTCTCCCGATATTGTACATTGTCATGGATGGATGTCAAGCCTTATTCCGCTGTATGTAAAGAGAGCATTCAAGGATAATCCTCTTTTCACTGACACTAAGGTGATTACTTCTCTATATGAGGATGATTTTAGTGAACTTCTGCATAAAGATCTTTCAAATAAAGTGAAGCTTGATGGCATTACAAATAAAGATCTCAAGCATTTTAAGAAACCGTCCTATAGCAGTTTGATGATGACTGCTATTGACTTCTCTGATGGTGTTATTGCAGGTGCTGAGAATACTAACCAGGAAGTGCTTGACTATGCTAAGAATTCCGGTAAACCGTTTTTGCCTTATAACGAAGATAAGTACGTTGAAGTTTATAACAATTTTTATGATAATGTGCTTGCAAATCCGGCCACAGCTCCTGAATAACAATTATCTTGCAATCCTTTTCACTTAATATCATTCAACACGTGCACCGCCTCACAATTAACAAAATACTGATTTTTGCCGTACTGATTGTTCTCTCAGTTTCATGTAAGAAAGAACCTGACCTCTTAGGTTTGGACCTGATTCCTGACGAGGAATTATTATCACATGAATATACCGATACCAGTACAATTATAGCCTATACTCTTCAGGAGGATACTTTAAGGACTGATGAATTATCAACAAGTTTGCTTGGTTCGGTTAACGATCCTGTTTTTGGTGTTACAACAGCTTCAATCTATTCGCAATTCAGGATGGCTGCACTAAATATTTCTTTTGGAAATAACCCTGTGGCTGACAGTATTATTCTTTCAATCCCATATAAAGGCGTATATGGTGATACTCTTGCCGTTCAGAATATTTCCGTATATGAACTTGATGACACACTCAACATTGTAAATCCTTATTATCATTTCAGTTCAACTTCCATAAAACCAACTGTAATTGGCCAAGCTTCTTTTGTTCCTGATACCCGGACAACGGATACCGTTAATGGAGTTGCAAGAGTACCCCATATGAGAATTCAACTTACACAGGAATTTGCAAACAGAATAATTACTGCCGATACAAACTCATTTACCACTAACACTGAATTCCTCAAAGAATTCAAAGGAATCTATTTAACAGCTGCTAATGCTTCATCACCAGGAGAGGGAGGAATGATGTATCTCGATCTCGGTCATAGTCAGGCCGCAATAACTCTCTACTACCACAATTCTGAAGACACATCCAGGGTTAATTTCATTTTTGGAGCAAATGCTGCACGCTATAATCAATATGAGCATTTTAACTACAATGGAGCTGATCAGCTTCTATTAGATCAATTTGCAGGTGATACCACAGCAGGAAATGACCAGCTTTTTCTGCAGGCAATGGGTGGAGCTAAGATCAAATTAAGGTTCCCATTTATTGATGATCTGGCAAAGCAAAATATTCCGGCCATTCACGAAGCAGTGCTGGTAATTGAAAATGACCAGCCTGATGATAACTATCCTATTCCTGCACTTATCGCAATAAGAGCATTGGATGAAGATGGTAATTATGAGGTGCTGCCAGATGAAGCCGAAGGTTCAGCTTTTATCGGAGGACAGGCTGATGATAACAAAGAATACAGAATCCGTGTAACCAGATATGTTCAACAAAGACTACTGCACCCAGATTTACCAGATTACGGATTGACTCTTATAGCTGCAGGTAGTGCATTAAGTGCAAACCGGGCAGTTCTTAAGGGGCCTGGTGCTGAATCAGGAAGAATGCGACTATTGATCTACTATTCACCTGTTGAATAGAGCCGGAAGCATCCTCAATCAGCTGAATTTTACCATTTCCTTATAAATAGTGTTTAATCAATGAGTACTTTTGTACGATTGATTGTTTGAAAATATAAAATTATATCCCAATGTGTGGTATCGTAGCTTATATAGGGCCAAGACAAGCCTATCCCCTTCTTATAAAAGGACTTCACAGACTAGAATACAGAGGTTATGACAGTGCCGGAGTCGCTATTCTGGATACAGAATTAAAACTATATAAAACCAAGGGCAAGGTTTCTGACCTCGAAGAGATTCTAAAAGGAAAGGATCTTTCCGGCACTATAGGTATTGCTCATACCCGTTGGGCGACCCATGGGGAGCCAAACGATGTTAATGCACACCCTCATTTCTCCTATTCAAAGAACCTTGCTATAATCCACAATGGAATTATTGAAAACTATGCACCTTTGAAACAGGAACTCCTTAAAAGAGGTTATAAGTTTGAAAGTGAAACCGATACCGAGGTGTTAATTCACCTCATTGAGGACATTCAGTCAAATGAATCTGTATCACTCGCAGAAGCCTTGCAAATAGCACTAAATCAGGTCGTCGGAGCTTACGCTATAGTTATAATTGACAAGCATGAACCCGATAAATTAATAGTCGCCCGAAAAGGAAGTCCTCTGGTTGTAGGTATTGGAGAAAATGAATTCTTTGTTGCTTCAGATGCTACACCTATCGTTGAATATACAAGAGACGTAGTATATCTTAACGATGAAGAGATTGCTGTTGTATGTCGTGATGGCCAATTCAGAATTAAAACGATTTCAAATATTGAGAAAACGCCCTATGTTCAAACTCTCGAGATAAACCTGAGTGAATTAGAGAAGGAAGGTTTCGACCATTTCATGCTTAAGGAGATCTACGAACAACCACGCTCAATACGCGATAGCATGAGAGGGCGATTAAACGCGATTACCGGCGTTGTGAATCTTGGAGGAATTAATGACTACAGGCAAAAGATGGTAAATGCTAAACGCATAATCATAGTAGCTTGTGGTACTTCATGGCATGCCGGTCTTGTAGGTGAATATCTTATTGAGGAACTTGCGCGAATCCCTGTTGAAGTAGAATATGCTTCAGAGTTCAGATACCGCAACCCAATTATATACGAAGATGATATCGTTATCGCTATCTCTCAATCTGGTGAAACCGCCGATACATTGGCAGCTATTGAGCTCGCAAAATCTAAGGGTGCAACTATTATTGGAGTCTGTAATGTTGTAGGGTCATCTATTGCAAGAGCTACTCATGCCGGATCTTACACACATGCTGGGCCAGAAATCGGAGTAGCATCAACAAAAGCATTTACTGCCCAGGTTACTTTGTTAACTTTAATGGCACTTATGATTGCTGAGAATAAGGGAACAATTTCCCGATCGAGATATCACCAACTAATTGCTGAACTCGACCGTATACCATCTAAGGTTGAGAAAACCCTGCATGTTAATGAGAAAATCATACAGATAGCAGAAATCTTCAAAAATTCAAGAAATGCCCTTTATCTTGGCCGTGGTTACAATTACCCGGTTGCAATGGAAGGCGCTCTAAAATTAAAGGAAATCTCTTACATTCACGCAGAAGGATATCCGGCTGCCGAGATGAAACATGGACCGATCGCACTAATTGATGAGGAAATGCCTGTTGTGGTGATTGCAACCAATAAAGGAACATACAAGAAAGTGATCTCCAACATTCAGGAAGTAAAAGCCCGTAAAGGAACAATCATTGCCATCATTACAGAAGGAGACCAGACAGTAAAGGAGCTTGCCGACTATTACATTGAAGTTCCGGAAACTGAAGAAATGCTTGTACCTTTAATTGCAACTATACCACTTCAACTTCTAGCATATCATATTGCTGTAATGAGAGGTTGCAATGTTGATCAACCACGTAATCTTGCCAAGAGCGTAACTGTAGAATAGTTAAGCAGCCAATTGCTTTTTAAGCACATCTAATGCCTTCTTATAAGTCTTGTCCGTCTTTAGATAGATTGGATAGAAACCTTTATCATCATATAGATTTCTGGCAATTAATGCTTTCATTAGGTTGCTCAATTCTGCCCTAACAAAGTTAATCTTGTATTGATCTCTTTTAACCCCTTGTTTTTCAGCATAACTCACAAATTCATTCATTATGCGGGTATCAATCTGGAACTTTCGGTTAAAATCATCAAAATTTTTGTATCGGTTTAATACCTGACGATTTCTATCAGTGTATTCAAAAGTAAACTGGTGGAGTATTCCCTTGTTAAGTACTGAATTATAATATTGATAATTTTCATTCTTTTCAATAGGCATAAAAATATCTGGCATTATACCACCACCACCATATACTACCTTCCCGCCTTTGGTTACATATTTAAGTGAGTCATTAAACTTAATACTATCAACACTTTCAAATTCACCCCTAACCAACCTATCATAAAGTTCACTCTCATAATCTTCTGAGTGACCATTAACATAAGGTTTCTGGATGCTCCTTCCACTTGGAGTATAATATCTTGCAACAGTAAGCCTTATAGCTGAGCCATCGGGTAATTTAAGCTGCTCCTGCACGAGTCCTTTGCCAAATGACCTTCTACCAATTATAGTAGCTCTGTCGTTATCCTGTAATGCACCTGCAACAATCTCAGCAGAAGAAGCGGATCCTTCATCTATCAAGACTACAATTTTACCCGTTTCAAATAAACCTGCTCTTGAAGCATATGCAACTTCTTTTGGGCGATTGTATCCTTCAGTGTAAACGATCAGATCTTTTTCAGGCAGAAACTGATCAGATACTTCAATTGCTGACTGCAGAAAACCACCACTATTGCCACGCAAATCAAGAATAAGTTCCTGCATACCCTGTGATTTCAGTGAAATCAATGCATCCTCAAGTTCACTTGAAGTTGTCGAAGAGAATTTCGAAAGCTTAACGTATCCTATACCGGGATGTGGCATAAAGCTAATGTCAATACTGTAAGTGGGGATAACATCTCTGGTAATATTAAAATCTATTAGTTTAGCAACACCTCTTCTGAAAACACTAACTTTTACTTTTGTACCTCTGTGCCCTTTAAGCATTTTCATTACATCGTTGTTTTCAGCTTTTACACCTGCAATCAGCTTACCATCAACCTTAATTATTCTATCGCCGGCTCTAATTCCAACTTTTTCCGAAGGCCCACCGGGAATTGTATTTACAATGTAAACAGTGTCACTCTCAATTCTGAACTGAACACCTATCCCATCGAAATTCCCCATCAGTGATTCATTTACTTCATTGAAATCCTCCGCCGGGATAAATTGTGAATGGGGATCGAGATTCTTCAACATACCTTCCACGGCATACTGCTCAAGCTGCTCAACATCAACCGAATCAACGTAATCATGTTTAATATAGCCAAGCACATCGTTAACAGGGTCATACCTGTTTGATTGTAACGATTTAATTAAACTTAGGCTCCTATTTACTGATTTTACTCTAACAACAGCAGCTCCTAAAAGAAAACCAACAGCCAGCACTAGTGCAAAAGCTATTGGCATATATATAGTACGTTTTTTGTAATTGTGCATTTTAACTTACTTACTCAAGGACAAAATTAGACAATTAGAAATAATCAGGGAGCTCTTAATATGTTAAACTACCATAAATAACACATCGTTATAGCAGAAGTTTAAGACTAACTCCTCTTTCAGAATGGTCAAAAATTATACCAATTCAAACCATAAAAAGCAAATATAAAAAGCCCTGCCGTTGAGCAGGGCTTTTTTAATGTACCCCGGACCGGAATCGAACCGGTACGAGCTTTCGCTCATTGGTTTTTGAGACCAACGCGTCTACCTATTCCGCCACCAGGGCTTGTGGGTTTGCAAAGATACAAACTTATCTTTTCAATTTAACATGGTCAACGGCCTTATTTTCTTCCGAAGTCTGCATATATCTCACCCCAACTTGCAGTATCCCATTTTAGTATAGGATTATTATATGAATTTGTTCTTAACCAGTTCTCAGCCCTTTCTACAAGAATAAACAACTCCTCATTCTTTTGATTCCTTGTCAACTTGGTGTTAGCCTTTTTGTCCTTCACCCATTTTATAGCAGTCATTGAATCACTGTACACCGGTATTGGTAGATTATGCTTCTTAAGGTAACTTAAGCCATGCACAATAGCCAGGAATTCTCCAATGTTAACAGTTCCTTCAGGAAAAGGCCCCTGATGAAATATCTCGTTCTTCGTAGCAGTACTTACCCCCCGGTACTCCATAACTCCGGGATTTCCCGAACAAGCAGCATCAA
Source organism: Bacteroidales bacterium UBA5507 (assembly GCA_002426195.1). GTDB lineage: Bacteria > Bacteroidota > Bacteroidia > Bacteroidales > Lentimicrobiaceae > Lentimicrobium. The sequence continues at coordinate 11,672 of DIOT01000027.1, read as the reverse complement.
CAGAGAGACTGTCGAGTACAGGATGTCCTGCAAATGCACCGGGCTTTTTTATTTGCTTTATTGAATTGTATGATGGCACTCCGGCAGCAAAGGCTTCCCTTGCTTCACCTTCAGTTTCAAACGACTTATACCTTGCTCCCTCAAATCCTTTTATCTTTTCTTCACATTCTTTCCATGACCTGAATATTCCTGACTCACGTCCTTTCCAAACCACATAAAACTTCTGCTTAGCCATTCCTTCTTTATTATTTAATTGCAAAAGTAACAATTCTAACAAGGTTTACATACTCGTTCATTCATAGCTGTTTTGTATTTTTGTAGAAACATTTATAAGGATGAATTTCAGAAAGTTTGGGATTATTTTATTTCTGGCTATTTCTTTATTACAGCTTTCATCATGCCAAAAGGCTGAATTCAGGGAGTTCCACAAGTTTGAGAATTATACCTGGGGGCGGTTTAATCCTGTCACATTTAATGTCCCGGTCGAAAAGGAAATGAACGTGGATATAATTGTAACCTTCCGGCATCTGGATCAATTTCCATATGATGAGATTCCAATGTATATAGTAATGACAACACCATATGGTGAAGAACGTATTCTTGATCGCACTTTATCTGTGAAAGATGAAAATGGTAAATTCAAAGGAAGTGTTGCCGGTAACCAATGGGATATTGAAGAAATCTTATGGAAAAACTTCTATTTCAACCAAAAAGGAACCTACAAAATTGTGATAGAAAATATTAATCCCCGAATGGGTATGGTAGGTCTGATTGATCTGGGACTTATTGTAAGAAAAACTACTAAGTAAGAATTTTTAAAGTCGCCTGCCTGTCTAATGCAAGTTGCTCCTTTAAGATATTGAGATTCCCGAACTTCTTCTCATCCCTGATTCTGTTAATCAATTGAATCTTTATCTTTTCGTAATATATGTCTCTATCGAATTCAAATATATTTGTTTCAACTGTCAACTGGTGAGCACTAATTGTTGGTCGAAAACCTATGTTTGTCATACCTCTGTACATTTGTCCATTGTAGATGACATATGATGCATATACCCCGGTGGCCGGAATAAGCTTGTTAGGTTCATCCAAAAGCAGATTAGCAGTTGGATAACCAATTCGTTTACCTATTTGATTCCCTCTAATGACCTTACCTGAAAGACTATACGGATGACCAAGCAACTCAGCTGCCTCTGCAACATGACCATCTAAAAGCAAATTTCTGATATTCGTTGAACTAACTTTGTGAGTTGCTGATGAAACAGGATCTACATTCAAAACTTCAAAACCATATTCTTTTCCCAGTTTGGATAATAGTTTAATACCACCCGATCTGTTTCGGCCAAATCCATGATCATAGCCAATTATTATTTTTGAAGGTTTTAACAAAAAGTGAATTAGTTTAATAAACTGATCAGCCTGTAGATCTGAAAATTCAATTGTAAAAGGGATTTCAACCAGATGAGTAATCCCAAAGCTCTTGATGATTTCCCTCTTTTCTTCCTGTGAATTCAGTAAAGCAACATTTTGTCCCAATACAATCCGGGGATGAGGATTAAAGGTTACAACCACGCTATCACCCCCGACTAATTCTGCCTGCTCCAGCACTTTTGATAAAATTGCCTGATGCCCGATATGTAACCCATCGAAAGTACCAACAGTTACAACAGGGTCTTTAACATTTATCGGTTGAGTAATGTCAGTAATAAGCTTCACAGTACAATCTTAAATTTTTATGAATTCCTTTTCAAGCATCAGAGCAGCGATTTGTACTGCATTGGTTGCAGCACCCTTTCTTAAATTATCGGCCACTACCCACAAATTTAAACCATTGGGAATAGAAGCATCCCTCCTGATTCTGCCAACAAAAACGTCATCACGTCCTTCTGCATATTTTGGCATCGGATAAACCGCTTTTTCAACATCATCCTGTATTACTAATCCAGGCATAGTAGTAAGTATGCTTAAAACATCCTCAATAAGAAACTCATTATAAAATTCGAGATTTACTGATTCAGAATGACCTCCGGTCACAGGTACTCTCACAACCGTGGCTGTTATTGCAATTGAGCTATCACCAAGGATTTTCCGGGTTTCATTTACAAGTTTAATCTCCTCTGTAGTGTAACCATCCGGTTCGAAAGTTCCTCCGTGCGGAAAGACATTAAGATCTATTGGATGTGGATATACCTTCATACCGCTTATTCCCTGACGCTCATCCATCAGTTGTTTATATGCCTTAGCACCTGTACCGGTTACGCTTTGATAAGTTGAAACAACTATCCTTTTAATTCTGTATTTAGTGTGTAATGGTGCAAGTGCAACAACCATTTGTAGGGTACTGCAATTTGGGTTTGCAATTAATTTATCATTGACTTTAATCACATGGCCGTTAACTTCGGGAACAACCAAAGGAATTGAGTCATCCATCCGCCATGCTGAAGAATTGTCAATCACAACGCAACCTCTTTCAACAAACCTGGGTGCAAATTCTTTTGAAACCTCTGAACCTGCTGAAAAAAGAACTATTTCGGGATTCTGCTTCAGGGCTTCATCCATCCCAACCACCTTATAAGTTGCATTCTTAAAGGAGATGTCCTTCCCTATAGATTTTTCGGACGCAACCGGAATAATCTTCTCAATTGAGGATGTTGGTATATACTTACCTTCATTCAACACTTTTATCATCACACTGCCAACCATTCCGGTAGCACCTATTATAGCTATTTTCATCCTAACTGATTATAATATTAAGGAACGCAAAAGTAAATAATTTTGAAACTGCTCGTTGTTAACATAAGCTAAACAACGAAAGAAGGTTCAAAATTTTAATTGGCTGCCTGCCTTGAAACCTGTGATAATTCGTGTAGTTCGAGATCATAAAGAATACCGGTCAATTCCTTAATTTTATTGATATCAGCTTTAAAAACAAAGGAAATTGAAGGAATAGATCTCAGAAGAGACTGAAGCTGCTTAAGGTTTGGGTCACTTATTTTCCCTTTAACAAGAAGAAAATAATCGGCTTGTTGAAAAGTGCTGATCATTCTACCACCAGGATGTTCATTGCTTATAATATAGTAAGTAATCCTCTGATCATCATCATACCAGCGATAAAAAGAAAAATTATTGAGCTGCTTTGATTTCTCATCAAAAACAGGCAGGTCGTCGAGCCTTTCCAGATTTAAATTAGTTTCCTTATTTATGAAATAGGCAAGGCGATAATCCTTCAAAGACGTGGTTATACCTATTAAGGTAACCTCCGAAAAATCGTCGGGTGTATGCTTCAGCTTATTTACAGGCATAATAAACTCTTTGCCTGACAAAGATAAAGCCATATAACTACTAAATAAAGACTTATGAATCAAAGTTATGAACTAATTTTCAACAAGTTGTACTAATGGGAACCATTTCCATTTCCATTTATACCCAGCTTCTCGATAACTTTCATTGATGCATTCTGCTCGGCTCCTTTAATTGAAAAATCCTGACCCCGACCGAGTGCTTCACCATCGATTTTAACCTCAACAATATACTGCTTACTGTATCCGGTACCTATCTCATTAACTACAACAAACTCTATTGTCTTTTTTTCTTTTTGAGTCCAGGCAATGACACGACTCTTGTAATTTAAATCAGTATTTGCCAGTTCTTCAAGGTCAAAGTGTTGTTTAATAATTCTATTTATCATGACACTCCTTGTAAACTCGAAACCTTTATCGAGATACATTGCGCCAATAATAGCTTCGAAAGTATCACCCTTTATCGAACGGAATACCGAACCTGTACCAGTTGTATGAATGATTAACTTATCCAGTCCTAATTTCAAAGAAAGCTTATTCAGTTGAGCACGGCTAACAATTTTAGACCTCATTTCGGTTAAAAAGCCTTCATCTTTAAGCGGGAATATTCTAAACAGATGATCGGCTACCACAGTGCTTATTACGGTATCACCAAGATACTCAAGTCGTTCATTACTAATCTTTACTCCATTATATGTCTCAGCCTGCGATTTATGAGTAAATGCGAGCTTGTACAAAAAAATATTTTCGGGATAGAACCCGAAAATATTTTTTATTGCTTTGTACAATTGCTTTTCTTTAGATATATAAAACCTTAAAGGTCTTAGACTCGGGCGAAGCACTTACACTGAATATTTTTTAAAGATTATAGTCGCATTGTGACCGCCAAAACCGAAAGTATTACTCAGCGCGGCATTAACAGTACGCTTTACAGCTTTATTAAAAGTAAAGTTCAGTGTATTATCGATCTCCGGATCATCAGTAAAATGATTTATTGTAGGAGGAACGATATCATTATGAACAGCTAGTATAGCAGCGATTGCTTCCACTGCACCGGCAGCGCCCAGAAGGTGACCAGTCATGGATTTTGTGCTGTTTATATTGATTTTGGGAGCGTGTTCGCCAAAAAGATTTCTAATAGCATTTACCTCTGCCACATCACCTAGCGGTGTAGAAGTACCATGAGTGTTAATGTGATCGATATCAGTTATCTGTAAACCTGCTTCTTCAATAGCCAGTTTCATTGCTCTGCGGGCACCATCACCTTCGGGGTGAGGACCAGTCATATGATAAGCATCGGCAGTTAAACCAGAGCCTACAACTTCACAATAAATGCGGGCACCTCTTGCAATAGCATGATCCAGCTCTTCAAGCACCAGGGCTCCTGCTCCTTCGCCTAATACGAAACCGTCACGGTCTTTATCGAAAGGACGTGATGCTGTCTTAGGATCATCATTGCGGGTTGATATAGCATGCATGGCATTAAAACCACCTATACCTGCTGCATTAACAGCAGCTTCAGAACCACCTGTGACAAATACATCGGCTTTGCCCATACGCACATAGTTAAATGCATCAACAATAGCGTTTGCTGAAGATGCACATGCGGATACGGTAGCAAAATTAGGCCCTTTAAAGCCATACTTAATTGAAATATGCCCTGCAGTTATATCGGCAATCATCTTAGGTATGAAGAATGGATTGAACCTCGGGGTTCCATCACCTTTTGCATAATCAGAAACCTCTTCCTGAAAAGTAAGCAAACCACCTATTCCTGATGCCCAAATAACTCCAATGCGTTCGAGATCAACTTTCTCAAGGTCAAGACCAGAATCAACAATAGCCTGATCGGCACTTACCATTCCATATTGTGCATATGGATCGTACTTACGTACCTCTTTGCGATCAAAGTAGTCCAAAGGATTAAATCCTTTAACTTCACAGGCAAATTGAGTCTTGAATTTGCCGGCATCAAACTTTGTTATCTGGTCAGCGCCGCTTACTCCGTTAATTAATCCTTTCCAGGTGTCCTGGACATTGTTACCCAACGGAGTAAGTGCACCTAATCCGGTTACTACAACTCTTCTTAACTTCATTCAGGGAATCCCTTATTTAGTATTGTTTTCGATGTAAGCAATGGCATCACCAACTGTTCCGATTTTTTCGGCCTGGTCATCCGGAATTGCGATGTTGAATTCTTTTTCGAATTCCATGATAAGTTCTACTGTATCCAGAGAATCTGCTCCTAGATCATTTGTGAAACTTGCTTCGGGAGTAACTTCTTTCTCTTCAACGCCAAGCTTATCAACGATGATAGCTTTAACTCTTGTTGCAATGTCTGACATGTTCTTTTTGCTTTTTAGGTTTTGAAGTGCAAAGAAACGAATTTTTCAATTACCAAACTAAATTTCGACCACTAATCAACCTTCCTTTTTTCTGTAACACACACTATTATAAGTGCTTATAAATTATGCCCTTTAATATCAACAACAATAATGGATTGCAATTGATTGATTGAGCGACAATTATGTGAAGCCGTTCTGTCACATTAAAATTTCATTAAAAAAGCATCCTGGCAGATTTTTTCATGAGGTCAACTGCCTGATTTGGGTACTATTAACTGCTAATCCAGTCAATTTCGCCACTTCCATAACACAGATTGCATTCCAAATCATAAACAACACCAAATTGGCCGGCCGCAATTCCTGATACAGGCACCTCTGAATGTAATATATAGTGTTCGCCTTCCTTTTGCAATTTACCTCTCGTGAAGTCAGGTGTGTGCCGTATTTTAAACATGACATCTTTATATTCACTATTATCATTCCAGGGATCACCTGATATAAAATGAAATCCATTCAGCTTTATCTTGTCACTATATTGAGTCAATGGGTCATAACCATTTGAAACATAAACAATGTTTTCCTGAGTATCCTTTTTAACCACAAACCAGGGTCCCTGTGACAAACCTAATCCCTTTCTCTGACCGATAGTGTGAAACCAATAACCCTGATGTTTGCCTAATATCTTACCTGTCTCGAGTTCAATTATACTACCTTCTTTCTCACCAACATACCTGCGTATAAAGTCATTGTAATTGACTTTTCCCAGAAAACAAATTCCCTGGCTGTCTTTTCTTGCTGCACTTGGAAGTCCTGCTTCTTCCGCAATCTTCCTTACTTCTGGCTTCGGCAGATGACCAATAGGAAATTCAATTTTCTTGAGCTGTTCGTACGTAATCTGTGCAAGAAAATCCGTTTGGTCTTTGTTTTTATCATATGCTGTGGCCAAATACTTTGTCTCATTGATTATGGTGGTGCGTGCATAGTGTCCGGTTGCAATGACATCAAAATCCCCACCTGCCTTTTCATTAAAAGCACCGAACTTTATAAGCCTGTTGCACATAACATCAGGATTAGGAGTCAGTCCCTTCTTCACAGCATCCAAAGTATAAGCTACAACAGTATCCCAGTACTCTTCCTGCAGAGTGACAATTTCCATCTTCAAACCATACCTTCGGGCAAGCCAGCGGGTTATCTCAATGTCCTCTTCAGATGGACAATCAAGGAAACCTTCCTTGTCCTTCATTCCGATGAGGATATAAAATATAACAGGATTATGACCTTGTTCTTTAAGCAAATGAAGCATTACGGAGCTGTCGACTCCACCTGACACAAGTGCGGCAATATTCATGGGCTACTATTAATTGATGCGCAAAATTAGGTAAAATTGTGATTATAAGATTATAACCTCCTCTATTGAGCTCCTTCCTCCCAATTGCATCTCCTGATTATGAAGTATCAATACCTAACTTTTTAAAATCAAACAGAATTTTTTTTCTCAAAGCTTTCAATTGAGGTATTTATATGCATATATTTACCTACTATTTTCTACGTTTAAAGATTACCTAATTCTTATAATAATTCTACGGGATAAACCTTTAATTATCTTAATAATCTTAAAAACTATCGCTTATGAAAAAAGTTTACGTGCTGTTATTCTCGATGCTAATTACTGCGCTTAGTTATGGGCAGGTTTATTTGTATGAAGACTTCAGTGAAGGTACATTCCCTGCAGGCTGGACTAAAGAAGGTGTTCCCGCCCAGTGGTCAATTTCTCCTTCAACAAGTGCCGGTGGTGAAGCTCCCGAGCTAAAATTTACCTATATCCAACAGAACACTACTTCAAGAGTCATTTCTCCGGTAATTGATATGACCGGTATTGACGATGCGGTACTATCCCTTAAACATTTTTACGACTACTATTCAGCCGGTGTAACCATTGGTGTTGCAACACGTTTCGGTACAGGCGAATGGCAGGTAGCATGGCAATTAGCACCTAGTAGTAATCAGGGTCCTAAAACTCAGATTGTTCAATTAACTGATATCGGACAAGCTGATTTCCAATTCAGTATTTTTATTTCCGGTAATCTGTATAATGTAGATTATTGGTTTATTGACGATATAAAATTATTCAGTCCTCTGGCACTTGACGCTGTTTTGTCATCTGTTGATGTTCCTAAATTTGTTGAAGGAGGAACTTCATTCTCATTAAAAGGTAAAGTAATGAATGAAGGTACAACCAACATTACCTCATACGATGTTTCATATACCGTTAATGGTGGTCCTGAACAAGTCTATTCAGTAACCGGAATAAATCTGGCACTTGGTGCTATCCATAATTTCACTCACAATATTCCTATAAATGTTGGAGAACCCGGACCATACGAAATAGTTGTAACTGTTGATAATGTAAATAGCGGTCAGGATTTGAATATGGAAAATAATACTATTACCAAACTTGTATCAGCTGTTCCATATCTGCCTGCAAAAAAAGTATTGGCCGAAGAAGCAACCGGAACATGGTGTGGATGGTGTCCAAGAGGAACCTGCAATATGAATTACATGGCTGAAACATATCCTGAAACATGGATTGGTGTTGCTGTTCATAATGGCGACCCTATGGTTGTAGCTGATTATGATGGAGCCATGGGAGGTATAATCCCAGGATTTGCCGGGTATCCAAGTGTTACAACTGACCGTACTTCAGGAGATTCAGACCCTTCAGATCTCGAAGCAGGTTATCTGAGAAGAATTAACGCAATTAGTCCTGCAACTATTGCAATTGTAAATGCTGCATGGAATCCTGAAACCCGCGAATTATCATTTGATCTTGAATCAGAATTTGTTGCTGCTGTAAACTCTGAACTAAGGTTTGGTGTAATCTTTACAGAAGATGGTTTATCAGGTACATCTTCTCAATGGGCACAAGCTAACTATTATTCAGGTGGTGGACAGGGTGTAATGTGCGGCTTTGAGACCTTACCAAATCCGGTTCCTGCAGCTCAAATGGTTTATGATCATGTAGCCAGGAAAATTCTCGACACTCCTTATGGAACACCCAATAGTTTACCGACTGAAATAGCTGCTGGTGAAACAGTAAGCTATCATTATTCTTATGTTCTTCCGGATACATGGAATTATGATAACCTTCATGTAATCGGATTTCTTGTAGATTCTGAAACTAAGGAAATTCTTAATGCAGAGAACGTAATAAGTTCATGGGTAGGTGTTGAATCTGGTTTGTTTGATAAAGCAGTTACAGTTTATCCAAATCCTGCCGGTGATTTCACCAAAATCGACTTTACTCTCAACCAGGCATCAAAAGCCAGAGTAGATGTGTATGACATGTTTGGCAAACTGGTTTACAGTGTAAAAGAAAGTAATCTACCTGCAGGTAAAAATTCTATCACTGTTCAAAGCAATACCTTCACTAATGGAATGTATGTAATGAAACTGACTATTGGAAATAATGTTGTTTCACGCAAGATTTCCATAATTAAATAATACTCTTACCGTTATTTTTTCTGCAGTAGCAGAGTCACATTCAAAAAGAACCGACCCAAATGGAGTCGGTTCTTTTTTTGTCTGGCTTTTTAAGCTAACAAAAATCAATCACTATTAATTCGTATCAACTTTCGGTTAAAAGTGAATAAACACTCAGTCATGTCTGGGTATAAGGGAGATTTGACTTAGATTTGGCTGAGAGATGACCTAGAGATGACCTAGAGATGATATCAGTTCAAAAGCATCATCTGATACATTAGAGATTAAAAATATCACTCACATCGGTCTCGCCTTCAAGATGGTAGCTTCTGATACCAATTTTCTTTGCGGCTTCAACATGCATTAGTGTATCATCAATAAAAAGAGTCTCATCCGGATTGAGATTTCCATCCTTTATTATATATTCAAAAATTGCCGGATCTGGCTTTACAGTCCCTACTATGAATGAGAACCACATTTTGTCAAATAGAGTCGACATCTCGAAACCATAGCGAATTCTGAAGTCATTTGTATACTTTACAAAATGTAACTCATTACTATTAGATAACAAGAATAGCCTGTACTTCTTTTTAAGCTTTCTTAAAGTAAGTATGTGATTCTCGGGAAAATCCAGTAGCATTTCATTCCATGCATCAATAATTTTCTTCTCAGGTGTTCCAGGATCTCTAAGTGCCGATTGGATTAACCTGATAAAGTCAGAAGAAGTAATTTTACCGCTTTCATAAAGAACGACTGCCTTATCGTCATTTTCTTTTCTGGCTTTTACTCCTGGATTAAAGCCCAGTTGCGCCAAGGCTCTTTGTGATCTTGGAATGTCTATGTTAAGTAGCACCCGGCCAAAATCAAATACTATATTCCGAATGCCGTACAGGTCAGGATAAGTCATCTGTTTATAGTTACATATCTAATCAAACAAATATAAGCTTAAAAGTTACTCCTACAGGATAGTGTTAAAAGATGAAAAAAATGATTTCATTTGTTGAAAGTATATTACTCTTTTGTACATTTGCATTCCCAATCACTAAAATAAGTGATTGCCGGGCCTATAGCTCAGTCGGTTAGAGCACCTGACTCATAATCAGGTGGTCCCTGGTTCAAGTCCAGGTGGGCCCACAAAAAAGTTAAAAGACTAGCAAATTGATATTCAATTGTTAGTCTTTTTTTGTAATTATACTTCCCAATCTCAGATTGTTTAATACACCCTGCTGTTTTCAATCTCAAATAGTAAAAGGGCTATATTGATCTCGATTAATTTTCTTATTAACTTGCTGGAAAATTAATGCTATGGAATTTAAAGAACTTGTCAAAATACGTCAAAGCGACAGGAAATACGAGGATAGATCAGTTGAAAAGGAAAAGTTGATACAATGCCTTGAAACCGCAAGACTATCACCTTCAGCGAATAATTCGCAACCGTGGAAGTTTATTATGATTGATGATCCGTCAATAAGAAAACAGATAGCTGAATATGCAGCAAGCATGGGAATGAACAAATTCGTGGCATCAGCACCAACTATAGCAGTGGTGGTCGTTGAGAAACAGAACATTCTTTCGTCCGTAGGAAGTGTCATTCAAAACAAACCCTACTGGCTGATCGATGTTGGCATAGCTGTTAATCAGTTCTGCTTGCAGGCGACAGATCTTGGCTTAGGTACATGCATCATAGGGTGGTTCAATGAGAAAAAGATCAAAAAATTATTGAATGTCGATCGCGGCAAGCGCATTCCGCTAATTATTACTATCGGATACGCAGATGGTCCAACCAGAGAAAAGAAAAGAAAATCTCTCGAGGAAGTAAGCAGCTGGAACAAATACTAAAAAAAAGCCGGACAAATGCCCGGCTCAGTATCATCTTGATCATTTACTTTTTATTTAAGTACATGATACAATGCATGGATTACACCTGGAACCCAGAACAGCAATGTCAGAATCAGATTTACAATAAATGGAGTTCCTGCTTCATCATAAAGAAGGTAAACTGCAAGGGGAGGTAGAATAAAGCTGAGAATTACCAACAAAATAGTGGTATCATCAGCCTGAGGGGCCACCGGTGTAACAGGTGCAGGAGAAATCATAGTAACTTCCGACCCGTCATTTGCAACTGCTTCTGTGGTTGCTTGTTTCTTTTTTCCTGCGTAGGCTGCATCTGCAACATTCACGAAACCAAGCATGAACGCAAACAGTAGTAAAACACTTGCCAGCCTTGGTAATGAAATTTTCATAACTTTACATTTTATGTTAAACATGGTAATTTTCATTGGATAAAGGTAATGAATAAAACACGCTGCACCTACTTATTACTAACAGTTTTTGTTCTTTTCACATATGTGGCTACTGCACAGGATATTATGCTAACCGGGGCAATTGTAATCCAAAAAGCTGAGGTACAGAGTTATCGGATTATTTATAAGCTGAATCGTGATAATACTATCACAGGACATTCAATAAGTGATTTCCAAGGTGTTAACGAAACAAAAGCTACTATTAAAGGATATTACAACCCAAAAAATAAAAGTTTAACTTTTGA
>DIOT01000052.1 GCA_002426195.1 Bacteroidales bacterium UBA5507 | reverse complement strand
GTTTTAAATAAGTGTATTATAAAAAACAACACTGAATATATTAAGTAATTCAACTATATCAAAATAAGGAGAACTTGTATAGCTTTTTATCTATAACAGTTGTCCTTGTATCGAATATGCGAAAGAAAAATAATTCTGAAAATAATAGGTTTTCTAATTGTTTTGTGTTATTTTCGTCAAAATAAAAAAACCTTTTTTGACTGTCATTTTTTAAATACATATACCTTTACTGGCAAGCAATAAGATAAAAAATCGGATTTTGCAGGAATAATTCAAATCCTATCTTTGCTATTGAAAGATTACATCAACTTTATACCTAACCTAACGATTGATTTTGAATAGATTTAAGAATAAACTTACTTTTTGTCCTATATTATAAAGGATTCCAATATCCGACTACAGATGATATACAGAACAGAAATACTGATCAGAAAAATAAAATAATGAAATGAATAGGTTTAAACAACGGGGCATAATCTTACAAAACAAAATTCCATCTAAAAAAAGTGATGTTAGTACACAACATTTTTATAGTAAGGAGTTGTCCTTAAAAGCTAATGATATTGCGTCTGATTGGCATATCACAATAGATTGATAACATTTTCATCAGGCGGGCATAGTTGACTTTATCTCCCAGTGCTTTTGCGAGAAATAGATAATGATTTGGAGAAGCATAAAATCATAGATGGGTTGGCTTGTTTTTAAAATTAGATAAAATAAATATATTCGTGGATCAGAAATCAGAGATACATTTGATTCGATGGAGAGCTATTTTCAGGTTGAAATATGGGAGGATATCATTTAACACGCTTATGTTGTAGAAAATTTCATATAAGCATACAGGCATGAACACACTTTGTCTTTATACTCTTAATTATCCTTACGGACTAGGAGAACAGTTTCTTGAAACAGAAATAAAATATCTTTCAAAATCATTCAATCAAATCTATATAATTCCATTTCAGATATTCGGAAAAAAGCGTCATCTGCCCGAAAATACTAAGGTAATGAAACTTCATTTTGAACTGTATCCGAAATCTAAAATATTTGGAAATATTGGTAAATGGCCTATTTACTGTCTTAGTGATATTATACGCATTAAAAATATAAAAAACATAGTACATTTACTTTTCAAAATATCGTGTTATGCAGAATCTTTATATGTTTTTCTTGAAAAAAACAAGATAACAAATGCCATTCATTACACCTACTGGTTTGATCATTATGCTACATTATTGTCCATTTTAAGGTCAAAAAACAGAATACAATACTTCATTTCGCGCGCTCATGGCTATGATTTATACAATGAGAGAAGAGAAGAGGGTTATATTCCCTTTCGAAAACTGCAATTACAGTATGTAGCAAAACTGTATCTGATTTCAAGACACGGATTGAAATATATAACCGAAAAATACCCGAAATACAAAACAAAGTATAAACTTTCTTATTTGGGAATAGATAATATTATTAATTCAATAAAAGAGAAACAGACGCCATCTTACCTACTTGTAAGCTGTTCCAGGATAGTTGACATAAAGCGGGTTGATAAAATTATAGAATCGTTGGCCTTTATAAAGGATATTTCTGTAAAATGGGTACACTTTGGAGATGGCCCTTTATTTGGAGAAATAAAGAAATTGGCAGATCAACTTCTACCCGAAAATATTGAGGCTGTGTTCTTCGGACATGTAGACAATAAGGATATATATAAGTTCTATCTTACTGAAAAGGTGGACTGTTTTATCAATCTTTCTTCCACAGAAGGTTTGCCTGTTTCCATAATGGAAGCTATCAGTTTTGGAATTCCGATAGTGGCTACCAATGTTGGAGGTAGTTCAGAAATAGTTACGGCTAAAGTTGGGATATTGGTACAGGCAGATTTTGAGGTTGAGGATGTTAAAAATATAATTCTACAAATGCTTTTAGCCAAATCGAGAAATTCTCTTTTCCGAAATGGCATACACAAATTCTGGGAAGAGAATTTCAACGCCAGTAGAAACTATCCAAATTTTATCGATAATATTTTAAGTGATTATAAACCCTCTAAAAGTATTGAGAATCATGAAATATAATCCTCTCGTTTCAGTTATCATGCCCGTTTATAATTACGGACATTTAATTAAGGAAAGTATTGACAGCGTTCTCGCTCAAACCCTGCCCGATTTTGAACTGATCGTAGTTAATGACGGCTCGACGGATAACAGCAGAGAAATAGCGCATTCTTATCTCGATAAACGCATTAAAATTATTAATTTTCCTGAAAATAGAGGATGTTATCCGGCAATGAATGCCGGCATGAGAGTTGCTAAGGGTGAATATCTCTGCGTGGTTGGATCCGATGACATAAACTTGCCTAAGCGCTTGGAGAAACAATATCTTTTTTTGGAAGAAAATAAAGAATTAGGGATGATCGGAAGTGCATTTCAAATGCTTAATGACCCTCTTCCTTATTATAAAGAAACCGATTACGAGACTATTAAAGTATTATTTTTGCGTAATTGTTATTCGAGCCATGCTACATGTATGGTTAGAACTGCCCTTGTTCAAAAGTACGATTTATATTATAACGAATCATATACCTATTCTTCCGATTATGACTGGCAGGTAAGGGCATTATCCTTATTTCCGGCCAGCAATATTAATGAAATCTTTTATCAGATCCGGATGCATGAACAACAAATTACAAAAAGAAAAGGTAAAGAACAGTTTTTCTTTATGGTGCAAATTCGCATGAAACAACTTTCATTTTTTAGGATCAAACCTACTGAATCTGAGAAAGCATTGCATAATTCTTTCATTAATGGTATGGCCGATTGCCATTTTGATGAAAAATTAATTAACCAATGGATAGATAAACTACTGGAAGCTAATCGAGTAACACGATATTATTCACAGCAAAAATTACAGAATTTTTTGCAAGCACATTGTAATCAATATGTTTTTCAAATGAAACAAACATGAACTCCTACAAGGAAATATCTTATACTCTTGACCTTTTAATCCAACAAATTGCAAAAGTGAGTACCCTTGTCCCACAAAATGGGTTAACGACAGGTAAAATCGGCATTGCTATCCTTTTGTACCAATACGGAAAATATAGGAATGATCTTAAAATGACTGATTATGCGGATATCCTGATAGAATTAATATTGCAGGAAATGAAACAGGGCGTTAAAAGAAGGTTTGATGATGGGTTGTATGGTATTGTATGGGGAATCCATTATTTGATCAAAAAAGGATTTGTTCAGGCTGATGAAGATATATTTGATGAAGTGGATAACATTATTTTTCGCGAGAACAATAAAGCATATTTTTTTAACGATCTTGGTGCTGAAGCAGAAAAAGCTTTGTATATATGGAATAGATTTATTTCAGTGACATCCTCTACAAAAAGTAAATGGGAGCAACATATCGAAAATTGCGTAAATCAATTTCATAAAATATTGATTTTAAAATACATTACTTATATATTACCGGTTTTTTCTTGTAGAACTTTAATTCGGTTTTTTCACATATGTCAAACTTTTTGGAAATATGACATGTTTCGACAAGAAATAGGTGTATTATATGAAGAATTACCTGAAATAGTGAGGATTTCTTTCAAAGAAGAGAAAAGTATTTCTGAAAAATATATATTGGCCACGTTAATTAATGAAATTCCGACACTTGAAGGATGTGTGTCCACTGTTGATCTTCCTCAATCGATGACATTGGTGGATGCTAATAATTTCTACCTAACCCAATGGATTTTAGATAAAAAGATTTCCATACCCAAAACAGTGGACAAAACTATATTATCCATCATAAAAAATCATCGACGAATTAGTGGATTAATAAATCAACTTAATTCGGATAATGCAGCACTGGGTAATGATGCTGGTGGTTTAGCTTGGGTAATTATGCAATGGTGTATCAATAAGGATAATATGCTGACTTCGAGTGATTAATAATAGAAAACGGGACATATCCAATCGATACACAACGAGAATTTTGAACACTTTCCATCATTGAACTTCTAAAACGATATCCTCTCCATCAACTGTATTCCGTTTAACACTCCCTCGTAATTCGGAAACATATCCCACTTTTTCTGTACAATATATTCATACATTGTATCGTGGCACTTCCCGTATTGATGGTCAATGGTGAAGTCTTTATCTGGTTTTTCCATATCATTTACATCCCAAAAATCAATACGGTTAAGATTAGTTCCACTTAGCCGTATGGTTCCCTTTTCACCGATAACGGTCAATTCAGTAAGATAATTGGAGCGAAACACGCTCACGGTTGCGTTTAAGGCACCTACAGTCCCGTTTTGCAGTTCGCATATTGCCGAAACAGTATCATAAACTTCAAATTTACGCATACGACCTCCTACACCATACGCATTTGTGATTTTTCCGAAAAGAAAATAAATCATATCTACGTAATGGCTCGCTTGCGTGTAAAATACGCCACCATCATAAGCTTTGGTCCCATGCCAGTCTATTCCAAAATAATCATCGTCACGATTCCAAAAGATATTACATACAAACTGATAGATCATTCCCAGTTTGCAGGTATCAATCAGGTCTTTCAAAAACACAATCAGCGGGTTGTAGCGGTTTTGAAATACCGGCAATAATTTCTTCTCAGCCTTGTTCACCCTATCGTACATTTCATACAGTTCACGCTGTGTAAGCGATACTGGTTTTTCGCAAATGATATATGGAATATTGGTATGTTCGGCTATTTCAATGACATGGCGCGGGTGCATTCCCGATGGCGTCATCACGGATACCACATCCACATCTCTTAACTGTTTATAATCCGTAAGATAAGGAACAGACAGTTGCCCGGAAACCGTTTGCGCCTTTTTTTCATCGATGTCGCAAACCACCGAGATATCAATACCCTCCACAGCCCGGACCGCCTCAATATGGCGTTCGGATACTCTGCCGCAACCAACCAATGCCAGTTTCATCGTACTCATTTTATTTAATTCTTGTTACATTATTTTTCTCAATTCGGTATTTCTGCCCGCTTTCAGGACAAACCGCCATTCCATTTCCATCGAAATTCAGGCGATGCCCGTATTCGCTCATCCATCCGGTGTGACGGGCGGGATTGCCGACCAATAAGGCATAAGACGGCACATTTTTGGTAACCACCGCTCCCGCGCCGATGAAAGCATAAGCGCCAATGTCGTGTCCGCAAATGACGGTGGCATTCGCGCCGATGGTTGCGCCTTTCCCTACACGGGTTTTAGCAAACGACCCATGGCGGTTGATGGCACTGCGGGGATTAACCACATTTGTGAAAACACACGACGGGCCGAGAAAGACATCATCGTCGCAAGTTACTCCGGTATAAACCGATACGTTATTCTGTACCTTGACGTTGTTGCCCAATATCACACCAGGTGAGATTACTACATTCTGCCCGATATTGCAATTATTCCCGATCACGCATCCGGCCATCAGATGCGAAAAGTGCCAGATTTTGGTTCCTTTGCCGATTTGGCACCCTTCATCGATAACTGCCGTGGAATGTGCAAAATAATCTTTCTCCATCACTTAAAAAATGTTTGAATAGATGTGATGATATGCTTTTGCTCTTCTTCGGAAAGTTCAGTGTGCATTGGTAATGACAATACCGATTGAGCTAATTCGGTTGATACATTCAACTGCTCAGAAGTGGGAACAATATTTTTGAAGGCGTTCTGCTTGTTAAGAGGCAACGGATAATAAATCATAGAGGGTATACCCTGCTTCAAAAGATGTTCTTTTAAGGCATTGCGCATACCATCCTTTACTTTGAGAGTGTATTGATGATAAACATGTGTGGAGTACGACATTTCTTCAGGAAGCGTTATTCCATCTATATTCTTCAAACCTTCGGAATAAATTCTTGCTGCACGTTGACGGGCTTGTATGTATTCGTCCAGATGCTGAATCTTTACATTAAGAATGGCAGCCTGGAGGGTATCCAGACGTGAGTTGCATCCCAATATTTCATGGCAATACTTCTCAATTTGCCCGTGTACCGTCATCGCTCGCAAACGCTCGGCAAGAATGTCATCGTCAGTCATCAGAGCGCCGCCATCGCCAAAACAGCCTAAATTCTTGGTCGGGAAAAACGAAGTGCAGCCGATATGTCCGATGGTTCCGGTTTGTTTTTTGGAGCCGTCGGAAAAAGTATAATACGCTCCGATTGCCTGCGCGTTGTCTTCCACCACGAACAGCCGGTGTTTCTGCGCGAAGTTCATGATCTCTTCCATCGGACAGCTCTGCCCAAAAAGATGAACGGGAATGATAGCTCTGGTTTTCGGTGAAAGTCCCTTCCCGATGTTACCCAATGTGATGTTAAATGAATGGTAGTCCACATCCACCATTACCGGCACTAACCGTAACAGGCCAATCGCCTCGGCTGCCGCCACATAAGTAAATGCCGGGACGATCACTTCGTCACCCGGCTGCAGGTCCAACGCCATCAATGCCAACTGCAGTGCGTCGGTTCCGTTGGCGCAAGGGATAACATGTTTAGTACCTGTATATTGTTCAAGGCTGGCTTTGAACTCATTGATCTGAGGCCCGTTGATAAAGGCGGAATTGTTGATTACCTGCGATATCGCATCATCCACTTCCGGTTGAATCTTTCTGTATTGATCGATAAGGTCGCACATTTTAATTTCCATAGGCGATCAAATGAAGTTACAATTTATCAATATTTTCGCCGCCCTCACTATATGCGTTCTGCAAATCAACAATCAACCCTGCATGTTTACGTATCATTTCGAAATCATAAACGGCATGTTTGGTTGCAACCACCACTACATCGGCATTTGCGAGTATCTTGGGTGACAACTCCACCGATGAAAACAAATGACCCTCGTGTGTGGTAATGTGCGGGATATACGGGTCGTTGTAGGAAACAATTCCGTTTTTCTTTGCTACTTCATCAATTATTTCAATAATAGGGGATTCGCGTTCATCATTGATATTTGGTTTGTAAGCTACGCCCAAGAAAAAGACTCTACTACCGTTTATTGACTTCTTTTTCCGATTGAGCGCCGAGTTGATTTTGATGTACATATAATACGGCATCCGCATGTTAATATGTCCGGCAGTATGTATCATGCTCAAGTCAAAATTATAAATCTTAGCGATATATTCTAAATAAAACGGATCGAACGGGATACAATGGCCTCCGATACCCGCCCCGGGATAAAACGCTTGAAATCCGAATGGTTTGGTTTTGGCAGCTTCGATCACTTCCCAAATATTGATATCCATTTTACCTGCCAACAAGGCCAATTCGTTGATGAGGCTGATATTGACCAGACGGTAGGTGTTTTCAAGAATCTTGACCATTTCGGCTACACGTGGCGAACTTACCGTATGAATTTTTTCGATAGCTTTTGAATAAATACTTTTTCCTATTTCCAATCCCTCCGGTGTGATAGCTCCAATTACTTTCGGGATATTTTTAATATGGAAGAAAGAGTTGCCCGGATCAATCCGTTCGGGAGAAAATGCCAACCAGAAATCCTTGCCGTGCTTCATACCCGATTCCTTTTCAATAATCGGCATCATGAACGTTTCGGTAGTGGTGGGATAGGTAGTGCTTTCGAGGCATATGAACACTTCACGTTTCATGTATTGCCCAATACTGACACATGCCGATTCGATATAACTCATATCGGGCTTTTTAAAACGGTCTAACGGTGTCGGAACGCAAATTAACAAAACATCACAGTAATTAATTTTCGAGAAATCGGTTGTAGCTTTTAAAAACTCATTACTAATCGCCTCTTTCAACGCAGCATCACGGATATCCTTAATATAGTTTTCACCCTGGTTGATTTTATCAACATATTCCTGAGATTTGTCGAAACCAATTACATGCAGTTCAGCTTCTGCAAAAGCCACCGCTAAAGGTAAGCCCACATATCCCAAGCCGACTACCCCAATAACTTCCTTATTGTTATCGATTTTCTTCCGTATGTCCACTTTGTTATTTTATAGAGGTAAAATTTTATTTTGCTTCATAAACTATTCTTTAATATTTTTTTTACCGGCATAAAAAAACGCTCTATCAACCGTAGATCTTCAGTAATAATATCAGCTGTACCCAGTATCTGTTGGGTTATGGGTAGTGTTTTTTCATAATTGGTTTTCATCCCGTTTGGGAATTGAATTTCCACCACGTAAAATCCTTCGGCGTCTGGAACACTTGATATGCTTTCAATTCTTCCAATTAAATAACCAAACTCCTGGTCCGGGAAATTGTTGATGCGGACATTTGCTCGCTGCCCTATCCTGACCTTCCCTGCGCCCTGAACAGGAAGCATGGCTTTACCTTTAGGTGTATCCTGTTGGGACGGGATAACCGTAAAAACGGTCTCACCAACATTTACGTTTTGATTGCTGCTCCAAATTCCCATTTGCGTAACAAAACCGTCGATGGGGCTCACTAATAGATAATCGCGCTCCCACTCTTTTATCTGAGCATTGAGTGCTTCAGCAGCATTTTGTAACGAAAGCTGGTACTTTCGCTCCAATTCTGTAGCCTGTTGCTGAAGATCCAACAGGTTTTCTTCGCCTTGCATGAGCTGTAATTCTGACTGTTTGAGCGATGCATTAAAGGAAAGATACACTTGCTTGTTTTGTAAAAAGCTGCTTTTAGATAAATCGTATTCATTACCCGAAATTACGTTTTTTGATAAAAGAATGGAGTCGCGCTCGAAAATACTTTTTGATGTCTTGAATTGTTCATTTACGACCGGCTCCTGTTTGATGATGCGATCGTAATATTCTTTTTGAGTTACCAACTGTTGTTTTTGTGAAGCAATTTTTTGAGGATAATAATTTAATGTTTTATAATTCTGATAATCGCTCAAACTGTTGAGAAAAGCGGCATAAACGGATTGGATGCTTCCCAAGGCAAACGATTTTTCTGCAAAAACGGACAATGCCGTTTCATCGGAATAGTCCGATGCTTCCCATCGTTTTATCGTTTGGATAAGCAATAGCATATCTTCGCTGTTTGCCGGATTCTGGATAACCGCCAGTGGCGTTTGAGCTCCAACCGCCTCGTTGTTTCTAACGAATATTTCATCAATCTTTCCCGTGGATCGGGCAATGATGCTCGCAGGAGGTTCTAATGAAGTTACAGTAATTTCGGCCGTTATTACATCGGGATACTTAAAGAACCAACTGCCAACAAGTAATAACAAAACAATAGTGAACAATGTAGTTATTCCTCTTCTTAATATCCACGATGGAATTTGACTCATCACCTCCTGGACTTCCTCGCTGCGAAGCTCTATTTCCTTGTATTTTTTAATTTTTTCACCCATGCTTTGCGTATTATTTCCAAGTTTCAATAGGCTCTTTACCAATTCGTAATATTTCACTTTCAGAACTGTAAGTTAATCATGTGTACCTTCTCCGACAACTTTTTTCCCTATTATGGACCTACTTAAAAATGGCTTTATATATATGTAGAACAAAAATCTTTCGTTTACTAACTGTTAAAACAAATCATTAACCTCAAATACGTGGAACCCATATGCTTTGTATCATAGCATACTTAATATTGATATAACTTCTTGAATCAGGACAAAACTATTTTTAATTTGTAATGTTTTTTAATATATAGTTGATACATAACATAAAGTCATTTTCAAACAAACTGAAACGCTGTCGCTAATTCCTAATTAACTATAAAATTAAAATAATACTATTTTTCTCAACTTTACATTCTTTTAATTTATATCTTTTCTTAGTTTATTGAATATCATTCTAATCTCCTCAGTATTAGGCGATGGGGCATTACTATTTATAAGGTTACCCTTTGGATCGTAAATTATATATCTAGGAATTGTATTAACTTTCAATTTACTTAAGTATGAAGAAGTTTTTGAATTTATAATGGAGTAACTATTCGCGTCGATTTTTTCATCCTTACAAGCTTTTAGCCAATTGCTTTTAATATCATCTTTTGCCAAATATATAAAAACAACATTTTTATCTTTAAATTCTGATTTTAACTTTCTGCTATATTTGAATGCTTCTCTGCACGGAGCACACCAACTTGCCCAGAAATCAATATACAAAATAGATCCCTTATATTTATTTAATACAGACTGCAAAGTATAAGTATTACCATTCATATCTTCAAGAAGAAGTTCATTTTTTTGAGAAAAATCAATTTCGTATTTTCTCAATAATTTTTTTGTAAATATCGAATCGCCAAATAAATTTATGAATTTTCTATTATATTCTTCGATACTAAAAACATTGCCATTCTCAAAGATCTTATCTAACTCCAAAGCCATAAAATGACGTTTGGCATTATTAGTCAAGAAATCTAGGCTAAAGATGGTATCAAATCTTTCTTCATAATTATGACGTTGATAGCCTTCACCTCTAATCATCGGTATAGCATTTAATCGTGTATTTAGTTTATAAGACAATATGTCTCTGTAATTTTTGTAATTTAATAAAGAGTCTTCATTTTCTGAAAAAAGCACAGTGTCAGAAAGTAACTTGTTGAAGTTATTATCAAAGGGTAATAGGCCATTTTTCTTAAAAGAAATATATATTTTAGATACTAAATTGTTGTAACGATATTGAAAACTATTTATTGACAAAACATTCCTTTTTTGCAAAGAATCTAGTAAATACTTTTCAGTTTGTAGTTCACTAATTAATAATTCTCTAAATTTTTCTTTACTAATTTTCGGGATTGTGTTACTAAAGTATTGATACCTGTATAAGGCTTCAATCGGAATATTGTCTTCTTTTGTTATTTCTAAATTATAATTTACCTCTTGTCTATTAGTTGATCTATTCATTATTTCAGCAAAAGGCTTATCATCTTCGTAATTAAAAATAATAGTATCACCTTTCTCAAACAAATACAAGGCTTCATTTACGGCATTATATTTATGGGATAATTCAACATGTTTTCTTTTAGTGTTAATTCTAAGAGTGTCGGATACACTTGGCCTTATAGAATAAAACTTTTGGTATAATGAGTCGTTGACGTAGAAAACATCATATTCCGTTCTTATTTTTAAGTTTCCATCGAGCATTTTGAAATTGATACTATCTGGACAATTTTTAAAAATAAGAACAATATTTTTTTCTTTTTCTTCAATATTTTTATCGTTTTTGTTGAAACAACTTGTAAATAAAATAATCAAAGAGAAACTAAATAATAAAAGAAAAAGATGTTTATAAATTTTCAATATAATATATTTCATTAGTAATTTATTATTTAAATTTTGAGCTACTTCAAAATTTTTACATATATAAATAGATTTATTAAAAACATACTTAAATAGTAAATTTTGAAGTAGTTTAAAAATCACAGAAAATCAATTAAATAATTGGGATTGATAAACTTCCATAGATGAATCGAGTATAAATGGTTAATTATTAAAGTAATTCCATTTATATTTCTATATTTATTTAGCAATCCCAAATAATTCATTATTATCCGCAATAAGATGTTGTCGAACAACTGTCACAGCACCAATTATATTCAAGACCCAGTGCCCAAGCATGAGCAATCGCATTATCTACCTCTTGAAAAGATAGATTACATTTGATGACAGTTTCGGCTGGATCAATGTAAACTATCCTGTAACCGCATGTTCCTGATACTCCAGATCCTCCGAAAAT
Source organism: Bacteroidales bacterium UBA5507 (assembly GCA_002426195.1). Taxonomy (GTDB): domain Bacteria; phylum Bacteroidota; class Bacteroidia; order Bacteroidales; family Lentimicrobiaceae; genus Lentimicrobium. The sequence goes on along the minus strand of DIOT01000052.1, from coordinate 931 downwards.
AGCTTTCATTTCTCGGTTTTCAAGAACAACCGCATCCTTCAATTTAATTTTACTTAATTTTTTCATTTGTAAAAATTTAAATTTGTACCAAAGATTATTTCCAATTGTTGATTTAACAATTATTACGACCCTTTGATTTAGCAGTAATTTTATAGCTTATATTCACCATATTCCGTTATCTTTTAGAGATTCATTTACCCAACTCCAACTGGTTTTTAACCAATTCGTAATATTTGCCACGCAAAGCGGTCAGTTCTTGGTGTGCACCTTCTTCCGCTACTTTTCCCTGGTCTAACACCACTATTTTGTCGGCATTGCGTACCGTGCTTAATCGGTGTGCCACCACAACTACCGTCTTCCCTTTATAAAACTCCTGTAGGTGTTTCATGATTTCTTTCTCGTTATTGGCATCTAAAGCATTGGTGGCTTCATCGAGAAAGATAAATTCCGGGTTTTTATATACGGCCCGGGCAATCAGGATGCGTTGACGCTGGCCTTGGCTTATTCCGCTTCCCTCCATTCCGATCTTGGTATTGTAACCCAAAGGCAGGGAATCAATAAAATCACGAATATTGGCAACTGTTACGGCATGACGAAGTTTCTCTATGTCAACATAATCATTTCCTACACCGATGTTTTGTGCGATAGTGTCCGAAAAGATAAATCCGTCCTGCATGACCGAGCCGGATTTGCTCCGCCACAAGTGCGGATTGATTATGCTTAACGGTGTCTCGCCCACTTTGATGGTTCCCTTGTTGGGCTCGTAAAAACCCAACAATAGTTTTATTAACGTGGTTTTTCCGCTTCCGCTAGCTCCCACTATGGCGGTTACTTTTTCCTGAGGAATAGTCAGATTGATATTATCCAACACATAATCACGGTCGGCGCCGTCGTAACTGAATGAGAGGTTTTCGATGGAAATGTCGCGTTT
>DIOT01000049.1 GCA_002426195.1 Bacteroidales bacterium UBA5507 | reverse complement strand
TGTAAATCAGGCGATAATTTGCAGGTTCACCATCGTCAGTATCACTTTTCCAGAATGATGAATGTTTTCAAAAATCCATGGGAGTATGAAAACCGACTTCTGATAACACTTTGTGAGTCTTGTCATCAGAAAGGCCATCGTTTGTATAAAGTACCGGTAAAATACATTAAATAACCTAAAACTAAATTTCATCATGGGACTTTTTAATTGGTTCAAAGCTAACCAACCACAAAATGGAGCTACACCTTCTTCAAATGGATCTGCTGAAATAGCGGAAGATATTTTTATTGAGAAACGTGATCCACAGGAAAACACGACTTTCTATAATAATTCCGAAGCAAGAGGAATTGATTCAATTTATACATTCCTGCAGGTAGACTTTGAACCTAAGGGTTATAATGATGCATTAGTAAATCCAGATCAAAGTAATAAGGCAGATGGAATTCATCTTATAAAGACGCACCTCAATATTATCATGGATAAAGAAATAAATTACTATGACAAGCTGATTAAAGACCTTGATTGTCACATCAGGACAAGAGGTGATGCTGGATTAGTAGACCTTGTTGAAGAACTAAGAACACAGAAAGATAAAGCTGAGACTGACATTCAGAAGATTCATGAAATCGAGTTGCAAATGAAGAATAACTCGGGCTTGTTTGAAAAAGTAATTCTATCTTATGAACAAGGATTCAAGAGAGGGTTAGCTGCGATTAGCAAATCTAAATTTCAGTAAAAATGAAGGATCCAATTTTAAGGTTAGGGTGCTTCCTCACAGGTAGAAATTACAAAATAGTAAAAAGCTGTAGTGAGGCAAGTACAAAGTCAGTGAAGAAGTTCCTGGCTGCAATATTAATTATGTCTATCATATGGGGTTTCATAGGATTCACTTTCACTCAAAGATATATCCAGGGTTCAATGACAGCATCTGTAATTGTTGCTGCTATTATGGTATTTGTTGTGATTCATATAGAGAGGCAAATAATACTCTCAATTGGTAAAAATAAATGGTCATCCTGGTTTCGTATTGTGATTGGTGTAGTCATGGCAATTATTGGTTCAGTAATAATTGACCAGATTCTTTTCAAACAGGATGTCGAGAAGAAGAAGATTTCAGACATTCAAGAAGAAGTATATGATATTTTGCCACTGAAGACCAACCAGATAAATCTGGATATAGCTAATCTGGACACATTAATTATCAATAAGGAGAGAGAAAAGGCTCAAATTGTCGATGAAATCACCATAAAACCATTTGTTAAAAGTAGCACACGATCAACGATTCATCACAATGTGATGCTGTCAGGAAAGGATACCTTAATAGCAAGGTCCGATGTCACTATTGTTGATATCCCTAATCCCAAGGCTTCATTTATACCACAAATTGAAACCTTAATAAAATCGTTGCAGGCCCAAAAATCTCTAAAAGAAGAAGCCCGACTGACAATGAGAGAAGATCTTGAAAAGGATTTAATGTCAAAAACCGGGTTTTTAGATGAATTGACAACATTATTCTCAATTCTCTTTAGCAGTCTCGTTGCATTACTTGTATGGATCGCATTATTTATCTTCTTCCTTGCATTAGAACTCTTTGTCTTAACAAACAAATATGGTGATAAAGGAGATGATTATGATGAGACAATCATCCATCAGATGAATATCCATAGATTGCGATTAGCCAAACTAGAAGAAGCATCCGTAATAGAGGTCAAAAATTAATGGTAAAGTTAGTGCAATTTGAAAATAATTAGATTAAACTTCAGAGGTACGACCTAATACTTCATTTAAATTGATTCGGGATAACGAAGGATTCCACTTTATAGTGAGTGGTTAAGCACACAGGTCTACAGATGTCAAAATATTTAATATTTTAGAACTTTTTAACCTATTATTATGAAAGCAAATCTGGTTAAAGTAACTACTACATCTGGTTTTGATGGAGTTGAAATTGAAGAGTACCTTGAGCCAATTACTGCTCATGTGGTAGTAGGAATGAACTTCTTCAAAGATTTTTTTTCTGGCTTTACTGACTTTTTTGGTGGTAGATCGGAAACTTATCAACGAGTACTTTCATCAATAGATGAAGAGGTGATAAATGAGTTGAGGAAAAAGGCATTTGCTTTAGGAGGAAACTGTATTCTAAGTCTTAAAATAGATAATGATGAAATTTCAGCTAAAGATAAATCCATGATGATGGTAACTGCCATTGGTACTGCTGCCAAAGCCAGATTTTCAATTCAAGAAAAAGTTTCGTCGAAGGAAGTAACGACATTGGACTTTGAAGAATTTTGCTATCTAAAAAAGAAGAAAGATTTCATTATAGCAAGTACCACTAATAATCTTTCAATAGACAGAGAATTCTGGAACTTCATAAAAGCTAATAGGATTGACGAACTCATTCCATTTGTAATTGAAAAATTCTCAAAATGGATAAATTCAGGGCAATATCTTGAACATACCATTACGGAATTATCAAAAGATGTTGAAGAATACTTGCAGGTTCTTGATTATCAAACAGTAATTGACTATTTATATAGTAGATTCCTAGGTGAAAATTCAGTAGATGTAAATCTAAGATTACTCAGTCTGCTTAATAATCTCCATTTGGTTGATTTCAATAAAGCTATATCTAACCTAAGTTCTCAAGAATTTAGAATACAAAAGTCAGCACTTCAATTATTAAGTGTACACAAGTATGCTTATACAATTGAGGATATTCAATCAATTAAAACGGCAATTGACATTATAAATACAATTTTTAATGAACGCGGAAGTCGATCAATGAAGAAGAAAGTCCTTTCTTTAAAAGAAAAAGAAGTCTGGATATGCGAGTGTAATAAAGAGAATGATATAGATCAGATATATTGTACCAGTTGCAATAAAGATATTTATGGCTTTACAAATGACGAACTGAGACCCGAAAAAGTGAAGTCCAAACTCGAAATAGAACTCGAAATTTTGCAAGAATCCTTAACTTAATTTTTATATCTTGCGATACAGCCAACTCTTTATGAATAATTATTCCTGAATCAATCACTTAACGATTAAATCATTGGCACAGTTGCTATAGCTGTATGTTATACCATCAAATTGTTTATCAATTTTTAATTGTAAATCTCTAAAATGAATTGACTTTAACGAGTTATTTGTGTAATAATTAATATTGCTGCTCCCAATCTGGTCTAAACATGTAATCACTAGCTTAATATTCTTTCCAGACGAAAATTTTGAATCGCATTCCAATGAGTAATTCAATTTGTCTAAGTCAAGAAAATCTATTTTGAATTCGCCTTGATATGGATTATATTTATTGGTTTCAAATTGAAAATCAATTAAATCATATTTAGTTCTCATGTCGTTAAAGGGACCATATCCATGATAAGTTTGATAAGCCCTGGTTACATAAACAATTTCTACTTCATCAAATACTCTATACTTGTTAATTAGAGAGATTGCATTTTTTGATGTTGTATTACTTTTTGTAATAAATGGTCTATTTCCGAAATTTTGATCTAACAATATTCCTTGCGCTCCCTCAAAAATATATGTATCAATAAGTCCATTTGAATTGAAGATACTCTCTTCCTCTACTGGTAAAATAGTGCCGTTTATTACTAATTTTAATATTTTATGGATAACATTAACAAAATGTCTATCTTCTATGTCATGCCTGAATTTATCAAAATCAATCTGCAAATCTTTAATAAATTTCCATCGATAATAATTGCGGATTTCTGCTAGTTTTTGTTCGACTTTATTGCATAATAGATCATGAAAACTGAAATAGTGTCAAATTGCAATGTAATTGGTTCTTCGTCAAATTTGG
>DIOT01000034.1 GCA_002426195.1 Bacteroidales bacterium UBA5507 | reverse complement strand
GTCACCTGTTGTGACTGTAATGATAAATTACAACAGATAATGAGAGTTAAAATAATATATTGAGTCCTCATCAATAAATGTATTAGCGTTAAATTTTTTCAAGAATAATAATCTTGCTTGTATAGGATTTTGTCAGTGGATAAAGTATACCAATATTCATTAGGTCTGCACCCATAATTAATTGACTCCCATTGTCAATTCTATATAAGGCATCTTCTTGCAATCCCTTTAATTTAATATACTTATTTTGATAAGGGTAAGCTGTACTTCCCTTCAATTGATTATCCAATTGATAGAAAAAAATAACTGCTCTATCTGCATTTTCTAATTTATCATTGTACTGTAAAATACTTCTGTTACTCTTAAATGGTGATGAAATTCGATACAAATAACCATTATGGATAGTCTTCCGTATATTTTTATATTCAGTAATCTTTGTTTTTGCTAAATCAATTTCATTGATATCCCATTTTGTTATGTCATTTCCAATACCAAGAACTCCACTCATCGCCACATCAAATCTAAAATCCATACCTGGCTTTACACCATGATTATCATAGTATCCAGTCCAACTTATCATTGTATTTGCAGGAAAAGCATTTAAGTAGCCATACTGAATAAATATTCTGTCTACAGGGTCGATATTATCACTGACCCATGCAAAATCTGCCCAATTAAATATTCCTAAATCTACACGTCCCCCTCCACTAGAACAAGTTTCAAACCAAACCTCAGGAAAATCAGATGTTAACCGGCTAATCAACTTATATAAATTATCAATATATCTTATACGAACCTCACGTTGCTCTTCTACATTTGTATCTGGCCAACCTGGCTCACTTAAAGACTTGTTCATATCCCATTTCAAGTATTTTATATTGTGACCTTTAAGTAGGTTATATAGTTCATTGTAAAGGTAATCGTAAACGTCTTCCCTTGCCAAATTAAGCATTAATTGATTACGCCCCTCTGTCCTGGGCCTATTTTCAAAATGCAATACCCAATCAGGATGTTTTCTGTACAAATCACTATTTCGGTTTACCATTTCAGGTTCAACCCATATCCCAAAATCTAAACCCAAGTCATTAATTTTTTTAATTAGAGGCGTTAAGCCATTAGGAAACTTACCTTTATCAACTGTCCAATCTCCTAAACCAGCTTTATCGTTTACCCTGCCTTTAAACCAACCATCATCAATGACGAACATTTCAACTCCGATTTTCTTTGCAACTTTGGCTAATTCTAACTGTTGTGTTTCATTAATATTAAATTCTGTAGCATACCAGCTATTATAAATTACAGGACGTTCAATCTTACTTCTCTGTTGGGGTATGATCAAATCTCTTGTATAATTTGAATACCTTCTTGCAACCTCATCACTCCCGTTTTGGGCATAACCAAATGAAAGAACAGGGGTCTTAAATGTTTCATTGTTTCTTAAATTCCACTCTGTATCCCAGAAATTTATTCCGGATGTTATTTGAACTCGATCATCATATGTGCTTTCAAGGTCAGTTTTCCAATTCCCACTATAATGCAATTGTCCATACCATACGTCTCCTTTATCTTCACAAATCTCACCTTGTGGGCGAACAGCAAAATAGGATGAACCGTAGGTTTTGAAGTCTCTACTCATAAATGATTTAACTCCCTGAGTAAGTAAAGTTGTTTCAGGTTGAAAATCATGCCAATGTATTCCCTGCATGTGGGTCACTTCATAAGCACCTTGTGGAAGCCATAAGGAAGCAGACATAGCATTTTCAATTTTTATGAGCTCTTTCCCCGTATTCTTTAGCTCTAGATGTTTTTCAATTATATCATACTCTGGAAGAACACGATAAATTATATTTACCAGTAGATCATAATATTTATCTTTATTGGTTATTGTCAAAACATTAAACCCGTCGTTGGAAGTAATCTTATGTGACACATATTCTAGATCTAAATCCCTTGTACCATCAGAGAAAACGACTTCCAAGATTGGAGATTTGTTGGGAAATCTGCCTCTCACGGGGACTTCATCTCTCCATTCAAAATAAATATTAGGTAAATCATGACTTTTTATTTTGCTACCGTAATAACCTGTTTGTAATTTACCATCCTGTATCCGAATAATATATGAAATATTGTCAGTATCCAATTTGAAAATACTGTCATTGATTATCTTTATCTGGCTAAAAGACAAAGAAAAGTTAAATAATAAGCAAAGAATTATTACATTTCGAAATAATTTACTTTTCATGATTAATTGGTTTTATTGTTTAGAATTCTCAATTTCAAATATTGGATAAAAATACTTGAATATTTTTAGTTAATTGCATTTACTTAAAAATTCAACTAAGTTTATTCAATGAGCAAACAAATAGAAGACAAGAAGTAATTACCCCTCCTGTCTTCTAAATTTTCAACGATTACTGATATTTTTGTATTACCATCCAGGATTCTGTGTCAAATTTTCATTAATATCAATTTGGGATTGCGGAACAGGCCAAAACTCATGTTTGTTGCTTTTAATATTACCCACAACTTGTGGATTCCATTCAGGTGTGCGGCTTGTATAAACGCCCCACCTTACTAAATCGAATTTGCGATCTCCTTCAAAACAAAGTTCCCACGCTCTTTCAAGCATTAAGTGTTCACGAAATTCAGCTTGATCTAATTGAGACAGGTCATTCAATCCTGCTCTTCGCCTTACTTGATTGATATACTCATACTTCCTGTTATCATTCAACTCATTTAAAACTTCGGCATACATAAGAAGTACATCAGCATAACGAATAATTGAGTGATCTAAACCTGTACGTTGTGAATTATTGTTAGGTGTTTTTTCTCTGAATTTTTTCACATGAGGACGATAAAATTCTATATGTATAGGTTTTCCCTCCTCGTCTTTTTTTACCAATGCATCGTATTCTTCGGGTATTTCTGCAGTTGATGACCAATAAGTGTGTTTAAATCGCTTGTCATTAACTTTATCATAACTGTTGTAGAATTTATCTGAAGGTAAACCATTGCTCCATCCACCTCCATAAGTCAGTCCTAAGCCAGATGCATAATAAAGTTCAAGGGGAGCAAAGTTTGTATGAAAATCGTTACCCTGCCCAAAAGTTCCACGAGTAAAATTTATAACCCAGACACCTTCACTACCAGGGGATAGCTGATCATCAAACATACTTGCATAATCTTCAAATAAAGCATAATGACCCCCAAATAGTTTTTTATCAACAAAGTTTTCAAGCACTGCCTTAGCATTTTGAAGTTTGTCTTTTTGATTCAAGGGATATCCAGACATTGTTAAGTAAACTTTAGCTAACAATGCAGCAGCTGAACCACTGGTTATTCTCCCTTTATCACTAACATCATCCCATTTTGATGGCAGAACACTCATTGCAAATTCGAGGTCTTGAATAATTGCGTTATAGACTTCTTCAGGGATTGCTCTTTTAACAGTTTTAAGAAATTCTAAATCTGTGGATGCCTCCAAGATTAATGGTACACCATTATATACACGTACGGCATCAAAATATAATAATGCCCTTAAAGCACGGGCTTGACCTTCAATTAATCTTTTCTCTTCATCACTAATAGGTACATTTGGTAACGCTTTTAACAAATTATTAGCGTCCTTCATGTGGTTATAAGTATATTGCCAGAAGTCATTGGGTATTGTAGAAGAAGAATTAAAAGTAGACGGCAGGCGTGCAATTTCATTATGATGGGCCCAACTGGATTTTTCAGTAATCTCACATATATCAGTCCCCCATTCAAACCAATGTGGTGCAGCCCAATTCGAAGAATAACGGTCTTGAGGCGCTCTGTAAACAGCATTCAAACCAGCTTCAATATCTTCTCTTGTCTTGTAAAAGTTGTCAGGAGCTAGAAAAGATTTCGGATTTTCTGTCAAGAAATCTGAACAAGAAACAAGAAAGACTATTAATAATAGGGTAATTGCTTTGCTTTTCATATCTGTATATTTTAAAACTGTAATTGTAATCCTATTGTATAAGTTGTTGTGATTGGATAAGAACTTTGCCTTGAGTTATTCCAAATGTCTCCATCCTCAGGATCCATCCCCGTGTATCTTGTAAAAGTAAATGGATTTGTTATGCCCATATAGATTCTAGCGGAGCTCAGATCATATCGTTGAGAAATAGTATTGGACAAATTATAGCCAAGTGTAATGTTTTTAATTTTCAAGAAACTAGCATCTTCAAGAAACTCACTTGTTTCTGTACTAAGTCTGTTTTTTCCGGAAGCAGATGCTCTGGGATACTTGTTACTTGGATTTGTGGGCGTCCAACGATCTAACATTTCTATTCGATTGTTATCCACAGCAGCCCCCAACAACAAGATATAGTTGTTCCCATTGTAAACGTCACGTCCCTGTTGAAATGTTGCAAATATATTTAGATCAAAAGATTTATATACAAATTCATTGTTTAACGAACCATAGAAATTGGGGTAATACGAACCGACAAAGTCTCTGTCTTCATTATTTATCACACCATCATCATTTAAATCCCTGTATTTCACATCTCCGGGCACTGACCCATACTTCGCTGCCTCATCTTTCTCATTTGTTTGCCATATACCAATTGCTTCAATTAAATATCTGTTACCTATACCTAAGGGTTTTCCAAGCCAATGAGTCGTTCCAATTCTATCAGAACCATCACCTAATGAAGTCAATTTATTTCGATTTAAAGCAAAGAGCAATGATGTCCTCCATGTTAATAGCCCATTTAAGTTTACTGACCTTACTTCAAACTCAAAGCCTTTGTTTTGTAAATTACCCATATTAACATATGTATTTGGAAAACCAGCCACAGCAGGAATGTTGATTGCTCTAATTAAATCTTTAGTATTCTTGTAATAATAATCCATCACAAAATTTAACCTACTATTGAAAAATGAAACATCCAAACCAACGTTTGTTTGCTGTGTTGACTCCCATTTAAGATTTGGTGAAGGCATATTAGATTCATAGTAGCCCGCTACTTCATTACTATTAAAATTGTATGGAGCATATCCTAACCTAGGCAGTGTTTGGTAGGGCGATATAGCATCTGCATTTCCGGTAAGGCCATGGCTTATTCTAAATTTTAAATCTGAAAATAAATTTAAATCTTGAATAAACTCTTCTTCAGATAATCTCCATGCAAAAGCTCCACTTGGAAAAAAACCATATTTATTATCTTTTCCAAATCTTGAAGAGCCGTCGACTCTCATATTCGCAGTAAAAATATATCTATCGTATAAAGTGTATATTGTTCTACCAATATAAGATAACATACTCCAGTCTGTTAAACTAGATGAAGGTTTTCTGGCAGCAGCTGAACTGGCTCCCAAATTATAAGACTCATATACATCACTTGCGAATCCCGAAGCAGAAGCTCCAACAGATTCCCATCGATTATTTTGCGCAGAAAACGCTAAAACAGCATCTATATGATTATCTTTATTCAAATATTTATTAAAAGACAAAGATGTTTCGCTAATCCAGTTGTAGTTAACCGAAGATGTTATTGAAGCATAACCATCACTAACACGACCGTTTATTTCATCTTGGCCACTAATTGATCTTGGATTATAGAAATTATTTCTAAAATTATCAATTTCTCCAGATATCTGAGTCCTTAGTTTTAAATCACTATTCAACTTAATATCAAGGGCCAATGAAGAATTGATTAAAGGCTCAATTGATGAAATCTTCGGGAGATCAGAAAATGCTGCAGGATTAGCTCTTGGTGTACCTAATGCATTTTGAATCATTGCATAGTAATTTCCATTCTCATCTTTTACGGGAGCCATTGGGTTTCCAACAACAGCAGGGAAAAGTACGTTAGTTGCATTAGATCCTTTTTTAGACATGATACTCATGTTATTATATGAACTAAGCGTTACGTGATTTCCGAAATCTTGTGATACATTTAAACGAAGTGTTCCACGCGTAAAATTTGAATTATTTACAATTCCTTGTTCGTTAAAAAATCCAGCACCCAAGTGAACCCGGGTGTTTTTAGTCCCCGCTCTGAACGAAACCTGATAACTCTGCACCATCCTATACTGTTTGGTGACTTCATTCCACCAATTGGTACTTCTACCACTTTCTAGCATTTCTTTTTCAGTTTCAAGAAATGCATTTGAAGGAATAGGAATTCCATCCATTTCATAGGATTCACGGCGTAGAGTCGCAAATTGTTCAGCATTCATAGTTTCTACTGGATTGTTAAAATACTTAAACCCATTATACATATCAACCTCAAGTATAGGCTTACCTTCTTTACCCATTTTAGTAGTGACTAAGACAACGCCATTAGCTGCTCGAGCTCCATAGATGGCTGTTGAAGAAGCATCTTTTAAGATACTAATCGTCTCAATGTCATTGGGATTTATCGACTGAATACCACCGCCCGAGGCAATCGGAAAACCATCAATAATGAATAGAGGAGTCCCTCCGGAAAAAGAATTATTTCCTCTAATATTTAACGAAACATCACCACCTGGCGACCTGTCTCCTTGAAGTGAATACAAACCAGATGCGTTACCCTGAAGTGCTTGGGAAAGATTTGCAGCAGGAAGCTTCTTTAAATCTTTTGCAGAAACAGTTGATAATGCTCCGGAAACGTTGCTCTTTTTAACAGTCCCATATCCAATAACAACTAACTCATCGATTAGAGTTGAATCTTCAATAAGAATTACATCTATTGTTTTTTTATTTCCGACTAGAATTCTTTGATTCTGCATTCCAACATATTGAAACACTAATACATCTGTATCAGAAGCATTTATCGAATAATTCCCGTTTATGTCAGTTACCACACCAAGAGTAGTGCCTTCGATCATAATTGAAACCCCAATTAATGGTTCACCATTTTCATCAGAGACTTTACCACTCACAGCAATCTGCTGTTCTTCTGACAATACAATTTCATTATTAGCTGTTTCAGCAATAATTGGATTAACTTGAAGGAAAATTATGAAAATAATTAAAAGGACCTTCATCTTTTCCACTTTAAATAGCTCACGTAGAGTTGAATAATAATTGTTTATTCTCATAGCATTAATATAAATATTTATTATTTATTTATTATTTATTTAATATTTATTGATGATTTACATCAAGTTTTTTCACATTCTTCATAAATTTTTCTGCAAGCTCAAGATTACCAACTCCTGAGTACCCAAGTGCCATCACATAGTAGCAATGAAT
>DIOT01000051.1 GCA_002426195.1 Bacteroidales bacterium UBA5507 | reverse complement strand
ATTACCACACAGTCTGACGTGCCTGGCACTAAAATGCTAAAATGGGAACCTCTGAACTGGGAAGAATGACGGTATAGGTCTTCTGTTGAACTCATCGCAAGGATCTGAAGTAGGAGAAGTGCAGAAAGGTGCAACACAGTAACCTCTGCTTAATACTTGGATCTGTACCACCTGTTCGCATTTGATAATCAGGTAGTATCCTATCACTGGGGTTATATTAGTAATGTGAGGAACAGCTGGATTTGGAGTGAATTCAATATCAATACACTCACCTACAAATTCAAGTTTTATAGTTTCATTTGGAAGATGCGTAGGAGCAGCACTAGTTCCTTGCTGTGTAAGGATATATGCTATTGGCTCAGGACAGTACAGCAGCACATTGTTTACGCTCCTTGTTATTGGCACTCCTGGTATAACTACAGGTGTGCATCCAATTCTTGTACTAATGTTTAAATTGTAGTTAATTGTAAAGGGGAAGCTAACCCTTACAAAACTTGGCTCATCAGTGGCTTTCCTTGTTGGAATAATTGGTGCAGCGACAGTGATTGTGAAATCCGAGCATGTTATATCTGTGATACATGACGGATCTACATCTATATCGGATATGATAGGAGCTGTAAAACAATCTCTCAGTAAACATTCATCAAAAACCTTGTTTGTTTCAATACAATCAAGTTCCGTTGCTGGTGGAACTGGTTGCTGTTGAGTAATAATTAAATCATCAGCCATAATTTTCCCTCCCCTTATTTGAAACAGGCATTTAATTTGCCGCGTGCCTGGCATGTGGCATGTTCTTGGAAAATTTGAGGGAGCGAATTACACTCCCTCGATATTAATATTAAAATGGGGACATTTGAGCCGGGAAGAATGACGGTATAGGTCTTCTGTTGAACTCATCGCAAGGATCTGAAGTAGGAGAAGTGCAGAAAGGTGCAACACAGTAACCTCTGCTTAATACTTGGATCTGTACCACCTGTTCGCATTTGATAATCAGGTAGTATCCTATCACTGGGGTTATATCAGTAATAAGAGGAGTAATTGGATTTGGAGTGAATTCAATATCGATACACTCACCTACAAACTCAAGTTTTATAGTTTCATTTGGGAGATGCGTAGGAGCAGCATTAGTCCCTTGTTGTGTAAGGATATATGCTATTGGCTCAGGACAATACAGCAGCACATTGTTTACACTCCTCGTTATTGGCACTCCTGGTACAACTATAGGTGTGCATCCAATTCTTGTACTAATGTTTAAATTGTAGTTAATTATAAAGGTGAAGCTAACCCTTACAAAACCTGGCTCATCAGTGGCCCTCCTTGTTGGAATAATTGGTGCAGCGACAGTGATTGTGAAATTCGAGCATGTTATATTTGTGATACATGACGGGTCTACATCTATACCGGGTATAACAGGAGCTGTAAAACAATCTCTCAGTAAACATTCATCAAAAACCTTGTTTGTTTCAATACAATCAAGTTCCGTTGCTGGTGGAACTGGTTGCTGTTGAGTAATAATTAAATCATCAGCCATAATTTTCCCTCCCTTTATTTGAAACAGGCATTTAATAAGCAATTTATATGCTCTACCCATTTTCACTGTATAATATGTTATTTACAGTCGAAATGTGTATTGTTAGAGTACAAAATGTAAATACTTTATTAGTGAGCAGCCTTCACAGTATATCCTGTGGGGGCATTCTTATTTTGAGCAGTATTTTCGCATAAATCTTCTTAAAAATATGCCTCCCGAGGATAACAAGTTATCGCATTACAGCATATAAAATAGTATGTAGAAATATGTTTTATGGAGGCAGATGAAAAATGAATAGCAGTAATCGCTTGATTATTAAAGATAAAAAATGTGACTTGTGGGAGTTTTATTTGACGAAAAACGGCGATTTGGCATACAGCATAGTATCCAAAGACGGCAAATACAAGGAGGAAGGCAGGATCGACACTGGAGTGATGGAATTTGCTTCGGATATGGATAAAGATGGGATTATGCACTTTGTTTATATTAATAAAAATGGAGAGCTTAAGTACTATAAATTAGAGGATGGTCAGTGGTCTTCAAAAACTATCTACTATTTTAAAGAAAACAACTATGCCGTCAGGGAATTATCACTTTGTATAATAGACGAAGACATAAATATATTCTATATATTTCAAAAACAAAGAACACAAAACACAGGTATCCTGTGCCATAACCGATGGGATGGTGAAAAATGCACAATTAATGTTATCAGCTACATTAAACTGCTGCCAAATGTATGCACTCATTATCAGATAGATGTTCAGGATAAACAGGATATCAACCTGCTTTTTATAAACAACACAGGAAAAGAAGTTACTTTCAAAAATTGTAAATATCAGAACAATATTTACAGTGCTATAGTTTCGTTGTTTGCCTTGAAAGGTAACAGCCTTGACTTTTTCATGGCAAAGCATGGTACAGAATCTCATTTGTTGAATCTTTCAAACAGCAACTTGGGTTATACACTGGAAGATATATGCTTGGATTTGCAGGGTAAAGTAGCATCCATTACCAATATATATCAGAGCGATTCGGCGATATTGGATATACTGCTTATTGCAGATGGGGACACCCTCTGGGCTTTTTGGATAGCAGACGGTAAAATATTCTATTCTTCTTTTTTAGGACAATGGTCTAGGGTTGAAGAATTAAAAATGGGACTTGAGACAACAATCAATATGTACTATTATATTGAGCAGGTTGACAATGTGAATAGGAGAATAAAAAGAGTACTTGGGACAATACCGCCGGACGTAAAACTGCTTTTGCCCTCAAAGCCTCAGGAAAATACCCAGAAAAATAAAAATGAAGATTCGACATTAAACAAAGTAAACTGCAGCCAGGAAGCAAATATGGCATATTCAAATTTAGGAGGCATAGAGCCTGAAAAAACAGTGGCACAAGTGGAAGTTGAAAAGAAGCCAACACATCTTAGCCAATTCCGTAATGAATATGAAAAACAGAGAAAGAAACCCTTGGAACAGGCAGCAGGCAAAAGCCTTGGTGAGGATACACTCAAAGCAAGATTCCCCCAGATGCGCGAGAAGAGCGGATGGAACAAAGAGTTGGCTCATAATCAGATAGTACTTTCACAAGAAAAGGCACAGTTAGAAGCGCAATGTGCTGAGCTCACACGTATCAATATGCTGCAGCAAGCTGAAATAGATAAATTAAAAAAGCAAGTTGAAGAAGAGCGTAAACGAACAAAAGATTTAGAAAACAACCAGTACCAAATTAATGAACTTCAGGAAAAGCTAAAACCCATAGAAGCTGAGAAAATCCAGATTGGTGAGGACCTTGAGGAGAAATACACATCAATCATACAGGATAAGTTGTCCTTAGATAAGGATATGGATGAACTAAAGAAGTGGCGGCAAGACGAACAGATTTATACAAAAGCTCTGGAAGATGTCCAAATCAAAATAAAAGAACTGGATGACAAGCTAAAACAAATAGAAATGGAGAAGGATAAACTCAAAAATGAAGTAGATGAAAAATATGCTGCACTGCTGCAAAACAAACCTTCTTTAGGGAATGAAAAGGATGATATAATAAAGCAACTGCAAAATGAGTTAGAGCTTGAAAGAAATAAGAGTATGCTTCAAAGGTTTTTAAAAAAATAAAACTATAACTATAACATGCCAAGTGCCAGTGAAACGGCTGACCATTAAAGTTGGCCGTTTTCTGATGTTTTCATTTACTTAACCTCCATTTGTTTATGTGGAGATTATTGCCATTTACACGGATTTTTATTCAGCCTCTCAGCCTCAGTGAAACCTCCGGAAAAGAGTTTCCCAGCTACTTGGCAAATTTATTTTGGTTTATTTATTA
>DIOT01000040.1 GCA_002426195.1 Bacteroidales bacterium UBA5507 | reverse complement strand
TCAATGATCCTGGCAGTTTGGAGACCCGGATCAAGAGCAAAAGTATTCATCGACCTCGGCAATCGCGCCAAAGGTAATGCACGGGTTTTGCTTCCACACGAATTTCAGGAGCCAACACACTTTTGGGCCTTCTACCGAAACATGATATCAGAAAGCCCCAAAAGCGAGCTAAACGTGTCAAATTCAGTATACTTGGGGGAGAAGTGATGAGGGCAATTAATGAATTAAGAGCAGCCAGAAAATTCAGCCTGGGATATTACATTAAAGAACAAATGACAATTCGTGAGCTCACACCAGAAGAACTCGCCAACAAATTAGATATATCCATTCCTCAATTGAATCGCATCATGCTGGGTAAACAGCCATTAAAAAGAGAAGTCGCTGCAAAGCTGGGGTCCTGTCTAAAATGTCACCTCAATACTGGTTGACTCTTGACAAGAATTACCGACAATGGATGAAACAGGATAAAGAATCCTGAATACATTTTTTTAGTAAATTAGTCATCTTATAGATTGGTAGTTCAGACTGAAGCCATCAATCGGTACTTTGCACAGATGTGCCGAAATAAGAATTGTGAATGAGATAAACTTCGAACAGTCGAAAAGTGAGCTGTTATTTGGTTGTCAGCAAATGTGATCTCTTATACAAATAAGTATCTTTGTTAAATGGCTGATGTTCACGATAGGGCGACACGAAGTTACAATATGAGCAGAATCAGGGGAAAGAATACTAAACCTGAACTTCTGGTGCGTAAATTTTTATTTTCACAAGGTTACCGATACCGTCTGCATGTAAGGGACCTTCCTGGAAAGCCTGATATTGTGCTTCCAAAATATAGAACCGTAATTTTTATTCATGGTTGTTTCTGGCATGGGCACAATGGCTGCAAGTATTTTGTAATTCCAAAGACCCGAACCTCCTGGTGGATAGATAAAATTAATTATAATGCTACCAAAGATATTGATAATCAACAAAAACTAAGAGAAAGTGGCTGGAATGTTATTACCATTTGGGAGTGTGAACTGAAACCTTCC
Organism: Bacteroidales bacterium UBA5507; assembly: GCA_002426195.1. GTDB lineage: Bacteria > Bacteroidota > Bacteroidia > Bacteroidales > Lentimicrobiaceae > Lentimicrobium. The sequence continues at coordinate 5,097 of DIOT01000040.1, read as the reverse complement.
TGTTTTAAAGCTACTTTCAACAATTTACTGACTACCATTTCATAAACATTCATTAATATTTATATCCTTACAATGTGACATATAGTACAATGTACTATATGCCACCTAACTTACTTTTACCCCTATGGAGATTCAAAAGAAGATAGGCTTAAGAATTAAGTCTTTACGTGAAATTCAAAACCTGAAACAGGAAGATCTGGCCTGGCAGGCCGGAGTTGACCGTACCTACATGAACTATGTGGAAAATGGGAAACGCAATATAACAGTTAAAAACCTGGAGAAGATAGTAACAGATGGTCTAAAGATGACACTGTCAGAATTTTTCAGCGATAAAATATTCATAATTGAAGGTAAGGAACAATCAAGTGACAAATAATGAGGCCTAAAGAAAATACAAAATCCGGGAAAAAGCAGGTTAAATATTCTTACTTAAAGGAGCAGTTCAGGTTAAGTCCGCAAAATGACACAGACAATAAACAGGCTAATCTTACTCATTATTTACAAAATATTGAAAGTGATGCAGGTAAATGCTTCCTGAATAAGGAAACTACAAAATATCTTTCGGATATTGAAAATATTAGTGTCAGTGATGATGCTGGTATATATCCAGCATTAAAATTGCCTATTGAGTGGGATATACCTTTTCCCCCACCTCAGGATCCGAAGTTCACATTTATTGATCTGTTTGCTGGTATTGGTGGAATACGACTGGCTTATCAAAGACAAGGAGGAAAATGTGTATTTACTTCTGAATGGGATAACTTCGCTAAGATTACTTATGAAAAGAATTTTGGAGAGGTTCCGTTTGGCGACATCACAAAAATAAAAGAGGATCTTATTCCTGATCATGATTTGTTATTGGCTGGTTTTCCTTGTCAGCCATTTTCCATTGCTGGAGTGTCAAAGAAAAACAGCCTTGGCAGGGAACATGGTTTCCTTGATAAGACTCAGGGAACACTTTTCTTTGATGTAGCCAGAATTTTGCAAACCAGGAGGCCAAAAGCCTTTATGCTGGAGAATGTAAAAAACCTTGTTTCGCATGACAAGAAGAGGACTTTCAGTATAATTCAGGATACCCTCAAGAATCTGGACTATAACGTTCATTATCAAGTTCTGGATGGGAAGCATTTCGTTCCCCAACACAGAGAAAGAATTATAATTGTTGGATTTGATAACAGGGTATTCAATGGCAACGAAGATTTCAGATGGCCGCTTATGCCTGAAGTCTCAAAGAAAATTGCGGATATTTTATGTGAAATCCCTGAAGAAAAATACACTTTAAGTGATAAACTATGGTCATATCTTCAGAACTATGCAATTAAGCATAAAGAGAAAGGCAATGGATTTGGATACGGTCTGACCAATGTAAATAGTATAAGCAGAACTTTAAGCGCAAGATATTATAAAGACGGTTCCGAAATATTGATACCTCAGAAAGACAAAAACCCCAGAAGACTTACACCAAGAGAATGCGCCCGGTTAATGGGATATCCTGATGATTTTATAATAGGAGTTTCAGATAACCAGGCATATAAGCAATTTGGTAATTCTGTAGTAGTACCGCTAATAGAATCAGTTGCAAAACAGGTCGCCTCTGTTTTGAATAATCATACACATAAGAATGAACCTAAAAAACTTAAAGACTATTCTTTGTAGTGCTGGTGCCCAAAAAATTTATGTCAAAGAATTGGCACCTAACGACAATTCTAAGAATCAGGTATACCTTGGTGGTAGTTTCGACTTATTAAATATCTTCCCGGTTTCAGAAATAAAAACAGAAGATGCAGGCGACTGGAAAAGGCAGAGATTTAAAGCAGAAACACAATTCTATTGGATTACTGATGATGGTGCAATAACTCATGCCCCTCATTCTCAATTTATTCTATATCCAAAATATCCAGAAGTACGCTTTTCCGGATTTCTTAAGAACTCAGAAAATGCGCCATCCTCCCTTATGGCATCTCGTCAGGAGGGACGATTACTTTTTCTCGCCACTGCAGGATCGAATATTCTAGGATATGTTGCTTCGGGAGGATCGGAGTTAGCAACTGAGTTTTATTCAATGAATTCACTTGATTCACAAGGAGTTTTTAAAATTGTAGAGATTGAGAGTGAAGCAAATAACAAGCTACAATTAATTAATGAACTAAAAAGAATACATTTACAAGGATGGATTGATTCATGGAGATTAGATAAGTATGGTAATAAGCGTGAGTGCAATGCACCTAATTGTGGAGGTTATACCCTTGAAGCGGAATTAAATGTAAAACCAAATGGATACGCTGAACCTGATTTTCTGGGTTGGGAGATGAAACAATTTGGAGTCAAAAATTTCGATAACAATTTTAATAGTGAAGTAATTACTTTAATGACTCCAGAGCCTGATGGGGGACTTTATTGTACTAGCGGTGTAGAAGCTTTTATCAGAAAATATGGTTATCCTGACAGAATCAAAAAGGATAGAATGAATTTTGGAGGTATTTATAGAAATAATGCTCTATCTCATAAGAATACCGGTTTAGCTCTTAAAATTACAGGATTTGATTCATCAGCAAACAAGATAACAGATGTGACAGGGTCAATATATTTAATTGACTCTAATTTGAGTATTGCCGCATCGTGGTCTTTTGCTGACTTACTCAAACATTGGAATCGAAAGCACCATCTCGCTTGTTATGTTCCTTCAAATAACAGGACAGTACCAGTAAGACAATACAGGTATGGAAGAAAAGTATTAATGGGAAGTGGTACTGACTTTATCTTATTCCTGAAGCAGATTCATGATGGGAATGTTTATTATGACCCTGGTATTAAGCTGGAAAATGAATCAACTACTGCTAAAATTAAACGAAGAAGTCAATTTAGAATAAAGGCAGGTAATCTTATAAATTTGTATTACAGCACCGAGATGGTTGATATACTAGCAGTGAACTAAAGATTCTTAAAACAACTGTCATCCAATTGTAGTTTCTTGTTGCATTATGTTTCTAATCTGAAATATAAAGTAAGGATACTAATTGTCAATTCAATAATAACTTAGATTATTTAATAAGTGATCTAGTAAATTATTTTTGCTAAATTTGTTCAACTAATTTAAAAAAATATGAAAGGTGGTGGCGGTGGGAGTGGTAAAGTCCCTCACCAGAAATATACAGATAAGATATATAATAGTATCACCAAAGGTGAGACAATTGGTTGTGATAAGGTTTCTTTTATAACATCTCTTCAAAACCTGCAAGAAAACTTTATAAAATACGAGAAAGGCGATATCTTGAATGTTGTTTATTTTTTTAACAAGATTTTAGTAACAGGTACACATGGTGATTGTGGATATATAACTGCCCCTGGTTCATCTTTATTAATAGACTGTTTGAATGCTGGTAGTACATTTAGAGCTGTTATATTAGAAATTAAAGAATCATCTTGCCTAGTTAAAGTATACTTTTATAGCTAATGTTAAATATTGTAGGTGGTACTTATCATGAATTCTGCAAGGAACCAACTTACCATGACTTATATGGTTCTGGATTAAGAGCTGCTGCCGCACTTTCAGGTAGAGAAATTGAAATCCTATTATACAGTTGTATTGATGAAATTGATTATGACTTAGCTAAACTAAAGTCAAGAACTTTTAACTTTAATTGCAAGTATCAAATTATTCAAGAAACAGCACAGTTTCACTATCAGCATCCGCTTTCAAAACCTTATTTGTCAAATTGTGATAACAGCTGCGTTTTAAACGACTTAACCGGTGAGTATTTCCTATATTTTGGAATGGCCGAAGCTAATGTTAAAATTGATTCAGAATATTTAGTGTATGATCCACAAAATTGTACAGAATTTTCTGAAACACAGTGTAGAACTAAACACTTAGCAATTGTATTAAATCGAGATGAAGCATTTATTCTGGGTCATTATCAAACAAAAGATTTGGATGCTCTCGGTTTTAGTCTTCTTCTTTCGCAGCATGCAGAGGTTATAGTGATTAAAAATGGCTCTAAAGGTGCAAAAGTTTTCTTTAATGGTGAGCATAAAGACATACCAGTATATAGAACTGATGAGATATGGCCAATAGGTTCTGGTGACATTTTTTCCTCATTTTTTGCTCTAAACTGGATGATTATGAAGAAGTCTCCATTCGAATCTGCAAATATAGCATCGCTTATGACTGCAAATTATTGTAAATTTAAAACATTGCCACTCAAGACTGTAATTGATTATGAACCCATCAAAAAACGCGTAAAAAATAAAATATACTTAGCTGGACCGTTCTTTAGTATTGAGCAAAGATGGTTGATAACTGAGATAAGAAGTATTCTATTAGATTTTGATAATGAAGTTTTCTCTCCATATCATGATGTTGGCCTAACCGAGGATCCCTTAATTGATTCCGAATACATTGCAAATTGTGATATTGACCAATTAATGAAATCTGATAAAATTTTAGCAGTATTGAATACACCAGACATAGGAACTGTCTATGAAATCGGTTTTGCAAGAGCAAAAAATAAAGAAGTCATAATTTTCACTCAGAATATTGCGGAAGATGACCTTTTAATGTTAAGAGGGACTAATTGTTTTATTACATCAGATTTTTCAACAGCGATATATCAGGCATCTTGGTAAGAAAGGCTATTATTATTGTTGGACTGGGTTATGGTGATGAAGGCAAAGGCCTAGTCACAGACTATTTTTCAATTCAGAATCCTGGAGGGATGGTTGTCCGATTTAATGGAGGACACCAAGCTGGACATACTGTAGTAAAAAATAATGGAATTAGGCATATTTTTTCCAATTTCGGGTCAGGTACATTTAGGAACTTACCTACTTTTTGGTCATCATATTGCACTTTTGCACCTACCTTCTTCATAGGCGAATATGCAAAATTAATACATTTAAGACCTAGGCTTTTTATTGACATTGATTGTAGTATAACAACGCATTATGATGTCTTATTTAATAGAGCTTTGGAATTTACTAGAGGAGAGCAGAAATTAGGATCTTGTGGAGTTGGATATGGAGCAACAATTGATAGAAATGGTGAGGAGTGCTATTTGTCACCTTGCACCAATTTTGGTTCTTCGTCAAATTTGATGA
>DIOT01000018.1 GCA_002426195.1 Bacteroidales bacterium UBA5507 | reverse complement strand
AGCATTCAGCATTCAGTGGTTAGTATTCAACTATTTATTATTCAGTTTAGTATTGTTGAAGAGAAGTAGGCGGTGTACGAATTGTTCGCTAATAAGTGGTTTTTCGTTGCAGCGCAATACGAGGTACCTGATTTTTCTGCCCGATAGTTCTTCGGCTTTGGCTATATAGCTAAGCAGTGCTTCCATGTTCAGATCGTCGCCTACGAGCACAAGATCGATCACCGGGCTGTCCTTTCCCTTTGCGAAGTCGCCTATGAGCCATGCTTCCTGGAGCCCGCCGATGCGGTGGAGCACGTTTTCGATCACTTTGTCGATGCCGGTAAACTTAAGCAGTATGTTGTGCACATCCCTGAACAGCGGGTGGTTGACGTTGGCCGAAAAGATCTTCTTGTTGCCTTCCATTTCGCTGATGAGCATGCCGGCTTCCTCAAAGCGGTTAAGCTCCTGCCGGATGGCATTGGTGCTTTCGCCGAATTCAGCTTCCAGATCGCGTAAATAGCTGCGGGTTGCGGAATTGAGGAAGAATTTTACGAGGAGCTTGATTCTCGTTTTGGAGGTTACTAATGTATCTAACATGGCATTTAGCTTTCAGCATTCAGCAGTCAGCAGTCAGCATTCAGCATTCAGCATTCGGCATTCAGCATTCAGCATTCAGCAGTCGGCATTTAGTGGGAGTTTACTTCAGTTTTTGCTTTATTTATTAATGATGCAAGCATCTTCTTAATTTCTTTTATTTCCTTTGTGAGTTCAGTTGGATCAGAGATGTATCCGAGTTCCTGGCAAAGTAAGATCAGATATTCTGTTTCACTGGCAGACCCCATGCTCATTTGTAAAAACCTTGCAAAATCAGCATTACTTCCTCGTCCGCATGCTTCAGCAATATTAATTGGAATGGATGAAGCAGCCCGCCTTATCTGAGAAGTCAATCCGTACAGTTCTTCCTTGGGAAAATCAATAGTTAAAGTATAAATCTTTAAAGTTAACTGGTGACCCTTCTCCCAAACAACTAGATCTCTAAAATCCTTCATGGATTACTGATTGATGATTGAATTTCCTGAGTGCTGATAGCTGACGGCTGAGTGCTATTCACGGCGCAGCCCCGTGAGTCACACAATAGTTTCTCACAAAGGCAATCTGGTATTGTTGACACTCACATTCTGACCGCTGAATGCTGAGTGCTTAATGCTATTTCTTGAGCAGAAAAACTACTCATTAATGGTGCAAAAGTAAAAAAGTAACTCGAAAGTTTTCGATTTATTGAATAAATGTTACACAATTTCAACCTCTTACACCTTAAGCCCGGCAAAAGTATAATTTGTTTTTGGAACAGGCTGCTACGTTTGATAACTCAAACCGTACGTTTGTTCATTAGAAGCGGACGTTTGTCCTTTACAGCTGACTGCTGTCAGTGATTTTTGTAACTAAGGGTGGATATGTTTCCGCATTTTAATGAGGATGCCATCCTGGCCTTCTTTGGTGTAACCGAGTTTTTCGTAGAATTTTCTTCCTCTCACATTTTCTTCAAGTACGAGTAGCCAGATGCTTTTGAGTTTGATATCGGCGGCTTTCTCTTCTATCAGTTCCATCGCCATGGTTCCGATTCCTTTGCTCCACATCGTTTTTACGCCAATGTAGCCCCAGTATTCGCAATCATCTCCGGTGATATTCTTTATTCCGCATACACCGACCTTCTCGCCGTCGTGCTGGATTCCCCAGATCTTGTATCCTTCGAGGGAAGGAATTTTGTCGAACCATTTTTGCTGGTCTTCCCTGGTGAAATCGGCTGTGTGTGTTAATCTTTTAATTTCCGGGTCGTTGAGCCATTGCCATGATAGTTCAAGGAATGACGGGTCATAGGGTACAAGTGAAACCATTGTTTTGGGGTTTACGAGTTGATATTGGAGATTAAACAAAAAAAAGAGGCACATCGCTGTGCCTCTTTTGCAGTGTTCATGTTCCCGGTTTACATTTATTTATTTACATTTGGCTAATTACTTTAAAAGTGAATACATTTACCTTCAGTCTATTTTAGACTAGAAAAGCAACTACCTATATCAAATTAATGCCATGACCGAAAATTTACATTACTCAATTAACTGCTATTTAAAGAGATTAAAAACCAGCAGCTGGATTAAAAATGAGACTTATAAGTTTGCATTCGCCAACTTTATTTTCCGCAATGTTAAATGGACAATGTCAGATGAAGAAATCGTTGAGATACTCAAACAATCGCAGGAAATTAAGTATACCGCAAGAGACAGGGGCATTCAGTTTATAAAAAAAAGCCCCATGGACTTGCATGAGGTTATCACTCTAAATGATGTAAGGATTTTCAGGAGAATTATGGAAGAAAGTTTTGAAGCCTCAGACTGCACTGGCAGAAAAGTGTCTTTTACGGGATTATCTGCCTGGGCAGGTTCTTTACTTCCTGATAAGTTGTTTCCGATACCGATGAAAAAATTTGATCTGACAATTGACTACCTTTTCGGAACTGCTGATGAAAAAGTGCCCAAAACCGGCAAGCAATATATTCAATTCTGTCAGCCTTATATGGAAAAGACAATGAAAATCATTGATAGTTATCCCATTGAGGACATTTTGCTTAAGGAGTGGAATAAGTTTTATCTGGAGAATCCTGATCTAAAGATTCCTCAAAAAGAACAGCTGTCATTGGTAGATAAAGTATGGCTTGCACAGGACTTCCATCTTTATGTTATGCGTGAAATATTAAAGATTTCTCCTTCAAAGAAAAAGATCAAAAAAGCACTTCCTGAAATACAACAAGAAGAAAACATGCTCGAAGTTTCCGAAGGTGGCCGTCGTCTCATACAGCATTATAAAATTGAACGTAATAATTCAATTATCAGGAAGAAAAAATTATTGGCAATAAAGAAGAATCCAAATCTTAATTGCTTTGTCTGCAATTTTTCCTTCTTTCAGAAATATGGTGAACCAGGCAGTGGATTTATTGAAGCACATCACCTCAATCCACTATCCTCATCAGATTCAGCGCGCATTACAAGCCTGGATGAAATCATTCTTGTCTGCAGCAATTGCCATAGAATGCTGCATAGGAACAATTTCAGCATTGATCCCGAAAGCCTGAGGAGGCTACTTGAAGAAAGTGGGAAGGTGGCTTTACACTGAAAGAGAATACGTAAAGTTATTAATTCTTAGTAAATTTTTTATTGAGCAAACCCTCAACAGAAATAAAATAATTGCCCTTTGGTAGTTCTGATACATCAATAGAGAGGTTTGCTTTACCTGAAAGCATCAGGTTGCCTTTTAAGTCAAAGATATTATAATAAAATTCCTCGAATTCATTAGTTCTTGATCCCAGATTATCTAAATAAAGTTTATCAAAAACAGGATTTGGATATACGGTAATTTTTTCATTAATATTCTCTGGAATTCCAAGTGACGATGTTTGAACGAAATTTGAGGAAACTTTATTAATGGATCTTGAAATTTCGCATGGTATTTCTTTGGTAATTCTAATTTGATAACTTAACTGTCCCGAAGGAGGAAAAAGATCAGTATATGTGTATACATTATTAGGAATATCGGCAATGTGATAATACTCACTTCCATTATGGCTTCTATATACCTCAAAGTTGGGGTATTCAAAACCCTGGTATGCGTTCCAAAATAAATTTACTTCCGAATTTATACCAGTGTTGGCTTGGAGAAGAATTGATTTATGTGGTATTGAAAAATCACTTTCTTTATGACAATACGAATCGCTGACAGTAACAGCATATTCATAGCTTTGCTGATCCGGAAATGATTCATAATCAATTAACGACCCAGCATTTACATATTCCATCTTAGCAATCAGGGAATATGTGCTCGTAGAATTGCTTAATCTATAAAAAAACAATGAATCAAGTAGGGGATTTGTCTCTATGAGGGGAATTATTATGTTCTTTTTAGATGTATTATCTAATGTAACCATACAGATTTGTGGATTATTGTCAGGCATAATCGGATCAGGGATAATTAAACTTGAATTTGATACACATCCATAATGGTTAACAGCAGTACATTGATATTGACCTCCAGCAGCTACCTCAATTGTATTTGATGTGTCTCCTGTATTCCAATTGTAACTAAAGAAACCATCAGTTGCATAAAGTTGTGTAGTCTCGCAATACAATGGATTAGTACATGTGACCTCCAGATCAGATTTTTTACATTCTTTAATCACTAAACAGTCAGAGTATTCAAACTGACTCTGTTTGTTCGTTTTGAAGGAATATGTCCATCCAGCTATTACGATATCATTATTAATCAAAACTATTGGAAATGGCTCACCTTCATTTCCTGCACCCCCATAAGAGGTTTCCCTTAAAATTTCACCAGAGTTGTTGATTCTAAAAACCCAGAAGTCATCACCTCCGTAATGGATTATTCCATCCGGAAAATAATCCGTTGCTCCTGTCAAAATTATTTCATTATTAATAATCTCACCACCATAAAGTCTGTCGTTGCCATAACTTCCATAATTCTTTTGCCATACAATATCCCCTGTTTCATTAATACTAATTACTAATCCATCAGTTGATGGTAAAGAAGTCGTATACCCTATTAATAAGAAATTGCCATTTGTTTGAGGTAGTAATCTGGCAGCCTGTTGATGATCTTCATTACCATACTCGCGCATCCATATTACCTCGCCATTTAATGTTGTCTTATAGACTATATATTGTCCAGTTAATACTGTATTTCCTTGTGATAAAAATAAATAACCATCTTCATTTTTCACAATATCCATGCAGAATCCATAATTATTCTCATTTAAATGCCTATGCCATTCAGAATTTCCAATACTATCAATTTTTAATAATAAAGTTTCATTAGGTTCGAAAGATGTGGTTATAGAACCACCGCAAATAAATCCTCCATCATCCGTTTCCTTTATCACGTTCAGACAACTTCCATTTGCAATATTTAGATATTTAGTCCAAAGTTCTTCTCCTGTATCGCTTATCCTGATGATATATCCATCAGGAGCACTACCAGGATCATTAAAGTCTGAACAACCCACAATTATGTAACCGCCAATAGATACAGGTTGTATATAATGTCCATATTCATTGGCGGCAGTTCCATAACATTTCTCCCATAAAATATTACCATGGATGTCAAGCTTAAAAATCCATATATCATCTCCTCCATGATGGCCAACAATCTCATAGGAATTTGTTCTACTAAGGATAATACAACCTCCATCCATAGTTGCACAACCATTATTGGGTACATCATATTGGTAACCTCCAAAGACTTTTTGCCATTGTTTTACAATGGAATCCTGTCCTGAAGAATACAATGTTATAAAAATTAATACAAAAAACAGAGTGGCTTTTTTCATGAGATTTATTTTTTGTAATTTAAGATTCTTTAAAATTATTTAAAATTTTCATTCAAATCTTGGAGGTCATAAATATTCCAGCGACACCTTTGAAAGAAATTAGAATTGATACGTAAGCATTAGGGGTTGACGCACAAATGTAGGTTATAAAAAAAAGAGGCTGTCTCATAAGAGTCAGCTTCTTTTTTTTATAATGCACGGTTAGCAGTTGCCAATTTGATTGATAATTGCAGATTAAAATTTTCGATTAATGATTTTCGTAAGGAAAGAATTATTTAAACAGTAAAAACAATCATAAATGGCACAAAAGTGCATTTTCGTGCCATTTATGGATTGTTTTTAAGCAATTTTTTTTAGGTTGTGGGCAATTGCAATTAAGCCAAACTCAATGGCTACTTTTTCAATCCCTCTTAGATTGAATTTACGAAAACCTTTATTTTGTTTTATTATTCCAAATACTGGTTCTACATCTATCGGCCTTTGTTTTCGATGATAAACTCCACGATCACTCAAAAGCCTTTGCCTTGCTTTTTTATATAAGCTTCTTCCCTTGTGACTTACTTGAATAATTCTATTTGCTTTATTTTTATTGCAAGCTCCACGCAAAGGGCAGCCTTTGCAATTTAATGCCTGATAATAAGATAGTTCGCGTTCATAACCACTTTCATTGGTTTCTGCTTTTCTATCAAAAAGTGGCATTGGTTGACCCATTGGGCAATAGAAGCAATCATTTTGCTCATTGTAAAAAAGATTGTCAACATTAAACGGGCCCCTGTTATCAGTACTATTTGATTCTTTATCAAAGTAAGCGTACTTGACAAAACCTTCAATATTCTTGCTTTCCAGGAACTCATAATTTTCTTCAGACCCATACCCTGCATCAGCAGTTAATTCTTTTGGCATAAAACCATATGATTCTTCGAATGCGCCCAAATGGGACTTAAGTGTTTTAAAGTCAGTGGGATTTTGATGCAGTTAATAGTTTGTAATTATCTGTTTATTAGTACTAATCTGGACATTGTAGCCCGGCTTAAGCTGACCATTTTGCATATGATCTTCTTTCATTCTCATAAAAGTTGCATCGGGGTCAGTCTTAGAGTAACTATTTCTTTCACCTAAAATCGCTTCTTTTTCCCCATATTCTTGCATTTTCTTAACCCAATGCCTTTTTGCATAACTTAGCTTTTGCCTGTTTTTAGGTTCAACATCTTGTCCTCTAAGTGCCTGATCTATTTTATCAATGGCTACTCGCACTTGTTCTGGATTCGTTGCACTGAAAGCAGTTGGGGTTGAATCCTTCATTTCCTGCTTAGCAATCTTTTGTGTGTATTGCCAAAACTCATTCAATTGCCCAGCTATCCTTTTTTTGCTGGCATTCAGAGATTTACCCCATACAAAAGTATACCTGTTAGCATTAGCTTCAATTTTAGTTCCATCTGTATATACCTTTTGTAAGTCAACATGTCCTGATTCAACCATTAATAACACTACTTGAGCGAATATCTTTTTTATAACTCCTCTAAGTCTTTCACTCCTAAACCTATTTATAGTATTGTGATCAGGCTTCTCCATTCCGCTGAGCCACATTAAATGTATATTCTCCTGAACAGCAGCTTCCAGCTTGCGGGATGAAAAGATGTTAACTAAATATCCGTATATCAGGATCTTAAGTAACATACGAGGATTATAACTTGAACAACCTCCACCTTTATACTTTATTAATAAGGGATCAAGGTCTATTTCATCCACAATCTTACTGACAACCCTTACTGGGTGATCCTTTGATATCAACTCATCAAATGTTGGCGGGAATGCCATTAACTGATGTTGATAATACGGCTTAAATACAGGCTTTTGTGTTTTCATGTATTAAAGATAAACATAACTGTATAATTATACATATCTTAATACAAATAGTTATTAACAATAACACCTAAAAATATTAACATAAAAAAGAGGCTATCCTTTTGAGACAGCCTCTTTTGAAGTGTTCCCGTAAAATGATTTATTTTTTTACGATCTTGGTGATCTGGATCTTGCCGCTCTGCATAACTGCCCGCATGACGTAAACGCCCGGTTGTAAGCTGCTTATATCGATTTCGGAATGGTTACCATCGATGGTCATTACCTGGTTGCCTGTGGTTGTGTGGATACTTACTGCACTTATCTTTTCTTTACCGGTGAGGGCGATCTTATCGTTGGCCGGATTGGGATAGATATTTAATATGTTGGTTACGCGGTTTTCGCCAATGCCGGTGGTGCAATCAATGACGGTTACATCATATTTACCGTTCAGGTTCAGCTCATTGGAAGCCTGCAGGCAAACGCTGCCGCTGATGGTGTAGTCTTCGGTCTGCTGTCCTGCCCCGGCATTGTTGAAAATGAGGTTTGCACCTGTAAACGAGGCATCGAATGTGTAAGTGTACCAGCCTCCGGTTTCGGTAAGTGATGCGCCGGGCCATCCGCCAAGGACTTCAGGTCCCCAGGTGTAAAGGCTTACGCCGGTCCATGATTCAGGGGCAATGAAGCTGACCTGAATTCCTTCGGTGTCGCAGGGTACCACGGTTATGTCGTATTTCCCGTTGCCGTTGAGTGTATTTGCTGCCTGGAGGCATACGCTTGTGCTTATTACAAAGTCTT
>DIOT01000020.1 GCA_002426195.1 Bacteroidales bacterium UBA5507 | reverse complement strand
AAATTAGTCTTTTATATTCATCAAATTTGACGAAGAACCAGCATGCTCCGGATTATCCACTTTTCAAATTTGATGAATATAAAAGACTAATTTTATTGCATACTGAAAATCAGAATCATGCCTAGTCTAATTCTGTGAGAAAATTTTAACAATAAGCATGGTGAGAGAGTCAACCTAAATTTGTCAGAAATTAATTCAGTATTGTATTGATACTTGAACAGAGTGACACCTGTTTTTTACTTGTGAATCTTCACTCAATTTGACGAAGAACCAGTATGATCCGGAATCAACAAAACTATACAATACTGAGATCCATGCTTTTGAGGCTGAAAAATAATATCTGATAATAATTTTTACTATAAGCTGAACTCAAGAAAGCTTCCCAAAGGGATTGAAGTGTTAGGTGTTTAATTTATCACTGAGAGTGTGATTTACTCTTCATTGATAGTGAAATGTACTGAAATTATTTTAATAAAGTTAGAAAGAAAGTTGGTTTTAATTCAGCTTATTATTATACGGAACGTTATCTTCTATAAAAGAAATTTGAATCGAAATCATTATCAAAGATTCTTCTTCTTCCATAAGAATACATTAATTCGTTTTCTTGAATAATATCATTGTGTTTATTAGGAAACACCTTGCCGATCTTACTCACAAAAGTTGAATATATTACATCATAGCAATTGTTTCAACTAGCGAGGTACCTAGATAAGGGTCGCCATTATACTGTTTGACTTTCAATAAATTGCTTTCTATCTAGAAGTCTGATGAATTTTGTAAGGTCTGAAGGCAATGTTTATTATGCTCTGAGGCTTGATCACAAACAATTTAAGGAATCGTTCGTGTTCGTATATTTTATGGTTTTTTTGATCATTAGAAGACAGAATGTCGTTTTTGTGTAATAATAAGAGAGGCTACCTCATTCGAGGTAGCCTCTCTTATTATATTAATGTTAAGTTATTTTGTTGCTGCTTCAAGTCTCTTCATAATGGAGAAAATGAATATAGCTGACAATACGCAACATACGATAAAGATCAACCATAATTGCCACAAATCAAGCTTGCCCCAAAAATTACTTCCTATAAATAGAAACTTGTTTCCAACAGCGGTGGCCAATAACCAACCTCCTTGCATTAAACCCTGAAAACGTGCAGGTGCAACTTTTGAAACAAACGACAAACCCATTGGGCTAAGGAATAGTTCAGCAACTGTTAGAATTAAATAACTACTTATAAGCCAGTAAGGAATAATCCTTGAAGTATCTGGAACCGAGTTGTACTTTACTTGGCCATTCTCAATAACCTGAAGTTCGTGAGGAGAAATAAGTCCTATACTGCCAATAAGAATCACTAAAAACCCTAGAGCAGCGATAAACATTCCAATGCCAATTTTTTTAGGTGTTGACGGCTCCATGTTTCTATTCCTCAACCATGTAAAAGCTGCCATTACCGGAAAAGTAAGTGATACAATAAAGAGTGGGTTAAATGATTGAAATACTTCCGGAGCGATAGGGTTGTTGGCTGCATATCCTGAAACAAGATAGTAAGTTAGTCCGCCAAATACAAGTGTGAATGCTGCTCCTATTAATTTGTTGTTTTTCTTTTTATTGAAAAGAAGAACTATACCAGCAACTGCGCCAATGAAGCAAAGAATAGATTCAAGGTTAAAGAATATATTAGTAAAAGGGCCAACTTGTTTTACTGTGTAATCCCTGGCAAAGAACGTGAGAGTTAGTCCGTTTTGGTGGAAAGACATCCAAAAGAAAATTACTACGAAGAACACAAGAATTAGTGAAGTTACCCTAGGTCTTTCTTCTTTTGTTGAAATCAAAAGCATGATTGCTACAAATCCAACAAAAAGACCTACTGCCATTCCAAGTGCCAGGTCATCCATGGCAAAATAAAAAATAAAAGAGGTAGTCAGCATTAAGCCTGCAGCAATTAAAAAACTAATAAAGTTAGTTTTCAGCTTTGCTCCTTCATTGGCATCTTTTTTTACTTTTTCAACCGAAGGAAGAAACTTATTGAAAATTACATAAACAAGTAATGATACAACCATTGCAGTTGCAGCAATTCCAAAAGCATAATTATAACCTTTAGCAAAAGCATCAATATATGATTGGGCAAAAGCACCAAGATCCATGACTGTTGTACCAGTGACTTTGTTAGCCAGTTCCTGGAAAGTAGTCAGTTCCTGAAGATTTCCATTAATATAGGCATGGCAAAGTGCAGGTAGGCTTGCATCATGCAGGAATCCTTGCGTGCCAAGGAACCAGTTTCTAATACCAGTAGCTACAAATGGTGCAAAGAAGGCTCCAATGTTTATTCCCATATAAAAAATCATAAATGCAGAATCTCGTACTTTTGAATATTTTGGGTCATCATACATCTGTCCTACTACAGCTTGAAGATTCCCTTTAAAGAGACCATTGCCTAGTGCAATCGTGAATAATCCAGTTATTGTGATTGCGATTGGATTACCTGGTACCGCCATTACAATGTACCCGGCAAACATTATTACAAGCCCTACAAGAATAACCGTCTTATACTTTCGAGAGGCGTCCGCGATAATACCTCCAATAAGAGCAAGAGCATAAATTCCAAAATAGAACCAACTGTATATTCCTCCAGCTTGGGCTTCATTAAGTCCATATTTCGCCTGTAGGAATAATACCAAAATTGCCATCATGGTATAAAATCCAAACCGTTCTCCCATATTTGAGAAGAAAGCGATTATTAATCCTTTGGGATGTCCTTTTAACATAATTGTGATTGTTTGTTAAAGATATTATTGTTTGTTTTTGCATGTTTTCTTGCACAAAAATAACCAAAAAACAACACCATCGAAGTCAGGACGCAAATAAGTTATTCATAAGTGAAGGATAATTTGGATTTTAATCTCACTTTTTCTGTCACCCGAAATTTCATCCATTCCTTGTCCAATGGAAGTCTTGCCGGGATATAATGTGAAGGCATATCGTACCCAAAAGTCTAAAAATCGGTTGTAACTTATTTTTGTCATACAATAGAACCTACTTCCTTTGTCTGTGAATACCGGAATAGTAAAGGAGTTTAGCACGTCATTCTCATAAGCGTATATACGACTGTCAAACGAATCTATGTCGAACAGTGCATACCTTAAATATAGCTGGAATTGCTCTTTAGTGGGTTTGTAGATTAAATCCTGAGCAATCAGGAAACCGTTCTCTTTGTCTACAAAGTTGTAGTCAATTCTGCTCCTGAGCTGAAGATTGTGTGCGGGGTTTAATAATAGTGTAAACCTGAAGGAATGACTTTCGATTGCTTTGGGAAAGTTAATCAGACCCGGATTGTTCAGATAAACCAATGAATCATTATTCGCGATCAGATAAGGAAAGAGTATGCCTGGGGTTTGTTCGTTAAATACTTCGTTTTGCATTCTGTTCTTATAAACATACTTGATTGCAAGTTCCTCTCTGGAGTTTATCCTTAACTTCACATTTACCATATATTCACGACCAACAGATGGACCGTCAACTCTGTATTTTAACCATGGAAATCTAAAGAAATCAGCATATACTGAAAGCCCAACCCTTCTGCTCAAAAGGCTGTTAATTCCAAAGAAAATTCCTTCTTCATTATTCGTTGAAGTACTTTCTGAGAATGTGCTGCTATAAAAATTCTGATATTGGGGACTGAAATTCCGGTATAGAATCGTTACGCCTGTGTTCCCGGACGGATTCATATTTAAGCCGACTAATCCCGCTATACCTTTTTTATTTCCTGCATAGTTTGGACTTTGTAGGTTTACTGAAGTCTCACCGAAAAATTCAATCGTATTAAGGTTCAATCCAGCATAGAAACCACCTATTGTAAGTCGGTTACCATGGAAGTCAAATATCCGGTAGGGCTGATCTTTTCTCAGGGTATTTGCCTGAAGCAGAGTTTGATGCGTAATTATTCCAAGGGATAAATTTCTTATTCTTTTCGACAAACTAATACCATAAACCTGGCTGGTTATTGAGCCCTTGGTTTTAAGCTCTTTTGTTGTCCTGTGAAGACCGGTCTCGTAAATTGTGTTTATAAACTCAGCTTTATCTGTTGAATCAATTGATTTTGATCCATCCAGTCTCTTATAGGAATAGAATAAAGTCAGCTCAGAATTTAAAGGAAGACGTAATGTTGTCGCAAGTCCATTTAAACCAAAATTCTCATTTGCGCCCGAAGAAGCCCTGACACTATGCAATGAATTTATGATAGGAGACGTAGTAAAGGCTTTTGAGAAACCATAAGACGAGTTCATGCTTAATCCCTGACCTATAGTCACATTGTAAGATCCCAGAACGAAATCCTTAAAAATTTTCTTGCTTCCATAGTATATATGCCAACCAATATAGTCAGGCATCTTTTCACCTGCATCTTTTTCGAGAGTAACACCAATTTTTAACCGATCGTAATAACTGTAATTATACCTGATAAGCATTTTGTCAGGATTGCCGATATATGCTGCAGTGTCACCCTGATAAGCTTTCGGTGTCTGAAGATTGTGGTTGATACGAAAGACAATCTTCTGCTTACCTCTGGTAAGTAAATTTTTTGTAGTTAGCTTGTGCATTTCACGATCCACAACAAATTGAATATGGGGACTTATCCCGGCAATCAGGGTTGAATCGAATCCTTCTACAAGATTCAACTCATATATACTTGACAGTTCTCCGTATTCTGTAATATACTTTCTTATGTTGTTAATCTGTTCATTATTAAGTCCTAAACCTCTGAGTAACTTTTCGTTTGCTGTATTAATATTAATCAGTCTGTTAGTGTTTGATTCCTCAATCAGGTCAATAAAATCAATATACTCCTCGTTATGGATTGTTATTTCTTCTAGCTGGTTCTCTAATTCCGAGTCTGTTTGGTCTGCAGTTCTTAAGTCTGCTTGTTTGCTGTATGAAGTGTCAGGTTCCATCTTTTTGTTCAAGATGTTGTTCACAGTATCCTGAGCAAATGCATCCAGGCAGAGACACATACAAGCAATGACTAAGAGGGGTTTTAATTGCTTTTTTAGCTTTCCGCAGATATGGAGTATTTGAGTAAAAAGCATGGAGCAAAAAAGTAAATTATGGAGATGATAGTCTTTTTTTGATTTTTAAAATCTTATGGAAATTGAAGACTGAGGCGAAAAGCCCAGTAATTGATGATACTCAGAACTCAGCTCAAGTATTATTTTCCGGAATGAAAACCCTACTCCAAAGTGTACAGGTGATTTGCCTGTGGAGACTCCCGCTCTGAGAAATGTCGTATTCCCACATTTATATTCAATTCCACTTTTAAATTCTGCTTTATTGTAAACATTCTTTTCGATTTCTGTTGTGAGCATCAGGTCCTTATGTAACATATAAGTGGCTCCCATCCTGATAATTGCGGGAATCCTTTCGCTTGATTCTCTAAGGTAAGAGTTGTTTGGATTATAAACATGGACACCCAAACTCAGATTTCTGTTTAATTTGTAAATGGCACCCGCTTCAAATGTTATGCAGCTCAAAGACTCAAATTGCTCATCGAATTGTATTATGCCATAATTCAGTTGCACTCCGATAGAAAGGTATTTTCCGAATTTTCGGGAATAACCAAGGCTGATCTTGTTATCATTATAAGAAGAAAATCCAAATTGCGAAAAGTTGACATTGAAGACATTATTCTTATATGGGTATGCAAAACATGCAGCTTTACTTGCTAATTCCTTCATGAGAAATTTGGTTTCATAGGAGAATGCCAGCTCTGGTGAAGTAAGTTGTGCAAGTCCTGCCTGGTTGTTGAACGCCGACCAGATGTCAGTCAGTGTAACGGATGCGGTCCCTAATGCTGAAGATCTTGCACCTGTTGATTTATATTCCCCACCGGCATTGCTGATGCATGGTAGAACACCGAAGAATGTGAGTATCAATACAAACCGTATTTGACGAAAGGAGAGAATAGTAGTGAAGAAGAATTTCATCAGACCTTTTGAAATAGGGCAAAACAAGTGTAGTCCTGGCAGCATAGTATTGAGTAAAACTATAATACAAAAAGACGCTAAATATAATGTAAAATCTGTTATATAAAAGATAATAACCACCGAAAGATTTAGATTTATATCTTTGTTAAGCAAAATGAATATTATGAAAGAGATACTTGACTTTATTACTGAACTGAGTGAGAATAATAACCGTGAGTGGTTTGAAGTCAAAAAGGAGCACTATAAGAAGTTAAAGGCACAACATGAGGCCTTCATTGAAAGTGTAATAGAAGGATTGAGCCCTTTTGATCCTATGTTAGGCAGGCCAAAGGCAAAGGATTGCATGTTCAGGATCTACAGAGACGTTAGGTTTAGCCTTGATAAATCCCCATATAAAGAGCATTTTGGAGCGTTTATTTCCTTTAATGGGAAAAAGACAGAAAGACCAGGATATTATATTCACATTCAGCCTGGAAACTCTTTTGCCGGTGGTGGTGTGTACAAACCCGGTCCACAGGTGCTCAGGAAGATACGACAAGAAATATACTACGATAGTAAGACCTTGAAGTCTTTACTGCAAAATCCTGAGTTTAGGAAGGTTTATTCATCGTTAATTGATGATAAACTAACCAGGCCACCTAAAGATTACGATCCTGAATTTCCTGATATAGAATTAATTAAATACAAAAGTTGGTTTGTTGATCACAACTTTACCGATAAAGAAGTTATTTCTCCTGATTTCCTGAATAAGACAATAGATGTGCTTAAGACGGCAATTCCTCTTAATATGTTTTTAAACAGAGCTTTTGAAAATTAATAAACAACCCGACTCTCCAATTGAGGCCGGGTTGGTATTTCTTGTTCAGCTTAATGTGGTATAAAGATATGCTCAAATTTTCCGATTTGTATCAACACATGTTACTTTTAATATAATTTTAATGTGGATACAAAATTGGCATATGTTAGACTCTGATTTTTAGATCAAATTTCAATTAATCCTCGTTTTCTTAAGAGAGGTTTAATGTCGGGATCAGCCCCTCTGAACGACCTGTAGAGTTTCATAGGATCCTCAGTGCCACCTCTTTCAAGTATGTTCTTCCGGAATAGGATTGCTGTCTTTTGATCGAAAAGGCCATTTTCTTTGAAAGCTTCAAAAGCATCTGAATCCAGAATTGCAGCCCATATATAAGCATAGTATCCCGATGAATATCCGCCACTGAAAATATGGTTAAAATATGTGCTCTTGTATCTCGATATTATTTCAGGCATAAGTTTCAGAGATGCGAGATACTCTTCTTCAAATTTTTCGACATCGGTAAAATCTGCTTTCTTAGCATTATGATAACCTAAATCGAGGAATGAAGCTGCGAGGTATTCTACAGTTTCAAAGCCCTGATTAAACACAGCAGCGTTTTTTAGCTTCTGAATAAGAGAATCGGGAATAGTTTCCCCTGTTTCGTAATGCTTAGCAAACATCCTGAGGACTTCGGGTTCAGCAGCCCAATTCTCCATAATTTGTGAAGGCAATTCAACGAAATCACGCGGCACAGAAGTCCCGGTCAGACTGTAGTAAGTTGAATTCGATAATAATCCATGCAATGCGTGTCCAAACTCATGGAAGAATGTACTGGTTTCTTCAAAGGTTAGCAGTGAAGGTTTATTGGCAGTTGGCCGGCTGAAATTGCAAACCATTGTTATAATAGGGCGGATATTATTGCCCTGTTCATCAATGTATTGTTTGCGGTAGCTGCTCATCCATGCCCCACCACGCTTACTCTCACGGGGATGGAAATCCATAAATAAGACACCCACGTGCTTACCATCCTTCTCAGTAACTTCATAAGCCATCGCTTCCGGGTGATAAACAGGAACATCTTTCAGTTCTTTGAACTGCAGACCATATAAATTGTTGGCAACCATGAAAATCCCTTTCTTAACATTTTCAAGGCTCAGATATGGTTTCAGGTCTTCATCACTCAAATCGAATTTTTCTTTGCGGACTTTCTCTGTGTAGTATCTCCAATCCCATGGCTGGAGTTTAAAGTTTACGTTTTCACGATCTATCAATGCCTGGAGATCAGCTGCCTCATTATTGGCTCTCTGCAAAGCAGGTGTCCATAATTGCATTAAGAGTTTTTCAACATTTGATGCATTCTTAGCCATGTTATCTTCAAGGATAAACGCCGCATGTGTTTCATATCCAAGGATATTGGCACGTTCAAGTCTTAATGCTGCGATCTCCTTAATGATTTCCTTATTGTCGTATTGATTGTTCTGGTTTCCTCTTGAGCTGTAGGCTTTAAAGATTTGTTCCCTGAGCTCGCGGTTATCAGCAAATTGTAAGAAAGGCATTACACTTGGATTGTGTAGTGTGAATACCCATTTGCCTTCCATGCCTGCTTTTTTAGCTGCATCAGCTGCCTGATCAATCAGATTTTGAGGAAGTCCTGACAGGTTATCTTTGTTGTCGATAACCAGCTTATATTCATTGGTTTCTTTAAGGACGTTTTCACCGAATTGAAGAGTTAAAACTGACAATCTGCTATTGATTTCACGGAAGCGTTTTTTAGCTGATTCATCAAGATTGGCACCACCTCGTACGAAATCTTTGTATGTATCCTCGAGGAGCTTTGATTGCTCTGCAGTCAGATTCATTGAGTTCCTTGCTTCATACACTTCCCTGACGCGGCTGAATAATTTTTCATTCAACCTGATATTATCAAAGTGAGCTGATAACATAGGAGCCATTTCTTTGGCCACTGCCTGAAGTTCGGGATTGGTATTGGAAGAATTGAGATTATGAAATACCATGCTCACATTTCTCAGAAGAGAACCGCTGTAATCATAACGGGCTATGGTGTTTTGAAAATCAGGCTTTGCCTTCCTTGCTGTAATCTCTTCAATCTCTGCATTTTGAGCTTCAATGCCCTTCTTAATTGCTGGCAGAAAATGTTCGGTCCTGATTTCATCAAATGGCGGAATGCCAAACTGATTTTCGTGAGGCTTTAATAAAGGATTGGTTTCCTGAGCAGTAGTTGTAATACTAGTCATGATGATAAATAGAATTGGAATAAGAAAATGTTTCATTGGTAGAATATTTGGTTCTGAATGCAAATATAAAAAAATCAGCCACTTGCATTGCAACTGGCTGAATTTCTTCAAGTAGATTAATCACATGAATATGTTTAGAAGTCTAATAACTCTTTAGCTGCCAGATAGATTTTATCAGTATTTGGCAGTATTGCTTTTTCAAGTATTCGGTTAAAACCAACAGGAGTGAATGTTGAGCCAATTCTCTTTACCGGAGCATCGAGATATTCAAAGGCCTCTTCTGTTATCATTGCAGCAAGTTCAGCTCCAAATCCGCTATAGACTTTGTCTTCATGAACGACAAGAACGCGGTTTGTTTTCTTCACTGAATTCAAAATGGTTTCTTTATCAAGAGGGATTAGTGAACGTATATCTACCACTTCTGCCTTGATTCCGTTTTCTTCCTCCAGTTTGCGTGCAGCTGCAAGACACATATGAGTTGTATTTCCGTAAGTTATGAAGGAAATGTCTGTGCCTTCTTTTCTGATTCTGGCTTTTCCAAAAGGAACTTCGAATTCATCAGGGACTATCGTTTCGGCAATAGGATCATTGTAGAGAGCTTTAGGTTCCAGGAAAATAGTAGGACCTTCTGATCTTATTGCTGTTCTAAGAAGCCCGGCCGCATCATCAGCGAATGAAGGATATACAATCCGTATACCCGGGAAAGTCGTAAGAGCACCTTCAATCGTCTGTGAGTGATAAAGTCCGCCTCCGATATATCCGCCTGAAGCTAATCTCACAACAACATTAGGAGCGAATGCACCATTGCTTCTCCAGTAATCATGGGTGAGCTCTACAAATTGTTCCATAGCTGGCCAGAAGTAATCGGCAAACTCTGCACCTTCAACGACAATTCTTATCTTCTTATCGAAACGGCTCATACCATTGGCTGTTCCAAGTATAAAGTCTTCAGCAATCGGAGCATTGAATACTCTTTCTATTCCAAACTCGGGTTGCATACCTTTTGTAACATTAAAGATACCACCCTTATCTTTATTAGCAATGTCCTGTCCCCAGATGAATGTGTCAGGATTATGTCTGAACTCTGCTTTGAGTGTATTATTAAGTGCCTGAATGAATTTTAGCTTTTCTCCTTTTGAGCTGTCATGTGTCCCATCGGTATAAACCTGAGGCTTGTATGCTTCGGGAATTACATGGTTGTAGATAGATTCGGGAGAAGGATCAGGTGCTGCAATAGCTTTTTTATGTGCTTTCGAGACTTCGTCTTTAACTTTTTTGTCGATTTCTGCCAATTCTTCCTCAGTTACCCTGCCTGAAATGACGAGTGTTTTTCTGTATCTGTCAAATGGATCAGCCTGTAATGCACAATGTCTTTCATTGTCATCACGATAAAGCTCATGCTTATCGGAATTTGAATGAGAATGAATACGGACAACACTGGCATGGACAATAACCGGCATTTGATTTTTCACTGCCCATTCTCTTGCTTCGATCATTGCATTCATTGATTGGAATACATTCTTCCCATCAACATGAATAATTCTCAGATTCTTAAATCCGGAGAAGTTTTCAGCTGCTCTCCAGTTGGCTGTCTGGTCACGTTTTGGAACAGAAATGCCATAGTTATTATCCTGAATTACAAATATTACAGGTAATTTTTCATTTGAAGCACCATTAATTGCTTCATACACATAACCTTCGGATGTGGCTGATTCGCCCATCGAGCAAATAGCAACGGCTTCAGCATTGTATTTTTTAATTGCACGGGCTGTCCCAACAGCATGCAAAGCATGGTTGCCCGTTGCAGAAGAGACATTATGTATATTCCAGACGGGCTTGGCGAAATGGTTAGACATATGCCTACCACCGCTAGCAATGTCAGTAGCTTTTGAAATTCCATTGAGTATTAATTCTTCTGCAGTTAGTCCTGCAGAAATAGCTACCTGCATATCACGATAATAAGGGAACAAGTGGTCAACCTGCTTTACAAAAACCTGGCCTACTGCTAATTGTATTGCATCGTGACCGGCATATGGAGCATGGTATGACCAACCCAATGCCTGCTTCAGATAGTTAGGTGCCCTGTCATCAATTCTTCTTCCTAATGCGAGTAAATAATACCAATTCAGGAGAGTTTCTTTCTCTGTATATTTAATACCAAACGCTTTTTTGGCTTCGACCTCAGCTGTAATCATAATTAATCCTTGTAGTGCTAATTTAACATTAATCCCTAAGTAACAAAGTCATGTAACATTTGTTCAAGATGCCGTTAACATTGAAAAAATTATAATCTGAGAGAAATTTGCCGGTCATGTAAAAGTAACAGCCCTCAGGTTTTTTTGTAAATTTGTGGCTGCAACAGATAGCACAATGAACACTGATCTCGAAAGTATTATAAACCGGGTATGGGATAATAGGGAATTGCTTAAATCGGATGAAGCAGTTAACGCTATAAAAACCGTAATACATAATCTCGACAAAGGGAACCTGAGAATATGCGAACCAATTGATGGTGAATGGCGCGTGAATGAGTGGCTCAAAAAGTCCGTTTTATTGTACTTTTTGATAAATGACATGGTGACAATGGAAGCCGGTCCCTTAGAGTTTCACGACAAGATACCATTAAAGAAAGAATATTCTCTGCAGGGTATAAGGGTTGTTCCGCCTGCTGTTGCCAGATATGGCTCCTACATCGCACCAGGAGTAATCCTGATGCCTTCGTATGTAAACATTGGTGCTTATGTTGATTCCGGGACGATGGTTGACACATGGGCTACCGTAGGCTCTTGTGCTCAGATCGGTAAGAATGTCCATTTGTCAGGAGGTGTTGGTATAGGTGGTGTTCTTGAACCTGTTCAGGCAAATCCTGTAATTATTGAGGATGGTGCTTTTATTGGATCGAGATGCATTATTGTTGAAGGTGTAAGAGTGTCGAAAGAAGCTGTTATAGGTGCAGGAGTCACAATCACCGGTTCAACAAAGATCATTGATGTGAGCGGAGATGCCCCGGTTGAATATAAGGGTTATGTGCCTCCAAGGGCAGTAGTGATACCCGGTTCAATACCAAAGCAGTTTAAAGCCGGTTTGTATCATGTGCCCTCTGCTCTGGTAATTGGATACAGGAAAGAATCTACCAACCTTAAGACTTCTCTGAACGATTCTTTACGTGATTTCAGTGTACAGGTATGAAACCGACAAGAGTTCTGATTATTCAAACTGCTTCATTAGGCGATGTTATTCTTTCAACTTCACTTGCCGAAACTCTTCACAATTTATCCGATGATTTTGAAATAGATTTTCTCATCAAAGACGGATACCAGGGATTGTTTGAAAATCATCCTTTTGTCAAAGAAGTCCTTGTCTGGAACAAATCGCATAAAAAATACAAGAGGTTAATCAATTTAATAACAAAGGTTCGCAGTAACAAGTATGATGTTGTTCTGAACATTCATCGGTTTGCTTCATCTGGCGTAATCACAGCACTTTCAGGTGCAAAAGTTAAAGCCGGATTTACCAAAAATCCTTTATCGTTATTTTACACCCACAAAGTAGTTCACAATATAGGTGATAATAGCCACGAAACTCAGCGGAATAAGGAAATCCTCAATGCAGTTTACGAAGGAGCAAAACATATAGATACTGGTAAACCACGGCTTTATCCGTCTGCTTCAGATTTTGCCAGTACAGCACAACTGATCAATAATAAGTACATTACGATATCACCGGCATCCCTGTATTTCACAAAAAGGTTGCCCGGGAAAAAGTGGATTGAGTTTATTGACAGATTGCCGGAGGATCTTGATGTTGTATTATTGGGAAGTAAGGCAGACAGCGAGCTTTGTGAACTGATTATTAAAAGCTGTAAGAAAAGTCAGATTATTAATCTTTCAGGCCGGTTGTCGTTCCTTGAATCAGCAGCCGTAATGAGTAAGGCAGTTATTAATTATGTTAATGATTCCGCTCCATTACACATTGCTTCATCAATGAATGCACCGGTCGTGGCAGTCTTCTGTTCAACAGTTCCGGCTTTTGGATTTGGTCCTCTTTCGGATAGATCATATATAGTTGAAACAACAGTAGAGCTAAGCTGCAGGCCATGTGGATTGCATGGTTATCAAAAATGTCCTTTAGATCATTTTAAATGTGCTGAAACTATTTCAGTGAATCAATTGTTATTACCGCTTACCTATGAATCCGGAAATTAGAAATGAGATAGAGAATACCGTCAGGGTACTTGAAGAGGGAGGAGTTATTGTTTATCCCACTGATACAGTATGGGGTCTTGGTTGCGATGCTCTTAATTCAAGAGCTGTTGACAGGGTTTATAAGATAAAGAAGCGTACAGAAGATAAAAGCCTAATTGTCCTTCTGAGTTCCTTTGATGCACTCCCTAAATATGTTGCCAAAGTACCTGATATAGCAATTGATTTGATCAGCAGATTAGAAAATCCGGTTACAGTAATATATGATAATGCCAGAAACCTGCCAAGGAACCTTATTGCTTCCGACGGTACCATTGCCATCAGAGTGATAAAGAATGAATTTTGTTCAGGTGTTATTGATCTTCTCGGTAAACCAATAGTCTCATCTTCAGCCAACATATCAGGTGAGGTAACACCTCTGGTCTTTAAGCAGATATCGGCTGAGATAATTCGTGAAGCTGATTATGTAGTTAAATTATTCCATGATCAGTTTAACCAGAGTAAAGCCTCCACAATTATTCGTTTATACGAGAACGGCATATATAAAATTGTGAGAGAGTAGGTCATCTTACCCCATTTTATTGTAATTTTGCTACCGAAATACAATCTTCATAAATTGATTGGCAGGATTTTAGCGATAGACTATGGACAAAAGCGAACCGGATTGGCTGTTAGTGATCCGGATCAAATAATAGCTACTTCGCTAACTACCATCAGATCGATGGATGTTATTCAATTCTTAAAGGATTATATTTCCGGAGAGAAGGTTGTACTATTTTTGGTTGGCGAACCAAAACAGATGAATTATGAAGCCTCTGAGTCTTCAAAGTTTATCGAACCTTTTGTACGATTGCTGGTAAATACGTTTCCCAACATCCCGGTCAGGAGAGTAGATGAACGCTTCACTTCTAAAATTGCCATGCAAACCATCAGAGAAGCAGGCTTAAAGAAGAAAGACAGACAGAACAAGGCATTGATTGACACGATTAGTGCAACTATTATGTTGCAATCATACCTGGAACATAATTCACCTGGCTTTTAATTAATTATCTAATTCAATACGATTATGATTCTTCCGGTATTAGCATTTGGACATCCTTTACTAAGAAAGGTTGCTGTGGATATAGACAAGGATTATCCAGACCTTCAGCAGTTTATAGCCGACATGTTTGAAACTATGTATGCTTCGAATGGAGTAGGCTTAGCTGCACCTCAGGTCAATAGAAGTATCAGGCTTTTTGTAATTGACACAACTCCTTATAAAGAAGAATATCCCAACGAAGAGAGCGTTAAGCGGGCATTTATCAATGCGACTATCGTTGAAGAAGCAGGTGATGAATGGGCATTCAACGAAGGTTGTCTCAGCATTCCCGACATAAGAGAAGATGTGATGAGGAAGCCTCAGGTAAGGATTAAATATTATGATGAAAACTTCGTATTCCATGATGATGTAATTTCAGGAGCTTTAGCAAGAGTCATACAGCATGAATATGATCACCTGGATGGTATATTATTCGTAGATAGAATTAATCCCCTCAGGAAAATGATGCTGAAGAGAAAATTATCAGATATCTCTAAGGGCATTGTTAAAGCTGACTATAAAATGATCTTCCCTAATCTCAAAAAGAAAACGTCTTAATCATGCATTTATTAAAGCCTCTCAACCAATCATTTATCAGGTTATTTACTATCGGAATTCTTGCAACACTGTTGGTAACATCATGTAGTTCACCTGAAGAGAAAGCCGCTTCCAGGATTGCCGGTATTGAAAAGAAGCTGCAGAATACTGATAACCCTGCAACTCAGGAAGAACTGCAAGCACTTTTAAGTGAATATATCTCATTTTATGAGTCCTATCCAAAAGATTCCGCTGCTTCGCAATACTTGTACAGAGCAATAAATTTGAGCATGGGCATGGGACAAGGTGAGAAAACTATGGAGCTGATTGATAAATCAATAAACGATTATCCAAATCAACCCAAATTGGCTGAAGTCGTCTTCCTTAAAGCATATGTATATGAGAATCTCCTGAGTGATTATGGAAAGGCCGCTTCTATATACAGAGGTTTTTCCTCTCGCTTTCCCAATCACCCACTGGCCAATGATGCTGAAGCAGCAATAAGGAACATGGGCAAATCGCCTGAGGAACTTGTTAAAGAATTCGAGGCCCGAAACAAAGTCGATTCTCTTAAAGTCAATCCCTGAAAATTAAAATTTTGTAAGATTAATTCTTGCCTGTACCCGGGGCAACATTAAATTCTTCCTCAAGTAAGGTTTTTAGTCTCGCAGGCTGTATATCAACATTGAGCTGACCTGTTTTACACCATGAAATTGTACCGGTTTGTTCTGAAACTACAATAGCAATTGCATCGGATTTCTCTGTAATCCCAACTGCTGCTCTGTGTCTTAAACCAACCTGTGCCGGCAACTTGTCATTCTTTGAGACGGGTAAAATGCAACTTGCTGCCTTTATCCTGTTATTCATGATTAATACAGCACCATCATGAAGAGGGGAGTTCTTGTAAAATATATTTTCTAAAAGCTGCTCTGATATCCTTGCTTCAAGGATTTCACCTGTTTCGGCTACATCATTCAGTTCATTCACTTTACCTATAACTATCAGCGCACCGGTTTTTGAATTGGCCATTTTATGACATGCCTGAATTATGGGGTCAATAGAAAGCTCGTCCTGATTATCGTATTTGATTTTCCAAAAGAGGAAACGGTTGTTTTTCTTTCTTATAAAGCTAGGCGTGCCCAAAAGAAGAAGGAACTTTCTGATTTCAGGCTGAAAAACAACAATCAGGGCAATGAATCCAACACTGATAAAGGCACCAAGAATTTCAGAAAGAAGTTCCATTTCGAGGATTCGAACCAACCTCCATACAAGGAATATTGCAACTATACCCAATAGAATATTTATAGCAGCAGTGCCTTTTACCAGATTGTATAATTCATAAAGCAGTAACCCAACCAGAATTATATCAATAACATCGAGGAGTCTTAAACCGATAAAAAATGGGATAGCAAGCTCAGGCATATAAACTACTTTTTGCAAATATAAGATTATCGTTTATCATTTGAAATATTAAATTGCCCGATAATACGAACAGCTTCTGCAGCTTGTTTAACATCGTGCACGCGGAGGATGTCAGCACCACGCATTAATGCAATTGTATTAACAATAGTAGTGCCATTAAGGGCATCTTTTGGGGTTGTGCCTAAAACTTTATTTATCATTGATTTCCTTGAGACACCAACAAGGATAGGGTAATTAAAGCATTTGAATCTATCCAGTTCGTTCAGAAGCTGGTAGTTGTGGTCAACATTCTTTCCAAATCCAAAACCGGGATCCAGAATTATATTAGACTTGCCTTTGTTTCCGAACTTTTCAATCTGTACCTTAAAGAAATTGCTAACCTCTTCTGTTACATTAGTATATACCGGGTTAACCTGCATATTTGTTGGATTACCCTGCATGTGCATCAAGATATAGGCAGCGTCTTGTCCTGCCATAAAAGGGATCATTTCTTCATCAAGCATTCCACCCGAAATATCGTTGATTATATTGGCCCCTTCACTAATTGCTACAGCAGCAACATCTTTTCTGAAAGTATCAATAGAAATCAGAGCATTTGGGAATTCTTTCCTTATAGCAATAAGATGATTAAGCAAACGAGCCAATTCTTCAGCAGAGGAAGGAATCAGTGATCCTGGGCGGGTTGATATTGCCCCAATATCAATAATCTCACCCCCTTCGTTTAGAATTTGTTCTGCACGTTTTACAACCGATTGAGTATCAGTGTAGCTCCCTCCGTCATAAAAGGAATCGGGCGTCAGGTTTATTATTCCCATAACTACCGGCTTTTGCAGACTCAGTTCCAAAGAGCCGCATTGCATAGAGGTTATTTTTAAATTATTCATACCTTTATACCCGTTATTTTCCTTTTTATCACTACAAGCAATAAAATCCACCCATGGTAAATGATACTGCCATTCAATTTGATACAGTTGTAAAAGATTGCAAAGATATATTTTTAACTAAGATGAAGGATTATGGGACCGCCTGGAGAATACTAAGGGTGCAGTCCATAACCGACCAGATATACATAAAAGCGAATCGAATCAGAAGCATACAGATAAAGGGCATTCATAAGGTTTCAGAAGACGAAAGGGCTGAATTTATTGGTATTGTAAACTACTCAGTAATCGCTCTTATCCAGCTTCAACTGGGTTATGATGAGGAACTTCAAATGGAAAGACCCCAGGTTGAAGCACTTTATGATAAATATATTGTCGCTGCAAGGGACCTGATGTTTAATAAAAACCATGATTACGACGAAGCATGGCGAAACATGAGGATTAGTTCTTTAACTGATATTATCCTGATGAAACTTCTTAGGGTCAAGCAGATAGAAAACAATAAAGGAGAGACTTTTATTTCAGAGGGAGTTGATGCCAATTATCTGGATATCATTAATTATGCAGTGTTTGCATTGATTAAGATTAGTGAGCAAGATTAACATTCAACATATGAGAACTGTCCACTTAGTTTGCAGAATTATAGTCGGAGTTGTATTCATGTTCTCCGGTTTTGTTAAAGGTATTGATCCTTTAGGATTTGGTTACAGGCTTGAAGATTATTTCCTGGCATGGAATGCATACGCCATGATGCCATATGCTTTCAGCTTGTCAGTTCTGGCCTCCACATTAGAGTTTGTACTTGGTGCAGTGGTGCTTTTAAATATAAAGCCCAGGGTAAATGCCTGGTTCCTGCTGTTTGTAATGAGTTTCTTCACATTGCTGACCCTGTACGATACAATTGAAAATCCGGTTCCTGATTGCGGATGCTTTGGCGATGCCATCAAACTAACCAATGTGCAGACATTCCTTAAAAATGCTGTCCTGATGATTCCAACGTTAATCTTGTTTGCCAACAGGAAAAAAGCCAGGGACAGCTATAGTAACCTTTACGGATATGGTCTTGCCGCAATAATTACCGGTTTATTCCTATGGCTCTCAATATATTGCTACCGGCATCTGCCACTCATCGATTTCATGGACTGGAAGGTAGGAAATAAGATGTATGCCGAAAGTACCTTACCGGTTAAGTACTATGTAACTTATGTGAACAAGACAACAGGGGAGTCGAAGGAATACTTGCTGACAGAACTTCCATATAATGATTCAGTCTGGATGAATGAATGGGAATTTGTCGACCAGAGAATTGAGGATCCAAATCAATATCCCGGCGTTGACCTCCAAATAGTTGATGCGGATGGAACAGATGTTACTGACATTATCATCCAAAATCCTGATTATCATTTCATTATTGTTTCATGGGACATACAGAAGGCTGACAAAGATGCACTTAAGAGGCTGAATGAATTTGCCCGGAAAGCTGAAGCTGATAATTACAGCGTTAGTCTTTTGACAAGTTCATTAACAGAGGAGGTAGAAAAATCAGGCGGAGACACGACCCTTAACTACTCGTATTACTTTGCTGATGACATCGTACTCAAAACAATGGTGAGATCAAATCCAGGGGTGATTCTGATGAAAGATGGCATTGTAATCAAGAAGTGGGGTCACAGAGATGTCGGTGAATATGATGAACTGAAAGCTAAGTATATACAGACATCGAAGTAATAATGCTTACATTCATTGTCAGGAGACTATACTATGGCTTTTTTGTACTACTTGGAGTAGTAGCACTGGTATTCTTTCTTTTCAATATTTTACCGGGAGACCCGGCCCGAATGATGCTTGGCCAAAGGGCAGACATGGCTTCGGTCGATGCAATCAATGAAGAACTAGGCCTCAACAAACCGGCACACCTTCAGTTTTTCAGGTTTCTCAATGACTTGTCGCCTTTATCATTGCACAGCCTCAGCAAAGAAAATATGTTTTGGTATGCTGATAGCGCCAAATACTCACCATTTAAAACGATTTTAGAAACTTCTGACAAAACTCTTATACTCAAAAAGCCATATCTGGGAAGATCTTATCAGAGTAAACGCAAGGTTTCGGAGATCTTAGGACAGGCATTCCCTAACACCATGCTTCTGGCAACCTTTTCCATGGGATTGGCTCTTATAATCAGTTTAGTAATCGGTGTAGCTTCAGCTATAAAAAAGGACAGCTTTTTTGACCGGGCGTCACTGCTGATATCGGTCCTGGGGATGTCGCTTCCATCCTTTTTTGCTGCCATCCTTATTGCATGGTTATTCGCATATGTCTGGTCAGATTTTACCGGGCTGAATATGTTTGGCTCACTTTATACGGTTGATGATTTCGGAAGAGGTGAATATCTTGACATCAAAAACATAATACTGCCTGCCATTACGTTAGGTATCAGACCATTGGGTGTGATAATTGAGCTAACCAGAAGTTCAGTCCTTGATGTATTATCGCAGGACTACATACGAACAGCAAGGTCTAAAGGCCTATCAGAACGAAGGGTAATTTGGCGTCATGGACTGCGAAATGCTTTAAATCCTATAGTGACAACAGTATCAGGGTGGTTTGCATCTTTAATGGCCGGTGCTGTATTCGTTGAGTATATCTTCGACTGGAAAGGAATAGGAGTTGTAATTGTTGATGCGCTTGAAAAGTATGATTTCCCTGTTGTAATGGGATCGGTGCTTTTCATTGCCATTCTTCTTGTGATAATTAATATATTTGTAGATATTATTTATGCACTTCTTGATCCGCGCGTTAAGCTAAACGAGTGACAAGATTTGATAAAAAAGATTAATTTTGAATGCATCTTCAACCAATTATAACTTGTTATTACTTTAGATAAAAAACACTTCAAATGAGAAAGAAAATTGTTGCCGGGAACTGGAAGATGAATAAAACCTTTGCCGAGGCAGAGAATCTGCTTTTTGATATCGCGGACCAACTGAGTACCTCACGCCCATCAGATGTGCAGGTTATTGTTTGCCCACCGTCTATATATCTTGAACTAGCCTCGGATATTGCATTGCAGAATGATTTTCTTAGCGGAGCTCAAAATATGAGTCAATATGACTTTGGAGCATATACCGGAGAGATTTCAGCCGAAATGATAAAATCGGCAGGGGTTAAGTACGTAATCCTGGGACACTCCGAAAGAAGAACCTACTTTGGTGAAAATGATGAAATTATTGCTCTGAAAGTCAAGAAAGCATTATCCACTGATATTACTCCAATCTACTGCTGTGGAGAAGTCTTGTCGGAACGTGAAGAAAACAGATACTTCGACGTGGTTTCAGAACAGATTACTACAGCTATTTGTCATTTACCTGAAGACGAAATACGCAAAGTGATAATAGCTTATGAACCTGTTTGGGCTATTGGTACAGGCAAAACAGCTTCACCTCAGCAAGCACAGGAAATGCATGCCTTCATCCGCAATCTTTTAAAGAGCAAGTATGGCAACGAAGTTGCTGAAGACATCTCAATTCTCTATGGAGGCAGTTGTAATCCGGGTAATGCAGCCGAACTGTTTGCACAGCCTGACGTCGACGGAGGTCTGATTGGAGGAGCTTCATTAAAAGCTGAAGATTTTGTTAAAATTGTAAACAGTTTTAACAAGTAGACATGGAGTATACAGAGTTAAAGTGTGAATTCAAAGCTGACCAGTCTGATCTGGCTGAACAGCTTATAGCAATTCTTGGTGAATTAGGATTTGAGAGTTTTATAGAAGAATCCGATCACATCCTTGCTTATATACCAACAACCTCATTCAGAAAAAATGAGTTGGAACCCCTGTTAGCACCATTTGCCGCTAAATATTCGTGGAAGGTAATTCCCGATCAGAATTGGAATGCTGTTTGGGAAAGCAACTTTCAACCGGTCACTATCCTTAACCGCTGCTATATCAGGGCACCTTTCCATCCTGAGAATCATGATGCTGAATTCGAGATTGTTATAGAGCCAAAGATGTCTTTTGGAACGGCACATCATGAAACTACTGCTTTAATGATAGAATATCTGATTGATATGGACCTTAAAGGGACTTCTGTTCTCGATATGGGTTGTGGTACAGGTATTCTGGCAATTTTAGCTGCATTGAAAGGAAGTCGGGATATAACTGCCATAGATAATGACGAGTGGGCTTATGAAAATTCTCTCGAAAACATCCAACGTAATAATACCTCCCGTATAAACGTTTATCTTGGTGACGCTTCTTTATTGACAGATCAGAAGTTTGATGTGATTATAGCAAATATCAATCGGAATATTCTTTTGAATGATATGCCACATTATGTTAAATGTCTGAAGGATAAAGGTATACTGCTGTTAAGTGGTTTTTATGAAAGTGATTTACAGGCTATAACCGAATCTTGTACTTCACTTGCGTTGAAATACCATTCTCACAAAGTCCGGAATTCATGGACTGCTGCATGTTATACCAAATAAGAGGTGC
The DNA here is from genome assembly GCA_002426195.1 of Bacteroidales bacterium UBA5507. Taxonomy (GTDB): domain Bacteria; phylum Bacteroidota; class Bacteroidia; order Bacteroidales; family Lentimicrobiaceae; genus Lentimicrobium. The sequence continues at coordinate 22,825 of DIOT01000020.1, read as the reverse complement.
TCACTAATAAAATTAGTACCCTTTAAGAAAGTCAAAATGCGCTATATAAGGCTCTTTGCTCTTGTTTTGATTTTGATGAGTAACTCAATTATCGCAGTTGCCCAACAGGATAATGCATTTTCAGACGACCTTTTATCATTTCCTTCAGAGTTGAACTCGTATTTTGAGAACCAACGTAACAGGGAGGTGCTGATAACTCTTCAGGAATTCATTAAGGATTGGGAAGAAGATAAATTTACCAATGATGTAAGAAAAGACATTGTAAGAGTATCTAATTTATTCCGAAAAGCCGGTATCCGACCTCATATGGGTTATACCGAATACCTTTCAGCTCTCAGTTCTTTTACTGAAACAACAGGTAATCAGAGTATTCTGGCGTGGCATAAGGCACTGGTGCCATTAATAGATTCCAAGCTGCAACGACAACTTAAATCTTTTCTCGAAAATACGGCACAGTTCAATCTAACTCATGTATTATTCAAGCTCAACACTAATACATGGCTTTTTGAAGGCGAAGGCTTCAATTACTATTTTGATACAACGCTGAGGGTTGAACTCAAGAATGTAAATCTGGTATGCTGGTCGGGACGCGACAGCATTTCCCTATTCCAGACCTCAGGCAACTATTACCCGTTGAATGACAAATTTAAAGGCAGGGGAGGGAAAGTTACCTGGCAAAAATTCGGATATCTTCCCAATACCGTCTATGCAATCTTCGATAAGTATGAAATTGACTTAAAGATGAATGGATGGAAAGCCGATACAGTAAACTTTTATCATAAAGATTATTTCAGAGAGCCATTGGTTGGTTCGTTTGAGGATAAAGTACTTACAGGTGTACCACTTGATAAGTCAACGTTCCCCAAATTTGAGTCCTTTAATAAGGATATAGGAATCAAAAATCTATTCCGGAATATTGACTACTATGGAGGATTCGGAATTGAAGGGTCAAGAATCCTTGGCAGTGGCAGTGAATTTTCTGATGCTACAGTAACAGTCCGTAAAGGTGACCAAATATTGGTAAGACTGGCTTCTAAGACTTTTGTGATCAGGCCCGACAGATTTGTTTCGCAAAGAGCAATTTCTACTGTATATCACGAAAGTGACTCCATATATCATCCCGGATTAAATGTAAGATACCAGGATGAGAATAAGGAGCTTGTACTTATGCGCAATGGTGAAGGCGTCTCAGGAAGTCCCTTTTACAGCTCATTCCATAAAATAGATATGTACTTTCAGGGAATGTACTACATCCTTGATGATGATAAGTTCACATTTGAGATGATCAGAGGCCTGAATAGGCAGGAAACAGCCATCTTTGAATCGCAGAACTACTACAGTGAGGCAAGGTTCAGTAAACTCCAGGGTATAGATGAACTTAACCCTATTAATGTCATTTACAATTATACAGAAAAGATCAAACGCGACAATTTCCTGCTTCCCGAGCTGGTTGAATTTATGCGTAAACCATTTGAGCAGGTTAAGGCAATGGTGATTAATTTGTCGAATGGTGGATTTGTCAGTTATTCAATTAGTAATGACCGCATTGAGGTCAAACCTAAACTCTATGATTATCTGAATGCTCGCAGTAAAAAGGCCGATTACGATGTTATCCAGATCAGTTCTAATGTAAATGAAGGAGCTAATGCTATTCTCGATCTAAAGACTTTCAACATAACCGTTAAAGGCGTTGATAGCGTCTCTTTGAGTGATATTAAAGCAGTTAAGATAGTGCCGCGTGACAGAGAGATAATAATAGGCCCTAACCGTGACTTTGTATTCACAGGTTTGGTAAATGCAGGATATTTCACATTTTATTCAAATAAAAGCTCGTTTGAATACAACAAGTTTAAGCTCAACATGCCCAATGTGGATTCAATGAGTTTTGAAGTCGATACATTGAACCGCAGAACTCAAAAGCTCGACCGAATGACCGTGAGAAATGTAATTGCGAACCTGAGCGGAGAACTGCTTATTGACGATCCAACCAATAAATCAGGAATAAAAAAGTTAGAGGTCTATCCTTTATTCAATAGTCAGAATGATGCCTTTGTGTATTATGATCACATCGAAGGTGGAATTTATAATAAAGAGAACTTCTATTATACCGTGTATCCATTCACAATTGACAGTTTAAACAGTTTTACAACCGAAGGTCTGAAGTTTGATGGGTCATTGTTCTCAGGAGATATATTGCCTGTGATTGAAGAACCATTGCGTGTAATGGAAGACTATTCGCTTGGATTCAGGAAATCACTTGATGAACAGGGCTTGCCGGCGTATAATGGAATGGGAACGTATTTTTCTGACATAGCTTTAGATAACAGAGGGCTGCATGGGAGAGGGACTCTTGAATTCATAACCTCAACCTCAAAGTCGGATGAATTCAGATTCTTCCCTGATTCATTAGTTGCAGATCTAAACAGTTTTGTGATTGAGGAAAAAGCTGAAGATCCGTCGTTCCCGGCAGTTGAGGCTGAAGGTGTTCATCAACACTGGGTTCCTGCACTTGATAGTATGAGTCTTACGACTCTTCCCGGTAAGGAATTTAAAATGTATGGAGCAAGATCTTATCATAGCGGCGAACTTGCATTAACATCCGAAGGGTTGTATGGTGCGGGCAAAAGCCGAATGGACAATGCCGACATCATTTCTAACGGATTTAATTTCAAGAATCAGTCATTCAGCTCTGATACCACTGATTTCAAGCTTTATTATCCCGAGCGACCGACTCTCTCACTTGCAACAACAATGAACTCCGGAAGTGTTGACTTTCTTAATAAACAAGGGGTGTTCGGAATCCCGGGCGAAAGTCAGCGAATTGAGCTTCCTCACAGCAAGTACGTCTGTTATATGGATCAGATTGAGTGGAGCATGGAGGAGAGTGAGCTCAAGCTAACCAACTCTCTTGTTGAGATGGCTGAACTTTCTGATACCATTGATCTGAAACAATTGGTTGATTATGACTTTACAGGATCGGAGTTCGTTTCAACAGATCCAAAGCGCGATTCCCTTAAGTTCTTTGCTATGGAAGCAACTTACAGGATGAAGGAGAATATCATCAATGCCAGAGAGGTAAAAATCATAAGAGTTGCCGATGTTGCAATTTTCCCGGGTGACGGTAAAGTTACAATTCTGGCTGACGGTGATATGCAACCTTTAACCGGAGCAAATATTATAGCCAACAGAGAATTCAAGTACCACAGAATCTACGACGCAGATGTGGAAGTCAACTCCCGCCAGCATTATATCGCCTCAGGATATCTTGACTATATAGATGACCGCGGAAATGTAACACCACTATGGTTTAATCCCGTAACCGTTGACTCTGCATATAAAACCTATGGCGTCTCAGTGGTTAAAGCTGAAAATTTCCTTCCTTTGAATGATTACTTTAATTTCATCGGGAAACTCAGGCTCTCAGCATCTTCGCCAAATCATTATTATGATGGTTTATTCCAACTGAATAATGAATGTCAGGCAGAAGACCACCCATGGGTACAGTTCAAATCAGAACTTGAATCAAAGGATATCAGGATACCGGTAACATTGGCTGCACGCGACAGCATAAACGATCCTATCCTGTTTGGGGTAATCTTCTCTGATTTCTTTGCAGGCATCTACCCATCGGTATTTGAGAAGCCCAGAGCATATGGCGACACATTGCTTATTGGAACTGAAGGATACATAAGATACGACAGGACACAGGGCCAATATATTGCAGCAAGTAATGACCGGCTGAATGGTAAATCGGGTTCGGGTAACCTGATTACAATAAATACCGACCGGTGCATTCTTGAAGCAAATGGTAACCTGAATATTGGAGTTGACTTGGGCAGTGTCGGACTTAAGACATTTGGTGAGGTTGCGCAGTTTACATTGGCTGACTCCACCCGTTTTAAGATGGCGGTTGTGCTTGATTTCTTTTTCTCATCGCCTGCGCTTACCAGATTGTATGAGGATATTCAGTTGACCGAACTTGGGAGCTCTGACGCTAATTCTGAATCATATAAACTCTTCCTGAACAACCTGATGGGCGAAGGTCAGGCCAGGAGTTTTCTCGAAGAACTTAATCTTACAGGGCAAGTGAGGAAGATGCCTGACGCTTTGAACAAATCCTTGATTTTTAACGATGTAAGTATGGTTTGGGACCGAAAGCTCAAGTCATATGTGAGTGAAGGCCAGATAGGTATATCTGCAATCGGTGGAAACATAGCAAACAGGAAAGTCAACGGATACCTTGAGATTGGTAAAAGACGCACAGGTGATATCGTCAACATATATCTGGAACTCAATTCCACAACATGGTATTACTTTACTTATGGAAATGGTATTATGCAAGCCATATCGTCAAACAATGACTTTAACTCAATACTTTCATCCCTAAGCGAGAAAAAAAGAACTTTAGACACAGGGAGTGGAGAAGCAGGCTATCAGTTCATAATTTCTACACCCGATGCACGCTTAGCTTTTATGCGTAAAATGCAACAACGACAATATACCAATCAGGAACCATGATAACGTTCGAAGTTATTTTAGCAATAGTATTTGCTTATCTTCTGGGCTCAATACCTACAGCCGTTTTAGTTGGGAAAGTCTTTTACAAAATCGATATCCGCACAACAGGAAGTGGTAATGCCGGAGCAACTAATACAATCAGGGTATTGGGATTGAAAGCCGGGATACCCGTGCTGCTTTTTGACGTATTTAAAGCCTGGGCGGCAGTCAAATTATCACTGTTTCTGACCAATCCGTTATTTACAGAAAATCAACAGATAGTATTTCAAATCATTTTAGGTTCAGTCGCAGTACTAGGTCACGTTTTTCCGGTATTTGCCTCATTTAAAGGAGGCAAGGGAGTGGCTTCATTAGTGGGAGTAATAATTGCTTTATATCCGGCCAGCTTTCTTGTAATATTGTGCTGTTTCATATTAACTATGGTGCTAACCCGAATTGTTTCGGTGTCCTCAATAGTTTGCTCCATAATCTTTCCTATTGTTGAAATCTTCATTTTTAATGAGACGAATGTCGCGCTAATGATATTGGCCATAGGGATTGCCATCTTTATTCCCTACACACACAAAGCAAACATTAAGCGTTTAATTGCCGGCACAGAGAAGAAATTCGACTTTGGGAAAAACCGAATCACAAAGAAAGTGTAAAGGGAGCTAATCTAGCTGCTTATCACCGGATTATTAAGAATTCAGCATAACCGGCATTACCAGCATGAGAATATCTTCAGCTTTATTCTCACTATCTACAGGACGAAGAATACCTGCTCTGTTAGGAGCTGACAGTTCCAGTTTAACATTTTCGGTATTCAGGTTAGTAAGCATTTCAATAAGGAACCTTGAGTTAAACCCAATCTCCATATCGTCGCCTGAATAGTTGCAGCTTAGCCTTTGGCGTGACTCATGTGCAAAGTCAATATCTTCAGCATCAACAAACAACTCCTGTCCGGATATAGTCAAACGTATCTGATTGGTTGACTTATTGGCAAAGAATGAACCTCTCTTGAGCGTTGTTATGAATGATAATCTGTCAACGATTAATGTATTTGGATTATCTGTGGGGATAACTGCTTCATAGTTAGGATAACGTCCTTCAATAAGTCTGCAGAACAAATCAACATTGTTGAATTTAAACCTTGCGTTTTTCTGATTGTAAGAAATCGACACCGGTGTTTCATCAGCTGAGAGAATGTTCTTAAGCTGATTCAGAGGTTTCTTAGGCATAATGAAAGAAACACTGCTATCGGCACTGGCATCTGATCTCTTATACTTAACAAGTTTATGAGCATCAGTAGCAACAAAAATTATTGAATCGGGCGAAAGGTCGCAATTCACACCTGACATAGCAGGGCGTAAATCGTCAGAACCCGTTGCGAATATAGTCTTGTTGATAGCTGATAATAACACCTCTGAATTAAGCGTGAATCCTGATGTCTCTTCAAGTTCCGGAGCTCTTGGGAACTCATCGGCATTATGACCCGTAATTGCAAACTTTGCACCGTCGGCAGCAATTTCAATTACATTATTATTATTTACAGAGAAAGTGAGAGGGGTATCGCCGTATGTTTTCAGCAATTCCATAAGTATCTTGGCGGGTATAGCAATCATACCTTCATCTTCTGCCATTGTAACATCAAGAACAACTGACATTGTTGTTTCAAGATCGGAGGCTGTAATCCTTAAGGTATTTCCCGATAAATCAACTAAAAAGTCGTCGAGAATTGGAAGCGTATTGCTTGAATTCAACACTCCACTGATAGCCTGGAGACTACGAAGAAGATTTTGACTTGATACTATGAATCTCATAATCAACTATTTTTTTTGATTGGTCTATTTAATAACAACAACTGTAAAAGTAATAAATAAAACTTCATTCCGTCAAACGATACTCTGGCGAGTTGTCAAATTTTATTAACAATTTTAAATGATTGAACACATTCCGGGTTACTTTAATTGAATAAATCGCTCAGTTCTATCCACCTGTTGGTTTTAATATCAATGAGTTTCTCCATTTCACCATAATCATTTGCCAGTATACCAAGCTCATCAGGACTGCATATACCGCTATTCATCTTGTCCATTATTGCCTGTTTCTGGTCTTCGAGGAATTGAATATCTCTCTCTAGTTCCTCATATTCCTTTGTTTCCTTATAAGATGGTTTTCTGATTTTAGGAGTCTCAGCCTCTTTATTTTTTTTCTGCTGAACCTGGGTATGCGACTGTTTACGTTGTTCGGCTGCTTCTTCTGCCAGTTTTATTCTGTAATACTCAGTATAATTCCCATAATAGTCTTTGATTGCACCATTCCCTTCAAATACAAAGACATGGTCAACCAGTTTGTCCATAAAATACCTGTCGTGCGAAACTACCAGCAGGCATCCTCCAAAGTTTATCAGGAAATCTTCAAGGAGATTAAGTGTGTGGATGTCAAGATCGTTTGTCGGCTCATCAAGGATCAGGAAATTAGGATTCTTAAGTAGCTGCATTAAAAGGAAAAGCCGCCTTTTTTCCCCTCCGCTTAAACTGGAGAAGTAATTATACTGCAGGGTGTGCGGGAAATTAAAATGAGCCAGAAATGCCGATGCGCTCAAATAACCCTTACCCAAAGGAATCTGCTCAGCTATATCTTTCGCGATATCAATTACCCTCTTATCCTCTTTAGGTTGGAAGCCTTCCTGCGAATAGTAACCAAAAACTATAGTCTGACCAGTCGAGATTTTTCCCATATCAGGGGGTATTTGTCCGGTAATCAGGTTTAGGAGCGTTGTCTTGCCCGATCCGTTTCTTCCTAATATACCTGCTCTTTCTCCTTTTTTGAATATATATGAGAAGTTGTCGATGATCTTATTGTTGCCAAATGACTTGAAAACATTGTTCATCTCAAGCACCTTGCCACCAATACGATTCATTTTAACTTCCAGCGGACCTGTACCCTTATCAACTCTTTTATTGGCTTTCTCCTGAATTTCATAGAAGTTATCAATGCGGGCTTTCGACTTTGTAGTCCTTGCCTGTGGCATTCTCCTCATCCATTCAAGTTCTTTCCTGAAGAGCCCTTGTGCCTTTTCAACTTCAGTAAGTTCTATTGCTTCCCTTTCAGCCTTCTTTTCTATGAAGTATGCGTAATTCCCCTTATAACGGAATAATTTGTTATTGTCGAGTTCAAGTATTTCATCACATACATTATCGAGGAAATAGCGGTCGTGAGTCACCACTAAAAGGCTGAGACTTGCACGCGACAAATATTCCTCCAGCCACTCAATCATTTCAATGTCGAGATGGTTGGTAGGCTCATCCAGGATCAGCAAATCTGTTTCTTCGAGCAGAGCTTTAGCCAGGCTCACTTTTTTTCTTTGCCCTCCTGATAGTTCTGATACTTTTTGGTCAAGATCAGTTATTTTGAAGCGGGACAGTATTTCTTTAATCTTATTCTCGTAGTCCCATGCGCCAACACGCTCCATTTCAACAGCGGCAGATTCAAGTAATTTATGAGCTTCGGGAGAATCATCAGTCTGCAACTGCTTTAAAATCAGCTCGTAATTACGTATAGCCCGCATAAAGTCATTTTCCGAATTGAAGAGTATGTCGAAAACAGACTTACCATCAGCAAGTTCGGGGTTTTGGGGCAGGTATGACCATCGTATATCTTTTCTGAAAACAACAGAACCTTCATCAGGTAAATCTTTACCGGCAATTATATTCAATAATGAGCTTTTGCCGGCTCCGTTACGGGCTATTAAAGCGACCTTGCTTCCATCATCAATACCAAAGGTGATATTTGAAAACAGTTCCTTTTCACCGTATGATTTACTTAGATTCTCAATTAGTAGGTAGTTCATCATGCAAAGATACTCAAAATGGCAATCCCGGTATTAATCAGCTTAGTGGGGCCAGTTAACACAATGCAAAAATAAAGGGCCTCATATGAGACCCTCCTGACTAAATGAACTGATTATATTTTCTTCACATCTATGGCTTTTTTGCCTCTTTTATCTTCTGTTACTTCATAGGTAACAGAATCATTTTCACTGACTTTCTCTGTCAGACCTGTTGCGTGAACAAAAACATCGTGCTTTGATTCGTCGTCAATAATAAAACCAAAGCCTTTACGCTCATTGAAGAATTTAACTTTTCCGGTAGGCATGATACTTTAAATTAAATGTTTAGCACAACAAATATAGTCAAAAAGCAACGAAATTCAAATAATTAATATGTAATTGTTGTATACTAAAAAAGCTGCCTTTTTAGGGGCAGCCTTTTAACGGGTAACAAGTAGTACTTTATAATTGCGGACCTGCAGCTACTAATCTGAGGCCTTCTTCAGTATCAGTGTATTTTTCAAAATTGTCTATAAATCTTTTTGCAAGATCTTTGGCCTTCTCATTCCATACTTCAGGACTTGAATAGGTGTTCTTAGGATCAAGAATTGAAGTATTTACACCTGCAAGTTCTGTTGGAACCCTAAGATTGAAATAAGGAACAATCTTAGTTGGAGCCTTATCGATACTACCATCTAAGATTGCATCGATAATTGCTCTTGTATCCTTAATTGAAATTCGTTTGCCTGTGCCATTCCAGCCTGTATTTACCAAATAGGCAGTTGCACCTGAATGTTCCATTCTCTTCACAAGCTCAACAGCATAACGTGTTGGGTGAAGAGTAAGGAAAGCATTACCGAAACAAGCTGAGAAAGTAGGCTGTGGTGTAGTAACACCTCTTTCTGTACCGGCTAGTTTAGCTGTAAAACCTGAAAGGAAATGATATTTCGTCTGGTCAGGTGTAAGGATTGATACCGGAGGTAATACTCCAAAAGCATCAGCCGTAAGGAATATAACCTTAGTGGCATGTCCACCTTTTGAAACAGGTTTTACAATATTTTCAATATGATAAATCGGGTATGAAACGCGGGTGTTTTCAGTTTTTGATGCATCAGCAAAATCAACAGTGCCGTCTTTGAGAACTACCAGATTTTCGAGTAATGCGTTACGACGGATAGCATGATAGATATCGGGTTCGTTTTCTTCGCTAAGGTTTATGCACTTTGCATAGCAACCACCTTCAAAATTGAAAACGCCGTCATCATCCCAACCATGCTCATCATCACCGATAAGTGCTCTTTTCGGGTCTGCAGAGAGAGTGGTTTTACCTGTTCCTGAAAGTCCGAAGAAAATGGCAACGTCACCGTTCTTGCCCATATTAGCTGAACAATGCATAGAAGCTATACTCTGTAGAGGCAGATAATAGTTCATAAGGGTGAATATACCTTTCTTCATTTCACCACCATACCAGGTACCACCAATAACCTGAATTCTCTCGGTTAGGTTAAAAGCAACAAAGTTCTCTGAATTCAGACCCTGCTCTTTCCAGTCAGGATTAACAGCTTTTGAACCGTTTATAAGTATAAAATCGGGTTTGAAAGTCTTTAATTCCTCATCAGATGGTCTGATGAACATATTTCTTACGAAATGAGCCTGCCAGGCCACTTCCATTATAAATCTAACGCTGAGACGTGTTTCAGGGTTAGCACCTGCATATGCATCAACAACATACAGTTTTTTGCCTGAAAGCTGTTTTGTGACAAGTGATTTGAGATGTTTCCAGATTTCGGGAGTGATTGGGTGATTATCGTTTTTGCCAATCGTTGACCACCATACTGTATCCCTACTGATATCATCATAAACGAAGTATTTGTCTTTCGGTGATCTACCGGTAAAAATACCTGTATCAACTGAAACAGCACCCATTTTGGTATCAATACCACGCTCAAATCCTTCTAATGAAGGGTCGGTTTCATGTTCGTATAATAATTCGTACGATGGATTGTAATAGATACATTCAACATCATTAATACCATAAATTGACAAGTCAATGGCTTTTTCATTGGCTGTTAACACACTGTTGGAATTATTGCTCATCTAAGTTCGGTTTACAAAAAAACATTAACAAATAACTATGAAGTAGTATTAAATGCAATCGATTGCAAAATTAAGTAATTACTTAAAGAATACAAGTTTTTAAAGCACAATAAAATTCTGATATCTTAAACAATTATTTCTTTAAAAGTTTGAGCAAAGAAAGAAAAAAGGGAACCTGCCGGTTCCCTTTTCAGAAAAATATTTCAAGTCTTATTTTTTCTTAGAAGCTTTATTCTCAACCTTTTGAACTTTTTTCAAAGCTTTTACAAGTTTCTCTTCAGCTTTTACGACTTTCTGTTCAGCTTTTTTTTTATCCTTCAAAATCTTCATCTCAGCTTTTGAAGCTGAAGCTGATTTGCCCTGTTTCAGAACAGCCTGTGCTGCTGCCAAACGGGCAATAGGAACTCTGTAAGGTGAACAACTAACGTAATTCATACCTACAGAATTACAGAATTCAACAGATGAAGGCTCTCCACCATGTTCACCGCAGATACCAACTTTAAGTTTTGGACGAGTTGAACGACCACGTTCAACTGCTATGTCAACAAGCTGACCTACGCCTTCAGTATCAAGAACCTGGAAGGGGTCGTATTTCAAAATACCCTTTTCAAGATAAACCGGCAGGAATTTTCCTGCATCGTCCCTTGAATAACCGAAAGTCATCTGTGTAAGGTCGTTAGTACCAAATGAGAAGAACTCAGCTGATTCAGCAATCTTGTCAGCAACTAAAGCTGCACGTGGAATCTCAATCATTGTACCAACAAGATATTCGATCTTTTCATTGCGTTCAGCAAAAACTTTCTCAACTGTTTGACGAACGATAGATTCCTGCATCTTCATTTCGGCAAGAGTACCGGTAAGAGGAATCATGATTTCGGGATGAGCTTTAATACCTTTTTTCTGAAGATTAAGAGCAGCCTCAATGATAGCGCGGGCCTGCATTTCAGAAATTTCAGGATAAGTATTTCCTAAACGACAACCACGGTGACCGAGCATTGGATTCATTTCAGAAAGATCGTGAACCTTCTGGGCGACTTCTTCAACAGAAATTCCCATTTCCTTTGCCATTTCAGCCTGATTTTCCGGTTCGTGAGGTACGAACTCATGTAAAGGAGGATCTAATAAACGAACAGTTACGGGCAGATCCTGCATTGCTTCGAAAATACCTTCAAAATCTTCTCTCTGGATAGGCAATAATTTTTCGAGCGCTTTACGGCGACCGGCTTCATTATCAGCGAGGATCATTTCACGCATTGGTTTAATACGATCGCCTTCAAAGAACATATGCTCTGTGCGGCAAAGACCAATACCCTGTGCTCCGAAGTTTCTTGCAACTCTTGCGTCGCGTGGTGTATCTGCATTAGTACGAACCAGCATGCGTGAATGCTTATCGGCAAGTTTCATTACTTCACCGAAATCGCCGCTTAATTCAGCTTCTTTAGTTGCAATTTTACCTTCATATACTTCACCGGTACTACCATTGAGAGAAATGAAATCACCTTCTGCAAGTTTCTTTCCGTCAACTGACAGTGTACGTGCTTTATAATCAATCTTTAATGAACCGGCACCTGAAACGCAGCACTTACCCATTCCGCGGGCAACAACAGCAGCATGAGAGGTCATACCTCCGCGAGCTGTTAAAATACCTTCGGCAACGTTCATACCCTTAAGGTCTTCTGGTGATGTTTCAATACGAACAAGAACAACTTTCTTACCCTGTTTTACCAGTTCATCTGCTTCATCAGCATGGAAACAAATAATCCCTGTTGCAGCTCCCGGAGATGCAGGAAGTCCTTTAGCAAGAACTTTAGCTTTTTTCATAGCAGCCTGATCAAAGACGGGATGTAAGAGTTCATCAAGTTTGTTAGGTTCAAGACGTAGCAGAGCTTCCTCTTCCGAAAGGATGCCTTGTCTTAGCATATCCATAGCAATCTTAACCATTGCAGCACCGGTACGTTTTCCGTTACGGGTCTGGAGCATCCAGAGTTTGCCTTCCTGAATTGTAAACTCAAGATCCTGCATATCACGATAGTGATCTTCAAGTTTTTGCTGAGTTTCAAGTAATTCCTTGTAGATTTCAGGCATAGCTTCTTCTAATGAAGGGAATTTTGAAGCTCTTTCTGCTTCGCTTACGTTTGCTAATTTAGCCCAACGAAGTGAACCTTCTTTAGTAATCTGCTGAGGAGTACGAATACCGGCAACAACATCCTCTCCCTGAGCGTCGATGAGGTATTCACCATTAAATAAGTCTTCACCGGTAGCGGCATCACGTGTAAAGGCAACGCCTGTACCCGAATTGCTACCCATATTACCGAATACCATAGCCTGTACATTTACAGCAGTACCCCATTCGGCAGGTATATTATTCAATTTACGATAATAAATTGCGCGCTCATTCATCCAGCTATCAAAAACAGCCATTACTGAACCCCAAAGCTGTTCCCATGGGTCAACCGGGAAATCTTTACCGGTAACTTTTTTAACAGCAGCCTTAAACCTCTTAACAAGTTCTTTAAGGTCATCAACGGTAAATTCATTATCGGTAACGATATGTTTTTCTTCCTTCATGTGATCCATGATTTCTTCAAATGGATCAATGTCTTCTTTAGAGGCAGGTTTCATACCAAGTACAACATCGCCGAACATCTGAACGAAACGGCGGTATGAATCCCATGCAAAACGTTCATTACCTGTTTTAACAGCAATACCTTTAACTGCTTCGTCATTCAAACCAAGATTCAATACTGTATCCATCATTCCCGGCATAGAAGCACGTGCTCCTGAACGAACAGAAAGAAGAAGCGGATTTTGTTTGTCGCCAAATTTTGAACCCATTATCTTTTCAAGATATTTAACGGCGTCTTCAACTTCGGTACGAATCATTTCAACTACATATTCGCGGCCTTTTTCATTGTAAAGGGTACAAATTTCAGTTGTGATTGTAAATCCCGGAGGAACCGGTACTCCAATAAGGTTCATTTCAGCAAGGTTGGCACCTTTACCACCAAGCAGATTTTTCATTCCGGCATCGCCTTCAGCTTTCTTATCGCCGAAAGTATAAACCGCTTTAATAGCTTTTTCTTTTCCCATCTTTATTAGTATTTTGATCTGATTTATTAAAAAACAGTCCTGTGAAATGTTCAAAATCTCCCAAAAAGATTTTGAGTTTGCAAAAATACAAAAAATAATGTTGGAGAATATTAAAATTTATTCACTGTAATGCGAGTAAACTCTTTGACTTTGTGAATAATCACTCACTTTTGGAATGTGCAAACTCAACCTTGCCTATCCGGTTCATTGCACGTAAAATCCTTTGTTGCTTTTTTCTTATATATGTGGAAGGATTGCTGACTTTATAAATCCGGGGATTAGGTAAAGTGGCGGCAATAAGGGCTGCCTCATCTCTGTTCAGATCAGCAGCTGTTTTGTTGAAATATATTTCGGCAGCAGCCATAGTACCATAAATTCCATCACCCATTTCAATCACATTAAGGTAAACTTCCATAATGCGCTCTTTGCCCCAGAATATCTCAATCAATCCTGTAAAATATACTTCCAGTCCTTTTCTGAACCATGTCCTGTCGGGCCATAGAAACACATTCTTGGCTGTTTGTTGTGAGATAGTGCTTGCACCTCTCAACACCTTTCCCTTCTTATTTAATTCCCTGGCTTTTTTAATCGCATCAAAGTCAACTCCGTAATGCTTCATGAAGTTGTTGTCTTCAGATGCTACAACTGCCTGAACCATATTGGGCGATATCCTTTTAAGAGGTTCCCAGTCCTTGTATAGTTTCAGTTTCTCCCCATTAACAGCTTGCTCAATCGCTCTTATACCCATTAATGGTGTGATTGGAGGAGGAACAAACCGATAAATAATCGTGACCAGAACTGTGGAAATAAAGAAAAAGAAGACTATATACTTTAACAGTGATATCAATTTGCGCATTATGCCTCGGGCTATCGACATCTCAGGGTTCGGAATTTGCAGGTTCTTCAGAAATGAATTGCAAACCTACTGAAATATTCTGAAGCAAGTAACACTGATTGTCAAAAATTATATGAACCTAATCGGTCAACCTTTGTTCTGAAAGTACAAATATTTTGAGCTATGAGTAAGTATGTTGGTATCAGGCACGAGGATCTCTATTCAAGCGAAAGAAGGGCCCCACTGATTCCTGAGCATGTAAAGTTCCTTATTGAAAAAAAAGGAATGGATATTAAGGTGCAGAAATCAGAAAAACGCGTATTCATCGATAGAGAATACCAACAAGCAGGCGCTGAAGTGGTTGATAATCTGAACGATTGCAAGATTATTTTAGGCGTTAAGGAAGTGCCCATTGAAAAGTTTGAGAAAGGCAAGACTTATGTGCATTTCTCTCACGTCATTAAAGGTCAGGATTATAACATGCCCCGACTGAAAAAGATGATGGATCTGGAGTGTAATCTCATAGACTATGAGAAAATCACTGATGAACAGGGACAAAGAGAAATATTTTTCGGACACTTTGCAGGCCTTGCAGGCATGATAAACTCTTTATGGGCATTAGGCCTGCGTTACAAGAACCAGGGTATTGATACTCCATTCAGCAAGATCAAACAAGCTCGTTTTTATCATAATCTCGAAGAAGCCAAACGGGAAATAGAAGAGGTAGGCAACCAGATTGCCGAAGAAGGATTACCACAGGAAATTCTGCCTTTGACTATTGGCTTTGCAGGATATGGACACACTTCACAAGGTGCCCAGGAGATATTGGGACTCCTGCCTGTCAAAGAGATATCCCCCGAAAGGCTTTTGAAACTGCGAAACACAAATTGCGCACCTAAGAATATTATTTATAAGGTGGTTTTCCATCAGGAGCATATGGCAAGAAGTCTGGAAGGCAAGCCATTCGACAAGAACGACTACTACAGGAACCCACAAAACTACGAAAGCGTTTTCGAACAATATCTGCCATCGCTATCCGTGTTAATGAACTGTATTTACTGGAAACCCGGTTTCCCGCGACTGGTCACAAAGGATGCCGTTGCTGAATTATTCCAGTCGGGAAATCCAAAACTTACTGTAATTGGAGATATAACATGCGACCCTGATGGAAGTATTGAAATCACCCATAAAGGCACAGAACCTGACGACCCGTTATTTGTGTACAACCCTTTCACGCGTGAACAGGTTATGGGGCATGAAGGCCAGGGTTTGCTTGTAATGGCAGTGCACATACTTCCAAGTGAATTGCCACGCGAATCATCACAGGGATTTTCAAATGCACTTATCCACTATCTGAAATTCATAGTCGACTGTGACTTTGATGATTCGTTTGCAGAACTCAATCTTCCAATGGCAGTGAAAAAAGCTTTAATCCTTCACCAGGGTAAGCTTACACCCGATTACCAATATTTGAATGAATTTGTGAATAAAATAAACCTGACCGAAAAAGCCTCTTCATTATGAAAAAAATTCTGGTACTGGGAGCCGGAATGGTCTCCAGACCTCTGGTTACATGGTTGTTAAATCATAACTATAAGCTAACGCTTGCCGATTTAAACAAGAGTAAAGCAGAAGCTATATTAAATGTACACCCCAATTCTGTGGCAGTAAGCCTCGATGTTAAGAATGAGGATGACCTCAACCTACTGATTTCCGAAAGCGATTTAGTAATTAGTTTGCTACCGGCAACCATGCATCTGCAGGTGGCTAAATTTTGCATAAAGCACAGAACATCATTAGTCACAACCTCATACCAGCATCCGGGTATGGCCGAATTACAGACTCTTATAAATGACAGTGGCATCATTATACTAAATGAGATGGGCCTGGATCCGGGAATTGATCACATGAGTGCCATGAGCATTATTGACAGAGTCCATTCAAATCAGGGTCAGGTATTGTCGTTTTATTCGCTATGCGGTGCACTGCCATCACTTAAATCTGCCGATAATCCCATGCAGTATAAGTTCACATGGAGTCCGCTGGGCGTGATGAATGCATCCCTTTCAAATGCAAAATATTTATTGCATGGTGAAGAAGTTGTCATTCCATCGGAAAAGTTGTTCAGTGATACTTTTAAAGTAGATTTTCCTGAAATCGGAACACTCGATATGTATCCCAACAGGGATTCAGTTTCCTACATCAATGAGTACAGGATTCCGGAGGTAAAGAGCATGATGCGGGGAACCCTGCGGTTGCCGGGATGGAACCTGACTATTGATGCCTTCAAGAAATTGGGATTGCTCGATACTCAGACTGTTTCATTGGAAGGATTGTCTTACTTTAACCTGATAGAACGTAAAACGGGAATTTTATATCCCGAATATGAATGCCAGATTGCTAAGTTCCTTCAGATAGATGAAAAGTCTGTAGCCATAGAATCACTGCGATGGCTGGGCTTCTTCAGCAATGAAAAAATTGGGAAATCTGCCGACTCTCCTTTCAACGTTACCTGCGACCTTATGTTTGGCAAAATGATGCTAAAAGAAAGCGACACCGATATGGTACTGTTGCAGCATGAACTGTTGGTGAGGTATCCTGATGAGAGGGAAGAGAAGATATTCTCACGACTATATGAAAAGGGCGACAAGGCAGGAAACACAGCCATAGCCAAAACAGTGGCATTACCGGCGGCTATCGCGGCACATCTGATTTTAAGCGGAGAAATAAAATTACGTGGATTATTAAGACCTGTAATCCCTGAAATCTATGAGCCTGTATTGGCTGAGCTTGAAAAAGCCGGAATATCTGTAAAGGAAGAAATAAAAAGCATGGCCCATAAAGGATAGGCTTCTATTTTTTATTTTTGCAGTGCAAATACACACCACAATTTAAATGGCAAATATCCCTGACTTTTTCGGAAAGCGATTTTCATCTTTCAGTTCTTTTGGCAAATGGATAGGTGGAGGGCTCGGTTGGGCTCTTGGCGGACCTATCGGTGCAATCCTTGGCTTCGTGTTCGGATCAATGTTCGACAGCATGCAACAGGGCGAATACGCGTACAAAGGTTTCACCCCCACTCAGGAGGGCGACTTTAAGGTAAGTCTCCTGGTAATGATTGCAGCTATAATGAAAGCTGATGGTCGCGTAATGCGTTCAGAACTTGATTATGTAAAGCGCTTCTTAGTCAGTCGTTTCGGAGAAACTGAATCTGAACGCCTTCTCCAGCTTTTAAGAGAAATCCTGAATCAGGATCTGGATATAGATGAAATTTCTGAGCAGATTCAGGAAAACATGGAGTACCCGTCGCGTCTTGAACTGGTGCATCTGTTATTTGGTGTGGCTTCCGCCGACGGTAATATCGGTCCTGCTGAAGCTGACGTTCTTAGGCGCATATGCCTGAAAATGGGAATAAGGCCTAAGGATTTTGAGTCCCTGAGTGCCATGTTCGTGAAGGACGTAAACAGTTCATACAGGATTCTTGAGATAACTCCCGATGCCACAAATGAAGAAGTTAAAAAGGCATACCGTAAGATGGCATTGAAGTATCATCCGGATAAAGTAGCGCATTTGGGTGAGGATATTCAGAAAACCTCTAAAGAGAAATTCCAGCAGTTAAATAATGCCTATAATGAAATCAAGACCCAACGTGGTTTTGCATAAACGCTGCTTCTAAAACCTTACTATAGTGCCCAATGGCAGCTTCTTTGAAAAGCTGTCGGCAAGGTACAATTCACCTGATTCGAGTCGTGGTTGGTTGCCAAATGCACTCAGCACCAGGTTTTCCCCAATTAAAGCCGACAAGCCCATAGAGTACAGGCTGAGAATAAAAAATGCATAATTCTTATCAAGCAATTCTGCACAGAGTTTAATCATCTCATTGATATTCTCTTCGAGAATCCATTTTTCGCCATCAGCACCTCTTCCATAAGCAGGAGGGTCGAGCATTATGCCCTGATATTTAGCACCTCTCCTCACCTCACGCTTCACAAATTTAAGGGCATCTTCCACTACCCATCTTATTCCGCTCAAACCACTTGCCTCTGAATTCTCCCTTGCCCATGTAATTACCGGTTTTACCGAGTCAACATGCCACACATCAGCACCTGCGGAAGCCGCAGCCAATGAAGCGCCTCCGGTGTATGCAAACAGGTTCAGCACCTTAGGCTTTTGTTCCGTTTTATTTGTGGAGGTAAAATCCGACAATCGATCATAGATGAAGTTCCAGTTATCTGCCTGCTCAGGAAACACCCCAATATGTTTGAATCCCGTTAATCCCAATCGCATTCGCAGTTTCATCTGCTCATAAGAATACTGAATAAACCACTGCTCCTTGCACCCTTTGTTAAGATGCCATTTCCCTTTTTCAGGATCGTTCTTTTCTTTACGGAAAATAGCGGAGGCTTTAGCTGTCCATTCCTGATCAGTCATTGATTTATCCCATACTGCCTGTGGCTCTGGCCTTATAAGCAGCTGATTGCCAAACCTCTCCAGTTTATTGAATTCACCGGAGTCAACTAGTTCGTAATCATTCCATAAACCGGGGGTAATAGTCTTGATCATTTTATTTTGCTTTATAGATCTTCATAACACAGGCTTTACAATCAAAGTTAAGCCTGAAACGTCCATCACGATTGCTAAGATAAAGTGTTTTGGGGAAACCGGGATCAGTTGATTGATGGACAGGACACTTACCCAACTCGTACCGCAGGCAGAACTTTGTGGTCATCAATGGCAGGTTGGGGTCTGACATTCCTGAATCCTTATAGCTCTGCATCTGAACAGATGTGACATCAACACCATGTTCCGAATAAAACTCCGCTGCCTGTTTATTGGTAATGTTTTCTTTACCCGTGAGTTCATCGGGGCTATATGGGTAATTGCCGGAGATGTCAGAATTTTCCTGCAACTCCTTCTTATGCGACTTTAACCGGTCCTGATAATTGTGGTTATTTGATTCATCAACTTTCTGCTTCTCAGCATAAACATTTAGCCTGTTTTTAAGAGCAACATCAAGAAGGTCCCTTCTCAACTGGTTCAGGACGGAGTGCTTAAAAAACAGATCCTTATCAAGCAAAACCTCAATATTCCTGACCCTGAATATTGTACCGCCGCTTTTCCTAAGTTGTTCTTTTAGCTTTTGATAGCCGGCATCAGGATTAGTGGCAGGTATTTTCTCACAAATCATACGGATTTCCGAAATAATTCCATCCTCATCCACTCCTGAGAGAATGAAGCCCTCAGGCGACTCCTTCAATGCCAGGTCAATAGATATAGAACGGATTGCCGAACCATCATTCTCAACGAGTTCGGTGAAAGCCTTATCAAAGTTTCGTCTTATTTTAATACCCGGTTGAAGATCGGAATTGTCCGCCAACTCAACCAGCCACTGGTTATACTCGCCGGCAGGATATTCAGACTCCAAAGATGCGGTGTTAACGCCTGAGCCTTGCATGGAACCCGACTTACTTATCCAGCACAGGCCATCACCATTGGCAAGCTCAACACCCTTAAGCAACTTCAATCTTGTTGCCTTGCCTTTTATTTCCACCACTTCACCGATTTCACTGCCAATTGATTTCGGTGATGCAGGGTTTGTCAGGTTGCTATTCCGGCTAACCGCAAAATAATCAGTGAAACCGCGGTTGAAAGACTTATCAGGATTGGGCGGGAACTTTAAATCGACAGAGCCTGAAGAACTTCGTTTCAGACCCGGTTTAGAAGCTATAGCTTCGTTCAGTAAACCATTGTAATATGCAGTGATATTTTTCACATAGTCGGCATCCTTAAGCCGGCCTTCTATCTTAAACGATGAAACCCCGGCGTCAATCATATCACTAATAAATGCACTTCTGTTCAGATCACGAAGTGATAGCAAATGCTTATCCTTAATAATAACATTACCACTTTCGTCAGTCAGGGAATACTTATTTCGACAAGGCTGTGCACACTCACCACGGTTTGCACTGCGATTCCCTATAGATTCACTCATAAAGCATCGGCCGCTGAAACTCACACACAAAGAGCCGTGGATAAATGCCTCGAGTTCCACGCCGGTGCCGGCCCTTACATTCCGTATCTGCTCAATACTTAATTCGCGCGCCAGAACCACGCGTTTAATTCCTGCACCTTCAAGAAATTTTACCCTTTCGTGAGTGGTATTATGCATCTGGGTGCTTGCATGTAAAGCAACAGGAGGCAGGTTAAGTTTCAATAGGGCAGTATCCTGAATAATCAAAGCATCAACACCCGCAGCGTACAAATCATAACAAAGACTCTCAACTTCAGCCAGTTCATTATCATACAGCAAAGTATTTAAAGTAACATACACTTTAACGCCAAACTGATGAGCATAAACGACCAGTTCACCAATATCCTGTATGGAATTGCCGGCAGATGCCCGGGCTCCGAAGCTAGGTCCACCTATATACACAGCATCGGCACCGGCTGAAATTGCAGCTTTTCCGACTTTAAGATTTCTGGCAGGGGAGAGGAGTTCAATGGTCATAGACTGCAAAATTAAGTCAAAACATGGTTCCGGTTAAAGCCCTTCATGAAATCATCGCGAATTACCCAGCAAGTAATGAGTATATTATTAATCTCTTATTTTTGCAGCCTTTAATTTTTCACCTATGAACAGAAATTTATGCCTGTTGGCGATTCTCTTATTGCCATTAATCTCATTTACCCAGACAGAACCTTCAAAATTCAGCTACACTTTTACAGGATATGTAAGAGCTGAAGCCCTGTTTGATACCCGCCAGATAGTTGAGGCAAGAGAAGGATACCTGTTATTCTACCCCAAGAGACAGGTATTTGATGCTGAGGGTAATGACATTAACGACCAACCTTCATTCAACCAATATGCCATGACCACAAGATTGGGTGTTAAAGTAAAAGGTGTGGATATTCTGGGGGCAAAATCAATGGCTTTGGTTGAAGGTGATTTTACCGGAGCATCCAATTCAGAGAACAACAGTCTAAGGCTTAGGCACGCATATATTACATTACAATGGAAAACATCCAGGCTATTGGTTGGACAGTACTGGCATCCAATGGATGTGCCGGAAATGATACCATCAGTCCTTGCTTTAAATACCGGAGCTCCGTTTCATTCATTCAGTCGCCAGCCACAGATCAGGTTTGATCAGAAACTGGGCGACTTCAACCTGGTTGCCGTTGCTGCATCCCAGAGGGATTATGTTAACAGGGGGCCGGCAGGCAACAGCACTGAATACCTTCGCAACAGTGCGATTCCTAACTTTCATGGACAACTGCAGTACAAACCCGGAAAACTACTTATAGGAGCCGGGGTGGATTATAAGCGGCTAAAACCAAGGCTAATCACAGATAAGGGATTTAAAAGCAATGAATCGCTTGATTGTATTTCATGGACAGGATTCCTGAAAACTGAATTTTCGGGATTCACCCTGAAAGCTCAGTATGTACTGAACAATGCATTGAACGACCACCTCATGATGGGAGGATTTGGAGTTACCGGAATTGACACACTCACCGACAGACGTGATTACACGACACTACCGTATCATTCAGTTTGGTGCAACCTGAGTTACACCAAAGGCAGATGGCAGCCATCCATTTTTGCAGGCTATACCGGTAAAACTAATGATGATACAAAATTTGCAGGAGATATATACGCCCGTGATGCTGATGTCAACTACGTATACAGAATATCGCCAAGCCTCACTTTTATCCAGAACAATTTCAGCTTTGTGGCTGAATTTGAATACACCGTTGCAGAGTGGAATGAAGAAGGATCACCCTTGACACTTGTTAAAAACAGGAATATAGGAGTGCTTCGGACGAATTTAGCTGTTATTTATAGTTTCTGACAACATGGTGGGGAGTTAAACATTGCCATATTTTCCCTGATTAACGTGTTTTATTGTCACCTGATTCAGGTTGCATATTAATTGAATATAAAGTGGATATTGAACCGCACTTAAGCAGGTGATGAGAAGGTATGGATCTGCTAATTATGTAGATCGTCACCCTTTCAACACCCTATAAAGGGCTGTTCGGATGTAGATCAATATCCTCTTTAGCATTACTTTATATCCACTATGAATGCAGGAATAATTCAATGAGGCTTTTTAGCGTGACAACGCAGGTTTTAGGTTGGGCTAACACCCTTCGTATTAAGGAGTTGGGGTTTATATTCTGAGCATTGGGGATAGAATAATGAGGATAGAGCCTACACACGTGATGCTGAAGTGACAAAAAGTACCAATTTTGAGACAAATGAAAGGAAATGAATCCGGCATTAGAAATTTCTAAAAAAAAGCAGAAAAATTTCAAAATAGCCTTGCGTAGAATAATTATCTTCTTATCTTTGCAGCCTCAAATGAACACGGTCCGGTAGTTCAGTTGGTTAGAATACGTGCCTGTCACGCACGGGGTCGCGGGTTCGAGTCCCGTCCGGACCGCTTAAAAATTAGAAAAGTCCTTGAAAT
>DIOT01000047.1:374836-388555 GCA_002426195.1 Bacteroidales bacterium UBA5507 | reverse complement strand
GCGCCGTTTCACCGAAATACTCAATATACCCATTCAAGGGTGTTCTAAAGTTACTCTATATATTGAATCGCCAACCCTTTTGAAGCGTTGGGGAACCCCATCGACTATGTAATTGCTAGTATTCAATAGTTCAGTAGTAAAGGAGATAATTTTATCACTTTCAACTGAGCCGTATTTAGAATTTGAAAGAATATAAAACGTATCAATATCGGGGAAGTGCTTATTTAAGTACGGTATATCGTAATTGGTTGACACGAGCAGTATCTTGTGAAGGTTGTCTTGATGGAATTCACTTAAGAAAACAATACAATGAGGGCACCAGTTAGCAAAAAGATAAATTTCATCAAACTTCAAATTGTGAATTTCGGAAGCAGTAATTTCTACGAAATACTGGTTGCTATTTGAAGAAGTCAACAGATGACCATTTTTATTGAATAAATCATCATTATTGTTTCTTGGAAGAATCATCACAGATCCACAACCTGCAAACAATAAAAAAAGAATGATACTTCTCATATACGATGAAGTTAAAATGAGATTTAAATGTGGCTTATTTACCAACTTGAAAAATTACTTAATTACGTAATCAACAATGATGTCACCAAGTGGGTTGGTTGAGTAATCAATTGTATATTCCCCGGCTAACACAACTAATGTTCCGTCTACAACTGCATTTGGAAACTCCATATCTTGTGTAATGTAAAAGATGGGCTCATTAGCTTCATTAATGCTTGAATTGTCATATAACATAGACAATTTTAACTGATTATTAGATAACAGTGTTATTTCACCAGCTCCTGAATTTGGCAAAAAAGAATGACTTTTGATTGCACTTTTGAGAATTTTGTCAATTCGAATTATTATACAGAGTCCTCTATCTCCAACACAATAGCACCCTGGTTCACCACAAGGATGACAACGAGTGCCAAACACGAAGACATTACCCCTTTCTTTTAGGATGCCTTTAAAATTAGCACCATTAACACCCTCCTGACTCATTTCTGTTTTGGTGCAAGAAAGAAAGGGAAGCACCAATAATGCACAAAATGCAATGATAAGTTTTTTCATGTAATGAATGAATTAGATGTTATACGCCTTCTCATTTTTGAGAGGAGAATGAGAACACTTCAATATTGCTGCCCTGAAAGAGGTCAAACTCCTATCTTCGAAGAATTTCTAAATATAATAAAAGAAAGACAAATGTCAATACTTTGTATCTTATTTAAAATGTTTCTAAAAAAAAGTCAGTGCATTTCTGCACAGGCCTTCCCCAATTGTCAAAAGAAAGTGTCTTAACCTACTTTCGTCCATGTTCTGCATTTATCTCGGGCCTCCTTGCCGGTGATTAATTGATTTTTAGTTTATCGTGTATTTTATCCTTTAATAATTCCTCATAAGATGGGGGTTCTAAACCAAAAACTTTGAAAATGCCACAGATTTCATAATAATTCAAAGCATTTTCCTTTGTTTCAATCCAGCCCATTTCAAAGGGCAATTTCAGTTTTGCCTCATAAATGTTAAGACGATCAGAAGGGTGATCCACAGTGATCCGATTATTGATCAGCATGACCCGCCATTGTTTTTTTAATAGTTTTTCTTCCATCATTCCTATTTATTTAAGTTTAAGATTGGTTAGTCTTGATAATCCCAGGCGCATCCGGATGCGCTCACGTTTAATAGTTTCATTTCTGGTTTTGTGTACTCTGGACACCAGCTCTCGATCAGTCTTCATAAGTGAAGTTTGGCCTGGTTTAAACCTGGTATTTTCACTATTTGGAACGGACCATCCTTTTACACCGGTGTATTTGTTATGATTGTTTGCTACAGCCATTCTTGTGATGGTCTCTCTATTTTTCTCAAGAAAACCTGGTTCTTTTTCCAATTTCAGCTCTCGAGCCTTTCTGATAAGCGAGCGCATTGATATATTTAGCTCCTTGGCCAACTCACGATTGAATGTTATAGCGAACTTAGCTTTAAGTATTTCAATCATTTTATCAGACCAATTAATCTTAAATTTTTTTCTAGGCTTAGGAGGTAGATATAGTTCCATAATTCTCAAATTTTAACGAAGCAATGTCCAGCCTGAACAAATAATAGTAATTCATCCATGTTGGTTCTTTCCGTAATTACTTTTGTTTCAAACCTTCCTGTATAAAATGATTTGACCAAACAAAGAACTCCACATGTAGTTAAATCGTCCATTGATGCTACACGCATTCCAGTAGGAAGTTCTTTGTAAAAAAACATACTTCTCTTTTTCACAGTTCCATCGATTTCAACCTTTATTTCTAAGCGAGGGCATTTAACATAGATTTTACCTGTGGAAGCTGATATTTCGGCAGCGGAACAACCGGAGTAAACGCAATTTGGGCAGTAGTTTTTATAGCTCATAGTTTGATTTTATGGAACCTGGGAGAAGCAGAAATTTTTGGTTGTATTTTATTCAATAGTAAGTTGTATTCTATAATTGTGTTTATGCACCAGACGCTTTATGCGATTATTAAGAATACCATTTAAGGTACTGTAAGTTGATGCAGGAATGTAAATAGTCTTGGTTGAACCCAGGACTTTGATTCCTGCTGCAGCAATCAGGTAATGAAGATTATATCTCTGTTTTGAAACATCGACACAATAGTTACTGAGCACTTGTCTGCAGAGGTTTACCTTCTCACGTAGTTGAGGATCTGTTTCTATGAGGTTTGAGATTGTCTTACAAGCCGCAATTGGTGTGGCATGGGACTTTTTATTAAAGTGACGGGCAATTTTGGGAAATGAAATTCCATAAATTGTATGTTGTAAAAACATGGATACACCTCTTGCTTCAGATATTTGAGTAATACTTCTGTAAGGTTTATACTGTTTCAGTTCTGAAACCTTAATATTGAATATTTTCGATACTACTGAATCTACCCTGATTTGCTCAATACTAGAATGGTGCGTCTTTTTCATAATTGGATATATTGGTTACAGATGAAGTTGCAGGTAATTTGTCTGAAGGAACAGAAATGTAAAAGCACTCCTTGGTAGATGAAAGGTCATCCTGCGCATTCTTAACTTTTTTGATAATACGGCGAGTGTCTTTATCGGAGCACAATTTTTCGGGATTTAATTCATAACCGTAATAATCGCACCAGGCCTGAACATGGTTTCTAAATTTGCCGGAACGATAATCCAATTTTTGCTTATGAGTTAATTGGCTCTTAAAATTTTCAAAAGCATTTTCACGGATTATGAAAGTGTTATAATAACCGTTATCAATAGGTGATATTTGTGGTTTGTTATCACCAGGAAAGGCTATAAAGTAAGAATTGGCCCAGGTAAAGAATTCTTCATCTTTTCCTAAACCACTGGCCATGGTTTTTCGTAATTGGCGCTTCTCAAGATTGGCCATTGGAGGCGTTATCCGATAAAAGCGTTGATACAGCTGAATGCAATATGCGATGAAATTGTAAAACTTTATCCATTCATCAGTTGTGAAATCGTCATAAAGTTGACGGCCATATTTTGTAAAAGGCGACCGGCTTTCTTTGTAGTCATTGAATTTCGTTTTTTCATGATAATAATCGCTTACAGTGGCATTCAAAATTCGTCTGGCAGTAGATGAATCGGTATTAGGCAAAACATAGTTGTATGAAATGAGTATCTTACCAGAATCCTCATAGGGTAGTGTAACAGAAGAATAGTTTTTAGGATTTACTTCCCTCGGGCCGGTAATTTGTGTGTAAAAGAAGCCAAAGTCTGCATGTTCCCACATGTCATCAATTTCAATGAAATCGTGAAATTCAGTCATTCCATCGTAAAAGAATTTGAATACATCCTTATCAGCTAAAGCTCGACCCGGTTTATAAAACGAAACTCTTACATAGGTGATAGCTTTACTTAACAGACTCTTTCCGGAACCACCTGAAGCTATACCAAGTTCACTTATCTTGTTGTCCTGAAGTAATGTTAGCCAGGCTTTTGAGCTATCTTTATGTTGAGCACAATGATAGCCCAGAATGAAGCAAAGATTCGCAAAAGCCAGATTTTCTTCTTTCCTCTCCAAATCACTAAGAGGGATGCCCAACTCATCAGATTTTCGCCAATGAAGACGAGAAATATCACGAAGAAAACTAATAAAATAAAAGTCGTCATTAATTAGAACATTGTATTTATCTGTATCAGGGAACTGGGCTTCAATAGCGATTAATGCAGTTCTTTCATTTTCGTTACCTGCTTTTGCAATTTTAGATAATAATTCCTGGTATTCCTTAGTAGCATTTATTTCTACAGCCGGCTTTTTGATTAACCTGAACTCTTTATCGATTAAGTGTGATATTCTCTTATTGTTCACGTTAAGATCGCGAAGGATATAATTAGGAACATCGACGTGTTTTACAGTCTCTATTGAGTTTTGAGTAATTTTTAGTGAGATATTTTTAAAGTGTAAATACTCAGTACCTCTATTATAATTCTTAAAGCTTAGTTTAATCTCAGGAAGTGTATCCAGATTGGCTTCGGATATTTGATTGCTACCATTAAGCTTATTCAAGATAGCTTTAGCATCCATTAGCTTTTTTGCCTTTACCCAATTCTTCGTAAAGCGTTTAACAATCCTCTTAATCTGATCGGGATGGATAAGATCTACAACCTTACCATCGATTTTTGCATAACAATAAGAAACCCCTTTATGATAGGAGCTTTCCATCATGTAAAAACCATTTGCCCTCATGAAGAAATAGAAATCTTCCATATTGAGAGCATAGTTCTCTTTTTTTGTTTTTTCATCGACAGTTTTAAACCAGAATTTTACCCTTAATGCGGCGTTCTTAAGTACAAGAAATTCAAACCTAGTTGCATCCTTATTATCACCCGCCAAATTGATAAAATCCTTCAGGTCTTTACATTGATTACCTCTCCAGTCTTTTTTCCAGGACAACCATTCAGGAAGCTCAATTGTATATTGATCAATATGTTTCAAAGCATTACGGAGAGCCTCTCTTTGGCCGGTAGCATCGAGATCCATTATTTGGTAATGATTTTCACACAGATCATTCACCTGTTTGAATTGCTGCCAGTTAAAGTCTTCGGATTCTGAATTGAGCCAGTAAGGATGAAAACCAAGAGAGTATAAGTTGAGAGCATCGCTCTCTCCGGAGCATCTAAATAAATCTCTGACTCTTGCATCGGGTTTATTTTCCGGCAGGTTAATTTGCTCTAATTCTTCATCGGCAAATTCATGCTTTGTTTTCAATATTTGTTTAAGGCCACAAATGAAGTCTTTAGGACGATCTCCAATATAAGTGAAACGATATTTCTTTTCCAATTCATGAGGTCGATATAGCTTTTGGAAAACGCCAAAATCGAAAAGGAATATTGGGTATTCATCAGTAGCTGTAAAAATGTGTACAATGTCTTTTCCCTCTTTTTTTGAGGGACCACAGTACTCATATTTCTCGACTACCCTACAGTTAAAATGTTCCAGGACTTCTTCAGTGACATATCTACCAAATGCGCTTAAATCTTTAGCTGATGGTTTCTCCTTAAAAGTGAAGTTGTATTTACCCTTTTTATCAGCGGGACGCATTTCTCGGCAACTATATATAGGGGTAAATTTTACTCTGGAGAAGTTGCCGGCCTTTATTTTTCGATTTAGGATTACATCCTCAATATACAATAAAGCCTCATAGTAACTTAGGCTTTCCTTCCAGATAACAAAATCTATTCCTTTAAGTCCTGTTACATCAGGATTCCCAAAGTCTGTGATTCTCCAGAAATTATCATACCATGATATATGTGCTGAAGCTGTTTTTTCAGTGTCTCTGATTTTGAAATAGTTCTTGGGATTCCTAAGATCTATTCCAGGGAAAAAATGTTCAAATATTGTCAGACCTGACTCCGTGGCCTGGTATAGTTTATCCTGGTCTATGTATCGCATTTGTAATTGAACGTCAAAAGTAAAAACTACTGATTAGGGCTGAGATTTTGATAAGTGAGTTTAAAATCACCACCTGAATAAATTGGGTCCTGTTTGAGTTTAGACTTAATACTGTTCAATAAAGCGAAATAACCACTTTTGATAAACACTGTTTGTTTTGTCTTTCTGTTGATCCAAATAAGATTGCCAACTTTAGGTTTTTCCATCACAATTGCATTTTTATTTCATCCTCCAATTGTCTTGCTAATTTTCTCAAGATGAGTTTCTCTTCTTTGGAAACTTGTTCATCATTTGATTTAGCTGTTTGATTATTTATAGAAATACATAAAGCCGATACAGCTTCAAGAGGAAGTCCAACGATATTGAAACCTTCTGAGGTTTGTTCTACATACATCATGGCTTAGAGAATATAGAGTTTAGAACATCTTTTAATTCCTCAGGAGTGTAAGAATCCACCAAATGGTTGAATTCAATTTTCTTGAATGAAAACTGTAATTTGGCATGACTTAATGAATTGGTTCTGAAAAGCTTTAAAGCCGGATCAACTTTTTCATTTTGCTCATTTTTAATTATTTCTTCAATTTTTCGAATACGGCATTTGAGTTCACTCAATTTATTTGAGAGCTCTTTAATTTTTTTGGTTGCTTCGGTGTCTTGCATATTGGTTTAATTATTTAGATGTACCTGGGGAGGGTAGTTTTTAAATTCCTTTATTCATTGCCCAAAAAGCAATTTCTATTCTGTTGTTTACACATAATTTTTCTCTGATACGTGCAAGGTATGTCTTGACAGTAGAGATTTCGATAGATAACTCCAGTGAGATTTCCTTGTCAAGCTTTCCTTGTGCAACAAGTCTCATTACGATATATTCCTGGCGTGATAATTTGCCTACAGGGGTTGGGGGGATTTTACAAACAATGTCAAAACCCGGGCAATCCTTTAGTGAATCACAGCACGGAAAATCATGACAAGTTTTCCTGCCTGTGAGATCGGGGGTTGAATCTAAAGCGCCATATCTGCAGCTGACAAATTTTTCTTCCAGAAGATCGGGATCAATAATTTTCATATCGTACATTAGGCAGTTCATTGCAGATTTACCTCCGATTAATTCAGCTTGGAAAGGTTCTCTCAAAACAGAAGGCAATTCGAGATAATCCATGCGATTACCATTGACCAAGGCCCTAACAACCTTTTCAGAGCGATAAATTTCGATTGAGCCTTCAAGGCCAGCCGGTAATTTTTTCATAATAATTCTGATAAGCTGTTCAACCGGCTTTGATCTTTTTCAATTGACTCTTTGAGAATTGCAATTGCAGCATCCACTACCTCCATTACGATAAGGGGGTCTCTTTCATCGAAAGTTTTATAGATTGAACTATAAGATTTTCCAGATTTTTCCCGTATCATTTTAGCGTACCGCATTGGGAATTTAGCTTTCAGCTTGTCCTGAAGTTTTTTTAAGTCTGCTTTGTCCATTTTTTTATGTATTGATAAAGTATTTAAAATATACTACTTTAGTGTAGTGTTGCTACAAAAGTACAATAATATTATTGGACAATACAAGTAATATTACAAATTTTTCTCAGGATTTTAAAAAAAAATATAAATATGGATAGTGAAATGACAGTAAATCAAACGATTGAGATTTTACTAAAAAACAAAAAGCTAACACAGCAGGAATTTGGCATTCAATTAGGTGTAACTAAGCAAACTATCAATAATTGGGTTACAGGAGTAGTCCAAATACCTACCAAACATATAATTACAATACTTAACCTATATCCTGAACTGAATGCCAGGTGGTTGTTAACCGGAGCAGGAGAAATGGGAGAAATAGAAAAATCTACAATAGAGGAGAGTAAAAATGCTTTAAAACTGCAGGCCAAAAATGAACTTTTGTTGAAGCAACTTCAGGAAAAGGAGTTGTTAATTGCTGAGCTGTATAAACAGATTGGGAGACTGGAGGCAGAATTATAGAAAAAACTGGTAGTTCTATAAATAAGCTGAAATAATTATTACAGAATTATTACAAAGTAACAAAAAAGTACAAACAAATGCCCCATTATTACAACATGTACATATTGATAATCAGGAACATACGGTGGGATTAAATAGTCTCGTCCTCGCTACAAAACACGTTTAAACAGTAAAGCTTCTGTACCTTAATACAGAAGCTTTATTAATTTAAGATAATACCATTCCTTGAGTCTAGCCTTTTAAGGATATTCAATACAACCAGAATGTGAATCAGGATGAAATCCTTCAGGTTTATCTGACTACAATTTTACCGCTTACAAAGGAGCCATCACTGATAACGCTGTATTCATAGATACCCGGCTGGTAATTATTACAATTCCAAACAGTTTTTTCACCTGCGATCTTTAGTTCACAACATACTGCACCAATAGAATTATAAACTACGATTGTACCTGACCGGATACCTGGAATTTCAAATGTTACATTACCTGAGGCCGGATTAGGATAAGCCTTCAGAGCGAGCCCAACCATTTCAAGGATAGAATTTATTTCACCAAGTGAGTTAGTTTTAATCAGGAACGGCTTATAATTAGTTGGGAATTCCTCACCCCCCGTAATAATAAATCCTTTATCACCGGTAATTTTAAAATCAAATCCGGTTTGTTCAGAATGGCCAAGAAGTTGTGTCCAAATGCTATCACCACTCATAGAAAAAGCATGAAGCATCACTTGCCCCGGTTGACCACCCACTGAAGCACCTCCCAATGCAACTACCTGATTCTCGTCAGTTAAAACACATTTATCCAAGCCTGCACTTGAATAACCGAAAATCTCTTCCTTGAAAGCTAATAGTGTTCCATCGGAAGTATATCTGATAAAATAGGTAACATTGTGGAGGTTTCTGGGAGGGTTTGCAATACTTATCAGTTCATTACCGAGATTTTTAGTGTCTCTCACGAGAAACGGATTAGTAATATCCAATGAGAATTCTACTAAATCATTTGAATTAGGGAGAAGTTTGAAAAACTGAGATTGTTCGAGAAACTGATCAAAACTGTTTGCTAAACTCACTGTAACAACTACTTCATTATTTTCGGTTACTGCAATAGATGTGACATGGCTCGATGATCCTGATATATTATCAACATTGAATACATTAGAGCGCCACAAGCTATCCCCTGTCAGTGCATCAATTTTAAAGAGGTAATTACCCAGGGGGGAAGCATTTCCGCATATCCAAAGCGTGTTATTTTTTACAATCATCTCTCTTTTAAGAGTAGTATAATTTTTGGCCCAGAGTATGTTTCCATTCATATCCAGTTTCAGAAGATTCTCATTTGCAAAATCATTGCATGCAATGTAGATATTACCTTGCTCATCGTTAGTTCCGGAAAGATCGGTTATATAATCAATTCCTCTGTCGTAATCTTTAGTCCAGAGTGTATCTCCATTCAGGTCTGTTTTAACTAAAGATAGGTAGTACTTATCCTTCAGGCCTACCATTGCCATCAGGTAACCGTCCTCCTGACTGAAAACAAGGTCAGAAAAGGCAGAATTGTAGAAGTCATAAGATCTTTCAAATGTTGTTTGGGCACTCAATGAGAGTACAAAGATCAAAGATGTGATAGTGAGTAGAATTTTTTTCATAATGGTTGGGTTTATCATACAAATTTAATCTTCTCCAAGAAAATTCACAATAAAATATCAAATTTATAAAATTATAATTAATAAATTGGACCTTTAAAAATGAAGAGAGATGTAATTCTATTCGGAATAGTATCGTTGTATTATCTCTGATTCTTGACAAAAAAGTTTGCCGTTTTTCAATTCTTATTATCTCAAATGGACGGACAACCAAAGAGGATATAAAGTAATGCTAAAGTGGATATTAATATACTGTTGAGAAGGTCTTGATAAGGTGTTGAGCCGCTCTTAGAATACTTATTTAGTATTGAAAGACCTTTTGAACTCCTTCTCGACTCCTGCTCAACTCCAAACTAATATCCACTTTATCTTCAATTAATATCCAAGGAAGCCTCTGAAGTAAATTTCAACTAATAAATTGCATTAGAAGGAATCTGGCTGAGCCCCTAGATTCGTCTAAAAGTCATACTTACTCTGGTGCCTTCATGCTCAAGGCTTTCAACATTGTACGGCACTTGGTGTATTTCAAAAATCTTGTGTACCAGCGATAGCCCTATGCCAAAACCACTTTTGTATCGGGCGTTTGATCCGCGGGCAAATGCTTTGAATACTTTTTCCAACTGGTCGTTGGGTATCCCTATGCCCGTATCGGATATTGTTACCAGTATCTCTTTCTCTGCTATTATGAAGTCAACAAGTATGTCATTGTCGGAGAATTTACACGCATTTTCTATCAGGTTGCTGAATGCAATATGCAGTAGTCCGCTGTGTCCCGTTATCAGTAAATCGCTTTTGTCATCGGGATATTCTATTTTTGAGACTATCCTTCGCTGTGGGTATCGCTGTTTTACTTGCTTCATGGATTCAAATACCAGTTCATCAAGGCGCAGTTCTACCAGCATCAGCTCTTTGTTCCTATTGAGATTTGCTAGTTCAAGCAGACTGTTTACAAGATGGTTCAGTTTGCGTATGTCGTCAGTTAATCTTTGCAGGTGTACTTTGTATTCTTCATTTGTCCGCTCTTTGCTTAACAGGTACTCCGATTCTATCAGCATTACGCTGAATGGCGTTCGTAATTCATGTGATGCATTGGAAATGAAATCTTCCTGGTTGCGGAATGCTACTTCCAGATCAGAAAGCATTGAGTTGAATGTCATGGCCAGCTGCGCAATCTCATCTTTGCGGTTTCCTTCGTCGAGCCGGGCATTCAGGCGCAATGAGTTTATATTCTTTATGCTGCCTATGAGTCGTGAAATAGGAGAGATGGCTCTTCGTGAAAACAGATAGGACAGGTATATTGACAGGATAACACTTGATATGATGCTCCAGAATAATGTTTCGCGCAGTTGCGACAGGTTTACATGCCTTATTCTGTCGTATCCTGCAGCACATACATAGTAGGTTCTGTTTTTGAATTTATGACGGTAAAAAATCCCATCTTTATCGCCCAATGTATAATAGCTGATTGTTGATGTTGTTATCCTCTTTTTCAGGACTTCGGGCGACAGGTACTCAAGTTTGTTACTGTACAGTGTCCTGAAAGCAGAGTCTGTGAGAATTATTTCATC
Source organism: Bacteroidales bacterium UBA5507 (assembly GCA_002426195.1). Lineage (GTDB taxonomy): Bacteria > Bacteroidota > Bacteroidia > Bacteroidales > Lentimicrobiaceae > Lentimicrobium. The sequence continues at coordinate 377,449 of DIOT01000047.1, read as the reverse complement.
GCGTTCCCCCCATATGGTGGAGCGGTGTATTTTTTTTAGCAGTACTGAGTCAACTTCAACAACGTCAATAAGCAGTATTGCCGTGTTTTTGGCAAATTCTTCGAGATTTTCACGGTATTTGTTGATGTGTGTCTGGTATGACAGGTAGTAAACGAGTCCCGCGAAGAAGATAAGTATAGCGATTACTATTGTTGAAAATTGAAGCGAGAGCTTTAGCTTGATATTCATATGGCTGAATAATTATTTCCTATAATAATGTTTCGCTGCAATAGAATCCAAAGCCATACCTGGTATGAATGAGTTTTGGCTCAAATTCTTTGTCAACTTTACGCCTGACATAATTAACATATACGTCAATTACATTAGTTCCCGGGTCAAAGTCGAGTCCCCATACCTGTTCGATGATAAATTCCCGTGAGAGTACTTTTCCTTTGTTTCTGACTAAGAATTCAAGTAACTGATATTCTTTAGCGGTAAGGTCTATTTTAATTCCTGAACGGGTAACGGTTTTGTCTGACGTGTTTAGTTCCAGGTCTGCTATCCGTAAGGTGCTGTCTTCTGAAAATATTTCAGATCTTCTTAAAAATACATTCACTCTGGCAAGGAGTTCCCTGAAATCAAATGGCTTGGTAACATAATCATCAGCTCCGGCATTAAATGCCGTTATTTTATTGTCGGGTGTACTCAGTGCGGTAAGCATTATTATAGGGACGTTGACATTGGTGCTTCTTATTTCTTTACATAAATCATATCCGTTGATGTAAGGGAGGTTTATATCGAGTATTATCAGGTTGTATGGGTTGTTTGCCGCCATTTCTTTTCCGGCATATCCGTCGGAAGCAATGTCAACGACAAATCCATTTTCATTGAATTGTTTCCTGAGGACATCGGCAAGGCGGTTCTCGTCTTCTACAATCAATATACCTGCTTTATTCATTCCCTGTTCTGGTGAGTAACGTGTATCAAACTTACAACAAAATATTTAAGCTGAATTAAGCAGGGTGAATTCTAATGAGTTTCTAAAAAGTGGTTAACGGTTGCTCGGTAATTTTGCTTCAAAATAATCAGTTATGGAACCGGTAAAGAAAAAAAATACAGAGCTTAAGCTTATTTTGTTGTTTGTATCAGTAGTCGTGGCAATGGTAATTATAAGTTTTATAATATAGTTGAATATTAAATCAGGCCGGTGTTTGAGAAATTAATTGCCGGATTCCGAAATCAATTATGATTGCATAGATAATTACAATGTTTGGAATTGTTCCAAACATAGCGTCTTTCCAATGTCGGATGATGAGTAATTGTGAAAGGATTATTGCAGCTATTCCCATTATCCACCAGTTGTTATTGCCAATCAGCAGCAAATAAGCCATTGCTTCGAAAAGAAAGAAGGCTAATAACCATGCCAATCCCAATAGCCGTGATACAGGTACATGGTAATTCTTGCCCTCCATGAGGTTAAAAGCCCGCAGGAATCCAATTAAATGAACGAGGCCATGGACTGCAATAAGAATAGTTACGAATGTTTTAAATGACATGGCGTTTATCTGCTTCTATAAATGCAACAACAAAAACAGTTGTTGAGTTCATTTTCAGGACAGTGCCTGTGCCGGTGGATTTGAATCGGGCTTGTCTTTAGGCAATGGTACAAATTCATGGTTGTCATTTGGGGGTAAGATAATACGTCCCTGTTTCCAGTCTTCTTTTGCCTGTTCAATCCGCTCTTTACGGCTCGAAACAAAGTTCCACCAGATATACCGGTCACCTAAAGGTTCACCACCCAGAAGCATCATCGTGGAATTCTCAATTGCACGAATATTGGGTTCTTCACTTTTGTGAAATACAAGGAGTTGCCCTTCTGAATAAATATACCGGTCAACTTCAACCTGACCTTTGGCAATGTACATGGCCCTTTCTTTGTGTCCTCCCGGAAGGTTGATCCTTGATCCTGCCGCAACAACAACATGTACATAGAAGAGTGGTGAATCAACGGCAACGGGACTATTCATACCATATGCTTCTCCTGCAATAAGCCGCATCCATAATCCGTTATCGGTTATAACCGGAAGTGAGTTAATTGTGTAATTACTGAATGCAGGTTCAGCTTCTTCTTTATTCTCCGGAAGTGCTACCCATGTTTGAATCATCTCGAGTTCTCCACCTTTAAATAGTTCAGGATCCTCAAATCGTTCACTATGCGAAATGCCTTTGCCGGCAGTCATCCAGTTTGCTTCGCCCGGTGTGATGGTTTGTTCAACTCCCAGACTATCGCGGTGCGTTACTTTCCCGCTGAATAAGTAGGTTACTGTTGATAATCCTATGTGGGGGTGGGGTAGGACATCAAATTTCGAAGCCTGTGCTCCGGAAGGGTTAATCGGACCTGCATGATCCATAAAAATGAAGGGACCAATCATTCTTCTCAACCGGAATGGTAATATTCTTTTTACTTCAAGACCGGGACCAATAAAGGCTTTACGTGGATCAATAATTATTTCCGGCATAGTCTCATTTTTTGGTACAAGTTAAGTTTTTTTCCTTTTCATCTCACAGATGCAAAACAAAGAACAAAGAACCAAGAACAAAGAACCAGGAACAAAGAACGAAGAACAAAGAACA
>DIOT01000047.1:166302-374704 GCA_002426195.1 Bacteroidales bacterium UBA5507 | reverse complement strand
AACAAAGAACAAAGAACATTACTTGTTTATCAGTGCATTGCTTGTCAGTACAGTGCCGTCGCCGGTTATGATTACAAGCAGGCACATCCCGGAAAATTCCTTATTCACGATTTTAATTGTTCCGCCATTAGCTGAGGATGATTCTTGTGTAAATGGTATGGCTTGTCCGGTATAACTGAATAATTTCAAATCTGAAATCTTATGGGTATCGCTAAGCTCTATCCTGAAACTGCCGTTTGATGGATTAGGCCATACGGTTGATGAGATTTCTATTTCTTTATCACCTAAACCTGTGGCCCATTGGTTCTTTAATTCCGATATCTGCAGAGGCGATATTTCTGTATCCCATATTTTAACTTCATCAATAGCTCCCCTCCATGAGTATAGAGTTTCAGTATTGTCGACTCTTCCTATAGTGAGATTTTTATCGGCTTGTTGCAAAATACCTGAATATTCATCAAATGAATCCAAAACGCCATCAATATAGAGTTCCGTTGAGTACCCGGTGTAGACTGCCGTTACGTGGTAGTAACGATCAAGTTCAATAACAAAGCTTCCATCAAGATCAGTGATACCAGTGGATGTTTTTATTGTCCACCGGATATATCCTTCGGGGGTAACCGACAGTTTGTATCTCTGTTGGTATGACCCGTGTGATATTATATATCGTTCCGAGCCGAGTTGCTCACATTTTATCCAGCAACTTATGGCCACAGCATTTTCAAAGTTCAGTTCTGGCCTGTTTGGCGTGTATATAATGTCGGATCCTTGAGTAAAATTGGCCGCAAGGGAGGGAATAAGCCGTGCATCTGCGGTTTTTGTTGCTCCCTGTCTTACAGCATGGAAATCGTTCCGGCTAAAGTTTTGTTCGTTATAATCTAACGGATACCATATTATCGGGTCCTTTATTTCCATGCCGGTATCCTTTACGAGCAGATTCCCCGATACTGTTGTTGAAGCGTTATCCTGGTTGGTTACCACAACGTCTACTGAGTAGACGCCTGCTGCTTCGGGTGCTTGCCAACTAACGCTGTTTTCAGTAATCTGCGTTAGGGTGCCACCGCTTATGTCCCATGTGTATGACAGGATTTCCCCGGGTGCGGGTTCTGTAAGTGCTGTTAGTATATTGGTTCCACCGGCAGCTGTATATGGTGTTTCTGATTGTATTCCTGTGACTACAGGGGGCACAGGTATAATATTTACTGCATGAATGTGCAGTGTGTCCTCAATTGTTACGCCTCCCGATAATACCATGCATTTTAGTGTGAACATACCTTCGGTTGCAGGGGCAGTTAATGATGGCTGGCTGTTGGTTCCTGTTGCAACCTGTGTGTCATTAATAAACCACGTGTATAGTGTTTGAGTCCCGGGCTGGGTATTTTCTGCAGTGCAGTATGCAATAAATGTGGAGTTTGTCAATACCGGATTTTGGTCAATGGCTAGTCCCTTGATCCGTGGTAGCGCGGTGAAATCATACAGGTAATTAAAGTCGAGAATTTCATCTCCGGCCATCAGTTTAGAACCTGCCTGTACGGGAGTTACATCCGGATTATATAATCTTATCAGTCGGGCTTCACCCGGAGGTAACGATAATTGCAACTGACCGGAAACCATGGGAGTTAAGATGGTTTCGGTAAGCGTTTCGTACACGCCCCACGTGCCTTCGGGAAGTGTTACGTTAACCTGCTGTAATATGTTATAGGGATTGTAATACAGGTAGGAGGCAAGTGCATTTTGTCCGTAAAAGTCTGTCTTGTTCAGATCAATCTGCAGGATTCCGTCGATGTTGGTATGGTCAGTAACTGCAGCGAGATATCCCACGCTTGATCCGCTGTATAAAGAGAGGTTTGTGGCTGCCCATCCTCCATTAATTGCGTCACCACGTGCAAAGGGCGATTTTCCAAGCCACACTTCTTTCATTGATTCATGAGGAATAACCGCTTGAGGATCATTGTTTAAAGACCACTCATAAGAGTCCTGGTTTTCCTGTGGTAATTCAGTGCGATAAAATAGTCTGCTGGCATTGGCCATGTTTAATATCCATTTAGCGATATCCCGTGCATATCTTTTATCATACTTTGGCAATGGTGCCAATGCGGCAGCCTGCTGGAAGCCATTCATTACAAATGCATAATCATTGCCGGTGTCGTTTGCTTCTCCTATTAATCCTGAAACATCATATCCGCCCCAGTTTCCGACTATGGCACCCCAACCCCGTAATGGTCCGCGATTGAAACACCAGTTCAGCATTTTGTTAATATCATAATTTGTCCCTTTTTCTGCATTCATCCTTGCAGCTATGAGTGTACCATAGGGCAACTGGAGTTCATAGGATGGATTTGTTTGCCATCCCTGCAGAAAATCGAGGGCTTGTTGTGCTCCTTCGATATATTTTCTGTTCCCGGTATTAAGCCATGCATTATACAAAAGCCACGCAATTGTTCCGGCACTTTCAGGTTCAGCAACTCCAGAGGAGTTTGGCTGTCCTGTGATTAGATTGAATGCGCGGTGATTCATGTCGGGTATTGACCATGGTGTTGAACTGCCACCGAGTTGGTTTACACAATAAAGCCACTGTTCAGCAACTGTTATGAATTGATCATCGAATTCAGGGACTCCATCCGGGTATATGGATCTCATCTGGTAGAAGTAAACATTTGGCATGAGGTCGTACCACCAATCGCCTCCCGATGATGTGGAGTAGTTGTTAAGATATACGTTCTGGTTGTTCCGCGAATTGTAAAAATCCTTAGTCATTGCAACCCAGTTATGTCCGTCCTGATTGCTTTTGTCAATTCCAATCAATGACGCCCCGATAATTGCAGGCATTATGTTGATTGCTTCTGCCACATTGAGATGATTATTGCCTCCAACATAGGTGTCGAGAAAAATTGGGGTGTTATCGGGATAGTTAAATTGACCCTGACTTCCGATTCTTATTAATGGCAGGTATTGACCTGTTTTGTCAAGGTCGAAAACATAACTGTCATAAGCTTCTGTTACAGCATCCCAATCCTTTATAATTAGCGGAGATGGCAGGTTCGGCATCTGGCCAATGCGGCTTATGCTGATTTGACCTGTTTGACTATAAGCAACTGATGATATTATTGCTGCAAAAAATATCAGAAATGCCCTGAGGAAATAATCTTTAATTCGCATTTTAGGTGGATTAGGGTAAAATAGAAGTAATCAGAATAAAGAGAAAAGATCCAGATGGCTTTATTGTAATAAAGCGTCTCCGGATCATCTTCCCAATTCAAATATTAACACACAAAACCAGAGTCTTTATGGCTTCTCATCATTGTAAAGTTTCGCAACCTGACCATCGCTGAGTGCAATGTTATAAATTTTAAGTTCATCGATAACTCCTTTGAAATAGCCCAGGTTTTCGGCTGTAGTCCATTCCATGAAGTTAGCTGCAAGTTCTGCATCGGTAGCAACACATCCAATAATAAACGGTTGTGGATCAGGTTCGGTAAGTGTTTGTGTTAAAGGTCCGATACCCTTGGTTTCTTCTGTCCATGTCTTGGTAAGTGTTCCGTCAACAAAGAACTTAAGTTCTTTAGTAGTACCATCAAGGGTGATAACGATATGGTTCCATTCATCTTCTCTGATAGAGTTATCGGTTTCATTATCGGCATCAATAATTCCACCATCAACTTTCTTGTAAGTAAAGAATGGCTTTCCACCACCTTGTGTCTGCAATTTGTATCCCTGCCAGTAGTTCTGAGAAATTATATAGTTGTTTTCATACAGTTCATCAGGTTTAACCCATACTGAGATAGTCAGGTTGGTAGGTAGGAACGCTGTTGTATAAGGTACTTCAAGGTGTGCACCCTGATTATAATGTATTGCTTTTCCTTTTACTCCATCAACCCATGTCGGCATTTCAGCTGCATCACCAAGAACAGCAACACTGCCTCTCTTGAATGTTGCAACATGTGCAGTGGTTGAAAATGCAGTGGCAGTAGTACCCGTACCTTCGTCAAAGTGCCATCCTGCTGTCAGATACAAGTCTTCGTCGATAAATCCGTAGGCTTGTGATTCAAATGTGTTCATAGCTTCAGTAAGCTGAGTTACAAGATTATCAATCTGTGCTTGTGTTAATACTCCTGCAGCTGAGGTCTTTACTGTATTGAGAGTTGACTTGAAATTGTCAATGGCAGCTTGTGGGTAGTCGGCAGTTGTTGCAGAGTTGGCAATTGCTTCAGCATCTGCAATAAGTGCATTTAGTGCTGTTTTGTCGCCTTCCTGGATATCATCGTCGTCGTCGTCTTTACATGATACAAAGACCATGGTTGAACTAATGATCATCATAATGACCAGAAGGATTCGGTAATTTGATAGTTTTTTCATTTTTGTTACTGATTTAGTGATTAAACATGGTTTACTTAATAATTATTTATTTATTAGGGAATTGCCTGATTTTGGTCAATTTCAGACTGTGGAATTGGTAAATATCTGTTGGTTTCGTAGTTGAAGTTTGCCCCAAGTGCTGATTCTGAAATGGCTTTGCCCCATCTCATTAAATCGAAAAAGCGGTGGAATTCCTGAGCCAGTTCGGTTCTTCGTTCATTTCTTATTGCCTGCAACAGTGTGAATGAGTCAGTAGCCGTTATATCCGGAAGTAAATCTGCAGGTGGTGTTCCTTCAAAACTGTTCCTTGCACGCTGCCGTACTAAATTTAAGTTTGACAATGCAGAATCTGCCTGGCCAGTGTTTGCGAAAGCCTCTGCTTTCATGAGCAATACATCGGCATAGCGCATATAGATGTAGTTGATATCGCCATCTCCTTTAAGAGAGGCTGATATTTCGGATAATGGTTGCTGGTGCTTTTTTGTGAGAAATCCTGTTGGTGACCACCCGGCACTGAAGGGCTCTCCGTTTAACCATGGCTGTCCATCGCGTCCAATACTTGCATCAAGCCGTGGATCGAAAATGGTACCATCCTGGGTGCTTTCAAATGCATTTACCAGTTCCTGCGTTGGTGCATTAAAGTAGTATCCGCTTTCATGCGACGGGGCAAACCATTGGTTCAGGGCGTTGCCTTCCTGTGGAGTTTGTCCCGAAAGGTGCTGGATTTCGAATATTGATTCTTCGCTGTTTTCAAATTCAAGTTTGAAGTTGTTGCCGTATTCATCCAGTAGTCCGTAAATTCCAAGGTTTTCAAGCTGATGGAACCAATTGATTGCATCATTCCATTGATTTCTGTACAAACTTACTTTACCCAGCATTCCAAAGGCAGCTCCTTTAGTGGCTCTTCCAATATCTGATGTTCCGTAGGAAACCGGTAATACTGCCGATGCTTCAGTGAGATCGGTTGTAATTTGAGTATACACAGTCTCAACACTGCTTAAAGGAACATGAATGGCCTCCTGTGTAATTTGTGGTTGTAGCTTTAAAGGTACTTCACCATAGATGTTGACAAGGTTAAAGTACATGAAGGCCCTGATAAATTTGGCCTCACCAATAATCCGGTTTTTAAGTTCCTCATCCATTTGAATAGCCGGCACATTGGCAATGACATTATTGGCACGGGAGATTGCCTCATAAGCATATGACCAGTAGTTTCCTGAAATTCCATTGTTCGCGTCAGCTGTAAAGTCATCTATATAACTGATTTCGGCCTGGTCGCCGGGATTTCCTCCTTTTACTGCGTCATCTGATGCAACGTCGCCAAAGACCCACAGTTTATTGTCGGGGTCGCTGAAAGAGATTGCCTGGTAAACTCCGTTTATTGCTTGTATTGCCTGCTTTTCATTCTGGTAGAATGTATCGGATGAAAAGGTTCCCTTGAGGTCTTCGGTAAGGAATTTTTCACATGATAAAAGCATAAAGGATGATACTACTATGAAGGTCAATCCTTTAATTTTTTTCCTGCCGGCTTGTTTTATATTTATCATAACCGTGATTTTTAAAAGTTAATGTTTACACCGACCATAAATGTCATTGCGGAAGGATATGTTCCCCAATCAATGCCGTTGGCAATGTCACCTTCGCCACGTGAGTTGTCACTAACTGTCATTTCAGGATCCAATCCGGAATATTTTGTGAGCGTAAAAAGGTTGGTTGCCGATACATAGAATCTTGCATTGCCAATTCCAATGTTGTTGAGTATTTTTTTTGGAAGGGTATATCCCAGCTGCACATTTTTAAGCCTGAGGTATGATCCGTCCTCAAGAAATCTTGATGAAGGCCGCGCATTATTGGATTTGGCTGTCCATGCCGGTCTTGGTTGGGTGTCAGAGGTTCCCTCACCTGTCCATCGTTCATCAAAATATCGTTGAGTAACTGCAAAGCCTCTGTAAAAACCTTCAATGTCCTGGTTAATTTGTACATAAATCTTATTGCCGGATGTGCCCTGGAAAAATAGCGCGAGATCAAATTGCCTGTAATAGGCAGACAGGTTGAGACCGGCAAAGATTTTAGGGATTGCGCTTCCCATATATACCCTGTCATTATTATCAATTCGGTTGTCGCCATTCTGGTCCTTGAATTTTACATCACCGGGTTTTATGTTATTTCCCTGGAATGCAGATAATAACACATCAGCTTCATTTTGGAAGATTCCTTCCATTTCAAGCAGGTAAAATGCTCCGATTGGTTGTCCTACTTCGGTACGTGTGGCATAGATTCCTGTTTCAACTCTGCCGCCGAACAGGGCTGCATCCAGTTCTAAGACTTCATTGTGAAGAAATGTAGCGTTTCCTCCGATTGAATACCCCCAGTCTTTGAGGTCTTTGCGGTAGGTTGCTTCGAGCTCGACTCCTGTGTTGAGCACTGAGCCGCTGTTTATCCAGGCTGCTTCGGCATCCCCAACAGATGGGGGATTTGGTGCTTTCACAAGCATGTCGCCTGTTACTTTGTAGAAGTAATCAACTGATACGGCAAATGCTCCATTCAAAAGTTCTGCATCTACACCTGCATTGTACTGGTAACTGGTTTCCCATTTGAGGTTTTCATTTCCAAGTGATGTTTGTGCATATCCACTTGCTGAAATTCCTCCGAATGGATAATTGAAATAAGGAGAAATTTTATCACTGTATGCATATAGTCCAATTTCCTGGTTTCCAATAGCTCCATAACCTGCACGCAATTTGAGTGTTTCAATCCATTGTACATCTTTGAGAAACTCTTCCTGGCTCATTAACCATCCTGCAGAGAAGGAATAGAAGTTGCCCCACTTATTATTTCCGGTAAACCTTGATGAGCCATCGCGGCGAAGGGTTGCTGAAACATAATATTTTTCGTTGAAATCATAACTTACTCTGCCAAAGAAGGAAGCTAAAGTTGAAGACCATTCGTTTTGTGATGTGGTTTTGATTCCAATACCATTGCCTATATACAGGAGTTCTTCCTGTTCAATGGGAAAGTCAGAGTCGGTTGCATACAGCGTTTTGCCATGATTTTTAATAGCTTCGAAACCCAGCATAGCTGAAAGATTGTGCTTATCGGAAAATGTTTTATCGTAATTGGCTACCGTGTTTAAAGTCCAGTTGTTAACACGCTCGTTTGATACAGCCAGGCTGTTTCTTGCATTTATCCTGTTGTCGGTACCCCATGTTGGATTGAATCTGCGGCTTTGTGCATTTCTGTAGTCGATTCCGTAGTTGGTAGTAAAAGAAATGTCTTTTGATATTTGTGCTTTAAACCATGCTTTTGCAAGATAGCTGTCGGCTTTTATGTTGTTGTCATTATATTCGGCCATTCCAACCGGATTGTATCCGTCGCCGAAATATGAATCATAAACCTGGGCGCCGAAATACTCAGCGGGTCTGTCAACAAATCTTCCATCAGGGAATTTAACCGGGATAGCAGGGTTCCTGAAGAATGCGTATCGGACCACGCTGCCTCCATTGCCTCCAAAACCGTCACCTGAACTGCCAATAATGTCATTATCAGAGAATCCTGTAAGCATACTGATTCCTGTGGTAAGCCATTTACTCACTTTGGAATCTACTTCTATTCTGGCGGTTCCTCTTGTGTAGCCTGTGTTTTTGATTATACCGTTCTGATCGAAAAATGAGCCTGAAATAATATAGTTGGTATTTTCACTTCCCCCCGATACTGATATTTCGTGTGAGGTTATGGGAGAAGTTTGCAATAATTCTTCAAGATAATTTACATCTGCAAGTCCTGTGGTTTGCTCAGCTGTAATGAGTGATCTCTGCAGGCTTGGAGGCAGGTACTTGTTATCATTGGTTGCAGCTTCATTATATGCAGTAATATAATCGGCAGTATTTACCATGGGAGTGAGCCTTGTTGCTCTTTGAAATCCAAACTGACCGTTATAACTCACTCTTGGCTTACCTTGTTTCCCTTTTCGGGTTGTTATCAGGACAACACCATTATTAGCACGTGACCCGTAAATAGCTGCTGCTGATGCGTCTTTAAGCATTGTTACATTTTCAATATCAGACGGTGATAAAATGTTGAGAGCATCGGCTGTTGGAATTCCATCAACAATGTAAAGAGGACTGTTGCTTGATGATATTGATCCTGCACCTCTGATGCGGACAGAAACACCTTCACCCGGTGCCCCGGTATTTTGTGTAACCTGAACGCCTGCTGCTCTTCCCTGCAATGCCTGATCGAGACCGGCAACCGGGATTCTTGTCAGTTCCTTAGAGTCAACTTTTGTAACAGCTCCTAAAACGTTTCGTTTTTTTGCACTACCATATCCAACCACTACAATTTCGTCCATTAAAACGGCCTCGGGTGCGAGTGAGATATCGATTGTGGTTCGATTCCCAACAGTTTCCTGAACGGATTTGTAACCAACGTAGGAGAATTCAATTATTGAACCCGGTTGAACCTGTAACTGGTATTTTCCATAAATGTCGGTTATGGTGCCCTGGGTTGTGCCTTGAATCATAATAGTAACCCCAATCAGTGTTTCACCGGTTTCGGCATCAGTTACGGTTCCCTGTAATGCTTGCTGGGCACTGGCAGGTAACACTGAGATGATTGGAAACAGAAATAGAAAAAGAAGCTTTTTCATTTTTTTACCTTATTTATAGGATATAACAATGTCGTTTACTTTTAGTCGTGTGCCATCCGATGTGACTTTGCTGCCATCAGGAAGAACAACCATCAATACAGCATTATTTGCCGGGATAGTTATGCCCGTTTTGCCATTTGATGATTCCCTGATGTATGATCGGGTGAGGATATCATAAAGGTCAGAAGCAGACTCAGTGTTGAATTCTATGGCCTTGTCCTCATCATAAGGATTATAGAACAGATACTGAGGATACTTATTCTCTCCGTAGAAGTCGGTGATATTACAATCAAGTTGTAAAATGCCTTCAATATTTGTTGGAGTAACTATTGCCCCAAAAATACCGGCCACAGCAGTGCTGTATAAACTAAATACTGATTCTTCAGGTTGACCTGTCACCCATTTAGGACCGTCGCCGGTTGATACAGGTGATTTACCTTTTAATGCTTCATAATTATAATCGTCAATTTTTCGAACTCCTTCGTAACCGATTATTCCGTCAACAATATCTTTCTTTTTTGCAAGTACCTGATGATCATCGGCCACCTGATCGGGATAGAACAATCGGGAGGCGTTTACAGCATTGAGCATGTATTTTCCAATAGCCCGGGCGAATTTTGGTTCGTACTTTACCATAGGCACCAATGGCCAGGCCATTGCAACAGAGTTCATGAAGAATCCATATCCGCCTCCATCGGTTATACTACCCTGAAGACCATGCACATCCATATCACCCCACTTTTCAGCAATTACACCCCAACCATATCTGCCGTCCTTTGACTGACAACCGTCGAATGTCCATTCAAGAAGCTTTTTTACATCGTAATTGGTGCCTTCTTCTGCATTGAGGCGGGCAGCAGTATAAGCTCCGAATGGAAGCAGGATTTCATAAAACCGGCTTTCCTCCTGGTTAAGGAGTGCCTCAGTGGCACTTTTAGCTCCTTCAAGGTATCTTTTATCGCCAAACTTCTCCCATGCCGAATACATAACCCATGAATGTCCACCGGCTGCATCCTGTTGTTGAGGTATGTTGTTGTTCATACCCTTCATTTGTGCATAATCGAAATAAGAGTAATCGTAGTTTCCTTTAAGGACAGAATCAGCCTTGTAGAATTTTTCGGCTATCGAACGTTGTATGAATTCTGTGTTCTCCACTTCGGGGAATATGTCTGCAACAGCATAATACAAAACGTTGGGATAAACATCGTACCACCAATCGCGTCCATAACCGCCACCTGCCATAGCAACTTCGGGATTTGTATTATTCATCATGATGTTCCATCCTGTAGCACTGTTAAAATAGTTCTGCGACATTTTAACATAGTTGAAACCATCCTGGTTTGTTTTATCAATGCCCAGCAAGCCTGCACTTATGAGTGATTGAAAGGAAGTAAGCGCTTCGTGGAATTCACCGTTGTAGTTTTTCGATCCTTGTCGTACATCTCCGATAACTGTATAAAGACCATAAGTTACCTGGTTAAAGTTGCGACCGGCACTATCTAACCAGATTAATGGGCCAAATGGAGTGGTATTGCTGAAGTTAAAAACAAGACTATCATATTGGAGAGCTTTCTTCTTCCAGTCAATTATTTTGAGAGGCTGAGGAAGGTTTGGCATTTGCTCTATTCTATCAATCGATTCCTGCTCTAAAGCGATCTTTTGACTCCTTTTGCAGGAGGAAACGGATAAAATGACAGATACGAGGAGTAAGGTTCTGATTGTGTGTGTGATATAGTGCATATCTTATATTTTTTCGCTTTGAAGTGCTGTATCTGAATTTTTATTTTCGTATGAGTGCTTCATTATATTACGCGCCAATGGAATTGAAAGCATCTGTAATGCGGCGACAATAATTAATGCATATCTGAGAGCAAATGTTTCAGAAACATAAAATGCGAGGAAAATAAAAATTGCCAATCCGATAATTCTACCGGTAAACAATCCAAATTCATGGTTGAGAATGTAAGCATAGTTATTTCGTTTTTCCCGTGCAGATACTACGTCAATAACTTTCATCATTATGGGATAGTATGCCAGGTCGTGCAGTGGTTGGAAGAAAACCTTACACAGAACAAATACCATCACTCCAAACATTGACAGTTCTATGCCATTAACAATGGTTCCAATGAGGAATAAAGTAATGCCTGCGGCAAAAATTGATATTCTGTGCTGTGGTTTTGCAAACCTTCCCAGGAGATAAATTATGATTGCCGAAAGTCCGCCACTGATACTTTGTATAAGTCCTAATGAGCCCTCTTGTCCTACATATTTCATGATAAGCATTGCAGGAGCTGTTACAAGGAACCCTTGTACAAGGCCTTTGAGCATTGAGAGAAATATCTGCTTATTCCATAATTTGTCAAACTTGAAATATATGAAGTTCTTTTGAACCGGATTTTCAAATTTGCCTTGTGCAAGTGCAACACAAGCTACTATTGTAATAGCAAATACTATTAATGTGACCAGCCTGTAGCCGGATAAGATATCAAACTGAATTCCAAGGAAACTTGTACCGTCAATGAAGGCAAGCAATGCACCAATAGCAAGTGGAACCCCAATATTGGAAATTGTAAAGAAGAACGATTCAAGGCCGAAGAAGTAATTTCTGTTGCTGTCTTCAGTGGTAGTTAAGGCCATCAGGTATCTGTTTGTCCAGAAGAATCCTGAAGCAGCACCAATTAAAGTTCCCGAAACTATAAGGCCCGGTAGAGCTATGTCTTTAATAAACATCATGCCGACCATTGAAAGTCCGCTTAATAGGATTCCGAAGCTATATAAATGTGCCACTTTGAATCTTTTCAGCAGGAAACCATTTGTTACAGAAGTTATGATAATTCCGGTATACATACAAACCTGGAAAATTGCAACAAAACTTACACTGTCAAAAAACCTCATTATATATGCGGCCATGAAGATTTCAACCACGGGCAATACAAGTGCATATAACATATTGGTTATAAGCAGCACTTTCATATTGTGCGGCATCGACAGGAAGAATCTATACTCGGTAGTTAATTTGTTGGGCATATAAATCGCTTTGTTTTGTTACTGTATGATGTTAAACCAGTGTTGCAAGTATTTCAGATATTGAGAATTTAGCACCGCATATTACTTCATCACTGGCTCCATAATAAAAATTAATTGTGTCGCCATCAACATAATGACCGTTAGTAAATACTACATTGCCAAAGAAGCCGGTCTGTTCATATGGCATATCAGGTTCCATTATCGGGTCAATACTCCGTGCCAGGACTTTGGTGGGGTCATTAATATCGAGAAGCAAAGCTCCTAAACAGTACCTGTGATGCTGATTTGCACCATGATATATTGCGAGCCATCCTTTTTCGGTTCTTATAGGTGGACCACCGGCACCTACGCGAACCGAGTCCCACATTCCCGGTCTTACTACTGCTATGCATTTGTGCCGGCCCCAATGTATTAAGTCGGGTGATTCGGCCAGCCAAATGTAATTTCCTCCTAACTCAGGGCTGCTGGGTCGGTGGAACGCAAAATACTTATCGTTAATTTTTTCTTCGAAAACTGCACAATCTTTATTGTGCGGGGGAATTATCATTCCTTGGCGACTGAAGTTTTTCCAGTCGGTAGTTTTAATCATACCTACGCCAACACCAAATTCAGAAACCTCAGTGAAAGTGAGCACAAATTCTTTACCTATTGTGGCTACCCTGCAATCTTCAATGCCAAAAGTTTCAAGTTCCCCTTTCCCAAAAATGGGTGGATATCCTTCAGGTTCATAAAAATTGATTCCATCATCTGAGCATACGAGCCTGAGATAAGAAAGGGTGGTAAGATAGTCCTTCTTTTTATAGTTAATAACTCTGGGATCGGTTGCATCTAAGTCAGGATCGTTAACGTCGAAACTTAGCACTTCAATTTCACCTTTTTCATTATATATAGGGAAGCTGATTTTGCCTTCAATCTGTTTAGGGCGTTCGGCTACTCTTAATAATAACCATATTTTATTATTGTATCTGAAAACACCCGGATTAAGCAGACACAAAATCTCCATTCCTTTTATTCCCGGTTGGAGGTCAGCTGGTCTGAGAAGGGGGTTCTGTTCAAATCTTTTAGCGATGTCCATGATGTTAACTTGTTTATGGTGTTAACAAAGTTAATATTGGAATGTCCGAATCATGTCTGCCAGATTCCCGATTGTGTCCGCCAGGTTCTGATTTTCTAGTAAATTTTACTTTTTTGACGATATTCGGTTGGTGAGCATCCATAAACCTTGTTGAAAAGCTCATAGAAGTGTGCCCTGCTGTTGAATCCTGTTTGATCAATTATTTCACTGACATTAAGACTTGTTGTGTCGAGTAGCACAGATGCTTTTCTTAACCTTCTTTGATTAATCAAACCATGTGGAGTTGTACCCAATACTTGTTTGGTCTTATTGTATAATGAGGATTTACTGATTCCGAGACTTTCGCACAGTTTATCAGAAAGCAGAGTGTCATCATCAATGTTTTCATCAATGTAATTTAGTAGTTTGCGAAAGAATGGATCCTGAATTTCATTGATAAGGGTGTTGGTGTCATTTTTATTGCCGAACTTATCTTTCAGAGTCTGTCGTTTCTCTAATAGTTTTTCAATTCTAACAATAAGATGTTCAGGGTGGAAAGGCTTTGGTATATAGGAGTCAGCCCCGGCCTGAAGTCCTTTTATTCTGTCTTCTATTTCTGATTTTGCAGTCAGGAGTATTAGTGGGAGGTGGCTGGTATCAAAATTATCACGTATAGCTTTACACAGTTCAATACCATCCATCACAGGCATCATAATATCCGAAACAACCAGGCTGATATTGTTTTTCTTAATAATTTCCATGGCCTGCTCACCATTGTTTGCAGTGAAAATGGCATACTTCGGACTAAGCATAACTGTCAGCATCTCAATTATTCCCGGATCATCATCTACAACCAGAATATTTGCTTTGCCGCCATTGGCTATGATATCAGTATTTTTAGGAAATTCGGGTGATTTTAAAACAAGTTCAGCCTGCAGATCTAATTTGCCTGCTTCATCGGTAGTATTATTAAAGGTGTTATTGTCAGTAACAGAAGCTAATTCTGATGGCAACGAAGGAAGTGTGATGGTGAATGTTGTGCCTTGTTCTATTTCGCTATCAAATGCTATGCTTCCTTTAAGAAGATCAACAAGTCCTTTTGTGACAGCCAATCCAAGTCCGGAAGAATTGTAGTTAGGAAGTGTATTTCGCTTTTCAGCTGATGAAACACCGAATGGTTCAAAGACTTTATTCTTGAATTCCTGACTTATGCCCTTTCCACTATCTTTAATTTCAGTAATGAAGTATTTGTCTTCAAAAGTTATTTTAACAGATACGAATCCTCCAACACGATTATATTTAATAGCATTGGAAATAAGGTTGGTTAAAATCCGCTGATATTTGTCTCCATCAGTATAAATGGTTGTTTCAGAATCACTGCCAACAACTTCACATTTTATATTATTCTGCTCAGCAAGGGGCTCAAGATCTGTGATCACTTCCTGTGCAAGCATCACCGGACTGACCATTGAGACGTTTACCGGTTCTTTGCCCTTCTCGAGTTTCCTGAATTGCATTATTTCAAGCACAAGTTTCTGTAGTTTCAAAGTGTTATTATATACTTTGATGAGGCCGGGATTCTTTGCAAACTGCACAGACTCTTCCATGAGCATGTGGATATGAGAGGAAATCAGTGTTAATGGAGTGCGGAATTCGTGCGCGATATTTGTGAAAAATTCAATTTTATAACTCTGCAGCTCCTTTTCTTTCTGTAGTGTAAGTTCCTGTAGTTCGGCTTCTTTCTTTCGCGACTGCCTTCGCAAGTATTGCCTTATGAACAAATATTGTATACCCAGAAGAACTATTATGAATAATGTAATTGCCCAAAAAGATTTCCACCAGGGTGGATTAATCACAAGTTTAATTTCTTTAATGTTTTTCGACCAATTCCCGTTTTCATCACTAACCCTTAATTGCAGGGTGTAAGAACCCGGATTAAGATTCGTGAAATTAATTGATTGGTTTGGGGCGTTGAGTACCCAATTATCGTCAAGTCCCAATAATCGGTATGATATTTTATGCCGTTCACGACCATGAAAAACTAAAGGGGAGACATTAAAAGTAAGCGCATTTTGATTATTGTTCAGAACGAGTTCATCCACCAGATTAATTCTTCGCTTTAAAACTCCATCATCGGAAATTTCGACAGGCAAATTTCTTATAAGCAATTCGTTAATTGCAACAGGAGGGAAGTAGGATGCAATTTGAATATCGGATGTTGTAACCATATCTACACCATTAGTCCCTCCAACATACAGAACGCCATCCATATTATTATAAAAGGAAGCTCCATCACTGTATTCTTCATTTATAAGGCCATCACCTGATGTGAAGCTAATCATTGTTTTATTCCTTGTATTGATGAAAGAGAGCCCTTTGTTGCTGCTTGCCCATAAATTGCCGGTTTTATCTTCCTGAATTGCATGAAATGAAGTGTTGGAAAGTTCTTCCTGCAAATCGAGAGGTGAAACTGATATGTTTTCATTGCCGGCAATGGTAAATGAGAAGATTCCACAACTGGTTCCTGCTATTATTCGTCCGGTCTTGTCTGTAAGTAAACTCAGTATATCGTCGCTGAATATTGCATCAGGATGTGTATTACTGTTAAATTGTGCCATAACTCTTTTTGTTATGGAATTGTACCTGTAAATACCAAATCCTCTGGTTCCTATCCAGATGATTCCGGGCTTTTCCTCTGCGAGTGCATAAACTATCTGTTTTTGGGAATTAGCGCCATTGTCTATTTTTACTTGCTCATAATATATGGGTTCGGAGTTCTTCTTTTTGTCGAATTCTAACATTATTACACCAAAACCACTGGTGCCCAGGTAGATTCGGTTATCCTTGGTTTCCAGAATTTTATATACTGAAGCAAAAGCCGGTATTTGAAATTCCGGTGTTAAAAAATCACGTGGGAAGTTCATTACTTTCCTGAAATCGGCTGATACAATATCGATTCCGTAGCCATCTGTCCCAACCATAATTCTACCATCCGGCATTTCATGGAATGATAAAACCGAGTTGTTACTGAGGCCATTATTTACTGATATATTTCTTAAGAATTCTCCTTCCGGATTAAAGATGTCCATGCCTCCTCCCTTAGTCCCAATTAGCATGTGTTTGGTTGAGGTGACCAAAATGCTCCTGACTATCGGGTAAGAAAGCATTTTTGATGAAAGGGTTTTGTTTGGGAATGTAGAGAGCTTGACCAGATATATTCCATTGCCATCAGTTCCAATCCAAAGAAGATCGGGGCTGCTTTCATAAATGCTTAAAACTCTGGTTACAATAGTATTGGGAATACCAACAGGCATTTTGTGCTCAGAGTAGCTTCTTGTTTTTGTCTGGAGTTTGTATATTTTACCTTTTTCTGTTCCGAACCAAATGCTATTGGCATCTAAAGATTTTCCGAAGCATGTAACAACATCATTTGGAATGCTGAATTGGTGAACTTTTCTTTGGTGTATATTTATAAGTAAGGAAACAGACGCTCTTTGAGTTATATACAAATAAGGCTCGCCATTCATAATTGTTCCAAGTGACGAGGTAATTGTTGCCCCGATGGGCAACTTCATTATTTCTGTTATTTGGTTGCCAGTAATTTTACATAACTGGTTGTTGGAAGTTATACAGTATGTTGAATCGCCGATGATGTGTATTCTCTTAACTGTTAGTGAAGTTCTTGTTGAAGTGCTGACAAACCTGAGCTTTTCAAATGTGCTGGAGTTGGGATTAAATTTAAAAATGCCATTACCGGATATTGAAGTAAAGGTTCCGACTTTATCGGAATGAGCAAGTGATATGTCGTTTTCATAGTTAATCTGTTCGTTTTCTTCAGTAAAGAATGAGTAAAAGCGGCTCTTGACATTGTCGTAATGCGAAATTCCTTTGTTTGTAAGCATCCAGATTGATCCGTTCTGCGCAGGATATATTTCCCTTACAACGTGGTTGTGGATTGAATAAGGACCCTTACCCGGTAGGAAGTTGGTGATTTTGTTTCCGTCGTAACGGTTTAATCCATTCCACGTTCCAAACCACATATAACCTTCAGAATCGCCTGAAATTGCATTAACTGCACCATTCGACAGTCCTTTGCTTTTTGTAATAGAGTGAACAATGCCACTCTCCTGAGCATAGCTGTTATACCAGATAGTGATGAAAAATGAAAGAAGAAATATAATTCTGTTTAACATGTCTGAAACTCCGAACTTGTAAAATTACGAAAATAGGAGGTTTTATCCGATTTCCAGATATCTTGGTTTTTATTTTAATATTCACTATCTTAATAGGCTCTTAGCAAGTAATTTGCTTTATAAAATTAACATATCCTCATTTTAGGCGTTTAGCTTATTTAACTATACACTCTATTATGAAAGTAAATCTACAAGGGCTGATTTCTCTGGTTGTTTTCCTGATAATGCATACAGCGTATAGTCAAACTTCCGGAAATGCTGAAAAAATCAGGAATCAAGAGGAACTTAGATTTTCAGGTTCAACGGTGGTTGTGAAAACCATTAATGAGATATCTGCTATTTATGACAGTGTTTATTATTATCATTGTGAAAATGGCAGTGAGTTGACACTATCAGCCCGTGATACTGATATTGAATACTCCGACTCTTTATTAACAGGATATATTAATCAATTTTATGATTCGGGGGAATGGATTAATAACACAAGATATTCCTATGCTTACGACACGGAGAAGCGGCCTGTAAGGTTCTCCATTGATATGTGGAATGGTAGTGTGTTTTACGAATTTTCCAGAATTAGTTGGGGCTACGATACTAATGGCAATAATAATTTGTACCTTCAGGAGTCAATGATTGATGGGCAATGGATTGCTAATGTCAGGAATGATAAGATTTTTGGTGAGAACAATGAAATTCTTGAGGAAACGGTTTTCTCTTATGGAAATTCCATCAAATGGCTATACATCTATCTTCCTGATTGGAGGCTTGACTCGACTCTGGCATATTCGATGGTAGAAGATCAATGGATTCCGGATTATATCATAAATCATGAGTATGATGCTAATATGAACCTTGTTAATGACACAATTGTAAGTTGGAATGGAGAAGAATGGTATCCAAGTGTGTTAACTACATATACATATGACGAGTCAGGGAATCTGATAACCGAAGTTACAGGGTATTATGCAGATTTAATGCTCATATATGATACCTACGATTCATTATGGTATGACGGACAAAATCGCAAAATTGGAAGTCTCCGCAGAGTCTGGAATGAAAATGAGTGGGAGAATGCACAGCTGAATGAATATAGTTTTGATAGCTACAATAACATACTGACTGAGGATGGTTATCAATGGAATACTACTTCGTGGGTTCCCACCTATAAGTACTCTAACACATACAGGGCTAATATTTTGGAGAGCCAGAGATGGCTGGATTATGATTTTTATAGTCCTGAAAATTTTACTTATGATAGTGCGTGGTATTATTTTGATTTAAGTGTTCACGTGTTTGATACCAATTCTAATAAGAGCAATATTAAAGTTTATCCCAATCCGGCTTCAGATAAAGTAACTATCGTTTCAGATGAAGATATACGCGCTGTTAAACTGTTTACTCTGCAGGGCGGGATTATAAAAGAAATTTCTAAAAACCAATTGAAGGGAAAGCAGGCCATAATAGATATCTCAGAACAAAAGGCTGGTACGTACATCATTGAAGTCACCACACGGCATAATAAAAGTTCATTTAAAATTTTGCGTCGATAACTATAAGGTTATTACATGGCACCTGAGGGGGTTGCACAGCTGTTTAAATTAAGTACATTTGCCACCGATATGAAATAATGTGCAAAACGTATCTTAATCCTATTCTAACATGAACAATGCAATTTACAACTTTAATGCCCCTCAAAACGAACCAAATCTTTCATATAAATCGGGAAGTCCGGAGAGGCTAAAGCTGGACGTGGAACTTAAAAACCTCCTTGATAACACAATCGACATTCCTTTGATCATTGGAGGTAAGGAGGTAAGGACAAACAATACCGGTAAAGTAGTTATGCCAACAAGGCACTCTCACATTCTGGCTACTTATCATAAAGCTTCAGAAACAGAGGTTAACCTTGCAATAGAAGCTGCTCTTCAAGCTCATAAAGTATGGTCAAATCTTTCATGGACAGTCAGGGCAGCGATTCTTTTGAAAGTAGCAGAACTTATTTCCGGGAAATACAGGGCATTAATGAATGCAGCTGTTATGCTTGGGCAGAGTAAGAATATATTCCAGGCTGAAATAGATACTTGTGAAACAATTGATTTTCTTAAGTTTAATGCTTCTTTTGCCTCAAAAATATATGGTATTCAGCCTTCATCAGCTTATAACCAACTGAATAAGATGGAGTTTAGGCCGCTGGAAGGATTTGTCTTCACAGTAAGCCCTTTCAACTTTACTGCGATTGCATCAAATTTGAATATGGCACCTGTAATGATGGGCAATACAACTGTGTGGAAACCGGCTACGACGTCATTATTATCCAATTATCTGCTGATGAAAATATTTATTGAGGCAGGGCTACCTCAGGGAGTTATTAATTTTGTTCCGGGAAGTGGTGCTGAAATAGGCAATATAGTTATGTCTTCACCTTTTCTTGCAGGCATTCACTTTACCGGCTCAAATAAGACCTTTAATCATCTGTGGGGAGAAGTGTCAAAGAAATTGCCGTCCTACCATTCTTATCCAAGATTAATCGGTGAGACCGGTGGTAAAAACTTCATTTTTGTTCATCCTACTGCTGATCCGATAGCTACTGCTGTAAATGCATTCAGAGGAGCTTTTGAATATCAGGGCCAGAAATGCTCAGCTGCATCACGGATGTATGTTCCCGAGTCTCTATGGGATACTATTAGAGAGGAATTAATAAAAATGGGGAAAGATGTCAGGATTGGTGATGTTACCGATCCAATGAACTTTATCAATGCAGTAATTGATCAGAGTTCATACAATACTGTTATGGAGTATATTCAGTATATTGATAAATCGGATGAAGCTGAAATTATAATCGGAGGGCATGGTGATTGTTCAGTTGGCTATTTTATTGAACCAACAATTGCAGTCACTAAAAATCCACGCTTTAAAACTATGGTTGAGGAGATATTCGGCCCCGTTCTTACTATATATGTATATAAGGACTCAGAATTGGAACAAACTCTTGATTTGTGTGAATCTACATCACCATATGGTTTAACGGGTGCAGTATTTTCCAGTGACCGGGTGGCTGCTTCAATTATTTGTGAGAAACTTCAGTATGCTGCCGGAAACTTTTACATAAATGATAAACCAACCGGTGCAATTGTTGGTCTGCAACCATTTGGTGGCTCGAGGGCTTCTGGTACCAATGATAAGGCCGGGGGTGAGTTTAACCTGATACGATGGATCAGCCCCAGAACGATAAAAGAAACGTTCCATCCTGCAACTGATTACAGGTATGAGTATATGATAGAACAAGATTAATGAAAAACACGACCCCGAAATCTTTTTAGATAATCGGGGTCGTTTACAAAGAACCGGGAACAAGAAGATAGTTTATTCCCGATCCGCGGAGTCATGACCTAATTGCTTTACTAACTTGTTGTATATGCCAAGTAACAGGAATGATGGTGCCCATTGTCCTATAAACAAAGCAGTGTGATTCCTGCCTAATAATTGTAATGTGAGAGAAGTTCCCATTGCTCCTAATGCTGCCCATAAGTACACATCTGAGGGAATTCTGGCTGTTTGCTCTTCTATCATGCTTGCAACATATCCTTCATTTTTATCCGGATTAGTTCTATTAATTTTAGATTTAATTTCTTTTGCAATTGTTTCCATATCTTATTTATTAGAGTTGTTTTAGCTAAGTAGTTGTAAATGAAACAAATGCACAAGTTTGAATGTTTGAGGATGTCTGCTTATTTTTTTTGAGTTCCTAATTTAATCTGGGCTAGAGCCTGAGTTTTTACTAATTTTGGCCTCTTAATTTAATTTATAATATGGAAATTCCTGCAAAATACGATCCAAGAGGCATTGAAGATAAGTGGTACTCATACTGGCTTGAAAATAGCTTTTTCCGTTCTGTTCCTGATGAAAGGGAACCATATGTAATTGTAATTCCTCCACCAAACGTAACAGGTGTATTGCATATGGGACACATGCTAAATAATACAATCCAGGATGTTCTTGTGCGTCGTGCTCGTATACAGGGCAAAAATGCTTGTTGGTTACCGGGTACTGATCATGCTTCTATTGCAACTGAAGCTAAGGTAGTTGGCAAACTTAAGGAGCAAGGTATTGAAAAGACTTCTTTAACCAGAGAGGAGTTTTTGAAACATGCATGGGAGTGGAAGGAAAAACATGGTGGTATTATTCTGGAGCAACTTAAAAAGCTTGGTGCTTCATGCGATTGGGACCGTACTAAATTTACCATGGACCCCGCTATGTATGAATCTGTTATCGACGTTTTTATTGACCTTTATAAGAAAGGTCTGATATACAGAGGTGTCAGAATGGTAAACTGGGATCCTAAAGCTCTCACGGCTTTGTCGGACGAAGAGGTTATTTATAAAGAAGAAAATTCAAAACTTTATTATTTACGTTATCCGGTAGAAGGTGAACATGATAAATGGGTTACTATTGCAACAACCCGCCCTGAAACTATTCTCGGTGATACTGCTGTTTGTTTCCATCCTGAAGATGCAAGATACCATAACCTGAAAGGAAAGAGAGTTCTGGTGCCTTTAATTAACAGATCTATTCCTCTTATTGAGGATGAGTATGTTGACAGGGAATTTGGGACAGGCTGTCTTAAGATAACTCCTGCACATGATATTAACGATTATAATATTGGCATAAAGCACAATCTTGAATCAATAGACATCTTTAACGATAACGGCACAATGAGTGAGAAAGCTCAGTTGTATATTGGTAAGGATCGTTTCGATGTCCGTAAATTGATAATGAAGGATTTAGAGACAGGAGGTTATGTAGTTAAGGTTGAGGATTATGTTAATAATGTAGGCAGGTCAGAGAGGACAGATGAGGTGATTGAGCCTAAACTTTCTATGCAATGGTTCATGAAAATGGATCAGATGGCACCTAAGGCATTGGAAGTGGTTATGGATGATACTATAAGATTCCATCCTGAAAAGTTTAAGAACACATACCGGCATTGGATGGAAAATGTACGTGACTGGTGCATAAGCCGCCAATTATGGTGGGGACAACGTATACCGGCATATTATTTACCCGATGGAAGGTTTGTGGTCGCTAAGTCAATTGAGAAGGCTGTTGAGGAAGCCAGAGCTTTAAGTGGTAACTCATTGCTGAAGGCAGATGACCTTCGTCAGGATGAAGATGTTCTTGATACCTGGTTTTCATCGTGGTTATGGCCTATATCTGTTTTTGATGGCATACGTAATCCTGAAAATCCCGATATAAAGTATTATTACCCGACGAATGACCTGATAACAGCGCCCGAAATTTTGTTCTTTTGGGTTGCCCGTATGATTATGGCCGGATTGGAATATCAAAAGGATATTCCGTTTAAAAATGTTTATTTAACGGGTATTGTAAGAGATAAGCTTGGAAGGAAGATGTCGAAGTCGTTGGGCAATTCACCTGATCCTCTTGACCTGATTGCAAAGCACGGTGCAGATGGTGTTAGAGTTGGTATGTTGCTTGCTTCTCCTGCCGGAAATGACTTGCCATTTGATGAAAGTCTGTGTGAACAGGGTAGGAACTTCAGTAATAAAATATGGAATGCGTTGCGACTTGTTAAGGGGTGGACTGTTGACAGTTCTTTAACTCAACCTGAGTACGCATCTGTAGCAACCCAGTGGTTTGAGTCTCGTTTGAATGAGTCACTGAGTGAAATTGAAGACTATTTTGAAAGATATAAACTCTCAGATGCGTTGATGAGCACTTATAAACTCATTTGGGATGATTTCTGCTCATGGTATCTTGAAATGATTAAACCGGCTTATCAACAACCAATTGATCCTGAAACAATATACCAGGTTACCGGATTTTTTGACCGTTTAATGAAGATTTTACATCCCTTTATGCCTTTCATTACAGAAGAAATTTGGCAAAGACTTAATGAAAGAAATAAGGGTGAGAGTATTATGATTTCATTATTACCTGAGATTGAACATGTAAACACAGGAATACTTGATGAGTTTAAATCAGCATCACAGGTTATTCAAGAAATACGGAACATTAGAAAATCAAAGGGAATTCCTCAGAAGGATGCAATTGAATTGTATGTTATAGATATTGAGGGTAAAGTATCTCATACATTTGACAGCTTGATTATTAAGCTGTGTAATATTGATTCTTTGAAATTTGTTACGGAAAAACCAAACTCTTCGGCAGGTTTCATCGTAGAATCAATTGAATATTTCATTCCATTGGGTGAAAAAATTGACTATTTGGCTGAACTGGAGAAGCTGAAAACGGAGCTTGAATATACTGAAGGATTTCTGTCATCCGTTATGAAAAAGCTTGGTAATGAAAGGTTTATGGCTAATGCAAAGCCTGAGGTTATTGAGGTAGAGCAGAAGAAGAAAGCAGACGCTGAATCAAAAATAGCTATACTAAAACAACAGATAGACTCTTTGAAATGAAAATATTTTTAGAAAACTTTTGATGATATCGACTGTTATCAAGATAAAGTAATTATATTTGCGCTTATTTTTAATTTTTTAATTGATTATGAAAACAGGAAAAGTTAAGTTCTTCAATGAATCAAAAGGTTACGGATTTATTCTTGACGACGAAAGTGGTAAGGAATATTTCGTTCATGCAACAGGTTTAATCGATCGTATCAACGAAGGTGATTCTGTGACTTATGAATTACAAGAAGGAAAAAAAGGCTTAAATGCTGTAAAAGTTAAACTTGCATAACGAACACAGTAGTTATAAACGTTATACTTTTAGGCTGTCTGAACAGACAGCCTTTTTTTGCATTATCAGAGAAACTATTAATGAACAATTAGCAAGGTTTCATAGTTTCTTGTAAAATTGGTGTTCAGGACACCTTAATTGTCAATATTATATTTAGAAAATGAAAACAGGAAAAGTAAAATTCTTTAATGAATCAAAAGGTTACGGTTTTATCGCTGATGATGATTCCAACAAGGAGTATTTTGTGCACATTACTAATCTTATAGATCAGATTAGTGAAGGTGATAGTGTTTCTTATGATCTCGAAGAAGGTCGTAAGGGCCTGAATGCTACAAAAGTTAAGCAATTATAATTTTACAAATTAAGCTTACATTAAAACAGGCTGTCTTAAATCGACAGCCTTTTCAGTTTTAATTATTTGGTAAAAGCATATTGAATGAGGTTTGCTCCCATTTGCAATGCCTTCAACCTGTTTTGTTCAGAGTCATTATGAACAGCTTTGTCTTCCCATCCATCCCCCAGATCGGTTTCATAAGTGTAGAAGCATAGGAGTCTACCGTCTTTTATTAGTCCAAATCCCTGTGGTGGTTTGTTGTCATGTTCATGAATTTTTGGCAATCCGTTGGGGAAAGAAAACTTTTGATGATAAACTGGATGTGAGAACGGCAATTCGACAAACTCTAATTCAGGAAACACTTTTTTCATTTGAGGTCTGATGAATTCATCAAGGCCATAGTTGTCGTCAATGTGGAGAAATCCTCCTGCTAACATGTAATTACGAAGGTTGTTTGCTTCCTGTTGGTCGAATACAATATTACCATGCCCGGTTACATGTATAAACGGGTAATTGAAAATTGCCGGATCACTTGCTTCAATGGTTGCGTACTCTGAATTTATGTTAGTGCGGAGGTTCTTGTTGCAGAATGCGATAAGGTTAGATAATGATGTAGGATTCGCATACCAGTCACCACCACCTCTGTATTTTAGTAATGCTATCTGAATAGAACCTTTTTCAGAACTGCTATTCGTTGATTGCTTTCCCTGGATGAATAACCCGGTTATAATTATTACGACTATGAGAATTTTCTTTGTCATATCAAATGCAAAATTTATGATTCGTTGGCAAGATTAACAATTAAACAAGCAGCCAGAGCCGCTGTTTCAGTCCGGAGTCGGGATTTTCCCAGATGAACAGGTAGAAACCCTTTTGCTCTTGCCAGTTCTATTTCTCTTGAGTTAAAGTCTCCTTCAGGACCGATTAATACTATGACTGATGAACCTTGGGGACAAACAGAAAGAAGGTGCTTTTGCTGACCTTCCCGGTCAAGCCATGCTATAAACTTGTTCTCATTGCCTGAAGAAACCTTATTGATCAGAGCTTCGAGGCTTGTTGGCTCATGTAATACAGGTAGATAGGTTTTGAGTGATTGTTTCATCGCCGATACAAGGATCTTGTTAAGCCTGTCGGGTCTGAGTTTTATTCTTTCAGAATGCTCACTGTAAAAAGGTGTAATCTCATTAATACCAAATTCAGTTGCTTTTTCCAGAAACCACTCAAAACGGGCAATGTTTTTTGTTGGAGCTACAGCAATATGAACTCTGTAATTTGATGGTTGTGAACTGGTAATATCGATTAATTCAACTGCATTTGTTTTTTTATTACTCGCATCAAGAATCTTTGCTTTACAGAGATTGCCCAATCCATCAGTAATATGAATAAATTCCCCTTGTTTTAGTCTCATAACCTTTAGATGTGCTCCTTCATCTCCAGAAAGTGAAATTATTCGGTTCTCCGAAGAGTATTGCACCCAGAGATTTCCTTCTTCGTAATAGTACAATTGCATTGCTTTGGTATTTATTCAGCCAATATTTTTTAAGGAGAGTAAAATTAAAAAGAAAGCCGGCAATTTTGCCGGCTTTTTCTTTAAAAACTTAATTCTTATTTAACAATTAACTTTTCATCAAAAGTCGCTTTATTGCTCCTTATTTTTAGTAGATATAATCCTGAAGGTAATTCTCCGGTCTTAATCTGCCATTCATTACCATTGCCCAACTTTTGTTGATAAACTAGTTTGCCGGTCGATGTAAATATCTGTATCTCGGCATTTTTAATATCCTTTGAAGTTGTAATCAGGAATATATTGTTGCCAGGATTTGGATAGACTATTAATTCCTTTGAAGGAATAGGATTCTGATCAGCATTTATTGAGGGACTAACAACGATATCATCAATAAACAGATTATTTCCCCGGCGGTGAACTGTTTCAAACATTATTTTCACATTTGAGTGACCTAACCATTGTGCAAGGTCAATTACTTTGCATTCAGGATTACCGTTACCATCACACCAGTCATCGGAAGATGTTGGAATGTACTCTGATAATGAAACGGGTGCCGTTTCAAATATACCGTTTCCATCTTCTCCATATTGCGCAACTTTTTCCCATGTTGTTCCACAGTCAGTTGAAATCCAGACTAATAAAGAATCAGTAATTCCTGCATATCTTCTGATGTATGAGTAATTGAATGACAATAGAGCTGATGGCATATTCTCCAGTGTTATTGCCGGACTTATTAATTGGTCACGTCTGCCTGGTGCAACATTGTAATTAAAAAAGTTCATCCTGGCTGTATTTGTAGGAACACCATCAATACTGACAGTATAAATGTCCCATGTTACTGCGTTGTCAGGATTAACAACCTGCCATCCACTGGCACTCATGTTAGGAACATCCCATTGTTCAGTAAATGGTAATGTTTGTCCGCCAATAGCGATATAATCCTCTTTAACGTACGATGAACTTCCATTGGAATTTGTGGCTGTTAATGTTACTGTTATATGTTGGTCTCCGTTAATCTGGACAACAGGATTCTGTGAATTAGCTGTGGTTCCTTCGAGGAATGTAACATTTGCAGGTTCAAAAGACCATAACCATGAAACCGGACAATAGGTGGTTTGATCGGTAAATCTTACTATTGCTGTTTCTCCGGTACAGAATGAGTGATTGTCAGAAGTAAATGATGCATCTGGTAATAAGGAATTGCTTACTTCAATAAAGTTTTCTTTAATTATAGTATTATTCCCCATTGAATTGGTTACTGTAAGTGTAACATCATAAGTTCCGGGTGTATTCCATACAATTCCCTGAGGATTTGCATCAGTGGAAGTAGCCGGAGTACCACCTTCAAACTGCCAGTTCCATGAGTAAGGTACCCCTTGAGAATAATCTACAAAATCAACAGGGCATCCCACAGGTACTAAAACCTGGTTTGCGGAAAAGTTAGCAGTTGGAGGAGTAATTCTTAGTGATGATTCCCAAAGACCTCTGCCATATGATCCGGCTCTGATGACATCATTTTGAGCGTTTTCCTCATCATAATATATTTCAAGTTCAGTAATTCTTATAGCAGTTGGCAATCCGTCAGAATACTGGATCCAGTCTTCAGTGAACGAATCACGGTAGAAGACTCCAATATCAGTGCCCAGATATAATCCTTCCTGACTATTCCGATAATACCTGATTGTATTCATTGCTACATCAGGCAATGACCCTGTTAATTCAGTCCATGATACCCCTTTGTTGGTTGATTTGAAAACCTTGTTCTGTTGAACTATATAAACTGTGTTTTCATCAACAGGACTTGCTTCAATAGCAGTAATGGATTGCCCTGATGGTAGCAGGTTAGTAAGTGTAGTCCAGTTAACGGTTTCATCTTTAGCGTTATCAGTTCTGAAAAGCTTACTTCCATCACTTGCATAAAGAATATTCGAATTGGAATAGGAAATGGCCATTTGGTCAAAGTCACTAACATTTTGATCTGATATTTTTGACCATTGGACGCTATTGGTATTATTGGCTCGTACGTTTTTACTACGCCAGATATTTTTGTATCCAATATACATGATATTACCATCAAATGGATCAATGAGGAAAGGGGTTACCCATCCACCGCTTTCAGTAATACCATTTACTCCACTACCGGCAATCTGACCGTCATAGTTATGATTGAAATGTCTGTCAATACTTCCGTAATATATTGTTGAATAGCTATATCTGTCATCCGTTGGATCAAATGCACATTCCATTCCGTCTCCTCCACCTACGTTTACCCATTCATCTCCAATATATGTGGAAGATCCATTATCCTGATAACCATTAATAACATAATCACGATTAGTAGCACTTTGTCCTATTTTATAAGCTTGACTTATAACCATTCCATTACTTATCTCTGTCCAGGATGTTCCTCCGTTGTCTGTCCAATAAATACCACCATCATTACCTGCATAGAGGCGATTGTTAACCGGATTATACTCTAGCACATGGAGATCAGCATGAACAGATGGGACACCACATCCACCATACCAATGAGAGTTAATTTGCCAGGTTAGCCCACCATCTGATGATTTGAAGCAATTTACACCGCCGGCATGGATTATATTTTCATTTGTGGGATCTACTGATATATCGAGGTCGTACCAGGCTTGCCCTCCATCACCACCTTCACAGTCCCAACTCATAATATTAGGATATGTTGATCTTGTTGTGAATGACTCACCACTATCTTCTGAACGATAAATACCCTTGAAAGATTCAGAGTTGGTAATGAGGAAATAAACTATTTCGGGATTTGCCGGTGATACACCTAATGCTGCCCTGCTACCTCCGGGAAGACCATTGCTAATTTGTATAAATGATACTCCATTGTCGGTTGATTTGAAGAAGTTTCCACCTGTTGCAGCATAAACAACATCAGGATCGCCCGGTTTAAATACCAGATCTTTAAAATTTCCATTGACGTTGCGCGACCAACTGGCACCTGCATCTGTACTTCGGTATACACCACCACCGGTAGCTGCAAGAATAATCTGATTATCATCAGGGTGCATAATTAACTTGCTTACGGTGCTTGTTTCCATTCCAATATTGCTGGGTTGGAATGTTACTCCTCCGTCAATACTCTTCCATACTCCTAATCCCGGAGCGTCACCTGCATCGCGGTCGCCGGTTCCTATATATATAACACTGGGATTTGTGTGATCTACCAGAACATCAGAAACTCCCAGAGTTGACAGCACGTCAGTATGCGTAGTCCATGTGTTTCCTCCATCCTCAGTGACCCACAGACCACCTGATGGAGCTCCTACAAAAATCATGTCTGCATTGGTAGGATGGAAAGCTATTCCATTTACCCGTCCTAATCCACGGTAACCATTATATCCAGATGGAACAGTGAATGGGCCTAAAGGCAACCATTCACCTTCGGTAGTGCTGAGGTTGCTCTTTGTTACGGAATTGAGTGCTTCAATATTACGGTGTGTAGAAGGTTTGGTACCATCAGGTTTTATCTGGCGTTCCATCCAGTATTCCCATCTCTTGAATGGTTTATAACCACTCCCTTTGGTTATTTCTTTGCCTTCCCAATATTGGTAAAAAGCTTTTTGTGTTTCGAAGAAGTTTGCATTTGGATCCTGCATCATTTCAATCCAATAAGGATAAGATTTATAGTCCTTGATGACTTCCTGGTTGAAAGCGGGTCCCCAGAATAGCAAAAAAGCAATGAACAGTAGTACTTTAGTAATATTTTTCATTATTGGTATGTGTTGTTGAATGTGTTAACAAAAGTAAAAATTTTTTCTTCTGCATACGTAACAAATGAAACAATATGCATATATTTGGACTGAAGCTTATATTGAAAACTATGAACATATTGAGACGGATCTATTTGTTTTATTATGAGGGGTTTAAAAGTATGACCATTGGTAAAACCCTTTGGGCTATTATCATTATTAAGCTTTTTATAATGTTTGCCATCCTGAAACTTTTCTTTTTTCCCAACTATCTTAATTCAAATTTTAAGACTGACGAAGAGCGGAGTAATCATGTTATTGAAAATTTAACAAAACCAAATAGACAGTAATGATTGAGACATTTGACTATTCATTAATCGATTGGTCACGTGGGCAGTTTGCCCTTACGGCCATGTACCACTGGATTTTTGTTCCCTTAACTCTTGGTCTTGGATTCCTGGTTGCCATTATGGAATCAATTTATGTTAAGACAGGTGATCCGCAGTGGAAAAGGATTACGAAGTTTTGGATGACAATATTTGGCATTAACTTCGCCATTGGTGTAGCAACAGGGATAATCCTTGAATTTGAATTTGGTACAAACTGGTCAAACTATTCCTGGTTCGTAGGTGATATTTTTGGGGCACCTCTTGCGATTGAAGGCATAATGGCTTTCTTCCTTGAATCTACTTTTATTGCTATTATGTTTTTTGGTTGGAAGAAAGTAAGCAAAAAGATGCACCTCGTATCAACATGGCTGGTTGCATTTGGGGCTAGTTTATCAGCATTATGGATTTTGGTTGCAAATGCATGGATGCAATTGCCTGTAGGTATGCAGTTCAATCCGGATACAGCCCGTAATGAAATGGTTAATTTCTGGGATGTGCTTTTATCACCAATGGCAGTTTCAAAGTTTACACACACCATAATGTCATCGTATTTATTGGCAGCTCTCGTTGTAATTGGAATAAGTTCGTGGTTTTTGCTTAAGAAGAGACATATTGTTTTCGCTAAAAGAAGTATTGTCATAGCTGCTGTCTTTGGTCTCATTACTTCTTTAATGACTGTAGCTACGGGTGATTATAGTGCAAAGGTTATTGCCCGACATCAGCCAATGAAGCTTGCCGCTATGGAAGGATTGAGGGTTGGACAACATGGTGCAGGATTGGTTGTTTTAGGTATTGTATCGACTGCACCCGAAGATCCGGGATATGAGAATTATAAAGATTTCTCTTTTAAGATTGAGATTCCTAATGTGCTGTCATATATGGCCTTCTCTGACCCAAATGCTTTTGTTCCGGGGGTTAAGGATTTAATGGAAGGAAACCCTGAGAAGGGAATTATGTCCTCTGCTGAAAAAATATCAAGAGGTAAACTTGCAATTGATGCACTGGCTGAATATAAGCTTGCTAAAGAAGCAGGAAATGTTGCCAAACTAAATGAGGCTAAGGCAATTCTCGATGAGAACTTTCAATATTTCGGATATGGATACTTTATTGATAATCCAAATAAGTTAGCCCCTAGCATGCCAATGACATTCTATAGTTTCCATATTATGGTTGCCCTTGGAGGTTGGTTTCTGGTTTTCTTTGCAATAATTCTATTACTGGTGTATAAGAACAGGCTTGCAGGTTCTAAATTCTGGCTGCGTTTTGCTATTATAAATATTCCTCTGGCATATATTGCTTCTCAGTCAGGATGGGTTACTGCAGAGATGGGAAGGCAACCTTGGGTTATTCAGGACTTAATGCCAACAATGACAGCGGTTTCAAAGCTTGATTCAGGTGCAGTTGTTACTACTTTTATTTTATTTGCTATAATTTTAACATCATTATTGATCGCTGAGCTAAGCATAATGTTTAAAGCTATTAAGTCGGGCCCAAAACCTGTTTCACCTGACGATGCTTTAGCTGCAACAATGAAGGAAGAAAAGCCTGTTTTAACAGAGAAGGATTATTTAAATAATTAAGGAGGACAAAATATGTTTGAAACTTTAAGTCATTTAGCACTTCAACAGTATTGGTGGGTAATTATTTCAATACTTGGCGCATCTCTTGTCTTTCTTTTATTTGTACAAGGCGGACAAACACTTATATACTCTCTTGGCAAAACAGAAGTTGAAAGAAATCTTATAGTTAATATTCTGGGGCATAAATGGGAGTTGACTTTTACAACGCTTGTAACATTTGGCGGGGCTTTCTTCGCTTCCTTCCCTCTGTTTTATTCAACCAGCTTTGGTGGTGCATACTGGGTATGGATGGCAATATTGTTAGCTTTTGTTGTTCAGGCAGTTTCATATGAATATCGCAGAAAGCCGGGTAATGTTTTTGGGCAAAAGACTTTTGAAATAATGCTATACATAAATGGTGCTCTTGGTACAGTCCTGTTAGGAACTGCTGTTGGTACATTTTTCAATGGCAGCTTATTTTCAGTGGATAAAAGTAATATTTCAGTAATTTATGATTCTGCAATTTCCAGATGGGAAACACCATGGCACGGTTTGGAGGCTGTACTTAACTGGCATAATGTGGCACTAGGTTTAACTGTATTTTTTCTGGCCAGAGTGCTTGGTATCTTATTTATTGTGAAGACAGTTAGTAATAATGCTATTGCAGAAAGAGCCAAAAAGCAAATGTGGTACAATGCAGTCCCGTTTCTGGTATTTTTCCTTGCTTTTGTCATAGCACTATTCTTGAAAGATGGGTTTGCTTATGATCCTGTAACAGGCCGGGTTTATATGGAAAAATTCAAGTATTTTAATAATCTTATTGAAATGCCAATAGTGGGAATCTTGTTTCTCTCAGGAGTAGTCCTTGTATTAGCCGGTTTAGTTAAGTTTATGTTATTGAATAAGCCAAATGCGATTTGGTTTACCGGAGAGGGGACAGTAATGACAGTATTAGCACTATTCCTGATTGCCGGATTAAACAACACGGCTTATTATCCATCAACTTTTAACCTGCAGCATTCCATTCACATTGAAAATAGTTCATCAAGCCACTACACGCTGACTGCGATGAGTTATGTATCATTATTTGTCCCTGTTGTTATTGCTTATATATGGTGGGCATGGAGTTCAATGAACAAAAAGAAGATGACTGAAGCTGATTTGAATGATGATAGTTCACATGTATATTAGCCAATGTAACAGTATCAATAATAAAGTAATTAAAACAAGAAAATATCATGTATTGGGATAAAATATTATGGTTATTATCATGGCCAGCCATTATAATACTAAGCTATTACATTTCAGTGTTTTTATTAAAAAAGTTTGATAAGCAAATAAAGAACGATCCTGATCTTTAGACAATAGTAGCTTAATTAACTGCTTTATACCCCAAGCTGTTGATTGTTTGACTAAGTACCTCAACATTTACTTTTGTTGTGTCGTATGAAATGTTTGCTACTCCTTCTTTATGGAGGGCTTCTACTGTTACTACACCATCCAGTTTAGCAAGTGAGGTTTCAATGGTATTTTCGCAGCCCTCACATGTCATACCTGATACATTCAGGTGAATAGTCTTCACTGCAGCAGTGTTAATGGCAACTTCTTCGGATTCGGATTCTGGTTTAGTGTTCGTGCCTTTGCAAGCAAAAACTGCCACAGATAAGGCACATAGTAGGAGAATATTTTTCATTGTTGTTATATTTACGTTATAATTAGCTATTTAGGGCTAAGTTAATAGTTTTACTCAAACTTTAGTAACTTTCTTGTTACAAAATAGTTTATAAGTTGATGCAGGATTTCACAATCGAGAACCTAATACTACTTACATCCATTCTTTTATTCCTTAGTATCCTGGCAAGTAAAACCAGCGGTCGATTAGGAGTACCATCACTTATTATCTTCTTAGTTATTGGTATGCTGGTTGGAGTCGATGGTATTTTAGGAATTCCTTTCAGTGATTTCGAAGCTATAATGAAGATTGGAACGGTTGCATTGATTTTCATTTTGTTCTCCGGAGGATTGGATACAAAGATGGAAAGTGTTGCTCCCGTGATGTGGAAAGGTGTTTCACTGGCATCATTAGGTGTGTTTCTAACGGCAGGCGTCACAGGCCTGTTTGTTTGGAAGTTTACTGATTTTTCATTAATTGAAGGCTTACTGCTAGGCTCAATAATATCTTCAACAGATGCTGCAGCTGTCTTTTCAATATTACGATCAAAGGGTATCGGATTAAGGGGCAGACTTAGACCACTTCTTGAACTGGAGTCAGGAAGTAATGATCCAATGGCTTACTTCTTAACTATTTCATTTGTTCAGCTGGCATTAAACGAAACTATCGGTGTATGGCAAATTGCGCTGCAATTCGTTATACAAATGTCACTGGGTTTTGGATATGGTTACATCTTTGGAAAGATTGCAGTATGGATAATCAATAAAATAAAACTTGATTATGACGGTCTATATCCTGTGTTAATAATGGCAGTGGTTTTGTTTTCCTTTGCATTTAGTGCTTATTCATTTGGTAACGGATTTCTTACTGTATATGTTGTAGGCGTTATACTGGGGAATAGTAGCTTTATTCACAAGAGAAGTCTCACAAAGTTTTATGACGGGCAAGCATGGCTGATGCAGATTGTGATGTTCATTGCTTTAGGATTCCTGGTTAATCCAAGAGAAGTTGTCCCAGTCATAGGAATTGGAATGCTTGTCTCATTGGTATTAATATTTGTTGCAAGACCTGTTGGGGTTTTTGTGAGTTTGATTCCATTTAGAATGAAGTTCCGGGAGAAACTATTCATTTCGTGGGTAGGATTAAGAGGGGCTGTGCCGATTATATTTGCAACCATACCTGTAACAGCGGGACTTGAATCTTCAATGCTTATTTTTAACATCATTTTCTTTGTTGTTATTACATCTGTTGCGCTTCAGGGTACTACACTCATGACTATAGCAAAATGGCTTAGGCTGGATAAAAGGGTAGAAGCTGCACGACGTTATCCGTTGGAGCTTGAAATGACTGAGGGATTTAAGAATGAGTTAGTGGAAGTATCAATTCCCGCAGACTGTCCACAGGCAAATAAGAGAATTGTGGAGTTGGGATTTCCAAGAAATGCTTTAATTGTAATGATTGAAAGAAATAAGCAATATATCACCCCCAATGGTAACACAATAATAAAACCGGGTGATAATTTATTGGTAATGACTAATAGTTTGCGGGATCTAAAATCAATACATGCTTGTTTACAAATTACACCTAAGTAAGGCAAGAATCAGCAACAAAAGTATGCGTTCACTATAACAAAACTTTGATAGTGTAAAATACGTATAAATACTTATTTTTCAGACACTTTCTCTTGCAAAAATAAGTAATTTAACGAATTGTTTGAGGGTGTTGATTGGTCTATTTTTGCTACTATCAATTCAAACCCCCCATGAAAAAGCCATTTATAGTATTTCTACTCATTTTAGCAATTACACAGGTAAATGCACAGGAGAAATTAAAGTCTCCCGGGCTTATGTTAGGTCTTGATAGTACTCTGATAATTATGGAGTACGCTAAATATAATAATGTAAGTACAACCGAATATTGGGTTAAGCAATCAGTTCCTGGTCGTCTTGTTTATTATTGTGAGAATTCAAAAGATAAAAACAAAGATAACGTTGCTCATGTTTATGATTTTAATGAGCAAGGAATTAATGTTAAGTATACAACTGTTTCTACTCAGGAAAAGATTAAATATGCAGTTGATTACTTTAACACTTTAGCATTAAGACGGAGAAACGTATACAATTTTCTAGGATTTACTTCTGAAAATTACGCGGTTTGGGAGTCAAATGATTCTGCTATGGAAATTGCCGATTGTAATTGCGGAAACATTAAGGTAACTGTTATGGGTAACCTTGAAAAAAATAATGAAATTGTTAGTAATGTAGGTGTAAAACCAGGCAAATCCGGTGAATTGCTTGCAATTGTATACACAACCAAGTGAAAATACTAATATGGCCGGGGGGTTGTATTATTAAAGAAAGGAGCTTCGGCTCCTTTTTTTATTTCAGATAATATATCACTCTGAATTAAGATTTATCGTGTCTTAATGACTTTAATAATATCTAAAACTTCACCTTGTGTTAATTTTACGATATACATTCCGGGTGCAAGGTCCTCCATTGGGATGCTATTTCCACTAGTAAACTTGTCAACTTCTATTCTTTTAATAACTCTTCCATTTAAGTCGGTCAGAGCGATTTCAGTTACAGGATAATCAGTTGAAATATGCAACACATCAACAACAGGATTAGGATATACATTTGTTTTAACAGGAAGTGTTACCACATCAGTTAGACAAGGTTGGTCAAAGCATGCGAGGCCATTAGAGCTAAAAGTGTTTAGTAATTGAATTGAGGATGCAGAATATGGCCAGTCAAGTGTAATCTCCTGCCATTCATTTAAATTATTAGCAACATTGATAGTCCTGAAATAATCAGATTTAGTTTTGTAAAGATTAATATCAGTTGCGGATCTTACCTCTTCAAAATAACATGTAATTGAACCATCGGTATCTTCATAAATGTAAGGTTGGTGGATGTAAGGAATAGAGGTTGACATGTCATGTCCCATAGCTGCACTTGTCATGATTACATGGTAACTATTCCATGAAGTCATATCATCATTAGATATAGCCATAACTAAGACTTTCCTTAAACGTGTACTTGAAAGCCATGATAGTAGAATGGATTTGTCACTAAGGTTTTTTGCAAAACTGCCGGCTTCAGGTTGAACAATTTCAGTAGCTTCAGCAGGATGCAGGATTTGATTTACAGGATCGTAAATTGATTTTGCAAGATACTTTCGGTTGGTTCGGCAGAGAATTGCAACATTATTGTCGGAAAGCAGCACAGGATGCGCTTCCATTAGTCCTTTGGTAGGGTAGGTAACAGGCTGATTTAAACGATTAATCGTTTCAAAGTCATAAGTAGTCAAAATATCCAGATACCATGGACCAGAACCGGCTTGTTTTGACTTAGCATAAACAATCGGTAGTAATATCTGATTATTTTTAAGTCGTAGCATATTATAGCACTGAACATTTGTACTGTCTATTTCAAAGATCAACCTGTCGTTTGTCGCGAAGCAGAAATCTCTCGAAATATCAGTTGCAAAAAGCTTCTGTTTGCCGGTACTATCATACCTCATTGAGACAAAAACATATTTATTTCCCAAATCTATTGCCCCGGGCCATGCCCATGTTTTATGCCCCGGATAGCTTAAAAATACCTGAGGATCACAACCATTTCGTTTAAAATATAATGCACCATGGTATGTAGCTTCACATGAAGCGGAAGCAGAGAATATCTCTATGTAATCACCGTTGTCAATTCTCAATGCATGTGCATTCCTTATTGCTGATGAGTATACTTCTAAATCTGTTAGTTCGAAGTCTTCCTGTACTAATTCATGAATATTGAAAGATGAGCTTGTACCATTCTCTTTGGCAAGATGAAGGGCCGCTCTTCCTGATAAGGGATAAATATTCCACGAAGTAGGCATATTCTCGTTAATTGGCTGGCAAATTCCGCCAAAAGGTTGAATGGAACTTACTATAGCACTATAAGATCCTTCAGTTTTCAGTACTGATTCCATGATTGTTGTAACATTGTTATTTATTACACCAATGGTATCAGCTACTTGATTCCAATAATCGGGTTGACCTTCTGTCCAGTCTTCAAATCCTGGATTCATAAAGAAATTAACTGTGTCAGGGACAGATTTTGAGTATTTAATCTTGTACTTATTTTCACAGATAGCTTCTTGAACCGTAAGTATAAAAACCAACAGGATAACAAAAAAATTGAATTTCATTAATGATTGGTTGTGGTTTCTCTGGTTTTATCAATATGAATTACAAAATTACCCTTAAACCAATTCTGATACTTGGTTTAATTGAAATTTAATTCATTATTATCCAGCGCATTTGAAAAGAGATTATATAACAACATCTATAATAAGTAGTAACATTACCAATAGATAATATAGATTTATGAGGAGGAAAGCTGATTTAAAAACCCGATTATGAGATTTAATGAACCATAATATAAAGTATAAAACCAGGCTTAAGGAAAGCAGATGAATTATATAGAAAATGGATAAATGGTTTATAAACAGGAAAAACGCTAAAAGAATTCCAGCCAATGCAGTTGCTAAAATCCATACCAGTATTAGTCGTTTTATTTGTATTGTTGAGAATGTTTGAGTGATGGTTTTGATTCCTGCAATGTGATACTCTTCACCAAATTTTAGTAGGATGAGCCAAAAATGAGGTATTTGTCCAATGAATAAGAATGTTGCTAATGCAATAGCACAAGGATGTAAAATCTCTCCTCCACCTGCTACCCAGCCAATCACAGGGGGAATAGCCCCTGTTAATCCTCCGGGAAACGCAGCAAATGCTGTGTGATATTTTAATGGAGTATACACGGCATTATACCAAACTAGTGTAAAGAGCCCCAATAACGCCGGGATTAGACCATTGAATATTAAAAGTATGGTAAATCCTGATAAACCTAAAATTGATGAAATGATTGAAGCATTAGTAACTGATACTGATTTGTTAACTAAGGGCCTTACCTGAGTGCGTGACATAAGGCTGTCAGCCCTCATTTCAATAATTTGATTGATTATAGAAGCTGACATTGCCAATAAATATACTCCAATCACTGGAAATATAACTGGTAAGTTTATATCCCTTTGACTAAGTATATAACCAGTAGCAGTGGTTAATGCTACACTTGATGAGATACTAGCTTTGCCGAGGATCAGAAAATTCTTAAACGCAGTCTTGTTGACCATTATGCCGCAGACTATTTAATCGTTTTTAAGTATTCAATAATCTGTTGAACATCCTGATCAGTGAGTTGATTTTTATAGGAAATCATTTGCCCTTTACGATAGCCCTCAACAATCTCGGCATCTGGTTCGTAGATAGATTTTGTAATGTAATCATCGTTAGCAATAACGCTTCTTAGCTCCCCATTGGTCATTACTTTCTGTTCATGTTCATAGAGACCTTTGAATGATGGTCCTACCAGTTTTGACCCATCTGATGAATGGCAGGCAAAGCATCCATTGACTTCAATCAGACGTCTTCCTGCTGCTCCTGGATTACTTTCCGCTGCTATTATTCTTGTTGTGTCTGCTTGTGAAGTTAACCATTTATCAAATTCACCCGGTTCCAGTACTTTCACTTCGGTGAACATATATGAGTGAGACAGACCACAATATTCTGCGCAAAATAATTCATAGTTGCCGACTTTCTGGGGTATGAACCACATTCGGTTAGTCCTACCCGGTACCATATCTTCCTTGACCCTGAACGCTGGAATATAAAGACTATGCACAACATCAACCGAAAGTAGATCGAGTAATACCGGTTGATTCATTGGAACGTACAATG
Organism: Bacteroidales bacterium UBA5507; assembly: GCA_002426195.1. Taxonomy (GTDB): domain Bacteria; phylum Bacteroidota; class Bacteroidia; order Bacteroidales; family Lentimicrobiaceae; genus Lentimicrobium. Next base: position 335,735 of record DIOT01000047.1, on the reverse strand, counting down.
TGTCAGTCTTTACACCATTTTCGTATTCGAATGACCATGACCACATTCGTGCAGATGCTATAATGCGCATTGCATCTTTTGGTGCTTTCCTTGCAGGGGCATAACCAGCCCATCCATAGAAGAACATGATCATAACCAAAATTAATGGAATAACAGTCCATACAACCTCTAAAGTGTTGCTACCGTGTATTTGTTCAGCTACAGGATGTTTCTTCTTATTATATCTTATTAAAAACCAGATTATAGTTGCGCTGATCCCAACTAAGAAAATTACCGATATACCAATTATAAGAAAGAACGCGTTGTCGGTAGTTGTTACTAAATTTGATGCTCCTGAGTACATAGTTATTAATATCTATCAATATAATCAATTACTGTAATTCCAATAACTGCGGCAATTAGAATTAAGACAAGAACTGTCATTATAAGAAAAACTTTCTGATCGAATTTTAAGTGCATAAAATAAAGAAGTACCAGAGTTGCCTTTAATGCTGCAATAAATAGCGCAGCGGCAGTATTAAGGGCAGTCAATTCGACCTGAGTTATTGCAACAGTTATAATGGTAAGCAGAATTAAAACTCCTAAAATCATTAGGTGATCTTTATATCCTGAAATGTGATTGGGCTCTTTACTCATCTTTCTTTGTTCTAGTGAATAAGGTAAAACAGTGGGAAAAGGAAAATCCAGATAAGGTCAACCAGATGCCAGTACAATCCACTGTTCTCCAGTAAAGAGTACTTATCGCTTCTGATTTTGTTTTTTCTTATTTTGATTAAGGATGCAGATAGTAATCCTAATCCTATCAGTATATGGACTGCATGCAGCCCCGTCATGAAGAAATACAGGCTAAAAAACAGCATATCGCCATTGCTGAGCATACCCATGAGGTCTGATCCCGGATACATTCCATGTTCAAATTTACTACCCCATTCAAAATACTTATTGATGAGGAATATTACTGCCAGAAGTATTGTTGCGGACAGAAAGATCAACGATGCTTTTTTGTCGTTCTTCTGAATTGCAGTAATCGACATGGCCACTGTTGCACTGCTTATGAGCAGAATAATTGTATTTATTAAACCCACAGTAACACTCAGTTCCCTGTGCGCCAAATCAAATGCAACGTGATTCATGTAGCGGTAAACCGAGTATACAATAAAAAGTCCTCCAAAAAGTAATAGCTCGCTAAATATGAACAACCACATGCCTAGTTTTGAAGCAGTGTCGTCTCTATGTATATCTGGGTGAGCCGGATGGGTTTGTATAACATTTTCCATATTACCGGTCTTTGTATTCATATGGTCCCCCGGTTATAACCGGTATTTCTTCGAAGTTCTCCAGGGTAGGGGGTGATTGTATCTTCCATTCCAGAGTGGATCCATCCCATGGGTCATCGACTGCTTTACCCGTCATTTTTTTTGCTTTCGCAAGGTTGACAATTAAAATTAACAATCCAGTGATCATAATCCATGATCCAATGGTAGAGATGACATTTCCATCAGTAAATTGAGGAAGGTAATCGTAATATCTTCGTGGCATTCCCCGTAATCCTAAAATGAACATCGGAAAGTATAAAATATTGAATCCTGAGAAGAAAATTGCCAATCCAACGTTTGCAATTTTCGTGTTATACATACGGCCATATATCTTTGGCCACCAGTAGTGCATTGCTGCAAAGAAAGCAAAACCGGTACCCCCAAAAACAATATAATGAAAATGTGCAACAACAAAATAAGTATCATGTACATGGATGTCAGTAGCCAATGATCCAATAACCAATCCTGAAAAACCTCCTATCATAAATACGAATATAAAACCCATTGCCCACCAAAAAGGTGTTTGCAGTCGTATTGATCCTTTGTAAAGTGTTGCTGTCCAATTGAAGACCTTTACTGCAGATGGAATTGCCACAATGAACGACAAGAATGAGAATATCCATCGGGAACTGTCACTCATTCCAGACGTAAACATATGGTGTCCCCATACAAAATAGCCGACAAATGCTATCGCCATTGAAGAAATAATTAATGCAGTGTACCCGAAGATTGGTTTACGTGAAAATGTAGGTATAATTTCTGAGATTACCCCCATTGCCGGCAAGATCATAATATAGACGGCAGGGTGGGAATATGTCCAGAATAGATGCTGATATAAGATGGGATCTCCACCTATTGCTGGATCAAAGAAGCCAATACCCAGAAGGCGTTCAGCTGCAATCATCAAAAGAGTTATACCAACAATTGGAGTTGCAAGGATTTGTATCCAACCTGTTGCATATAAAGTCCATGCGAATATCGGCATTCTTTTCCATCCCATTCCGGGAGCGCGAAGTCTGTGCATGGTAGTTATAAAGTTCAATCCGGTAAGAATTGAACTGAATCCAAGCACAAACGCTCCAAAGACTGCAGCTACAACATTGGTTTGAGTTTTAAGGCTATATGGTGCATAAAAAGTCCATCCAGTATCAGGAGGTCCATCACCCATAAACTGTGAACTTAGAACAATTAATGCCCCTAAAATGTAAAGATACCAGCTGAGCAGATTTAATTTAGGGAAGGCTACATCTTTTGCACCAAGCATTATTGGTAAAAAGAAATTGCCGAATACTGCTGCAACGCCCGGGATAACAAAAAGGAAAATCATAGTTAAACCGTGCAGTGTGAAAAGTGCATTATAAGTTTGCGCTTCCATAAGCTGTTTTCCGGGCGCAATAAGTTCCAGCCTCATGAGGATACCCAAAGTTGCTCCTACAAGGAAAAATGAGAACATGGAATAAAAATACAAGAGACCTATCCTTTTGTGATCAGTGGTAGTCAACCACCCCATCAGCCCTTTGTATTTGCCTTGGTATTCTAAGTAATTGGGAAGATGCTTGTTTTCCATTTCAGAATGCTTATGATTGAGAAGTTATTTTTCTTTTAGGTTTAAAGGCGAGTATTACAAACAGTATTACTGCTATAGCCAGAATAATGGTTCCTGCAAGTTTTGTGACATTTAATACATATTCCTGTCCTGCAGGGTCATACGTATAGCAGAACTGTAATACTTTATAGATTGTAGGTCCTGATATACCTTTGGAGGTTTCTATCAGGGCCATTTTAAATTCAAATGGTAGAAAGTAAGTACCCTGTAAATATCTCGTGATTTTTCCATCAGGGGCAACCATTGTCAACAATCCCGGATGCATAAAGTCATTACCGGCCTTTTTGTAATTAAATCCAATTGTTTTTGTAATCTTACTAATATCCAGACTGTCGGCAGTAAAAAACTTCCAGCCATCTTTATCAATTTCTTTAGTAATCAGATTTAAATAATTATCACGTTTCTTAGCTGCCAATTCTGACCCTTCTCTTGGGTCGAAACTGATAGTTAAAATCTGATAATCTTTGTTTAATATCAAATCTGTCTTATCTATTGTCTCTGCTACACTTGTCATTAAAGGACTGCAAATACCGGGACATCTATAGTAAACCAGCATTATAACCGTTGGTTTGTCAATAAGTTCTCTGAGGTTCTGACTTTCATTGTAAATATTGTTGATAAAGATATCCTCGGGGATGTACTCATTAAGGTGTTCAACAACTCCTATTTCTGGTTCGGGAGTTATAATTTCTTCTACTGCTTTTACAGATTGTGCCATAGCTGAAACAATCAGTAAAGAGAAGATTAAAAGAAACGATATGTTCTTTTTCATAGTTGTTGGTGATTTTTAATGAACATGATGATAAATACTCTCTTCAATATAAGGATGGTTTGTTGGAATCAGTTGTGCAGCTGCGAGTGCTTTGGACACTATGAATATGAAAAGACCTGCAAAACCGATGAAGAATCCAATTTCGGGAATTCCAAACACTGCATGATGTAGAATCCCAGGGAATATTTGCTCATATAAATCAATATACTGACCAAAGATGAGCAGAATACATAGGGCCATTAGTATATTTTTGCTCTTATTAACTGCCTGAGAAAGAAGTAATACGAATGGAATGAACCAGTTGATAATAAAATTGGCATAAAATATCCATCTAAAGCCGTTATTCCACCTTAAATCATAGTATGCAGTCTCCTCAGGAATATTCCCATACCAAATGAGCATGAATTGCGCAAAAGTCAAATAACCCCATATAATTGAGAGGATAAATACATACCTTGAAAAATCAAGTAGATGACTCTTATTTAAACTTTGGAAATAACCTCTCTGATTTAAAATTATTACTACTAGCGTAATTATAACAGCAGCATGAAAGAAGGCTGCAACAAAGTTCTTGACAGAAAAAATGGTGCTAAACCAATGGCTGTCAATCGACATAATCCAATCAAAAGATGCAAAAGTAAAAGTTACAGCAAGGATGAAAATATGAACTTTTGACCAAAATTCGCTCTTTTCAAAATACTCCAATCCACCGTATTCATCTTCTGCAAGTGAGATTCTTCGAAGTAATCTGACCATTACTGACCAAACAATGAAAACTACCACCATCCTTATAAAAAAGAAAGGAATATTAAGGTATGCAGCTTTACGTTCCAGAATCGGATCCTGGGATGCAATTCCTTCATGTGACCAATGGTAAATATCATGCATGCCGAAATATAGAAACAGCATTATAATTCCCGCAAAAGGAATGTATGACATCATTGCTTCGGGAACCCTTTTAAACATTGCCGACCATCCGGATTGTGTTATGTATTGGATTGCAATAAAGAAACTTGCACCAATTGATAGTGAAAGGAAATAATAATTATTAAGAAGGATATTGGCCCATGCACGGTTGGGTTGTGTAATGAATGTATATACCATTATAACTACTCCAATAAAAATTAGAGCCAATGATATCATTTTCAGTCTTTTTGGAATTACAAATCGGTTCTCCATTTGTGCTTTTATTTACTGTTTCTGTAATTCATTCTTCACATAGATTGCAATCATCCACCTTTCGTCAGGTCTTATCATATGACCATGGGGCCCCATTAATTGGTATCCTACTGTTATAACATGGTAAATATCCGCTTCATTTGACGACTTCATCTTTTCAGAAAGCAATGAGGCTGGCTTTGCCACATATTTCCCGCTTGTATACAAGAAACCATCACCGTTCCCTTTCTCACCATGGCAATGTGAACAAAATATAGTATATTGTTCCTTTCCTTTTATTAGGGCCTCCTCGTTTACACTATGAGGATTAACTAATTCCATCGCGGCTAATTCACGACCTTCAGGTGTTGCATCGTATGGATAAGGTTGCATCTCCATTGGAACAGTATTAGGGGCAGGTAAACTCATAGACTGACCGTTCCCAAGCACCGGATTATACTGATATGTTTCGTAGGTTAAGGAGTGAGCCATGTCGGGGAAGTATTCATATCCTTTATCATTACGCCTTCTATCGCAAGATGTTAATGCCAGTATCAGGCATAAGGCATTAATTATGAGTAGGTGTCTCTTCATCATTGTGATACTGATTTAATGTTTCGGAATCCTTGTAATGTATTTCTGTTGCACCATGTTCCAATAGCATGTTGACAAGATTATTGGTAAAATCATCATCTCCATTCTTTTCAAATACTATCACAAACTTATCGTCAGTTGATCGTTTGTCGGGTAGAATTAATTTTTTACCGGGATATACTTTAGCTCTGACTGAAAAAGTAAAGAGGCTGGCTAAAGTTATAGTAAGTATTGTCAGTACAATGGTAACTACAATAAATGAGGGGAATGCATTAGTTGGTTTTCCTCCATAATTTATCGGCCAGTCAATAACAGCAGTATATTGTAAGAAAGCCAACACTCCAACTACAGCTGCAAAGCCATAAAGAAAGGCTGCAAGAGTGAATCGGGTTTTGATGCCAGTTGCCTCAAAGACTTCATGGATGGGAAATGGGGTGTATACCTCAGATATCCTGATACTATCCTTTTTTGCCTGCCTGATAGCTGATATCAGTGAATCTTCATCATTAAAGATGCTGACAACATATTGCTTAATCATGGTGGTTGGTTTTTTGTGATGTGGGTTTTAATACTCCCTTGACTTCTGAAATCGCAATCATTGGTATATACTTGAAGAATAGTAATACTCCGACAACGAATAGTCCAAGTGTCCCAATGTATACTCCAATCTCCACCCATGTGGGATTATAAGTTGTCCAGCTGGAAGGGAGATAATCTTTTGACAGGGAGGTTACTATAATATTAAACCTTTCATACCACATTCCAATATTGATAATAATTGAAATTATAAATGCTGCAGTGAGATTCTTCCTAATCTTTTCAGACCAAAATAGTTGCGGGATAATTGCATTGCATATAATCATTGCCCAGAATTCAAATGCATAGTCTCCTGTGATTCGATTTCTAAAGAATGTGAAAAATTCATAATCAGATGCTGAATACCATGCAATAAATATTTCTGAAGCATACGCTGTTCCCATTATTAAAGAGATAAATACTAAAATCTTAGCTATTGCATTTAAGTGGGAATCAGTGACATAATCTTGAAACTTGTAAAGCTTCCTTATGATTATCATAAGTGTCATTACCATTGCAAATCCTGAGAAAATTGCACCTACTACAAAATAGGGAGGAAAAATTGTTGTGTGCCACCCTGGAATGACTGAAACTGCGAAGTCAGTTGAAACTATAGAGTGCACTGATACTACCAATACGGCTGCTATTCCTCCGAGTACATAGCTTAATGCTTCATAACGTAACCATTCCCTCGATGAACCGGTCCAACCAAATGCAAAGAAGCCATAGATTGCTTTTTTCACTTTGGAAGTTGCCCTGTCTCTGATAGTTGCAAAATCCGGTACCATACCGAAGTACCAGAATGAGGCAGAAATTAAAAGATAAGCACTAATAGCTATAAAATCCCAAAATAGGGGAGAGTTGTAGTTTACCCATAGGGGTCCTCTTGTATTAGGATATGGGAAAATGTAAAATGCCAACCAAACTCGTCCCATATGGAGCGCTGGAAATAAAGCTGCACAACCAACTGCTACAACAGTCATTGCCTCTGCAGCTCTGTTAATTGATGTTCTCCACCGTTGTCTGAGAATAAGAAGGAATATTGAAAAAGCTGTCCCTGCATGTCCAATACCTATCCACCATACAAAATTTATAATCTCCCAACCCCATCCAACACTGTTATTGACGCCCCATGTTCCAATACCAATACTTACGGTAAGGTATATTGCAACAATGCCATAAACAACAGCCAGCAAGCTTATTCCGAATGCAGCTTTCCACCATAGTGGAATGGGTTGATCTATGGGAGCAATTATATCACTACTTACCTGATGATAGTTCTTATTCCCTTTTATCAATGTACCTCTGACTTCCGTCTTATACATATTTATGCAAACTTTAAGTTATCAATAATTTGCTTACTAAATCCTTCTTATACTTGATCTTCTTCTTTATTCCTTACTATCGTTAAATATCCTATTGATGGTAAGGTGTGCAGTTCTTCGAGAAGATGGTAATTACGTGGCTCTTTGTAGAATTTTGAGACCTTGCTTTCTGGATCGTTTAAATCACCAAATATCAATGCATCAGCCGGACACGACTGGACACAGGCAGGTAGTATTTCACCATCTTCCAATGGCCTGTTTTCCATCTTGGCTTCAAGTTTTTTAGCTTGAATTCTTTGTACACAGAAAGTGCATTTCTCAACAACTCCTCTTTCTCTGACAGTTACATCGGGATTTAACACCATTCTACCCAGATCGGAATTCATATTGTAATCGAATTTCTCATTGGTTGCATATCTGAACCAATTAAATCTTCTTACTTTATAAGGACAGTTATTTATGCAATATTTAGTTCCAACGCAGCGGTTGTAGGCCATTTGATTGAGTCCCTCATTGCTATGATTTGTTGCTGAAACAGGACAAACGTTTTCGCATGGTGCATTGTCACAATGCTGACATAAAAGCGGTTGATACACTACTTCGGGATTATCAGGACTTCCTTTGAAGTACCTGTCAATCCTCATCCAATGCATTATTCTTGACCGAAGTACTTCTTCTTTTCCAACTACAGGGATATTATTTTCTGCCTGACAAGCGATAACGCATGTACTACAACCTATACACTTATTTAAATCTATACCCATTCCCCAATGGTGACCGGGGAAGGTTACTTCTTTATACAGAGTTACATGCTTTTCTTCAAATTCCCTGTGAAGTTCGTTTCCTGATTCGGGATTTTCCAGATACTTTTTTAGTATAGTCTCTCTGATGATAGGCCTGTCCTCAAGGCTTCCATGTTTTTGAGAGATTGCTAAGGTATATTCTCCTTCAAGTATTATTGGTTTATCTATTTGCCTGAACAGGCTCCTGTGATCTATCTGACTGTTAACGAGTCTATAAGCATTAACACCTATATTTGATCCGGGCTTCCCAATATTTTTCTGACCATATCCCAATGCAATACTTATAGTGTCATCAGCCTGACCGGGTTGAACATATACTGGTATAGAAAAATCAAGTATTTTAATAATTGATCCTGTCTTATATCCATTTATAGATGCAGTTTTAGGAGAAACTGATGCATAATTATCCCAGGAAATTTTTGAAAGAGGATCGGGCAATTCAAGTAACCATGGATTGTTGCAGTGATTTCCCTTCCCCAGCGCAATGGAGGCATACAATTTAACTTCCAGTTGCTTTATCTTTTTTGAGTCAACTGAATTTCTAATACTTGTCAATGCGTCGTATAATATTCCTTCGCTATAGCCATTTCCACTAGTAGATACCGGTTTTTCAAACACTCCTTTTTGAAGTGCATCTGTCCATGTATCAGTTGAGCTGTTTAGAATATTATTTTGCCAGTGATCTTTTATAAACTGAAAATAGTCTGTTTGTTGTCCCATCCATGCAAGCAGAGAATCCTGAGCTTGTCTTGTGTTAAATATGTTTCTGATTGCAGGCTGAGTCAAACTGAATATTCCTGTTTTCGGTTCTGCATCATCCCATGATTCAAGATAATGCGGAGAAGGTAATATATACCTGAAATGCTGGTTAGTGTCGTTTTCAGTGCTATTTAATGATGCAGTTAATTTAAGATTTGATAATCCTTTAATAAACCCCTCAGAATCTTGGTAATCGTAAACGGGGTTGCAGTTCCAAAGTATCAGGCCACCTATCTTGCCATCATTCATCTCCTTAACCATCATTTCCATGTCATTATCGTATGACACTCTAGTTAGTATCAGCCTGTCAAGATCTAGCGTCTGTCCATAGTTCCCAAGAGTATTATTAATTGAGTTAATAATTAACTGAACACTTGGATCGTTGTTGTCTGAGAGTACAATGGATTTGCCCTTTGCTTTCCATAGCTCAGTGGCAATTTTCTTTATTATTGGTAGAGTTGACTTGGTGGGTTGTTTTTTTTGCCCTGCTAAGTGTGCAATTTCATCGTATAATTGAAGGATAAGGCCGAGTTCTTCACTGGGTTTCATAGTGAAACGCTCGTCTGCTTTGCTTCCTGTAATTGTATAACCGGTTTCAAAATGGTAGTGTTTGTTGAGCTTTTGTTTTCCATTTTGAAGATCTCTTGACTGCCCATAACGGAATGCAAATTCCAGAGGTTGTAACCATGTTCCTAAAAAGTCTGCTGAAAAAGAGACAACTAAATCTGCTTTGTCAAATAAGTAATCTGGAATTCCGGTTATACCAAAGTTTACTTTGTTTGCTAAAAGATGTCCAGTTACTGATAAGGGTTCATAAGTGATGTGCCTGCCGGGAAATTTTGAAAGAAATTGATTTATAAGGGCCTTTGATGAAGGACTAATAATGCCCGAACTAAGTATAATGGTTTGCTGTCCAGTGTTTGATATGTCATTTAATCTTTGAATAATGTCGGAATCAGCATCATTCCATGTAATGGGTTTCCCATCTTTTAAAGGTTCCTTCAATCTTCCTGTGCCATCATACAAACTCAACAGGGAAGCTTGTACACGCTGGGTTGTTCTGCCTCTGCTTATTGGTGAATGGGGATTCCCTTCAATCTTTATCGGGCGGCCATCCCTTACCTTAACAATTATACTATTATATTCAAAACCGTCATAATAACTTGTTGCATAGTGAAGAGAAGCCCCTGGAGTTACTTCTTCTGGTTTGTTGAGATATGGTATAGCATATTTTACAGGGTTTTCACAACTCGAAGCTAAGGCAGCACCTGCTAATGTGAAACCACAGAGCTTAAGAAAGTTCCTTCGGGATGTTGATTTTGTTGCAACTTCTTCTCTTAATAAATCAAGAAAAGATTTTTCTATATTATCAGTACTTGTAGAAGTATCAGTTTTTCCGGTTAGAGATTCAATACTACTATAGTATTTTTTTTCCATCTGGTTCTCTTTATTAGTAAAGTGATTAATTTAAGATTAGTAATGGCATTTCATGCAATCAATTCCACCAACATCATCCACATGGATTGGAATATGGCGACCCGATTTATCAATACTTTCCATATCCTTAAAAATGGAATAATATTTATTCGCTTCAAATTGAACCTCTGTATCTCTGTGGCAATTAATACACCATCCCATTGATAAATCGTTTACCTGTTCAACAATGTGCATGCTCTCGACATTACCATGGCACACCTGGCAATCAAGTTTGCCAACATTTACGTGCTGGGCATGGCTAAAGTATGTGTAATCAGGTAGATTATGCACTCTTACCCATTGAATGGGAGTGCCATTGTCAATGGCACGGGTAATTTTATTGATTTCGAAATTTCCAGAGTTTTTACCAGTTTTAACTACATTGTGACAATTCATACAAACATTAGAAGATGGTATATATGAAGACTTGCTGTAATCCGCTGTGTGATGACAATATCTGCAATCAATCTTGTTCTCTCCGGCATGTATAGCATGAGAGAATTTAATAGGCTGATCTGGCGCATAACCTTGAGTTCTGCTAAGATTAGTTGCTTCCTGGTAAGCAAGCCATGCATGTACACTTATTCCAATTATTAGAACCAGCCCATGTATTATCTTATATTTGATTATTCGGGTAAACAGTAGATCTATAAGTGCTAAGGTCATAAGCACTGCAAAAAGAATGAAGAGCATAAGTTTAATGGGAAATATTTTGTGATCTTCAAGTTGATTATTAGATAATTCGGAAAGATATGCTGAAATATAATAGATCTCTTGTTCATTCATCTTGAAGTTATGCGATTTCTCCATGAGATCAGAAGAAGGTTGAGTCATCGACTCATATATTTTCATTCCGTTTATATCAATGAATGACTTGGCAAGATCGATTGCCGAAGGATTCCAATTGAGTGAGTCACTTGTCTCGGTGTTATGACAGTCAGTGCAGTTCACAATGGAATTATCTTCCAAGCGAATAAGACCGTAGAATAAACGCTCCCCTCTTAAGATCTCATCATGTTTAAATCCAGTCTTTTTATTGATATCTACAGTGAATACTTCTTCTTCAGCCGGTTTCCAGTTTTTAATATAATCAATTATGCTACTAATTTCATTGCTTGAAAGTTGTGTGAAAGATGGCATGACTGCTTTATTGTTCTCCTCGTATACCTGAACTGCAATTGGATCACCATCCTGAATCATCTTCTGGGAATTCTCGATGAAACTTGCAATCCATTTTCGCTCACGTCTTTCCTCTATTCCGAGCAAATCCGGACCTACGAGTTTCCCTTCACCGATATGGTGACAGACTCTGCAATGTTTTTCAAAAAGATCAGCACCGTTTTGTGAGAATCCAACAATGGGATTTAAAGTCAGGAAAGAAATTAATGTGAACATGTAACTAAACACTATTTTCTTCCGGCAATTAATTTTCATAAGCGTCATAAGATGCTATTGTTAAGTGAAATCTGAGAAAAAAAATGAAGAATTGCCTTATTCGTTTTGCTAATGTAAGGTATCTAAACACACTTGTCAACAAAATGATTATATTTAAATGAACTTTATAATGATTCTAAACAAGCTATTAGAGTAAGGTTCTGAAAAAAAGAGCCTGTGTCAGAATTGACTCAGGCTCTTTTAAAGTAAGTCAAGACTCACATAGTGAATAACTTACAAAATATAATTAAATGCGGAGAGAAAGGGATTCGAACCCTTGGTACCCGCGAGGGTACAACGGTTTTCGAGACCGCCCCAATCGACCACTCTGGCATCTCTCCGAAAAAGAAATGCAAATGTATTGATTTTCCCTGGACTTTGTTAATTTGTATAAAAAAAGCCTCTTATTTGAGGCTTTTAAAACATTATTAAATGGATGATCTACCTATAGACCTTTAAGGGTATTCCTGATTTCATCCTCGGTTTTCCCAAGCTTTTGTTGAAGTCGACCAAGCAGTTCATCTTCTCTTCCTTCTTCATAAGCAAGGTCGTCATCGGTTAATTCAGCATATCGCTGTTTGAGTTTCCCCTTTAGTTCATTCCAATTTCCTCTTAGTTCTAGCTTATTCATTAGTTTCCTTTCTGTAGAGTATTGATATATAATTAGTTATATGCAAATGTAGTACTACGGCATAATTATACTTTATATGCATTTAAGAAATTCTTACATCTTATTCAATGGATGTCACGTCTGAAGTTTCTTCAACTGGTAAGAAGATATTAAAACTGGCTCCTCTAAGCAATTCCCCGCTCGCAGTAATATATCCATTATGATTTTGAATTACTTTTTTACATATTGTAAGCCCAATGCCTGTACCTGAGAACTCATTTTTACCATGTAATCTCTGAAAAATATCAAAAATTTTATGCGCATATTTTTGGTCAAAACCAATACCATTGTCAGTGAAATTTATGCAATAGTAATGTGAAATCTCTTTTATTCCATAGCCCGTTACTGATTCCCCTGGAACAATTTTAGTTGTTATATTAATAATTGGTTTAACTTCTTTACGGGTATATTTTAATGCATTATCTAGTAGATTAACAAAAAGTTGCTCTATTTGTGATGGGATAACTGTTAGAACAGGCAAGGGGTCAAAATGTATTATTGCTTTTGAAGTATTAATCTCATCCTGCATATTTTGAATAGCTGCCTTTAATATTACATTAAGATCAGTCCTTTCTTTAATTGCAAGTAAATCATTTGCTCTTGAATAATTAAGCAAGTCATTTATAAGAGTTTGCATTCTGTTAGCCGACTGGATCATTCTTTTAAAATATCCTATTGAGATTTCTGATAACTCCTTTTCATTTTCAATTATCATCTTTGAGATAATCTGGATCTTCCTGAGGGGCTCCTGCAGATCATGTGATGCCATGTGGTTGAATGAGGCCAATTCTTCATTTTTTCTTTCCAGTTGAAGATTTTTTTCTTCCAACATTATTTCTTTGTCAATAAGAGAGGTGATATCCTGAAAGATTCCAACCAGATAATTAACTTTATTTATCCTCATTTTGTCTGATGTGCCTTTGATGTATTTAATTTGGCCATCAGGTTTAATCATCCTGAAAACGCTAATACTTGTACGATTTAGCTCGAAATCTTTCATGCTGGTTTCAACAAGGTTTTGCCGGTCATCAGGATGTACCATATTCAATACACTTTCTAATGTAGTTCTTTCATCTATAACTAATCCACTTATTTTCTTGAGATTTTCTGAAACATAAAAACTATTAGTCTCCAGATTAATGTGCCAATGTCCTAGCCCTGCGCTTATTTCAGCATTGTGTATTACCTTTAATGATGTTTTGAGTTCAATATTTTTTAATCGCAATTCTTCTTGTCGCTTTTTTAGCTGCCGTACTTTAATAATATCGCTTGTTATATTCTGAAGATTACCTACCAGGATACTCTCTCCATTTACATTGATAAGTTTACTATGTGCTTTTATGTACTTGATATGACCTGATTTGGTAATTATTCTGTATTCCCATGAATCTGCTTCTCCTGTTTGCTGAACCCTCGATCTTGCCATTTCTATTTTTTCGCGATCTTCAGGATGTAAAAAGCGTTTATTAAAATAATCTATATTGGGTTCAAATTCTCCTGGTTCACATCCAAGTATGCGGTAAAAATTGTCTGAATAGGATAATTCCTGGGTGTGCAAATTCCAATAAAAAGTCCCTATGTCTGTATTGATTTCGGCTTGATCGAAAATATGATCTTTCAGGTCCTTAGTTTGTTGTTTTATTCGCGAATCGGTCTTCTGGCTCATAAGGAAAATTCATTGGGCAAAATACTCCCGTACAACATCAGAAATTGGATATTGTTAATTGCACTTTTAAGCTTGGATGCAAAATATTGATTGCATTCTAACGGCCCTCTTGAGTAATAAGTATTGAAATCATGTAAATAAATGAAGCGGTTCTATAATGGTCAACCAATGCAGCTACTCTATATTTAATATGCTTGTTATTAAAGATGTCTTCTGGAAAGAACAAAAGTAGAAAAATAAGTGAGATCCGATTAGTACTAGCAGTTATCAGAATTTAATAGTCATGCTTAAGTTAGTTAAAAACGAAATAAATTTTCACTTGTTGTGAGCATATAGTTGAACCGGGAAGAAATATTGTAGCACATACAGATACATGAGTAGTAAGATATCTCCGATTATAACCAACTAAATGAATCAGTATGAGAAATCGAATTCAGAATTTTTGGAACCTAATCAAGACAGCTTTCAAGGAATGGAACGCTAAGGATCCATTCAGAGAGAGTGCAATAATTGCCTATTATGCAATTTTTTCTCTACCAGGATTGTTGGTGGTGATAATTACACTGGCAGGATATTTTTTTGGACAAGGCCAGGTCTCAGCATATTTGAATGATCAAATTGCTACCGCAATGACTGAGGATACTGCCCGGCAAATACAACTGGTTATTGACAAAGCTTATGATGAGAATCAGTCCTTAATTGCAACAATAATTGGTGTTACCACTATTTTAATGGGGGCAACAGGAGTATTTATTCAGTTTCAAAAATCACTTAATTTTATATGGGGTGTTAAACCTGATGCCTCAAAGTCAGGAATGTGGCAAATAGTAAAAGCCCGACTATTTTCACTGGGATTAATAATTACCATAGCATTCCTTTTGCTTATATCTCTTGTTGTTACTACAGTTCTTTCAGCTTTCGCAGGCTATATTCAACGTAACTGGCCAGAAGTCATAATGTTTGTTTTTCACATTTTAAATTTCATTTTCTCACTGTCAGTCATTACTTTACTTTTTGCTATGATGTTTAGGTTTATGCCGGATGCTAGAATCAGATGGAGAACTGTATGGGTAGGGGCATTTTTGACCTCATTACTATTCACATTAGGGAAATCAGGATTGGGAATTTATTTCGGGCAGGCAAATCCAGGATCCGGCTATGGTGCAGCAGGATTTGTTATTTTAATATTACTTTGGGTGTCTTATACATCGATGATTGTATTTTTTGGAGCAGAATTTACTAAAGCTTACTCTGATATGAAGTTCGGCAACGTAGAACCTTCGCAACATGCTGTACATGACGATATGGCCGATTGTTGGAAAAAACTTGAGGAACAGCGTAGGCTAGCTGCTAAATTAAACAGAAGAAAGCGGTAGTGTTTTTAGGATACGTGTTGACTGCTTGTTGTTGATTTGGTTTTCGAAGTTACTTTTATTCTGTTGATTAATCCAACAGCTACATCCCTGATTTTGTCGGAATTTTGTGAAATGAGTGCAGCAATAATGTATTTCACTAAAGAACCCGCGGCTTTCTTAACTTGATGGGCACCGGGATTGCTAAAAGTATGCTTTGTAGAGTTGATCCGTCTCTTTTTACCTGAAGATATTTTTCTGATTAAAAAGAATGTCAATAATCCAGCTCCGGCTGTAATTAGAGTGCTCCTGATTTTAGGTGAATAGCGTAGCTGGCTAATTCCTGACTTAACTATGTTTTGTGGTCTCATTCTTTCAGTTACATCTTCAAATTCCTTTTTTAACTGTTTTAATTCTTCTTTTTGTTTGCTTTCAAGAACAAGGATCGCTTCCTGCAGCTCTGAATTTGGATCGACTTTAGTCATATTTACCTGGATTATTTCAAGAATTTGGAGATAATCTTATTGGATAATGGAGTTTTAATAATTTGCTTCTTAAAAATAATCAGAAGAATTATCAAAAGAACATAGAAGGCTGAAACAACAAAGAAGCCAATATATATTTTGCCTAATAAATCACCGATCCAAAATGCCAGAGCCATATTAAGTACCATTAAGAAAAAGAAGGTAAATATGGCAATTATAGTTATGTAGACAGCGTTAGACGCTATTTTGGAAAGTTGATCAACTGCTTTCAGCTTAATTAGGTCAATCGTTGTCTTACCGTAGCTTTCTGCCTTTTCCAGTAAAGCACCGAAAAACGTTGTATTGTCTTCCATGTTCTTTTGCTTAATTCTTTCATCAACCTCTTGGAGGCTGTTGATTCATCGGTTGTTTAACTTCATTCTTAATTTCTTCGGCTTTATTCATGCCTTTATGAGCCAAATTCTCCGCTTCTGCTTTAACAGAATCAAATTTGTCGAGCACACTTTCAATAAAATCGTTGAATTTGGTCTTTAAACCATCAGCATACTCATTGCTCCTTTCAGAAATTTTACGACGAGTCTCACTTCCTTTGTCTGGTGCTAATAAGACACCAATAACAGCACCGGCTGCTACACCAACCGCTATGCTTAAAATCATTTTACCTGCGTTCATGGTCCTTTGGATTTTAGTTTGTTATTATTTATTGGAAACATGCATTCTGCTGCTAATTCCTCCACTTAAGTATAGATCTATTTTCTAAATAGAAAACTCCTTTAATATATGAAATGTTCGCAGATTATGCAAGTTTTTGATAATAATTTTCTCAAAGAAGGCTATATATTTCTATATAGCCTTCCTTGAAAAAACATTGATTTATTCAGAATCCTCAGAGAATAAATCTTGATTATTCCCATCAAGAGAGATTTCATCATCAAATGTGGATTCATCATCAGATATTATTTCAAATTCATCCATATCCGAAGGTGCTAAATCATTCTCATCATCGGGATTGTAGAAAAGTGGTACTTCCATGAGTTCATTCTCAAGCAGGACTTTAGCGTCCTCTTCAAACAAGATCATATCAGGATCCACCACAATGTCATTAATACATAACAAACCTTCAGAATTAATTGAGAGGTTATTACTTTGGAATATTTCCATCTATTCTTTGATTACGGAAATTAAGTGATCTATTCCTCTGATCTGGAACGATTACCACTTTTACCACCTCCCGTAGATGATTTGCCTGTACCGGTTTCTTTTCGAGAGTTGCCTTTCTTTTCGTTGGCGTTCATTACATTCTGATTCGTTTTCATAGTTCTAGTTTTGAGTTAGTGAATTAGTGATAGATAGTTAATTTGTAGTCAAATGTTTTTATTCTTCGTCACTCTCCATAGCCTCTATGTTGATTGATGATTCTGCAATTTCAGTCAACAGCATGTCGGTTTCTTTTTCTTCGTCCAGTGTTTCTTCCAGCAAATCATAAGCTTCCATTTCATCAAGTGTATGTGCGAAAGAACTCAAGGTCCCGTAAGATGCAATTTCATAATGTTCAATCTTTTGAGCTGCTGATATAATAGCAGCATCTCTAACCATTCCTATTTCTGTCTCAGCAAGGATTTCTTCGGCTTCTTTAATTAGTCCTTCCATCGATTCACATTTTTTGTCTTCAACAGTTGTTCCTATTACTTCAAAAACTTGTTCTAGTCTTTTAATCTGATTTTCTGTTTGCTTTACATGGTTTTCTAAAGCAGATATCAATTCTTGTGAAGTCGCATTCTTAATCATTTTAGGCATTGATTTTAAAATTGCTTTTTCTGCCCATAAAATGTCTTTCAATTCTTCTTCAAATAGTTCATGTAATCCTTTAGCAGCTCCAGTTTTTGCTTTCCTGGGATTATTTTTTCCTGATTCTTTCATGTTTTAAATAGTTTAGTTTGGAAGTTTTATATAAGTAATTTGTAGTAATTACAAAGATGTAGTATGTAATGTCTTAATGCGTTACATTATTTGGAAGTATCTTTTCAAATTTTACATATAAGTACCTAACCATTAATTATTTCTCCACCATTTGGATGTAATACTTGTCCGTTATAATAGCTCGAATCATCCGAGGCCAAAAACAAGTAACTTGGCGCTACTTCTATTGGCTCACCGGCTCTCTGCATCGGTGAATCACTTCCATGTTTTGAAACTTTATCCGGATCAAATGTGGAGGGAATTAATGGTGTCCAAATTGGTCCGGGAGCCACTGCATTAACTCTTATATTTCTCTTTAGTAGGTTTTGTGCCAAACTTCTTGTGAATGAAACTATAGCACCTTTTGTTGCAGAATAGTCTATAAGATCCGGACTGCCACGATATGCTGTAACTGATGCTGTATTGATTATGACAGAACCTCCTTTAAGGTACGGAAGGCAGTATTTTGTTGTCCAGAAATAAGAGTAGAAGTTGGTTTCAAAGGTTTCTACTATCGTATCAGTTGATATATCCTCAAGGTTCTTGTTTTGATAATGTATAGCAGCATTGTTGACAAGTATGTCAATTCTGCCAAATACTTTAATTGTTTGTTCAACCAGATCCTTACATATAATCTCATTACGGACATTGCCAGGAATGGTTAAACATTTTCGTCCATATTTTTCAACCACCGATTTTGTTTTATCAGCGTCTGAATGTTCATATAGATAACCAATCGAAATATCAGCACCTTCTTTAGCAAAAAGCACTGCAACAGCTCTCCCAATTCCGCTATCTCCCCCGGTAATCAGAGCTATTTTCCCCTTAAGTTTCCCGCTTCCCTTATATTCAGGATTATCATAAATGGGTTCAGGTCTCATTTCTGATTCAATACCAGGTTTTGGTTGTTCCTGGGGTTCTCTCACTTCTTTTTTATCTCCTTTTTGCATAGCAAATACCAGTTACTTCACCTATCGGTAATAGAGTAACAATCTGTCATAAAAAACTCTGTATGAGAATCTTACATATTTTAGCTTTTCTGTTATAGAAAGTTAAGCAGCGATTCTTCAGGACTGTTTAGATAACTGATCCTGACAATTTAAAGGAAAGTATAGTGAAAAGATTGACCCAGCCTCATTTGAGAATGCCTCTATAGATCCATTATGGTTCTCCATTACTTTTTTACATATAGCTAAACCAAGACCGTTTCCCTGGTATTTGTCTCTATCATGCAATCTGAATAATAGATTGAAAATCTTTTCAGAGTACTGTTTATCAAATCCTATACCGTTATCAATAATATCGATTTTAATAACTTTAGTTACTGTATCAGTTATTTCGTCCTTTCGTCCTATTTCCTGAGAAACAATATTAATCTCGGGAATAATCTCTGGATTTGAGAACTTTATTGAATTACTAATTAGATGAAAGAAAAGTTGATGTAACTGGTAGGGAATTCCTTCTATTATGGGAAGAGTATCATAACGAAATTTAACTCTTTTACACTCTATTATCTCATTTAATTCATTGATAACATTATTAAGCACTTCATTAAGATCAGTCTTTTCAAATTTCTTTGAAGCTGCATTTGTTCTTGAGAACATCAGTAAATCATTAATCAGTAACTGCATATAACCCGCAGCAGCATGAATCCTACTAATATATTCTCTAGCGTTTGGAGTTAAGTTGTTAGCATCACTTTCATTTATTCTGGAAATAAACATCTGAATCTTTCTAAGCGGAGCTTGCAGATCATGGCTTGCAACATAATTAAAAGAGGCTAGATCTGAATTAAATATTTCAAGTTTGCGATTTTTAGATTCCAGTATTCTGTTTTTTAATGTCATCTCAGTAATATCCATGCTTATACAAATTAAATAGCGGTTTCGCTGAGAATCTAAAATCAACTCGCCAACGGTTTTTATGTATTTTACATGTCCATCCTGACTTATTATGCGGTGGATTATATTAAATGGCTTCGAGTACCTAATAGTATCCTTAAAAGCTGTCCAAACCTCTCTTTGATCATCATGGTGAATCAATCTCATGAAAGACTTTATTGATGGTTTGAAATCATGCAACTGTATTCCTAGTAAAATTTTCAGATTTTCAGTAAAGTAAAACTCGCGTGTTTTGCAATTATAGTTCCAGTGGGCAAGAGAGGCTAATTTTTCTGCTTGGAGGAAGCTCTGGTTTAGTATTTGTAATTTTTTGTTGGTTTGTGAAAGTTTCTTACTATCAAAATGGGTAGCAACTAAAATTAGAAACAAGAAGATAGTAACAGTAGCAAGAAAAAAAATAAGAGGATGATTATTAGTTATATGGATTTTCTCAACTACAACACTTTCAATATCCCCTTGATAAAACCATAAGAATACAGTCACAGTAATTAATACTACTGAGGATATGCTGAGAAATTTTATATTAAATGCAGTGCGTTTCATACGCCCTGGTCTATATACTCAGAACGAAATGCTCAATATTTAATCCCGATGTATGGTATTGCCAGTTGATTGATAATACATCTGATAGGACTTTTCTCAGAACTTTAAAATCGTTAGGTTTCCTAATGTAAACATTTGCTCCTTTAACAAATGTTTCTTCAATGTCGCTGTCAGACGCTGAGGTTGAGTAAATTGCAATCATTAGATCTTTATAGTCCTTGTTAGCTCTTATTTCTTCGAGGCACTCAATCCCTCCCTTACGAGGCATGTTCAGGTCAAGAAATACAACATGAGGTTTTATATTTTCGGGATTATACAAATACCGCATTAATTCAACTCCATCATTAACAAGGGTTAGGTTGGTTTTTACCTTCACTTTATCGATTGCTTCTTTAAAGAAAAAGCGATCATCCTCATCGTCGTCGGCTAATAGAATATTTAAAGGTTTGTTTGGCATAAAATCTAATTAGTTTCGTTTAAAGATGATGATGTGGTAATGTTTGATGGCTTTAACTTATCAGGGAGGTTTTCAATTTCGCCTCTCCGCCTCTTAATAATCCTTTGGAAAGCAGAAGGTGTTAGTCCGGTTGTTTTTTTAAATTGATATGATAAATGAGCGACACTGCTATAACTTAATTTGTAAGAAATCTCTGTAAGGGTTAGTTCTCCTTCCATTATTAATTGCTTCGCTCTTTCTATCTTTTGCATTATAATGTAATTACCAATGCTGGTGTAAGTGTTTTCTGCAAAGAGATTATGTAAATAACCATAGCTTCGGTTAACCCTATCAGCTATATAGGATGATATTTTGGAAGTAGGTAATCCGTCTTCATTATAAATCATTTCCCTGATAACATCTTTTGTTTTTTGCACCAAAGTACTCTTCATGTTATCAACAATTTCTATTCCATAGTAATTTAGAATTTCGGTTACTTCCTGAAGTTTTTCAGGTGAAAGTTCACTTAATATATCGATTTCTCCCAAACCACCCTGTTCATATGATATATTCAGTTCCGTGAGCTTTTCCCGTATTATTGTATTAACAGCATGGTGAATATCGTACTTAAGGTATAGTTTCATAAATGGTCATTTAAAGCAAAACTGAAACAATGAAATTCATTCTTTTGTTGCCATAATGTCAACACAAAGCTATATGCAATTTATACGCTATTTGAATATCAAGTAGTTAATTAACATTTTTTAATTAAATTGTAGAACAGAATACTCAACATGCTTATCTGGTAAATACCCACCTTGTGTTATCAGACTTCTGATGATTGAATGAGTAATTCTCATAATTAAAACCTTTAATGTCTTCTGGATCTTTAATGTCGTTATCAATAATGTACCGAGCCATTAATCCTCTTGCTTTTTTCCCGTTAGTTGTAATAAACTTGTATTCACCATTTGTAAATTCCTGGAAGAATGGCGTTATAATTCTTACTTTTAATTTGTCGTTTTTAATAGCTTTAAAGTACTCTGCAGAAGCGAGGTTCACTAATAAATTGGTACCTTTGTTCTTCAATTCTGTTTTAAGATGTTGTGTGAGTTTATTTCCCCAAAATTCATACAAAGTGTTATGTTGTTTAACTTTTAACTGTATTCCCATCTCCAAACGGTAGGGGAGAATGTTGTTTGAAGGTTTTAAAATACCGTATAATCCTGATATAATTCTTATTATCTCGTCAGCTTTTGTAATTTGCTCGTCATTTAGTTCCCATGCTTTTAAACCGAGGTAAACATCTCCTTTGAATGCGGCTAAAGCCGGACGTGATTTTGTTTCATCATATGGATAATCCCATTCCTGATACCTCATTAAATTTAAAGATGCAAGCTTATAACTAATATTCATCAAATCGGCAAGATCCTGTACTTTGAGTTTTCGCAGAGCTTTTATTAGTTTTTGCGAATCTTTTATAAATACAGGGTCCTGCCCTTTTGGGATACAATATTTTGACTCAAAGTCGAGAGTCTTGGATGGCGACAGTAAAATGAGCATTACAAACTCCCTTTTAGTATATATTTACGATAACTTCAGTTACATTAGTTTTTAGCTTTTAAGATATCTCTGATTTCTTCAAGTAATTGCTGGTCCTTTGTAGGAGGTGCAGGAGCTGCAACTTCTGGCTCTGGCTTTTTCTTGAGATGGCTTAAAGCTCTGATCAATAAGAAAATAGAAGCGGCAATTATGAGGAAGTCAATTATATTCTGTATGAACATACCATAATTAAGTGTCACTGCAGGTTTATCGCCTGTTGCTTGTATCATTACCCATACATAATCTTTAAAATCTAATCCACCCATAAGGACACCTAAGGGGGGCATTAGTATATCATTTACAAATGATGTTACTATTTTGCCAAATGCTGCACCAATGATAACGGCTACTGCCAAATCAAGCACATTGCCACGCATTGCAAATGCTTTGAACTCTTGTAAAATTTTCATAACTGCTTTTTTTTTGGTGAATATTGGTTAATTAATAATCCATTGATAAGCCAAATCCAAATGTTTGTTTGAGTTGGGTTCTGGGTCCTGATTTACCATCAGGCGTAACTATGTTTACATCATCGTCATACAATACGAGCAATCCAATGTTGGTTGAAATGTATTTATTAACCCTCAATGATAACATCGAATCCCAGTTTATATCTATATTTTGGGGATTTTCTATGTAATTGCTAAATAATTGTAGTTTGCTTTTAAATTCTACATTTTTTAAGATCTCTTTTTGTATAGTTGAGATAACTGCACATCCAACTTCATACCTGGCATTCCTTCCTTCCTTGATAATATTTCCTTCAACATCAAAAGTTGCTTTTTCAACTCCATAAGCTCCCAAATTGGCCAATGCCTGATCTTTGACAATTGTTAGACGACCTGTAATTGGAAGAAATGAAACGGAGAAAAAACTTGCAGGTTTATAGTCCAATCCAACGCCGAGTTGAACATAAGCCGGAGCAAAGAATGTTGAAACAACAACAGAATCGTTTGGGTATTTATAACCCTTAGCAAATTGTGTTAATAGATTCAAGTTCGTAGATAAATACAGTTGTTTGGATATCTCATGTCCATATTTCGACATAAAGTCAATTTTATCCTCACTTTTTCTTGGGTCCTGATCCATCAGTTTCAGAATCCCGAAAGCCATAGAAAGGTTGTTATCCCATGCTCTGCTGCCTCGCTTATAATTAGCAAACAGGTTGAGATAACTATTACCTCCAAAACTGTTCTCTCCACCTGCAGCCCAATTTGATAATGAGACTTGTGATAGTGTCATTGAAAATTTACCACCCTTTTTCCATGATGGGTCAAGCTTTATTACCAGTGTGTCTTTTACAGGAATAGAGTCCTTTAAAATTAATTTGAGAGTATCAATTGCTGTTGTATCAGTAGGTGGTAATACAGGAATTGTATCCTGTTCAATTGTAGTATTCTCTATAATAGTTGGCTGTTCCAGTTTGATCAACTTGTAATCCTTCACCTCACTTTCATTTGAAATGAATGAATAAAAGAATAGTGCTAAAAAGGTTGTTAGTGCGGTCAGACTCATTGTGTTATTTAGTTAGAAACTTATTCTCCATAACTTGACTTTATAACAGGTTCAAATCGGTTACCATTTTTATCGAGTTGAAAATTAATCGATATATTGGTTCGGGTTCTTACTGCTTTTCCATCTAATATACCTGGCATCCAGTTTGTCATTGTTAATAATCTTACTGCTTCTTCTGTGCATCCTGCACCGACTGATTGTGTAGTTTGGACATTGGAAACTTTACCAAAAGTTTCGACGATGAAGTTTAATTTTACCACACCTGTAACATTTTGCCGTATGGCTGCTTCAGGATAATTAAGATTTGAAGCAATAAAAACAGGTAAGTTTATCTGTTGATTTCCTTTTATGGGATATGGAGCATGATCAAGGTGCCGATACCAATGAACAATATTAGTACTGTCAATCGTATCAAATGGATAGTGCATGTTAATATAACCTCTGCTTTTTACCAATCTGTCAAATTTCTTGATATTAAACTCCAGAGTAAACCTCTTAAGATATTTGATAGGTTTACCTCCACGTGTGGCTGGGCTCCATTCAATGAGCTTGAAGACTCTGAGTGTTTCTTTTAAAGCATCCGGGTGAAAGCTTTCTATATTATGTATGTTAGAAGCAACACCATCTTCATCAACTTCAAACAAGAATGAGACTGCTCCTTGCAATTGCTTGTTATATAAATCAGCAGGGTACTCAAATATTTGATTTATAAACGACTTCAAAAACTGATCACCACCAATAGGTTTAACTTCAACCAGTTCCTGAGCTTTGATAGGCTGGAATGATAGAAACATTAAGATGATTATCAGAGTGCTTTTCTTCATCTTTCAAAAATAAAAGTAAATTTAAGAAAAATTAAGGGAATGTCAATACCTGTGACATATTAAATTGTCTATAAGTATTGATGAGAATGGGATAATGGTATTCTTATATTCTTTCTATGGTTTCTGATTTGACCCAACCTTTGCTGCCGTTTGCTATCCTAATTTCTTCCCATCCGGTTAAATGATCGATAATTTGCACTTTCAGACCCTCATGAATAACGAACAAATCAATACCAGATTCTTCGGGTGAACTTTTAACTGGTAATGAAGGTGCAAATACAATTGCTTCCTTGTTGAAGGCGGCATCTTTGTAACTTTGATAAGCAATTGTAAAGGATATAATAGTAAATATCAGTACTGAAAGTCCCGAAAATAGAAAAGTTTTTCTCAGTCTAATTGAGGTTGAGAGTAAGAATAATGCCGTTATCAGGAAGAAACTAAAGAAGAACGCTGTAAACATAATAGCCCATCCATCAGGTGAAATGAGCTGTTTTAGACTGTCCCACCACTTTATGTAAAACAATTGTGGTAGTTGATCAATTTTATCAATTATTTTATTGTTAGCTACTCTTAGATTGTAAATTATATCTTCATTTGAAGGGTCTAGCTTCAACGCTCTCTCAAAATTTAGGATTGCTTTTGAAATCTCATCCATTTTAAAATATGAGTTACCTAAATTGTAGTAAACACCTGATGATACTTTACCCTGCTCAATGACCTGCTCATACAGGCTTGCTGCATTTTCATAAAAACCTGCCTGATAAGCGGTATTTGCTTTTTGAATAGTCGTATTGGCATTTGCAAATGTTACCGTTTGACAAAAAATAGTAAAAAGAAATAGCTGAGTTACAATAAATGCTCTTTTCATTATTTTAGTTCTTGTTCAGTTTGGGTAATTGCTTCTAAAGCTTCCGTATACAAATTACTCATTACTTGTGATTTATCGCCTGGTGCAAATCTTGCAAATTCACAATTATTTAGGGTGTCAACAAACTTTTGTATAAGCTCTTCTTTCACTTTCTTATCTTGTAAAGCTGTTGCAACAGACTCCATTGACAGTAATGAACGAGGAATATTGAATTTATCGCTTATATATCCCCATAATGCATTTGACACTTCATTGCAGAAAGATGATTGGTTGCCGCTCTTTAAGTGGTTTTCTGCCGCTTTCAGTCTTCTCCTTGCAATTTTTGTTGCCCTCTTATTCTTCATTAAGGCAATATTTCCTCTTTTCTTTAGTTCTTTTTGCCATACCAAAAGAAAAGTACCAAAAAGAACCGGAGGTATTACCAGTAAGATCCAGAATAGAATACTGCCGAAGAAGTAACTGTTGATAGGTTTTAATTTTGCAATTTTGGTATTAATATACCTTATGTCAGTTCCGATATATTTGAAATCTTCCTTGTTTGAATCTCCGGAAATATATGTATCACCACCGGTTCCTTTTTCTACATTTATTTTAAACTCGGGGGTCTTTAAAGTTCTAAAGCTTGCAGTTGATAAATCGAAATATATAAACGATGATGGTTTAATTGAATATTTTCCGTGATTACGTGGTACAAGCAGGTACTCAAAAGTCCTTGTTCCTGATACACCTGTTGGTCCAACTTTAATATTGTCGTTTATTCGTGGATCATAAACTTCGAAATCAGTTGGAAAAACAAAGTTTGGTTTATCTATTAATTTGATATTTCCTGTTCCCGAAATTGTCAGTTTAAGTGTTAAAGCGTCGTTAGCTTTAACATCTGTTTTGTCAATAGATGTTTGTATTTTAAAATTACCAACAGCACCGCCGAAATCTTTTTCATTTGCCAGTGAGGGAAGTGGTTTTACATTTATTGTTAGTGCATTTGAGTTTAATGTTTTTCTAACATTCTGATAGTTTCCACCAAAGAAACTGTCGTTAAAGAAATCTTCAAATGGATCATTTGTGCGTCGCCTTTGCTTTTCAACCTGAGCAATCACATCAAGTTGTAGTGGTTCAATTGTGAGTTTACCTGCCTTTTGTGCAAATAATGCATCTTTCTTGAATTCAGCTACAATATATTCATTACCGTTTATTACTTCTTTGTATTGGTTAAGCGGTGCATTATCCTTAATGAGGTTTTCAGTCCAAAAGCCTATTAATGATGGTGATTTGCTAACACTATATTCAGAAACCGGAACTCGGGTGTATATTTTGTAGGTTAAAATTATTTGTTCACCCTGGTATGGGTTGGTCTTATTAACTGAAGCCTTAACAAATAAGTTGTTAGAACTAATGTCGGGTGATCCTTGCTGTTGCCTGTTCTGTTGGTTTCTTTGCTGGGTATTTCCTTTTACTACTTTAATATTTATTGGCTTTGTCTGATAAACGGAACCTTCAACAGTAACTGATGCAGCAGGAATGGTAAAGGTTCCTTCTTTAACAGCCTGGAGTAAAAACGTATATGAATATTCAACTGAGCGAGTAACCTGGTTATTTATTATCTGCATACTGCTACTCGAGCTTTGATTAGGGCCTGACAATATAGAGAAATCTCTTATTGCGGGAGCTTTAAATCCATTGGCCTGAGCATTTACACTGAATATCAATCTGAACTGATCTCCTATAGCAACTTCACCAGGTGCGGTTGCTTTAAACTCAACGTTCTGACTAAAAACAGTACTTGCCTGAATAATAAATAGGAGTATTACGTAAACAGTAAGTCGTGAAAGCTTAATATTCATATCAGTGGTTTAAGGTTTTGCTGACTACCAGTCTTTTTCAGGTTGAACCGGTATTTGTTTTACCTTCTGTTTATTAACTTTATCTAATGTTTTCTGTTCGTCGTTATTTAAAGCCTGAAGCATTCTCTCAGCATCTCTTTTAGAAATCTGTGGTTTTTGTTGATTGCTTTGATCCTGGTTCTGTTGTTGATCACTGTTTGATTGTGATCTTTGCTGTTGCTCCTTATTCTTATCATTATTATCGTTCTTCTGATTATCGCCGCCACTCTGGTTTTGATTCATAGTTAATTTATTCAGAGCATAACTCAGGTTGTACCTTGTGTCATTATCATCGGGATTTATTCTTAACGATTGTTTATAAGCATCAATTGCTTCCTGGTATTTTTCACTTTTAAGGTATGCATTACCCAGGTTATGGTAGGCAGTTGCCTGCTCCGCTCTGTTATTAGAGTTTAACTTTGCGACAGTGCTCTGATAATTTTCAACCGCTTCTTCGTAGCTATCCTGCCTGTAAAGTGAATTGCCCAAATTAAAAGTACTTTTTACCGATGAAGGATTCTTTTCGAGACCTTTTCGGTACGTAATTTCTGCATCTTTATACTTTCCATCGTCGTATTGTTTGTTTCCTTTACGGACAATGCTATTGTCGGATTGTGAAAAGGCCTGAAATCCCGACAAAATTAAGATCAATAATATCAGGTTTCTCATTTTTCCTTTATTTGGTTTGGCTTCAAAATATTCAACTTATTTGATAAACGACTTTTTCTTTCGTTAATTATGAAGTTTATAAAAATTAGGACCATTGTAATACCTATGAAGTACTGAAACCTGTCTTCATAGTCAGAGTAGCTTGTTACATCATATGTGTTTTGTTCGAGTCTTTTGATCTCATCAAAAATTTTATTCAGCCCAATCTGAGAATTGTTTGCTCTCACATATATTCCTTTCCCCGCTTCTGCTATTTGCTGAAGCATGGTTTCGTCAAGTCGGGTAATAATTGTTGATCCAAGTCGGTCTTTTTTGAAGCCTGCAATTGCTCCTTCTCTCATTTCAGGAATAGGTGCTCCCTTCGGAAGTCCTAATCCAATAGTAAAAATTCGTATTCCTTTCTCAGCAGCTTCATCAACCATTTCCATTGCATTTTCATCATGATTTTCGCCATCAGTAATAATAATTATTGCTTTACCTGATTTTTCAGTGTTGAATGATGAAATCGATTGTTCTATAGCTTCGCCAATAGAGGTACCCTGCACTGGTACCAGATTTGTTGAAACCGTTGACAACATCAATTTTGCAGCTGTATAGTCAGTTGTTATAGGAAGCTGGGTATAAGCTTTACCCGCAAATACAATCAATCCGATACGGTCATTTTCCATATCATCGATTAGTCGACTGATTGATTGCTTAGCTCTCTCAAGTCTGTTTGGTTTTATATCCTGAGCCATCATGCTGTTTGAAACATCAAGTGCGATCATTATATCGATACCTTGCCTTTTGACTTTCTCAAGTTGCGATCCGATCTGTGGATTTGCGATTGCGATAATAAGCGAGGCAATAGCAAAAATGTTTAAGAAGAACTTAATATGACTACGCCAAGGTGCCCTTGCCGGCATCATAAGTCCTACAATTTTTGTATCTCCCAATGCTTTAATTTTTCTCCTTTTCCACCTTTGGTATATAAAATGTACCACCAATAACAAGGGGAGAATCCAGAGCAGGTTTATATATTCAGGATGTTCAAATTTAAACATTGACTTTTCCTAATTTTAAGTAAAACGACGTAAGAAAACCGACGAAATGAAAAAATCGAGTAGCATTAATGCAAAAGCCGCAAAAGCAAATGGATAAAACTCTTCAGATTTTCTTCTGAATTCAGTTACATCTATTTTTGATTTCTCCAGTTGATCAATTTCCTGATAAATTTCTTTAAGCTTCTTGTTGTCTGTTGCCCTGAAGTATTTCCCACCAGTCATATTAGCAATCTGTCTCATCAATGGTTCATCAATCCTGACTTCCATTTGCAGATATTGTCTTCCGAAAGGTGTTTCCTGAGGATAAGGTGCCAATCCGATTGTTCCTACACCAATAGTATAAACCCTTAGGTTATACACCTTAGCGATTTCGGCGGCCGAAAGGGGATCGATGAATCCACGATTGTTTTCACCGTCAGTCAGCAGTATTATTACCTTACTAATAGCAGTACTTTCTTTGAGTCTGTTAACTGCTGTTCCCAAACCATCACCAATCGCAGTACCATCTTCTATCATTCCGCTTTTAATATCACTTATAAGGTTAAGTAAAACACCATGATCGGTTGTCAATGGACATTGTGTAAAGCTTTCACCGCTAAAAACTACAAGACCGATTCGATCATTTGATCTTCCTCGTATGAATTCTTTAGCTACTTCTTTAGAGGCTTCGAGTCTATTTGGTTTGAAATCTTCTGCAAGCATACTTCCTGAAATGTCTAATGCCATCACAATGTCGATGCCTTCTATGTTAACATCCCGCCTCGAACTGCTTGATTGCGGCCGTGCAAAAGACGTTACCAGAAGACCAACAACCACGATTCTTAAAAACCAAGTGAAGTATAGTAATATTTCTTTGATACGGTTTTTACGTGATGGGAATATTGACAGGTCAGATATTTGTAAAGTCGGGTAACTTTTTGAACCCTTAAACCAAAACCATAATATTGCCAGTGGTATTAGTAATAGCAAGTAAAATGCTTCAGGATTGGCAAATTTTATGTGTTCAAACATAATCAAATATCCTCCCTGATTTTAGGTTGAGTTTGTGGATCCTTTGTCAATTCAATGATATTATAAGCAAATTTTATACTTTGCTCGTTATCTGAAATCCCAGGTTTTGCCTTTGCAAATTTTGCCATGTCGGCCA
The DNA here is from genome assembly GCA_002426195.1 of Bacteroidales bacterium UBA5507. Lineage (GTDB taxonomy): Bacteria > Bacteroidota > Bacteroidia > Bacteroidales > Lentimicrobiaceae > Lentimicrobium. Next base: position 305,356 of record DIOT01000047.1, on the reverse strand, counting down.
AAAATAAAAGTGACTGCAAAGAATTAATAGCATTAGCATCCTGAATATGCTCATCCATCGCTATCATTATATCGGCAGATGTCATTTCACCAGCATTAACATTGAATTTTAATTCAAAGTACTCTCTAAGAATGTCAGTTAGTTTTGTATAGTATTCTTTTATTTCTCCTCTTTGCCATAATTGTTCAGCTTTTAAAATATCAAGCTTTTTGAAAGCAACTTCCCAGGCTGGTATTTTCATCTGGATAGTTGGCTTTTCTATTTTTTTGGCAGGTCGGGTTTTAAAGTATCTGTATAGCAACCAAGCTGATAAGCCAATAAATAAGACCCCTAAAATCCAGGGTACTACTTCTCTGAATGTAACCGGTGCTTTATAATTTGGCTTAATATCCCTGATATCAGCCTTAACATCAACTTTAAGCTTATAAACTTCCAATAATAATGGTTGACTGCTTAATGATGAATTATTCCCAGAAACATCTTTTGTAAGAAAAACAATCGGTGGAATGACGATAAACCCCGTATCAAATGATGTAATCTGTAAAACTTGTCGCAGAACTTTTCTGCCTCCATCAGCAATAGTTGTATCAATAGTTGATTTTGATAATATTTCAACTGACTTAGATATGGTATCATTAAATGTTGGCCAAGTGACCGTAGTACCTGGTGTAAGAGCAAATTCAAGAGTTAAGCTCCGGTTGCTTCCTATTGGGAATCGCGTTGAATCGATAGCTACATTCTGCGAGTAAAGTGCGACAGCTGATACAAAGCCAATCACTATTGTCATCAGTACCTTCTTCAAATTGTATATATATGTACCTGTCATAATGATTTACCTTCTTGCTTCTCTTGATTTAAATAAGTTCAACAATGGTTTAACATAATCTTGTCCAGTGTGAATACTTGCATAATCCACGCCACATCTTTTGAATATATTTTGAAGGTTCTGCTTGCGATCCAGTGCCAATTTGCGATAATCATCCCTAAACTTCTTATTGGATGTGTCAACCCATACACTTTTTCCTAATTCCTTACTGAATAATTGTGCCAGGCCAACATCTGGTAATTCAGTTTCCATCTTATCGAAGATTTGTAATGCCACCAAATCATGCTTTCTACCTGCAATTTTTAATGCATTTTCAAAATCTGTACCAATGAAGTCTGATAAAAGGAAGGATGTACATCGTTTCTTCATAGCATTGGTCAGAAAGCGTAATGCTTCGGCAATATTTGTCTTCTGACTAACAGGTTTGAAGTCTATTAGCTCTCTTATAATTCTCAGAATATGAGTTGTTCCTTTTTGTGGAGGAATAAACTTCTCAATGCGATCGCTAAAAAAAATAACTCCTACTTTATCATTATTATGAATTGCAGAGAAGGCAATAAGTGCTGAAATTTCAGTCATTAACTCCTCTTTAAGCTGTACTCTGGTACCAAATTCATTTGATCCGCTAACATCGATTAATAACATAACAGTCATCTCCCTTTCTTCATCAAAAATCTTAATATAAGGGTGATTAAAGCGAGCTGTTACATTCCAGTCAATGCTTCTGATATCATCTCCAAACTGATATTCCCTGACTTCACTAAACGCCATTCCACGGCCTTTAAAAGCACTATGATACTCACCTGAGAATATCTGATTCGATAATCCTCTGGACTTGATCTCAATTTTACGGACTTTTTTTAAGATATCAGATGTTTCCATTTATATAACGATTCAAAACCAGATTATGGAACTTCTACAGTGTTTAGTATTTCATTAATAATCTCGTTAGTAGTAATGTTTTCGGCTTCGGCTTCATAAGTTAATCCTATTCTGTGACGTAATACGTCATGAGCAATAGCTCTGACATCGTCTGGAATCACATAGCCTCTGCGTTTAATAAAGGCATATGCTTTTGAGGCTAAAGCCAGGTTTATTGTGGCTCTTGGTGAGGCTCCATATGAAATAAGTCCCTCGAATTTTTTGAGCTTGTTTTCTGCAGGATATCTTGTTGAAAATACGATATCTGTAATATAGTTTTCAATTTTCTCGTCAAGGTATACTTCTCTTGTCAGATTCCTTGCTTTACGAATTTGCTCTGGGGAGATAACAGTTTTAGTAGTTGGCATTTCCTCACCCATATTCTGACGCATTATTGCCTTTTCTTCATCTTTTGATGGATAACCTATAAGTACTTTCAGCATAAATCGGTCAACCTGAGCTTCAGGCAACGGATAAGTTCCTTCTTGTTCAATAGGATTCTGAGTCGCAAGAACCAGGAAAGGCTCTGAAAGGGGATAAGTATTTTCTCCAATAGTTACTTGCCTTTCTTGCATGGCTTCCAGTAATGCACTTTGCACCTTGGCTGGAGAACGGTTTATCTCATCTGCAAGAATAAAGTTTGCGAAAATCGGTCCTTTTTTTACTGTAAATTCTTCATTTTTCTGACTGTAGATCATCGTTCCAACAAGATCAGCCGGTAAGAGGTCAGGCGTAAATTGGATACGGCTAAATCTTGAATCAATAATATTCGCCAAAGATTTTATTGCTAGGGTTTTCGCCAATCCAGGGACACCTTCAAGTAGTATATGACCGTTTGAAAGAAGACCAATAAGCAGACGTTCTACCATGTGACGTTGACCGATTATCACACGGTGCATTTCCATTTCAATAAGATTGATAAAAGCACTTTCTCTTTGAATGCGTTCGTTCAATTCCTTTATATCAGTTTCAATCATAATGGTATTTTTTTGCAAAAATACCATTACAACATGGTCCGCAACGCTTATTCGCTGTTAAAAATTGTTAAACAGAAATATATGAAGATTAGCCCAAAATGTTATATTTTTAAACGAAACTGGCTGGAGCCAGTTGAAAAAATATTACTCATTTTCTTACAATAATGCAGGGATAGATTACAGATTAAGTTTCTCTCTTATGTCTGAAGGAATAGCTTGTTTGTGAACAAGAATAGCTATAGTGTTCAACCTGGCATAAGCTTCAGAAATATTTAGCAAGCCGCCGGTTGAATTACTTTTATCTGACCAGGAGTTTTTTGTAATGAAGTAACTTTTGCCATTTTGATCTATGGCTTTACCTATGATATGCATCAAATGATCATCGGTTGACTGATAATTATCAAAAGCGTCCTGACGCATTTGCTGGGTAATGGTTCTTTCACTGCGAACATTCTTGAAATTGTAGATAATCTCATTCTTCTCTTTATCAGTCATTTTTTCCCACTTGGCCATTTCTGTGCCATCATCAGAAATTGGTTGAAGTACAGGTGAAATTGCAATGCTATTGGAGTGTGAAAACCCTTTGTCACTAACATCGCCATCCCAGCAAACCGTATAACCCTTGTCTAGTGAGTAATGAACTATTTCAATTAATTCATCAATTGGAACATTGTAGTAAGTGTTACCTGACCAGTTGTCGGGGATTTCAAGCACAAATTGCGAATAAAATGGATGATGCGTGAAGGATGTAATTTCAACATAATCATTTGGATCTATACCGTAAAGCTCGTTTATGGAGTTATTTTCTGAAGAGGGAAGTTTTCCCATATAAGCTTCCAGAACTGCATTAAATGCCAATTGCCATTGCGATGATAGTTTGCTGGTTCTATATTCAGACAATGATTTCAGGAATCCACTTAGTACTGCATCCATTTCACCATGGTCAGGTTTGTTGTCGTTTTCTAAAGGTATTCCAGAATATTCCTGTTGTGTGACAATACCATATTTTTTTATTGAATTGAAAACATCATGCGCTTGACCACCGGGACCAAAATTGTAATTACCATGATATCTTATATACTTACTGGCTTTTGTCCGATAAGCATCATGTACATAAAACATTTCTGAAAGGTCGAATATACCTTTATTTAATCTAAGCAATTCCGATTCAATGAAAGAAATAGTCGCATAACTCCAGCATGTTCCACTTCTATATTGATCTTTAACAGGTGTATATTTGAGTTCAACTTGCGTTTTGAACTTATAGCCTTGATCTTCTTTCTCTTGGGCAAATGATGTAAAGGATAAAACGAAGCAGCAAATGAGCGAAGTAATCAGTATTTTCATAGCATTTAATATTTTGTGTCTGCAAATCTATAAAAGACGAGGAAAAAAAACTCACTAAAAGCAAAAAAATGAGCTAATTTTTTGGTTAAATTGATTTGCATTTTCATACCTTTGCCCGAACTGAAACCGACAAAGGCAGGCCCAATAGCGCCTATTTATAATAATCAACTTGTAGAAGAGAAAAAATGCTTCTTTCTGCTTGTGTATATTGTAAATTAGCGTAACTTGTGCCACTCTAGATCGTGCTATACATTAAATTTTAATAAACTAAAATTATATGAAAAGTAGAAAATTACTCATTGGCTTTCTGACATTTATGTTTGCAGCAGGGTTGTTCATTACGTCCACCTTCAGTACATATGGACAGTCAGCTTTAGGGTTAAACTGGACTTCATTAGGGCCGGACAATTACTCAGGAAGAACAAGAGCTTTACTTTTATCCAATAAGGATGCTCAATTTAACACGTTATATGCTGGTGGTGTCTCAGGCGGACTATGGAAATCCACAACTAAAGGATTGACATGGAATCAGATAAACACTGACAATGTCGTCCTGAATGTAAGTTGTATTGCACAGTCCCCAACTGGAGATATTTATGTTGGAACCGGTGAAAGTTTTGCTAGTGAGCGTTTCAATTTGTATTCCGGATTTATAGGCCAGGGGATTTATAAATCAACTGATGGTAATACTTTTACCAAACTTGCTTCAACCGATCCTGGTTCTTTCAATAATCCTAATGCTGAATGGGCTTTTGTTAACAGGATTGCTGCTGTTGATGGAAAAGTGTACGCAGCTACAAATAGTGGACTTAAGGTTTCGACGGATGGTGGAACTACCTGGACAACAGCTATGGCAGGTGATGTTGAACTTAACAGCCCTTCAACAGAGGTCGAACTTGCTTCTGATGGCACAGTTGTCGCTTCCGTTGATAATGTAATCTATCTTTCATCAAATGGTGCAAGTAACTCTTTTGTTAAGATTTCCGGAGATGAAGGTGATAATGAACTTCCTGAAGGAGGTTTAGCACGGATCGAACTCGCTTTTGCACCAACTGATGTTAATACATTGTATGCTGTTCTGATTGCTGACGGAACGTCCGGTGGATTCTTAAGAGGCCAATTACGTGGTGTATATGTTTCTAAAGATAAAGGAGAAACATGGAGGTTAATCGGCCCCGGTGCAAGTGTATTGTTCAATGTATTCGGTGATGCAGCTAATACTACTCACTATGGTGACTATGCAGCTTCATTAATTGTTGATGCTGAGAATCCTGATATGATATATTTGGGCGGTGTTAATATATGGGAAGGTACTAAAGTACTTGAAACAGGATTTTATCAGTGGCAACAAAAGACTGGTGGAAACGTAAATCGTTTCCATAATATGGTTATTGATCCTCAAAACAATATATACCTGGCAACTGACCAAGGAGTTTTTAAGTCTACTACATTATTTAATGAAATTAGTGGTCTTAACAGAAACTATAGGACTTCAATGTTCTATACTGTTGCTTTTAATGATAATGGAAAGGTAATCGGTGGAACTCAAGGAAATGGTGTTGTTTTTATTGATGGTTTAGGAAACACTCCTGCTGCAGGTCATCAGATATTCACTGGTAATGTTGGTGGTTCTGTTGAAATATCAATGATCAACCCTAAGGCATTGTTCTGGTCATCAAACAATGGTTATTATGAGCGCTCTGCCGACCTTGGCGTTTCTGTTGCAAATGAATTTGTTCTTAGTGATATTTCAACTGCAAATGGTTCTTTATTCCAAACTCCTTTCAGAATGTGGGAAAGCTTTGATTTCCAAGTATCCAGAGATAGTATTACATATATTACCAAGGTTGATCATCAAGCTGGTGAAACAATAACAGTAAATAGCAAAACTAGTGGATTCCCATTTGAATACACTTTCACCCAACCACTACTCAAAGGAGACTCTGTTAAGATTCAGGATATAATTGCTTCTCGATTTTTCATCGGTGCAGTAAATGCAGTTTATATGTCAAAGGAAGTTCTTGACTTTAGTAAATTGCCAAAATGGTTTAAAATAGCTAACATTGAAGGTAATCCAACTAGTATGGCTTATTCTTCTGATGTAAACTACCTTTATGTAGGTACTCAGGAAGGTAAAGTATATAGAATTTCAAACATTGCCCTCGCTAATGACTCAATCAGAGCTGAGGTTACCAGTTCATCACAGATAATCTCAACCACTCTCATACAGACATTTGAAGGAAGGAATGTTACATCAATTGCTGTAGACCCATCAGATGCAAAGAATGTACTGGTTACTTTAGGTGGCTATGGAAATGATAATTTTGTATACTATTCCACTAATGCATTGGATTTAGCGCCAACATTTGCAACAGTTCAAGGTAACCTTCCAAAAATGCCTGTTTATTCAAGCTTATTCGAAATGACATCTTCAGATGTTATCATTGGTACCGATTTCGGAATTTATACAACGAAAGCATTAGGAGCTAACACAAAGTGGACAGCTGAGAATAGTGGGATGGGCGCATTACCAATATTTGCTATAAGACAACAAACAGCTTCTCGCCCCTATGTTGAAGGACTTGGAACAATAACTAACAAAGGAGCGATATATATTGCATCACATGGAAATGGAATATTTGAAAACAGATTGTATGTTGGAATGGATGATGGTATAGGTAACAAACCGTCTACGATAAATAATCAAATAGTTGTTTATCCCAATCCAGTATCAGATCAGATTAATCTCAAGGTGCAAACATCAAAAGCCACGAACTCTGTTGCGAATATTTACGATCTCAGAGGAAATCTTATCAGTACTCACAATTTAGGCATTCTTAGCAAAGGTGTGAACAAAGTTGAGATTCCAGGTATGAATTTGTCAGCCGGTACTTATTTGATTCAGCTCATTTCCGGTACTGAGGTTCAAAGGGCTAAATTTGTAGTAGTAAAGTAATCAGAGTAAAACATATACCTGATATTAACAAAGTAAAAATCAATTTTCTATGAAAAATATATTCTTTACATTACTCATCTTGTTGGCAGTGATTAAACTGAATGCAGCACCTGATATATACACACCAACATTATCAAATCCGGCTAATAATGCAGTTAATGTATTCCCGGATGTTGACCTTGATTGGAATGCAGTTACAGGTGATATTGGATTGCACTATGAAGCTCAATTAGATATAGTTGCCGATTTTTCTTCTGCCACTACATTTACAACGGATGTCACCAAATATCAAATGTCTGAACTTGAATTTGGCAGAACTTATTACTGGAGAGTCAGAGCAATCGATAATTCAGAAACTTCTGAGTGGTCCGAGCCACGTTCTTTCACAGTTATTAATACTGTTACAATTAGCAGGCCAACAGATGGAGCTAGTAATGTTGATGCTAATGTTGCAATAATTTGGCAACGTATTTCGGGTGTAACTAACTTCGACCTGGAGTTTGATACCATAGATACATTTGACAGTCCTGCATTGTCAGTACTTTCTGTTGCTGGTAACGCACAAACAACAAATGCCAATTCTTTATTATTTGGAGAAACCTACAATCTGAGAATGCGCGCACGTCATGTAAGTGACACTTCAGAGTGGTCAACAATTAAAGTTTTTACCGTTAATAATACTTTAAGTCTTAAGAATCCTGCTAATAACTCAACTGGTAATTCTCCAGATGTTGAATTTAGCTGGAATAAAATTAATGGACTACTGAAATATCAGCTAATGGTTTCAACTGATCCTGAAATGCAGCATTTTGAAGCGTATAATGTATCAGCAACCCTTACTTCGCCCAAATTTATTCCTGACACTTTGATGTTTGGAACTAATTATTATTGGCAAGTTATAGGTGTTCATGCAAATGATACAATATTCTCAGAAATTAGGAACTTATCGACTGTTGATCAGGTAACTCTTACATCACCCGCAAACAATGCAACTAATGTAGTATTGCAGCCAACTCTCTCATGGGAGCCCATAACCGGTTTGCTATATTATGAAGTTGATATAGCAAACAATCAGGATTTTAATCAGGCTTTTAGTTATCGGGTTGAAAGCGGTAATGAATTCAAAATTCCTTTAAATGTTGTTGATAGTGCTAAGGTATATTATTGGAGAGTCAGAGCGATAAGTAGTCGTGACTCAAGCCAGTATAGCAACACGTGGAATTTTCGGACTGTTGCTTTAGGTATGAATGATCAGGTTGCCGGTAATCAAAATGCACGCATTTATCCTTCACCAGCTTCTCAGAAAGTAAATATCAATTTAAAAGGTAGCTATACAGGTATAAATGAAATTGAAATTTATGATCTATTAGGTTCCAGACGTTTTAAAACAACTGTTAATAGTACCAATGGAATTATAAAGGACATTCCTGTTGATAACCTGACAAACGGTATTTATATGGTAAGTATTCTTTCTGAAGGAAGGAAATACACTTCTAAATTAATTATTCAAAAGTAGAACAGTACAGTTAAATAATAAAAAAGCTGCCTCTTTAAGAGGCAGCTTTTTTATTAGGTACAGGACGTCTGCTTCATTTGCTGCAATATTTTTAAATTGTTAGGCTGTTCTTTAGGCACTAAAACTAATTGGATAAAAGTTCAGAGATAAACTGGATTTAATTCGAATTGGTTCATTCTTCTACTTTCAATGAATTCAGATTCTTCAGTAGTTTAGCCCAATCGAACTGATAATGCTTTTCGAATGTTACTATTTCGGAAGTTAGGAGATATTAACCCAACTCAATAATAGGCAATTATGAAAATAGCATTTATCGGCACATACCCGCCCAGGGAATGTGGGATTGGGACCTTTACTAATAATCTTTATAAAGCAATAAATCTTAATCTTAACTCAGAAGGTACCTCTGGGAATTATGTAGTTGCTCTGAATGACAACGATATTGAATACAACTACCCCGATGAGGTGTATTCAACAATAAGGCAAAATGAGCAGGAAGATTACATTTCTGCTGCGGAATATATAAATTTAAGTGGGGCCAATTGTTGCATATTGCAACATGAATTCGGGATTTTTGGGGGCGATAATGGAGTATACATCTTGCCGTTGCTATATAGACTTGAGATCCCGTTAATTGTAACGTTACATACTATCATAAAGACTCCTTCATTAAATGAAAAGGCTGTTATACAGGAAATCTGTAAAATGGCCAATAAGATTATTGTGATGAGTCATAAAGCAATTGAATTCCTTATTGATATCTACGATGTGCCCATGGAAAAGATAATTTATATAGAACATGGTGTACCTGATATTTCTTTCAATCAGGAAGAAACCAAAAAAGAGTTTCGGTTAGTTGGGCGAGAAGTTTTGTTAACTTTTGGATTAATCAGTCGAAATAAAGGAATTGAAACTGTAATTAAAGCTCTTCCTAATGTAGTTGAGAAGTTCCCAAATCTTCTTTATATAGTTTTGGGAAAAACTCATCCCAATGTCTTGCGACATTCAGGCGATGAGTATCGTATATACCTTACGCGACTTATTAATGAACTCAATCTTCAGAGGAATGTGATTCTTATAAATAAATTCGTTGGGCAGAAAGAGCTCTTTAAATATTTGCATGCATCTGATATTTATTTAACCCCATATTTGAATGAAGCACAAATTACAAGTGGCACGCTTGCTTATGCTGTTGGTGTGGGATCTGCTGTCGTCTCCACTCCTTACTGGCATGCTACAGAAATACTTTCCAATGGAGTAGGCGTACTGTTTGATTTTAATGATATTTCACAATTAAGTGAGATACTCATAGACCTGCTTGCAGACAAGGAAAAAAGGGAAAAAATCAGAAGAAATGCTCACAAATATGGAGAGACTATAACCTGGCCTAAGATTGGGTTTAAATACTGCAAACTGGCTGAAATAGTTTCAAACGAAGAAGTTCTTGTAAAAAGAGAAATAATACCATTCGATATTAAGCAATTGCCGCCTTTTTCGCTTGAGCATATCAAGCGGTTGACGGATGACACCGGAATAATACAACATGCCAAATTTGGAATACCTAACTTGAAAGAGGGTTATTGTCTTGATGATAATGCAAGAGCTTTACTCTTAACTACTATGACTGTGAAGCAAAAGAAGGACAAATCAGCTTTGGTACTTTGTCCTATTTATCTTAGCTATATTCACTATATGCAAAATAAAGATGGCTCTTTTCGCAATTTTTTAAGTTTTAGTAGGATATATCTGGATGAAGTTGGATCTGAGGATTCATTTGGGCGTGCAATGTGGGCATTGGGCTATCTGCTTGCCAATTCACCTAATGGCTCATACTACCAATCGGCACACCTCATCTTTTTTGCTGCGATTCCTATTGCAAAAAACCTAAAATCACCCAGAGCAATAGCCTACGCTATAATTGGTGTTTCTTATTACCTGAAGAGCAAACCCTCTGATGATGGAATGATTGAATTGTTGAAATCATTTACTGATAGGCTTACCGAATTGTTCAAAAAGTACAGTTCAGATGATTGGCCCTGGTTTGAAGAGTATTTTGCATATGATAACGCTCTACTTCCTCTTGCTCTTTTGCATGCTTACGAATTCATTAAAGATGATGATGTGTTATCGATAGCTTTGGTAACAATGGACTTCCTTTCAAAAGTAGCCTTATCTGAGGGATATCTTTCAATCATTGGAAATCACCAATGGTATTATAAAGGTCAGGAGAAATCGAAATTTGCACAGCAACCCATTGATGCAATGGCAATGGTCCTGATGTTCCGCCAGGCTTATATAATAACACACGACAAGCAGTACCTGAATAAAATGTTTACATGTTTTATGTGGTTTCTTGGAGAGAATGATCTTCGTTTGAGTCTTTATGACTATGAAACTAAGGGCTGCTGTGATGGTTTAGAAAGTTATGGAGTAAATAGAAACCAGGGAGCAGAAAGTACTCTGTCATATCTGATCTCGTACCTGACGATACTTGAAGTATATGAAGAATATTACAGCTAATTATTCTGCTCGAATTCTTTACTATATGCAAATAATCATTGCTAGTTCAATAATAAAGCTTATTTATCGATGGCAACAAGTGTAAGACAATTAATAAAAAGACGCAAAAACAGATTGCACAGAGATACTTCAAGAGTGATCAAAAGGACTCATATACCAACAAATTTTAGTAGAATTAAAAGGATTGCCGACAGAGTGCTTGTTCTTCAGGAAAGTCATGCAGCTGATTTGCTTCAGGAAGTGCTGGCAAGTTTTTCTAGCAGACATAAAAATATTGAACTTAGTCTTGCAGAGAATTTCAAGAAGGTTTGCGATTATATCGATCCGGCGATTGATATAAGCTACACAAAGCAAATACTCATTGGGGCATATTTTACAATGGAATATTCAGTTGAATCTGCTGCTCTTTTTAATCCTTCAATTGTTCCGCATCCTAACCAAAGTAGTCTTGAGTCTGGCGAACTTCGTTTTATCATGAGTCTTAGAGCTACTGGTGAGGGCCATATTTCATCAATTGTATTCAGAACCGGATTGATTGAAGAAGATGGTGCTGTTGCCTTTGATAACATTACTGATTTTTTACAGACTCCTAAAATGATTCATGATCCCTATTACATGAGGGATTTGTTTCAGATGAAATTACAGGATATGGGAGTATGGGATGACACTAGCATCAAAATAATTGAACGGCTTCCTGATGTTTTTACTTTTAATGATTTAACTGAGAGCATCCTGCAAGTGCATCAGGACACAGAATTTGAAAGCAACGAAAAAACTTTGGTTAAAATAAAATGGTTGGCAAATTCAAATTACAAGATTAGATTTGATGCCAAGAGTAAGATTTCTGAGCGAGTCATATTCCCGGTATCAGAGAATGAAAGCAGGGGAATCGAAGATGCCAGATTCGTAAGATTCTCTGATGACAATGGTGAAATTACTTATTATGCAACATATACGGCTTATAATGGCTACAACATACTTCCTCAATTGATTGAAACAAAGGATTTCCTGACATTCAATATAATTACTTTGAATGGTGCAGCGGTACAGAATAAGGGAATGGCTTTGTTCCCAAGGAAAATCAAAGGAAAATATGTAATGTTAGGGCGACAGGATGGAGAAAACAATTACATTCTATACTCAGATCATTTGCATTTTTGGCAGGAAGCAATTCTAATACAAGAACCTCTTGAGCCTTGGGAATTTATTCAAATTGGTAATTGTGGCTCTCCTATTGAAATTTCTGAAGGATGGTTAGTGCTAACTCATGGGGTAGGGGCAATGCGACAGTATTTTATGGGCGCATTATTATTGGATCTAAATGATCCTTCAAAAGTAATTGCCCGCCTCAACGAACCTTTACTTTCACCTACTGAAGAAGAAAGGGAAGGATATGTCCCAAACGTAATTTATTCATGTGGGGCACTAATACATAATAACAGGTTAGTTATTCCTTATGCTATGTCAGACATTACATCAGGAATTGCAACCATAAAGGTAGATGACTTGCTGAAATGTATGGATCGGGTCTGAAATTAGTTATACCTTTTTCCTAGTCCGAAACTCACATAAAGTGTAATGAAAAATTGCTCGTTCTTTTGAGTGGCCATTATTGGAACCGGTTTGACAAAATAGTCAACCGCAGCGCCAACCTCCACTATTTTCGTATTCTGATTAATTGAGCCAAATTCAATACCCAAACCAACTTTTGCATATACACCTGGGTATGGTTTTATCTCATCAAATCCTTTAAGAAAAGAGGCCCGACCATATATATTATCTGGAAAGTGACTATTTGGATTGTATTTTTCCACAACTAATATCTGTCGTATCTCATTTGTATCAAATTGTATAACATTGAGATAGACCGGTTTTACCAATGCTACTGAAAGCCCACCTGTGTATGTTAATCGCAATTCAACACCACCACTGCGAGGTTTCCTGTTCAATTGCAATTGTTGACCATATCCAGCCCTTAGATCGTATATAGTATTCAGCTTTCCGTATATGTAACTTTTAGTATTACTATAAAAGGGATTAATTGTCTTGATCTCTTTCGCGTGTTTATACTCCATCAAATTGAACTCAAGCATCCATTTATTAAAGACTGATCGATTAGCGCCAATGCGATATTCCAGACCCCATCCATTTGTATGAATGAATATGGCTCCATTCATTTCTTTACGGAAAAGAATATTATCAGCTACCGAATCGTACTCCGGTTCAAATTGGGACAAAGCACAAAGTGGACTTAGAGCAAGAAGTAAAAAGATTAAACCGATAGCCTTTCTCATAATTGTAAACCAATTGTCAATACAAATTTATACAAATGGACTACTCTATAAACAAAAAGCCTGCGATAAATGTCACAGGCTTTATGAAATAAGATAAAATATCTTAGAAGTTCCTTTCTACTTTATACCGATTTGATTCCCCATAAGCGGCACATTTCTGGGATGATTTGCATGAGACTGCGAGGACGGTTAAAGCCCCGAAGATAATTATTATCCGAACTGCTTTTTTCATAATTTTACGCGTCAGGTTATGTTTGAGGTGATAATTATAAACTTAAAACTTAGACCTTTTATTGTTTATCTATATTTTTTTCAAAAGTAACTCTTTATGTCAGAAATTAATCCACAAATTGAAAATAGCTGGAAAGAAATCTTACTTGAAGAATTCAACCAACCATACTTTACTGAGCTTAGAAGTTTTTTGGTTAACGAGAAAAGCCACCATGTAGTTTATCCTCCAGGCAAGTATATTTTTGAAGCTTTTAATCGTACTCCTTTCAATAAAGTTAAAGTTGTCTTGCTGGGTCAGGATCCTTATCATGGCCCTGGACAAGCACATGGTTTATCTTTTTCTGTTCCTGATGGAGTACCATTTCCACCCTCACTTGTGAATATATTAACTGAGCTGAATAATTGCTATGGTTATGGAATACCGTTTTCCGGCAATTTGTATAAATGGGCCGACCAAGGCGTCCTCCTATTAAATGCTACTTTGACAGTCAGAGCCAATTTGGCAGGATCTCATCAGGGAAAAGGCTGGGAAACCTTTACTGACGCAGTAATTAAAAAGATATCAGAAAATAAGAGTGGAGTGGTGTTTCTCTTATGGGGAAGATATGCGCAGAATAAAAAAGTATTGATTGATCTTTCAAAGCATTACATACTTGAAGCACCACATCCTTCACCATTAAGTGCATATAGAGGTTTTATTGGGTGTAAAGCTTTTATTAAAACTAATGAAATTCTTAAATCCTCGGGTCAGGTTGAAATCAACTGGGCGTTGTAAATATTTTTTTTGAAATAATTTTCTTGAAATGTCTCTGTATCATTCCAACCTCTATGCATTGCAGTTCTTTATTAATAGTGAAGAAGGGACTTATTAAACAAGAGAATAACACTTAATCTATTCTAATTTTAGTGTTATCTTAAATTCTCATTCACAACCCCTTTAACATTTTTTAACAGCCTTTAGTAAGTACTAAACTTTTCTTGTAAGCCTAAATAATTAAATTTGCCTTTGTGAATTTGTCAGAGACATTTTATGATCATTAGCAGAAGGACATTTTTTTTATTTTTTATTCTCTCTATTGCATATTGCTGCAATGATTCCTTCGCACAAACTTTTCAAATTGACACAGCATCTTTCTTTGAACCTACTGATTATCTTATAGGCCCGGAACCATATTATCTTGATAATGAACCATCAATTGTTTCAAATGAGAGGGTCTCGCATGAAATGATGTTCGTTCCCGCTGATATCCTGTATAAAAATATGTGGGATACCCTTAATATTCGAATTGGAAGAACTGATTGGTCAAAAATTTCTGATTCATCAATACTTTTTTTACACAATATAAATGAGGATTCTTTTGTATTCCCATTCAAAGGAAAACTTATCTCACCTTATGGTCCCAGAGGTGGAAGATTTCATGCCGGAGTAGATATAAAGCTTGAAAGGGGAGACTCAATTGTTAGCGCATTTGATGGTAAAGTAAGAATTGCCAGAACTATTAGTGGTTATGGAAAAATAGTTGTAGTGAGGCATAATAATGGACTTGAAACGACTTATGGACACTTATCCAAAATTTGTGTAAAGGTTAATGATGAAGTTAAAGCTGGTCAACTATTAGGGCTAGGTGGCAGAACCGGGAGAGCTTCTACAGAACACCTTCATTTTGAAACAAGAATACTTGGTGAACATTTCAATCCCAATAAAATAATTGATTTCGAGCATTATTGTTTGAAACATGATCACCTGGCAATGGATAAAACTTTATTGGGCTTTGGTGGAAAGAGCTCTTCACTAATCGTTAGTGATTCAGCAGGTAATGGATCTCAATATGTGAAGATTAAATCAGGCGACACTCTATATGCTTTAGCTTTAAAGCATAAGACTACGGTTAAGAATATCTGCAAACTCAATGGAATCAAGGAAACTAAAATTCTGAGCGTAGGTTCCAGATTAAGGGTTAAGTAGCAATTATCATTGTTTTTAAGCTTACCTTTGCAATCATTTGTTATATAACGCAATGAGTGTATTTAATTCTATTTTTCTAAAAGATAACCTTACAAAGCAAGATATCATCACATTACTGGAAAGTAAAGGGGCTGATATGAATATGCTCTTTAATCATTCTACTTCAATTAAGGAGAAATATATAGGCAATATAGTCTACTTTAGGGGCTTAATTGAATTTTCTAATATTTGCAGTAAAAACTGTTATTACTGCGGTATTCGGAAAGGAAATAAAAAGACTGTACGCTATAATCTAAGCGACGAAGAAATATTAGATGCAGCTCGATTTGCTTACGAGAACAAATATGGCTCTGTCGTTTTACAGGGAGGAGAACTCTTTGCAAGGGCTTTCGTTAATCGTATTGAACGTCTGGTAAAGGAAATTAAAAGAGTTTCAGACGATAAATTAGGAATCACACTTTCAGTTGGAGAGCAGTCTCTTGATACTTATAAAAGATGGTTCGATGCAGGTGCTCATAGATATCTTCTGCGTATAGAATCTTCGAACAGGGAATTGTACTATAAAATACACCCTGGAAATACAATGCATGATTTTGAAAAGAGACTGGAAGCTTTAAATAGTCTTAAGGTTGCAGGTTATCAAGTTGGCACAGGAGTGATGATAGGTTTACCTTTTCAGACATCCGAAGATCTTGCCAATGATATTCTGTTTATGAAGGAAAGAGATATTGATATGTGTGGGATGGGGCCCTATATAGAGCACCAGGATACTCCTCTTTGGGAATACCGTGATCAGTTACTGCCACTGGAAGAGAGATTTACCCTTTCCTTAAAAATGATAGCTGTTCTTAGGATCATAATGAAAGATATAAATATCGCTTCTGCAACCGCTCTCCAGGCAATTGATCCAATAGGTCGGGAGAAAGCTCTTAAAATTGGCGCAAATATTATTATGCCTAACATTACTCCTGGTTTGTATCGTAATAATTATAAACTCTACGAAAATAAGCCATGTACTGATGAAGAAGCAGCTGACTGTACAAATTGCCTTGAAGCTCGCATAAAGCTTTCTGGCAATAGAATAGGCTATAGTGAATGGGGCGATTCAACACATTTCAAAAATAGACACTAACGACTACTAAGTTCATTTATGAAGCAATATCACGATCTGCTTAAGCATGTGCTCGATCATGGAATAAATAAAGAAGACAGAACGAATACAGGCACAATTAGTGTTTTTGGTTATCAGATGAGGTTTGACCTTGGAGAAGGATTTCCTCTGCTCACCACAAAAAAAGTCCATCTTAAATCTATTATTCACGAGCTTTTATGGTTTTTGAAGGGTGAAACTAACCTCACATATCTTCATGAGAATAAGGTTACTATTTGGGATGAATGGGCTGATGCTGATGGTAATTTGGGTCCAATATACGGGCATCAATGGCGGTCCTGGAAATCACCTAATGGAGAAATTATCGATCAGATAGCTGAGGTTATCGAAAGTATTAAGAAGAATCCCGATTCCCGAAGGCATCTTGTTACTGCCTGGAATCCTGGTGAGCTAAGCGAAATGGCTTTGCCTCCATGCCATATTCTTTTTCAGTTTTATGTTGCCTCCGGCAAATTGTCATGTCAGTTGTATCAAAGAAGTGCTGATATATTTCTAGGTGTACCTTTTAACATTGCTTCATACTCACTACTTACAATGATGATTGCGCAGGTTACTGGTTTGAAACCAGGTGATTTTATTCACACTTTTGGTGATGCACACATCTATCGCAATCATATGGACCAGGTTAAATTACAGTTGAGCAGAGATTTTAAGCCTCTACCCAAGATGAACATTAATCCTGAAATCAAAAGCATTAACGAATTCAAATATGAAGACTTTAAACTGGAGAATTATGATCCGCATCCAGCTATAAAAGCTTCTGTATCTGTTTAGTAATCATTTTGATAAATTCTACTTTTAATGAAACCTATAACTATAATTGTGGCTATTGCTCAAAACAATGCCATTGGATGTGAAAATAAATTGTTGTGGCACATTCCTGCTGATTTAAAAAGGTTTAAAAGTATCACAATAGGACACATTATAGTGATGGGAATGTCAACATATGAGTCTCTTCCCAGAAAGCCTTTAATAGGAAGGACTAACATTGTTATGACAAGAAAGAACATTGAACTTGAAGGATGTAAAGTTGCAAATTCTGTAGAGCAAGCCATTACAATGTTCAGTAGCGATAAGGAAAATTTTATTATAGGAGGTGCTCAGATTTATGAAGCATTCCTTCCATATGCAAATAAGTTATTGCTTACAATAGTGCATAGGGATTTTGCTGCTGATACTTTCTTTCCGAAGATTGATTTTACTGAATGGAAAGAGGTAGAAAGAGAGGATTTCTTTGATACAGGAGATCTTGGATTCGATTATTCTTACATTACCTACATTAGAAAAATCTAATACTGACAGTAAAAGACTACCTTATATCATAAATAATATCATCCTGTATATAGGATGAAAACACTCCCAAGCCACCTTCAATATTGCTGTATATAGTTGTAGGTTCAGCGAATGGATTATCGCCTTCAAAGTTCATTAGGGTTTTATGGTAATTATAATAGTGACTGTCGGTTATTGAAATGGTGAAATACAACCTTATACTTTCACCCGTCTGAGCCATGAAATCATTCGTAGTTATTGCATAAGTATTGCCATCGTTGTTTTTATCTGATGAAAGAGATGAGCCTCTGGAAAGACCTATATCATATGAGTATTGATAAGGTTGCTCTCCATCAATCCAGTTCATCTGTCCCGCAGCAACTCTGTAGAAATGGCCTTCTCCCTCCCAGTCTTTAAATTGTGCCCTTGCTCTTAATTGGTATACCCATACAGATGGATCCCAACCCTCTTCTTTGCTAATAGTGTCAATACCAACTATCTCAAGTACTGGAGGTTCGTTGTTTGGAACAGTACAAGATGAAGTTGCATAATAGCCTTTAGGAGTTGTTACTTTTAAATTGTACGTTCTACCTTTTATAATGGGCATCGCATCCTGGCTAATCCTATAATCATTATATTGTTGATTGTAATTCATAATTGCAGAATCGTTATCACTATAAATAATGACAGTTGCATTTGTAATTACGGGGAAATCTTCTGAACCAGAAGGAAGAGGGGAGTACAGAGGTCTACTCTCATAAATTTTAAGAGAGTTATAAGGCGAATCAGGTGAAACAAAGCCGATTACAACAATCTTAGGTTTAGGTGTTTCAATTTCAACATCCGTAATCATACTCTCGCATCCTGCAAATGCCATTATAAACAAGGTGAGTATTATATATGCTGAGAATTTCATTGTCAGAACTTTATTGAATAAGTGATTGAGGGAATTATTGGAAAAATTGACACCTGCTTTAATTTGCTAACTGACTGATTATTAACATAATCGTAGTCAATGTAATAGAAGAATGGATTTTTCCGGCTATATGTGTTGTAAGCTCCAATTTCCCATGTTCTCTGGTACTTTTCTCTGGTTTTAATGAATTGAAATGCGAAATCAAGTCGGTGGTATGGTTTCATCCTAAAAGTATTCATCTCACCATAATCATTTACTGATGGAAAATAGTTATAGGGAAATGGCTGACCAGAATTGACTAAGGCATCGGTCAAAGGATTATGCTCAATTCCTGGGAATTCTCCTACAGGTAATGTAATTGCATTTCCTGTTCCGTAAACCCAGGTAGCTGAAAAATTGACACCATTACTGATTCTATATATCCCAACAATTGAGATGTCATGTCTGCGATCGTATCTTGCCCAAAATTCTTTACCAAAGTTTATCTCATCAAATTGGAGCTTTGTCCAGGATAATGTATATCCTATCCAACCATTTAACCTTCCTGACTTTTTATGTATAAGCGTTTCAATGCCATATGAATTACTTTTACCCGGAGTTACATTATCTTCCCATGTAAATTCCTGACTATTTGAAGGGTCGTCTATAATAAGGAAACTTGCCCCTGGTTTATACCCTATAATATTGTTACTCTCTTTAAAATAACCTTCAATTGTAATTTGCAGATCGGTTTTTGCAAAGTCTTTAGCAATGCCTAGAGAAATTTGAGAAGAGTTTTGAGGTTCAATCCTATCAGTTGATGGTACCCACAAATCAGTGGGGAGCGAGAGTCCTGTACTACTCAAGAGATGAATATACTGGTTCATTTGGGCATATCCTGCTTTAAGTGAAAGGCCCTGTGTAATAATCAGATTCGCTGATATTCTTGGCTCAAACGCAGAATAGTGTTTTTCATCAGCAAGGAAATTGCTAAATCTGAGTCCTGCGTTGGCTTTAATTCGTTGCCCTATGGAGAATTGGTTTTCAACATATAAGCCACCTTCAAGCGAGTTGTATTCACTTTCATTTGAGTCGTAAAGTACATCAGTGTTCTCTTTTTCAACTACTGCGCTAGGTGTGAAAAGATGGTTTATAAGGTGAAGTCCTGTTCGTAAATTATAGAATGGTGAGAAGTTAATTTCTACGTCATTCTTTAATGTAAGATCTCTAATCCCTGAAGTATAACGAAGTGAATAGCTCTCGTCGTTGTAACTCTCCTGGTCATAAAAATTAATAGAGTAATGGCTGTATATCAATGAAGTGTTCGAAAAAACTCTCGGGTTATATATGTGGTTCCATCTTAAGGTGCCTGTTCCATTTTGCCAATAAAGACCACCCTCTTCTTTAGTATCATAGTCAGTAATAACGCTGAATTTATCACGTCCAAAATACCCGCTAAGGAACACACGATCACGGGACCCGAATTCATAATTGACTTTAGCGTTCAGATCATAGAAGTAATATCCGGCCTTTTCTTCCTTGCTCATGAATGGTTTTGCCAGAACATCGATATATGTTCGGCGGCCTGAAATTATCCATGATGATTTATCTTTTGAGAAAGGACCTTCAAGCACCAGTCGCGAAGATATTAGTCCTATCCCTGCTTCACCTGAAAACTTTGACCTGTTTCCATCTTTCATTGTCATTTCAACAACAGAAGACAAACGTCCTCCAAAACGCGCAGGGAAACCACCCTTCACAAGCTCCACACTTTTAATGGCATCACCATTAAAAATTGAGAAGAACCCGAATAAATGAAAAGCATTATACACAGGAGCATCATCAAGTATAATTAGATTTTGATCAGGACCTCCTCCTCTTACATATAAACTACCATTTCCTTCAGAACCTTTCTGAACTCCAGGCATTAACTGGATTGTCTTGAAAACATCCTTCTCTCCTAATAATACCGGAACTTGTCGTATTTGTTGAATTGGAAGGGAGATGACACTTATTTCTGATGTTTCAGTAATTCTTTCTGACTTTTCAGCTGAGATAGTTACACCCTGAAGAGTTATACTCTTTAAGTCAATATTTATAATTGTATCCTTATAATGAGATAGTTGCAGTGTAACAGGATCAAAACCAACAAATGAAAATCGTACTTCATAATCACCCTGTGGTAATGTGAGGGAATAGAAGCCATAATTGTTTGTGATTGTACCACCTTTTATTGCGGGAATATAAATATTAACACCCGGAAGTAATTCCCGGCTTTCGCTTTCTCTTACGTATCCACTGATAGAATACTTGTTTTGTGACACCGCTGTGTTTGAAAGAAAAATTATACCAATGAGAGATATAATTTTAAGGATACCAGAGAAGTGTGGTTTTTGCATTATGTTTTTTGCTTTTTCTTTTTAGCTGCAGGGAATAGTACATTATTCAGTATTAACCTATATCCCGGGGAATTGGGGTATAAATTCAGATCAGTAGGCGGATCGCCAACAAGATGTTGATAATCTTCTGGATCGTGCCCTCCGTAAAAGGTCCAAGTACCTTTTCCGTATGAGCTATGGATATATCGGGCCTCATTGGCAGATTTATTTTCACCCATTATAACTACATTGGGTTTAATAAAATCTTTATTGAATGCTGTAGTCTGACCCATAAATCCTTTAATTACTTTTTCGTGATTCTGAGTTAACATTGTTGGAACCGGATCCCATTTAGCTGAGAATTCAAAAAGTGTAAAAAAGTCATCCGCTATTGAAACTCTGCGAGTTGTACTGACATCAATATTTGAGATTTCGTATTCATAGGGATTTAAAACCACACTGAAGCCAGTAAAAGCAAAGCAGTTATCATAGTTTAGATGATCGTTGGCATCTTGTTGAGAGGGATCACCGTCGAACATAACGTCACAGATATCAATGTGTTCGGCAGCAAGTGCTACATCGTAACTATCCGGTGCTGAGCACATGGCAAAAAGATACCCTCCTCCTGCAGTAAATTCTCTAATTTTTTTAGCCACAGCACGTTTAAGATCAGAAACTTTAGAAAAACCAAGCCTTTGAGCCATTGATTCAGTAGTCCTCACATCTTCAATATACCATTGAGCTGTCCGATATGCTGCCCAGAACTTGCCGAATTGACCTGTAAAATCTTCATGATGAAGATGAAGCCAGTCATATAATGGTAGTGACCCACCAATCACTTCTTCATCATATACAATGTCATATGGTACTTCGGCATAGGTAAGGGCAAGAGTAACTGCATCATCCCATGGAAGTTTACTTTTAGGAGTATACACAGCAATTCTCGGAGCTTTTTGAAGTTTCATTTCGTCCATATTCGACTGCGGATCGGCAATTTCATTGAGTATAGAAGCAGCCTGAACATCAGCAATTATCTCATAGGATATACCACGAATTCGTGCTTCATTTTCGAGAATTGAATGGTGTTGAAACATAAAACTACCACCTCTGTAATTGAGTAACCAACTTATCTCGACATTTTGGGTAAGAACCCAGTAAGTCAATCCATAAGCTTTGAGATGGTTCTTCTGCTGCCTATCCATTGGTATTAACATATAGGCAGCATGAATCTGACTAAAAGCAACCAGAAAACTTAGAGTTAAAAGCAACTTACGCATTATAGTTCAATTAGAATCAAATAAACGACTGAAGGTAATTATTGTTACATAGCTCTTAGAATTTATTGTTACCATTGGGATCAGGTCGGGCAATGTAATCATCGTCATTGTTCATCTTTGATGGGATAATCATTGATTTTGATGGAGGTAGTGTATGCAGGGCTGTTTCTTCCTGATAACCCTCATCAGTAAATTTAGCATACTTATTAATGAACCTTAGTCCAACGTCCTCAAGAGAACCATTACGATGCTTCGCGATACTTATTTCTGCATATCCCGGCGGATGCTGAGATTCAGGACCTGCGTCAAGCTTATAATATTCCGGTCGGTATATGAATAGAACCATATCCGCATCCTGTTCAATTGCTCCTGATTCCCTAAGGTCAGAAAGTAATGGTTTTTTATTAGGTCGGGTTTCAACAGATCTGTTCAACTGAGAGAGTGCGATAACCGGGATATTGAGTTCTTTTGCAAGACTCTTGAGTGAACGAGAGATTTGACTTATCTCTTGTTCTCTGTTTCCTTGGTTTTTCTCAACTCCTAATGTCATCAATTGTATGTAGTCAATGATAATCATTTTAATTTTATGCTGAGCCTTCAATCTTCGGGCTTTGGCCCGAAGGTCGAACACTGATAGGGAAGGGGTATCATCGATGTACAAAGGAGCATTAATCAGATTTGAGATATTGTAATTTAAAGAACTCCATTGATCAGCTGATAAGTCCCCTTTTCTTAAACTATCTCCCGGTATTTGAGCTTCAGCCGAAATCAAACGTGTTACAAGAGATACAGAAGACATTTCAAGTGAAAAGATAGCAACTGGTTCCTTAAAGTCAACTGCAGCATTTCGGGCAATAGTAAGTACGAATGCTGTTTTACCCATACCAGGTCGTGCTGCAATTACAATAAGATCTGACGGCTGCCAACCAGACGTTACTCTGTCTAATGAAGTAAATCCTGAAGCTACTCCGGTAAAAGTGTTCTGGTTATTTCTTGCTGCTTTAATTTGCTCAACAGCATTGCTAACAAGCGACTGCATGTTAACATAATTTCGTCTGAGGTTATCTTCGCTTACATTAAATAGTTGGTTTTCTGCTTTGTCCAGGAGTTTAAAAACATCTGTTGTGTCTTCATAAGCATCATGAATTATCTCGGATGAAATTCTGATCAATTCCCGTTGAATGAACTTCTGTATGATAATTCTTGTATGAAATTCAGTATTAGCAGAGGATGCAACCCTGTTTGTGAGTTGGGCAATGTAAAACGGACCACCAACTATTTCTAGTTCACCAGAAAATTTTAACTCATTTGTAACTGTAAGGATATCAACCGGCTCTGTTTTTGCAAATAAGCGTGTGATTGCAGAAAAAATAATCTGATGGGCCTCTTTGTAAAAAGCCTGAGGTCGAATAATGTCAATGATTGATGCAAGTGCATCTTTCTCAAGCATTATGGCTCCTAAAACAGCCTCCTCCAGATCAACAGCCTGAGGAGGTAACTTCCCATGAGTAAATATATCAGGTTTACCGACCTTGAGCCTGGGTGATTCTTTGAATTTTGGTTTGCTTTCTTCCATTGACCAAAGTTAACTAACAACTTTTGTTTTTAAAAAAGATACTGTCTATATATTTATCAACAGCTAACTATAATAGTTTTATGATGAATATGAAGTATTCCTAAATTAACCGTAGTGATTAAAAAAGCGGAGAAAATTAGTAATTTATCCCCCGCTTAAGTTATTTTGATTTATAATGTCTCTTTATTGCTTCTCTATTGATATTAGTTCAACTTCAAAGATTAATGTTGAGCCGGCTGGAATTGGTCCGGTTGACCTATCACCATACCCGAGTTCCGATGGAATGAAAAAAGTGTATTTGGCACCCGGCTTCATAAGTTTAACACCTTCTGTCCATCCTTTTATTACCTGATTTAAAGGGAATTTGATTGGTTCTCCTCTATCAACTGAAGAATCAAATACTGATCCGTCGATTAGTTTCCCTGTGTAATGAACTTCAACAACATCTGTCTCTGCAGGATTTTCCCCACTACCTTCAGTAATTACTTGATATTGCAGTCCGCTTTCAGTTTCAATTACACCAGGCTTTGTTTTGTTTTCAGCTAAGAAGGCCGCTCCTTTTGCTTTCTCGAGAACCAATTGCTCGGCTTGTTGCTGTTCTCTCCTGGCCATCATTTCCTGTTGAAATTTCACCATGATTGCACTTGTTAGTTCGTCACTAATTAAAGAATCGTTTCCTGCAAGTCCATTTGCTACTCCAATATTGAAAAACTCAGCGTTAATCTGAATGTCGTTCATTTTAAGGTTGTTACCAATATCATGCCCCAGGATATAGCTTATACTGTCATTGTATGTGGCCATCTTTATTGATTGCTCACTAGTTTCAGATTTCTTATTGTCCTTTTTTCTTTGAGCCGAAACTTCAAATGAAAAGACAAGTATAATAACCGATAACAGAATGGTTAATTTAATTTTCATAGTTGGTTTTTTTATAAGATGACAAAGGTACTTAAATAAAACGTCCTTGCAGTTAATAATATCAAGTGCGAAAGTATAATTTTGTTGTTTAAGATTTAGGTATACTTATTGGTAAATCCATGCAGATTATACTATGAGAATGAAGTATAATAACAATTTTCAGCTGATTGCCTTGATGGCTATAATTGCTTTCATTGTTTCTTTTGGCTGTAAAAAGGATGATTTATCCGGCAAAACACCACAAGTTACTTTTATTTCTCCTTTGAGTAGTGAAGTATTCAATATATATGATACAGTTAGTGTTAATATCCAGGTAAGCCATACTCAAATCATAAAAAGAGTAACTCTAACTATTGTTGATGTTGGCCAGAAACCTGTAGTATCGGGCAAGAGCTTTGAAATTGGAACTAGTGATTTTAAATTATCTGAAATTTTAGTAATAGAAGACCGATATCTTGAGGACAATAAATATTTTGTTTTAATTAAAGTGGAAGACGAGTTTAAAGTATTCAATTACTGGAGAGAAATTCAGATAAGACCTATCGACAAAGCAATTGAAAAGCTTTTGGTTGTGACAAAATCATTAAACCATTGCAAGTTATTTGGTTTATCAGGCAGTAGTTCTCAGAATATACTTCATGAATGGATGCAGGATTATTTGCAAGGATACGCTGATTCCAGATTTATGAAATACTATATTTGTGGAAACGCACCATCGATTATCAGGGCTGTAAATTTTGATGAAAATCTTACTGATTGGGAGCAATCGTTTCTTTCGGGTAACAATCATAATTTTATTCAGTGTTTTGATGGAGTTGATGGCTATGTAACAATTGGAACAGCTGAAGGTATTATTGAAACTTTTGATGAGAGTGGACAAAGATTGTTAAGAAGCCAAATTGATGGAAGTGGTGTCTTTACTTCCATAATCAAGAGCAATGATTTTGTTGTTGCCGCATACAGGCAATTCACTGATAATATGAGTACAGTGTATGTGATTAATTTTCCTGCCGGAAATATATTTTATTCTACCAATATTTTAGGGGAAGTTAAAGGAATCATTCGGTATGATTCAGGTGATTTCCTTTTGATTGTTCAGGATACCGAGCGTGTTACAGCACACATACTTTCCACCACAAATAAGCAGTTGTTATTTCTACATGAACTTTCTGTCCCACAGGTGGATAGAGTTGAAGGTAATAAGGATAATGTATTTATTGGAACAATCAACGATATCTTCTGGTATCGCCCCTCAACAGGTAGTTCAGTAAAATATGCAGGGGACAAGCAAAATACTGCTTTTGCTTTTGATGAGGTTAATAATCAATTGTTTGTGGGAAGTGGAAACCAGATACTCCTTTATATTCTTCCTCAAACCTCAAGCTCCCGAATCTGGCAGTTTTCAGATCAGGTTGTTGATGTTAATATTCAATACAATAAATAATGGACAAACAAGAGTTAAGTTTAACTATTACAGAAGATGGTTCGTCAACCCTTTATAATCACAGCAAGCAAGAACATTATCACTCAATACATGGAGCTGTTCAGGAATCAGTGCATGTTTTTATTAATGCCGGTCTGCAGCATATGCTCAAGTCTCGTCAGAAATTAAGCATTTTGGAGATTGGTTTTGGAACTGGTCTTAACGCATTACTCACACTAGATTTTGTTTTGACATTTAATTCGCAAGCAGATTCATCTGTTTCGTTTAAGACCACAACTTTGAGTTCAGAATCAAATATTGCAGAGCTTGAATATACCGGTGTTGAGCCATTAACAATTGATTCAGACTTGGTTCAAAAACTAGATTACACTAATTACCTTCATAATGGTTTATTAGAGGAAAGCTTTATGAAAATGCATCTTTTGGCAAGTGGAGAAAGTATTTTAGTAAATCAGGTGTTTCAATTCAGAAAACTGATTACAAAATTTCAAGATAATAAGTTTGAAGGTAACAAATTCGATCTGGTGTATTTTGATGCCTTTTCACCCGTTGTTGAACCAGACCTTTGGACTCTGGGTGTATTCAAGTCATTGTATGAGATTATGAACCCGGGTGGTGTAATTGTCACCTACTGTAGCAAAGGTGCAGTAAGACGTACTATGCAGGAATGTGGCTTTAAAACAGAACGTTTACCGGGACCTCCGGGTAAGCACGAGATGCTGAGAGCAACTAAGTAGCATCAACTGCCCAACTATTCATTTAGTTTATGCATCATCAGATGCTCAATTACAGCTAATAAATTTCGGGGTGTTAGTGTCCGCCAGTTTACACTCCTTAAAAGTCCTTCATAATTCAGATAATAACCAAGGCGACTATGGCGCAGTTCGTCAATTATATGATCTCTGAAATTTATAAGTGCAATCCATCCATCGTCTAAATCTTCAAACCATTCTTGATAATAAGAGTCGTCATCAGCATGGAAATTCAGCACATTTTCACCAATCAGAATAAATCTTGTAATGCCTTCTTTAAGCAATGGCTCTACTAAATTTCTTTTTAGATACATTACATCATTGTATAGGTAATCGTTCCATTCACCAATAAGCTCGATAACGCAAAAGCGTTCCTCATAGTCTGCAAAAAGAACTTTAGTATATAATGTTGCTGATCCTATTTCATCCCATTTGGGGTGAATATAGTAATTATAGATTGAGTGGGTACACAGTGTTTCATGATATTGCCGCCCAAAAAACGGAGATCGCTCATCGTATGCTGCGATGTATAAATCTTCCCATGCATAAAAAGGCTCTATATCGTGCATAATAGTTCAAATAGAATGTAATAATGCTAACGACAGGATGAATGGAAATGTTATCTTATAATTCACTAAAATAGATCAAAATCTCATCCATGGGCGTTCAGCACTCATTAATCCCATCGGAATTGCAAGTATTATTAAGATAAATCCCAGGCCCATCCACATAAGAAGTGTTTTCTGATTGGCTCTGTCGTTCACCGTTTTTTTGCTTTTTGAATAACCTACCTGAATCAGAGTAATTCCAATGAGGTTTAATAATGTATGCTCAATTGCCCAAAACCGTAATTCAGAATTCCCCATGGCACTGCCAAAATCATTGAAAGCTATTTGTGTATAGGGACTGAGAAAAAAGTAAAGGATAATCCCAACTAAAAGCTGAAAATGAACTGAACTAAGGAATGTTATCGAGGAAATTTTTATGGCTTTGTTATTCTGAGCACGTTTGGATAAAGTGATAATCAAGGATGTGAAAAGGACCAAAGCTGCAATAAGTACAATCCACCTATTCCAGGAGTGGATCAATAAGAAAATGTAGTAGAGATTGCTCATATGAGAAAATTTGCACGTATAACCACTTAACCGCTTAATTGTTCTGCATATAAAAAGAATAGTCCGCTACATTTAGTAACGGACTATCTGTTCCAATAACCATAATTGAACTTGGTTACCTCATATCTATAACTTCAACGCCTGGGTGATCTGCCTGCTTAAAGGTGAACATATTGTCGTAGAAGTTCTGATTTACGTCCATTTTATTTACTACATAGCTGTATGTTGAACCGTTCTTATCGTGAATAGCAATTGTATCCAACATTTTCTTTGACCTGTTTATTGTAACTACAACTTTATTAAAGTTTTTCTTCTGAATAGGTGTTAATTCAATGATTTGTTGTTGAGCAGTCTCTTTGATTAGCTTTGTTTTAAAATTTTTGCTGTACGAAGTAAGAATATTCTGAGGAGTGATAGCATCAGTAGCCTCAGCTACATCATTTACCTGAACTTCATTAGCATCTTTAAGGTAAGTCCATACTGTCTTACCATCACTAATTACATCCTGCCCCGATATTGTTAATTTATACTTATCTCCCTTGGAGATTAAAACACCTTTATAACTATCGTTAATCTTCTGGGCGGCATTTTCCATTTTATAGGTAAACTCTAACCTGATAGTTTTGTGAGCTTTTGTTGCAGTAGCAACGTCATCGAGTATTTTTTTTGCTTTTGAATCAGTCTGGGCACTTAACGAGAATGTTATTAAGAATAAACTGCTGATAAGGAATAACTTTTTCATTTCTAAATTAGGTAATTGTTATAATTCGTTCTTATTGTCTAAATACAGGTCCTTCAAAAACTGTTCCAAAGCAATTTCATTGCTAACTTTCACTTCTCTGGCCTTACTTCCTTCAAAAGGACCTACTATACCGGCTGCTTCAAGTTGATCAATAATTCGCCCTGCTCTGTTGTATCCGAGTTTTAGCTTACGTTGCAATAATGAAGTGCTTCCTTGTTGTGTTGCTACTATTAATCGGGCAGCATCTTCAAAGAGTTCATCACGCTCCAGAGGATTGAAATCGACTTCTTTTTCATCTTGTTCCTCAATGAATTCCGGGAGGTGGTAAGCGTCAGGATAGGCTCGTTGAGAACCAATGTAATCGGTGACTCTCTCTACTTCATGAGTGTCCACGAATGCACACTGTAACCTTAAGAGGTCGCTTCCGGTTGACAGCAGTAAATCACCTCTTCCTATCAACTGGTCAGCTCCACCATGGTCAAGTATTGTCCTTGAGTCAACTTTTGATATTACACGAAATGCCAAACGTGCAGGGAAGTTTGCTTTTATAGTTCCGGTAATAATATTCACCGAAGGTCTTTGGGTGGCAATTACCAAATGAATCCCAATTGCTCTCGCTTTTTGGGCTAACAGTGTCAGAGGCACTTCGACTTCTTTACCCGCAGTCATGATAAGGTCAGCATACTCATCAATGATCACGATTAAATAGGGGAGGAACCTATGTCCATGCAATGGATTCAATTTACGTGCAACAAACCTTGTGTTATATTCCTTAATATTCCTAACCTGAGCATCTTTCAACAAATCGTATCTGTTCTCCATCTCAATGTTAAGAGAATTAAGAGTACGAACTACTTTTCTTGTGTCGGTTATGATTGCTTCTTCCGAATCGGGAAGTTTGGCAAGGAAGTGTCGCTCAATCTTAGAAAACAAGGTTAGCTCAACCTTCTTTGGGTCGATCATTATGAACTTGACTTCCGATGGGTGCTTAAAATAGAGCAATGAAGTGATTAATGCATTAAGTCCAACCGATTTCCCTTGACCTGTGGCACCAGCCATAAGAATATGGGGCAATTTGGCTAAGTCAACAATATAAGGTTCATTTTGAATAGTTTTTCCAATGCCAAAGGGCAAATCAAATTTGGTTTGCTGGAATTTCTCTGAACCTAGTATAGATTTCATAGGTACAATCTCGGGCTTCAGGTTTGGAACTTCAATTCCAATAGTGCCTTTACCCGGAATCGGAGCGATGATCCTAATCCCCATCGCAGCAAGGCTAAGAGCAATATCATCTTCAAGATTCCTTATTTTCGATATTCTTATTCCTTTGGCAGGAATAATCTCATAAAGAGTAACGGTTGGTCCTATAGTGGCTTTTATCTTATCGATACTAATTCCATAATTACCCAGGGTTTCAACAATTCTGTCCTTATTTGCTTCAAGTTCCTCTTTTTGAGCTGCAACAGATATGTTAGCAGGTGCATACTCATCAAGAAGATCTAATGTCGGCTTGTGGTAATCAGGTAAATCAAGTGTTGGATCATACTGTGTATCGATTGTATAATGAACCGGTGGAATGTCAGCTTCAGGAAGTTCTTCTTCAACCGATTCCTCTGTTTGGCTGGCTTCTTCTATTTCCAGCTCAATCTCATTTCGTCTGTCAAATACCTGGTTATTCTCCGGCTCTTCAATGTCTTCGTCCTGTTTTAGTATAAAATCTTCTTCGTCTTCATCCTCTTTGATGGCGAACTCAACAGTATTATACTTGTCTTCAGGCTTCTGACCGTTTGTTTTAATGTAATTAGCTGTTTTAGGATTCTCATCCATATTCTTAGATGAGTCGGTTGGTTCATCTTCATTACCAGTTTCAGCAGGAGGTTTTGGCAAACTTAATGGCATATTAAAAGATAGCACAAGTATGGCCAGTAATGAAAAAATGAGGAATATTATAGTGCCGGTTTTCCCTAACAATCCTTCAAGGAACAGCGAGCTTTGGTAGCCTGTTATTCCTCCTAAGATTGCATAGGAAGTGTTTTGAAAAATGAAGCCCAGTGCAACAGAAATCCAAATTAAGCCAATAAGGGAATTTATGGTCGTTTTCCATAAGGGAAGTACCGAAACCTTAAGTGATAGGCGCAGTCCTGATACTATCAGGATCAAAATGATAAGGAAAGATGAAACACCAAAACCTCTTTTGATGAAAAATATTGAAAGTGCTGCTCCAAGTCTTCCAGCCCAGTTGTCAGCTTCTCTGGAAGTATCGGACAGCACTTCTTTAAAACTCAGATGCGAAAAGATATCATCAGCATTCCATTTGAAATACGTGAACAGGTAAGATGAAAATGCAAAAAGAAGGTAAATGGCAACAAGGATTAGAAAAACACCGGTAATTTTTCCGATTCTTCCATCTCTGAGCCAGGAAGGAGAAGACTTTTTCCCACTTTTCTTTACTCGTGGTTGTTTCTCCTCTGCTTCTTCTTTAGGTCTGTTTTTTTTAAGAGTATTAACTTTACCTGCCATAGACAAATTGATAGCCTATTTTTCCTCAGTAATTACTATCTTTTCAATCTTATCACCCTGACGTATTAAGTCAATCACATCAAGGCCTTCATATACTTTTCCAAAACAAGTGTGGTTTCTGTCGAGATGTTGTGTGTTTTGACGATTATGACAGATGAAAAACTGAGATCCCCCAGTATCACGACCAGCATGTGCCATTGATAATACACCTCTGTCATGATATTGATTATTTCCGGTTAATTCGCATTTAATTGTGTATCCGGGTCCACCGGCACCGGTACCTTGTGGACAACCACCTTGTATTACAAAATTTGGTATAACCCTGTGGAAGTTTAATCCATCATAGAATCCGCTTTTTGAGAGTTTAATGAAATTAGCAACAGTATTTGGTGCATCTTCTTCATAAAATTTTACTTTCATTACTCCCTTAGAAGTGTGTATTTCAGCTATTTGCATGTTTCAATCATTATTTAATTAGTGAATTGTTCTCATTAATTTATTCCACCTTATTTTGCCATTTAGTAGCGATTTTTGTGAATCAAGTGAAAGCCATACAAAAACGGCTTTACCAACTATATGATCATAAGGTACAAATCCCCAATATCTTGAATCTGCGGAGTTGTGACGATTGTCACCCATCATCCAGTAATAGTCCATTTTAAAAGTATACTCAGTTGCAGGTTTGCCATTAATCAATATCTGATCCCCTATAATTTCCAATGAATTATTTTCATAAACCTTGATAATTCTCTCATACAGAACAATATTAGTAGACGTGAGTTGAACAGTCACACCAGCTTTAGGCACTACCAATGGTCCATAATTATCAACATTCCAGGGGTATGCTGAATCGAATGGGAAAGTATACATCTGCCAAAAACCCGCAGGTTGTATTATCTTCTTAACTTCTTTTACATTCACAAACTGCTTAAGTTGTTCAGCTCCTTTTGATGTAAGTGTAATTTCGTATTCGTCCTGTTGCCCCATCAAAACCTGTTCAGTAACTCCAAGGCGTTCAAGTGCTTTAGGATTTATTCTGGTCCCATCTGTTCTCACGAGATATCTGAATTGAGATTCTGCAGGTAGAGGGGCTTCATTACCATTAATGTGTACAACCTGATCTATTATTTGCATTGTATCTCCAGGAATGGCAATACATCTTTTTATATAATTTTCTCTTTTATCAACAGGTCGGGCAACAATATCACCAAAATTCATTTTGTCATTCCATACTCTCGCCCTGCCAAATCTTCTGACCAGATCATAGTAACTTTGATTCTGAAGTTTCAGAGCTACAGTATCTCCATCAGGGTAGTTAAAGACAACAACATCATTGTTCTTAATTGTTGTGAATCCCGGAAATCTGTAGAATGGCCATTTTATCCATTCAACATACGATTTTGTGTACTTGGTCAATGGCATCGTGTGATGAACGAAAGGAAAAGCTAATGGAGTGTTAGGAATCTTAGGCCCATAGCTAAGTTTACTAACAAATAAAAAATCGCCAACAAGTAAGGACTTTTCCATCGATGAAGTAGGAATGGTATATGCTTCCACCATAAACATTCTTATTATGGTTGCTGCAATAACAGCAAAGATTATTGCATCTACCCACTCTCGTACAATCGTTTTTTTGAATGGTTTACGGTCTTCAGGTTTAACGTACTCGTTTTCTTTTTTTATTCCCAGCCATGGAAGATATATAACTGGAAATATGACTGCAATAGCTTGTTCACCAAGCGAAAACTTCTTATAACACTTAACAGTTTCTACAACCATAAGCATTACTACGAATACGTTAATAAACGGTAATATCAGAAAGATATACCACCAAAGGGGTTTCTTAATTATTTTTAACCATAAATAATAGTTCAGAATAGGAATCAATGATTTCCATCCTGCATATCCTGCTGTTTCAAAAGTTTTCCAGACTACTACCGGGAAGAAAATGATCAGAACTAAAAGGATAATTGTTAGTGACATATCGTCAGTTTTAATTTTACCTTATTATTATTTCAAGGAATTGAATGCAAATTTATTTAAAATAGTTAAATTCGAACTAATTAACCACATCCTCCATGCTAAATGAACCATTCCGGCCTTGTAACCATTCTGCTGCTAAAATAGCTCCAATAGCAAATCCGCTCCTGTTATGTGCTGTATGTTTCAATTCAATTGTATCGATTTCAGAGGTCCATGTTACTGTATGAGTTCCTGGTATTTCACCAATCCTGAGACTGTTGATAGTGATTTTGTTGTCTTCCTGTCTCTCAGGTAACCACCCATCATACTTGTTGCAATTATTTAAAATTCCTTGAGCCAGGTTGATTGCAGTGCCACTTGGGGCATCCTTTTTATGAATATGATGTATTTCTTCAATTCTAGCACTATAGTTGCTTTGGTTGCCAATGAGAGAAGCTAGTTTTTTGTTTATGGCAAACACAATATTAACCCCTATACTGAAATTGGATGCATAAAGAAAGGACTTCTTTTGTTTTACAGCTCTTTCCCTGTATATTGGCAACAATTCATTCCAGCCAGTAGTTCCTGACACAACCGGAATGTTCAGGTCAAAGCAGTGGTTAACGATTATTGGTGCATTTTCTGGTGTACTGAAATCAATAACTACGTCGCATTCAGGCATTTGTACCTTATTCCAATCAGTTTCACTGTCATATCTGCCCACAATTATATGGCCTCTTTCAAGAGCGGCTTTTTCAACCTCATGTCCCATCTTACCGTATCCTGAAATTATTATTTTCACGTATACTGTTTCAAAAGTTTAAACATAATCGTATCCCTCCGGTACCATATGGTTGCTGCGGAGTTTTAATCATTACAGGTTGTATATTAAGACTTAAGTCTTCTGATACATCATAGTCAAAAAAGTGTGCGTCAACAGCAGCATCTACAACATTTAAAAGATATAAAGCAGCTGTAAAGATAACAGAAAGTTCGACCCTTCGTCGATAAAAATCACGGCCTTTAAGGAGATCATCTGGATCAGGATACCTTGCAACATATTCGTTATCAATTGGCATTGTGTCACCGCTTATCTTGTAACGATAGGCTTCAGTGAACTTTTTTTCCTCAGCGCTATTAATGGCTATGTTATAGGCTAATGCACCAAAGCCGGCATAAATAATAGGAATTTTCCAATATTTCTTATTGTAGGCCTGACCTAATCCCGGAAGTACTAAAGAATAAATAGTTGCCTTGTGAGCAGAATGCCTTACATTGGCATTCGTGTCAATTACTACATCAGGAGGAATTTCAGGCGGAATTATAGTGTCCTGTGCTTTTACTTGTGGAATAATTAATAAAAGAATGAAAGCCTTCAGAACAAAACGTAGCGAAGACCTTTTTAAGAAAATAGTAAAACGAAATCGCTTCATTTTATAGCTCAGGAGCTGTTAGTTCCTTTAACAGGCGTTCCAGTTCTTTTTTATTTTGAAAACTTATAACGATAGTCCCTTTTCCTTTATTGTTCAGATTAACGCTGACTTTGGTACGGAATCTCTCTGAAATGTTCTCACTGATATTCGTAATTTCTTCAGATACAGGTTTCTTTTGATGTTGCTTTGGAGCAGGAAGAGGTTTCCCAAAATTTTTGACTTTCTCTTCAACTTCTCTCACTGAAAGATCATATTCAATGATTTCTTTCATAATATTCACCTGAGCTTCTTCATTTTCAATTCCAAGGAGTGCACGGGCATGCCCCATTGTTATATGACCATCACGTATCGCAATTTGAACCTCAGCAGGAAGCTTAAGTAATCGAAGATAGTTTGTAACAGTTGAACGATTCTTTCCAACTCTCTGACTCAATTCTTCTTGTGTTAACTCACATTCCTCAATCAGCCTTTGATAGCTGATGGAAATTTCCAGAGCATTGAGATTTTCACGTTGAATATTTTCAACCAGGGCCATTTCAAGAACCTGCTGATCATTTGCGATGCGGATATAACATGGTACCTCAGTTAATCCAGCAATCTGAGATGCCCTTAATCTTCTTTCACCAGATATGAGCTGATATTTGTCATAACCCATTTTTCTGACAGTAAGAGGTTGAATTATACCTTGCTCACGAATAGACTCTGCAAGCTCATTTAAAGCTTCCGGTTCGAATTCAACTCTGGGTTGAAAAGGATTCGTTTCTATTTGTTCTACTGGAATAGAAGCAATAGCACCGGCAACAAAGCTACCGGAATTGTCTTTTGAAGTAATATCAGTTTCCGGACTTTCCAGAATAGCGCTAAGTCCTCTTCCAAGTGCCTTCTTCTTAGAATTCATCTTCAATATCGATTTGTTTTTCGGATGATTTAATTTTGGTAAGTTCGTTCTTCTGCAGAATTTCACGAGCCAGGTTCAGATAATTAACTGCTCCGGTCGAATTAATATCATGCATAATAATTGTTTCTCCAAAACTTGGTGCCTCACCTAATTTGGTGTTTCGGTTTATAAGAGTATCAAACACCATGTTTTGAAAGTGAGCCTTCACTTCATCAACAACCTGATTTGAAAGCCGTAATCTTGAGTCATACATGGTCAGCAGAATTCCCTCTATATCAAGTGCCGGATTTAACCTCGATTGAACGATTTTGATTGTATTCAAGAGTTTCCCTAATCCTTCAAGAGCAAAATACTCACACTGAACCGGTACTATTACGGAATCCGCTGCTACAAGTGCATTAACAGTGATAAGACCCAGAGAAGGGCTGCAATCTATTACAATGAAATCGTAAGCATCTTTCAGCTTACTGATAACTCTGCGCATTAGTTTCTCTCGGTTTGGCTGATTGATGATTTCAATTTCGGCACCTACAAGATCTATATGGGCTGGCAAAAGATCGAGATTGGGGGTTGATGTATTTAATATGATATTTTGTGGTTCAACCTCATCAAGCAGGCATTCATAAATACTTGTTTTGATGTTTTTTGGATCAAAGCCAACTCCCGAGGTACTGTTTGCCTGAGGGTCGGCATCTATAATAAGTGTTTTATATTCCAGTACTGCAAAAGCAGCTCCAAGGTTAATTGCGGTTGTTGTTTTACCAACTCCACCTTTCTGATTAGCAATAGCTATTACTTTCCCCATGTATTCTTACTAACTTTAACTCAATTAGTTATTTTGGTGACCATTGTTTTGGTTCGGTTCACAAAAATACAATTAATTTAGTGCCGCTTACGAATCCTTAAATCAAAGTTGTTAACATTACCAGCTTATTAGCTTTTTTTGAATTGCTAAAACCACTACTTTTGTGCCCTGTTTCTTTTAAGTTCATTTACATAAATATTACATGCTGAGTAGAAGACATTTGAGGATAAAAGTGATGCAAGCTTTGTATGCTCATTTCCAGATTGAAGATAGCACGGTTATACTGAGTGAGAAGAAATTAGTATCAAACATTGAGAGTATTTACGATTTGTATATTCACTTCTTGTCTGCAATTATTGAGGTTAAAGACATTGCTCACAACATTCTTGAAGATGCACGTCAAAAGTTCCTTCCAACTGAAGAAGATTTAAATCCGAATACACGGTTTGTACACAATTTATTTATTTCACAACTCGACAATAATGTAGATCTGAGAAAAAATATAAATCGACTTAAAATTAACTGGTCGGATGATAAAGATCTTTTCAGAAAGATATTCTTAAGTTTCAGAGAAAGTGAGGAGTATAAATCTTATATGAAGGCTTCTGCCTCGGGCTATAAGGAAGATAAGGAGATTACTGTAAAACTTCTGTCAAATTTCCTTTTAGCTAATGAGGCATTTGTTAGCTTATTTGAAGAGAAAAATCTTTACTGGGCAGATGACATGGATACTGCTGTGATGATGATTCTTAAAACAATCAAAAAGTGGAACAAATCGTATAATGAATATCAGCTTCTTCCACCTTTGTTAGTTAGTCCTGATGAAGAAGGCGATGACCTGATAGATGACTTTGTTTTAAAGCTTTTCAGGAAAACTATTATACACAGTGATGAGTTTGATGCTCTGATTGCAAAGTATGCGGCCAATTGGGAACTTGAGCGAATTGCAATTCTTGATGTTATTTTGTTTAAAATGGCTCTCACCGAATTTATTGAATTCCCATCTATCCCTGTCAAAGTTACTATAAACGAATACATTGAAATATCAAAGGAATATAGTACTCCTAAAAGTAAACAGTTTATCAATGGACTTCTCGATAAGATGTCAGCTGACATGAAAAAGGAAGGTAGAATAAAGAAGATGGGAAGAGGATTAATTGAATAATTCTGGTTTAATATGGTACAATTCAACTTTGCTGATTATACACCCGATTACTTTCATAAAGTGAACGACTTCTGGATAAATAATGATCTGGGTGGAAGTTTCAGGGGAGATAATGCAGAGATTATTGAAAGCACTCTTTCGTTTGGAGGTCATCTGGTGATTATGATTGGAGTAAATGATAATGTTATAGGTACCTGCTGGATGACAAACGATAAGAGAAGGACATATATTCACCACTTCGGCATAGATAAGGAATATCGTGGCAAAGGTCTGGCCCGAAAACTTATGGAACATTGCATGCAAATAGCTATCAAGGATGGCTATCAGGTAAAACTTGAGGTTCATAAAACTAATGAAGCAGCTAAAAATCTTTATAAGAGTTTTGGCTTTAATTACCTTGGTGATTACGAAGTATTGATAAAACGCAACCTGCACTCTGAAGAATAACCTCTTTTTACTATCTTTGTCTTCTTCTATCATTTCTAAAATTTTGCTATAACAATGAAAGTATCTAAGTATTGCATTGTAATTCTAATATCTCTTGTAGCTTTCTATGGCTCTTCATGTAAGCAACAAGGCGAAAACAATAATCTACTTCCCACAGATATCGTTAAAAATCCCAATTCAGCCCAGGGAAATGTTAATACAGATATGCCTGTAATTGAATTTGAAAAGGATTTCTATGATTTTGGACGAATAATACAAGGTGAAAAGGTCTCATATAGCTTTAAATTCACTAACAAGGGATCATCCGATCTTATTATTTCAAAAGTATCATCGTCCTGTGGTTGTACTGTTGGAGATTTCTCAAGAACACCTATTAAACCAGGCGAATCTGATAAGATTGAAGTTAAGTTTGATAGTGATAATAGGAGTGGGTTTCAAAATAAAACCATTACTGTATTAAGCAACGCACAGCCAAGCACATCTCTTCTTAGAATTAAGGCTCAGGTTGTACTGCCCGAAGAAATGAATTAACCAATAAATAAAACAAACTCATGCTAACAAGTATTCTATTAATGGGAGCTCCTGCAGGTGAAGCCGGAGGTGGCAGCGGATATAGCTCATTGATCTTTCTGGCACTGATAATGGTAGTTTTCTACTTCTTTTTTATCAGACCACAATCAAAAAAAGCTAAAGATCTTCGTAAATATCGCGAAGCTTTGAAAAAGGGTGACAAAGTTGTTACTATAGGTGGACTACATGGTAAAATTGTTGAGGTACAGGATAATACCTTTACTCTTGAAGTAGAAGACGGTTCAAGAATGCGTTATGAGAAAAGTGCAATCGCATCAAGTGCCGAAGACCAGATTACCGATACAAAATAAGTTATCGCTTTATCGAATCAGAATATCAAATGAATGAAGAGAGAGAGTTTTCCATTTCGGAGAATTTTTATCCCAAGCAGTAAGAGATACAGAAACAAGCTTTCTGTATTTCTTATCTGTGTAATTATTTCTTTCTTCATGTGGAGTCTTATTAAACTTTCGCGAATCTACGATGCTCCGGTTAAATACAGCATCACATTACAAAATATTCCTTCCGACAAAGTCCTGATTAAATCAGTAGATACAACTATTACTCTGATTATGCGTGCCAGAGGGCTGGAACTTTACAGCCTAATGTTTAATCCTTCAAAAAATAAAGTGAATGTTGATTTATCTGGTATGCGACTTAGAAGAGAAGGTGACAACTTTTATGGTTATATCCGTTCAAGCCGACTATTAAAAGATATATCAGAACAGATACCACAGGAAAATAGCCTTCTCAGCATTGAACCCGACACACTCCGCTTTGTTTTTGAACAGGAGTATAGGAGGAGAGTGCCTGTAAGTGTAGACCTTAAACTCTCATTTTCCGATCAATTTCAACTGTATGATTCAATTAAAGTAAGCCCGGACTCTGTTACTGTATTCGGAACTAAATCAATACTTGACACAACCTACTTCATTAAAACAGAGCATCAGACTGTCAGAAATCTAAAAGAAAATAAGCTTCTTACTCTAAAATTGCACAAGCCAAAAACAAAACCGGCATTGGTCATTTCGACTGATACAGTAATAGCCGAAGTTAAGATTGAAAGATTCACAGAAGCAGAAATAGAAGTGCCGGTATCGAATAGTAACAAAGATGGCATCAATTTCAGAACATTTCCCGATAAAGTTAAGTTGACATGCAGGGTTGCAATGAAAGAATATGATCGCCTGGATCCCTCGTTGTTTTCAGTGACAATAAATGCTGATGAAGCTGCAGTGTCTGATAATAATTTTACCGAAATAGTGGTCACCCGACAACCATCATTTGTGCGGGTAATAAAAATTAAGCCCGAGAAAGTTGAATTTCTGATCTTAAAGTAAGTTCCAATGTGTGGGCAAGATATTCCCGATTAAACATATTAGGTACTTTGTTTGTAAGTTCAATATGACATCATAAAAAAGGTGATTATATGGAACTTCGAATTCAAAAGCGTTTGGATAAGATCTTGAAGATATTTCTTAAAACATATCTTTATAAAGAAATAATTCTTAGAGATTTAAGGAAGAGCGTGCTTTTAAATGACTCTTACAATTCATAAAATCAAGCCTTCCAATTGAGCATTTTTCTATCTTTACAAATGAAAAATATATGATATGTTAAAGATAGGTCTTACTGGTAGCATCGGAAGTGGAAAATCCACCATTGCAAAAGTTTTTTCCTCATTGGAAATACCAGTTTACATTTCTGATATTGAAGCAAAGAAGATTCTTGATTTCCCCGATATCATTGATAAAGTGAAGAAGAAATTTGGAGATGACGTTCTGAATGATAATGGCTTTGTCAATAGAAAAGAATTGGCCGGAAGAGTATTTAATAATACTGAAGCATTACAATGGTTGAATGGGCTGATTCATCCTCGCGTTCGGAAACATTTTTTGGAATGGGTTGAAAATCATAACACTTCACCATATATTATGCAAGAATCTGCTATAATGCTTGAAACCGGGTTCAGCTCATTTTTCAATAAAATCATTGTGGTTACTTGTCCGGTCGATCAGCGTTATGAACGCGTAAAAAACCGGGACAATATGACAAAGTCTCAATTTGATGAACGAATGGAAAACCAATGGCCTGAAGAGCTAAAAGTAAAAATGGCCGATTACATTATAAAAAATGACGACGATTGCCTGGCTGTTCCTCAGGTATTGAAAATTCATAATGAATTACTCGGGTTATCAATGACTCATAAGGGCTCCTAGTATTATTTATAAAATATCAACATATGGATGAAAAAAATTTAGGTATTGGATCACGTGTTCAGCACCCTCAGTTTGGTAAAGGTGTCATTATTCAGGTTCGGAGTGATGCATGGGAAATAACTTTTATTGAGAATGGTACAAGAATAATACAAAGAAATTTCCCCGATCTGAAGATTATTGAAGCTATTGAAACACCTGAAGAAATGGTTACTTATGAAAAGATAGAAAAAAGCCTTATACGTATTCTCAGACGCTATTCTGATCTGCAGGAAACAATTCAGATGGGTTCGAAATGGACCGGTGGTCGTATGGTTTTATACCCCGGAGATCCTACACTAAAGGAAAAGGAAATTCCTATTGAGAGTTTCTTTCATAAAATAGTAATGGTGAGAGATCGTCTTAGAGTAATGGAGCAACGGGTCAACTCAAGTACTCTGAGTGATGAAGATAAAGTCAATATACAACAGTACATCACAAGAATTTATGGCAGTCTAACCACGTTCAATGTTCTGTTCAAAGAAAAGGCTGACTACTTCATAGGTGATAAGGGGAGTATTTAAATAGCATATGCTTCTTATCCGAACAAAGTTCCTCTTATCCTGTTATTGAAAGGAAAATTAAGTAATCAGTCATGACCTTTGATATTGAAATGATCAGGCAGATATACGCTACTTTGCCTGAAAGAATTCAGCATGCAAAAAAAGTACTTGGACGCCCTTTAACTGTAAGCGAGAAAGTACTGTACAGCCATCTTTTTCATGATCAACCTGTTAATGATTTTAAGAGAGGATCGTCGTATGTAAATTTCGCTCCCGATAGGGTGGCAATGCAGGATGCTACAGCTCAAATGGCCCTTCTTCAGTTTATGACAGCCGGAAGAAAAAAAACTGCTGTTCCCACAACGGTTCATTGTGATCACCTTATTCTTGCACAGATGGGCGCTAGCCGTGATATTGATGTTGCATTGGGTCAAAATAGTGAAGTTTTTAATTTCCTTCAGTCAGTTTCAAATAAGTATGGTATCGGTTTTTGGAAACCAGGTGCAGGAATCATACACCAGGTTCTTCTTGAAAATTATGCCTTTCCTGGAGGACTAATGATTGGTACCGATTCTCACACTGTAAATGCAGGTGGCTTAGGAATGGTTGCTATTGGAGTCGGTGGTGCAGATGCTGTGGATGTTATGGCAGGTATGGCCTGGGAGTTAAGCATGCCAAAAATTATAGGTATTAGACTTACAGGAAAATTAAATGGATGGACTGCACCTAAAGATGTCATCCTTAAGGTTGCTGGCCTTCTCACTGTTAAAGGAGGCACTGGTTATATCATTGAGTATTTTGGCGAAGGAGCCGACTCATTATCGGCTACCGGGAAGGCTACAATTTGCAATATGGGTGCCGAAATTGGCGCTACTACTTCAATTTTTGGATATGATTCTAAAATGAACCAATATCTGAAAGCAACAGGTAGAGCTGATGTCGCAGAATTGGCAGATAGTATTAAAGAGCATTTAAGGTCTGATAAAGAAGTATACGACAAACCTGAATTATTCTACGATCAGGTTTTTGAAATAAATCTCTCTGAATTGGAACCATATATTAATGGGCCATATACCCCTGATGCAGCATTCCCGATTTCTGAATTTGGTAAGATTGTTAGAGAAAAGGACTTCCCTGCAAAATTGGAAGTGGGTCTAATCGGCTCATGCACAAACTCTTCGTATGAAGATTTAACCCGAGCCGCATCAAT
The DNA here is from genome assembly GCA_002426195.1 of Bacteroidales bacterium UBA5507. GTDB lineage: Bacteria > Bacteroidota > Bacteroidia > Bacteroidales > Lentimicrobiaceae > Lentimicrobium. The sequence goes on along the minus strand of DIOT01000047.1, from coordinate 262,494 downwards.
TGCACGACAGGCAAATGCTAAAAATCTTGAGGTTAAGTCAGAGTTTATTATTACACCGGGTTCAGAGCTTATCAGATATACTACTGAACGTGACGGACTTCTTGATGGTTTCAAAGGAATTGGTGGCGTTATAATGGCAAATGCATGTGGACCATGTATTGGACAATGGAAGCGTCACACTGATGATCCGGTAAGAAAAAATTCAATAATTACATCATTTAACAGAAATTTTGCAAAGAGAAATGATGGTAACCCTAATACTCATGGATTCGTCGCTTCGCCTGAAATTGTAACAGCTCTCACAATAGCCGGTGATTTAACTTTCAATCCTTTGACTGATAAGTTACAGAATAAGATTGGTGAATGGGTCACTCTTGATGTACCTGTTGGTGAAGAATTGCCATCAAAAGGATTTGAAGTAGGCGATCCGGGATATATTGAACCCGCTGATGAGAGTTCAGATATCAAAATTATCGTGAAAGAGGACTCGGAAAGATTGCAGTTGCTCGAGCCATTTGAAGAATGGGATGGTAAGAACATTACAGATTTGAAGCTTCTGATTAAAGTTAAAGGTAAGTGTACAACCGATCACATTTCAATGGCAGGCCCATGGTTAAGATTCAGAGGTCACCTTGATAATATATCAAACAACCTCCTTATAGGGGCTGTGAATAGTTTTAATGATCAAACCAATTTGGTTAAGAACCAACTTAATAAAACGTATAATTCTGTTCCTGAAGTTGCACGTAATTATAAGGATAATGGATTTGGCTCAATTGTAGTTGGTGATGAGAATTATGGAGAAGGTTCTTCACGGGAACATGCTGCTATGGAACCTCGTTTCTTGGGGGTACGGGCAGTCCTTGTTAAGTCATTCGCCCGTATTCATGAAACTAATCTTAAGAAGCAGGGTATGCTTGCTATAACATTCACCGATAAGGATGATTATCAAAAGATCAGAGAAGACGATATTATCTCAATACTTGGATTAACCGAATTTGAAACAGGAAAGCCTCTGACTATTCATTTGAGGCATAGTGATCTTTCAGAAGAATTTTTTTTTGTTAAGCACTCATATAATGAATCACAGATTGAGTGGTTTAAAGCTGGCAGTGCTCTGAATCTTATAAGAAAATCATTATTGGAAAAATCTGTTATTTAGCAATTTTTTACAATATATAAGGTTATATGCCGTTTGTAAATGCGGATAATAATTGGTTATCCTTAAATTTGCATCTGTCTAAACCTCAAACTGGCACCAGTGACTAAATTCTACAAGATAGTAATATTTGCACTTTTCGGATTATCAGCCTCTCAATCATTCGCTCAAAAGGGTGGAAATCAGGCTTTTTCATTCTTAAATCTTCCAAATTCAGCAAGAGTGGCCGCTTTAGGTTATAATTTTGTTGCTATTGCTGATCCCGATTTGAGTATTGGATTGAATAACCCTTCCATGATAAGCAGAGAAATGCATAATGATATCTCGCTTAATTTTGTTGATAATTATGCGGATATTAATTATGGCTTTGTCAGCTATTCAAGATCATGGGACAAATTAGGTTCTTTTGCTGCAACAGTGCAGTATATAGATTACGGTACTTTTAAAAGAACGGATGAGACAGGTGAAGAATTGGGCGAATTTGCTGCTAATGAATTTGCACCAGTCATCGGATGGGGTAGAAGGCTCGACAGTTCTTTTGCAATCGGAGCAAATATTAAGGGTTTATACTCTTCATTTGAGAACTATAATTCTTTCGGGCTGGCTGTTGATGTTGCAGGATCGTATATCAATGAAAAAGGGAATTTTGTTATTTCACTGGTCGCACGAAATATAGGAATGCAATTAACCCAGTTTAATCCCGGAGAAAAAGAACCACTTCCTACTGAAATTCAACTAGGCTTATCTAAAAAATTAGCTCACCTCCCTTTCAGATATTCAATCTTACTAACAAATCTTCAGAAATGGGATCTTACATACTCTGATCCTGCTGATGATAACATTGATCCTTTTACAGGAGAAGTTAAAGAAAAGTCTAAAGCTGAGGAATTCGCTGATAAAGCAATGCGGCATATTGTGGTTGGCGGTGAATTCTTGCCTACTAAAAACTTTAGTATCCGCCTTGGTTACAATTATCAACGACGACAGGAAATGAAGCTTGAGAGCAAACGTTCAACTGTTGGCTTTTCCTGGGGTTTTGGTTTCAGGGTCAACAGATTCAATCTGAGTTATGCCCGGTCTGCCTACCATATTTCAGGTTCTCCAAATATATTTAGTCTCGGAATTAACCTCTGATTGCGACCACCTTTTGATTCAATTATTTCCTTATTTTTCTTATTTTTGTAGAAAAGTGCCGGTATGGTTTCTGTATTAATTGATCCGAAGGCAGGCTTTTGTCCCGGTGTTAGTAACGCTATAAGTAAAGCTGAAAATTTGCTTGATTCACCCGGCAAAGTATTTAGCCTTGGGGAACTTGTACATTGTCCTGAGGAAATTAACAGACTTGAATTTCTGGGACTAAAAACAATTTCAAAAGAAGATATTGACAGTGTTTCCGACTCAAAAATCCTTATTCGGGCTCATGGAGTGTCTCCAAATGTGCAGCATCGACTTAACAAAACTAATAATGAGATAATTGACGCTACTTGTGGAACTGTATATCGTTTACAGCAAAAAGTAAAAATTAGTAGTATGCAAATGAGACAATCTGATGGTCAGGTAGTAATATACGGAAAGGAAAATCACCCTGAAGTTGAAGGACTTATTGGATATTGTCACAGTAAATACGTTATTGCTAAAGATCCTGAGGACATCGGGAACATTGACATTAATAGCCCGATAAGTATTTTTGCCCAAACAACAGCTAATGTCGCTGATTTTGAACAATTTGTCAACAATATATACAATAAGCTTCTTGAGAATGGGTTGGAAGCTAACAGAGTTCAGGTTTACAATACAATCTGCACTCCAATGAAAAACAGAGTGCCACAACTCAGGTCATTTGCTAAAGAGCATGATGTTATCGTTTTTGTTGCAGGTGAGAATAGCTCTAACGGTAATTATTTATATTCAATAACGAAAAAGGACAACAACCGGGCTTTTATGGTCTCTGGTCCTGGTCAAATCTCACCTGGCTGGTTTGACAATGTTCAAAAAATCGGAGTATCAGGCGGTAATTCAACACCCATCTGGTTACTGGAAGAAGTAGCTGATGAAATAAAAAGAATGTTAGGAAGGCAATCATAGTATTAATAGATGTTTATTAGAAATCTCCAGCTTTATAATTTCAAAAACTACCAGGAGAATAGTTTTAATTTCTCCGATAGTATTAACTGTTTTATTGGCGATAATGGGGCTGGTAAAACCAATATTCTGGATGCCATTTACTACCTTTCTTTCACTAAAAGTTACTTTAATCTTCTTGATAGTCAAAATATAAAGCATGATCAGGATTTCTTTGCTATACATGGAAAGTTCTTTCATGAGAATGGTGATTTTGATGATGTAAGTTGTGTACAAAAGCGAAACTCTAAAAAACAGTTCAGAATAAATGGTAAGGATTATGACCGGCTTGCTGATCATATTGGTATTTTCCCTCTGGTTATGGTTTCACCTTACGATCGAGACCTGATAAACGATGGTAGTGAAATTCGTAGAAAGTATATTGATAGTGTAATCTCACAGTTCGACCGCTCGTATCTCGAGGATCTTATTACTTATAACAAAGCTTTAATGCAGCGTAATTTTCTTCTGAAAAGAATGAGCGAAAACCGCTCTTTTGACTCTTCAACACTAGAGATTTACGGCGAACAAATGAATGAACCTGCTAATAGGATTTATCAAAAGAGAATCAGTTTTCTGAATGGATTTATATCTGTTTTCAGAGATTACTTTTCTTTCATCTCTAATAATAAGGAGCACGTTGATATTGTTTACAAATCTGACCTTCAGGAGAGAACTTTGCCGGAAATATTCAGAGATAACACAGAAAGGGATATTTACCTTAAATATACTACCGGTGGCGTCCATAAGGATGATATAGAATTAAAGATTGGTAATCTTCCTGTGAAGAAGTATGGTTCACAAGGTCAGCAAAAGTCATTCCTTATTGCATTGAAACTAGCACAATTTGAATATACCAAGAATGTAAAGGGTTTTAAACCAATACTCCTGTTTGATGATATATTTGACAAGCTTGACTTTAAGAGAGTTTCTCAGATTATTAATCTGGTAGGAGGTGATAATTTCGGGCAAGTATTCATTACTGACACCCAACCGGAGAGAATTAATATGATCTTCAGGAATTCATCACATAACCACCTGATTTATAGTGTTGACAATGGAAATGCATTAGCGATAAGCAAAATATGAGCAGTGATAAAGTACTCAAGGAAGCAATTGAAGAGTGGGTGGAACTTTTAAAGAACAAGAGAGGTTACTACGAGGGGAAAGCTGTTTCTCTGTGGAAAACCATTGTCGGCCCTCAAATAGCTTCTGAAACTGAGACTGTTTATATTAAAAACAGGGTGATGTTTGTTAAAATCAAATCCGGTTCTTTAAAGCATGAACTCGAATTTGCCCGGAAGAAGCTTGTTCAAAATATAAATAAAGAGACCGATTATAATGTTATTGATGAAATATACTTTCTATAAGCCTACCTGATATTGCATAGCAGCAACTTTCGTTCTTCAATAAATGCTTCAAGTTTATCACCAATTATCACAGGACCAACTCCCGATGGCGTACCTGTATATATCATGTCTCCCATTTTTAAAGTTACAAATCGGGAAACATAAGAGATTATCATATCAAAAGAAAAGATCATCTGTGATGAAAAGCCATCCTGCACGAGTTGATCGTTTTTATAAAGACCGAAATGAATATTGTTTAAATCGGAAATTTCATCAAGAGGGAGAAATTCACTTACCGGAGCTGAAAAATCAAAAGATTTGGCAATTTCCCATGGCAGTCCTTTTTGTTTTGCTTCCTGTTGAAGGTCGCGGGCAGTAAAGTCTATTCCAACCCCGATGCCATTGTAATATGTATGGGCGTGCTTAATGTTTATATTCTTTCCAACTTTACTAACACGAAGCACAAGTTCAACCTCATAGTGTATGTCATTTGAAAATGCCGGGTAAAAGAAAGGAAGATTTCCTCTTAAGAGGGCTGACTCAGGCTTCATAAAGAATACCGGTAGCTCCGGTAGAGTATTATTCAGCTCTTTTATGTGTTCAGAATAGTTCCTTCCAATGCAAATAATCTTCATGAATTCCTTATCAAGAAAGACTAACAGAATTTTTGTTAAAACCTCTAAGTTTTATGGCCGTAATGACCTTCTTCGTGTAAAGAGGAAAATCGGCTTTCATCATCCAGTCGTAATACGATGGTTCAAGAGAGAAAACTTCCTCTACTGTCTTGCCTTTATATTTACCAAAATTGAAGACTTCAATATTTTTTGCATTATAAATTATATGACCTGCAAGGTCGGCAAACTTGTGTTGAAATGAAAACTCAGATAAGGCCTTTACATCATTGACAATTGGTTTACAAACACTCCCGTCAGGATTTGTATACTCAACGTCTTTGTAACAATCAAGTTGCGCTTTAATAACTTCAAGGGTAGCGGTGGCATCTGCTTCAGCCGAATGAGCATTATCCAGGTTCTTATGACAATAGAACTTATATGCTGCTTTTAATGTTCGGGGCTCCATCTTATGGAAGATATTTTGAGCATCTATAAGCCTGCGTCCTTTAATATCAAAAGGAATGTCGTTTCTTAGGAATTCCTCAACCAGTAATGGGATATCGAATTTATTACAGTTATATCCTGCAAGATCACAATTATTCAGGAATGCAGCCAACTTATGGCCAATTTCGGCAAATGTAGGCATGCCGGAAACATCTTCATTGGTTATACCGTGAACTGCAGTTGATTCAACAGGTATCGGAATACCCGGATTGATTCTTTGGGTGAGAATCTGTTCCTTATTATCAGCCGACACTCTAACTATGCTGATTTCAATAATCCTGTCAGTCGCAACATTTGTACCTGTAGTTTCCAAATCGAAAACCGCTAAAGGCTTTATTAGATTAAGTTCCATTTACAAAAAAGAAAGCACTTCAAGCTTAAGTGCTCACAGTGCTGCTAAATTAGACATTATTAACTTTAGATCGATCTGTTTACATCAAATCTTTCCAGAATTTGCTGTACTTTCTGAAGGAACATTCCTCCAAGGGCACCATCAACAACTCTATGGTCATATGCCAGTGAAAGAATTACCAAATGCCTTATTGCAATAACATCACCCTGCGGTGTTTCAAGTACTACCGGCTTCTTTTTGATAACCCCTAATCCAAGAATTGCTACCTGTGGTTGATTTATAATTGGAGAACCGGTTATACTACCAAAAGTTCCAAGATTTGTAATCGTAAAAGTGCCATTCTGTATGTCATCAGGTGCAAGTTTGTTCCTCCTGGCTTTATCTGCCAGTGAGTTAACATCTTTAGCTAGCCCTAACAGACTTTTCTGATCGGCATTCTTAATTACAGGAACTATTAAGTTTCCATTTGGAAGGGCTGCCGCAATTCCAACATTGATATTTTTCCGAAGAATTACATTGTATCCATCTACCGACGCATTCACTCCCGGAAGTTCTTTCAATGCCTGAGTTGCAGCTTCCACGAAAATAGGGGTGAAGGTAATCTTCTCTTTTTCACGGGCGAAGAATTCGTCTTTAACTTTTTCTCTCCATTGTACCATGTTGGTTACATCAACTTCGATAAATGAAGTAACATGAGGTGACACTTGTTTCGACATTACCATATGGTCGGCAATGAGTTTCCTCATCCTATCCATTTCAACAATCTCATCTCCCTGGGATGCACTTACCTGAGGTGTCTGTTTTGGTGCTGTGGTTACCTGCTCTTTAGGTTGAGACTGTGGTTGTTGTTTTTGTTCTGATACTTCCGGTTTCGTTTCCTGTGCAGGCTTACTCTCAGGCGTAGACGATTTACGATCTTCAATATATGCTAACAGATCATTTTTAGTTATTCTACCATCTTTCCCTGAGCCTTCGAGTTTTTCTAGTTCTGCTAAAGGTATTCCTTCTGTCTTAGCGATGTTCTTTACAAGTGGAGAGTAGAAACGATCGGACTCGATAGTTTCTTTACCTGTGGTTTCTGGCTCTTTCTCTATTTGCTTCTGTTGGTTTCTATCTGCTTCATTACGATTTGTCTGTGATTGTTCTGATACAGTGGACGTCTCTGTCTCTTGCTTTTCCAGGCTCTCTGTATTTTCATCAATACTACCGGGATCGGTTTCAATAACTGCAATTACTTTTCCAACTTCTACAACATCTCCCTCCTGAAACTTTACTTCAATAAGTTTTCCTTCAACTGGTGAAGGAATTTCTGAATCCACTTTATCGGTTGCAATTTCAACAATCGGATCGTCCTCTTCAATCGTATCACCAGGTTTCTTAATCCATTTGGTTATTGTTGCTTCAATTATGCTTTCGCCCAATTTGGGCATAACTACTTCAAAATGTGCCATAATTATTTGTATTGTAAGGCTGATTTATACCTGATAGAATAGGTTCTCAGGCGTTGCCCTAATTAACAAACATGTATAAAAAAGGTTTACAATTCGGCTAAATACAAGAGATGCCGTTATAAATTACAATTGATTTGAGATTAAATGGAGCTATACTTTTCGTCCAAGGTGTCTGAAACCCTGCCAGATAATATTTAAGTCAGTGCCTGTTTTATAATCCCTTGAGTAGAGCATGTTAAGGCGGGCAGATGTTTCCAGATTTATCTCTCTGGTAGAGAACACATCAGTGGGATTTAAAATACCTCTTTTAATTTTAGGCAATGAAATATCTGTTTGATTGCTGTATCCAACCCAGGTGCAAAAACCAAAGAGCACTTTTAAAATATTAGGGATAAAGCCTGCCGGATGTTTTGTTGCAAACATGAGTAAAGGTGATAGTGGAAGTAATACAAGGCAAACCCCCACATCAAAGAGCCTTTTATTTCTTAGATTATTCGACTTGCTGATAGAATTTATATCTATCACATACAGATTACCCGTAGTACTTATGGAGTTTGAGCCAATAATTGATAAGCTTTCAGGAGGTGCAATCTTATAATCCACCTCAGTGTCCTGAAGCTCTGTCATAGTATCAATAATCTTTTGTGCAGGAATATCGTGAGCGCAAAAAATTATCTCATCGATCTTATAAATAGCAATAATTTCATTTATCTGATCAAGGGAGCCAATAAATCCTTCCGAGTTGTTCTTACTCCCGGTTGCACTGACTAAACCTATAAATGAGGGACTAATTAGTGTTTTATGCAGTAAATCGGCGACTCTGTTTCCCTCTTCCGATTCACCTATAATAACAAATCTTTTGTTCGCGTTGTATCCTAACTTGAAGTCCTTGAATCCTGCAAAGTGCAAAAAAATTCGCAGGCTTGTAAGTGAAAATATTGACCAGGTTCCTGCTAATAATATAATTGCTCTTGAAAACCTGAAGTGTGAAGGTAGAAGAGCATAAAATACCAGAATTGCTATCGACCCTGCCAGTATTCCGGCAATAATCTTTCTTATTTTAACTGGCTTATCATATCCTCCTGTGATAAACACGGCAAAGAGCCATATAATGATGTAAAGCGGTAAAATAACACTTAGAAATAGTGGAGGGTAATGTCCACCTATCGTATAAATTACATTCGATTCCCAATAGTCAACAATAAGCAGGGTTCCAAGATATATTACTACTGCATCAATTAATGGGATGATTAATTTTCTGAAAACTCTTGTAAGAATAGCTATTCCAGCTCTTAAATATATTGCCAGATGAATTAGTATTGAAAAAAGCTTTGCATTCTTTTCAGAGAAATGCTTGTTCGCAAAAATTATCATCGCATTGTAAAATACGAACACGTAATTTATGCTTGATTTTTTAGTGCTTTCACCCTTATAATGAATAATGCGGGCTTCGGGAAAATAGTAGTTTATATATCCTGCTTTAATTATTCGGTAACTTAAGTCAATGTCCTCCCCATACATAAAGAATGTTTCGTCCAGTAACCCTATTTTATCAAGAGTCTCTTTTCGAAGCATCATAAATGCTCCGGAAAGTATTTCCACTTCATGGATTTTATCATTATCAAGATAGCTTAAATGATATTTTCCAAAAAGTTTTGATTTGGGGAATAAATAAGAAAGTCCAAAAATCTTATAAAAAGCTACATTGGGAGTGGGCAATCCTCTTTTTGACTCGGGCAAAAATTTCCCTTTGCCATCTACCATTTTAATTCCGAGACCACCGGCATCACTGTGATCATCCATGAATCTGATACATTTTGTTAATGTATCGTGTTCAACCACTGTATCGGGATTGAGTAATAGGACATACTCACCCGATGATATTTTTATGGCCTGATTATTCGCTCTTGAGAAACCTACGTTATTGGTATTTGCAATGAGTTTTACCCATGGAAATTTGGCCTTCACCATTTCATTTGAGCCATCAACAGAGTTATTGTCTACAACAAACACTTCAGCATCAATTGAACTCATTGCTTTTTCCACAGAATGGAGGCACTGCTCAAGAAAATACTTGACATTGTAATTAACTATAACAATTGAGAGTTTCATTAATGAGGCGGTTATTCAAGCGGGTAAAGATATTAAAAATATTAGAAGTGATATTGGTCAGTTTACCCATTCTGGCAATGTAAAATGAAAAGTTGCCCCTTTGCCTTCTTCTCCTTCAGCCCAAACATCTCCATTATGTCGTTTTATAATTCTTTTAACAATTGCCAGACCAACCCCTGTCCCTTCAAATTCTTTATCCGAATGTAATCGCTGGAACAGGTTGAAAAGTTTACCAATATATTCCGGATTGAATCCAACTCCATTGTCTTTCACATTGTACTCAATAAATCCGCCATTTTTTTTACTGCTTATTGAAATTATGGGATTTTCCTGTTTATGAGAATACTTAATAGCGTTGGAAATCAGATTAACCCACACTTGTCTTATTAATACCAGGTCGCCAGAAGCTTCAAGCAATGGTTCTCTTATGATATTAATTCTATCAATAACCGTGTTCGAAAAATCGCTTTTCAGAATGTCGGTTACCAGGCTATCCATGTCAATCTTGTTACACTTCAGGTTTACTCTTGAAATCCTCGATAAATCGAGCAAATCTTTAATGAGTTGATCCATCCGCTGTGCATTTTTCCTGATAATTTGAAAAAGACGAACTACTTCTTCGCTAAAATCACCTGTGTATTCCTGTAAAATAATATCAGAAAACCCTTGTATTGATCTTAAAGGCGCTTTCAAGTCGTGCGAAACCGAATATGTAAAAGACTCAAGCTCTGAATTGAGAATTTCTAATTGTGACGCTCTTTCGATTAACGATTTATTAAGTTTGGCAACTTCCTTCGTTCTTTCAGTCACTCTATTCTCAAGCTCTTCATTCAGCTTTAAGAGTTCATCAGCCACCTGCTTACGTTCGGTTATATCGTCAAAGATAAAGAGGTACTCTTTATTTTGTTCAGTAGGGTTATGTAACTTAGTTACCCAACATTTCAAATCTATTAACCTGCCCTCTTTGCTCTTTTTTCTTGTCTCAAATATGTACAATTCACTATCGTTATCCAGGTTACTTACAATTTGATCCCATTCATCAATATTCTCATCATCATATAGAGGGTTGAATCCATTACTTATTTCCTCAAAAGTCCATCCAAATATATTAGCTGCTGACTTATTCCAAATAAGGATTCTCTTATCTATTGATATTACAATTAATGGCAATGGGGAAGATTGAATTATTGTCTGAAGTGTCTCTCTGTTATTGATTAATTCATCATTGAGCTGAAGCTGAATTTTCAGGTTTCTATGTTTTTCCTTCTGGACAAAATTCAGATGCCATAAAATAAATATCAGGATTATCAATAGTGGATACCCAATAACTGTTGGCCAGTTTTCTGATAAAGGTTTTTGAATGCTATAGGTGTTCATGTGAACTGCCAAATACCATGAAGATCCCGGCAGCTGTCTTATTGATGCAATAATCTCTTTCTTGTCAATGCCTTCACCTTTGTAAGTCCCTTCATTTCCTTGAATCGCATAATAGAATGGTGAGTTATGAAGTTTGTTGGAGTCTTCTTCTGATAATTCATGTATATGTAAGAAACTGTTCTCTTTGATCAGAAAAATCGAATCGCATTCTTTCTTGATTAGGGAGTAGGAAACATCTTTTAGTTTATTACTCTCAAATATCACCTCATTAACAAAATGTTCGCTTATATCTGTTCTGAAAGCTAGACAGGCTGATGCTGTATCCTGATTTCTGAATCTCATTGGCTCTATCGACACGTGAAATAGCTTTGTCGTATTAGGCCGCCTGGATATATCAATGAATATACTTTTGCCCTTCCTTATAGACGCAACACATTGTTGTACAATGGAATCACCCAAAGGTGTATTATCATTTCCCGATATGAAGTATGAATTAGAATTTGGAGTAACCAGGAAGATATCGTAATTATGCGATTGCTGGGTGTTATGAAGCCATTCCTTTAAATTAGTCCTGTCTTTTTTAGGATTAGAAAGAAAATTTTCCACTTCTGCTATGAAAAAGTTATTATTCACATAGAATGTTAAATCCTTTTTCCTTTCCGAAAACCAATTGGCTATTTCATTAATTTTTGAACGATTTAGGGTAGTTAATTGCGTTTCTGTTTTCTCGAATGCAATTTTCTGACTTTCATTGAAGTATAACCAACCTGCTGTAATTATCAGTATCGCAGCAACTGAGTATATGGAAAATGGAACCATCCATTTTTGATACCTTTTATTCTGGTGATGAAGGATCTTATTTTCTTCAATACTCATCAGGAAGTTTATCTTTTATTATCGGATAAACAACTAAGGTAGCATAAATAGTAAAACTGTCAAAATATTTTTGGATATTTTTTAGGATTGTGCTCGTGCATTATATTATAAACTGCATCAAACACATCTTCAGCATTTGGATTTGAAAAGTAATCACCATCAGTGCTATAGGCTGCTCTATGAGGCTTGGCAGTAATAGTTTGAGGAGTTGCGTCCAGATACTTGTAACCATTTTGTTCTTCAAGAACTTTTTGCATCATATATGCAGTGGCTCCTCCTGGTACATCCTCATCAAAAAATACAATTTTATTTGTCTTTTTAAGCGACTGTGTGATCATATGCTCCACATCAAATGGTTCAAGTGATTGAACATCAATTAACTCACAGGAAATGTTAAAGCCCTCAAGTTGAGATACTGCGTCCTGGGCAATCCTTACGCATGATCCATATGTAACGATAGTAACATCTGTTCCTTCTTTTATAATTTCAGGATATCCAGGTAATATTCTGAACTCTCCATAGTTAAGCGGTTTTTGTTCTCTCAGTCTGTAACCATTCAATGGCTCAATAATCAAAGCCGGTTCATCGGAGTTGAGCATTGTGTTATAGAATCCTGCTGCTCTGGTCATGTCCCTGGGAACTAAAACATAAACTCCTCTGATTGAATTTATAACCATACTAAGAGGGGAGCCCGAATGCCATATGCCTTCAAGTCTGTGTCCCCTGGTACTTATTATGAGGGGAGCTTTCTGCCCTCCTTTTGTTCTGTATTGTAATGTAGCTAAGTCATCACTTATTACCTGCAGACCGTATAATAAGTAATCGAAATATTGTATTTCAGTAATTGGCCTGAAACCTCTCATCGCAAGTCCAATACCTTGCCCTACTATCGTTGCTTCTCTGATACCGGTATCGAATATTCGATGCTTACCATATTTTGATTGAAGTCCTTCATAAGATTGATTTACTCCTCCGATTTTTCCTACATCTTCACCGAATAATACTAATTGTGGATATTTTTCGAATAAAGCATCAAAGTTGTCTCTCAGGATTTCTCTTCCAGGGATTAGCTGAACCTGCTCATTGTCATACTGAGGAATAATGGGTTCGATGTTGGAAATCCGATACTTCGACTGACTATAAAGGTGCGAGTTATATCTCTCTATGCTATCTTCTGAAACCGATTCAAGCCACTTAGTTACATTTGATTTCAAAGAATTCATTGGATTGCTGCAGGAGTCGCATATCAACCTAAGAACCTTTCTTGCGGAGGATATCACATCCTTTCTGATTGGCTCAGAAATTAATCTCAGATCCTCTTTCAGTTTTTCTATTTTTTCGGTTTTAGCACAATTGCAGGTTGATACGTCTGCCACATACAAAAACTCATCTCTAAGTTTTTTAATTGGGGTTTGGAAATTATCCCATGCAGTGTTTCTTGCAGATCTGACTCTTTCAATGCTTTCTTGCTCAATCTGTATGAGTAATTTTTCATCAGCTATACCATTATCCATCATCCATTTTCTCATAATGGAAAGGCCATCATATTTTTTCTCCCATTCAAGTCGTTCCTTAGATTTGTATCTTTCGTGTGAACCACTTGTCGAATGTCCCTGAGGCTGTGTAAGATCGTAAATATGAAACAGGACCGGGGTATGTTCCTTTCTGCTTTTTTCAACCCCCTCCCTGTAGGCGATAATAAGCTTCTCATAATCCCATCCGGGGATTCGGTAGGAAGTCAGCCCTTTACCTGATTCATTCGTTTCAAAACCTTTAAGAATTTCTGAAATATTTTGCTTTGTTGTCTGATATTTACTTGGTACTGATATTCCCCATCCATCATCCCAAACTGAAATAACTAACGGTACCTGTAAAACACAGGCTGCATTTATCGTTTCAAAAAAGTGTCCTTCTGATGTCGAAGCATCTCCTATTGTACCGAAAGCCACTTCATTTCCTGAAATTGAAAAGTCTTTTTCTATGAGTTGATTTTTATTCTCCTTATAAAGTTTTGATGCTAAAGCCAAACCTAAAAGTCTGGGCATTTGCCCGGCAGTGGGGGATATGTCAGCTGAGGAATTTTTCTGCCTGGTTAAGTCTTTCCAATCACCATTGTCATCTAAGCTTCGGGTGGCAAAATGATTATTCATAACTCTACCGGCAGTTCCGGGATTCATTGTCTGGTCAGTATCTCCATAAATCTGCGCGAAGAACTCCTCCAGGGTCATGATTCCTGTTGCAAACATAAATGTTTGATCTCTGTAATATCCCGATCTCCAATCACCTTCTTTGAATGCCCTTGCCATTGCAAGCTGCGGTATTTCTTTCCCATCTCCAAAAATTCCGAATTTGCCTTTCCCGGTTAACACTTCTTTTCTTCCCAGAATGCTTGCTTGCCTGCTTTCAAATGCAATCCTGTAATCGTTGATAATCTCTTTTGATGATAAACCGGTTTTATTCTTATTGACAGGTTTAATTGCCTCCTTTGTATTCATAACGCTTTTCTTTATTGAAACGTGATAACAATTTACCCACCTCTTGGTTCATCTAAAATATAAGAGATGCGTGAAGTCCAGTAAAACTAACAAGTGACTTAGATAATTATTTTCGACCGGTGCACCTCATTATAAACCGGATAACTTCGTAGCCTGAATTACGCTGGAGAAATTCCTCAGTAATATTACAATTCTGAATCATGTCATCAATTTGTTGGTCCGATTTCAAGGCGAATTTCTTTTCAAGCACTTCTCTGGAAATAATACTCAAAAGCTTTTCCCGTAACCTATCGCTGGCCATTATTGTACTCATCTTTTTCAGCTCTTTCCCTTCTCTGCTGAATGCCATGTACAATGCAGTAATTGGACCACCAATGACTAATCCGGTGCCATCGGGATTAGCGTATTTGCTTCTGTATATTTCATTGGGCAATGTTATCCGATCAAGGATTTTTTCTTCAGGTACCTTCAATTTGACGAATTGTTGTTTCAACTCGGCATAGGTTTCAGGATATGGCTTGATTTCAGCAGATTTTAACATTATAGTATCACCCATAAGTGTTACGTCAAGCTTGTATGTATCGGCAGACAACTTCTGAGGGATTTTCATCTTATATGGTTTATATCCTACCATGGTAACCTGAAGTGAATCTCCCGGATTCATTACAAGGAAAAAGATTCCATCTCTGTCAGTAAATGTTCCGTAATGTCGGGTTTTATTGAAAGCATGCGCTCCTACTAACTGCTCACCCGTAAAATCCCAAACCTGTCCTTTTATTAATACATATTGCTGTGCTTTTAATCCAATGGTAGTAAAAATTAATAGTAGCGCCAGAATGAATATTGATTTTGACAACATAGGGTACGAATGACCAACAAATATACACTTAATCAACTATAGTGTACCGGTTAAATAATGTTAAATGATAAGTACTTGTTTATCAATTGAACAAAAAGTGTAAACAAGAGTTTATCAAACTCAATATTAACTTTATAATTTTTAATCAAAAAATGAAACGTGCAATTTTACTTACAGCCGCAGCGATTTTTTCGTTTGCTATTATTTCGTGCAATTCGGGAAGCAAGAACAAAGCTGAGACCGGTGAAGCCAAAGAAGTTACTGTTACCGAAGGTGAACAAACTCTAAGTATTGATTCTACTGATGCAATTGTAGAGTGGGAGGGATATAAACCAACCGGACAGCATCATGGAACGATCAATGTATCAAAAGGTCAGATTTTTATGACTGATGGTGCATTAATTGGAGGTAATTTCACTATTAATATGTCATCTATAAAGGATCTTGATCTTAGTGATGCTGAAGCAAATGCTAAATTGGTGGGCCACCTGAAATCAGCTGATTTCTTTGATATCGAGAAATATCCCACAGCACGCTTTGAAATTACAAGCGCAAATAGGGTTAGTAATACTAATAACTATGAGGTAACAGGGAACCTGACTATGAAGGATAAGACAGCGAGCGTTAAATTCCCTGCATCGTTCGTTGCAACCGGAGATTCTGTTGTTGTAAATACTCCTCAGTTTATAATTGATCGCTCAGTATGGGATGTCAGATACGGCTCAAGAAAATTCTTTGATAACCTCAGAGATAATTATATAAGTGATGAAATTGGCTTAAAAGTTACAATTCGCAAAAAAGTGAATTAATATATACAAAGGAAGAAGGGGTAAAGGGGTAGTTTCGATTTGAAGCTGCCTCTTTATTTTTAATTTGCTTTCCATTTCCTGAATTCGTCAACCAGATTAACGCTGTTTTCGTCAGGAGCGGTTACTTGTGTTGTAACTATTAACTTTTTTGTGCCGGTCTTCCAGAAAACCACGGGCATATGCTCATTTCCATATTCACCGTTTGTGCTGATATAAGTTTCTGAATCAAGGTTTGTGCTTATGTTCATCATAATCGGACAATTACGATCATATTGATACAGGCGTGCTGAATTCAGATCATTGAATTTCATTGTAACTTCTCCACAAAGTTGCCCGTTCTCCTCAAATAACCGGGTTTTAATATCCTCAGCTGCAGGATAGTCCTGATCTAATTGATCTCCTTCAAGATAGACTTCAACTAATTCTTTAAAATCCGCCTCTGATACATTGACCCCATTATCCATCACGGAAATGATGTTTATGTACTTGATAGTTAATGTACCTGAGTTATCATTCCCCAGCTCAAATGTATATTCCTTCTTTTCTACCGTAAGACAGGAAGTAAGAAATCCTGCAAATAAAAGTATAATCAGACAAAATCTTAAACGATAAATGGAATTGTTGTGAGTCTTAAGCATAGTGGATGGTTTAAGATTATTTTTATGCAATATTATGAATATTTTGCAAATGTTACTCAGATTGTCATTTCTTCAAAGTGCGCAATTGGTGTATCTTTGTAGGTGATTTATTAACAAATAAAAATACTACTATCATGCGAATTTCGGTAGAACTTTCTTATTATCCGCTAAATGAAGAGTATAAACAACCTATATTGAAATTCATTAGCGATTTAAAACAGAATAATGCTCTTGAAGTAAGAACTAATACTATGTCAACTCAGGTATTTGGCGAATTCGACGAAGTTATGTCAACAATTACCGGTTGTATTAAAAATGCTTTTCAACTTCCTCATTCTGTATTTGTAATGAAAATTATAAACTCAGATTTGCGCAATTAGGATGAGCATTTTCGATCAGTTTTATATCAATCTTCTAAACACTAGTTATTGGGAGTTAATTGCTGCATTAACAGGCATTGGCAGTGTTTGGTTTGCACGTAAAGAAAATATACTGGTTTATCCAATAGGCATTATAAGTGTTGTTATTTATGTATTTATTTGCTTTAATGCACAGCTATACGGCGATGCGGGTATTAATTTTTTCTATGCAGTTGTCAGTTTGTATGGCTGGTACAATTGGACACATAAAAATGGTAAAGTTGAGACGCTGGAGATTTCAATAAATAAGCCATCTGAACAGTTTACCGGAATTCTGCTAACCATTTTATCTTTTGTGGGAGTCCTTTTAATTATCAGATATTTTAATCGTGATAATATCGCTTATCTCAGTTCTCCTGTACAATATATTGACTCGTTAACTACGGCACTATTTATCATTGGTATGTGGCAAATGGCTCTTAAACGTGTTGAAAATTGGATTTACTGGATTATTGGCGACATTATCTCAATCCCTCTTTACTTCTATAAAGGGCTAGTGTTTACAAGTTTTCAGTACATGGTGTTTCTAATTATCGCAATTATGGGATATATTGAATGGAGAAAGAGATGGGTATTAATAAACCAGTCCGCATTGCAATAACTGGTCCTGAATCAACCGGCAAATCAGAGCTTTGCATATCTTTAAGCAAATACTTTAATGAGCCATTTGTTGATGAGTATTCCCGCGAGTATCTTGCGCAAACCGGGGGTGCTTATGATTATAATGATCTCCTCAAAATAGCTAAGGGACAATTTCAAAGAGAAACTGACTTGTTGTCATCTCCGCCTAATTACCTTTTTTGTGATACCGACTTCCTTGTTACTCATATCTGGTCAATAGTAAGGTATGGGAAGTCTCACCAATGGATTGAAGAAATGATTCTTCAGGAACCATACGATTTCACCCTGTTATGTCAGGTTGACTTGCCATGGGAATACGATCCATTAAGGAAAAATCCGCAGAATAGAGATTATATATTCAATTTGTTTAAAGATGAACTTATAAAGTTGAATTGCCCATATGGAATAGTAACAGGTACCGGGAGTGAACGACTTCAGAATGCTATACGCTTACTAAAATCAAATGGCTTTGTACCAAATGTCAGCGTTTAACATTATTATAATATCAGGCTAATGCTTACCTTTGAATTTTCTGTTATTCATTTATGAAAAGCATAAACCACGTACTTTATATATCACGCTGGTATCCAACAGAAGTCGACCCTATGCTTGGCTTATTTGTCAGAAATCATGCCCTGGCTGCCGCAAAGTCAGGAATAAATGTAGTGGTCGCATATGCAACAGCAATAAATGACAGTAAATACATCAACACAGGCTACTCAGTTCACGAGCAGGATGGATTAAAAGAAATCATTTACTATTATCGTAAATCTTCTTTTTTAGCTAACTTATCACTTCTTATCGCATGGTTTAAAGTATTGAAATACTGTATTGTGTCAAATGGTAAACCTGCTCTGATCCATGCTCATATCTTAACAAGGTCCGGACTCTTTGCATTTTTCCTGAGTAAAATCTACAGGGTTCCTTATATCCTGACTGAACATTGGTCAAGGTATTACAGCCATAACTTAAGCTACAAAGGATTTTTAAGGAAACACGCAACACAGATGGTTCTGAATAATGCCAGTAAAGTGACTGTTGTCTCAGAAAGCCTTACAGCAGCAATGAAAAGCCGCGGATTGAAGTTTAATTATGAAATACTTAGTAATGTTGTTGATACAGACAAGTTTAATATCTCACTATCAAAAAATGTATCTTTTACCTTTGTGAGCATTACTTGTTTCGAAGAAAAATCAAAGAACTTAAGGTTGTTAATAAATGCTGCTGAGATATTACAAAAAGAAGGGTTTGTTTTTGAGCTTCTTATGATTGGGGATGGGACCGATAAGCAAGAAATTGTACAGTATTCTGAGAATACAGGTATCAATGTTAAATTCACAGGCACTCTCTCTTACTCTCAAACAGCTGAAGTGTTGAAGCAATCGCATTGTCTGGTTGTAAGCAGCAACTACGAAACATTCGGAATAGTCGCCTACGAGGCATTAGCCTGTGGAATACCTGTTATTTCTACTGATGTAGCTGATTTAAAAAGAATTATTGATCAGAATTCAGGAATAATTGTTCCTGTAAAAGATGTTGAATCAATGGCAAACGCTATGAAGATGATTCTTCTGAATTATACTATGTATAATCCGGAAAAGATTCGTTCAAAGGTAATTGATATTTGTAGTGTTAGTTCAGTTTCTGCATCGCTAGGTAGACTATATCAACAAGTTATGGAATAGTATATGAGCATAAGAGATTACTCAGAGGGATTGAATTTTGCCATTATGATTGACTCTTATTATGTAAATCAGTGGCAATATGATTCCATTGAATCATTAATGAGGGAACCCGGTGTAAAATTGGTTGCTCTGATATTGAATAACTCTGAGACCAGGAAATATAACAAGAGGGCACTTTCTAAATCATGGCACAATGTACTTTTCAAATGTTATCAACGTAGTCTATTTAAACCTAAGATTATAAGAAAAAAAAGCATAGAGGAATTGGCGGGAAATGTTCCTGTCATTATATGTTCAACTGAGTTGAGAGGAGAATATGAATATTTCCACAAGTCTGATATTGAAACCATACAAAATTGCAGACCGGATTTTATCATAAGTTTTGGTTTCAGCAATATCAGGGGAGAAATTTTAACTGCTACACCATTGGGTATCTGGGCATTTCATCATGGAGATGAACAAAAATTCAGAGGCTATCCCCACGCTTTCTGGGAAATATATACTAACGATCACAAAACCGGAGCAATATTACATAGGTTAACAGAAGATACCGATAGTGGTATAATTCTTAGGAAGGGCCACTTCAAGACCATTGACCATTCATGGAGTTTAAACTACACTCAGGTTGTGGAATTAACAAAACGCTGGCCTGCTGATGTTTGCAGAGAAATTATTAATCAGAATACTTTCCCGGATGCAACAAAAGGTGTTGAAACAATTGCTCAGATTTATAACATGCCTGGGAATACAACTTTCTTTCTCTTCTTGCTGAAATTACTCAATAATAAAATCAGATATCATTTTAATGAACTCTTTTCAAGTGAAATTTGGCAGACAGGAGTGATAAAAGCCCGAACAGCAGATATTATTGGAGAATTGACATATACCATTGATCCACTTGAAGTTGACTGGTATGCAGCTAAGGGAAAGGATAAGTATTATGCTGACAGTTTTGCTATCAGGTTATCTGAGAGATTGTTACTGCTTTATGAAGACTATTCATATAAAGACAGGCTTGGGAAAATATCGGCTGTATGGTTTAATGAGCGGGATTTCACTTTCAGTGAACCGGTTACTTTGCTAGAAGAACCATGGCATTTATCTTATCCATTTATTTTTAAACACAACAATATTATCTATTGTATTCCTTCATGTATTGATAAGGGAAGCATTGATTTATACCGACTTGATGTTCAAACATTAAAATTGGTACACGAAAGGGCACTGGTGAAGGGAGTAAGTGCAATTGATCCTACTTTAATTTTTCACCAAAATCACTGGTTCCTCTTTTTTACTTCCTCAAAAGCTGCTAATGTAGAATTACACATTTGGCACTCTGATGATCTTGATAAGGAGTTCATCCCTCATGTTTTAAATCCTGTCAAATCTAATATCAGCAATTCTCGTCCTGCAGGCCCATTGTTTTATCTCGATGGAAGATTGTACCGGCCATCTCAGGATTGCTCACGCTCATATGGTGGAAGAGTCATCATTCATGAAGTTAAAGTTTTATCGGAAGATTCATTTCTCGAAATGGCTGTCAGTGTTCTTGAGCCCCCTGAAGGATTTAATGGATTGCATACTATTTCATTTGCAGGTGACTTTATGTATTTTGATGCAAAGAAATCGGCATTTTCTCCTGCAAGTTTCAAATATCATCTTAAACGCAAATTAGGCCTAACAAAATAGTAAGATGATACGCAATCTTTTGACAACTACTTTTTCCCGACTTCTTATAGGAGTTATAAATCTGTTAGTTATGTGGATTTGTGCCCGGCACTTAGGAGCCGAGGCTTTAGGTACTATTTCACTTATTATTCTCGGTATCAGTATTATTCAAATTGTTACTGCAATCCTTGCCGGAAGTTCAATAGTTTTCCAGACTTCACGTTATAATTTAGCTGACCTTTTAATCATTGCCTGGCTTTGGACTTTGATTGGTGGTATACCTGTGTGGTTCATTTTAAAGGTTTTTGCATTGATTCCAACTGAGTTTTCATTTGAGGTTCTGGGTTTGGCCTTACTTGGGTCTGTCATTACAATTAATCAGAATGTTTTTTTGGGTAAGGAGCAGATAAAGCATTACAATATGATGGCTGTTCTACAGTCATTAGTTTTGCTATTTTCTCTCACCATTACCATTCTGATTTTTGATTGGAAAGATACAGAAGCATATGTGGTTTCGCAGTTCATAAGTATGTCACTATTAGCACTTGTGGGAACATCTATCACTTTACCACCACTCAAAACTATTAAGGTTCCAAAGCGTAAAGTTGTTATGGAGGCTTTTAAATACGGGAGTTTTCTGCAGACTGCTAACATAATGCAACTTTTTAATTACAGGCTTAGCTACTATTTCATTGAAAAATTCTTTGACAGGGCAACACTAGGGGTTTTTTCATTAGGTGTTCAGCTTGCTGAAAGCATATGGATTGTTGCAAGAAGTATGGCTGTATTATTATATAGCAAGATATCCAATAGCAGGGATTCAGGATACTCTGTTAAAGTTACCATTAGTTTTATAAAGTTTTCAGCGATTGTTACAACACTACTTATCTTCCTTGTGGCGATTTTACCAAATAAGTTATTTATTGCAGTATTTCAGAGTGACTTTAGCAATATTGCAGAAGTCATAGCCAGCCTTTCACCAGGGATTATTGCAATTGCAATATCATTAATGCTTAGCCATTATTTTTCGGGCAACGGCACACCTTCACACAATACCATTTCTTCTGGACTAGGGCTTATCTCAACTGTTGTCATTGGTCTTGTATTAATCCCTGTTTATGGTGTAATTGGTGCAGGGATAACATCATCTGTTTCTTATTTAACCAGTATGTTGTACCAACTTATAGTGTTTAAGAAGAAAACCTGCATTAGGTATTCTGTCTTTATTCCAACAAGGAGTGACTGTTTTAAAGTCATTAAGACACTCAAAGAGAGTTTTAATACTTGATGTTTTAAAAGATTTTTAATTCCTTATCTTTACGCTAGAAATGTAATTTGTAGAGAATGTTGTTTCGATTTCTTTTTGTATTGTTGCTTTTGAGTGGTTCTGCTGTTGCCCAACAATTGGAATTACTGCCTGAAAATCATTGTGTAACAGATGAAGAAAGAGAGCTATACAACCTGATAAATGAATATAGAAACAGCCAACAGCTTGAATCAATTGCATTTTCTTCATCCTTATCCTATGTCGCAAGAATCCATTCTATGGATTTAAAAAGAAATCGTCCTGATTTTGGAGGTTGCAATCTCCATAGTTGGTCAGTTAAAGGCAAATGGAAGCCTTGCTGTTATGCTAAAGATGAAAAACGAGTTTCTTGTATGACTCTTAAACCAAGAGAACTGACACTTTATAAATCAGTTGCATACGAAGTAGTATATTCTGCTACTGAAGGAGAAAGCCCACAAGAAGTATTCGAATTTTGGAAGGGAATACCTCTTATGAATGACTATCTTCTGAATAAGGGGAAATGGGAAAAACCCTGGAATGCATTGGGGGTGGGTATCTATGGGGAATATATATCAGTGTGGTTTGGTGAGGCAAAAGATCCTGCAGGTCAGGTTGTGTTCTGCTCCTCTCAAATTAGCGAACCGTCTGTTACAACCAACAATACGCATGAAGGAAATACATTATCAGATCAGATCAAAGCAACGGCAATTCAGAGTACAGATACCGATACTTTAGTTTCAGATAATCCTGTTAAAGTTGAAGTAGATCAGCATGATATTGAACCAAACTATGCGATACAAACGGGATCGGAACAACTTGAATATTATATCGTTGTTGGAAATACCGGTACCGAAAATCAGGCAATTGAAGAAGTAAATAAATTAAGATCAAGAGGATATAAGAATGCCGGGTATCTTGTTACTACAAGTTTCTATAGAATTATAATCGACAAGTTCAAAGAGGAGAGCAGGGCTTATAGTTCATTAGCAGAGGTAAGAAAGAAATTCCCTGATGCATGGTTATTAAAACCTCCAAGCAAGAATAATTAACAATTCAATTAAAATCAGAATTACTCGGAGAAATACTTTACAGTATCTTTGCGCCTATGGATGAATTAGAATACACCCCGGTAACCTCAGGACAATATTCAGACGAATCGATAAGAACACTTGACTGGAAGGAGCACATCAGGCTTCGCCCGGGAATGTATATTGGTAAGTTAGGAGATGGTTCTTCACAGGATGATGGTATATATGTACTAATCAAGGAAATCGTTGATAACTCTATTGATGAGTTCGTGATGGGAAATGGCCGCACCATTGAAGTTGCAATTAAAGATCAGAAAGTTACTATCAGAGATTATGGTCGTGGAATACCTTTGTTAAAGGTTATTGACTGTGTGTCTAAAATCAATACTGGTGCAAAGTATGATTCCAAGGTCTTTAAAAAAGCTGTTGGTTTAAACGGAGTTGGATCTAAAGCAGTAAATGCTCTCTCTTCATGGTTCATGGTTCAAAGCATCAGAGAAGGGAAAACGAAGATCGTTGAATTTGAAAAAGGTGAGATTATAAATGAGCACCCCGAAGAGCAAAGTACTCTCCGCAGCGGTACTCTCATTAGCTTCACACCTGATGAAGCTGTTTTCGGCAAATATCACTTTATTGCTGAATATATTGAGCAGCTTTTATGGAATTATGTATTCCTTAATAACGGTTTGACAATTTGGTTTAATGGAACCAAAATGCAGGCTAAGAATGGATTGGTTGATCTTCTTCAGAGAAATATCAATGGTAATTCCATAGTTTATCCAATAATCCAACTCAAGGATGAGGACTTTGAATGTGCTTTTACTCATAGTAGTCGTCAGTACGGTGAGGAGTACTACTCGTTTGTAAATGGCCAGCATACTTCTCAGGGAGGAACACACCAGGCAGCATTCAGAGAATCAATTGTTAAGACTATACGTGATTTCTATAAAAAGGACTTCGACCCAAATGACATTCGTCAGAGCATTGTAGCTGCAATAAGTATTAAAGTAACTGAACCTCTGTTTGAGTCTCAGACCAAAACAAAATTAGGCTCAACAATCATGGAGCCCGATGGTCAGAGTATCAGAAATTATGTAGGTGATTTACTTAAAAAGCAGCTTGATAATTATCTCCATATGAATGGTGATGTTGCTGAAGCTCTGCTTCGTAAAATTCTCCAGAATGAGAAGGAGAGGAAGGACTTTGCCGATATTAAGAAATTGGCAAAAGAAAGCGTTAAGAAAGTTAGTCTGCATAATAAAAAACTCCGTGACTGCCGTATTCACTACAATAGTAATGACGAACGCCGTCTCGACACAACTCTGTTCATAACAGAGGGCGACTCTGCCAGTGGGTCAATTACAAAATCAAGAGATGTTAATACCCAGGCAGTCTTTAGCTTAAAAGGTAAGCCACTCAATTGTTTCGGTTTAAGCAAAAAGGTGGTTTATGAGAATGAAGAGTTTAACCTGTTGCAGTCTGCCCTTAATGTAGAAGAAGGTGTTGAGAATTTACGTTATAATAACATTGTAATCGCAACCGATGCTGATGTCGACGGTATGCATATACGATTACTGCTACTTACTTTCTTCCTGCAGTTTTATCCCGATGTTGTAAAGACCGGACACCTTTATATTCTTCAGACTCCATTATTCAGGGTGAGAAACAAAAAGAAAACCAATTACTGTTATAGTGAGGAAGAAAGAGTAAGCGCAATTAAGGAGCTTGGCCCAAATCCTGAGATAACCCGCTTTAAAGGTCTTGGTGAAATCTCTCCCGACGAGTTTAGAAATTTCATCGGATCAACAATGCGTCTTGACCCGGTAATTCTGCGCAAAACTTCTGAAATTAACGATGTACTTGCTTTTTATATGGGAAGGAACACACCCGAGAGGCAAAACTTTATTATTGACAACCTGAGGTTGGAAGAAGATTTGGTAGAGGACAACCTGAGTACTATTTAAAAGGACGTATTACTCAAGACGCTTAAAAGCTTTTCCTAAATATTTCGTAATGTCTGTGGCAATCATAGAAGGCTGAGATAATTCTGATGCAGCAAGATCTCCTGCTTTACCATGAAGCCATACACCCATTAAACAAGCATCTTTTACTTTATAACCTGAAGTTAGCAGTCCTGTTATTATTCCGGTAAGGACATCCCCTGAACCTCCGGTTGCCATTCCGGGATTGCCTGTGGGATTAAAAAATACTTTTCCATCAGGGCAACCTATAGCTGTATAAGCTCCTTTCAATACTACGTAAACCTTATATCTCTCTGAAAAAGCCCTTAAAATCTCAAGTCTGTCGAAATGGTTACCAGCTTTACTGGTTAATCTTTCAAATTCCTTTATATGAGGAGTAAGAACTGTGTTGGGAGGTAGGAATGAAAGCCATGTCTTGTTTTCTGAAAGTATGTTTAAACCATCAGCATCAATAACCAAAGGTACCCTGGCTTCCTGTATAATAAGTTTTAATACTTTCTGCGTGTCTTCATGCATTCCAATGCCCGGACCTATAGCTATTGCGTTAAAAGGAGACAGATCAGGCAAACGGGTAATTTCTGTTTCTGATTCATCAATGCTTATCATTGCTTCAGGGATTGATGAATGAATCGCTGTAATGCAATATTGGGGAATGTGAACCGAGATTAAACCTGCTCCCGACCTGAGAGCTGACTGAGTCGCCATAATTGCAGCTCCGGCTTTGCCTAAACTTCCTCCAATTATTAGCCCATGTCCGAATGTGCCTTTATGAGAATATCTGAGTCTGGGCTTGTATAATTCCCGAATCTCTTTTTTCCTTAGTAGAAAATAATTGGTATTTGCGTCTTTGATGAATCCTTTATCTAATCCTATATTAAGAGTTCTCCATTCTCCTACATACTTATCATTTTCAGGGATAAAGAATGCTAGCTTTGGAAGTTGAAGCGTTAAAGTGTAATCTGCTTTTATTATTTCAGATTCAGAACGTTGATTTGTCGGAATGTCAGCATACAATCCCGAAGGAATATCAATCGATATAATATACCCATCCGATTCATTGACTTGTCTTATTATATTAGATATTAAACCTGATGTGGGTTTTGAAAGGCCAGATCCCAGGATTGCATCAATAATAATATCTCCTTCTGAAATCTCAATATCAGGATCGTTTTCAAATATTTCTGTTACTACAAGTCCAGGGATATTTGCAATCTTCCTGAAATTCTTATAGTTATCATCGCTAGCTTTTTCTGAGTGATGGATATAGTAAACTTCAACATTTCTTCCATCCCTGTATAGCATGCGCGCAATAGCCAATCCGTCACCTCCATTATTCCCCATACCACATACTATCTTGTAATTGCTGCTGATGTCAGTTTTCTTAATTATCCATTCATAGCATTTTCGTGCAGCCCTTTCCATCAGGTCAATTGATTGAATCGGCTCGTTTGCAATAGTATAAGCATCAAGCTCTCTGATTAAACCTGACGACAGAATTTTATATGAACTCATAACGGTACTGGTTTAGAAACAATGGAACAAGTTGATTAACAATCACATGAGATCAATTATATGCCTGATGTGTTTAAGTTGCCTAAACTTACAGTTACTGTCTTCTTTTGTGTTGGGTCATCATCATTAACCAATCCCATACTTACCTGTAAATGCAGATTGTAAATATTGATATCTGTTTCTTTGGCCCTGATTTTACCAACTTTTAAAATGTCGGAATTAATTATACCCTCATTACGTGAAGCTGTGTGCCCGAATATATGGTCTTTTTTTGTTGAAATCAGTGCAGTGTCATATCCGCTGCTGAATTCATATATGTGAGAAACATCTTCGATAGTCAGAACCTGCAGATTTTCAATACCATCAATATTTACAGTAAACCAGCGATGAGCATGTTCATCAAGTAAACATCGGTTCAGGCTGTCACTCGAGAGCATACGGCTATTGTTAATAATAGCTCTCCCATAGAAATTGTTGTTATAGGTATAAACCTTATCGTATGATATAGCGTATCGGGTACTTATTCCTCCAATTATTTTTCTTAATCGTGGAAAGAAATGAAATGCATTATATATTCTCAGAACAATTGCATAATTGCATGCGAAAATCAAAGAATGAAGGGGAGTGTCTAAGATTAGAAAGCCACCATCACCCGTACTGATAAATGAATTGGCAATGTCTTCATGGGTGTATTTCTGGAAAATAAATGGATGGTTTACCAAGCATAGGTCAATTGTTGTATTAAACATTGTCTTGAACAAAAAGGGAATGAGCATCTGCTCGAACTCTCCATAAGAACTATACTGATAGATGTCAAGACCCAATACCGATTTACTGGTTATAGTTGATGGGTCTAATAAAATATTCAGATCCTTCAGAAGGCTGGTTTCATCGGGTACAATGTTGGTCTTCTCAAAAATAACCCGACTATCATGCTTTGCGAGGATTTCTTTTATAAGATTGTGATCCAGTTCTTTCATATCATTAATGACCACTATGTGCGTTTAAATACAATTTTGTGTTGATTTGGCCAACAAGCCATTGCTTTTCCTGTATGGATAAACGTTCAGCAAAACTGAATGCTTCACCATCTTTAATTATTGCAGGATAATGGCCTCGTTTATTCAATCCGCTATACGTATAGTAGGAACCTTCAACCAGGCTTACTTTTATATCCTTTATATTGAATTGTTTTTCGTCATAATGATTGCCTCTTCTAGCCTTGTAGATAAGTGAATCTCCGCTTATTTCTATTGCCTGCTCCAGTCTGATCATTTTCAGGGATTTCACTAAAGTGTGAATTCCAATAGCCCAAAAAGGAATGGAATACAAAACATTTACAGGTTTCATGAAAAGCAGTATGATAGTCCATATAAAGATAGTGAGCATCCAAAACCCAATTACAATTAATGTAATCAGACCTTTTCCTTTGAATCCATTAGCAGGGATTGAAAGTGACAAGCTTTCATTGTCGTCTTTAACAATAAAAGATTTTTTGAATTGATTACCGGTGTTCGAAGAAATAGCCGGTTCATTTACTTTATTGCCATTCATATTACTTTCATTTATGGCTGACTAAGATAGCACATTTTACTATCATTTATCACTTTGCCATATATTCCAGGCTAACTCGGCTTGTTTATGAAGCATTCCCAATCCATTTCTTACTTTAGCACCTCTGGCTGAACCTTCCTTCATAAATGTTGTATTCTCAGGATTATAGACTAAATCAAAGAGATAGTGCTTGCTTTTCAGATATTGATATGGTATACCTGGTGCATCACCAATTTTGGGAAACATGCCTGCAGGAGTCGTATTTACTATAAGGTCAATATTTTCAATGAAGCTTTCAGTTATCTCATTATACCCAATAATATTATTGCCTTGGGGATTACGACTAACGAAGCTAAACTTCCAATTTAATTTACCAAGAATATAAGCAACGGCAGCCGAAGCTCCACCGGTACCAAGAATCAGAGCCCTTCCGGTGTTACATCCGTAAAAGTCAGTAAGTTCAGATTGAAAAGCCGGCGCATCTGTGTTATATCCTGTCAGAGCAATTTGTCCGTTCTGCTTTACAATAGTTATTGTGTTAACTGCATTTATCTGTGAGGCTTCCGGTGAAAGTTTACTTAAGAATGGAATGATCTTTTGTTTGTAAGGAATAGTGACGTTAAGACCTTTTAAATAAGGAATATCTGCAACAAGCTTTACAATATTGTCTATATTTTCGAGAGGGTAGAGGTTATAAATAGCATCAATATTCTCAATTGCAAACTTTTTATTGAAATAAATTTTAGAGAAAGAGTGACCTAATGGAAATCCTATAAGTCCGTAGGTGGATGCCATATAATGGAGTAATAAATGGTTATCTGAGATCGTGAATAATCTCTGTTATAGAAGTGTCGTTTCTCAGCACGGGCGCATAGTCCCACAAATCATCGAGAATGGCATCTTCCACCAGAAGTACTTCCTGCAATGTTGAAATTGCTTCTTTATGAAGTCCGTTAAAATACAGATATGCGACTTTCCTAAGTTTCAGGTAATAATTACCGGGTTGATACGAAATGCCCTGATCTATGATATCAAGTGCAAGAGCATAATCATTCATACTTGCATATGCATCTGAGTAATCTAGCCAGATGTTGTCATCCAGAGGATTTAATTCTACAGCATGGGCAAATGATGCAATTGCTTCGGTAAATAGCCCTGCCTGAAGTTCAATAAGACCTTTTGTAGCGATAAATGACAGGTTCTCAGGATCAAGTTTCACGCCCTTGCTTACAGCTTTCAACGCTGAAGTCATATCGCCAAGCTCCTCATATGCAACACCCATTCCAACCCAAGCATCGGCAAGTGATTTGTCTGCACTCACAGACTTCTTGAAGAATTCAAGGGCTTTATGGTAATCTTCCAGTTTTTCGTAACACTCACCAATAAAATAATAGGTAGTAGCCTCGGGTTTTTCGTAGAAAAATGTTTCTTTGTAAGTATTGATTGCTGTCTTATACAACCCCATATGGGATAATGAAGTTGCCTTATTAAAATAAACCCATGTTATTTCCGGATCGATCGCAATGCAATAGTCATAAGCATCAACTGCTTTTTCATAGAGTTCCAGCTCGTTGTATATGATACCAAGGTTAAACCAGGCAGTATGTGAATACGGGTACTTTTCTAAAAATGAATTAAAAAATGTAATAGCATCATCAAATCTCTGACCAATTTCGTAACTATATGCCAGTTCTGCAAATATCGCCTCATTTGTTGGTTCAAGTTCAATGGCTTTTTTCAGATACTCAATTGACTTGTCAAAGTTGTTGAGATTCTCATATTCAAAGGCAATGCAGGTATATAAATAGCTAAGGTCTTCATAATCGGAAATGGCCTTTTTGTATTCAATAATAGCTTCATTATAATTATGAAGCTTACTATAAGCTATTCCTTTTGTGAAGTATAATTCACTATTTGTAGGATCGTATTGTTCAACTTCCGACAGAATACTCAGAGCTTGATCGGGCTTGTTAGTGTCAATGAGCAATCTGGCTTTCTTAATAAGGAGCTCTGTATTACCAGGATATTGATTAACTCCAAGATTAATAGCTTCCTCAGCCATCTCAAAATCATCCTGGTCGAGGAAATAGTCAACTATCTCGCCGTACTCAGCAGTGTCAAAGAATGCTATGCTGTCGGTTTCAAGCATTTCTTGAAATCGCCTAACTAATTCATCTACCGCTGACAAACCATCACTATCGTCATCAAGAAAATCGTCCATCGTATTTACTCTATTGTCATTGCAAAAATAAGCTTTTTTATAACTGCTGTGAAGAATCTTTACCGATTGAACAATTAAAGCTATATTTACATACAAAATTATTCTAAATGAATGCCTGCGTAATCATTTCAGTTTATAAGTTATGATCATTATGCTGTTAATAAGATTCTCGTTAGTTAAAAATGGGTACTTTTGAAACGAATAATTTTGCAATTATGACATTGATAAAAAGCATTTCGGGAATCAGGGGAACCATAGGTGGAAAACCAGGTGAAGGATTAAGTCCTATTGATATTGTAAAGTTTACCAGCGCATTTGCTACACTTATAAAAGAAGATAAAACAATAAAACTTAAAGTTGTTGTTGGCCGTGATGCGAGAGTCTCTGGCGATATGGTCAATAAGTTAGTATGCAGCACTTTGGTTGGTATGGGTATAGATGTAACAGACATCGGATTATCGACTACACCTACTGTTGAAATGGCTGTTATTGACTTGCAGTGCGATGGTGGTATCATTATAACAGCAAGTCACAATCCATGGCAATGGAATGCTTTAAAGCTTCTCAACAATAAAGGTGAATTTATTGATGGTCAAAAAGGTGAAGAACTCCTTGCAATTGCTGAGTCAGGAAATTTTGCTTACGCACCCGTCGATTCGATTGGTTCAATAACATACGATGATAGCCAAATCAGAAAGCATATTGAAAAAATTACTCAACTTCCTTACGTCGACTCTTTTGCAATACGGTCTGCTAAGCTGAAGGTTGCACTCGATGCTGTTAACTCTACAGGAGGGATTGCGATCCCTTTGTTATTAAAATCGCTGGGAGTGGAGCAGGTTGAAACTTTATACTGTGAACCAACAGGTATATTCCCTCATAATCCTGAACCATTGCCCGAAAATCTGACAGAAATATCAAATGTGGTTGTTAAGACTAAATCACATGTGGGTTTTGTTGTTGATCCTGATGTCGACCGCTTGGCTATTATCTGTGAAGACGGTGAGATGTTTGGTGAAGAGTATACGCTGGTTGCCGTTGCTGATTTTGTTCTTTCAAAGAATCCTGGAAATACTGTCTCCAATATGTCATCAACTCAGGCTTTGAGAGATATAACTGAAAAATATGGAAGACAATATTTTTCATCAGCTGTGGGTGAAGTTAATGTAGTTGCCCGTATGAAAGAGGTCAATGCAATTATTGGTGGTGAAGGGAATGGGGGAGTAATACTTCCCGAACTACATTATGGTAGGGATGCTCTGGCCGGTATCGCTTTGTTTCTAACACATCTTGCCTGTTCAGGAAAAAGATGCTCTTCATTACGATCAACCTATCCAAACTACTTTATTTCCAAAAACAAGATTCAATTAACTGAAAGCATGGATGTTGATGCTATACTGGATGCTGTGGCAAATAAGTATAGCAACAAGACGGTAAACAGGGAAGATGGTGTCAAGATTGAGTTCGATAGCGAGTGGGTTCACTTGAGAAAGTCAAACACTGAACCTATCATCAGGATATACTCTGAGAGCAATTCGGAAACTAAGGCAGAAGCTATTGCAGGTAAAATAATCAATGATATAAAAGAAGTTATCAGGTCACATTAAACACTTTCTTATGGTCAAGCGAAGAAGAATAAGGCGGTTTAAAAATGTATCCTTTAAGTTTACTGTTCAACAGAAAAAAAGAATTGATGCATACTGTCGCAAGCATGATACCACCCCTGTGCGGATGTATAAGAAAGCTATTATGCTTTACCTTGCTAATAATGGTTACGGTGATAAGTATGCAGTTGAACCTGAAACTCCGGCTAATCAACTGTC
Source organism: Bacteroidales bacterium UBA5507 (assembly GCA_002426195.1). Taxonomy (GTDB): domain Bacteria; phylum Bacteroidota; class Bacteroidia; order Bacteroidales; family Lentimicrobiaceae; genus Lentimicrobium. The sequence goes on along the minus strand of DIOT01000047.1, from coordinate 229,977 downwards.
AATTTTCGACCTGATTGAAGAAGATGAAAATACTGTATCACAACCGGCTGAGGCTTTTTCTGTCTGATCAATCAGTCTTCCGGTACTTCAACAATTAGTAAGCAGCATTCTTTGATACAATTGATTGACAATGAACTTTTAATATCAGTAATCTCAATACTGTCTCTTTTAGTAGCACTGTGTTGACTCGGGCCCTTCTTTTCGTCCTGAATATGCCCGTCAAATTGTTCTTCACTGATTTTCAGTTCCCCTTCAAGTAAAAATATAAGTAGTTGATTCTTCTCATCGAATAAGCGATATTTTAATGTTGACCCATTCTGCATGTCAATCTGCGAAATCCAGGCATTTTGATTTATCCGGAGCGCATCGGTTATTGTTGATGGCGAAGCTATCAGTTGCAAACGGTTATTTCTTTCGTGCGAATCTAACTTAGAGATCTGAAAGCCCGGAGAAAGATTTTTTTCTTTTGAGTATATCCATAACTGGATAAGGTGAAGAGGCTCATCAGACTTATTTGCCAGAGTTAACTGTATGCCAGTCCCGGCTGAAATCAACTGAATTTGAGATGTTTTCACAGTTTGCTTATAATTTGCATCTGTATTAATACTCAATTCACCACTGATAGGGATAAACAAGAGCTCGATGTTTTTATATGAAGTAACAGCGAACTCAGAATGAGGTGAAATTACCTCATCATTAAGGGCTCTTATGACTCCAAATTTCTGTCTCAGTGGATTGAAATACTCAGCAAAGCTGAAGGTAAAATGTGATTTCAGCCATCCAAAGTCCGAATAGCCTCTTTCATTTGCTTTATGTATGTTTATTATCACCTGGGAATTAAAAGTTTATCAAATGAATTGAATTGGTTAATGTTTGAAAACGTGAAGTTAAAAGTATTGAAGAATTAAATAGAATGGTTTAAAAAAAAATTTTTACTGAACGCGTATAAGAAAGCGATCTTTTTATATTTGCATATGGTTTTTTTGCGGCAGATTGCCGGTCAAGGTTCAATGCAGGTTCCCCACCTGCCCGGGCCCGTGAAAGAGCTTAAAAAGTTCTATTTCACTAACTTATTAACAATTCTCAAAAACCAATGAAAAAAAACGTACTTATCATCGGAGCTGCGGGAAGAGACTTCCACAACTTCAACACCTATTTCCGAGGTAACGCTAATTACAATGTTGTTGCATTTACTGCAGCTCAGATTCCAGACATTGATGGCCGTAAGTACCCTAAAGAATTGGCAGGAGAGGATCTTTATCCTAATGGCATACCTATTTATGCCCAGGATGATCTTCCTAAACTGATTCATGAACTTAAGGTTGACGACTGCGTATTTGCTTACAGTGATGTTCCGTATCCAAGAGTAATGAATATCAGTGCAATTGTCAATGCCGAAGGAGCAAATTTCATTTTATTAGGCCCTCGCGACACAATGGTCAAGAGCACAAAGCCTGTAATTGCAGTAGGTGCAACACGCACCGGTTGTGGTAAAAGTCAAACCAGCCGCAGAATTATTGAAATTCTGATGGGAATGGGGCTTAAGGTCGTTGCTATCCGTCACCCAATGCCTTATGGTGATCTAAATGCTCAGAAAGTTCAGCGTTTTGAAACTATCGAGGATTTACACAAACACAAATGCACCATTGAAGAGATGGAAGAGTATGAACCTCATGTTGTCAGAGGTAATGTTATTTATGCAGGCGTTGATTATGAGGCTATTGTCAGAGCTGCAGAAAATGATCCAAAGGGTTGTGATGTAATTCTTTGGGATGGTGGTAATAACGACTTCTCATTCTACAAGCCCGATTTAATGATTGGCGTAGCCGATCCTCTTCGTCCAGGTGCCGAAGTCAGCTACTATCCCGGTGAAGTAGTTGCCCGTACTTCAGATGTTATCGTGATAAACAAGATCGACAGTGCTTCACTCGAAAACATCAACGCTGTAAGGGATAACCTTCATAGAATCAATCCACACGCTACTATCATTGATGGAGCATCACCATTAACTATTGACAAGCCTGAACTTATTCTTAATAAGAAAGTTCTCGTTGTGGAAGACGGCCCAACTCTTACTCATGGTGAAATGAAGATTGGTGCAGGTGTGGTTGCCGCTTTAAAATGTGGTGCTGCTGAACTTGTTGATCCTCGTCCTTATGTAGTTGGTAAACTTGCTGAGACCTTCCGTATTTATCCAAATATCGGAACTCTTCTTCCGGCTATGGGATATGGTGACGAACAGGTAAAAGACCTTGAAAGAACTATTGAAAGAGTGGAATGCGACAGTGTTGTTATTGCTACTCCTATCGACTTGTCAAGAATTGTTAAAATTAACAAGCCTACGGTCAAAGTCGGATATGAATTACAGGAGATTGGAACCCCTAATTTAACAACAGTTCTAAAGGACTTCGTTAAAAAACATAATTTAATAAAATGAGAAGAAGCTGCCTTAATTGGCAGCTTTTTTTTTGGTTACTTTTGTAAAAACAACAACTAATAAAAGCAAAACAATGAAAAACCGCAGTCTGGTATCCATTAATGACTACACAAAGGAGGAGTATCTCAAGATACTCGATCTGGCCGAAGAGTTTGAGAAACAACCTAAACAGAACCTTCTTGAAAAGTATGTTGTTGCCACGTTATTCTTCGAACCCTCAACCCGCACCAGGTTAAGCTTCGAGAGTGCAGCTTCTCAACTGGGAGCTAAAGTAATAGGATTTTCTGATGCAACAAACTCCAGCGTATCTAAAGGAGAATCGCTTAAAGATACTATCATGACCGTTGCAAATTACAGCGATATTATAGTAATGCGCCACCCCAGAGAAGGTAGTGCACGTTTTGCCAGCGAAGTTTCAAAAGTCCCTATTATAAACGCAGGCGACGGAGGGAATCAACATCCTACACAGTGCTTACTGGATATGTATTCTATTCGCAAAACCCAGGGTAATCTGGATAATTTAAATGTTGCATTTGTTGGCGACCTTAAATACGGACGTACAGTTCATTCACTGGTTATGGCAATGTGTAATTTCCAGACGACATTTCATCTGGTATCTCCAATCGAGCTTAAACTGCCGAGCTATGTAAAAATGCACATTAAAAATAACAATCTCAACTATTTCCAATACACTGACCTTATGGATGTGATGGAAACTGCTGATATTATTTACATGACCCGAATTCAACGTGAAAGGTTTTCTGATCCTATAGAGTATGAAAAAGTTAAAAACGCTTATATCCTGAGCGCAGATATGCTTACTAATTGCAAACCAAACATGAGGATTCTGCACCCATTGCCCAGAGTAAATGAGATCACTGTTGATGTAGACTCTACTAATCAGGCATATTACTTCAAGCAGGCCCTGAATGGTGTATATGTCCGCCAGGCACTTCTGGCTTCAATATTGGGTGTTAAATAATCTGGTTAAACGTAAACTAAAATGGAGAATACTAATATAAGAAAAGAGCTGGTTGTTTCGGCTATTGAGAACGGTACAGTTATAGACCATATCCCAACCAAAAGTGTTTTCAGAGTTGTCAAAATGCTGAATCTGGAGCTATGTGACGAAAAAGTCACTATTGGATATAATCTTGAAAGTAAGAAATATGGCAAAAAGGGAATCATTAAAGTGAGCGATCATTACTTTAAAGACATCGATGCTAATAAAATATCTTTGGTTGCGCCGTCTGCTACGTTAATCACTATCAAGAACTTCCAGGTTGTCAGCAAACGTCAGGTTGAGATTCCTGATAACATCGAACAATTTGTAAAGTGCGTTAATCCAAACTGTATCACAAATCATCAGCAAATAACTACTAAATTTCAGGTTATTGATAAACTTGACTTGAAATTACAGTGTAAGTATTGTGAAAAGATAACTGGCAAAAACAATATCGAAATTAATTAGGTATTCGGTTGATTTTTGCCTATTAAGCTTGTTATTTTTATAACTGGCTTCCTATTTGTTTCACTAACCTCCTGCTTTCATGCCATCGCATATAAGAACTCTGATTAATGAGGGAGAACACCAACAGTTAGATTTTAAGTTCGGAGTGAACGACTCCAGAAAAATTGCCCGGACACTTGCGGCATTTGCCAATACTGATGGAGGTCGTTTACTGTTGGGCGTTAAAGATAATGGTGCCATTGCCGGGGTTCGGTCTGATGAAGAGTATTATATGATGGAGGCGGGTGCACAATTGTTTTGCAAACCACCTGTACCTTTTGATATCCGGGAATGGGATGAAAATGGAAAGAATGTTCTTGAGATTATAGTTCCCCCTAGTAATCTCATCCATTCAGCACCTGACAAAGATGGAAATTTCAAGGTCTTTGTCAGGGTTGGTGATCAGAATTTTGTCGCCAATGGAGTTTTACTCAAAGTCTGGAAGAAAAGAAAAAACAAACATGGGGTTGAAGTAAGCTTCTCTCCAATAGAGAGATCACTCATTGCATATCTTGAACATAATGGCAGCATTTCACTCAGTGGGTTTAGAAAACTATCGGGATTGTCTGTTAAACGATGCGAGCATATTCTGGCAAATTTCATTGTTCTTGATATAATAAAGCTGGTTTATTCCGAATCAGGTGTTCATTATACTTTAAACCCCGATTTCAATCTGGAAAAGGAAAATTCATGAAAACAATAGGACTGATCTCCGATACCCATTCTTCTATTCATCCCTCAGTGATTACATTTTTGCAACAATGTGATGAAATTTGGCATGCGGGGGATATCGGAGATCTTGAAACTGCAAAAACTATTGCTTCTATAAAGCCTCTTAAGGCTGTTTATGGTAATATTGATGGTCAGGATATAAGAAGTTTTTATCCTCATTACCAGGATTTCTTTTGTGAAGGTGTTAAAGTCCTGATTATTCATATAGGGGGATATCCGGCTAGGTATTCAAAGGAGGCTAAGGAACTAATAAAGGAGTTGAAGCCTGCTTTATTTATATCGGGACATTCACATATACTCAAGGTGATGAATGACCAGAAGAATAACTTGCTTCACATAAATCCCGGAGCCGCAGGAAAAAGCGGATTTCACAAATTTATTACTGCAATTAAATTCATTGTCGACGGCACTAATATAAAGGACCTCGAAGTGCTGGAAATTGAAAGGGAAAATAAAATTCTCTAGTTAATTATCTGAGCCTGTCAGCTGAACGGACCAACTTCTCATCATGCACGATCCCCCTGTGCGCTAAAAACAGCAAGATAAAGGCTGTAAGTATCAAATACAGGCCATAACCGCTTTCATACCTGACTTCTGTTTCAGTTATCCGACTAATCATTGGACCGTATACAAAGAAAATAAGGCCCAGTAATACTGCGGTAAAAAGAATGAGTACCCTTACGATTTTGATTTGAACCAATCGTTTTTTATACATGAAAATCGTAAGAACCGAAATAGCAGCAGTTATACCGGCTAAAATACCGAGTGGAATAATTTTTTGTGAATTGACTATTGGCTCTATTCCATCGCTTAAGGGTTTAAGATGAGTCACATATAAATTATGGCTGTATGAGAGACTTGAGTAAAAACTGGCAATCGGTAAAAAGAATAATACAGTAAGTGCTATTGCAGCTAGTAAAAGATAGATTGATTGTACTCTTTGGATCATAACGGATTCTTTTTTTGACAAAGATAATAAAGCATGATGAATATAACATCCAATTAGAAAAAAGGACTACCATGACATTTCATTTTCCTATTTTTGCAGTCTAACCTATGCCACATGACTTTTAGCAGATTGCTCAAGCCATCTCTTTTAATTATTCTTATTCTGTTTATTTATAGTATCTGGCAAAGAGTCCCCGATATTGACGATGCATGGATTGGTGAACATGCTTATTGGATGTCGCAAAAAGGTTTTGTGAAGTCTGAGTTAATGCATGGGATAACCCTCCAACAAGAGAAACATTTGGTTCATCATAAATTTTTCACATTAAACGGCTTTGCCTTTATCAAAGCTTTTGGCTTTTCACTATATACCTTAAAAAGCGTTTCACTTTTCTGGGTAAGCATATTTTTGCTTAGTTTCTTTTTATATACAAGGAAGAAAATAGGAAGGAATGCTGCCTGGTTTGGTATATTGCTTCTTGCTGCAAATGCTCTGATTTTTCAGTATAGTTTCGTGTACCGTCCCGAAATCCTTGTAATGACTCTGGGATTTTCATCTTTTATTTTTCTTGAAAGGTATCTTGAGAATGATAAAATACTGAACCTTGTTATAAGTGGATTTTTGGCTGGAGTTGCTACTGCCGGACATCTGAATGGCCTGATATTCGTAGGTGCTGGAGTAATTCTGCTTTTATGGAAGCGAAAACCTTTGGCTTCTGTGATAATGGGTTGTGCCTCATTACTCGGAATTGCTCTGTATTTCTACGATTTTACCGAACAGCACAACGTTGCCTTCTGGTTTTATCAGATTAACGATTCTCCTGCGTTCCACAATTCTAAAGCTTTTCCCGAGTCAATTGGTTATCTGCTCAAAATATTGAGAGAGCATATGCGGTTCTTCCATAGTCCAAAGGAAATTGTCCTCTCTCTACTCTTTATTTTTTCTCTTATTCTTAATTTCAGAAAACTTTGGTCAAACACAATCTACCTTCACTATATTTTCCTCCTGGTAATATTGCTTTCTTTGATCACTGTACATTCTACCAGTAAGTATCTTCTTTTATACCTGCCTTTTATCGTCTTAATTATTGTTAAAGGCTTACAATACAAGTATGTAGAATACCGACAGCAGGAAAGCGTGTCAAGAAATCAAAACAGGCAATGGATCACTTTCCTGGCTCTTACCGGTTTGTATTTGGCGGTTAATATGATTTACAATGTGCTTATTTCAGTTGAGAAGTTTGATCCCGAACGAAATCATGTATATACTGAAAAGTATTTTCCATTTCATGAAAGTACATCGCTATTGGCACCTATGACCTTTATATTCAATGAGTTGCCTTTATACGAAAGAATCCAGGGCGATCTAAGCATCGATGAGATGTACAAATCGGGGGCATTCAACAATAAATCCTTTTTTGATGTTGTTGATACTCTTAAAATCGATGGAATGATACTAACCGAAGAATATTTTAAGAAATTTGGTCTGAATTTAGTGGAAGCCAATGAATTGAAAGAGGAGGGATTTGAATTGATAGGCAAAGAAGATGGATTATCCTTCTATAAACGGATTGATTAAATATTCTTACTTTTCTTCTTTAACCATCCTCTCAATCGATTTGTCGAAGTATTCCTCTTTTTTCAAATATCCATTCACCCATTCTTCGCGCTTTTCAGTCACACCTTTATCGCTAAAGTGCATCCAGGTTCCATTTTTTAAATTGTTTATATAAGGTCCCGATATAAATACACGCCCATTAGGATGAAAGAATGTAGCCAGTCCTTCAAGCTTTCCATTCTTGTACGTTGCTTTTGTTTTAACAGCACCATCCATGAAATACTGTTTCCATTCACCTTCTTTAATGCCCATTACATAGGGTACTTCTTCAAGCAATGAACCTTCATAATAGTATATTTTCCATGTACCATCGGGGACTCCATTTACATAAGACTCCTGGGCAACCAGAACAGAATTCTCATTGTAATAGTTCCATAATCCATTCTTTCTTTCATTGAGATACTCTCCCTCTGACAATTTTATTCCTTTTTGGAACAGCTGAGTATTAGCCACTTTGCCATTATCAGAGAATTTGGTTATGGCCTTGACATTACCCAATGAATCATAATAGGTGAAAGTTCCTGTTGGTATATTGTTGATGAATTGGCCTTCATACTGCAGCCTGCCTTCTGCATTTATCTTTTTCCAGAACCCTTGCTTGTTTCCTTTCTGATCAGTTTTGTTGATTGTGTCATTATCCTGTCCAAGAACCCACGTTGAACAGATTATGGATACTACGATTGTCAGAAGTATTTTGTTATAAGAAGTAGTCATGTTGTTAATATATTTTTCGCGGTAAAGTCTTCCTGCAACATCGACCTTAGTTCTAAGCTAAAAGATAAACTAAACTGTTTGTATATTTGCCCACAAAATTACATAATCTTCCGTTAGCCGGTTATATCATGAACTCATATCCTTCAAAGCTGCTTGATAACGCAATTGCCGAACTTGTGAAATTGCCTGGTATTGGAAGAAGAACAGCACTGAGACTGGCTTTGTGGATATTAAAGCAGGATCCAATACGTGCTGAGGCACTTGGTCGGGCAATTATTAGTCTTCGAACTGAAATTAATTATTGCAAAGAATGTCACAATGTTGCTGATGGTGAAATATGCAATATTTGTGCCGACCACAAGAGAGACCATTCAATAATATGTGTTGTAGAGGATATACGCGATGTTATTGCAATTGAAAATACTAATCAGTTCACAGGCGTATTTCATATTCTTGATGGTGTAATCTCCCCAATGGATGGTATTGGACCGCAGGATATTAACATTGACTCTCTGATTCAAAAGGCTGAATCAGGCAATATAAAAGAATTAATAATGGCATTGCCTTCAACTACCGAAGGTGATACAACCGCTTTCTACATTTACAGGAAAGTTCAATCCAGTATACCGGTAATTTCAGCAATCTCAAGAGGTATAGCTATTGGCGATGACCTCGAATATGCAGATGAAGTAACATTAGGAAAATCTATCAGAAACCGGGTACCTTTCGATAAGTCTTTATAATTTTTAATAATGATAATTGATATTCTCACAAACAGGACTATAGAAGCAGTTTCAGTACTTTTTAATACTGAACTCAAATATGAAAACATAACAATTCAAAGAACTATTGCCAATTTCAGGGAATCGGGCGATTTTTCACTTGTCGTTTTCCCCATCGTTAAGATTTCCCGAAAATCTCCCGAAGAGACAGCTCGATTAATAGGAGAGTGGATGATAGAAAATTGTCCCGAAATTGAATCTTTCAATGTCATTAAAGGTTTTCTGAACCTGAAAGTCGGTGTGTCATACTGGAATGACTTCCTTATAAGTAACTTCAACAGCGAATCTTTTGGTATGAAGAAGTCAATTGACACACAACCTGTAGTAGTCGAGTTTTCTTCTCCGAATACTAATAAACCACTGCACCTGGGTCATATACGTAACAATCTTTTAGGTGATTCAGTTAGCAGAATCCTGAGTGCTGGTGGTGAAAATGTCATTAAGGTTAATTTGGTCAATGACAGAGGTATACATATCTGTAAATCAATGCTTGCATGGAAGTTATTCGGAAATGGTGCTACTCCTGAATCAACCGGACAAAAAGGTGACAAGCTTGTTGGCGATTACTATGTTTTGTTCGACAAAAAGTATAAAGAAGAGCTTGCTGAACTTAAAGCTTCAGGGATGGATGAGGATGAAGCTGCCAGACAATCATCCTTAATGTCACAGGCAAGAGAATTACTTATCAAATGGGAGCAGAAGGATCCGGAGACAATAGAGCTTTGGAATATGATGAATGGTTGGGTTTATAGGGGTTTTGACACAACTTACAAGTCACTTGGAATTGAGTTTGATAAAATCTACTATGAATCCAACACCTACTTACTCGGAAAAAAAATAGTTGAGCAGGGACTTAATCAAAAAGTCCTCGATAAAAAATCAGATAATTCCGTATGGATTGATCTTACTAAAGATGGTCTGGATGAGAAGCTCTTATTACGTTCTGACGGGACTTCTGTATACATGACGCAGGATTTAGGAACAGCTGAGTTGCGATACTCGGAATATAAGCCGAAAGGGATGGTTTATGTTGTTGGTAATGAGCAAAATTATCATTTCGATGTACTGAAGCTTGTCCTGAAGAAACTAGGCAAAGCCTGGGCCGATGCTATTTTCCATTTGTCATACGGTATGGTCGAATTGCCCGAAGGAAAGATGAAATCACGCGAGGGGACTGTAGTAGATGCTGACGATCTGATTGATGAAATGATTGGAACCGCACGGGAGATGACTCTCGAATTGGGTAAGATTGAGGATTTCGAGAGTGAAGAAGCAAACAATCTTTATCGTAAAGTAGGACTTGGTGCTCTAAAGTATTTTATCCTCAAAGTTGATCCTAAGAAAAATATGGTATTCAACCCGGCTGAAAGTATTGATTTTAATGGGAATACCGGACCTTTTATTCAATATACGTATGCCCGTATAAAGTCTATTCTGAGAAAAACAGGAGAGACGGAGATTAAATTCGATCACGAAACTTCGCTGCATCCAAAGGAGAGAAGCTTGGTTATTTTAAATCATTCATTCCCACAGATAATCGAACAAGCAGCTCTTGAATATTCACCTTCTGTAATTGCTAATTTCGTCTATGAACTGGCTAAGGAATACAATCAGTTCTATCACGAATTACGTATCATGAGAGAAGAAGATCTGAATAAAAAGAATCTGCGACTTGCACTTTCAATGATTACAGCTTCAAATCTTAGAAACGGGCTTTCACTATTGGGAATTGAAGTGCCCGAGAGGATGTAAAAGAGAATTTTTATCTGTTTTCGATAAATTTTAATTGTAACAGGGAATCCGGATGCTCAATGAATAAATCAGGATCCTCTGAATGCAATTCTTCATGTGTTCCATATCCATAAAGTACGGCAGCTGACGAGATGCCTATAGCTTTTGCTCCTCTTATGTCGTGATATCTGTCTCCAATCATAAGAACTTCCCTGTTAGGATGAAGATTTAACTTAGAGAGGGTGTATGAAATTAACTCACTCTTTTCACTCCGCTTACCATCAATTTCACAACCTGAAACAGTATCAAAGCAATTAGCGAAAGATGTAGAGTCAAGGATTAGTTTTGCATATTCCTCAGCTTTGCTAGTAACCAGACTAATTGAGAAACCTGTATCCTTCAGATTTTTTATAACTTCAGGAATACCAGGATATATATCAAAATCATACACACCTTTCACCTTATAATACTCTCTGTAGAATATAGTTGCATTTTCAGCTTCATCCGGGGACATTCCGAATAAATTCATAAATGATTTCCTTAAAGGTGGTCCAATGAATGGATTGAGGTTCTTAGGTCTTTCATTTTCAGGAATTTCTAATTTATCCATAGTGTACTTAACTGAGTTGAAAATTCCACGTTTGGAGTTAATCAGAGTCCCGTCGAGGTCAAAAAACAGATGGCTGAATTCCATAAGAGATAAAAGCTGAAGTAAAATACTAACTGATGCAAAAATACCATTTATTGCACTGTGGATTATAATTCAGATGCTGATACTTCAATCTCTCGGCTCTTAGCCGCAAAATGTGTATTTTTGCACCCCATAAAATGTTCACTGATGAATCTTCATCACAAAATAGACTCAGAAATATTTAAGATAGTTGCCAGGTCAGCCCGAAGCATTAATACCAAGGTTTATGTTATTGGCGGTTATGTAAGGGATATATTGCTGGAGCGACCTTCTAAAGATATTGATTTTGTAGTACTTGGGAATGGAATTGAACTGGCTGAGGTAGTTGCATCTAAAATAGAAGGAGTTAATAAAGTAAGTGTTTTCAAAAACTTTGGAACTGCAATGATTCATTATCATGATATGCAGATTGAGTTTGTTGGAGCACGTAAGGAATCGTATCATTTCAATTCAAGGAAACCGGATATTGAAGCCGGGACTCTTGAAGATGATCAGAACAGAAGAGATTTTACTATAAATGCACTTGCTATAAGCCTGAATGAGGAAGATTACGGTGAGCTTCTTGATCCGTTTAATGGATTAGAGGACCTTAAGAATAAAGTAATCAGAACGCCTTTGGACCCTGAAATTACTTTTTCAGATGATCCTCTTAGGATGATGCGGGCAGTGAGGTTTGCATGCCAGCTTAAATTCTCAATCTTCCCTGTAACTCTTACAGCTATAGAGGCAAATCGTGAAAGAATACGGATTATCTCAGCAGAACGAATTTCAGAAGAATTAAATAAAATGATACTTGCCCAAAAGCCGTCATTAGGATTTAAGCTTTTGGACAAAACCGGATTATTGAGTATAATACTACCTCAATTAACCGCTCTGAAGGGAGTAGAAACTATTAAAGGAAAAGGGCATAAAGATAACTTCTATCACACGCTTGAAGTGCTGGATAGAATTTCCTGCAATACCGGCAATTTGTGGCTAAGATGGGCTGCCTTGCTCCATGATATAGCTAAACCGATTACAAAAAAATTTAACCCTGAAACAGGGTGGACTTTCCACGGACACGAAGTCAAAGGTTCGAGAATGGTTGCTCAGATATTCCGGCAACTTAAGCTTCCACTGAATGAAAAAATGCGTTATGTTCAGAAATTGGTTTCTCTACACCTGAGACCAATTGCGCTCTCAGAGGAAGAGGTCACCGATTCGGCAATCAGGAGGTTACTCTTTGAAGCCGGTGATGATATCGAAGATCTTATGCTCCTGTGTGAGGCAGATATTACTTCTAAAGATCAACAAAAGGTTATACGCTACCTCGCCAATTTTAGCTTAGTCAGAGAAAAACTTAAAGCAATTGAAGAGAAAGACAATCTGAGAAACTGGCAGCCTCCATTAACTGGCGATCAGATAATGGAAGCTTTTGGGTTATCACCGTGCAAAGAGGTCGGAGTTATTAAAACTGCTATTAGAGAAGCAATTCTCGAAGGAAAGATTTCAAATGACTATAATGCAGCTTTTGAATTCATGATTCAGGAAGGTAAAAAACTTGGACTCAAACTGGTCAACCAATAATTCAAAAATTTTTACGTTTCTTTCAAAATGTGAACAATTTAGGGCTTTGATTTTTGTATAAAAACAGCTAATTTTACTAATTGTATTGACATCAAATTTTAATAGCATGCACCTTTACAGATTCAGACTTTTATATGAAGAACAGGAAGATTTTCTTCGTGATTATGATATACTTGCTTCACAAACGTTTTTAGATTTCCATAACTTTATTAAGGAAACTGTGGAGCTTACCGGAAATGAACTGGCATCTTTTTTCATTTGTGACAAGAACTGGAGGAAAAAGAAGGAAATTACCCTCATTGATATGCAGCAAGGTGAAGAAGATCAGTCATCAGTTATGGATGATGAGGATGAAAAACCCGGAAGATCTTCTAAAATACCGACTTTCGAAATGTCAAAGGTTAGAATCAAGGATATTATTGATGATCCCCACCAAAGACTATTATTCGAGTATGACTTTCTCAATCCCAAGACATTCTATATTGAATTGATGAAGATAGTAGACGCGGATATGAAAGAAAAATATCCAAGATGCATAAAGAGCTCGGGTAAATTAATTCCTACAGCAATATCCCAAATGCCATTCATTTCTGATGAAGCAGATGAAATCACATTACCGGGTGAATTTGATGAAATAACTGAGAACGATGATGACGACGATATCATCATTGATAATACTCCAGAAATAAATACTGAATGGTAATTCCGGGAGCTCCCAAAGGTAATCCTACTCTTATTATAATAACCGGACCTACTGCTGTGGGTAAAACCGGTGTTGCTATTGAAGTCGCCAAACACTTTAAAACTGATATTATATCAGCTGACTCAAGGCAGTTTTACAAGCAAATGAAGATTGGCACGGCAGCTCCTTCCGAGGAACAACTTAGTGCCGTGAAACATCATTTTATTGGTCATTTAGATCCCCATGACTACTTCAATGTATCGCTATTTGAAAAATCCGTTTTAACGCTGCTTGAAGAATTATTTGCCAATAAATCGGTTGTTATAATGACAGGTGGTTCGGGCTTGTATATTAAAGCTGTTTGTGATGGTATTGATGATCTGCCGGATGCTGACCCTGAAATCCGTAAGAACTTAATAAATATATTTAACACCGGAGGATTAACGTCGCTAAGACGAATGCTGCAATCTCATGATCCTGAGTATGCATCAATTGTTGATGTGGCTAATCCTAACCGTCTCATAAGGGCACTTGAGGTGATTATCCAAACAGGTAAACCTTATTCGGCTCATCTTAATAATGAAAAGGTTAAGCGTGATTTCAGAATCATTAAGATAGCATTGAATATTCCCAGGGCAATATTGCACGAAAGGATAAATACCCGTGTTGATGAAATGATTAATTCCGGACTAGTTGAAGAAGCCCGTTCGCTATATCATTTGAAGGACTTAAACTCGCTAAACACTGTAGGCTATAAGGAGCTTTTTGATCATTTCGATGGTAAAACGGGCCTTGATGAAACTGTTGAGAAGATAAAAACTAACACCCGCAGATATGCAAGACGACAAATAACCTGGTTCAAAAGGGATAAAGAGTTTGAATGGATGGAGCCGGATGCTGATGCCATAATCTCTTGGCTTGATTCTCAACTAAAATGAGGACCAGGCAGAATTTTTGACATTGATATTACGAAAAAACGCTCCCATTTTAAAGAATAAAGTGAGAGCGTTTTTTTTGTCACAATTGAGCTGCTATCTACGGACTACTTCAGCCACTTATCAAGCCAACTGAAGAATTCTCTCTGCCAAAGAATTGCATTTTGAGGCTTAGTAACAAAGTGAGTTTCATCAGGGAAGAATAGGAATCTGCTGGGTATCCCTTGAAGCTGTGCAACATTAAATGCCTGCATTCCTTCGGTATACGGAATTCTGAAATCGTTGCCACCATGGATTACTAATATTGGAGTGTCCCAATTCCGAACAAAAAGATGTGGTGAAAAATCATAACTCTTTGGTTTAGGTTGTGACCAATATGGCCCTTTTAGGTCGTAGTTAACAAAAAACATTTCTTCAGTAGATCCATACATGCTTTCGAGGTTGAAAATGCCACAATGCGCTATGAAAGTCTTAAAGCGTTTATTATGATTTCCGGCAAGCCAATATACCGAGTAGCCTCCATAACTGGCTCCAACAGCACCAAGTCTATTTTTGTCAACCCATGGTTCTGCGGCCACACTGTCAATAGCAGTAAGGTAGTCTTTCATGTTTTGGCCACCATAGTCTCCGCTAATCTGGTCATTCCATTCTTGTCCGAAGGTAGGGAGCCCACGTCTGTTAGGAGCTACTATAATATAGTCATGAGCGGCCATCATCTGGAAATTCCATCTGTAAGAGAAAAACTGACTGACAGCACTCTGAGGACCGCCCTGACAATAAAGGAGGGCAGGGTATTTCTTATTTGCATCAAAATTCGGGGGAAGGATAACCCACACCAACATTTTCTTTTCATCAGTGGTAGTGATCCATCGTTTTGTTGTTATACCCAGCTCAACATCTTTTAAAAGCTCCCTGTTAGTAAATGTAAGTTGTTCTTCTGATCCATCATTCTTTACCCTGAAGACTTCAGTGGGGAAGTCCATCCTCATTTTAGCAGTTATCAGTTCATTACCGGCAAGTGCAAGTTCAGTAATGTCATGGTCACCTCTGGTAACCTGAGTTATTTGTCGGGATTGAAGATCCATTTTGAAGATCTGGAAAGTTGCCTGGATTCCACTTATAAAGTACAGAGTTTTACCGTCTTTTGAAAAAACGAAATTAGCAGAGCTCTGATCGAATTGTTCAGAAAGATCGGTATAAACAGGTGCAGTTTCAGCAATGGTTTGTATTGATTTGGCTCTTCTTGAGGATGTTTTTGAGTCTTTAGCAGCAGGATATAGGTCTATCAGCATGATTCTATCCTTATCAGCCTCAAATCCCGGAGTTTTCATACTCCTGTATACAATCTTTGAACCATCAGGTGAGAAAACCGGATCCTGGTCATACCCCGGATTATCTTTCGTAAGATTTACGGTATTGGCAGACTCCAGCATGTAATGATACAGATCGCTATTTGTACTTTCTGCGTATTCCCTGCCGACGAGCTTTTTACAAACATATACCAGTGATTTGCCATCAGGAGCCCATGTTATTTGTTCCATTCCACCATTTGGCATAAGAGGACTATCGTATGCCTCATCCTTCATTATATCGATTCCATCAGAAACCTTACCTTCGGTATATAGTGCAACAAATACATGACTGTAACTGTAATCATGCCAGCTATCCCAATGACGATACATCAGGTTGTCGTAAATTAATGCACTTGCTTCCGGTAAATCAGGGTAAAGGTCTTTTGCATCCTTTTCTATTTTGACATCCTTGATGTAAGCAACATACTTCATATCGGGAGAATAATTGAAGCCGTTTATTCCTCCGTCAATATTTGAGATTTGCTTCTTGTCTTCACCATTGGGACCCATTTCCCATAATTGCATGCTGCCTGATTCAGATGAAAGGAAACCTATTTTTTTCCCATCGGGTCTCCATATTGCATTTATTTCACTTCCTTTAAAATCAGTAAGTTTTCGTGGTGATTCAGCTGTCAAATCCAATTTGTAGATGTCTCTGTTACCCTTATTTGATTGAACATCATACCGGCTTATTCCATAAATCACAGAATTACCATCAGGCGATACCTTTACATCACTTACACGCCCCAGTTTCCATAATAATTCAGCCGAAAATTTGTTCTGGGAGTAAGCTGAAATGCCAATAAATAAAGAAATAACAATTAGCAAGTTTCTTTTCACAATTGCAAAGTTTAGTTTATTAATGTGTTTGAATTCAGTGCGTAAAGTTATTAAAAATGCATCTCTTATCAGATTGTAATCGTGCATTTATACTATGTCCCGATTTAGTTGCAAATGTCCATGTATGGGACAAGTACATCTTAAATATATTATTGAGTATACGCATTTACAGTACTTTGCAAAAATGGTTGTAAAATTGTTGAATGATAATATCTGGGAAATCTTTTATAGCCTTTCTTAATGCTTAAAGTTAGAGATAATATAATAAATCAGCGAAGAATGTCCATGAGCAAGTACAATTTGCTATTGGATAATGAACTTGGTATTATTCACATTGCAGATGAACTATCTTCTCTAATGAGCATAGAAATTCAGAATGGAGAGAGGATTCCTTTTCTGCAATACATTCATCAGGATGATGTAAAGAAATTTGAGGAGACTCTTTCAAGCAAGTTTGAACGATGCAATTTCAGAATTACATTGACCAATGATAAGGTGATGTATGTAGACTCAATTATTTACTATAAATGCATTGACAATCCTGAAGCATCATACTTGTTGAGCATTTATGATGAAACGCCTTTGATTAATTACTATAACTCCATCTTTGAATACAATCAGAAATTAAGAGCTGTTGCTGACAACACTAATGATATTGTTATAATATATCATGAGGACTCAATAATTTATGCTAATCAGATTGCTGTAAACCAATTGGGTTATACGCTGGAAGAACTAACTCTGATTAATCCATATGTTTTATTAGCTCCGGAAGAAAAAGAAAGAATTGAAGAACTGGAATTAGATTTCAGAGATCAGAAGCTGGTTACTCATAAGTTCAGGACATATATAGTTACTGCTAAAGGTGATAAATTACTCTGTGATTGCAAAGCCAGGCTCATTAAGCATAAAGGATTGACATCCATTTTAGTAATTATACAGGATATTACTGAAAAAGAGAATGCTTTAGAACAGCTCACAAAAGCTAAGCAGCAGGCAGAGTCAGCCAACAAAACGAAATCTGACTTTCTTGCTATGATGAGTCATGAAATCAGAACTCCTATGAATGGGGTAATTGGTATGACCAGTCTGTTATTGAATACACCGTTATCCTCGGAGCAAAGAGATTATGCTGAGACAATCCATTTATCTGGCGAAAGCCTTATAAAGATAATTAATGATATTCTTGATTTCACTAAGATAGAATCGGACAGGCTAAAACTTGAAGACACTACTTTTGAATTAAGATCTTGCATTGAAGATATATATGACCTTTTTGCAATGCAAGCCATTGGAAAAGGCCTCGACTTACTTTATCTCATTGATAATAATGTTCCATCTTACCTGATAGGTGACATTACAAGACTAAAGCAGGTGCTTTCAAACCTGGTTAGCAATGCAATAAAATTCACTGAAAAAGGGGAGGTCTTTACATCAGTGGAGTTGTTATCAGGACTCGACAAAGAAGAATTGGAATTAAAATTTTCAATAAAAGACTCAGGCATTGGCATTCCTTCTGATAAAACTGTGTACATTTTTGAAGCTTTCACCCAGGCTGATACTTCCACAACGAGAAGATACGGCGGTACAGGATTAGGTCTTCCAATATCCAAAAAGTTAGTGGAGTTAATGGGTGGTGAGCTTTGGGTTATTAGTGAAATAAATGCCGGATCTACATTCTATTTTACTATCAAATTGAAAAATGCAAAATACGGACAACCAAAAGTTCATGTAAAAGGTCATTTGCCCGAACTGAAGGGCCATAAAGTATTGATAGTTGATGATAATGAAATAAACAGACTGATTCTGAAAGTGCAATTTGAGACATGGGGTATGGTTCCAACAGTATGCGAATCGGCAGCTGATACTTTAAAAACGCTTGAGCAGCAATCAGACTTTTCTATAGGTGTTATAGATTTACAAATGCCCGATATGGATGGTGAACAACTAGCTTTTGAAATTAAAAAAGAACATTCTTTTCCACTTATGTTATTATCTTCTTCAGGCCACGCAAAAGCCTCTTATGCCAACCTTTTTGAATCGCAACTATCTAAACCCGTAAGGCATAAGGATATGTTTAAGGAAGTTATTAAACTTCGTTCTCAGCACGGTAAGTCGGAACCGAGGTTAAATAATGCCCATCAGATTGATGAAAAGCTAAATGAAAAGTATCCATTACGAATTCTGATTGCAGAAGACAATCTGGTAAATCAGAAACTGGTTATTTCTTTACTTTCTAAAATGGGCTTTAAAGTTAAATCGGTTGTGAATGGAAAAGAGGCAATTGAAATCGTGCAAAAAGAGAAATTTGATATCGTATTGATGGATATACAAATGCCTGAATTAACAGGTATTGAAGCTACAGAGATAATTAAGACAAAAGTACCGTCTGATCAACAACCATTAATAATAGCCTTGACGGCAAATGCTATGACTGAAGATAAGGAGCATTGCTTAAGGTGTGGTATGGTTGATTATATGTCGAAGCCTATAAATATTAACATTCTGCAGGCAATGCTGATAAAATGGGGCAGTTATCTTAGCAAGTCAAAGGATTTAGCAGAATGAAAAAACCGGTCATCAGGCCGGTTTTTTATTATAGCTGTTAAATGTATTACCTATAGAGTATTTTATATGACCATGGTGGAAGCTTAATTCTCGTAAACTCATCAATAGTAATCGATTCTGATGCAAACAAGGTCTTGAAGTTCTGTCTCAGATTCTCATCGTTGAGTGCTACTGTGACTTCCTCTCCGCTTAGATTAAAGACCCCAACAACCTGTTGGGTTCCTTTTTGTCTGAGTATTGCAAAAACTTTATCATCGTTGTCGGTTGCTACTCGTTGCCATGTTCCGCCTTCTTTGCCGTTATACAGCGCAGGGTGCGATGATTTTAAATCCAGGATAGTCTGGTAGAACTCAGCTTTTTGATAATTGTCCCAGTCGATCGGATCTTTTTCAAAGAACTCTAATCTCTTTTGTAATGGAGCTTCCTGACCTGAGTATACTAATGGCATACCCGGAATAACTGCAGAAAGTGCAAAGAATGATTCAACACCATTTCCAAGTCGTTCAAACTCTGTACCTGCCCAGGAATTTTCATCATGATTGGTAATGAAATACATCCTGTAAGAATCCTCAGGATAAAGTGAATCGTTCTTTTTCAGATAAGCTTCTATGTCATTTGGCTTCGCTTCACCTTTATAAATCTTATTCATAATGTGATGGAATTCCCATCCATAGGTCATGTCGAATGCTGAATGAAACTGGGGGCCTTCGGCTTCAGCCAACATGAAAACAGGCTTTATTTTATCAAGCTCTGTTCTGGCATTATCCCAGAAATCCATTGGTACTTCACCTGCAACATCACATCTGTATCCATCAATGTCAAATTCCTGAATCCAGTACTTCATTGCATCAAGCATATACTGTCTCATTTCAGGCACTTCGAAATTAAATTTTACAACATCAGTCCAGTCAAATGGTGCATACATTTGTCCGGTTGAATCTTTTGCATAAAATTCAGGGTGTTCAGTCACAAGGGCGTTATCCCATGCTGAGTGATTGGCTACCCAGTCAAGAATGACTTTTAATCCTTCCTTATGAGCTCTGTCGACGAAGCTTTTAAAACTGGCAGAATCTCCAAATTCAGGGTTAATTCCATAATAATCTTTAATAGAATAGTAACTTCCAAGAGTTCCTTTCCTGTTCTTTTCTCCAATGGGATGAATTGGCATCAACCAAATAATGTCAGTACCAAGTTCTTTGATACGGGGAAGATGAGCTTCAAGGGCCTGGAATGTCCCTTCGGGTGTGAATTGTCTGACATTTACCTCATAAATGCTTACGTCCTTACTCCAGTCAGGATGTTTAACCTGTGTAACCTGAGTGGATATTTCAGATTTCGGAGCATCACGACGGCATGAATATGACCCGATAGTGAGAAATGCCAAAAGCAGGTAAATGAATGATTTCTGTAATTTCATATTTTTAAGTTTAGTGATGAGATACAATACCTGTTTATTTAACAAAAATAGAAATTAATTGCAATTAATAGTTTTCATTATTACAAGAATAAAACCACCCGGGATTAGGTGGTTTTCTATTAATTAAACAGGCAGGTTACGGATTTAATTAAATTGTTGGATTCTGTCCGGTCTCCATATAATGTTTCAGATTCAGGATGTCTTTTTTAACCATTGATTTAAAGATAGGAGTAAGGAGTTTACCCACATTCTCACCAATTATTCCGCCTGGCGCTCTATAAGATATTTCAGCATCTACTTGTGTCATATTAACACCGGATTCCATAAAATTGACTGTCCCATAATTTTCTATATCGGAATTTGGAAGAGAGTGCCAACTGATATGCCTATCGGGAATTTCTTTTATAATGTTAGCCCTCCAGCTTATAGTTGTAAGATTGCCCGGTACTTTGGCTGTCCACTCCGACAGCTTGTTGTCAATTTGATTTACCAATTCAAGATGCTCCATAAACAGCGGAAGGTTTTCAAGTCTGCGCCAGAAATTGTAGACTTCCGATGGCGACCGATTGATTGTCACTGACGCCTTGATTGACAGATGTTTTGTGGGTTCCTCCAGAGAGTCGGTGTTCAAAAGATCATAAGTAAAACAATGACCGCTGAAAGCTCTGAAGAACAGGTAACCCGAAGCTAAGAGTTGTAATTTGTTTAATCGTTTAGTTGTCAGAGCACTAACCAGCAAAACTGAGCCGGCTGCAATTGATACTATACGGTCAGTGGGGCCGACATTTCTTTTTAGCCCACAACAAGTTTTATCGTTCATTTTAAAATGTTTTAGTGGTTTGTACTTTGTTAGTCATGTCTCTCATCTCCCGTATCAATGTAACGTATAATTAAATAAGATGTTTGTCATGCAAAATACTGCAACATTAATTTGCCTGGCCTGGAAGAAATAATAGATAGAATAGGGGTTCACTTACGGTAAACTTACGGTAAACATACGGTAAAATTACGGTTAAGATACTATTTGCCTAAATGATATCTAAGTTAATTTTAAGCTAAAACTATGTAAACATATAGTTTATCATTAACATTATCATAATGATATTCAGATAATCCGGGAAATAAAAAAAGGATGCTTCAAAAGCATCCTTTGATAGTAAAGAGTTAAAGAATTATTCTTTACATAATCGTAAAAATGTCATCCTTGAGTCCACTATTTATCTTAATACCGATAACATTGAGTTCAATCAATTGCGGGCCCATGGCTTGTTTAATTGAATAAGGGAACTTTATTTTGTCCACAACACGATAATCTTTGTAATCCACCTGCCCCTGATCACTTGTTTCTCTGATTAATAGATTACTGGTTATATCAAAATATCTGGTATTGCTTTTACCATTAGGAAGAGTGATAACTACTTTGTATGCATCTGTTTCATCAATAGTCTCAATACCCATCAATTCAAGTTTAATTCCGAGTTCGTCATATCTAAGCTCAGGATTAAGTATTGCTTCGTACTTATAGTTCTCAAGCTCTTCTCCTTCAAGTTTCTGGTCTCCTCCACCCATTGGTGATTTAATAACAGCTTCTGCACCATCATAAATAACTTGTTGGAATACCATCTCACCCGCGCCAAGTTTCATCATATACTTATTGGGAGCTTTTCTGTAAATATCAAATCCAATGGTCATTCCCTGTAAATTTGTTGTGGCATTTAAAGTAACGTCTTTCACTTTACTCAGTACTTTTCTTCCCCCTAATGCCTCTATATAAGCTTCATTAATGCTCAGTACCGTCACACCTTCAGGTGCCGGTTTTAATTTCTTTGAAGGATCATATTCTTTGCCTTCAAAATCAAAATATTTTACCGGAAGTTTTGAAAAAGACTGAAGACGTGGAGCAATTTCCGCAGCATTTCCAACAGCCAGGATGTAGCAGTTTGCAGGCTTAATATATTTTGCAGCAATCTCGCTTACGTCCTCTGCTGAGACTAATGATAAATTTTTCAGATAGTTAGTATAATAGTCCTGCGGGAGATTATATCTGGCAGTATTAATAGCAAAATTGGCAATTGTTGAAGGATTCTCGAGACTTAGAGCAAAATTACCTCCGATATAATTTTTAACCAGCGATAATTCATCGGAAGGAACCGGTTCATTGCACAAGCGGTTCATTTCAAATAAAATTTCATTAATAGCACTGTCAGTAACCGAATTCCTGATTTCGGTATACGCTCTGAAAATACCTACATATTTGTCAGATGCTAATCGTGAATATGCTCCATAAGTAAATCCTTTATTCTCTCTGAGGTTATTGAATAAGCGGAAAGAGCCTCCTCCAAGGATTGTATTTGCAACACTGGCTTTTATTGCTTCAGGCGTACCAGGCTTAAGATCAACAGGATAACTAATGCTCAGAGTTGTTTGCACAGCTCCGGGGCGGTCGACTATTGCTACCACATTTGAAGATGGTTGAGCAGGCATAGCAAGTGTTGAAGCAGGAACGGTTCCTTTTGGCCATGAACTGAAATATTTCTCAATATCTGCTTTAGCTTCGTCTAGTGTAATGTCTCCAACAATAGCCATGTAAGATATCTGTGGTTGAAAGTAACTACTATAGAAGTTTTTACATGCATCAATGGTAATGCTCTTAACAGAATTTTCGTTCATTGATTCACCATATGGATGGACTTCTCCATATACTAATCGCTGTCCAACCCTGTTGCTTATAGCCCCCGGTTCAGTTTTTTCGGTTTCAAGTGCAGTAAGGGTTCTGGTTCTTATTTTTTCAAGCTCTTCAGAAGCAAATGAGGGATTTAACAATATATCTGACATGAGCTGAAGCAATTTTTCATTGTGCTTTTTGAGTCCCGAGGCATACATTCCATCTGAATTGGTATATAAGCTGGCACCGATAAAGTCAATTTCTTCATCCAGTTCATCTTTTGATAGGTTTGTTGTTCCGGTACGCAGCATTTGTCCTGTTATATCAGCTAAACCTGCCATTTCACCTTCTTTTACAGGAGTGTAATCGATAGTCAATGAATAGGATACACGAGGTATTTTATGATTTTCTACAACGAAAACTTTCAAACCATTATCCAATGTGAAAGATGAATACTCACCTATATTGATAACAGGTGCAGGACCCGGTTGAGGACGAATACTTCTGTCGAGTTTCTCTTTCTGGGCACCCGATTTCGCAGATGTTTTAGTTTGAGCAGTAATAAAAGACGGTAAAAACGCTGAAATTACAAGTATGGTTATTATTATGTTCTTTTTCATGGCAATGGTTTTTTACATGGTTTGTTTTGGAAGATAATAAAGAACTACCCTTTTGTCTTTTGTAAGATATTGGTTAGCAACCCTTTGTATATCTTCTTTAGTTACACTCATGTATCTCTGTAATTCAGTATTTATAAGGTTTGCATCTTTATAGTAAATGTGGTAATCAGAAAGGCTCTCAGCAATTCCTGCCATAGTAGAGTTCCGGGTAACAAAATCTACTTCTACCTGATTTCGGAGTTTTTCAAATTCCTTATCAGTCAATAGTTCCTTTTGAGCCTTCTCAATTTCAACATCAATTGAGCTTTCTAATTCAGATGGTTCAACCCCTATATTGGTAATACCAAAAGCTATAAAAAGTCCAGGATCTTCCAATGGCATTGGAAAAGCTCCCACAAATAATGCTTTTTGTTGTTTGTCGACTATCGATTTATTAAAGCGGGAACTTTCACCTCCTGAAAGAAGAGTGGTAAGCATGCTCAAAGCATAGTGGTCGGGAGTGCCCATAGCAGGAATATGATAAGCCTGTGCAACAAGAGGCATTTGAATATTATCGTAAATCGTATCTCTTTTTTCTATAGGTAAGACCGGTTCAACAATGTTAGGTCTTTTTATTTCTTTGGTTCCTTTTGGAATATCTGAAAAATACTTCTCAACGAGAGCAATTGTTTGGTCATATTCTATATCGCCGGCTATAGAAAGAGTTGCATTATTTGGTACGTAATAAATAGAGTGGAACTCCATAAATTCTTCCAGGGTTGCATTGTTTATAGATTCAGCCGTTCCTATAGGAGTCCACCTGTAAGGGTGTTCAGAGTAAGAATTTGAGAATACTTTCTCCATTAAAGAGCCATAAGGCTGGTTCTCGTATGATTGCTTGCGTTCTTCTTTAACAACACTGCGTTGGCTTTCAACACCAATACTGTCGATTCTAAGATGCAGCATTCTTTCTGATTCCATCCATAAACCAAGCTCAATCTGGTTTGAGGGAAGTAATAAATAATAGAATGTTCTGTCGAATGAAGTGTTTGCATTTAATTGTGCACCTGCATTCATAGCAATAATATCAAATTCCCCCCGATCAATATATTCACTACCTTCAAACATCAGATGTTCGAAAAAATGAGCAAAACCGGTTCTTTGCGGGTCTTCGTTTTTTGATCCGACATGATAGGAAATTGTTACTGCAACAATGGGTGTTGAATTATCCTTGTGCAGAATAACATGTAACCCATTTGGAAGGTCATACTCCCTGAATTCAACTTTGTTTTGAGCCTCGACAGTATGAACTGAAATCAGTGCAATACAAATTGTCAGAGCCGCTAAGAATTTAAGCTTCATAAGGATTAATTTATAATACTACGAAATAGTTAGTTGTGAATATATTATAGTGGAAATAAGTTTAGTCATTACCTGATTCCAGATCGCGGTTTATATAGTCGGAATAATCATGAAGCTTCCTGAGATATTCTCCATCAAACAGGACAGATGAAATCAGAAAATCGGCAGTTGACCGGTTACAGGCGGTTGGAATATTATACAGAACTGTAATTCTGAGCAGAGCTTTAACATCAACATCATGAGCCTGAGGCATCATGGGATCCCAGAAAAAGATCATAACATCGATATCACCATTAACAATCAGGCTTCCCAATTGCTGATCGCCCCCCAGTGGGCCGGATTTAAGCTTAATGATCTCAAATTCTTTCAGTTCGTGCTCATCAAGTTTACTTCTTAACTTTTCTT
Source organism: Bacteroidales bacterium UBA5507 (assembly GCA_002426195.1). GTDB lineage: Bacteria > Bacteroidota > Bacteroidia > Bacteroidales > Lentimicrobiaceae > Lentimicrobium. The sequence continues at coordinate 204,423 of DIOT01000047.1, read as the reverse complement.
CAAGTAATCTACCGGTAGTGCCTGTGCATACTATTTTATGCCTGATTAAACTTGCTGCATTAAATTCGACCCATTCAATAAGGTCGAGTTTTCTGTTATCATGAGCAACAATTGCAATGGTTTTGTTCTTTTTCATTTTTGATTATAAAGTAACAAAAATAGTGATTTATATGTTTGACCAAATATGGTGTGACCGAATATTGATGACACGTCAATGGAAACTTAATTATGATTATTTTTGCACCGATTTTTTTTAACTCAAAATAAACATTAATTATTCACTAAAAGCCATTCAATGAATAGGGTATTAGTATTGACAGGAGGAGGTGATTGCCCCGGCTTAAATGCCGTTATCAGAGCAATTGTTAAGAGAGCTGCAAAGGAAAAAGACTGGGAAGTGGTAGGAAGTATTGAGGCATTTAATGGTATCCTGAGAGAACCAACTGAAATCGTTGTTCTTGATGAGAAAGCAGTTTCGGGGATCCATTATCAGGGAGGAACCATTCTTCAAACAACTAACAAAGGCGGTCCATTTGCCTGGCCGGTTCGGCAAAAAGATGGAACTTACATTGCAGTTGACCGTTCGGATGAAATGATAAGGAAAATTCAATACATGGGTATTGATGCTGTTATAAACATAGGTGGTGATGGTTCTCAAAGAATTTCACAGCGTTTATTTGAGCAGGGATTAAATATTATTGGAGTTCCAAAGACTATTGATAATGATTTATCGGCTACAGATGCTACTTTCGGATTCCAGACAGCGATTCAGATAGCAACCGAAGCTGTTGATAAACTTGTAACTACTGCTGCAAGTCACAACAGAGTTCAAATTCTTGAGGTTATGGGAAGAAATGCCGGTTGGATTGCTCTTAATGCTGCAGTTGCCGGTGGAGCTGAATTGTGTTTGCTTCCTGAGTTCCCTTACGACATCAATAAAGTATTGGAAAAAATAGAGAGCAGGTTTGTAAAAGGCAGAGGCTTTATTAATATTGTTGTTGCTGAAGGTGCTCGTAATATTCAGGGTGATATTGTTGCAACAAGCAGTAAGGAAGTAGGTTATGAGAATATTCGTCTGGGTGGTGTTGGTTTCCGTCTTGAAGAGGAACTAAAAACTGCCGGATGTGAACATAGTATCAGAACTACAGTCCTTGGTCATTTACAACGAGGTGGAGTTCCTATCGCTTACGATAGAGTTCTGGCAACTCAGTATGGCGTTAAAGCAATGGAACTGGTGTTGAGCGGAGAATTTGGCAGAATGGTTTCATACCGCCATCCATATATTACTTCTGTAACTCTGGAAGAGGCAATCCAAAAACCAAACCTGGTCGATTCAGAAACAGCTCTCATGCGCACAGCAAGAGGAATTGGTATTTCGTTTGGTGACTAGCAAAGCAATAAAATAAGTTTATCAGGTATTCTTACCGGTTAACTTTAATTCTAAAAGACAACACTCTGAACTTTTGGGCAGTGTGTTGTTTTTTTATGCTCTAGTCTGCCCGATACCTTTAAACTGTATGAAATATAGGACTGTACCTGATATTGCTCCGGTTGCGTTAGCAAGTAAGTCGAAACTTGAATATGAACGGCCGAATCCCATAAGGAACTGGGCTACTTCCATTAATAAACCCCACACTATTGCAATGAACAAAATGAATATATAGTCACGTAAAACAGGAATAGTGCCTTTATATATTGAGTTTTGCCATACCCTCTTATCTTTTGCCCAGATCCCAAGAATACAAAAAACAAAATACATCAGGAAATGAACCACTTTATCAAAATGCGGAATGCTTAATAGCTTGGGAAAACTTTTAGGAGGTGTGAGAGAACCGAAGGCAATCAATCCCAGAAAAAATAAAAAAACTGCTATTCTCAGATAACCGGGAATTGAAAATACTAACTTTCTTATCAAAGTGATGTTGGTTTTAATCATTACAAAGTTGATTGAATTATATTTAACGTGCAAGAGATGCAGTTGATGATTGCCAAAATATTTAATGCAAAATTTTCTTATTTTCGCAATTATAATAGTGTATGTCATAGTTGAGAATCACAATAATTTATACTCTTGATTATCATGCATATATGTGTTTAAATTATGCTAACATATCCAAATAGAACACACAGTGAATTTTTACGACTGGGTGTTGTTATGCTCATTTCTATGATTCTTACAGCATGCAATGATGGTAAATCAACGGTTGACTTAATTATAAGGAACGCCGTAATTTATACTGCCGATAGTGCTTTTACGCTTCATACAACTATGGCAATTAACAATGGAGTTATTGTTGCTGTTGGTGATGATATAAGCATTAATGATTACTATCAGTCTGATTCAGTGTATGATGCAAGCGGCAAGTCTATTTATCCGGGTTTTATTGATCCTCATAGTCATTTTTATGGCTACGCCCTTAACCACAGGTATATAGATCTTAAAGATGCAAAATCTGAAAGACATATGCTGGACCTTGTTGAAGAATATTATAAGAAGAGTCCGACTGAATGGGTTGTTGGCAGAGGATGGGATCAGAATAACTGGCCCGGTCAGAAATTTCCTGACAATTCAATGCTTAATGATTTATTCCCGGGTAATCCGGTTGTCTTAATACGAGTTGATGGTCATGCTGTTTTAGTTAATAATGCAGCTATTGAAAGAGCCGGATTGAAGGCTGATAGTCTGGCTGATTCTCCCGAAGCAGTCGTTGTTAAAGGAAAGTTTACAGGTATATTTAAAGAGTCTCTTGCCGATTTGTTCAGGAATATGGTACCTGCACCAAGAGGAGCAGAGATGGCTGACATGATGGTTATTTCTGCTAACGAATGTCATAAAGTCGGCTTGACGATGGTTACTGAAGCAGGAGCTGACAGTCAGTTAATTGATTTATACGACAGTTTACATTCGGAAGATGTATTCAATATGGCATTCTATATAATGCTAAATCCCACGGAAGCGAACCTTGAGCAATACATAAGGAAAGGACCATCCAGAAGCGATAAGATGAATATTTGCTCTATTAAACTTTATGCGGATGGAGCGTTAGGGTCTCGTGGAGCTTGTTTGTTAAGGCCATATAGCGACGACCCTGGAAATAATGGTGTTATGACAATTACTCCCGAAGAGTTAGGTAAATGGTGTATTGTTGCTTATGATAATGGTTATCAGATTAACACACATGCCATCGGAGATTCGGCAAACCGAATGGTTCTGGATGTTTACAGCAATTACCTTCTACCAGGAAATGATTTGAGATGGAGAGTGGAACATGCTCAGATAGTTCATCCTGATGATATTCATAAGTTCGGAGAATTTAATATTGTTCCTTCAGTGCAGTCAACACATGCTACATCCGACATGTCCTGGGCAAAGCAAAGACTTGGCAGGAGAATCAGAAATGCATATGCATACCGAACCCTCATGAGAGAAAACGGTTGGTTACCTAACGGGACCGACTTTCCAATAGAGGACATTAATCCGCTTTACACTTTTTACGCTGCAGTTGACAGAAAAGATTTGAGAGGTAAACCATCAAAGGGTTTTCAACGTGAAAATGCTCTTACCCGTCAGGAAGCACTTAGAAGTATTACAATCTGGGCTGCTAAAGCATGTTTCGAAGAAGATCGCAGAGGTAGCCTTGAACCTGGCAAGAATGCTGATTTTGTTATTCTCGACAGGGATATCATGCAGGTAAATGCACGTGAAATACCTAGCACAAAAGTAATTCGTACTTATATTGATGGAAAAGTGGTTTATTCTAAGTAGTTCAATTATTTACCAATTTTGTTAAGAAATCCTAACTTATTCTTGTTTGTGAACAATTGAATTTACCTGTTGTTATTTGGAATTCAAACAAATATCAATGGGTAGATTATTTATAGTATCTCTGCTTGTCTTACTTCCTATCATTATCTATTCACAGGAGCAGGAATCAGAAAAGGTGAATGTCCCTGTATTAGACTATAATGCTTTTGAACCATACCTGAATCAGAAAAATGATACACTGTATATCATTAACTTTTGGGCTACATGGTGTGCACCCTGTATTAAGGAATTGCCATATTTTCAAAGAATTCATGATGAATACCTGAACCGGAAAGTTAAGGTGCTGCTCGTTAGTCTGGATTTTGAGCGACAACTTGAAAACAGGGTAAAACCATTCATTATAAAGAATAGCTTAACACCTCAGGTAATTCTATTAAGTGATCCCGACGCCAACAAATGGATAGACAAAGTAGACTCTTCCTGGTCGGGTGCGATTCCTGCTACCGTATTTTACAGGAATGATAAACGTTTGTTTTTTGAGCAGGAGTTTACTTATGAAGAACTTGAAGAAATTGTAAAAAGCTTTACTGAAATCAATCAAAACTAATTCTAATTTAAAACCATCTAATTGATTATGAAAAAAGTAGTATTGTTCGCCATGTTAATTATTGGATTATCAGTTGTTACCTATGGCCAGGGATATAAGGTTGGGGATATGGCCACCGATTTCAAACTAAAAAATGTTGACGGCAAGAGTGTTTCTTTGTCTGATTACAAAGATGCCAAAGGTTATATCGTAATCTTCACCTGCAATCATTGTCCATATTCAATTGCATATGAGGATAGAATTAACGAACTCAATCGCATTTACGAGCCACAGGGCTATCCTGTTATAGCTATAAATCCGAACGATCCGGCCTTATCACCGGATGATTCTTTTGAGAAGATGATAATAAGAGCTAAAGAAAAGAGCTTCACCTTCCCATATCTTTTCGATGAAGGACAGAAAATATTTCCACAATACGGAGCTACCAGAACACCGCATGTTTATCTCCTGGAAAAGGTAAAGGAAGGAAACCGGGTGGCCTATATAGGTGCTATTGATAATAATTATGAAGATGCATCTGCAGCTACTGAAAAATATGTAGTTCAAGCAATTGCATCACTTCAGAAAGGCAATCAACCTGAAGTGAATTTCACAAAGGCAATAGGTTGCACAATTAAGATCGCAAAGAAATAGCAATAAGTTTTATATTATCTTATATAATGTGGCATTGAGTCGGGCAGTACAAATGAAAGTTCAACAAGTCCTGCCGGCTCATTGTCAATATACCAGGGAGCCTGGCAAATGAGCTTTCGCTTACCTTCTTTTTCTATTGTATAAGCATTGGTGGTTCCATTCTTTAACATAGAAGCAATTATTTCCTGTGAACGTTTACTATGACAATTATTAAGTTGTTTTCCTATAAGATCATAGCCACCGTATTTTGAGAAGACATTTGCTGATTGTTCATTCATCTCAATGATCTTTCCATCTTTGTCACTTACAGTAATAGCTACGGGAAGAGTGTTTAGCCAAGGAATATCCATAAGGAATTAATTTGATTAAGGGCTGCAAAATTAAGGAAATTTGATTTGGATAATCGGAAAAATGCGTATATTTGCAGCCTCATAAAGGCTCCGTGGCTCAACTGAATAGAGCATCTGACTACGGATCAGAAGGTTACAGGTTTGAATCCTGTCGGAGTCACTTAATTAAAGGGTTCGATGAATTTCGAACCCTTTTTCATTTTAATAAATATAGTCTTTGATGTAATCTGCCATTTAGGTATATTTGCTTAAAGTTGTAACATTATGGACGAGAACAATACCTTAATTGCGAAATCGGGACAGGAGATACACATTGTTCCTCAGATGGCAAACCGTCATGGTCTTATAGCAGGTGCAACCGGGACAGGAAAAACCGTTAGTCTGCAGGTGCTTGCAGAAAGCTTTAGCCGCCAAGGCGTTCCGGTATTCTTAACCGATATAAAAGGAGATTTATCCGGTATCAGTAAGAGTGGTGCATCATCACCTAAAATTCTTGAAAGAGTTGAGAAATTAGGTCTTACAAATTACAGTAACCGCGATTTTCCTGTGTGTTTTTTTGATGTTTACGGTGAAAAGGGACATCCACTAAGAACAACAGTAACCGAAATGGGACCATTGTTGCTTGGTAGAATGCTTAATCTTAATGAAACTCAGGAAGGGGTTCTGAATATTGCATTCAGAATTGCTGATGATAACAACCTCTTACTGCTAGACCTGAAAGATTTGAAGACACTTCTTGAATATGTAGGCAATAACAGGGAGAAATTCATTACAGCTTACGGAAATATATCGGCAGCGAGTGTTGGAACTATACAAAGGAATTTGTTAATGCTTGAAGACCAGGATGGTGATTTCTTTTTCAGGGAACCGGCATTCGACATCTATGACCTAATGCAAACCAATTCAGAAGGGTATGGTGTTATCAACATTCTTTCGGCTGAAAAGCTAATGCACTCACCCCGCTTGTATTCTACTTTTCTTTTGTGGTTACTTAGCGAACTCTTTGAAGAGTTACCTGAAGCAGGTGACCTGGAAAAACCGAAACTTGTGTTCTTCTTTGATGAAGCTCACTTGTTATTTAATGAAGCACCAAAGGTTCTTTTGGAGAAAATTGAACAGGTTGTCAGACTTATCAGATCTAAAGGAATTGGTGTTTATTTCATTACACAAAATCCATTGGATATTCCGGATGACGTATTGGGACAATTGGGCAACAGGATACAGCACGCATTGAGAGCTTTCACGCCCCGGGATCAAAAAGCAGTTAAAGCAGCCGCTCAAACCTTCAGATCAAATACTACTGTTAATGTGGAAGAAGTTATAACACAACTTGGAGTTGGAGAAGCATTGGTTTCATTTCTTGACGGCAAGGGAATCCCAGTTCCGGTGGAACGTGCATTCATTTGTCCTCCCTCTTCACAAATTGGACCAGTAACAGATGAGGAGCGTAAAGCAACAATCAGGAAATCACCAATTTTCGGAGTCTATGAAAGAGAACTTGATCGTGAATCAGCATTTGAGATTTTAACCGAACGCGTTCAACGTGAGGAAAATGCAAGAAATGAAGCAGAACTGGCTGAAAAAGAAGCCAAAGAGCTTGTTCTGCAACAAAAGGCTGAGTTAGCAAGAGAAAAAGCTGAAGCTGCCAGAGAAAGAGCTGAAAGAAGAAATAAGACCAATCAGGGTGGTATACTAGAGGAAATTTCCCGACAGACTGGTAAGGCAATTACCAGAAATATCAGCAATACAATCGGTAGACAGATTGTAAGAGGATTATTAGGTTCGATATTCGGAGGAAAGAGAAGCTAGAAGATAAAAAACCGGGAAGCTACGTTTAGTACTTCCCGGTTAATTTTTTAAATTCTAAGTTTAACGAACTATAAAACTGAAGCGTCGAAAACTTCGTTTGCATATACACCATCCTGGAGTTTCTTTCTTACCTCCTTATATGCATTTATGGTGTATTCAACATCCTTCATAGTGTGAATAGCGGTTGGGATAAGACGAAGCAGAATGACTCCCTTTGGTACAACCGGGTAGGTTACTATAGAGCAGAAAATGCTGTGATTTACCCTCAGGTCGACTGTAATTTGTGTAGCTTCAGGAATACCACCCTGAAGAATCACCGGAGTAACTGGTGATTGTGTATTGCCTATATTAAAACCAGCCTCGCGTAAACCTGATTGCAGGGCATTAACAATTTTCCAGAGATTTTCTTTGAGTTCAGGATGTTTTCTTATAAGATCGAGTCTCTTCAAAGAGCCAATAACGAAAGGCATTGGCAATGATTTGGCAAAGGTCTGTGACCTCATGTTATGACGAAGGAAATCAACGACATTAGCTTTAGTAGCAACAAATGCTCCAATACCTGCCATTGCTTTTGCAAATGTGCCAAAATAAATATCAACACCATCCATAACACCTTGTTCCTCATGAGTACCTGCACCTGTTTTTCCCATTGTGCCAAATCCATGAGCATCATCAACAAGTAATCTGAAATCATACTCCTTCTTGAGTTCAACAATCTCTTTCAGTTTGCCCTGGTCGCCGGTCATTCCATAAACACCCTCTGTAATGACTAATATACCTCCACCGGTTTCATTTGTAATCTTACGAGCTCTTTCAAGTTGAATTTTCAGGTTTTCAATATTATTATGGGGATAAACAAAACGTTTTCCTAAATGCAATCTAACACCATCGATAATACATGCATGTGCTTCATAGTCATAGACAATGACATCCTTGCGATCGACCAGGGAGTCGATAATTGAGATCATACCCTGATAGCCGAAATTCAGTAGAAATGCATCTTCCTTTCCTACAAAAGCAGCAAGTTCCCGCTCAAGCTGTTCATGATACTTAGTTTGTCCTGACATCATTCTGGCTCCCATAGGATAAGCAAGACCCCATTCTTTGGCAGCTTGTGCATCAACTTCACGAACTTCGGGATGGTTAGCTAATCCGAGATAATTGTTTAAACTCCAGACAAGCATTTCCTTCCCTCTGAATATCATACGGTTTGAAATTTCACCTTCAAGCTTTGGAAACATAAAATAACCATCAGCCTGGTGTGCATAAGATCCTAACGGACCTAAATTAGCAACCCTTCTTTCGAAAATATCCACGGTTTTTAATTTTTGGTTAGAAATTGGTAATTTTGATGCAAATCTAAATATTTTATTGTTACTGTTTCTTTGTCGCCTGTTCTTTAAAATAATAAAGAAACGGATAGTCTTTACCCATGGTTTTAATTTAATACTCTTCGATGCAAGTAAAACAACGAGTCAATATATTCTGGTTCAGGCGAGATCTCAGAATTAATGATAACAAGGGGCTTTATTTTGCTTTAAAAGCGGGTGTGCCAGTACTTCCACTCTTTATTTTTGATAATAATATTCTTGCAGGGCTTGATAAAAGTGACAGACGTGTAGATTTTATCTATAACAGAGTAAGGAATCTCGATGAACAACTGAGAAAACAGGGGGGTGGAATTCTTGTTAAGAAAGGGGATCCGGTTGAGATCTTCAGGAACTTATCCGAAGATTACAGAGTTGCAGGCATATATACAAACAGTGATTACGAACCTTACTCAATTGAAAGAGACTCAAAAATTAAGCACCTGGCAATTGAGATTAATGCCGACTTTAAAGAGTATAATGATCACTTGATTTTTGTACCTGGCGAAATAGCAAAGACTGATGGGAAAGCATATGAGGTCTTTACTCCTTTCAGCAAAAACTGGCTCTCAAAATTGCACCCTGATAAACTGGAAGAGTATCGGACGGAAAGCTATCTGGATAATTTGACTAAGAATCCTTCGGAATCTTTAATCACAATGGAAGAACTGGGTTTTACAAGCTCTGATTTTCAATTCCCATCATCAGAAATCCCACATGCACTGATACAGAATTACGACAAAACGCGCAATTACCCTGCAATAGAAGGAACTACAAGGTTGGGTGTTCACTTAAGGTTTGGGACCGTGAGCGTTAGGGAATGCGTTAAAATTGCCTTGCAACTAAACAAAGTATGGTTAAATGAGCTCATATGGCGTGAGTTTTTTATACACATAATGGCATTTTATCCATATGTGTGTGATGGGCCATTCAAAAAGCAATACACTAAGATACAATGGCTCAATGATGAAACTGACTTTAAGAAATGGTGTAACGGTGATACAGGGTATCCATTAGTTGATGCAGGAATGCGACAATTACATGCTGAGGGTTTTATACATAACAGAGTGCGAATGGTTTGTGGTAGTTTTTTAGTGAAACACCTGTTGATTGACTGGCGATGGGGAGAAGCATGGTTTGCAAAGCATCTTCTTGATTTTGAGCTTGGATCAAATAATGGGAACTGGCAGTGGGTGGCCGGATGTGGTTGTGATTCAGCACCTTACTTCAGGATATTTAATCCGGAACTTCAACAACAAAAATTTGATCCAAGGTTTGAGTACATTAAAATGTGGGTGCCTGAATATGGTACTATAACATATACAAAGCCAATCATTAAAAATGATATTGCCCGGTTGAGGTGTATAAAAGCATACAAGGAAGCATTGGCTTAACCGGTACAAAGGGGAATTTTAGCTAAAAAATGTTAAGTAGTGGCCTCTTAATGATATTATTTATCATCAAATTACGTTGTTGGTAAACTCAATATGTTTAATTTTGCACAATGATCAGAAAACTAATCCCGGTAATAGTCATTACTCTACTGTTAAGTTCATGCGGCAATTATCAGAAACTTCTTAAAAGTACTGATAATGAAGTGAAATATGAGACTGCAATTAAGTATTTCGAAGAAAAGGACTATTATAGAGCAATCCAACTATTTGATCAGTTACAGCCATTTTACCGCGGTACAGATAAAGCTGAGAAAATTGCATTCTATTATGCTTATGCTCACTATGAACAAAGGGATTACATTCTGGCCAGCTACTATTTTAAACAATTTGCTGCTAACTACCCTAACAGTCGTAATGCTGAAGAGGCTGCTTATCTAAGTGCTTATTGTAATTACCTCGACTCTCCGCCATCAAGTTTAGATCAAAATGTAACGCTTGATGCTATAAAGGGACTTCAATTGTTTATTGACCAATATCCGGGAAGCTCCAGGGTTCAGAATGCAAATGAACTTATAGATGAGCTTCGTCAGAAGCTGGAAGCCAAAGTATATGATATTGCTGACTTGTACCTGCGCATGGAGGATTATAAGGCAGCGATTATCGGATTTAAAAACCTGTTGAAAGAATATCCCGATACTCGTTATAGGGAAATTGCAATGTTTAATGTTGCCAGGGCTTCCTATTTTTATGCTGAGAAAAGTACGGCCACTAAACAACAGGAGCGTTATCAGGCAGCATCAGATGCACTTGATAATTTTCTGGCAAGCTATCCGGAATCGACATACAGAAAAGAAGTTTTACAGCTTAAAAAGAATACTGACAGACAATTACAAGGTTTATTAACTATACAGTAATAATATGGATTTCAAGAAAACAAAGACTGATACATTGGCGGTAACACGCAACATTCATGAATTAATGGAGCCAACAAATAATCTTTATGAAAGTGTTGCTATCTTATCAAAGCGTGCAAACCAAATAGGGGTTGAGCTTAAAGAAGAACTGACTGCTAAGATTTCAGAGTTTGCAATTCCGAATGATAACCTTGAAGAGGTTTTTGAGAACAGAGAACAAATTGAAATAGCAAGGTATTACGAAAACCTTCCAAAGCCAACACTTATTGCTATTCAGGAATTCCTCAAAGGGCAGATTCATTTCCGCAATCCTTTGAAAGAAAGTATGGCTGAACCTTTCTAGTGTTATGCTTAAGGGTAAAAACATATTGGTTGGCATTACCGGAAGCATAGCTGCCTTCAAGATGCCTGCGTTAGTCAGGTTGCTGAAAAAAGAAGGTGCGAATGTTAAAGTAGTAATGACTCCTTGTTCAACCGATTTTGTAACTCCTTTAACTTTATCGACAGTATCACAACAACCGGTTCTGCTAGAGCCATACAACAAGACTGATGGCAGTTGGCATAGTCATGTTGATTGGGGAAGGTGGGCCGATTTGTTTCTGATTGCTCCTGCCTCAGCCAATACGTTGGCGAAGATGGCCGGTGGAATAGCCGATAATCTTCTTACTACGTGTTATCTGGCTGCAAAGTGCCCGGTATTTTTTGCTCCTGCAATGGATCTGGATATGTTTTATCACCCTACTACCGCAAAGAATATCAAGACATTGATATCCTACGGCAATCGGTTGATTGAACCCCAGACAGGAGAGCTTGCCAGTGGATTAACAGGTGCAGGACGTATGGAAGAACCTGAAATTATACTGTCAATAATTAAAGATTTCTTTTCAAAGAGTCAGGATTTATCAGGAAAAAAAGTTTTAATAACAGCAGGACCGACGTTTGAAGCTATTGATCCTGTGAGGTATATTGGTAATCATTCATCCGGAAGAATGGGATATGCGCTGGCTGATGAAGCTGCTTCGAGAGGCGCATCAGTAACTCTTATTTCCGGTCCGGTTAATATCAAAGCCACTAATCAAAGAGTGTCAACCGTTTCTGTTATGTCGGCAGATGATATGTACAATGCATGTATGAAGTCATTTGATGAGTCCGACATATGCATAATGGCAGCTGCTGTAGCGGATTTTACTCCTGAGATTAAATCATCTGAAAAGATTAAAAAGAGTGAGAATCTTGAGTTGAAACTTAAGAAAACCCTGGACATACTGGCTGTTATGGGACAAAAGAAAAGAGATAGTCAGTACCTTGTAGGTTTTGCCCTGGAAACAGAGAATGAATTATCGAATGCAAGAATAAAACTGAATAATAAAAACCTGAATGCTATCGTTCTTAACTCTTTAAAAGATGAGGGCGCCGGATTTGGTGTAGATACAAACAAGGTTACAATGCTCTTTAAGGATCAAACAGAGATTAAAACTGAAACCTTGCCCAAAACTGAGATAGCAGGTATTATTATTGATGAGATTGTTAAAAGATTTCAATGTAACAACTGATGAAAAAAACATTAGGTATTTTATTCTTTCTTCTAATTTACTCTGTCGCTTTTTGTCAGGAGTTTAATGTGGTAGTGCAAGTTACATCGCCACAGGTGGAAGGAACGGAAAAGAAGGTATTTGAAACTTTACAGCAAGAATTGAACGATTTCGTCAATAATCGTAAATGGACTAACTTCTCTTATAAACCGGAAGAAAGAATAGAAGGTACATTGTTAATTACAGTGAGCCAGAGGGTTTCGAGTGATCAATTCGTTGCCAGAATAAACCTTGCATTACGTCGTCCGGTGTTTAACGCATCATACAATACCACTCTTTTAAATTACATTGATCGTGATTTCGAATTTACGTACGTTGAATTTCAACCACTTGAATACAACGATAATGTATTTACCTCGAATTTAACTTCAACTATTACTTACTATTTGTATATGTTTCTCGGTATAGATGGGGATACATTTGCACGTAATGGTGGATCAATTTATTATGAGAGAGCACAAAACATTGTGAATCTGGCACAAAACGCCAGAGAAAAAGGATGGAAAGCTTTTGAGAGTCAGAAAAACCGTTACTGGATGGTCGAAAACCTTGTGAATCCATCTTATGCATCTATCAGAGAAGCTTTATATAAATATCACAGGACAGGTCTTGATGTTATGTCTGATGATGTTGAAAGAGGAAGAGCCTCAATTAACGAAAGTCTTGAATTATTAAGAAAAGCCAACAGGGAGAGGCCGGGACTGTTTATTTTACAGCTATTTCTGGAGGCTAAAAGGGATGAGCTTGTGAATATTTATTCAGGTGCATCACCCATGGACAAGACTAATGCGGTCAATATCCTGAAAGAGATTGACCCTTCAAATGCAGCCAGATATCAAAGAATTCTTGAGGCTAAACAATAGGCAACTGTTTTCTTTTCTTTTATTACCTTTGCTTTCAAATCTTATATTGTATGCTGAACAGGCTGTCAGTAAATAATTACGCCCTGATCCGTAATCTGGATATAGAATTCAGCAAATCATTTACCGTTATTACCGGTGAAACAGGTGCAGGTAAATCAATTATCTTAGGTGCATTAGGATTGATTCTGGGAAACAGAGCTGATAATCTAAGCTTCCCTGATCCCAATAAGAAATGCAGCATCGAGGGAATATTTGATCTTTCAAAACTTGATCTGGTTTCGTTTTTCGAAGAGAACAATCTTGATTATGATCATACATGCATCATTCGCAGAGAGGTCACTCCGCAAGGTAAATCACGAGCTTTCATAAACGACACACCTGTCAATCTTAACCAACTCAAGGAACTGACCGGTCAATTGATTGATGTTCATTCACAACATCAAACCTTACTCTTAAGAGAGAACTCTTTTCAGTTATCAGTAGTTGATGCGGTTGCCAGAAACTCTTCTTTATTGAAGCAATACAAAGAAGCATACAGAGACTGGAATAAACTAAGTGCTGAACTGGGGAATGTTATTGCTGAAAGCAGGAAAGCAAAAACCGAACTTGATTACCTCAACTTTATTTTCGAGGAATTGGATAAAGCGCAGCTGAAAAAGGGTGAACTTGAGGAATTGGAAGAAGAGCTTGATATTCAAAGTCACTCAGAGGATATTAAAACTAAATTGTATCATAGTGCTGCATTGCTGATTAATAATGAAGAGAATATTATCAGAGGGCTCAAGGAGGTGAACACTTTGATAACATCAGCTTCGACTCATTATGGTGAAATAAAGGGTCTTGTTGACCGGATTTCAAGTTGCATCATTGAGTTAAAGGATATAGCTGACTATATAGAACAGACTGCAGAAAAGATTACTTATAATCCTGAAAGGATGGAAGAGATAAACGACAGACTAAGTGTTGTTTATAAGCTATTGCAAAAGCACCATTTAGGTAATGTTGATGAACTTCTTCAATTTCAGTCGGATATAGAAAATAAGATCAATAAGATTGAAACTCTTGAGAATAGGGTAGATATTTTATCTGAGGAAGTAAAAAGGAGCTATGATGAGCTTACTAAACAGGCAGCAATTCTTACAGAAAAGAGGAAATCAGTCTCAGGAATCATTGAAAAATCTATAGTAGATACAATATCATTGCTTGGAATAAAGGATGCATCTTTTTATCTAGACTGGAACCAATACGATGAACCGGGGAGAGAGGGTGCAGATGAGGTCAAGTTCATGTTTTCGGCTAATAAAGGCGTAGAACCTGCTGATGTGTCGAGAATTGCCTCAGGGGGCGAATTGTCAAGATTGATGCTTGCTGTAAAATCACTTATTTCTTCCAAAAATTTACTACCCACAATAGTTTTCGATGAGATAGATAATGGTATAAGTGGGGATATTGGAGGAAAAGTAGGTAGAATATTGCGCAATATTTCAGGTAATATGCAGGTAATAACAATAACTCATCTTCCTCAGATTGCAGCTTTGAGTGATTACCATTATAGAGTTATTAAAGTCTCGGATGAACAGAACACCTGGTCAGAAATCAGCAAGCTTAACGGCGAAGAAAAAATTGATGAACTGGCAAAAATGATAAGTGGAGATCAAAATCTGCAAGGTGCCAGAGAAGCAGCTATAGAGCTGTTAAATAATTGATATTTATTAGATTGAACGAATTCTGGACTCAATGCAATTATTTCAATTCAAACATTACTATACTTAGTTTGTTTGAGAAACTCAATTATTAATAGGAATACAAATAAATGAAACTATGGCTTACAATCTTCTGAAAGGGAAAAAGGGAATTATTTTCGGAGCACTTAACAACATGTCTATTGCATGGAAAGTTGCTGAGAGAGCTCATGAAGAAGGGGCAGAGTTAGTACTAACCAATACACCTATTGCAATCAGAATGGGTGAACTTGACGAATTGGCAAAATCTACAGGTAGTATAATGATACCGGCCGATGCTACAAGTGTTAGTGATCTGGAAAACCTCTTTAGCAAAACCATGGATCATTTTGGTGGTCAGATTGACTTTGTTTTGCATTCAATTGGGATGTCGCCCAACGTGAGGAAAAAGCTTCCTTATGATGACCTTAATTATGACTTTTTTGCAAAGACTCTGGATATATCAGCACTTTCATTTCACAAAATGATATCAGCAGCCAAAAAGATGGATGCGATAAAAGAATGGGGATCAATAGTCGCATTGTCATACATAGCGTCACAGCGGACACTCTTTGAATATAACGATATGGCTGATGCTAAAGCGGTACTTGAATCAATTGCTAGAAGTTTTGGTTATATCTATGGAAGGGAAAAGCATGTTAGAATAAACACAATTTCTCAATCGCCTACTCCAACAACCGCCGGACAGGGTGTGAAAGGTTTCAGTGCTTTGATGGACTTCACAGAAAGGATGTCGCCATTGGGTAATGCAGATGCAGATGAATGTGCAAATTATTGTATTACACTATTTTCCGACCTTACTATGAAGGTAACTATGCAAAACCTTTTCCATGACGGGGGCTTCAGTAGTATGGGTATGAGTGCAAGAGCTATGCATCAGTACAACAAGAGCCTTGAATGTAAGGAGTGCCGGCAGAATCCACTAAACGAACTAACCGATTTATAATAGATCTTCATTTAGAAGGAACCGGGGTTTATACACATATCACCGATCAGGCATTTGATTATCAAATTATTACTCCTTGGAGAAAATAAGTTTGTTGGTTTGAGGCAATGTCTTATTTTTGCATTGGGTTTCATTGTCACATATAGAAACCTGCATAAATGCTAAAATTCACCATTTTGCTTCAAATTAATACACTATAATCTATGAGTTTTAGAATAATTGTGCTTGCAAAGCAGGTACCCGACACTCGTAATGTGGGTAAAGATGCTATGAAAGCCGACGGTACTGTAAACAGAGCAGCATTACCTGCAATTTTTAATCCCGAAGATCTTAACGCACTGGAACTTGCTTTGCGTATTAAGGATCAGATGGAAGATTGCGAAGTGATTGTCCTTACAATGGGACCATTCAGAGCTGCTGAAATTATCAGGGAATCTTTGTATCGGGGTGCAGACAAAGGATACCTCATCACTGATAGAAAATTTGCAGGTAGTGATACACTTGCTACTTCATATGCACTTTCACTTGCAGTTAAAAAGTTACAACCATTTAATCTGCTTATTTCAGGACGTCAGGCGATTGACGGTGATACAGCTCAGGTAGGTCCTCAGGCAGCCGAGAAACTTCACATACCACAGATTACATATGCTGAGGAAGTTCTCGCTGTAACGAATGACAGTATTACTGTAAAACGCCGTCTGGAAAGAGGTGTGGAAGTGGTTAAGTCATCACTCCCTTGTGCAATTACAGCTCACAGTTCTGCACCGGCATGCAGATACAGGCTTGCAAAGAATATTATGAAATACAAGCACGCACGAACAGTAACCGAATTACAGAACGAAACTAAAGATTATACTGAGTTATATAACCTCAGGCCATACCTGCAATTGGATGAATGGACTGCTGATGATTTATTGGCAGACGTTTCATGGCTTGGCTTATCAGGATCTCCAACTAAAGTTAAGAAGATTGAGAATGTAGTTTTTCAGGCAAAAGATTCAAAGGTGCTTTCATCATCTGATGAAGATATTGACAATCTTATGAAGGAACTACTCAATAGTCATGTAATTGGTTAATTTATTCCCTTATTAAAAATCCGAAAACAGTGAATAACATATTTGTATACTGCGAGTTAACCGAAGAAAAACTGATAGCCGATGTAAGCCTTGAGTTGTTATCAAAAGGTCGTAAGCTCGCTAATGAATTAAAAGTAAAACTTGAAGCAATAGTCATTGGAAGTGATTTGAAAGGAATTGAAACTCAAGTTTTTCCATATGGTGTCGATAAAATTCATGTTGCTGATAACGAGCGTTTATTCCCATACACAACTCTTCCGCATGCAGCATTGATTCTTGAACTTTTTAAGAACGAGAATCCTGAAATTGCTCTTTTTGGCGCAACTTCAATAGGAAGAGATCTTGCTCCACGTATTGCTTCAGCAATGAGATGTGGTTTGACAGCTGACTGCACAAGCCTGGAAATTGGTGATCATTATGAGAATAAAACCCAGACTGAATATAAGAATCTTCTTTATCAGATAAGACCAGCTTTTGGTGGTAATATTATTGCTACCATTATCAATCCCGACACACGACCACAAATGGCAACTGTTAGGGAAGGTGTGATGAAAAAGGAAGTTTACGATCCGGGATATGTTGGGATTATCCAGGATATTGACCTGAATGTATTGACGAATGCGGATTTTGCTGTTGAAATTATTGAGCGCCACATGGAGGCAAGTAAAATCAACATAAAGAATTCACAGGTTATCGTTGCAGGTGGTTATGGTGTTGGTTCAAAGGAGAACTTTAAACTTCTGTATGACCTGGCTGAAGTTTTAGGTGCACAGGTTGGAGCATCGAGAGCAGCCGTTGATGCAGGTTATGTTGAGCATGAACGTCAAATAGGACAAACAGGTGTTACTGTTCGTCCGAAATTATATATTGCCTGTGGTATTTCAGGTGCTGTCCAGCACAGGGCAGGAATGGATCAGTCAGCACAGATTATTTCAATTAATACTGACATAAATGCACCGATAAATAATATTGCTGATTATACAATCATTGGCAATATTACGGATGTGATTCCGAAAATGATTAAGTACTATAAAGCGAATTCAAAATAGTGCATAGCGTACAAGAAACTTAAAGAAATGGCAAACTTTTATTTAGATAACGAAAACTTAAAATTCCATCTTTCACATCCTTTGATGGAAAAAATAGTAAGATTAAAGGAAAAGAACTACATTGAGAAGGATCAGTATGACTACGCACCGAGAGATTTTGAGGATGCTTTTGATAGTTACGATAAGGTACTGGAAGTAGTAGGTGAGATTTCCGGAGATATAATCGGTCCTAATGCTGAAGGCGTTGACCATGAAGGTCCTCAACTTATTGATAATGAAGTCAGGTACGCCCCGGGAACGGTAGATAATCTTGAAGCGCTTAAGAATGCCGGATTAATTGGTATGTCGTTACCACGTGAATATGACGGTCTTAATTTCCCTATGATTCCTTATGTAATGGCAGCAGAGATTGTATCACGCGCTGATGCCGGTTTTGCTAATATTTGGGGATTACAGGATTGTGCTGAGACAATTCATGAATTCGCTTCTGATGAAATTAAAAAGGAATATCTGCCAAGGTTCAATAAAGGAGCTACAGCAGCCATGGATTTAACTGAACCTGATGCAGGTAGTGATCTTCAGGCTGTTCAATTAAAAGCTACATTCAATCCTGAGGATAAAACATGGTATCTTGATGGCGTTAAACGTTTTATAACAAATGGTGATGCTGATATCTCCTTAGTACTTGCCCGTTCCGAACCAAATACTACCGATGCCCGTGGTCTTTCTTTATTTGTATATGAAAGAGCCAGTAAAGCTGTTACCATCAGACGAATTGAAAATAAGCTTGGTATTAAAGGCTCACCTACATGTGAATTGGTATTCAGGAATGCCCCTGCCAAATTGATCGGTGATACAAAACTTGGCCTGATTAAATATGTTATGTCGCTGATGAATTCTGCACGACTTGGAGTGGGAGCTCAGTCAGTAGGTATTGCTGAAGCTGCAATGCGTGAAGCACGGAAATATGCTGAAGAACGTGAACAGTTTGGAAAGCCGATTATTCAGTATCCAGCAGTTTTTGAATTGCTCACTAATATGAAGGTTAAAACTGACGCAATCAGATCATTACTTTATGAAACGGCTCGTTTTGTTGACATTTACAAGGCATACACATTCATCAGCCAGGAACGTAAACTTGATGCAGCAGAGCGCGAGGATTATAAGAATTATCTGAAACTCGCCGATATGTTTACACCATTGTTGAAGTTAGTATCGAGTGAGTATTGCAATCAGATTGCATACGATTCTTTACAGATACATGGTGGTGCCGGTTTTATGAAGGATTTCCCTATTGAAAGAATTTATCGTGACGCCAGAATAACCACTATTTACGAAGGTACTTCTCAATTGCAGGTTGTTGCTGCCATCAGAGGTGTAAGTACCGGAATCTATGCTAAAGCAATGCAGAATTATTTGAGTGTTCCAGTGAAAGCTGAACTTGAATATTTAAAGTCGGTGCTTGAAAAAATGGCAGACCAGTTTGGTAAAATTGTTGAGAAAGTAAATGAACAGGAATCGCCCGAGTTTGTTGATTTTCATGCACGCAGACTGGTTGAAATGGCCGGAAATGTGATTATTGGTTGTTTGCTTCTTCATGATGCAAACAGGGATGACAGATACGCAAAGTCTGCTGATATCTTTATCAGAATGGGAAGAGCAGATAATATTTCGAAAGTTAGTTTGATTAACCAGAGTCACCCCAAGGACCTGGGAGCTTATAAAGCATAATAAGCTTGGGGATATTAACCTTTTTTACTACTTGCAAAAAAGAGGCGATTGTAAAACCGCCTCTTTTTTTTGTGTTGACCGACAAGTATATTCAGGTATTAATTAACTGTCGGCTTTTTGTCTTCAATCCAATCAATCACTTTCTGTGAATCGGGTTTTTCTTTAGGCTCAAGCATACCTGCAAATTCTCCATCCTCATTTATAAAATACTTTTGGAAGTTCCACTGTACTTCTGAATCCAGTTTGCCATTTAACTCCTTTTCGGTTAACCATTTATATATTGGATCCTGGTCTTTTCCCTTAACTGAAATCTTGCTCATCATTGGGAAAGTTACTCCGTAATTGACTTCACAGAATTCAGCAATTTCTTCATTTGTACCAGGTTCCTGACTCAGAAAATTGTTTGCAGGAAATCCAATAATTACAAAATCAGAATTGCCATATTTTTCATAAAGTGCTTGAAGATCTTTATATTGGGGAGTTAGCCCACATTTTGATGCTGTATTCACAACCATCACTTTCTTGCCCTTCAAGTCTGATAGTTTGAAGTCCTGACCTGAAAGTGTCTTTGTAGTATAATCGTAAAATGAGTTTTGTCCGTACACTGTTGTTAATGTTAAAATTGTTATAAGAACTAATGATATCTGTTTCATGTTTCTAAAAATTCGTCATTAAACAACCCGAGTGCCTGAAAGTTCACAACACTTTGATTGCTACCTTTGCGGAATGATTTTTCTAAAAGAATACTTTAAGAGTAAAGCCAATTATAATTCTTTATTAGTCAACGAAAAGCAAACATTCAAGAAGCACATTGGATTTTCAATAACCGATGGATTAGTGGCAGGTGTGCTTACGCTTAATGAATTTGTATTTCTGAGAAGTATTAAAGGTAGTTCTTACCAGCTAAGTTTTCTATTCCAGTTTAGTGTCGTAGTTTTTATCCTTCTGATTTTTATCTCAGAATGGCTGAAGCGGGTGAATAATAAGCAAAAAGTAGTAAAACTGACAGGTATTTTGACACGATTACCATTAGCTGCGCTTGTATTATTTCCGGCCAAATCATCAGATTACTCATTTTCATCAACATACCATTTAATTTTTCTTGCAATTTTCCTGGTTTATTATCTTGGAAATCTGGTTATTTTCCCGAATATAAATCTATTTCTCAAGAGTAATTACCGCCATCATTTATTCGGTCCATTGTTCAGTTATTCGACTTTAATCGGTAAGGTAACAATGTTGATAACGGCATTTCTTTATGGATGGGTACTGGACCTTGATCCGTATTCCTTCAGATGGGTATTTGTGATTGCTGCAGTTGCGGGGATAATGTCAACCTACTTTCTCTCTTTAATTGCATACGAAGACTCTGAGATATATACTAAATCGATTGGAATCTGGGGCTCGGTCAAAGAATCAGTTAAAACTATGAGAGGAATTATAAGGGATAATACTTCTTTTCGTCATTTTGAGTGGGGATTTATGTTATATGGATTTGGTTTCATGAGCACGGTAACAGTAATAACAATATTTTTCGAGAGTCATTTGGGACTCAATTACTTTAGTGTTGCGTCATATAAGAATGCATACAACATTCTGGCTTTATTAATGATACCATATTTTGGAAAATCACTTTCAAGAATCGATCCAAGGAAATTTGCCGCAATTACATTTGGTTCAATAATGTTATTCCTTCTGAGCCTTGTATTA
The DNA here is from genome assembly GCA_002426195.1 of Bacteroidales bacterium UBA5507. Lineage (GTDB taxonomy): Bacteria > Bacteroidota > Bacteroidia > Bacteroidales > Lentimicrobiaceae > Lentimicrobium. The sequence goes on along the minus strand of DIOT01000047.1, from coordinate 182,874 downwards.
ACATATTATGTCCCTGTATACATTTATGTATTTGGCATAAAGTTCTATTTTGCCATGATTCCATTTGTATTGTTTCATTCAGTTTTTGCTGCAACAATGTCACTATTATGGAGCATAGGATCGGCATACTTTTGCAAACCATCAGAAGCAGGCGACTATCAGTCAGTTCATCTGTTTCTGACTAGTGCCCGTTCTTTGGTAGCTCCTTTGCTGGGCGTTATATTCTATGAATTGTATGGTTATGTAGTTACCTTTGTTATTGGTGCAGCTTTTCTTTTTATAGCTGTAGGTATAATGATATGGTCATACAGAAAGGACAGAGCGATGGTCCAATAATTAAAAAAAATGAAGATACTTAAAAGTGAAGCTGAATTAAAAGAAACAGTTAGTTCTAAAGAAGCTGTTTTGGTTTATTTTTTCAATGACTCATGTGCACCTTGCATTGCACTTCGACCCAAGGTGATTGAATTGGTTGAATCAGAGTTTAATATGATGGAGCTGCTGTTTGTAAACAGGTCTGAATTCCCAGCATTGGCATCGGACATGGGTGTTTATGAGAGTCCGGTTATCGTTGGCTTTTTTGATAGCAGAGAGAGCTTCAGGTTTAGCAAATATGTTTCACTGAGTGAATTAAGAGATCGGATTTCAAGATATTATAAATTATTATTCCAATAAAAAGAGCCTTTGGATATCCAAAGGCTCATGTATAAAGAATTGTGAGTGTGTTCTAATTGAGAAGGAATTCCGGAGTAATAATCTCTTTCCCTCTTTCAATTGCTTTCTCATTCTCAGGAATCATATTATGATGCCTAACGGGAAGAGATTTTTCGAGTCCTTTATGTATGAACTCTGGTTGAACAACAGGTTTAATCTTAAGGAATCCACCAAGCACTATCATGTTAAATACTTTGGTTAATCCCATCTTAGCGGCCTCATCGGCAGCATGAATAGAATAGATATTAATATCTCTTCTTGTTGGGCGTTTAGTAATTCCATTAGGATCGTAAATAAGAATACCTCCTGGTTTTACACTATTCTCAAATTTATCGAGTGATTGTTGATTCAGAATAATTGCTGTGTCAACTAAACTTAATATAGGAGAACTTATTCTGTCATCGCTTATGATAACAGTAACATTTGCAGTACCACCGCGCATTTCGGGACCATAGCTTGGCATCCAGCTGACTTCTTTATTGCCCATGACACCAGAATATGCGAGTATCTTGCCCATAGAAAGAACTCCCTGTCCTCCAAATCCTGCTATTAAAATTTCTTCAGTCATTATTTACAGTTTTTAAAGGTTAATCCTCGTTTACTTTAATATCGCCTAAAGGATAGAATGGGAACATATTCTCAACCATCCATTCATTAGCTTGATTTGGGGTCATTTTCCAACCTGAGTTGCAGTTTGACACCACTTCAACAAATGACAATCCTTTATTAAGCTTTTGGTTTTCAAAAGCTTTCCTAATGGCTTTCTTTGTTCTTCTAACGGCAGCAGGAGTATGAACAGCCTGACGTGTTACGTAAAGAGTACCAGGTAACTGAGCAACCAATTCTGTAATCTTCAATGGGTTTCCCATCAATTTTACATCACGACCGTAAGGTGAAGTTGAAGATTTCATATTAGGAAGCGTAGTTGGAGCCATTTGGCCACCGGTCATTCCATAGATACCGTTATTAATAAAAATTATGACGATATTTTCGCCTCTGTTGCAGGCATGAATTGTTTCGGCTGTACCAATAGCAGCGAGGTCACCATCACCCTGGTAAGTAAAGACAAACTTTTCAGGCATAAGGCGTTTAACAGCGGTAGCTAATGCAGGAGCCCTTCCATGTGCAGCCTGCTGCATATCGATGTTCATAAATTCGTAGGCTAAAACGGAGCATCCAACCGGAGCGATACCGATAGTCTTTTCCTGAATTCCCATTTCCTCAAGAACTTCCATTATGATTCTATGGGTAGTACCATGTCCACAACCGGGACAATAACTCATAGTCTTGTCAGTCAGGAGATTGGTTCTTTTATATATTAGATTTTCCGGTTTGCGGATATCATCTTTTGTTACAGTATCCATTTCTTATCCTCCGATTAATTTAGATTCTAAAGCATCCACTATTTCTTGTGGTGAAGGTATAATTCCACCCATGCGACCGAAATGTTCAACTTTAACTTTGCATTCTATAGCTAGCTTAACATCTTCGATCATTTGACCGGCACTCATTTCTACAGTCATAAAACCCTTAACCCGACCGGCCAGCTCAGCTAAAGGAGCTTTTGGGAATGGGAAGAGAGTAATAGGACGTAAGAGTCCGACTTTTATTCCTTTTGCTCTTGCAATGTCAACAGCTTTCTGGCTTAGGCGAGCACCTGATCCATAAGCAACAATAACATACTCAGCATCTTCACAATGCAGGGCTTCATATCGTACTTCATTCTTTTCAATTTCACGATATTTAGCCTGAAGGTGAATATTGTGTTCTTCCTGAACATGAGAATCAAGGTTCAATGAAGTTATAATGTTTCTTTCGCGGTTGGCAGTCTTACCTGTTGTTGCCCAAGGAGTATTCTTTATTATTTCTTCTTCGGTAAATCTTGGTCTCTGATCATCGAGGTAAACTTTTTCCATCATCTGACCAATAGCACCGTCTGACAGAATTAATACAGGATTTCTGTATTTAAAAGCGAGGTCAAATGATAAAGATGCGAAATCCGACATTTCCTGAACTGATGAAGGGGCAAGAACTATCAAACGATAGTCACCATGTCCACCACCTTTAGTTGATTGGAAATAATCGCTTTGAGAAGGTTGAATAGTACCTAATCCTGGGCCTCCACGAACGGCGTTAAGAATAACACATGGGAGTTCAGCACCGGCAATATAAGAGATACCTTCCTGCTTTAAGCTGATACCAGGGCTTGATGATGAAGTGAGAACACGTTTACCACAGGAAGCACCGGCATAAACCATATTAATAGCTGCTATTTCGCTTTCTGCCTGGAGCACTACCATACCGGTTCTTTCATGAGGCTTCTGCGCCATGAGGTATTCCATTACTTCTGACTGAGGTGTAATCGGGTAACCAAAGTAACCATCGGCACCAGCTCTGATAGCGGCTTCGGCAAAGGCTTCATTGCCTTTCATTAATCTTAATTCTTTCATACTCATTTAGTAATTAAATTTTCTTACTCAATTCTTTTTCTGTAGACTGTGATAACTCCATCGGGGCAAACTATTGCACAATTCGAACAACCGATGCATTCTTCATTCACAGTTTCGACATAGTTATAACCTTTGCCATTCACATTTTTCGATACTCCAATGACATCATTAGGGCAAGCAGGAATGCATACCTGACAACCCTTACATTTCTCGACGTCAATTACAATATCACCTTTGACTTTTGCCATAATAGTTATGATTTAGAAGATTGTAATTCTTGCAACAAAATTAAGAATTTAAAATGATCCGGAAGTCACAATTGAACTGTAAATTGCTTAAAATGAGCTTATTTAAAACGGTTTTAAACAGTCATCCAACTGCTTCATATGCAATTGTCTGCAATTTATGTTGCTTAATGAAAATTAGAGACTTACAGAAGTAGCATTAACAGCATGGTGTTCGTGGAATTTCTTCAATCTCAATTCGAGATCTGGAAATTGGGCTGGATTAACCAATGAAACACATGCTCTTAATCCTTCGAGTCTGGTGCTTCCTGTAATGGCTAATGAGATAGCACTTACACCATAATAGAATAATTCCTCAATTAGCTCTTCTCCACTAAAGCCCGGATACGAAATCGTAAAATAGAATCCATCGGCTATTGGTTTATCAACATCCTTGTCGTAAACTATTTTAAAACCGTTTCTTGTAAAAATATCCTTCATTACCCTGGCTTTCTCTTCGTATATCTTCACTTCGCTGAGCATGTTGTACTCACCGTCGTTTGTAGCTTTCAGCATTGCAGCAAGAGCATATTGAGCTGAATGTGAAGTGCCGGAACTTAGAGCATAAACAGTCCCGTATATCATCGCTCTTCCAAAGATGTCACTGCTATAGTAATTAAGTAAATTTTCAGATTTGTATTGGAATAGTTTATCTGATACAACCATCATACCTATTCTCTGTCCAGCATAACTAAACACTTTTGAGCTGGAAATGAAGAGAATATAGTTATCGGTATACTTAGCCACGGTTGGTTGGAAAGGAGCTTTGCCTGGAACTGAGTAATCAGTTCTGAAGTCCATTCCAAAATATGCCAGATCTTCACAAATGATTACATTATATTTATTAGCAAGTTCACCAATTATCTTTAGTTCGTCATCAGTGAAACAGATCCATGATGGATTATTTGGATTAGAATAAAGCACTGAATGAATTCTTCCTGTTGAAAAATATGACTCCAGTTTATCTCTGAGTTTATCACCCCTGAAATCATAGACATCAAAACTCTCGAATTTTTGACCAAGAACTTTATGCTGTTGTTTGTGTACCGGAAATCCGGGATCTATGAAAAGTGTAGTGTCTCTTTCTGCATGTAACCTTTTCAGAGTTAAAAAAGCAGCGAAGCTTCCCTGCATGCTGCCCACCGTTGGAATGCATGATTCAGGTTTGACATCAATATCAATAAAATTTTTTACAAACCTGGCCATCTCATTTTTTAGGACAGGAGTACCTTCAATATCAGGATATATTGCAGCCACACCATCTTGGAGTGCTTTAATTTCAGCATTTGTGCCAATAGCAGGTGGTTTAAGACCGGGAATACCCATTTCCATTCTTATAAAACGAGTACCTGTTTGGGCCTCAATTAAATCAATAATTTTTTTAATTTCTCTAATACTGGCCTTTCCAACGTTAGGTAAATTCATTTTGGTAATAACGGAACTTACTACATCATAGTTAATGGGAGTGTCCTTTCTGAACTGTTCATTCATTACTCTATATTTTTTTGGTTTATTTTTCTAGCTAATCCCAATAATCATTTTAAATACAAACGTTTGCGCATTTATGGCTGCAAGTTACATAATATGTTTAATATGGCACTTTAAATTGTTGTTTTACGCACATTTAGATGTTTACTTATTTCTGCCTTTTACTGATGCAATTGCAAGTATTAATCCCAGCGCTATGCTTAAAAATGCGGCAAAAAGCACCTGATATTCCTGAGGCAGAAGGAAGGTAATAGTATGTGCAGGATACCAGAAAAGAGGAATTGACTTTTTGAATACGAAATTCCATTGCACATCCCAATTAATATTTTTAAGAATCTCTGAAACCTTTATCCGTGAAAATAAGCCACTCATTGTACCGCCTGTTAGCAAAATGTGCGTGTCGGTTACTTTATGAGTTGTCATCATTACCGGACCAAATATTGTATTCATAAAGAAACTAATGCAGAAGGCAATGAATAGTTTACCTGCTGTAAAACCTCCTGCGTACACTTCTTTAACGTTATCCATTCCCATGAATGAAAGGAAGTCGATAGTACCGGCAGTAAAAATTACAAACGCCAGTTTAATTGAGAATCCCAGGATAGCCCAAACAAAAGCTCTTGGAAAAAGTCCGAAGCCTGATGGGGTATATTCACCCGATTTAATTCTTGATCCGAGTGCTTCTCCCAAAGTGGCAAGAATTGCAAACTTGATCATGCTCATTATCATTGGATAATCGTGATTAAAGGATGCATATGCCTGGTAGAAACTATTGATTAAAATAAATGGCAGAAAAATTGTAATAGCAATAAGAATAAAAATCAAATCTTTTCTGTTCATTATTGGTTGTTTTAGGTTGCGCAAAGTTATAATGATATACTTACAATATTAACCTTGTCAATTGGTCAAAGATGATATAAAATTACCTATCTTTGTCCCCTTTTAAGAAATGCTATGATTAACATTACATTACCCGACAATAGCGTAAGGCAGTACCCAAAGGGAATATCTGCCATGGAAATAGCTAAAAGTATTAGCGAGGGATTGGCCAGAAATGTCCTCTCAGCTACTATTAACGGAGAGATATGGGATGCAACCCGTCCTATAAATCAAGACTCACAGGTTAAGCTAAACACATGGGAATCGACTGAAGGTAAACATACTATGTGGCACTCTTCAGCACACCTTATGGCTGAGGCAGTTGAGCAGTTATATCCCGGTGTAAAATTTGGTATAGGACCAGCAATAGAGAATGGGTTTTATTATGATATGGATTTTGGGGATCGCCAGATAACATCTGAAGATCTCAAGGAGATAGAAGATAGAATGCTTGCCCTTGCAAGGGAGAAACAAAATTTCTTAAGAAGGGATGTTTCTAAGAAACAAGCGCTTGAGTATTTCTCTAACAAAAATGATGAATATAAAATTGAGCTCATCCAGGATTTGGAGGATGGTCAGATAACCTTTTATGAATCAGGCACATTTACTGACTTATGCAGAGGCCCACATTTGCCCGATACAAGCGTTATTAAGGCCGTTAAGCTGTTAAATATCGCAGGAGCTTATTGGAGAGGTGATGAAAAGCGTAAGCAACTTACCAGGATTTATGGCATCACTTTCCCTAAACAGAAAGAATTAACTGAGTACCTGGAGCTACTTGAAGAAGCTAAAAAGCGTGATCATAGAAAGCTCGGTAAAGAGCTGGAATTATTTACTTTTTCACAGAAAGTAGGGCAGGGGTTACCTTTGTGGTTACCTAAAGGAGCTCAACTGAGAGAGAGACTTGAGCGCTTTTTAAAGAACGTCCAGCAAAAGGCAGGTTATCTACCGGTAATTACTCCACATATTGGTAATGTGGAATTATATAAGACATCCGGTCATTTTCAGAAATATGGAAAGGACAGCTTCCAGCCAATTAACACTCCGGAAGAAGGCGAACAGTTCATGTTAAAACCTATGAATTGTCCACATCATTGCGAAATATTTGCTTCTAAGCCAAGGTCCTATAAGGATCTTCCACTTCGTTTTGCTGAGTTTGGAACAGTATACAGATATGAACAAAGCGGAGAATTACACGGGCTAACCAGGGTTAGAGGATTTACACAAGATGATGCTCATTTATTCTGTATGCCTGATCAGATAAAGAGTGAGTTTATTTCTGTAATTGGCATAGTGTTACATATCTTCAAGACACTTGATTTTAAAGACTATACAGCCCAGATATCATTAAGAGATCCCGAGAATCGCGAGAAATATATCGGAAGTGATGAAAATTGGGAAAAAGCTGAAAGTGCAATTATTGAGGCTGTTGCGGAAGCCGGTATAAATGCTGTTGTTGAATATGGTGAAGCTGCATTTTACGGACCGAAATTAGACTTCATGGTTAAAGATGCTTTAGGAAGGAAATGGCAACTTGGAACAATTCAGGTTGATTACAACTTACCGGAACGATTTGAGCTTGAATATATTGGCAGTGATAACCAGAAACATCGTCCGGTGATGATCCACAGAGCACCATTCGGATCTATGGAACGTTTTGTTGCTGTCTTGATTGAACATACAGGTGGAAAATTTCCATTATGGTTGACTCCTGATCAGGTTATTATACTGCCAATCAGTGAAAAATACCTTGATTATGCAAAAAAACTTTCAGATATTCTAAATAATTCCGAAATTCGCAGCCAAATTGATGAAAGGAACGAAAAAACCGGACGAAAAATCAGGGATGCTGAAGTAAAGAAGATACCTTTTATGCTTATTGTAGGCGAAAAGGAGGAAGCTGAAGGAAGTGTTTCTGTTCGTCGTCACGGAGTGGGTGACCTTGGATCATTAAGTATTGAAGAATTTATCAATTTAATAAACAAAGAAGTTAAAGAAGCAACCCACTAGTCGCTTCGATTTATTAATTAAACAAGGAGGATTAAACATAGCAACACCGTTTAGAAACCCAAGAGGCCCCAGACCTCCACAGAGGAAGCAGGAAGACCCTCATCTTATTAATGAAAGGATAAAAGCACCCGTAGTAAGGGTTGTTGGTGATAACACTGAGCAGGGAATCTACAATATCAAAGATGCACTTGCAATGGCTCAGAAATTAGAGCTCGACTTAGTAGAAATATCACCTACTGCTAATCCCCCGGTTTGTAAAATAACCGATTATAAGAAATTCCTTTATGAGCTAAAGAGAAAGCAGAAAGAGATAAAAGCAAAATCTGCTAAAATTGTAGTAAAGGAAATCAGACTGGGACCAAATACTGATGAGCATGATTTTAACTTTAAACTAAAACATGCTATGAAGTTCCTTGAAGAAGGTGCTAAAGTAAAAGTTGAAGTTCTTTTCAGGGGCAGAAGCATTGTATATAAAGACCAGGGCGAAATAAAACTGCTTCAATTCGCTTCACTGCTTGAAGATTACGGTAAAGTGGAAAAATTACCCCTCCTTGAAGGAAAGAGGATGATTATGATTATCGCTCCCAAAAAGTAGAAGTTTTTAATCTCAATATAAACCTAAATTAACATTAGTAATGCCAAAAATGAAGTCCAAATCCGCTGCCAAAAAAAGGTTTGATGTAACCGGCACCGGTAAACTGAAAAGGAAGCATGCTTACAAAAGTCACATTCTGACTAAAAAGTCAACAAAACGCAAACGTAATTTAACTTACACAGCTATTGTTGACAAGGCAGATGCAAAAGTTGTAAGAGATATGCTTCAGTAAATTTTGTGTTAATCAATTTTATTAACCCTTGCTTTCTGCACCTAAGAATTTCATTATTGAAATCGCGAAAGTGAAAAACAATTAAAAAAATGCCAAGATCAGTAAACGCAGTTGCTTCAAGAGCACGCAGAAAAAAAATCCTGAAGGCCGTTAAGGGTCAATTTGGGAGAAGAAAAAATGTTTGGACGGTTGCTAAAAATGCATACGAAAAAGGCATGGTGTATGCATACCGTGACAGACGCCAGAAAAAACGCAATTTCCGTAGTTTGTGGATTACCCGTATTAATGCAGGAGTTCGTGAATATAATATGAGCTACTCAGTTTTTATGGGTAAACTGAAACAAAAGAATATTAATCTCGACCGTAAGGTTCTTGCCGACCTTGCAATGAATCACCCCACTACATTTAAGGCAATTGTTGATGCTGTTAAGTAGGTAGTTGAGAATTAGAACTAAAAAAAGCTGTGCCTTTACGACACAGCTTTTTTAATTTAAGTAAGTGATACTCCTATTTATCCAGAGAATACTTTATAGGAATATTGAACGAGCAAGCTTCTGGTTTTCCATCTTTCTTACCCGGGTTCCATTTCGGCATATTGGAAACAGCTTTCACTGCATTTTCATCGAGTGTTTTATGAATTCCCCTTAGGACTTTAATATCTGATATACTGCCATCCTTATTCACAACGAAATTTACATATACTGTACCCTGGATGCCTTCTTTTTGTTCTTTTTCAGGATAATTGATATTTGAATGTAAATATTCAAGCATTGCATCTATACCACCAGGAAATGTTGGAACTTCATCAAGTACGTTGAAAACAATTCTACCATCATCCATTTTTTGAAAAGAGTTGTCCTTAACAGCGTTTTCATTGACCGCGTTCTTAGTAATTACAGTTGCCTGTATCTGAATAGTATCATCATTGCTAACAGCCGATATTATGTCGGAATCGGATGCCGAATTCTGAGGTTGGATATTAATCATAGCTGTGGCTCCAATTATAAAAGAGCACATGAATAGACCTGTAAAAATACCTGATAGACTGAGTTTTCTATGTTTTACATTGTTGATCATGATAATTCGTTTTTTAAGTTTATAACTGAAAGGATTTGTTAAATGATAGTTCGTTTCGGGAATTAATGTGAAGGAAAGGAGCAGATTACTGTAATCATTTAGTCCGCTATCTGATAAAATAACTTTCTCATCAGCTTGAAATTCATGTACTTCTGTTAAGTATTTATGTGATAGATAGACAAATGGACTGAACCAAAGAACAACTCGTGCAACCTGACTAATCATAGTGTCTATGCTGTGCCATAAGTTTACATGTGCATGTTCATGCTTTAATAGCATATCAAGATTTGGGTGATCCAATAACCTATCCGGTAAAAAGATCCAGTTGAAGAATGTGAACGGACTATGAGTACCTTCCTCAATGTATACACTACCATTTGATGTTTCAACGCGTTTGGATTTCATCCTTTTTAACACGATTGTCAATAGTGAGTATATCGATACTATAGAAATCAGGACAGCTATTGATAAGTATAAGTATAGGACTATGCTTTCGGCATTAAATCCACTTACCGGACCTTCGTTTGCTGCATAAGTTGGATTAATCTCCACCTCATTTAAATATATAGTTAGCTTTGAAATAGATGAAGAATCCGGACTCAATTTTATAAGAGGAAGAATCAGAGGTAGTATTAGTGAAAGGAGTAATACAATACGCATCAGGCGAAAGTTACTACACTTACGGATAACCAGATAATAAAATGCAAGGATAGCACCATTAATGATACTTGCTTTCAGTAGATAAAGTACTAAATCACTCATTGCCTTTTTTGTTTTGAATTTTATTTTCAATAAGTACCCGCATTTCTTCCAGATCTTTCAGACTTAAGTCTTCATCTGCAAAAAATGAAACCATATGTGTATAGGAATTGCTGAAGTATCCCTTTAAAAGCCGATTGAGCGAATGCTTTGAATATTCTCTTTTGGTTACAATAGGGAAATACCTGTGCGACTTACCAATAGCTTCATGGTCAATGAAACCCTTTTTTTCCAAGATACGGGTTATTGTTGAAATTGTATTATAAGCAGGCTTAGGTTCGGGTATCTGGTCAAGGACTTCGTTCACATATGCTTTTCCAAGTTTCCAAAAAAGCTGCATTACTTGCTCTTCAGCTTTGGTCAATTCTTTTAATTCGTTCATGTCAACTAAAGATTTAGTTTTAAAGTTCAACAAATGTATAACTAAAAACTTAGTTTGTCAAGAAAAAATGAAAATAAATGATAAAAAATTTTTAGTAGATAAGAATTTTTAGAATTAAATAACAGGAAATCAGGATGCTATCATTGTGATTCAGAAGACAGCTTTTCCCTGTTATTAATTATCGCTTGCATTTGTTCAGTTAAAATCCTTTTTGCAATAATTGTCTTCTTCTCGTCCAATAAGTACATAACGGGAGAGCTATGTACATCGTATTGCTCTCTGAAATCTCCTGTCATACTGTAAAAACCGTTGACATTAATCCAGTTCATTTGATTTTTTCTTATGTAAGAAGTCATATCTTTCCAGGAAGTGTCCATACAGACCCCGAATACTTCGAGACTATATTTTTCTTTATACTCATTGTAAAAAGAGACCAATAAAGGAGTTTCCTTTTTGCAGTGACTGCACTCAGGATCCCAGAAGTATATAAGCGTATATTTACTTTTAATTTCATGAAGTGAAACGGGTTCTCTCAGAGTATCCCATAAAATCAGTTCAGGTGCGGTTTTTCCGATTAAAATAGGCCTTAGTGTATTTGCCCGCTTTTCCAGGTTCTCTTTAACAGTGGGATTCATCCACGACATCAAATCAGTTTTTTCGTAATACTTATCGACAAGATGAACAAAAACCGCATCGTGACCCATAATATCAGAACTCTCATACTTAACTGTGAGATACCAGATCAGGTATTTGAATGTCTCCCGGTTCATTTTTGACAATTCAAATAGCTTATCTATTGCAGCATTCAATGAATCAGGAACCGGTAAAGTCATCTTCTGCAGGAAGTGCTCAATCTTATTGTGTATTAGAGGAGTTCTAATGAATCTGTCGTCAGATAGATTGATGTTATCCCAGTAGTGATCCTTAAAAGCTCTGAAAGAGGCAACTGAATCGACTTTCCCGGTAGGCAAAACAGGGGGAGGGGTGTATTCAGGATCTTGCATTGATTTGAGGAATATGGAAATAAAGCTGCCATGATTTGCATTTATTATTCCGTTGATGTACTGGATAACTTCTTCGTTAAGAAGTTGAATTCTGTTTAATACAACAGCAGCAGAATCAGATCCGTGCGCGAATGAATTTCTTAACATTTGTAGTTGACCCATTTCTTTCTGTTTTGCAGCCAGAAATTTAATGTAGTCGAAAAGTATTTTATTTTGGTCATTAACCTTAGAAGTTAAACTCTGAGGAAGTTCACTCATATCACCTGTAATAGAAACATTTTGTTTCCCGGCAATTATGAAGTCAAGAAGTTTTGCCTTTTTGGAGCTGGCAAAAAAGTACATACCCTCAGGCAAGAGTGTATCAGCAGAAAGTTTGTAATTGTATTTGGAGTCAGGAATAATTGTGTCAATAACAAACTGTTTGTCACCGTTATAAGAAGCTAGTAAAATCAGGCTATCATTTAGTCCTTTTAACTGCAGGTTAATTCTGAACCCAGATTGTGAAGTGGCATTCTGAGTCAAGACAATGATCAGGACAATTGATAATAGACAACGAATTGATTTCATTTTGAAACTTTTTTACAAACTTACAACATTCGGCATTCTGATTAAATATTTGTAACCAATAGGAATATGGTATTTTAAAATCTGACTTTTGCTGTAATTAATCATTTTTCTTAATTTTGTTAAAAACCTACTGATATGAAGACAGTTTGCACATTGCTGTTAGTGATTTGCAGCTTTATTTCCTTTGCTTCAGATGTTGATTTCGATGATCTGAAAAACCGGAGAATTAATAAGTCAGAACAATTTCACAGGATTAAAGATTCACTTATATTTCCCCGATACTGGAAAAACACTTTAATGCTTGAGCAGGCTGAAATGCTTATTATGATTGACGATAGTATCATGAATCATACTATGCGGCGTGAGTTGGAATTAAATAGTATTCAGGATTCTTTAGCTGAATTGTCGAAGAATTATACCGCTTTACAATCAAAGTCGGAACAACTGGAAATTAGGACGCTTAACGACATTAGAATGCTGTTGATACTTAAAGTTGTAGTGGCATTGCTTCTGGTAGGTATTCTCATTACAATTTACTTTATTTATAAGCTGTCAGGTGAAAAGAATAAAATTCTTGAAAACAATAAGCCGAATGTTGAATCAGAGAGAGATCAGGGAACTTTGTTTATCAGTTCTCAGCAAATAGATGAGTTGCAAATACAGAATGAATTATTGAAGAAGAGGGTTGCTGAAGCTGAGAATCAATTACAGTCTGTGAAAACAAAATATGAATCAATGGTTGGAAGGATTAATAAGCTAATTACAGACTTATCCCGATTATCTTAAAGGCAATTAATGGAAATTCTTCTCTCCTGCATTAATTCGGGCATTTATGAAATTTTCACTTGGAGGAATGGGGCAAGAATATCTTTTATTATAGACGCAGTAAGGATTAAAAGCACGGTTAAAATCTATTGTTACAGAACCATCCGGTAAAAGACTTGCCTCAATATATCTACCACCTCCATACGACTCTTCACCTGACGTAATATCAGTAAATGGCAGAAAAAGGTAGTCCTCAAAGCCAGGTGTGCTCATAAGAGCCACATTCTGAAAAATGGTAACACGATGTTGCTGACCTTCAAGAGTGAAAGATACTGTCCCATACCTCAGGTAAAGAGGTAATCTTTCCGTAGTAGTTTTCATTTTAATAGTATCGGGATTGGGAAACCTGTCAATACTTGCAGTTATAACAAAACTTGTATCAGGTGGGAAGTAATTCAATCCCTGAAACGTCTTCTTAGATTCAGCAGTAAGTGGGGAGTCTTCAGAACTCATAAATTCAGCATCCTTATTAGTTCGTTCTTTCTCTAGTGCTTCAATATAGCCGATAGACTGGGGCATTGCGTTGTTCAGGACTAACAAAATAAATAAAGTCAGTATACTATAACGTTGAATATTTATATGCATGGTAGTTGAATTTTTGCATTAGAGCGAAACAAATTTAAGCTATTATTGAAAACTGAATTATGTTTTGGCTGTTATTACCAACTAAAATTTGGATCATGAAACTAGCTGAAATCAGGAAGCAATATTTATTAAATGAATTAAAAGAAGAGGAAGTTGGGAATGATCCATTATCATTCTTCAATAAATGGTTATCGGAAGCAATATCAGCCGGAGTTCCGGAACCTACTGCAATGGTACTCTCGACTATAAGTTCAGATAATAAGCCATCATCAAGAGTTGTCTTGCTTAAGTCCTGTGAAGAAGGAAGATTCATCTTTTTTACTAATTATCATAGCGCAAAAGGTAAACAGCTAGAATCGAATCCTAATGCATCAGTGTTGTTTTTTTGGAAGGAATTAGAGCGGCAGATAAGGATTGAAGGTAGTACCGTCAAACTATCTGAAGAGACTTCTGATGAATATTTTAATAGCAGGCCAGCTGAAAGCCGCCTTGGCGCAATAATTTCACCTCAGAGTCAGGTAATTGAGAGCCGTGAAGCTATTGAAAAATTGTATGAGAGTAAAATTTATCTACTGGATAACCAGAAAGATTTGGTTAGACCTCAACATTGGGGAGGTTATGCTCTCATTCCGGAAAGCATTGAATTTTGGCAGGGTAGGGCATCACGACTGCATGACAGGATAAGGTTCCGAAAAGCAGATAACCTATGGATCAGAGAAAGGCTAGCACCCTAAAATTACTGATGCTCTTTTCTTAACAGATCGTTGATTGTTTTTACAGGATTAAAAGTAGTGATTGGAACTTCAACAAAAATAGTGATCCAATCAGCCATTGCTCCATTCCATAAGCCCGGGAGTTCCAAGGCTTTTAGTTCTCTGCCATCCTTTGACTTGGTAGAAATAAATCCGGTAGAAGGGTCAATGAATTCTCTGAGATCAAACTGGTTACCCTTAAAGTCTCTCACGTAACAGACCAGATCAACCGGATTAAAATGGGTGGATTTTTCAAAAATTTTCTTTTGCTCAGAATTTGAGAAATCTATCTGAGAGGATTCCACTATTTGTAAGGAGATTTCTTCGGAGGAATTTTTGACCCAGAAAGGTCCACCTCCCGGTTCACCTTCATTCCTGACCATTCCACATAGTCGAATTGGTCTGTTTAATCTGGTATATAATAGGTCGATCTTTTCTATGGTGGAAAGGGTATTAAACTCTTCAGAAAATTTCAGAAGCAATCTGTCAGAGCAGAAATCTACTATTTTCTTGATTTCATTGTTAGTAAGATTTCCATCCTCGAGCATTTCGAGGTACTCAACGATTTGCTCATGAATTTCCAGCAAATAGCCACCAAGTGCTTTCTTATATTTGTAAGTAACATCTTTCAACCTGTCAGGGACGACGTTATCTATATTCTTTATAAATATGACCTCACTTTCGCGATCATTAAGGTTTTCAATTAATGCACCATGTCCACCTGGTCGGAATACGAGATTGCCTTCATCATCCCTGAAAGGCTTATTGTTCAGGTCAACTGCTAAAGTGTCGGTTGAAGATTTCTGAACGGAGAAGGTGAGTTCGTAAACAACGTCGAATTGGGTTTCGTATTTATCTTTAACAAGGTTAATTTCATCGATGAAACTATCTGCATGTTCAGGAGAAACAGTGAAATGCACAGCAGCTCTTCCTTCGGAGTTGATACCATAATTTGCACTTTCAACTAAATGCTCTTCCATTGCCATTCTGGCTCCGTCAGTGTATTTATGAAATTTCAACATTGCTTTTGGTTTAGCTGCATATCCAAGGCCATGGTCCATCAGCAAAAATTCCAATATTGTACGATAGTCCTTTTCGCTTATTTTGCTTTCAAGGCTGATATAATTGTCCTCCATAACAGCTTTAAGATCATCGTAGAAGGCAAAGTTCTTTAGATTCTGAATGAAATTAAAGACTGAATTTTGGCTTTTGTCTTTCTCCAGTAGATTGTCAATTGAATCACCTTTTTCTATGCTTTCGAGAAATTCAAACAGTGATTTAAACATACGTGAGGCAGCACCTGAAGCGGGTACAAATTTCATTATTTCATAATCGGAACAATATCTATCGTAATATTTTTGAAGCTTTTCAATTTCAGTTTCGGAAAAAACTTTGATGCCATTTTTAACTGTCGCCGGTTCAACAAGGTCGATAAAGGGGAACCCTTTCCTGAAATTCTCAACCTGTTGTTCAATTGCTTTAATTTCAATGCCTTTCGATTGAATCTGTTTTAGATCACTTGCAGTAAACATAGAGTATATATTTTATTACATAGTACGTTTTATTGACATACTACTTAGCACAAAGATAAGGAAAGGAACATGAAAATACAATTATTGTTTTCTGAAAGGCGCAATAGGAGAAACGCTAAGTGTTTGATTATTGTTTCGTTAATAAAAAACCTATAAAAAAGAGGAGAAAACGTACATGTAAAGAAAAAAAAGTTTTATCTTTGCGCCTCCATTGCCCAGGTGGTGAAATTGGTAGACACGCCAGCTTGAGGGGCTGGTGTCCTTAAGGATGTGCAAGTTCGAGTCTTGTCCTGGGCACAAAATCTGACAGAGGTCAGCTGCAGTCAGTCAGACTGCATTTTTTTTGAAGTATTAATTTGCCCGGATGGCGGAATTGGTAGACGCGCTAGTTTCAGGGACTAGTGTACTTACGTGCGTGCAGGTTCGAGTCCTGTTCC
>DIOT01000047.1:72290-166191 GCA_002426195.1 Bacteroidales bacterium UBA5507 | reverse complement strand
GTGCAGGTTCGAGTCCTGTTCCGGGCACATTTAAATTAAAAACTCCGATAAACAGCTCTTTACTTTTGTTTAACGGAGTTTTTTTATTTGGCCACTGAAATATTAACTGTAAACCTTAATTATTGGGTTTTTCAGGCTAAACCTCGCTGCTTATAAAATAATCAAATTAATCATCATTCTTTAACTTTGGGTTTCCTGCGTAGTTTATTCCTAGTTTATCAAACCTCAGATAGTGCTTCTTCAATCGGCTTTGGAAACTGTTGTAATTGCGATTTTCTGTCTGTGACCAGTTGACTTCGGCCAGAGCAATTGCTCTTGGATAAGCCATATATTCCAGATGCTCAGAAGTACTGATATATTCAGTCCATAAGTTACCTTGCGCACCAAGTATAAATTTTTGGTTTTTTCTCTTCAGATTTGCAGGAACAGGTTCAAATGAATAGACTTTCTCTAAAGTATTATAACCACCTATTGCGAAAGGCTCAGTATCAGGATCCCCCTGATAATAATCCAAATAGCAAGGATTAATGGGGGACATAATAACATGGTGCTTCATGCTTGCAGCTTCAATGCCTCCTTCCATACCTCGCCATGACATGACTGTAGCTCCTTTAGCAAGACCACCTTCGAGTATTTCATCCCAACCAATTATTTGTCTATTGTACTTTTCCAAATATTTTTGTGCGCGTTGAACGAAATAGCTTTGAAGCTCTTCTGCATTCGCCAGTTTCTCCTGTTCAATTTTTTTCTGACAGTCGGGGCATGAATTCCACCTGGTTTTAGGTGCTTCATCACCTCCTATGTGAATATACTTAGAAGGAAATATTGTTACGACTTCATCAAGAACTCCTTCAATAAATTCGAATGTTTGCTCTTTACCGGCGCAGAATATTTCATCATTAACGCCCCACAATGTCCAGGTATCAAAGGGACCACCGGTACAAGAAATTTCAGGATACGCAGCCAATGCAGCTGTTGCATGCCCCGGCATTTCAATTTCGGGGATAACATTAATATACCTTTCCGCAGCGTAGGCTACTATATCAGCAGCTTGTTCCTGAGTATAAAATCCACCATAAGGTATACTATCCTGACCTTCATTTCTGCCGATGGTAGTAGATTTCCTCCATGCCCCTTTTTCTGTAAGCAGTGGATATTTTTTTATTTCAAGTCGCCAACCCTGATCATCTGTAAGGTGCCAGTGAAAGTTATTCATCTTATAAAATGCCATAATGTCGATAAACTTTTTAATCTGGTCGACCGGAAAAATATGGCGACACACATCAAGGTGCATTCCTCTGTATGAAAATCTGGGATAATCATTTATTGAGCAACTTTTTACAATGAGGCTTTTTATTCCATTTGGAATACTCATATTTGTTGGAGTTCCACTAGCAAATGACGCATCATTAAAATCATTCGTAAATTCAAACGGTATAATCTGAAGCAGAGTTTGTATGCCATAGAATATGCCTTGTGCTGTAGTGCTTTGAATTGAAATAAAGTTACTGTTAACATCCAAAACGTAACCTTCAGAGGATAGCTTTAATTTTTTGTCGATTATAAGTCTTATTGAATTTCCAAACTTATTTACTATTCCCTCATCAAATGGTATGATTTTTAAAGGAGCTGGTGTAAAATAAAGTGATTTAGATAAAAAGTCAGCTAATCTTAATAATTCATCACTCTGATCATTAACAGTTATCAGTGTGTGTTGTATTACAAAATCACCGGATGAGCCCGAAACATAGGATACAGGTTCCGGAATGATGTTGTGTGATTGCGCAAAAGCTGTCCCTGACATCAGTAGGCAGAATGCTAAAAGAAGCTTTTTCATAATTATAAGCAAAATTGTTTCATTTGAGGAGTAATCTAAATTATAAACATCCTGCGAAATGAGCAGTAAACATTCTCAAAACTCATCAGGGTAATTTCCTTCTATGGTCAACTTTTTAATCTTATCAATTACCAGAGGTTTGTCTTCTTTATATGTAATGCCAAACCACTGTCCCTGATTGGGCAAAACCTTGACTTTTGCCTTATTTGATTTTATCAATGCATCAACAGCTGTCGGTATATAAAATTCAGCCTTAGGATTGTGCATGTTATTTTCGATAAATCCACGGAAATGAGAATCGAGCTGATCAAAGAAAGTCGGTTTAAAACACCAGAAATTCATTGATACGAGAGTGTTTTCATCAAGTTGAGTCTTTGAGTTATCAGCTTCAGTATTATAAACCATTTCACCTTCGCGTGCGATTTTGGTGTTTTCAGTAACGCTAATAAGATTTCCTTCATCATCAGCTTCACAAACACCTCTTGAGACAGTTCCAAAATCCGATAAAGTATTTTTTAACTCATAGGCGACCATTGCGTAATTTGTTTCCTTGGTGTCGGAATTAAAAAACTCAACAGCTTTCTCAAAGGCATGGCTACCATAGAAATCATCAGCATTTATAACAGCAAATGGTTCTTTAATTGCATTCTTAGCCATTAATACAGCATGGCCAGTTCCCCAGGGTTTTGTTCTGTCGGTAGGTGGTACTTTTCCTTCAGGGAGCATATCGAGTTCCTGAAAGACCCATTCTATCGTCAAGGATTTACTTAGCTTTTGTGCGAAGACCGACTTGAAGTCCTCTTCAATATCTTTCCGAATTATAAATACTACTTTGCCAAATCCTGCACGTTTTGCATCGAAAACAGAGTAGTCAAGAATTGTTTGACCAGATGGTCCTACAGGATCTATTTGTTTCAGACCACCATATCTGCTTCCTAAACCGGCGGCTAAAATTAAAAGGGTTGGTTTCATAAAAAAATGATTTTTCTCTAATCAACAGAGAGCTGTTGGAAAATGTTAATAAAATCCACTGTTTAAAGGTAGCTATACTCTGATCTTATGACCTTTAATTGCGTAATAGAATATGTAAATGTATAATGGGATTAATATAATATAAGCTGACTGATTGCCAATTAAATCAGACAAGAAACCATAAACAAGTGGTATAATGGCACCACCGGCTATACCCATAACTAATAATGCAGATCCTGCTTTAGTGAATTTTCCTAAATCAGCGATAGCTAATGGCCATATTGCAGGCCACATCATTGCATTTGCCAATCCTAATAAAGCAACAAACAACACACTGGTAAATCCGCTGGTAAACAAGGCCAGTAATGAAAATGTCATACCCAGGACTGCTGACCATGCTAGTGCTTTATCTTGTTTAACAAACCTGGGAATAAGGATAATTCCGATTATGTATCCAATTACCATTGAAATTAATGTCAAACTGGTAAAGTAGCGGGATAAGTCGAGTGAGATGTTAAGGTATTTTCCATACAGAATGATTGTATCACCGGCAATTACTTCAACACCGACATATAGGAATATTGCAATGAATCCCAGAATCAGATGAGGAAACTGATACCATGCGGTTTTAGTATGATGGCTTTTATCGTCAACTTCAGACTCAATCTCGCTGTCAAGTTCAGGAAGATGTGCAAATCGTATCATAAATGACAGTAGAGTCAGGACAACTGCCATAATGATATAAGGCAATATGACTTTACGGGCAAGTGAATCTAAGAGGATTTCCTTTTCGCTCCCATTGATAAAAGCTACTTGCTCCATCAGCTCATTTGCTCCACTGAGCAAAATTACACCCAGAATAATTGGACTTATTGTGCCAGCGACCTTATTTGCAATCCCCATAATGGCAATTCGCTTTGCTGCGCTTTCACGTGGTCCTATTATAGTTATATACGGATTAGCAGCCGTTTGAAGCAATGCCAGTCCACCGCCCTGAACAAATAAACCGGTTAAAAACAAGCCGAAAGTTCTACTTGTAGCAGCAGGGATAAAAATCAATGAGCCAATGGCCATAAGCAAAAGGCCTAAAGCCATTCCATTTTTAAAACCAACTTTTTTTAGCACAAGGCTGGAGGGAGGAGCCATGAACAGATATGAAATATAAAAAGCAAAAGTGACAAAGTACGCCTGAAGATTTGTGAGCTCACAAGCTATCTTTAAAAAGGGAATTAATGTACCATTTAACCATGTTACAAAGCCGAATATAAAATATAAAATTCCTATTGTAAATATGGAAATCAAGTACTTACGATGTGTTTGAATATCATTCATAGAGATTTCTTTTATTCTGGCTAATGTATGAAGAATCTGGCGTTGTCAATGCATAATAATGTTAAGGAATTTATCTCCGATTATTTTGGTCTTTTGAAATATCGGTACTATTTTTGCATATAGGATCAAGATGATACCATCATATCTCTTAAAATGTCTGCTATTTCTAATAATTATACTCCCCAGTAGGTTACTTTTTGCACTAAAGTAAATAAATATAAAGATTATCAAACGGCTAAGGCCTAATAACGCCCATAATTTGGCATGGATAACGTATCTTCTTATACTGATATTGAAGCTTTTAACGATCTCCGTAATTGTGTGATCTGTCCTCGTGCCTGCCATGTCAACAGAGAGAAATCTCATTCAGGATATTGCAAAACAGACGCCAGCTTTAACATTAGCTCAATTTGTATCCATACAGGAGAGGAACCTGTAATTTCCGGACCGCATGGAATATGTAATGTTTTCTTCAGCCATTGCAACCTTCAATGTATTTATTGTCAGAATTATCAAATTAGCCAAAATGGTACAAAGATTTCCAATTATGGGACAATAGATAAGATTACTGAAGAAATTATAAACTTTCTGGATAAAGGTTGTAAATCCGTTGGTTTTGTTTCAGCTTCACACATGGTTCCACAAATGGTAATGATTATTAACTCTTTACACAGGTGGAACAGGTATCCGACTATTATTTATAATTCTAATGGTTACGACAGCGTAGAAACATTAAGACGGCTTGAAGGAATTGTTGACGTGTATCTGCCTGATTTTAAATATGCTGACAATAGTATAGGGTTAGAGTTCTCAAATGCCAGGAATTACACAGATGTAGCAATTTCAGCTTTAAAAGAAATGTACAGGCAGATGGGGGCAAAGGTAATTACTGATGAAACAGATACAGCTGTCAGAGGATTAATAATAAGGCATTTGGTATTACCGGGATATGTAGAGAATAGTAAAAATGTATTAAGAAAGATTGCAGGGGAGCTTTCACCTAAAGTGAGCATTTCTCTGATGTCGCAGTATCATCCCATGGGAAAGGCTATTGGAAGCACAAGACTGGGAAGACCAATTTCTGCTGAAGAGTATAATTCAGTTTGTGATGAAATGGAGAAATTGGGATTCGTTAACGGATGGATTCAGGATTTGGATAGTAATACTGAATACTTACCAGATTTTGAATGTGAACATCCATTTGAAAGATCTGCATAAGTGAAACTTAATTGGAGGATTTGATTGATCTGTACTAGAACAATAAGACTTTTAAGGCATTGTAGATATACCTTGTATTTACTTGGGTTTATTGTGCCGTCTATTGTTTTCGGTCAGATGAAAACCGATAGTCTGATAAACGCATTTTATAAAACGGATGAAATAAAGGCCAAGGCTATAATATTAAAGGATTTATCAAGGACGACATTTATTGATGGAGATTACGCATCGGCAATATACTATCTTCAAAAGAAATCGGAACTCCATTTGCAAATGGATGATTCGATAGGGTGGGCGGATACTGAGTATAATCTTGGAATGTTATATTCTGTTACCCTCAATTTTGAAGAAGCTACAAAACATTCATTAAAGGCGATGCAATATTTTAAGAGGAGAAACCTGACTATTGCTTTCGTTAATTCCTGTATTAATCTGGGTTATATTCATAATGAGTTAAAGCAAATAGACAATGCTTTGATGTATTACAAATTTGCTTTAAATGGGCTTAATTCTGTACTGAATCAGGATGAATTGGATGCAGCTACGACGAATCTGGGGAATTTCGGTAACGCATTGCAGCTAACAGAAAGGAATGCGAATCCTCAACACCAAAATGAAGTTGCAAATAAAGCTATTGGAGCTTCGCTCGCTCAGGTATATTCTGCATTAGGAGTTTTGAATCTCAAGAGTGACAAAGCTGACAGTGCAGAATACTATGTTTACAGAGGTCTTGAATTGTCGGTTGCAAATAATAACCAAAGTGACATTGCGAATGGTCAGATACTTCTTGGAAAAGTTTATTTTGCTCAGGCCAGAAGGCCGGAAGCATACAGGATTACTGAAAAAGGATTGGAAACGGCAAAGATCATTAAGAACAGAACTTTAGTGATGGAAGCTTATTCTGAACTTGCCAGAATCTCCATGTCGCTTAAGCAACCGGGTTTGGCATACTCTTTTCTGGATCAATACATCACATTAAAGGACAGCATTTACAACGAACAGATGTCTGCTCTTTTGTCTAAAGGCGGCGTTAGGTTTGAGATTTCAGATAAGAGAGATGACAAGGGGTATCTTCTAACAGAAAATCTCGATCAAATAAGGACCATACAAAACAGTAGGATAATCAAATGGGTACTTTTTGTTTCCTTCACTGTCATTGTTATATTCCTTGTTATTATTTTGCGGAAGTATTACGTTAAAGCAAGAATAGTAAAAGAACTTAAGGAAAAATACAAGACAGCAGAAGATCAAAGGAATCAGTTGGAGAATTTAATCCAAACTAAGGATAAATTTCTCTCAATAATTGCGCACGACCTGAAAAATCCATTCAATTCATTATTGGGATTTGCAGACTTAGCGTATAATGATTTTGATGAAATTTCAGATGCTGAAAAGAAATCCTATTTAAAAGTCATAAGACAGTCGGGCCAGCACATTTATGCATTGCTTGATAATTTGCTTAGCTGGTCGAGAGCGCAATCTGGCAGGATTGATTTCTATCCGGAGCCTGTGAGTCTTACTGAAAGCATAGAGAATGCAGTTGAATTAGTTAGAAATTCTGCAGATAATAAACAAATTACCCTATTTTCTGATTTTTCAGGAGATGTAATAGTGAAAGCTGACAGAAATATGCTTTCTACAGTATTGAGGAATCTTCTCACAAATGCTATAAAATTCACTGCAAATGGTGGCTCTGTAACAATAAGCAGTTCAATAAATACCAAAAAGGTTACTGTCAAAGTATCCGACACAGGTATAGGAATGTCGCCTGAAGAACTGGAAAAACTATTTAAACTTGACGGCGGTTTAAAAACTACCGGAACTGCCAACGAAATAGGAACAGGGTTGGGATTGATCTTATGTCAGGAATTTATGGCACTGCATAAATCAAAGATTATAGCTGAAAGTACTCCCGGTAAAGGAAGTACCTTCAGTTTTACTCTTGACTTTATTCAACAACTCTAATTAAAAAGGCAGATCCTCACTTGCGTCTTCTTCCAGTTTTGTGTAGGAGTTAGTTTCGGGATAACCATTTCCAGGAAGAGTATTTTGGTTAGCATTACTTATACGCCAGGCTTCGAGATCCATATAATAACTGACTCTGCCGTCTTTTTCATAGCGTCTTCCTTTTAGGTTAAATGAAATATTAACCATTTGACCAACGTTATATGTATCAAGGATTGAACATTTATCGCCGGTGCATTGAAACTTTAAGTATTGGGTGTAATTCCCTTCCGGGTTATCTTTACACTCAACAATGAATTCTCTTTTCTTAAATTTATCAGTGATTACCTGAATCCCTGAGATTTCAATAATTTTACCTTGTAATTCAAATGACATTTTTTAAGTTTTAAAAATTAATATGGTGTTTTTCTATCCAGTAATTTCCATGTTTTAAAGACACTTTGAGCTTCTTCTCTCAGTAATTGCGTAGTTCTAATCTTCCTGTCAGGAGTACCAACCATTAATTCGCGATATATAAAATCATCATCAAACCCAGCATCAGCAGCATCTTCTCTCGTTGCAGCGAAGTAAACATTGGCCGGTCGTGCCCAGTAAATTGCTCCAAGACACATTGGGCAAGGCTCACAACTACAGTATATATCGCAACCATCGAGTTGAAAGCTTTTCAGCTGTTTACATGCTTCCCTTATAGCTACCACTTCTGCATGAGCTGTTGGATCATTGGTTGAAGTTACACTATTCCCTCCTTTGGCAATTATTTTTCCATCTTTAACTATGACAGCCCCAAAAGGACCACCATTCTCGCTTCTTATATTATCGTTAGCCGTTTTTATGGCTTCCTCCATAAATTTTCGGTGCATCATCTCTTCTGCTAATATACTCATCCCAATTTCCTCTTAATGTTTTTTCTTTTAATGCAAATTCCAATTTTTTTAAGTATTCATCCCTTGTAATAACTCTTGCTCCCATAGATTGTAAATGATCTGTGTGCATTTGCGCATCGACAAAATGAAAGTCATTCTTTTTAAGGAAGTCAAACAAGAATACAAGTGCAGCTTTTGAAGCATCCGTTACAGAGTGAAACATAGATTCCCCAAAAAAGGCTTTGCCAAGTGATACTCCGAATAGACCTCCTGCCAACTTTCCGTTATACCAGACTTCCAGGCTGTGAGCATATCCTGCTTCAAAGAGTTGAGTGTATGCATCAACAGTTTCCTGGAATATCCAAGTGCCAATTTCTCCTTTACGCTTAATGAGGGCGCAAATTTGCATAATTTGTCGAAAATGATTGTCAAAAGTAAAAGTAAAAGTGTTCTTTTTTAGTTTATGTTTCAAACTATGTGAAACAATAAGATCATCAATTTCAAAAATACATCTTTCCATTGGGGAATGCCATAAGATAGGGGAGTGTTGATCATACCAAGGAAAGATTCCTTTTGAATATGCTTCAAGAAGTCTACCAACACTTAAATCACCTCCAAATGCAATAACACCTGAATCCTGACGTCCTTTTAAATCGGGAAACATGATGTTCTTGTTAAGATGGATGATTTCTCTATCTTTCATACTTTAGTCAGTCCGTAATAACTAATACCAAAATTACGGAATAAAAAGTTTGAGCAAATAAAAAAGAAAACCGGCTTTAGTAGTATTAAAGCCGGTTGTGAATTTTGAAAGAAACAGTTTAAGCGTTTTCTTTTTCAAAGTCGTTCATACATTCAACTAATGCTTGTACGCTTTCAATTGGCAGTGCATTGTAGGTTGAAGCCCTGAATCCACCAACAGAACGATGTCCTTTTATTCCAACCATTCCACGTTTTTTTGCAAACTCCATGAATGCTTCTTCTTTGTCTTTATATTGATCTTTCATTACGAAGCAGATGTTCATCAATGATCTGGAATCTTTTTCGGCTGTTCCAACAAACATTTTGCTGTTGTCAATAGCATTGTATAAAAGGTCGGCTTTCTCGATGTTTCTCTTTTCAATAGCCTTCAGTCCACCTTCAGCTTTAATCCACCTTAAAGTCTCCATGATTGTGTAGATAGGAAGAACAGGAGGAGTATTGAACATAGAACCATCTTTAATATGAGTTCTGTAATCGAGCATGGTTGGGATCTGACGTTCAACTTTACCAAGGATGTCTTCTCTTACTATTACGAAAGTAGCACCTGCAGGACCCAGGTTCTTTTGAGCACCACCATAGATCATTGCATACTTTGAAACATCAATTGAACGGCTCAGAATATCTGATGACATATCTGCAATTAAATTAACTGGGCTATCGATGTCTTTCCTGATCTCTGTACCATAAATAGTGTTATTGGTTGTGATATGGAAATAGTCAGCATCAGCAGGGATCTGATAATTTTTAGGTATGTAAGTAAAGTTCTTATCGGATGAAGAAGCTACAACATTCACTTCACCAAAAAGCTTGGCCTCTTTAATTGCTTTCTTTGCCCAAACACCTGTTTCAAGATATGCTGCTTTTTTCTGGAGCATATTAAATGGAACCATACAGAATTGTAGACTTGCTCCACCGCCAAGGAACAATACCTGATAGCCTTCAGGAATATTCATTACTTCCTTAAAAAGACTTACTGCTTCATCAATTACAGCCTGAAAATCTTTGCTTCTGTGGGAGATTTCAAGGATTGACATTCCAATACCATTAAAATCTAAAATTGCTTTAGCTGTGTTTTCGATTGCAACCCTGGGCAATATAGAAGGGCCCGCATTGAAATTGTGCTTTTTCATGATTTAATTTTTTAAAAAAAGTGAATATTATTAGATGTAACTTTCTATTCAGGGATGTTATTTTATAATCAAAAATCTGAACAAAGGTATAAAGATTTCCACAATTTAAAAATCATTACTCTTTTTGTTATTAACATTGAAAAACCTTATACTTCAGATAGTTTAAAGAGGCAGGAGTGGAGTGTTAATACTTTATCGTGGAAATAGATCAAGTTCAGGTTTCTGGGCTCTTTTTCTTTCTTCTTTCCTGATAGCGGGATTTCTTGCATTAATGCCTTCAACAAAAGTCCAGTATTCTTTAAAGAATACATAACCGTCGTATATATTTCCTACAGGCACGTAAGCCCAATACTGACCTTCCAGTTCGGGATTTAAAGGCATTAGTCTATCCACTACTATTATGCTGTCATTTATCTTGCTTTGCGATTTCCTTACTCCTGAAAGTGTAAGCTTTTGCTTACTGTATTGAAGTGTTAAACTTGCGGATGAAGCATACTCAACAGCAACTCTTTTTGCTCTTCCTGTCTTCGTTTTAAATACTTCTTTTCCAAAGATAACGGCAGAATCTCCCAGAAAAGTAATAGCTTCTATTACTTTTCTGGAGGTTTGTTGCTCAAACCTGTCCCAGCCCAATATAAGATAGTAATGATCCTTTTTGCTTTTAGGCGGTATAATTTTATAATAAAGTGCTGCCGGCCAATCATTTGGCTTGTATATGGAATCAGACAATAGCTTGTGCTCAGAAGTTTTATTCTCTAGCGCGATAGTTTGCTTTGAGGAAGGGAAATAAATTATCGCACTATATATATTGTCACCTTTATTCTGCTGGATGTTCCAGTTGTAAAAAATGAAGTAATTATCAGGTGATTCAGTTTTGCCAATAGGAAGAATATGTAGAGAATCAGGTGCAAATCCCTGAGTATTGATATAATTAAGCAGCTTCTCTTTGAATTGATTGTTCAAAACTAATCGGTCAGAGTCGTTTCTTTCACGTCTGGTGGAGTCTAATAATTGTTTAAGCTCTACTTTACTATATTGTGCAGATGAAGAATAATATAGTAATGCAGAAATCACAATAAGGAGAATGGCTCTTTTATTCATAATAGGTTGGATATTGGACTCCCTTCACAAAAATACTAATTTTGCATAGAGTGAACTCCATGAAATGAATCTATTAAACGATAAGATTGAGAGTATAGCGTGTCTGATTGAAAAATGTTTATCAGAAAGTGGCGATGATGCCTTGCCTCTTGACATAAAAGAGCTTGCTGATAAACTGATCAATGAATCGCAAATTTATAATCAATGGTTTGTTCCTGACCATGTTAGGTATTCCCTGTCGTTAGCAGTTGAGGAATGCAGGTTTTTGAATGAACGATTGTCAAATTTGCCAAATATCAGAGATCAGGCAAATGTTGATGAAACTGATGATCATGCTTTGTGCCTGTACAGACCATCGGCACCTTTAGAAGGAGTATTGGAGATGCTGCTTTTTGCATTAAAGTACAAGCAATGCGTTTTACATGTTGCTGAAGGTCAGAAGACAATATTAGAAACTTTCATTAAAATAATAGAAACAATACCTGGACTTAGAAATAAGTTAATAATTTCTGAAAAACCTGTTACTAATCCCCGAAATGTATTTGTTATAGGAAAGATAAATCAAACGATGAAAGATTATCTTTCAAAATACAAGTTTAAGCAGAATCATGAAGAGGGGACATCGGTTCTGATCAGCAGAGATCCGGATCCTCAGCAATTGTCGGCACTTGCTAATCAGGTCTGTATGTTTTTTGGAAGGAGTCGTAATAGTTGTAAAGTTCTGTATGTGCATGAAGATTTTAATTTGAAAGTACTTCAGCCTTATTTTGATGAGTATAAGGAACAGTTATTTCACAACAAGTATTTTAATAATTATGAATACAGGAAATCGGTGATGATAATAAACAATATTCCTTACGAAGAAATTGGACCGTTGCTAGTAACTGAATCACAATTACAAGCGGGATATGTATCTGTATTATGCATTCAACGATATAAGAAAGAGGAGGATATAGCAGATAACTATTTATCAGGAAGATTTAAAATGGTGACTAAATCTAAAAAAAGTGAATTAGAGTGGGGAAAGCATACACTGTCGTACTTTTGCAGAAATTATGAAGAAACTGCCGGAGATACCTGTTTCTGACAATAATTGTGGGCAGGTACCTGAACATCATAATTATTGAGTCTAAATAACTGAGATGAATGGATTGAATTAAAGAATGGTCATAGTATAGTGAATTATTATTTTTTTGCTAAAACTTTTGTAATTTCAGGAAAAAACTTTACTTTTGCAGTCCCAAAATTTGTTGGGTATACGCTGAACAATGAGAGCTAACCCCGGCAACAGTAGGTTAAAAAGGGTATTAATACAAATAAGCTGATCAATGAAAAAAGAAATTCATCCTAAAGAATACCGTTTGGTTGTGTTTAAAGATATGTCTAATGACGATACTTTCATTACCAAATCAACAGTCGCAACAAAAGACACCATAGTAATGGATGACGGTAAGGAGTATCCTCTTGTAAAACTTGAGATTTCAAACACATCTCACCCATTCTACACAGGGAAAATTAAACTTATCGATACAGCCGGTAGGGTTGATAAATTCAAAACCAAGTATCAGAAGCATTTTGAAAATCGCAACAAGGCGTAATAATAACAAGTTTGTTATTTGTTAATAATATTTCAAAGCCCTATATTAATTAGGGCTTTTTTTGTGTAATTTTGTTGAGCTTCACTAACAATTTATAGTTTTATGAATTACGTATTATTTGATGAATCACGAAGAAAAAATTTGTTACCACTCACTTTTACTAGACCTGTAGCTGACATACGTTTTGGAATTCTGACTATAAGACAAAAGTGGGAGAACTTTTTAAACGTTAAAACGTCAACGTTAACGGATAACTATCTTGCCGAAAAGTTTCCGCTAATCCAGGAACAAGAGAATATCATTATTAATGGAGCAGTATGCCCCAACGATAAACTTGTGGCTGAAATAAAGCAACTTGAGCCCGGATTCGCACTTATAAAAGGCGATACAATAATTGCAATGTGTTTGAATGAACATGATTTCAAAAAGCAATCAAATGCAGTTCAGGAAGTTGAAACTGATGTTGATTGTCTTCAAATTGTCAATACATGGGACATATACGTACACAATGCAACAGCAATTATTGATGATTTCAAGCTTTTAACGGCAGGAAGAAAGTCAGCTTCAATACCATCTCATTGTTTGGCATTTTCACCCGAAAACATTTTCATTGAAGACGGAGCTGAAATACTTGCCTCAACTCTAAATGCAAATGATGGTCCTATTTATATTGGTAAGAATGCTGTTGTAATGGAAGGCTGTAATCTCAGAGGACCTTTGGCACTCTGCGAAAGCGCGACTATAAAAATGGGAGCTAAAATTTATGGTGGTACAACTATCGGTCCACATTCTAAAGTTGGTGGAGAAGTAAATAGCTCTGTGATTTTTGGTTATTCAAATAAAGCCCATGATGGCTTCATGGGACATTCCGTGATTGGAGAATGGTGTAATTTGGGTGCTGATACCAACACATCAAATCTAAAAAATACATACGATACTGTAAAATTATGGAACTATGCTGATGAAACCTTTATTGAGACTAATCAGCAGTTCTGTGGACTCATTATGGGTGATCACTCAAAATGTGGCATTAATACAATGTTTAATACAGGAACAGTAGTTGGTGTAAGTTCTAACATTTTTGGATCAGGTTATCAGAGAAATTTCATCTCATCGTTTAAATGGGGCGGTGTATCAGGTCTGCAGACATTTAATCCTCAAAAAGCAATTGATATAGCCAGGAATATGTACAAAAGAAGAGGTTTGGAATTCGATGAGGTTGAAGAAAGGCTCATTTTAAGTATATATGAGTTAACTCACAATTATCGGAGAATGTAAACCTTTTAATAAGTAACTTGTTATTCGGAAGACTTCAATAATAAGCCTCTTCGATCTATTGGCACATTATTTGAATAACCCATTTATACCCGACATTTTATTGCCGGTCTTTTTAAAGTTTACATAAGACTCTTATTTTATGAATAGAGATAAAATTGGGTTAACTGACCTGATAGAGAATGATTCAGAGTTTATTCCTTTACTTTCTTCAGAAGATGAGGACAATATGAACGCCGAGGAGGTGCCGGATATATTGCCCATCCTTCCTCTACGAAATACTGTTTTGTTTCCGGGTGTTGTTATTCCCATTACAGTTGGAAGAGACAAGTCAATAAAACTGATTAAGGATTATTATAAGGGTGACAGAAAAATTGGTGCAGTTGCCCAAAGAGATGTTGAAACTGAGGATCCACAGGCCAAAGACCTTAACGACATTGGCACGATAGCTTACATAATTAAAATTCTTCAAATGCCTGATGGTAGTACAACAGCTATTATTCAAGGTAAGAAGAGATTTAAAATCAACGAGATAGTGCAGGATAGTCCTTATTTTATGGCAAAAGTGTCTTCATATGAGACAGCTAAACCTGCAGTAAGGGATAAGAAATTCAAGGCGTTGATGTCATCAATCAAAGACCTAGCTATTCAAATAATTAACCTTTCGCCAAACCTTCCTTCAGATAGTGTTTTTGCCATCAGAAACATTGAAAGTCCCGTCTTTCTGGTAAATTTCATTTCATCGAATCTGAATATATCATTGGAAGAAAAGCAGTTGTTGCTTACAATTGATGATTTGACAGAAAGGGCAAACACTGTGTTGGGTTTGCTTACTAAAGAACTTCAGATAATTGAGCTTAAGAACCAGATTCAGAATAAGGTAAAGGTTGACCTTGATAAGCAGCAACGTGATTATCTGCTGAATCAGCAACTTAAAACCATTCAGGAAGAACTTGGAGATAATCCGCATACTCAGGATATTGCTGAACTTAAACAGAAGGCTGAACTAAAGAAATGGCCTGCCAATGTGGCTGAAACTTTTGAAAAAGAGTTGTCAAAATTGCAGCGGATGAATCCTTCGGCTATGGAATATTCAATGCAGTTAAATTACCTTGACGTTTTATTGGATTTGCCATGGTATGACTGTACAGTTGACAATTTTGACCTGAAAAGGGCACAGAGAATTCTCGATAAAGATCACTTTGGATTAGAAACAGTAAAAGAGAGAATCATTGAATATCTTGCAGTTCTTAAGCTAAAGGGTGATATGAAATCACCGATTTTATGCTTGTTTGGCCCTCCGGGGGTTGGTAAGACATCACTTGGTAAATCAATTGCAAAGGCTGTTAACAGGCAATATATCAGAATGTCATTGGGTGGACTCAGGGATGAAGCTGAGATAAGAGGTCATAGAAAGACATATATCGGGGCCATGCCCGGAAGAATCTTACAAAGCATAAGAAAAGCAAAAGCCTCTAATCCGGTTTTCGTGTTAGATGAAGTCGATAAAGTTATAGGGGCGAATATTAATGGTGATCCTTCAGCTGCCTTGCTGGAAGTATTGGATCCGGAGCAAAACAGCACGTTCTACGACAACTTTGTTGAGCTGGAATATGATCTTTCAAAGGTTATGTTTATTGCAACTGCTAATAATCTGGCAACTATACACCCTGCACTACGTGACAGGATGGAGGTTATTGAGATTAACGGTTATCTTCTTGAAGAGAAGATTGAGATTGCCCGAAGACATCTTATTCCAAAGCAACTGAGTGAACATGGGTTAAATCCTGACCAGCTTGAATTCTCGAAAAAAATCATTGAAAGTATCATTGGGAAGTATACACGCGAATCAGGTGTGAGAGCACTTGAAAAAAATATTGCGAAAATTATAAGGCATCAGGCCCGATATATTGTAACTGACGAACCTTACAATATTAAATTGACTGAAGAGGATATTTCAAGGATACTGGGAGTTGTTAAGTATAAATATGAGACAGATGAGGACCCTCATGCACCAGGCGTTGTTACGGGTCTTGCCTGGACTCCTGTTGGGGGCGAAATTCTTTATGTTGAAACCAGCTTAAGCCGAGGAACAGGTAGTTACAGCATTACTGGTAATCTTGGCGATGTGATGAAAGAATCAGCGACGCTTGCTTATGAATACCTCAAATCAAAAAGTGATGCGTTGAACATCAAACCTGAATTATTAGAAAAATTTAATGTCCATATTCATATCCCGGAAGGTTCTACACCAAAGGATGGCCCTTCTGCAGGTATAACATTATTTACAGCTCTTGCCTCAATTTACACCGGAAAGCATGTTAGGCCAAGATTAGCAATGACAGGCGAAATAACTTTAAGAGGTAAAGTTTTGCCGGTTGGTGGAATTAAAGAGAAGATTTTGGCAGCCCGTCGTTCAGGTATAAAAGAAATAATCCTTCCTCTTAATAACAAGAAGGACATTGAGGAAATAAAGCCTGTGTATATCAAAGGATTAAAATTCCACTTTGTAGAACAGATGATCGATGTGCTAAAGATTGCTCTTGAAGAGTAGAATTGAATCTGAGAGACTACAAGTATAACAGTGCACTTAATAGCTTATAATTTAAAAGGGCAGATTAACTGATAAAGAATAATCAGGTAATTTGCCCTCTTTATTAAATTTATATTCCGGTTACCGGAATGTTACTTGCTTGAATAACAGTTTTTATTTTACAATGAGTATCCTCTCAGTGAGTTGGTTATCTTCAGTTACGATTGTCAAAAAGTAGCTTCCGCTTTTTAGCACTTCTACATTTACAGGAATCCTGGTTTCTCCCTGCTGACATCTCAGGTTATCTAATGAGTAAACCATACTTCCTATGTTATCATAAATCACCAATTTGACATTGGAAGATTTGGGGCTGGAAAAGTATACATCGAATATGCCATTAGAGGGATTTCCTGCAATTACAAGTTTCTGACTACCCAAATTATCGATGTCCTTAACATCAACAACAGTTGAAGAGTTCTTTAGAATAATTTTATTAAGTGGATCAAACTGAATTGACCTGGGTTGCTTGTCGAAAATGAATGAGTAGTTTTGGTCATTAAATTCATTCCACACACTTATGGTTGTATCCCCAAGAGCAAACTTCACTTTAATATCCACAGGCATTTTAAAGAACCCGGTGTTGGTTTGTGTTTGTTTGATATTCAATTTTACTTCCCATTGATTGTCAGGCAAAGTGTGAATAGAATATGTATTCAGGTAGTTAGGATGGTTAGGAGTATTGATCCATTGGTTAAAAAACCAGCTTACATCCATTCCAGTTGTTTCGTTCATTTTGTTGACGAAGTCAGGTATAGTGGCTGACTTATATCTGAAATTAACTGTATCGTTGGCATACTGATATAAGCTATGGTAGAATAAAGAGTCTCCTACGAGCTGGTGAAACATATAAAGAACGCAGGACCCCTTGAGATAGGTTATTGCGTAATTGAACAAAACATCATCAGATGGAGGATTAATTGCCCAATCAGGATCGGAGATTGGCCAACCGGGATTTTGATTCATGTAATAAGATGCATTATATTCATTTTCGTCCATGTAAGCATTGTAGCCATCCTGTTCAAGAATCCAGAGTGTTTCTATATACGTTGCAAATCCTTCATTTAGCCACAAATCAGCCCATGTAGCACAAGTAATCATATCGCCAAACCATTGATGAGCATACTCATGTGTAACAACACTCGAATACCAGCAGTTAGGGCATAAGGTTGTCAATGTTTGATTTTCCATCCCTCCCCATTGGAACAAATTACCTACAGTAGCAAAACCATTTTTCTCAAAAGGGTGCCGACCAAATTTCGATTCAAAGAAATTAGTCAAAGGTCCAAGCATATTAATCATGTTATCGGGATACTCGGATTGGTTATAATAGAATCTGATGGGAAGTGTGTCATTGGGATAGTCCGGATTCACATGGTAAAGAATATCTAGTTTGTAATTAACCTTTGATGTCATAACCATTAGATAGGTTGCTATTGGATCTCTGCTAATCCATGTGTACCAAAGTGAATCTGCAATAATGGTTGAATCTGCTAACCTGCCATTCGATCCAAGTTTGACATTAAGAGGAACTTTTACTCTTAATTGAAGAGTGGCTTTATCGCTTGGTCTGTCATAGCATGGGAACCACTTTCTTGCACCCTGAGGTTCAGCATCAGTGTAAACAAATCCGTTTTCCACGATGAAAGATCCATCATAAGTATTGCTATGGTTATATTCAATCACTACTTCGGCTGTTTCCCCTGGCTCATATGTACGATCAAGATTAATTACGAGCATATCTTGATTGTGAGTGAATGAAATTCCTGATCCT
The DNA here is from genome assembly GCA_002426195.1 of Bacteroidales bacterium UBA5507. GTDB lineage: Bacteria > Bacteroidota > Bacteroidia > Bacteroidales > Lentimicrobiaceae > Lentimicrobium. The sequence goes on along the minus strand of DIOT01000047.1, from coordinate 147,774 downwards.
GAGACAGATTCAATATCTAATGAAGCATTTTCAGCATTAAGAGCAATGGAGGATAGTACACTATCAACTTTAAATTGGACTTTAGCAACTCCGGTAAAACTTTTAGGATAGGGTGGGGCATAACAGCTGAAAATATCCAGATCAAGATCATAATTCAATACATCAAAGCTATGCCGTGGTGCATTTGGTGAAACTAACAGCTGTTTGGATTTCTGATTAATATGCCTGAATGAACAAATTTCACTTCCTCTCATGGTACTGAAATCCTGTGCAGTGATAATAAGAGATGTGAATAGCAATAACGATAGCGATAAGTATACCTTTTTCATTTTGTAAGTGATTTATCTAACAAATGTATACTAAATATAATTTACCTGGCATTTCTTATTCATTTATACTTGAAGACACTATATGGAGCCATTTTTATCTAAATTTGCCTCAATACACGGAATGAAATGCTAAAGTGGGTCTTCGTTTATTTTTTAATCTTCATTGCGCTTTTTACAAGCTGTAAAAGGAGTTATGACAATCAGGGTGGTAAAGCTGTATTTAAATACAATGAATCATCAGGAATTACTTCAATGGATCCTGCATTTGCCAGAAGTCATTCAAATATTTGGATTGTTAACCAATTATTCAATGGGTTAGTTCAGCTTGACACAGCACTTAACATACTCCCTTGTATAGCGAAATCATGGACAATTTCAGATGATGGTTTGCAATACGAATTTATTCTTAGAAATGATGTTAGATTTCATGATTCACCAGTTTTTAAAGATGGCAAGGGTCGGTTATTGGAAGCTTCTGATGTTGTTTACAGCCTTCAAAGGTTAGCTGAAAAAAAACTTGCATCACCCGGTGCGTGGGTTCTCAATGCAGTACAGGATTTTAAAGGTCGCAAAGATGTTCGTGCATTGAATGACACGACTGTCGTGATAATTCTTTCAAAACCATTTCCTCCATTCTTAGGGCTGTTATCGATGCAGTATTGCTCTATAATTCCGCACGAAGCGGTGGAATTCTGGGGTGAAGATTTCAGAGTAAATCCGGTAGGGACGGGGCCCTTCGAATTTAAGATGCTGAAGGAAGGTGTAAAGCTTGTTATGTTGAAGAATCCGGGTTATTTCGAAAAAGACGAAGAAGGCATTAGGTTACCATATCTTGATGCTGTTTCGGTTTCTTTTATTATCGATAAACAATCTGCATTTCTTGAGTTCATTAAAGGGAATCTGGATTTTATGTCGGGTCTTGATGCATCTTACAAAGATGAGTTGTTAACACCTTCGGGAAAGTTGAAAGAGAAGTATCACGACAAAATAAACATTTACACTCAACCTTATCTAAATACCGAGTACCTGGGTTTTTTATATGATAGCAATAACCAGGTTATGAGAGGAAGTCCGCTAAATGATGTTAGAATCCGTAAAGCAATCAATTATGGCTTTGATCGTAAGAAGATGATAAGATATTTACGAAACGGCATAGGTACACCAGGTACTAAAGGAATAATACCACCAGGTTTAAAAGGTTATGATGAAGATTCAGAATATGGTTACTATTATGACAAAGAGCTTTCGAAGCGCTTGCTTGCTGAAGCTGGTTATCCTGGCGGTAAAGGGCTTCCAAAAATAGTATTGTCAACAAATTCTACCTATCTTGATGTAGCTCAGTTTATCCAAAGTCAGGTTTCAGAAATTGGTATTGACCTTAAATTAGATGTTTCCCCTCCGGGGACTCTGAGAGAAAATATGGCACAGGCCCGCCTTCCTTTTTTCAGGGGCTCATGGATAGCTGATTACCCAGATGCCGAAAATTATCTCTCCTTGTTTTATTCTCCTAATAAAAGTCCTGTAGGCCCAAACTATGTTCACTTTAATAAGGCTGATTTCGACAGATTGTATGAGTCAGCAATGCTTGAGACCAATGATTCTTTGAGAAGTATAATGTACACTAGTTTAGATAGTATAATGATGCAGCAATCGCCTGTAGTTGTTTTGTTTTATGACCAGGTGCTTCGATTTGCACAAAAAAATATAAGTGGATTGGGCTCAAATCCCCTAAATCTATTGAGTCTCAAAAGAGTGAAAAAAGTAAACACTAAATCTAATTAAAGTATATGCAGGACAACACAAATAGACAAGACACAGAAATTGAAGGTTTTGTAAGGGTAAGAGCTGACGAGTTAAATGAAAATGCTATTAAGTTGATTGGTACAGACTGGATGCTTATTACTGCAGGGACGATTGATAATATGAATACAATGACAGCTAGTTGGGGTGGACTAGGCATGCTTTGGAACCGACACGTTGCATTTATTTTCATTCGGCCACAACGATATACATACCAGTTTGTAGAAAGAGAAGATTATTTTACATGCTCCTTCTATGATGAAAGATTCAGGAGTATGTTAAATTTCTGTGGAACATATTCAGGCAGGGATTGTAATAAGCCTTTGGAGGTTGGCATATCTCCCATAAAGGTTGGACATTCCATTGCTTTTTCGGAAGCCAGGTTAATTATTGAGTGTAAGAAGATTTATTATCAAGATATAAACAGGGAGAACTTTCTGGCTGATTTCATTAATAAACACTACCCCGAATCGGATTATCACCGAATGTTCATAGGCGAAATTACTTCAGCATGGATTAATCAAGAACAATAGTTAATAATTTTTACGTTCATACACTATCAATAATTAGTTTTATTAATTTTATGCCTTTTGGGGTCTAGTGTAATTTTCAAATTTCAAAAATTGGACTTTTTAAGAAAAATCAGGGTCTATTTTGGTCAGAGATATTTGACTGCAGAATCCTTCAAACTGGTACGCAATAAAAAACCGGTTAATCTGTCGACTGCATCGACTATTGGAATCATATACCACCTACAGTCTGAGGAAGACTATAACATGGTTAGCGATTTTACCCGACAGATGCAGGAACAAGGAAAAAAGGTTTGGGTTATTGGTTTGTATGACTCTAAAAGGATCCCTGCCTATTACATACCTAAATTGTCCTATGACATTATATTGCCCAAAGACATCGACTTTATATTCCGACCAAAAGGGAAGTTTGTTACAGAGTTTATTGATACCCAATTCAATATGCTTATTGATTTAAGTAGTCCCGATAATTTTACTTTAAACTATATTGCTACATTATCAAAAGCTAGTTTCAAATTAGGGAGAACAATAGATGACAGGACTCTTCCATATGATATAATGATAGACACACCAGCTGAAATTGATTACCAGGAGCTTATCAATCAAATAATTTACTACTTTAACAATTTAAAATTTAATCAACCTGAAAATCAGGAGTAATAACGGTTGAGCAATTAAGGAAATTATGAAAAATAGATTTACCGGAACAGGAGTTGCACTGGTAACACCATTTCACAAACAAGGGACAATAGATTTTGGTGCCCTTGAGAAATTAATAGAATATACCATATCAAATGGTGTTAGCTATCTTGTTGTAATGGGAACAACAGGAGAGTCCGTTACACTTTCAAAAGACGAGAAAATAGCACTTATTGAATTTGCCAAAGAGGTGATTAACAAAAGAGTACCAGTTGTTCTTGGGGTTGGGGGTAACAATACTCAGGAAGTTATTGACCAATTAAAACTTGCCGACAATGATGGTATTGATGCAATTCTTTCGGTCACTCCTTATTACAATAAGCCTACTCAAAGAGGTTTATATTTACATTTTAAGCAAATAGCTTGTGCAACTCAGCTTCCTATAATCCTATATAATGTTCCGGGAAGAACGAGTGTAAATTTGAAAGCTGAAACAACTATTCAACTAGCAACTGAATTTGACAATATCATTGGTATTAAGGAAGCCTCAGGTAATTTACCTCAGATAATGGACATTATAAGACAGAGACCAAAAGGTTTTCTTGTGATATCAGGAGATGACGCCTTAACACTTCCTCTGATTGCTTTGGGTGCAGATGGTGTGATCTCGGTAGTTGCAAACGCTTTCCCCGGTAGCTTCAGCAGAATGGTTAACGCCGCTTTAAAGGGATATATGAGTGAAGCGCGCGATTTACATTATAAGTTGTTACCGCTTATGGAAGCTTTGTTCGCTGACGGAAGCCCCGGGGGAATAAAGGCAGCCCTGGACTACATGAAAATTTCAACTAATAGCCTGAGATTGCCAATTGTTAAAGTGAACAAGCAAACGCAAAACCTTATTATCAATCATATTAACGAACTTAAAGAAAAGGCCATAGAAAATTAACTACTCTGATGAAAAAGTACTTTACCCTACTCTTGACCATACTGGCCATCATAACACAAGCACAAAAACCAATTTCAGAAACAAATACAACTGATCTTTTTGGTACAAAAGGTGAAATTTATTTTTTATTACAAGGTGCTGCAACACATGCAAATGAGCTTACTAAAATAATAAGCATAGATAAAGTCGAAAATGGAGACGTTTATGCTTATGCATCTGTAAAAGAATATAACAAACTCAAAGCCGGATTTAACTTCAATTTAATTCTGCTTCCCAAGCCAGGTGAATTAACATTTGAAAATGTTTCATCATCAGTCAGGGAAATTATGGAATGGGACACTTATCCAACTTATCAGGGCTATCTTGATATTATGAGTGAGTTCGCTTCAAATTATCCCGAGATATGTGATATAGACACAATAGGCTCAACTACGGAAGACAGATTAATTATTGTGGCTAGAATTAGCGACAACGTTCATGAGGAAGAAGATGAACCCGAATTTCTTTACACATCTTCTATGCATGGAGATGAGACAACCGGGTATGTTCTTACGCTTAGGTTGATTGATTATTTGTTGTCGAATTATGGATCTGACGAAAGAATTACAAATATTGTAGACAACATTGATATTTGGATAAATCCTCTTGCTAACCCTGATGGTACATATGCAGGAGGGAATAGTACAGTTTTTGGAGCTACGAGGTATAATGCAAACTATGTTGATTTAAACAGGAACTATCCTGATCCTGCTGATGGACCACATCCTGATGGTAATCCATGGCAACCTGAAACTGTTGCTTTTATGGCTTTCGCTGAAGGTCGTGATTTTGTGTTATCAGCTAATTTTCATGGTGGTGCTGAGGTAGTTAATTACCCATGGGATACATGGAGTAGAAATACAGCTGATCATTTATGGTGGAATTTTGTGAGTCGTAATTACGCAGATACCTGCCATGTTAATTCACCGTTAGGTTACTTTACTGATCTCGATAATGGTGTTACTAATGGTTATGCCTGGTACTCAATTACTGGGGGCAGACAGGATTACATGAATTACTTTCAACAATGCAGGGAAGTGACGCTGGAAATTTCAAGTAATAAATTATTACCTACATCTCAATTAGAGAGCTTTTGGAATTATAATTACAGATCAATGCTTAATTATATTGAAGAGTCTTTATACGGGGTTAGGGGAATAGTTACTGACTCATTAACCGGTCAACCGTTACAGGCCGAGGTTTTTATTGCTATGCATGACAAGGATTCAAGTATGGTTTATTCTTCTTTACCAATAGGCAATTACCATAGGCTACTGAAAAGTGGTACATATAACATTACTTTTAAAGCACCAGGCTATTTGAATAAAACAGTTACCGGTGTTCAGGTTGCTGATGGTTTCATCACTTACCTTGATGTTCAGTTATATAATGGTATGCCGGTTGCTGATTTTACTGCTTCTGATACACTTATTGAGGAAGATGATTCAATAATTTTTACTGACAACTCCTTTGGGTCTCCTCTATCAAGGCTTTGGATATTCGAAGGCGGAAGTCCTGAAACATCAACAGATACAAACCCATCAATAAAGTATGAGAATAATGGAACTTTTGATGTTACTTTAATAGTCTCAAATGGTATAGGTGCAGATACACTTGTTAAGGATGATTATATAACTGTGAATGAATCTATTGGTACAAGTGATTATGATTTAATAAAGTGCCTCATTTATCCCAATCCGGTAACAGGTGAAAAGTTCAATATCATTAGTAAAGCACCGATCAATAGCATTGACATTTCAGACGTAACCGGAGCTGCTCTAATTCATCTGGTACCAGAGAATGTCGTTCAACTGTCCATTTCTACGACTTCTTTAAAGAATGGAATATATCTTGTAAATGTAAGGACTGATGAAGGTAATTATGCAATGAAAATTCTGATTAACAGATAAAAAGTGCCTCAGGGCGTCTTTTCAATAAAAAAAATAACGGGGTGTTCCCGCTATTTTTTTGAATAGTCTCTTGCTCCGAAAATTGCAGTTCCAATTCGCACAATCGTGCTTCCTTCCTCTACAGCAATGTGATAATCAGATGTCATACCCATAGAAATCTCCCTGAATGTTTCATCATTCTTGAAATACAAATCTTTAATCTGATCAAAGGTCTGTTTTAGGCTTTTGAATTCTTTGCGTACTGTATTCTCATTTTCTGTATTTGTGGCGACTCCCATGACACCAATAAGCCTGACGTTTTTCATCTCAGAATTATTGAAATCTTCAATCAGTTCTATGGCTTCCTGATCACTCAGTCCAAATTTCGTTTCTTCCCTGGCAATATATATCTGAAGTAAACAATCTATCACCCGATCATTTTTGAGTGCTTGAGTATTAATTTCCTTTAGCAGTTTTATACTGTCAACACTGTGGATTAAATGAACAAAGGGTGCAATATACTTTACTTTGTTAGTTTGTAAATGACCTATTTGGTGCCACCTGATATCTGAAGGGAGCAAAGGTTGTTTTGTGGATAATTCCTGAACTTTGTTTTCACCAAAATCCCTGATGCCCTCACTATAAACCTCGAATATTTCATCAGGTGTGCGTGTTTTACTGGCAGCCACAAAGCGCACAGAATCTGGTATTATTGAAAGAATTTCTTGAATGACTTCCTTATTTCCCATATTAAAAATCAGTGCTTTAGGTCAGTTATAAACATTTTGAATAACCCTTCTTTTATTGAATGTTTTGGGTAATATCCAAGTAGTTCTTTAGCTTTAGAAATATCTGCATAAGTAATTTCAACGTCGCCCGGTTGAATTGGTTTTTGCTCAATTTTTACAGGAAGCGCTAAAACAGTACCTATTTCATTAATTAGATCGCTCAACCTGACAGTCTGGTTATTACCGAGGTTTATTACTTCATATCCATTTACTTTGTCAATAGACGCAATTATTCCAGCAACAATGTCGTCAATAAATGTGTAATCACGTCGTGTATTGCCATCACCATACATCGTGACAGGTCTTCCCTGCCGAATCAGCCTTCCGAATTGTTGAATAGCCATCTCAGGCCGTTGATTATGGCCATAAACTGTGAAAAATCTTAAACAGAAAATATTCATTTTGTACAGGTGGTGGTAAGTGAAGCATAGCAATTCACCTGCTTTTTTTGAAGCTGCATAAGGAGAAATGGGATTATCCACATTGTCAGTTTCTGCAAAAGGAGTTTTCGAATTATTTCCGTATACCGATGAAGAGGATGCGAAAACCAGATCTTTAACACCATTATCCTTCATTGTATTCAGAAGGGTAATTGTACCATTTATATTTACATCAAAATAGAGCTCAGGGTCATCAATAGATGGCCTAACTCCGGCTCTTGCTGCTAAATGAACAACGCAATCGGGTTTTGTAGACTCGAAAACCTTCGACATGAACTCTTTATTGCGGATGTCTCCTTCAAACAGATGGAATTTTTCGTGCTCTGCTAATGGCTTAATGTTGTCTAACTTAACTTTGATGTCATAGAAGCTGTCGAAATTGTCAATTCCAATAACTTCATGTTCTGAAACCAATAATTCTTTTGCAAGATTAGAACCGATAAAACCGGCAACACCAGTTACTAAAACTCTTTTCACGTCAATTAATATCAGGTTGAACTTTAATTTTCAAATCGAGCGCTTTAGGATTTAAACTATAGTATATACCAAAGAATGAGACCACAAGCGTTATAATGTAGAAAAGCAGACTTAAAGCAATCGAAAGATTTATATCGAGATTAAGGACTTGTGCGCCAAACAGGAAAGTAATCTCTCTTGAACCAATACCCCCGATTGTTATTGGCAGGGCTGCAACTATCGAAGAAATTAAAAATAAGAATAAGTAGCTTGTCAATCCGTCAAAAGAATCGTTTGCAAACAGAATGAACATTGCAGAAAGAAGTTGCAAAATTTGAACTCCAAAAGAATAGGCAGACGCTTGTATAATTGTCTGGTAAAAACGGTTAAAAAATTTCTTATTTATCAATAAATAAATCAGTATGCTTAGCGGAATAAAAATGTAAGAGATGATTATCCATGTAATGCTAATATCCAGAAGGGGTGTCATCAATAGGGCAATCAGCAACAATACATACATTCCATTGATCCGATCAAGAAGAACTGCCCAAAACAAATGTTTGACAGGCGTGCTGTATTTCTTATTTAATATCCAGACTTTATAACCATCACCACCAATACCTCCGGGAAGAAATAAGTTGTAATACATTCCCAATAAGTAAAGCTTTAGATTGCTTTTGGTATGTAGCTCAACATCAAGTGGTTTGAAATAATAATTTAGCCTATATGCTGACAACACTTTTGAAAATGCAAAAAGTATTGTTGCAATAACCAAATAGAAGTAATTGACCGATTTAAGGATATTCAGAACATCTTCAATCTCAATTTTGGTAAAGACATAATAAATCGCAGCCGCAGAAATCAGGATTTTTGCGAGAGCTTTAAGAAATCTCTTCATTTACTTTTTTGAAGGTGTGAATTTTCCTGATCTTATATGGCCTCTTGTTCTGTGATTCATAATATGTTCTCATCACTATATCGGCAATAATACCTACTGTTATAAGTTGAATTCCGGCAAGAAAAAGCATAATTCCCAGTAGAAGCAGTGGTTTACCCCATATGTCATGCCCCAGAAGTTTTAATATTAACAAATAGAGATTGATGAGAACTCCTATAAGCGCAGTCACAAGGCCCAAACCACCAAAAAGATGCATTGGTTTTGACAGATACTTTTTGAAAAACATCATAAGGAGTAAATCGGAAACCACTTTAAAAGTGCGATTAATTCCGTACTTCGACTTTCCAAACTCTCTTGCGTGGTGTTTCACATCAACCTGAGTTATACGGGCTCCTTCGAGACTGGCAAGTACAGGGATAAACCTGTGAAGTTCTCCATATAGGGCAATGTTCTTTGCAAGATCACTCTTGAATACCTTGAGAGTACAACCATAATCTTTAATGTGAACCCCAGTACTGTTTCGTATGATTGAATTTGCTATTTTACTAGGTATTTTTCGCAGGAACATACCATCCTGACGATTCTTTCTTACTCCGGCAACGAGATCCCATTCACCTTTCCTGGTTAAATCCAGCATCATTGGAATATCAGAAGGATCATTTTGCAAATCACCATCCATTGTCACAATGTACTCACCTTTAGCAATTTCAATTCCAGCATATAAAGCAGAACTTTGACCAAAGTTTTTCCGTAATTCAACTAAGACTACCTTCTCGTCATCCAGATTTTTGATTTCTTGTTTAGTAGAATCGGTTGAACCATCATCTACATAAATAATTTCGTAATCAATATCGTGAATTGACTCATTTATCCATTTATTTAGAGGTTGGATATTTTTCTCCTCATTATAGACGCAAATAATTATTGATAACTCCGGCTGGTTCATTATAACCTTTTTACTAAATAAAGTTTAGTTTCGTTAAGCTTAATCACAAATGTATATAGTACTTCGTGATTTATTGATTTATTGGCAAAAATACCAAGATTTTTATCATCAACTATATAAAAGGTCCCGGGATGTAAAATCTGTTGAGTTCGTGTGAGAATTGTTTTTCTTTCTCGGGTGATATAAAATGAAGCATCATGGTTAATTGGTGTATCACCCAGAACATATAATGGTGCATCTCCACTTATTTGGGCTGCTTTAATTTCACCTTCCTTATAACCTAAATCGGGATAGGAGTTAATTCTTGCCGGAAGATTAAAAAAATTAAAACCAATTCTAAAAACCAGGAGGCAACCAAACAGAGCCAGTAGTTTCATTTTTGGATGTCTGATTCCATAGAAGGTGATTAACAATGAGACTACCATCAACAAAATGCTAATGACCAATACATTGGCGAATTCTTTTGTTTCATCCCATAGTGGATAAATTAACAATGAAAGAGAAATCAACAATGAAGCAACGGTAAATATTGTATTAATAACCCTGACTATTTTGCCATTCTTTTCCTGGGCTTGCTGATATCCATAAATCAGTACAATTATGAGTATGGGCACTAACATGAAAAGATATCTGCTCCGCATATCAGCTGATAACCAATAGATTACTATGTTAACTAAAAATATTACAATGAGTGAATTTAAATAACGGTTACTAAAAATCTTTTGCCTGATCTCTTTTTTCAACAGTAATAAAAGAAGCAAAGTAACCGGCGCAAATTCAATAATAAAATTCAGCGGAAAAATTAGCAAGTGAAGCCACCAATTTACACCTGTACTACTATGGTCCTGAAGCCTGTTAGATTCATTTATAAGATTTATAACTGCATGTTCAACAGATTGATACTGGCCGAATAAATAGTAATATCCACCTACAACAAGGATAAAAGTTGCTATCCCTGCTAAATGTGCCAGAGAGAAAAGTTTACGGCCCTTTTTGTCAAAAAGCATAACAGCAATGATGGTCAAACCCTGGAATGCAACAGATGGGATTCCTTTCATTAAGTAGCCGATTGCAGCAAGCAAGTAAGAGCCAATATACAGGGAATAAAGCTTCTCTTTTCGGTTAAATCTTATTATCCATAGAAACGAACCAAAAGTTACCAGAGAATAGCTTAGATCAATGAGCCCCATAAATGAATCCCAGAATAGTACACGTCCTGATACAATAAATGCAATAGCTGCAACAAATGCATATTCTTTAAGGTATTTCCTTGAGGAAAAATATATCAGGATTGAGATGCCAAATACAGCAAGGACGGAAGGTAATCTGAATACCCATTCATCCATTGAACCGGTGATGAAGGTCATAAATATCTGTATCCAGTTAAACAATGGCGGCTTATTTAAATAAAGCTCTCCGTTGATATTTGGGACGATATAATTTCCACTTAAGATCATCTCAAGAGTAACAATTCCTCTTGTCGGCTCATCAGAAATTAACGGGAATAATCCGAGATTAATAAAGTGAGCCGGTATAATCAGCAAAACAATCAACCATTTAAAGTATAGATAGGAATTTGAGCTACTGAGATGTTTTGAAAGAAGCGGCATTATTTGCAATTTAGGCTGTAAAATTATGGAATTTAGTAATAAGCTTTTAAGTTTACATCGTAAGGGTAACTTTTAGCATAAATGTCCTTAAAAAGACTTAAATTTGTTGATTCTAAAATTTACTTGATGAATAGAATCATCGCCTCATTTCTTAGGCAGCTAGGTTTTTGGATGATATTTTTTGCAATTACCAGAGCGGTTTTTATTTCCTATAACTATTCTCTCATATCAGCTTCTGATATTCCCTTTTCTGAAACGATTAAAGCTTTTTGGTACGCTATTCCACTTGACTTGGCAACAGCAAGTTATCTACTTTTGTTTCCATTTTTTCTTCTACTTGTTCAGATATTTTTTACACCCAAGTGGCTGAATTCAATAAATCTGATATACACTTTCATAGGTGTATTTATATTTTCACTTCTGGTAACTGCTGAGTTAGGTATATATCCCGAATGGAAAACCAAGATGCCTTATAAAGCTTTAATGTACCTTCAAAATCCATCGGAAGTATATAACTCAGCTTCCACAGGTACTTTCTTTGTTTTAGTGTTCATTTTTATCGCTTTGACCGGTTTGAGTTTTTGGCTTTATAAAAAATATTTCTTCACCAGGCTCACAAAGCCTGTGACTAAGAAAAATTTAATCTGGTCTCCATTGTTTGCAATAATTACTGTATGCTTCCTGATTATTGGTGGAAGAGGAGGGTGGCAACAGATTCCAATAAACCAAAGTCAGTCATATTATTCCAATCATAACATACTCAACCTTGCTTCTGTAAATTCAGCATTTAATATTAGCATTAGCATTATTGAGAACTACAAAAACTTCGACAAGAATCCTTTCGATTTTTACTCTATGGATGAAGCGCTCGGACGAGTAGATAGGATTACAGAAGTTACAAAGGATACAACGGTTAACATATTAACAACCACACGACCAAACATTGTTTTGATCATTTTGGAAAGCTGGTCGGCCGATTTAATTGAATCAATTGAAGGAGAACCTGGGATTACACCTGAATTTCATGAATTGGAGAAACAAGGTATTTTATTTACAAATCTCTATGCCACAGGTCCGCGTAGTGAACAAGCTATGGGAAGTATATTCAGTGGATTTCCTGCGCATCCCATATCGTCTGTAACGGTTCAACCTGAGAAGTTTTCTAAACTTCATACAATTACTGAATCATTGATAAATCAGGGATATAATACTTCTTTTTATTTTGGTGGTCAGTTAAGATATGGCAATATCAAAGGATTTATTTTACATAATGGTTTTACCAAGATCATTGAACTGGCTGATTTTGGCTCAGACGTTATTAAAGGCAAACTTGGTGTCCATGATGAATTTGTTTTATCCAGGCAACTATCAGACCTTAATAAGGAAAAAGAGCCATTCTTCTCAGCAATTTTCACTTTAAGCAGTCATTCACCCTATGATCAGCCAATGGAAAAAGTACTTGATTGGGGTGGAAACGAAAATGAGTACATAAACTCAGCCTATTATACCGACAGATGCTTAGGTAATTTTTTCAGAGAGGCAAGTCAACAGTCATGGTTTGATAATACATTGTTTGTAATTATGGCTGATCATAGTCATAATTCATATAGGAACAATAGTTTCTATACACCTGTATACCATAAGATTCCATTAATGTTCTTAGGAAATGTTATTAAGCCTGAATTTAAAGGTATTAAGATAAATAAGTTTGCTAATCAATCGGATTTTGCTACAACACTATTAAGCCAGCTTAACCTTGATTGTACACCATTCAAATGGAGCAGGAATCTTTTTAATCCATATTATCCCGAATTTGTATATTATTCGTTTGAAGAAGGTCTAGGTTGGGTAACAAAGTCAGGACATTTTGTTTATGATCCCAATCTTGATCATTATATCGAAGATACAGTGAAGGAGCCATTAAAAGATTCAATCAGGAAAGATGGGAAGTCGTATTTACAGGTATTGTTTGACGAATACATGAACTTATAAATATTCATGATGAACATTCTCAAAAGGATAACAAATAGAATCTACAGTTACATAAAGCATCAGAAAATCACCAAGATTATTTTGGCAAGTATGATTGTGGTTATTCTATTATCGCTTATTTCTATTGGCTCCTATTGGTTCATCTATGAAAACAGAAATTATAGAGAAGAGTACGACAAGATCAATACTGAATCTCTGGATCATCAGAAGTTGTTGATTAAGAGAGAAGTCGACAGAACCGTAAGCTATATCGAATATGTTAGATCGATGACTCTGACCAGTTTAATGGACAAACTGAACAACCGTGTAGACCTGGCTTATGAAATTGCCAATAATATCTATAACGAGTACAGGGGAAAAAAGTCGGAAAACGAAATAAGAGAAATTATATTAACTGCGATAAAACCCTATAGTTTAGGACAAAATAAGGATTTTGTTTTTATTTATACTCTGCAAGGGGTGGGTGTTTTTGTTCCTGAGAATCTTTCATTAGAGGGTAAATCCGCATTAAGTCTTCGGGATTCATCAGGCAATTACCTGATTCAGCGAGAAGTAAATCTTATGAAAGAGGTTGATAAAGGCTTTATCTCATATTATTTCAAAAAGAAAAACAGGGGGGATTCAACAGTTTATCGTACCACATATTTAAGAAAGTTTGAACCACTAAACTGGTACTTCGGATCAAAGGAATACTTGTCAGATTATGAATCAAGTTTGAAGAAAGAAGCACTTAACCATTTCTCAAGTTACAAATTTGATAATGATGGCTATATATTTATTCAAAATGTAGCAGGTAAACCACTATTATCAAATGGATTGGTTTTTTCATCTGACTTACCTGAGAATATAGCTATCACAGAAGACGAAAGATTAAAAATATCTGATCGAGCGTTAAAAGGTGGAGGATTCGTTGAATACCAATACCACCGCCCTGGAAAAATTGGAATGGAGCCTAAGGTTGCTTATATAAAGTATATTGACGAGTGGGACTGGGTGATTGGAGCTGGTTTTTATACATATGACATCGACAAAGTAATCAATGCTAAAAGAGAAATCTTAAACGACAAGAGACTCAGGACTTTAACCAATATTTCGGTCTCTCTTGTTTTAATTCTTACTATTGGAGTTCTTCTTATTGGGCAAACTGTAAAGAGGATGAACTTTGGTTTGTCGAAGTTTGAACGTTTTTTCAATGAAGCAAGTAATACCTATAGACCAATAAATGTACAGGAGTTATATACTACTGAATTCGTTAATCTTGCAAATTCAGCTAACAAAATGATAACTGAACTTAAGGAAGTCAGACTAGCATTGGAAAAAGAGCAATCACTTTTACTTTCTGTTATAAACTCCATTCCCGATATGATCTTCTTTAAAGATTTAGACAGCAGATACGTTGGGTGCAATAAAGCTTTTGAAGATTATATCGGTCTTAGACAACAGGAAATCTCAGGTAAAACTGATTTTGAACTGTTCCCAAAAGAGGTTGCTGAGTTTTATACAAACAATGACCAACAAATATTGGAAGATGGGGCTCCTATCCGAAATGAAGAGTGGATTTCATTTAACGGCAAAAGACGACTGCATGAAACAGTGAAAGCATTAGTCCATAACCGCAATAATGAAGTAACAGGAATTCTATGCATAAGTAGAGACATAACCGATAAAGCATTAATACAAAAAAGATATATAGAAGCGAAAGAAAAAGCAGAGGAATCTGATCGTTTAAAGACTGCTTTTCTGGCTAATATGAGTCATGAAATACGGACACCAATGAATTCCATTGTTGGTTTTTCTAACCTCATTGCTGATGGTGGATTAAGTGCTGAGGAACAAAAGGAATATGCCGGATATATTGATGTTGCAGCAAACTCACTTCTTAATCTCATCAATGATATAATCGATATTGCTAAAATAGAAGCAGGGCAATTAACCATTAAACCTGAATATATCAGCTTAAGTAAGCTATTTGATGAAGTTTTCCAGTTATCTCACGAGTACATTAAGAAGGCAGATAAGGAAAATCTGAAATTAAGTTACACAATAGAAAAACGATTAGAAGACAAAAAATTCCTTTCTGATCCTTACAGACTTAATCAAGTGTTGATCAACTTAATCACTAATGCGATAAAATTCACACCTTCAGGGACTATTAACTTTTCAGTTGAGCTAATCGATACCAGACTCTTGTTCAAAGTGAAGGATACCGGTATAGGCATTTCAAAGAAAGATCAGGAATTATTATTTACAAGGTTTCGTCAGGTTGGAGAAAACAAAGAACTTAGAGTAAAAGGTACCGGTTTAGGCCTTGCAATTTCTAAACATATTGTTGATCTCATGCTAGGAACAGTATGGGTCGAATCAGAAAAAGGTATAGGTTCTACTTTCTGCTTTGAGATACCTTATTACCCCCAGGAAGAGGAAAACACTGCCAGAGGATTACTTATTAAGGATAGATGGAAAGACAAAGTTATTGTTGTGATTGATAAGGAGGATGCTTCGTTTAATTACTTTAAAGCAATTATTGGAGGTACTGGAGCAAAGATTATCAGAACATACAATTGCAGCGAAGCCCTTAATGTGCTGAAAGAAAATTCAGAAGTTAACCTGATATATACTGATTATAACTGTTCTGACCAAGACTTTCAAAGATTTATACAGGAAGTTAAACTTAAAAGCCCTGAGTTACCTTTGGTTTTGCAAACTTCATCAAATGAGGCAGAATCAGTTAAAAGTTTTTGCGATTCATTCATAATTAAACCAGTGCAGTATCATCTTCTTTTAGAATCACTAGATACCTTTATGGTATAGTCTAAATAGAAAACATTATTATTCTAATTGCCAATTTCTCTGACCGATTATATATATTAGAAGTCCAATAGCTTCAAAATGCTTGCATGCTATATGCAAGGACATGCAATGAGTATTAAAGATTCAGCTGACAAATGAAATTAAGGGGAATGTTATTGACTTTATGCGAGGCTAGATATATAATTGCAATTAAAAAGGGGATCGGTTGATCCCCTTTCTCAATCAGTTTTTTTTATTTTTTAATAGTATAATAGCACACTTTTGGAGAAACTATTTTTTCTTCCTTTTTAAGTTTCTTAATAGCGGCATCAACATCTTTCTTGTCAATCATAGCTATTTCTGCAATTTCAGCAGATTTCAAAGGAGCGTCTGATTTGGCAAGAACATCAAGTACAATTGCTTCTTTTTCCATAATTGTAATTTTTTAATTGTTAATCCAAAGAATGAACTACCAGTCCACTTCTTAATTTAGGTTCAAACCATGTTGTCTTAGGAGGCATAATATTTCCTGTATCAGCAATATTGATCAATTGCTCAAGTGATACAGGATAAAGGGCGAATGCAAAAGCCATTTCACCACTGTCAACACGTCGTTTAAGCTCGCCAAGACCCCTGATTCCGCCAACGAAATCAATTCGTTTAGAAGTTCTTAGGTCTTTAATGTCAAGAACTTTGTCGAGTACAAGTTGAGAAAGTATCGTAACATCAAGTACACCAATCGGATCATTATCGTTGAATGTGCCTTCCTTAGCTGTTAGTGAATACCATTTATTATTAAGGTACATGCTAAAATTGTGCAATTTGTCAGGTCTGTAAATTTCTGTTCCAACTTCCTGAATTTCAAAAACTTCAGACAATCTCGTCATAAATTCAGATTCTGTAAGGCCATTCAGATCTTTAACCACTCTGTTATAATCAATGATGGTAAGTTGGTTTGAAGGGAAGTGTACAGCGAGGAAGTAGTTATATTCCTCATCTCCACTGTGGTTAGGATTGTTAACTTTCTTTTCATTTCCAACCAAAGCAGCAGCTGCTGTTCTGTGGTGTCCGTCAGCTACATAAGTGTATGGTACTTTACTGAATAAGTGAGTCAAATTTGTGATAATACTCTGATCCCTGATTACCCAGAAATGATGACCGAAGCCATCATCTGCAGTAAAATCATATTCTGCAGGTTGGTTTTTGACAATTCCACTAATAATGTCATCAATCTCTTTCATGGCAGGATAAGTAAAGAAAACAGGTTCCATGTTAGCGTTAGTAATTCTAACATGTTTCATTCTATCCTCTTCTTTGTCGGCCCTTGTAAGTTCATGTTTTTTGATGATTCCGTTCATATAGTCTTCAACAGCAGCACAACCAACAAGACCATACTGTGTTTTGCCATTCATTGTTTGAGCATAGACATAAAGACACTCTTCATCATCCTGGACAAGCCACTTATTCTGGATAAACTTGTTAAGATTAATTCGTGCTTGCTCATAAACTTCGGTAGCATGTTCATCGATACCGACAGGTAAGTCAATTTCAGGTTTAATAATGTGGAGTAGAGAATGAGGGTTTCCATCAGCTTCAACTCGAGCTTCTTCTGAATTAAGGACATCATAAGGGCGTGAAGCCAGTTCTTTTACAATAGATTTTGGAGGACGGAGCCCTTTAAACGGTTTTAGAATTGCCATATTACAATGGATTTATAAAATGTATAAATGAAATTCTGATTCTTAACTATGCCAATGCATTTGGCAAAATTAGGAATATATTTCAGATGAAAAAATATCCCGAATTGCTTCGGGATAATTATTTTTAAATAGAAAAATTAAAAGAGGTACCGTTCATATTAGTACTCTAAAGATCAACCAAAGTTGGGAAAATGGACTAATCCATTTCATCCATGTTAACATCAGCAGCTCTTTGAAGCGATCCAATAAGAGCACCAATCATTTTTGTCATTTCCATTAACTGCCCACGTGACTCCTCAACCTCTTTATCTGAAAAGTAATGAAGTTTGCCTGCAAGTGATGTATATACTACGCATTCTCGAACAGCACTTTTAGCCATTTTTAGATAATAAATAAATTGGTTCTTATTCCTTGCGGATCCTTCGGAAATGTTTAAAGCTATAGCTTGTGCTGCTATGTTAAATCTTGAAGTGAGACCTGCCTGGCTTTCAACGGGAAACTTGAATGTTTTTCGAGCAATCCATTCTATGTAGTCAAGTGATTTGTGATAGATGCGTAAATCTTCAAACCTGAAGAATGTTACAGCTTTTTCTAGTTCGTGGTCCATAATTAATAGTTTTGGTTGGTTGTGTGTTAAGAGTACTATAATGACTCTGAAGTAGCCGGATTTATGTCCGGCTACTTTCAGTTAACTTTCTGAGCAGATTTATTTACCTGGAAAGTGGTGACTCCATTTTTGAAGAATTCAACTATCTGACGTGCTGCAGCAAGACCTGCATTTACGTTTGCTTCAGAAGTCTGGGCACCCATTTTTTTTGCGGTAAATAAGAATCTGCCACTAAATTTTTCGGCAATCTCAGATTTATTCTCTGGTTCAATGTCACTAAGGTATTTGAAATCTGGTCTCATTTCAAATGTCTTAATCAAACCTTCTTCGTCGATTACTTCTTTACGGGCAGTGTTTACTAAAACAGCATTCTTTGGCATCTTATTCAGTAAATCATATCCGATTGATTTCTTTGTTTGTTGATTAGCTGGTATATGAAGAGAAACATACTGACAGTTGGTATATAATTCCTCGTCACTATTAACAGGTGTAACTCCGTCTTTCTTCATGTCTTCAGCCTTAACAAAAGGATCGAATGCAAAAACATTCATTCCAAAACCTTTGGCTATGGTTGCAACATATTTACCAACATTTCCATATGCATGAATCCCAATATTTTTACCTCTTAATTCGGAACCTGAAGCACCGTTAAAAGCATTTCTCGCCATGTAAAGCATCATACCGAAAGCCAACTCTGCTACAGCATTAGAATTTTGCCCTGGAGTGTTCATAGTAACTACTTCGTGCTCAGTTGCAGCAGCAAGTTCAATATTATCATATCCTGCACCTGCTCTTACAACAATTTTCAGATTCTTAGCAGCGTCAAAAACCTTTTTGTCGAAGATATCACTGCGAATAATAGCAGCATCTACGTTTTCAACAGCTTTGATTAATTCATCCTGTGAGGGATATTTTTCCAGTAATTGTAGTTCGTAACCTGCATTTTCAATGATTTCACGAATTCCATCAACAGCAACCTTAGCAAATGGTTTATCAGTTGCAACAAGTACTTTTTTCATAGCGATTTTAAAGTTTAAAATAATTTATAAAAGTAAGTAGTTTATTATCCAATACCAAATTTTTAAAAGAAAATATGTACGAATACGTTCAAATATCCTTTTCTCTGTCCGTTTGTGAACAGATCTCTGAAATTTGCCATAAATTTAAACGATCAATATTTATAAAACAAATAAATTTTTGCAGCTGTATTGCCTATATTTCAATACATATTTTCATTTGGAAAAATCTTTTACATTTTACACTCTGCTTTTAAAAGTGTACATTTTCCCAAGCGATCAAACAATCAATATGTTACAATTATCTCATCAGCAAATATCCAGGCAGGATTCCCTTCTCCCTTATGGCTTTCAGGACAAACTCCAATATTTCGGGCAACAACTTTCAGAAATCGGCCTGAAATCCCTGTAATAGGAAGGTCATAATAATTAATTATAGTACCCCATTGATTAGTTGGAATTTCATTAATAGATTCGCTTATCAGTCTAAAAGACTTGCCATCATATGAGGACCATAGCTCTATTTTCTTAGGCATAAATATCCATGCGTTAATATCTTGCAAGAAACCTATACTGACTGATTTAACAGCTCTACTGTCTTTAATTTCAATTATTGCCTCAAGATCAATACCCTGGAAGCCCTGCCATCCTCCAAGTCTGAAATCTTCGCTACCTTTCATTCCATCCACAAGATTATTCTCCCCGTTACCCGAGTACTGGCTTGCAGGACGTGAAACTAGTGTGAGAGTTATATCATCCGGCACAATTGTGAATTGTGAAACCTGCGTTTGTGATGGCAGAAATCCTTTTTTATACGCTTTGTATTTGATAGTTGTATTTTCTTTGATGATTAAAGGATCCGTATAGAGTAGTGAACCTTCACCTGGTTCGGAATCATTTAATGTATACCTGATCTCAGAATCATCAATACTATACAATTCAACTTTCGTACTGTCATTAAACGTGAAAATGCTGTTTCTTATCAGTGGTGCAATTGCAATCAGCCTGTCATTGCTGATATGAGAGCTTGCAGCATCAAAATTCAAGCCCCAACTTTTATTAGGATTTGGTCCCATTTCGAATTCAAGCAATCCTCCTTTCATAATATCATCATGCATCAGGTATGCCTTGTCATATGTCATTCCGTTTAGCTTCGCGCTTATAATATAAGCATTCTCATCATTTACATTCTCAGCTTTTATAGTGAATTTATGGCCATTCTCAAGACTAATAGTTGCTTCTTTAAACCTGGGTACTCCAATTGCATATTGATTGTTTCCCGGACATATAGGATAAAAACCCAGTGAACTCAAAACGGCCCATGCAGACATCTGTCCACAATCTTCATTACCAATAAGACCGTCGGGTTCAACTGAATAAAAATTATCCATGATATATTTTACTTTTTCTTGAGCTTTCCAGGGCTGATCAGCGTAATTATATAGATATGCTATGTGGTGACTTGGTTCATTTCCATGTGCATATTGTCCTATTAAACCTGTAATATCTGACTGTTCACGACCTGTAGTTTCAACAGGGGCATTGAATAATGCATCCAGTTTTTCATTTAATCCGTTTTTCCCTCCATGCATATTCATGAAGTAGTTCATATCATGGGGTACATAGAAACTGTATTGCCAGCTATTTGCCTCTGTATAATTAAAGTTAACCTCTCTTGGTTCAAATGGCTCATACCATGCACCATACATTCTCGCTCTCATGAAACCTGTTGAAGGATCAAATAGGTTTTTGTAGGATTGCGAACGAATGTAATATTGTTGCGCAATCTCCTTTTTATCCATTAACTCAGCCATCTTGGCTATACACCAGTCATCATATGCATATTCAAGGGTTTTGGAAACTGATTCATGTTCCTTTTCGGCAGGAACAAACCCGAATTCTCTATAGTATTTTAACCCAAAAAGATCATTTTCAGCACTTTTTAACATAGCTTCCAAGGCAAGGTCAGTGTCATAATTTCTTATTCCCTTTGCATATGCATCAAGTATGACCGGAATTGAATGATACCCAATCATGCAATATGTTTCATTTGCGCTCAACTCCCAAACAGGCAACAATCCACCATCACTGTATTGCTTCAGGAATGTATTTATGAAATCGTTTGTCCTTTTCTGGTCAATAATAGTCATCAATGGATGCAAAGCTCTGTATGTATCCCATAGGGAAAACACAGTATAATAATCATGGTCACTCTTGTGCTCCTTCAAGTCCCTCCCCAGGTATGAACTGTTAACATCCAAATAGAGATTGGGACTTACCATACAATGATATAACGCAGTGTAGAATACAATCAAATTCTTTTCATTTTCTTCACTTACCACTATTTTCTTTAACTCATTATTCCACAATTGGCGGGCATTATTCTTCACTTTTTCAAAATCAAGGTTCCCGATTTCATTATTAAGGTTTTCACGCGCATTTTCAGTACTGACAGCTGATAATGCAACTTTTGCCTGTAAATTATTGTCATTTTGTCTTCCGAATTCATATATCACCTTTATCCTCTTACCTTCCTTACGTTCCGCCATAATCGCATTTTTTGAATCTTCATTATTATATGTGACACTGTGGATGCTATCAGAAAATCTTATTACAAAATATACACGCTGATCATTTGCCCAGGCAGTTGAACCCCTGTACCCTTCAATCTCAAAAGGAGAAACCTGTCTTACCCAGGAATTAGTAACTACATCACGGTGCTCGAGGTCAAGTATTACTTTTCTTGTTTGATTTTTCGGATAAGAGTAGGAGTGGAATCCAACTCTTGCAGAGGCTGTCAGTTTAACATGAATATCATCATCAGCAAGGCGCACCTGATAAAAGCCTGGAGAAGCAGACTCCTCATTATGACTGAATTTGCTTCTGTAACCGGGTTTGCCGTCATACCCATTATTCCATAAGTTTTCACCTGTGAACGGCATCAGTAAAATATCACCGTAGTCGGGAACTCCTGTTCCGCTTAAATGCGTGTGGCTAAACCCATAGATATATTCATCAGAATAATGGTATCCACCACAACCATCCCAGCCTTCCAATCGTGTATCAGGACTTAATTGTACCATTCCAAAAGGCACTGTAGCACCCGGAAAAGTATGTCCGTGTCCGCCTGTTCCTATAAACGGATTTACAAAGTCGGTTGGATTGTTTTGAGAGGTCGAAAATAATGGTAGCAACCATAACAAGGTGCAAATCAATGAGGATATCAGATAACGCATAATTGAATTTATAAGTGATGGATTAAGGAGACTTGCATTCTCCAATTTTCATCAAATATAGAAATCATTTAGCATCGAATCGATAAATTGTGCTTTCCTGAAAAGTTTCTCCAGGTTCAAGTAAAACCCTTGGAAAATGAGGATTATTGGGAGAATCGGGGAAATGTTGAGTTTCAAGACAAAAGCCCGAATGCGAAAAGTAACGGTTACCAGATTTGCCAATTAATGTTCCATCAAAGGAATTGCCGGTATATAATTGTACACCCGGTTGAGTAGTCCACACTGACATCTCGATTCCCGTTAAATCACTTTGTGCAATGGCAATTATTTTGGGCAGATCTCCATAAGGAAACCTCGCATAATTATGGTCATAACCTGAAGGTGTTTCTTTTATTCGATCTCCGATTTTTCGCATCTCCGTGAAATCATATGGTGTATTAGTAACCTGAAGTATATTACCCGTTGGAATTCCTGAAGGTGTCACTTCTGTTATTTGCGAAGCATTAATCTTTAAATTATGATCCAGTATGTCGCCATTTCCTTCACCTGATAAATTGAAATAGCCATGCCATGTTAGGTTAATAGGAGTAGTCTTGTCAGTTGATGCCCGATAGTCAATTCCAAAGCCGTTCTCATTCTCAATGTAATAGATTACACTGACATCCAGTTTGCCCGGATATCCCTGATCGCCATCTTTACTAGTAGTAGTTAATCTCAAAGCTGCCAAATCAAAGTATGTAATTATTTCAGAATCCCATATAATTTTGTCAAAGCCTTTATAGCCACCATGTAAATGGTTATTCCCATTGTTTTTGTCAAGCTGATATTCAATTCCTGAGATGTAAAACCTGCCATCTCTGATACGATTAGCGTATCGGCCGATTATAGCACCAAAATAGAGGCAATCCTTTAGATAGTGAGTTTTTACATAATCTTCCGGAGCGTTGAAACCAAGTGCAACATCAACAAGATTACCTTCTCTGTCAGGAACCTTTAGTGACATTACAATACCTCCGTAATCCATGATCTTCACTTCCATAAAGTCATTCTTTAGAGTGAACACCTTAACCTCAAGGTACTCAGTAAGTAACATCCTATCGAAAGTTATTTTCATGACAGCTTTTTAAGGTAGAACAATCAAAAGCAGGAATGTTTTAATTGGTCAATGGATTTGCGGTTCTACAAACTTCTTCTACCTTATTATTATCTGTTATACGATAGGAGGGAGGAAATACTGACTCCAGCGGTTCATTGTAATTTTTCACTTTTATAGGTGATTGTGAACTGGCGGATAAATGAAACTCATTACATTTTGTCGTTTCAATTAATTCTGAGATATTTTGTGCATTAACTCCCGCACCCGGCATAATAATAATTCTACCCTGTGACAGATTATTAAGTTCTGTAATAACATTTCTACCTTCATATGCACTGATACTACCACCTGATGTCAGCACCCTGCTGCATCCAAGCTCTATCAATTCCTCCAGGGCAATAATTTGATCCTGCACCATATCAAAAGCCCTGTGAAAAGTAACGGGCAAGGGACTTGCGCAATCAATTATTTCCTTCATCCTGCACGTGTCAATTGTCGAATTTGAGTTCAGCATTCCAGTGACAATTCCGGCGGCACCTGCTACTTTAGCAGCAAAAATATCAGCCTTCATAATTTGAAATTCAGCCCTGCTGAAAAGAAAATCACCACTACGCGGGCGGATCATAACAAAAACAGGTATTTGAAGGTTGCTTGTGAGATATTCTATAAGTCCTTTCGATGGAGTTAATCCCCCTGCTCCCAATTCACTACAAAGTTCAATGCGATCAGCTCCTCCTTTTTGTGCAGATAAGGCTGATTCCGCATTATCCACGCATATTTCAATAAGTATCTTTTTATTCATCATGACAAATTTAATCAATTACTTCGTAAGTTTGCTTTATCAATTTCTTCAACCTTACAAATATTGAGAAATGAAAAAGCTCGTCCTAATCTTATTGTTTTCCACATTCTTAACAAATGTATTTGCTCAAAATGTAATTGGCCAGTGGAACGGTCTTTTATCTGTTCAGGGTACAGAACTGTCAATCGTCTTTCATATTACTCAAAATGGTGAGCAATATAGTGGTACAATGGATAGCCCCGACCAGGGAGTCAAAGGTATACCTTTAACCAGCGTTTCTTATACTAATAATGAACTGAATATTGTTTTAAAAGATGCGGGCATTGAGTTTACAGGCAAAGTAACGGAGAGTGAAAAAATATCAGGCACATTTAAGCAAAGCGGAATGACCTTTCCACTTGAGCTTAACAGAAAAATGCCTTTAAAAAGCGCCCTTAACAGACCTCAGGAACCGCAAAAACCATATCCATATTATACTGAAGAAGTTACATTCATCAACGAGAAGGGCTCAATTGAATTAAGTGGAACTTTGACACTTCCTGAAAAGGAAGGTTCATTTCCGGCAGTCATTTTGATAACAGGAAGTGGTCCACAAAACCGTAATGAAGAATTGTTGGGTCACAAGCCCTTTCTTGTTTTATCAGATTTTCTAACCCGTCAGGGGATAGCCACACTTAGATTTGACGACAGAGGAACAGGGTTCTCAAAAGGCAATTTTGAACTTTCAACAACTGCTGATTTTGCTTCTGATGTAGAAGCAGCCATCAATTATCTGATGACTCGGAAGGAAGTAAATAAGGATGAGATCGGTTTAATTGGTCATAGTGAAGGTGGTATAATAGCTTGTTCGATTGCTAATGGAAATCAGAATGTCGCTTATATTGTTTTGATGGCCGGCAGTGCTGTCAGGGGTGATGAACTTCTTAGAATGCAACAGGCTGCTATTGGAAAAGCACAGGGTATGTCTGATGAACAGATTCGTAAGCTAGGACAGCTAAATAATGGCGGATTTGACATTGTATTAAACTCAAAGGATGATGAAACATTAAAGAAAGATTTATCTGAATATCTTAAGAAAGTAATGAATGAATTTCCTGAAAATGAGAGACCAAAAGGCACTCAGGCTGATTTAGCCATTCAACAAATGGTATCTCAAATGACTACTCCATGGATGAAATTCTTTCTGAAACACAATCCATATGATGATTTAAAGAAAGTTACAATTCCGGTTCTAGCCATTATTGGTTCCAATGACTTGCAAGTCCCTTCAAATGAAAACCTTAGTGCCATTCAAAATGCACTAAGAGAAGCAGGGAACGATAAATCCATCATAAAAGTGCTACCAGGCCTAAACCATCTATTCCAGGAAAGCTCCACCGGTCTGCCACAGGAATATGGCAAAATCGAACAAACTATTTCACCATTAGCACTCCAAGAAATGGGTGATTTCATTAATTCAGTTGTAAGCCAATGATTAATCCTAAAAGGAGATATCAACTACTAAATATCAAAAAGTGAAAAACAAAGTTGTAATAATTACAGGTGGCAGCTCAGGCATTGGATTAGCACTGGCAAATGAATTTGGCAGATTAGGAGCTAAAATTGTAATATCAGCAAGAGATCAAATCAAACTTGATGCTGCAGCACATCAACTTAGCAATAATGGAATAGAAGTACTCGCAACAAACTCTGATGTAAGCATCGAAAGTAACTGCAAAGCTTTAATAGAGGCTGCGGTGAATAAATGGGGAAGAATCGACATTCTGGTTAACAATGCAGGTATCTCAATGAGAGCTGCATTCAAAGACGCTGATTTGATTGTTCTTAAAAAATTAATGGATGTTAACTTCTGGGGCACTGTATACTGTACTAAGTATGCGCTACCATATATAACTACAACAAAAGGAAGTATAATAGGAATAATCTCAGTTGCCGGGCATATTGGATTACCAGGGAGGACTGGATATTCTGCTTCAAAATTTGCAGTCAGGGGTTTTCTCGACACAATACGAACAGAGAATATCAAAACAGGAGTTCATGTACTTGTTGTTGCGCCAGGGTTTACAGCAAGTAACATTCGTAATTCCGCACTTACTGCCGATGGTTCACAGCAAGGTGAAACGCCCCGTGATGAAAATAAAATGATGCCGGCTGAAGTTGCTGCAAGAAAGATTGTAAAAGCTACAATCAAGAAGAAAAACTCTCTTGTATTGACATTCTGGGAAGGGAAATTTACTGTATTTCTTAATAAGTTTTGCCCGGGAATTGTTAGTAGGTTAGCATACAATCACATGAAAAAAGAGCCAAACTCGCCATTTAATTAAACATTAAACCTTATATTAATTTATTAACAGTTATGGAACAAGTAAATTTAGAGATTCTTCTGTTGGAAGGACTAAACGACCTTAAATTTGGTGATACACCTGCAGCAGTTGAAAAAACACTTGGTAAACCTCAGGAAGTCAGAAATCTTCGCGAAGAAGGAGATGAAATAGATGAAGTACTCGATACCATTCTTTGGGAGTATGATAACGAAGGACTTACAATTTTCTTTGAAGGAAAAAACAATCATGTCCTTTCTTGCTTTGAAACCGATAATCCTGAAGCAACACTCTTTGGAAAGAGAATTTTCGAAATGGATGAAACTGAAATTCTCGAACTCATGAAAGAGAACGGACTTACCCAAGTTGATTCAGAAGTGGAAGAATGGGGAGAAAAAAGAGTTTCTTTTGATGAAGGGTTAATCGATTTCTATTTCCAGGACAATGAACTAATCACTGTTAACTGGGGCGTTTTTGTTAATGAAGACGGTGAGATAGAAGAGTTTGACGACGAGGATGATGACGATTAATAACATGGGAAGCATCTTCAAGTATTGAGAGGGTGGTGTCCAAGAATATTTTTCCTTAAGAATTCCCTGTCTAAATGAGTGTAGATCTCTGTGGTTGTTATTACGGAATGTCCCAGCATTTCCTGAACAGCTCTGAGATCTGCTCCATTTTCAACTAAATGTGTTGCAAATGAATGCCTGAATGTATGCGGACTAATTGTCTTATGAATTCCTGCAGCAGCAGCCAGCCTTTTTACTATCTCAAATATCATTGCCCTGGTTAATTTTCTGCCGTTCCTATTAAGGAATAGGATGTTTTCAAACTCAGATTTCACATCTAATGTGATCCTGATATGGTCTCTGTATCTGACAATCTGATTTAAAATCCATGAACCAATAGGAACCATCCGTTGCTTATTCCCCTTACCGGTAATTATTAAATAACCTTCCAACTCATAGATATCGGTGAGCTTTAAATTTAACAATTCACTTACTCTCAAACCGCACCCATACAGTGTCTCTATTATTGTCTTATTCCTTTCTCCGAGAGGATCACTAAGGTCAATAGATTTAATAAGCATACCAATTTCCTCCTGTGACAGTATATCAGGCAGTTTCCTTCCTTTCTTAGGTGTTTCAAGTAACTCAGTTGGGTCATCGGTTATAACACCTTCAATTAGAAGAAATTTGTAAAAAGATTTGATTCCCGATATTATACGCGATTGACTGGTTGGCTCAATTTCGAGAGAAGCTAAATCCTTAACAAAACTTTGAAGATGGGAAAGCTGTACATTTGCCGGAAGAATTTTAGAAGTATTATTCAAATAATCAGCAAGTTTCTGTATATCCCGGCAATAAGCCTCAACAGTGTTTGCTGACATTGAGCGTTCAATCCTGAGCCAGGCACGAAAGCTTTTTATGTAGAGATCCCACTGCATTACATAGGTTTATTTGAAGAAAAATATTCGAGAATTCTGGATTGACAAAAATAAGGCAGATTTTTTACTGCAACATTTGGAAGATACAATATTTTTTGTATTTTTGCAGTCCTAAAAATAAAAAGGCTTTTCAACAATGGCTAAGAAGAACAAAGAAGCTAGGATTCAGGTAATCTTAGAATGTACAGAGCACAAAACCAGCGGAATGCCGGGTACTTCAAGGTATATTACTACCAAAAATAAGAAAAATACACCTGAGAGACTTGAGATTAAGAAGTACAATCCAATCCTCCGTAAAGTGACTATTCATAAAGAAATTAAATAATAAAGCACCATGGCAAAGAAAGTTGTTGCAACCCTAAGAACTTCATCAGGTAAGGATTACGCAAAAGTCATCAGAATGGTTAGGTCAGAAAAAACTGGTGCCTATTCTTTTAAAGAAGCTATCATCCCTAATGAGCAGGTAAAAGATTATCTTGCAAAAAAATAATTCTCTAAGATAAATTTCAAACAGGGCCTTTTCTTGTTATATGGGAAAGACCCTGTTTTTATTTATACTAAGGTCTGCTTCTTTTATTTAATTTTGTCAGACATTTTTCATTTAGCATCATAATGGGTTTATTCTCCTTTTTTTCTAAAGATAAAAAGCAAGAACTTGATAAAGGTCTTGAGAAAACTAAAGATAGTTTCTTCAGTAAGATCTCTAAAGCTATTATTGGTAAGTCAACAGTCGACGACGATGTCCTTGATAATCTTGAAGAAATACTTGTAACATCTGATGTTGGGGTTGAAACTACCTTAAAAATTATCGATCGTATTCAAAAACGCGTTGCAGCTGATAAATATCTTGGAGTTAATGAACTTAACAATATCCTGCGTGATGAGATCGTAGGACTTTTGAATGAAAACGAGCATCCTAACCTAATCAAAGATTTTGATTTCCCTAAACGCCATGATCCTTATGTAATAATGGTCGTTGGGGTCAACGGTGTTGGTAAAACGACTACTATCGGTAAATTGGCACACCAGTTTAAAAGTGCAGGTAAGAGTGTTGTGCTTGGTGCTGCTGACACTTTCAGAGCAGCTGCAGTATCTCAACTCGAAATCTGGGCAGAAAGAGTTGGGGTGCCTTGTGTAACTCAGGGTATGGGTGCCGATCCCGCTTCTGTTGCTTTCGACTCATTAAAGTCTGCAATCGCTCGCCAGGCTGATGTTCTTATAATCGATACAGCCGGAAGATTGCATAACAAGGTTAATCTTATGAATGAGCTTTCAAAAATTCGTAAGGTTATGACCAAGTTAATTCCCGATGCACCTCATGAGGTGCTTCTTGTTCTCGATGCTTCCACTGGGCAAAATGCGATTGAACAGGCCCGTCAGTTTACAGCTGCCACAGAAGTGAATGCTTTAGCACTCACCAAGCTCGATGGAACTGCTAAAGGAGGTGTTGTGATTGGTATAAGCGATCAATTCAAAATTCCTGTAAAATACATCGGGATAGGAGAGAAGATGACTGATCTTCAGCCTTTTATTAAAGAAGAGTTTGTAGATTCATTGTTTAAATCCTGAGCTAACCTTTCTGTTAAAACAAGTGTCTGTTATCTTTTGAAACTATTTAATTTTGTTTACTCAACAGCAGCTATCTCTTGTGAGATAACTAGCTTGTAATCCAATACTTCATACTTTGAAAACAAAACTGGTCAATAATAAATCTGTAAACGTTATCACCCTGGGGTGCTCAAAAAATCTTGTCGATTCGGAATTTATGCTTCGTCAGCTTAAGGCGGCAGGATTTGATATATCATACGATTCGGGAAGTAATTCCAACGTCGTTATAATTAACACCTGCGGTTTTATCAATGATGCTAAAGAGGAGTCTATTAACACTATCCTCCATTGGGCACAATTACGAAATATCGGAAAAATAGAACAACTGTATGTGATGGGTTGTCTTTCTGAACGTTATAAAGAAGATCTCATTAAAGAGATACCTGAAGTTGACAAGTTTTATGGAGTAAACGACCTAAACCAGCTACTACAGGACCTTAATGCACCATTTCGTCAAGAACTTATAAGTGAGAGAATCATAACAACTCCAGCACATTACGCTTATTTAAAAATAGCTGAAGGTTGTGATCATCAATGTGCTTTTTGTGCCATTCCTTCAATCAGAGGTGGTAATGTTTCAAAAACTATTGAAGATCTTATCAGAGAAGCTCAATTCCTGGCATCCATCGGAGTTAAAGAATTAATGCTTATTGCACAGGATCTTACATCATATGGCGTTGATTTATACGGAAAAAAGTACCTTTCAAACCTGCTTGAGAAATTGTCACAAGTTCAGGGTATTGAATGGATAAGGCTCCATTATGCTTATCCTTTAGGATTCCCTATGGAAGTTCTTGATGTTATGAAGGATAACAACAAAATTTGCAACTATATCGACATACCACTTCAGCATATTAACAATCGCATTCTCAAGTCAATGAAAAGGGGGCTGAGTGGTGATAAAACACGCGAACTCATTGATAAAATGAGGACAAAGGTGCCAGGAATTGCAATTCGTACAAGCATGATTGTTGGATATCCCGGTGAAACTACAGAGGAATTTAACGAGTTAAAAGAGTTTGTCAGGCAAACGAAATTCGAAAGACTGGGAGTTTTTACATATTCCCATGAAGAAAACACCCCTGCCTATAAATTGGAGGACAATGTCAGACCCGCTGTTAAAGCAAGAAGAGCGGAACAACTGATGTCACTTCAACAGGAAATATCAGAAGCCCACAATGCATCATTACATGGTAAAATACTTAAGGTTATCATTGATAAAGAGGAAAACGGAAAGTGGATTGGAAGAACTGAATATGATTCACCTGAAGTCGACAATGATGTGATTATAGAAATAGACCCGGAAAAACATCATAATTTTACTCCTGAGGCAGGGCAAATAATGAATGTAAAAGTTACAGGTTGGGACACATACGATCTTTATGCAGAGCCTGTTTTATAATTAGCTTTTATGGAAAGAAAATTATTCAATCCTTTTGTAAACCTTAAAGGATATCAGTGTTTTGGATGCTCACCCGACAATCCATATGGATTACAGCTTAAGTTTAAAGAAGAAGGAGAATTCGTTACTGCTGAATGGGAGCCTTCTGATCATTTTCAAGGATGGTTGGATACATTACATGGTGGAATTCAGGCAACCATGCTTGATGAAATTGCAAGTTGGATTGTTTTTGTTAAACTTGACACATCAGGTGTCACATGCGAAATGGAAGTGAAACTCCGTAAAGCAGTCAAAACAAACGAAGGCACTATCTATCTGAAAGCAAAGCTTCGTGAGATGAAACGCAACATTGCCATTATTGATACCTATTTATATAATAGCAAAAATGAGTTATGCACTGAGGCTGTTATGCATTACTTCACATTTACCCAGGAAGTTGCGCAGGAAAAGCTCTGGTATCCCGGGAAAGAAGCTTTCCTAAAACCGGTCAGGAAGTAACTCGTATATTTACAGAAGTTTAATAATTTCTAATACGAATTGATCATGACACATGAAGTAGAAGTGAACTGGCTGGATGGTTTAGCATTCAGGGCTGAAGGTGATGATAATAGCATTATTATTGATGCTCCTTTCGAGGCAGGTGGACAGAATAGAGGTATAAGACCCAAAATGCTCATTTTGGCGGCATTGGGCGGATGTACAGCTGTAGACATCATTCTAGATCCTTCAGAAGATGAAAGTCGAAATTAAAGGCCTCAAAATAGCTCTTGAAGGAAGTCTGACTGATGTTCACCCTAAAGTTTATGAATCAATCCATCTGAAATACATTTTTACAGGTGAAGATCTTGATACCAGCAAGCTCCAGAGGGCTATTGACTTATCCCAGGAAAAGTATTGTGGTGTAACAGCAATGCTTCAGAGTACGGTAAAAATAACAAGTGAAATAATCATCCAATAGGCTTGGCAATTTAGATTTGGAAATAGCTTGTAGCTCCGGCTATACATTGCCGTATCTTGAAGTATTTCTGGCTACTTGCAGCAACTCACTCAGAATCATAGCTGTGGCGCCCCAAATAATGTGGTTATTCACCATGTAGCCGGGAACTTTCATCGACATCATATCAGAAGTGATAACCTCGTTCATACTTACGGCATTTGATTCCATGAAAAAATCAAATGGGACTGTCAATATCTCAGCAACCTCACGGGGATCCATCTTGAGAATCGGCACTTCCTGCATTGCTGTAACTACAGGATTTATAATAAAATTACTGGGAGGTACAAACAACTCAGTCAACAAGCCAAGAGTTTCGCACGATTGACGCTCTACACCAATTTCTTCAAATAACTCTCTGTATGCGGTTTCATACAAGTCTTTATCAGACTTTTCTGATTTACCACCGGGAAATGAAATCTGGCCACTGTGTACTCCTTTATATTCTACCCTTTTAATAAATACAATATTTGGTACACCATGTTTGCCCGGAAAGAATAATATCGCAACACTGCTCAGCTGCGCTGACATTTTATACTGACTTTGAAGCATTCCTTTGCGGTGTTCGGGCATTACAAGTTCATGTGCATATGAACCGGGCAACGGTTTATCAAGAGCATCCTTTAGTTCATTAATGAACGTTTTATACTTAGTATGCATGGAATCTGTTAAAATACAGGTATTAACAACCAAAATTATTAATTTACTCCACCATAACATGTGTATTTTGCTTAATTTTATGCATTAATTTGCGAAGTGGAGTATGACTAAAGAGAGAACAATTGAGAAAGTTGAGGTAGTAGAGCTTGTTACGGATGTATATGAGCTTGTGCTTTATAATGACGATATCAATGAATTCGATTACGTTATCAATTGCTTAATTAATATTTGCGAACTTGAAATCATTCAAGCTGAGCAAATTACCCTTATTGTCCATGAAAAGGGAAAATGTGGCGTTATTTCAGGAACTTTAAGTGAACTCAAGCCTAAATATGAGCAACTTACCAATAAAGGATTAACAGTTTCAATTGAATTATAAACTAACATAACATGTCGCTGACATTAATACTTTTATTGATATTACTGGGACTTATATTATTGCTCCTTGAAATATTTGTTGTACCAGGAACCTCGTTTTTCGGGGTAGTTGGTGGTATTCTGATTGTTGTATCGGTTTGGCAATCGTATGCAATTCTTGGTACCGCAACCGGAAATATTGTAATTATTGCCACTGCGGTACTAATGGCCGTGGTTGTAGGTATTGCTCTAAAGTCAAATACATGGAACAGGATGATGCTGAAAACAAGCATTGACGGAAGAGTAAATGAAATAGAAAAACAAGAACTGCAGATTGGCGATTTGGGTAAATCGGTATCGAGAATATCCCCGGCGGGAACTGCAATTTTTAATGACAATTTGTATGAGGTACATACAAATGGTGACTTTATTGATCCTGAAATAGAGCTTGTAATAAGCAAAATAGAAGACAACAAAATCTTTGTTAAACGAAAATAAATAAACGATGGAATCAAGCGTATTATTAGTATTAGCCATTATTGTAGCATCCATAATCGGATTATGGATTATACTGTATTTTATTCCTGTAGGACTTTGGTTTTCAGCCCTCTTATCAGGTGTTAGAGTTTCACTCCTTCAATTAGTCTTTATGCGTTGGAGGAAAGTACCACCATCAGTTATTGTCACAGCAATGATTAATGCTACAAAAGCCGGTCTGTCAATCACACGCGATGAGCTTGAAGCCCACTATCTTGCCGGCGGAAGAGTCCAATTGGTGGTCAATGCGCTAATCTCGGCTGATAAAGCAAATATTCCATTGAATTTTAAAGCAGCGACAGCAATTGACCTTGCCGGAAGAGACGTATTTGAAGCTGTTCAGATGTCTGTAAATCCTAAAGTTATCAATACACCGCCTGTAGCCGCCGTCGCAAAGGACGGTATCCAGCTGATTGCAAAAGCACGTGTTACTGTCAGGGCTAATATTAAGCAGCTTGTCGGAGGTGCCGGTGAAGAAACTATTCTTGCAAGAGTAGGGGAGGGTGTTGTATCCTCAATCGGTTCGGCACAATCTCATAAACAGGTACTTGAAAATCCCGATTCCATTTCAAAAGTAGTATTATCCAAGGGACTTGACTCAGGAACAGCATTTGAAATCCTATCAATTGATATTGCTGATATTGATGTTGGAAAGAATATCGGTGCTCAATTACAGATGGATCAGGCTAATGCCGATAAAAATATTGCACAGGCCAAGGCTGAAGAAAGAAGAGCAATGGCTGTAGCACTAGAACAGGAAATGAAAGCAAAAGCTCAGGAAGCAAGAGCTAAAGTTATTGAGGCAGAAGCTGAGATTCCATTGGCTATGGCTGATTCTTTCCGTTCAGGCAATATGGGAATAATGGATTACTATAAGTTCCAGAATATTCAGGCCGATACGAAAATGCGTGAATCAATATCTGAACCACCAAAACCCAAACAAGGGCCAAAGGGGCCGGAAACTCCGATAAAATAATCCTCAGGCGCCCTTAATTTAAGGGCGCTTTTTTAATCTATGAGCTTGTTAACTTTGTTATAGTAATTAGAAGCAAATTGGTGTGAAATACAACAGTATATACAAAGACCTTATTCACGCTTGCGAACCACTGCAGTTAAATAAAGAGGACCGAATCCTTCTTAACAAGGCATTCAAACTTCTGTGCGGTTACTACAATAATGGCGTTTCTAAAACTAATGAATCAACCATTAATTATGTAGCCAATCTTGTACCCATTGTTATAAGAGAATTCAATCTGGGACTTACTTCTGTAATAAGTACCCTGTTCATTAAGACTGATACCGGAGATAGTGCAATTAATCAGTTTCTTAAAGATAATCGCATTCATGATTCTCTTTCAATCGTAACCAGCTATCAACAGATATCTAAACTTCTGGTTGAAAGACTTATTACCAACGCCGATAATTTTACAGGCATTATTTTAAATATAGCGAATGATGTACGGGCATTATTGATCTCATTGGCCGAGACACAATACCAACTTCGCAAATTTGAATCATTTATACGCCAAGATGACTTATTAAACCTTCTAAGCAGAACGGAGAATATCTATATACCACTTTCTCATAAGCTTGGCTTGTACAAGGTAAAATCCGAATTAGAAGAACTTGTTCTCAAAATAAAGGTACCTCATGAATATAACAGACTATCTCTTGAAATTCAAAGGGAGGTTAGCAAAAGCCACGACTTTATAAAGAAGTTCATTGAACCGGTTGAAAATGAGCTTAAAAGGATGAATATTGATTTTACCATCAAAAGCAGGACTAAATCCGTTACTTCCGTTCGCAACAAGATGGTTAACCAAAATATTCCTTTTAAAGAAATCTTTGATCTTTTTGCAATAAGAATTATTGTTAACAGTGATCAATTAAACGAAAAAGGCGATTGTTGGAAGATATATTCCATCGTGACAAACCTTTATGAACCTGATACTTCACGTCTGAGAGATTGGATAACAGTTCCAAGGCCAAATGGCTATGAATCGCTCCACATTACGGTGAAAGATAAATCCGGCAGGTGGGTTGAAGTACAAATCAGGTCAAAGAGGATGGACACAGATGCTGAATTCGGTAATGCTGCTCACTGGCGATACAAAGGAGGTAAGGGTAATATTGATACTGTTAACTGGCTAAACTCTGTCAGACAGATACTTGAGAATCCCAATTACGATGAAAACCAACTTGTTGATCAAAAGAAGCGAGAGCCAAAAATTGACAACACAATTTATGTGTTTACACCCGATGGGGATTTGATAAAACTCAAAGAGGGTTCAACTGTTCTCGACTTTGCATTCGAATTACATACAGTTGTAGGCTCTAAATGTTCTGGCGGTAGAGTCAATCAGAGAATAGTGCCTATCAGGCAGAAACTAAAAAATGGCGACACAGTTGAGATCCTGACATCTAAAAACCAGACACCAAACCGCGACTGGCTCAACTGGGTAACATCCTCGAAGGCAAAAAACAAAATAAAGAGATACATAAAGGAAGCTGAATTTAAGCATGCTGAAATTGGTAAAGACATTGTACGACGCAAAATAAGCCAATTAAAGCTTCCATTTAATGATGAACAGATTAACAAACTTATCCACTATTTCAAATTCGACAATTCACTTGAATTGTACCAGCAGGTAGCTGATAACAAAATTGATCCGTCAACAATCAAAGAAGTCCTGGTTGGAAAAGGGAAGGAGCAAGCTGAACTGCCAATCGCCAAAGAAATAACAGCAACACAAACTGTTAAGTCCACAGAGGATACTATTCTTGTAAATGAAGAATCAGAGTTCAAAGGTTTTACACTGGCACAATGTTGCAATCCTGTGATGGGAGATGAGATATTTGGATTTGTGATGGCAGCAGGTGGAATTAAAATTCACAGGAATACATGTCCCAATGCACCACGATTAAGAGCCCGGTACCCATACAGAGTGATGAAAGCAGAATGGTTCAAGGTCGCTGAAGGATCACATTTCTTATCTTCTATACAGGTTAGTGGTATTGATCAGCTTGGAATACTCAATTCTATCACCGAACTCTTGTCGAAGGAGCTAAAAGTGAATGTGCGGAACATATCTTTCAATAGCAACAAGAGCACATTCGAAGGTTACATAAAAGTAAGTGTAAGAGATTCGCGGCATATTGACTCTTTGATGAAAAAACTCGAAGCTCTGAAAGGTGTTACCAGAGTAAGACGATTAAACTAAACAAATGGAGACATTTTCCTATAATACAAGGGCTGCAAGATTAGAACAGGGAAAAACTTATCGGTTTATATTCAGGAAACTGGTAAAACTCGAGGATGGTAAAGAATATATGGTCGTTGAAGATCCTTTTTCAGTCCGGCATTTTATTGATTATCAACCGGGTTATGAAGGTGGAATATTACCGGATGGGACAATCGCCTGTGAAGTAGTAAAAATCAATTGTACAGGAAGAATTTTCCTCGAGCCAAGACATTTAAAAACGGTAAATGCGACCGAAAAATTGTTAATAACATAAGCACAACTCACTGAAAGCCTTGATTTTAATAGGAAAGATAGTTATTAACAATTGTTAATAACTCCTGTTAGTTTAAAGTTGATGAAATAATTCAAAAAACACTTGACAAAGGGTCTTGATTTTCGTAATTTTGATACATCAGGCGAACGATACGGTGAGAATCAGGCGAGTAAGTTAGTAAAAGGCCGAAAGGAAACTTAATTATCTGAAAGGTTTTCACAGGATTAATTGAAGTGGCCCTAAAAAGTTAACCTTTAATCCGGAAAACAAAGAACCTGACTTGTTAGAAATCACTGCTAAGTGAGGACTAAAAAAGTAAACAACGGTTTGTTTTACGAAACAGATGGTTGCGAGCACCGAAACAATAACCTGAGGTTTACATCCAGTTACGATTGGTTGTGAATCAGAAAGGAAACCACTTGTGAAGAGTAGTTTCCTTTCTTGTTTTTATAAGGTTTATTCTTCAGGTTCTATTGGTTCTGGTTCGGTAAAAGTATCTTCCTCTTTTTCATCATTGATATCTTCTAATGCATCATCATCAGATATCCCTTTTGTATCTATCTTAACAGGTACTTTTATAAGATAACTGGCCTCATCAGTGTCAACCGTTATAGCATAAAAAAAGTCTTCCCCCTTGGTTTTGACTTTTATGACATGGTTGGTATAACCCAGGGGATACTTTTTTCTTATTGCATCCATTACTTCAGGGGTTACATTGTTATAACTGACAACCAATCGTTTACGTTCCATATATGAGTATTGTTACTGTTATGCAATATTATGATAGAAATTGTTAGAATCACAATAGCTATATGTTAAATTTTATTAACTCCTACAATTATTTCACTGTTAATATTCACTTTCAATTTTGCAAATTTATCTGATCTACATTTTTCTTTCAAGCACTATTGCTGTCCTTTGAGTTAAATATATCCTTAATGTGTTTTTATTAAGTTCTTCATTATAAAAAGTCGGATATTCCATTAACTCATCAATCCTTCCTTGTCCTCCGAATTTTTTACTATCAGAACAAAGAACGATTCTATATGTTCCGGGAAAAGACACATTAAAACTATAATCAAATATACTTTTTGAAGGATGAAAGTTAAAAACAAAAATTAGTGAATTTTTACTGAAAATTATCGTCTTGTTTGTCTCATCAAGATTCAGTTGATCAGCAAATTCATAATCCTGAATACCTTTTTCTTTCGATAAGCTTATCATTGCTTTGTCAAAATCCGACAAATAGTGGTACTTCAGATCTGTATTATCTTTTAACGACCACTGCCTTCTTGCATAGAAATAGCTCCAGTTATTTCCTTCCCTTGGAAAATCAATCCATTCAGGATGCCCGAATTCATTTCCCATGAAATTGAGATATGCTTGCCCACCCAATGTAAGAGTTAAAAACCTTAGCATCTTATGTAGAGCTATGCCTCTGTCAATTACTATATTGTCATCCTCAACGCCCATATGGAAGTACATGTATTTATCCATCAACCAGAAGGCCAGGGTTTTATCACCAACTAATGCCTGGTCGTGTGATTCTGCATAAGCAATTGTATTAACTCCGGGTATTCTGTCATTCAATACCTTCCATATTTCATGAACGCTCCAGTCTTCATCCCTTGTTTCCTTAAGTAGTTTAATCCAGAAGTCGGGGATACCCATTCCGAGCCTGTAATCGAATCCAATTCCACCATCTTCAATGGGAAATGTTAATCCTGGCATTCCTGTTACATCTTCAGCAATAGTAACCGCATTCGGATTAATTTGCTTTACAAGATAATTCGCAAGCTGAAGATATGTTATTGCGTCCCATTCAGCTCCATTTATGAAATAGTCCAACGGACCGTTAATCTGAATATTACCATGATGAAAATACATCATTGAACCTACACCATCAAAGCGGAATCCATCAAACCGAAACTCTTCAATCCAGTATTTTATATTCGACAACAAGAATC
Source organism: Bacteroidales bacterium UBA5507 (assembly GCA_002426195.1). Taxonomy (GTDB): domain Bacteria; phylum Bacteroidota; class Bacteroidia; order Bacteroidales; family Lentimicrobiaceae; genus Lentimicrobium. Next base: position 108,416 of record DIOT01000047.1, on the reverse strand, counting down.
TCATGACCTCAGTTTTCCCATAATCAAACAGCAGGGAGTCCCACTGAGGATGAATACCCCGGTCACCTGAATGAAAATACTGTGTTTCCGATCCGTCAAATTGATTAAGGCCCTCATTTACATTCTTCACAGTATGGGAGTGGACTATGTCCATAATTACTGAAATTCCCATATTATGAGCCTTATTAACAAGGTATTTCAGTTCTTCGGGTGTCCCAAAACGAGAGGAAGGAGCGAAGAAATTCGAAACATGATACCCAAAAGACCCGTAATAGGGGTGTTCCTGAATGGCCATTACTTGTATTGCGTTGTATCCCAGCTCCTTAATCCATGGCAGGTTATTATTGGCAAATTCTTTATAAGTGCCAATACCTTCCTTTTCCTGTGCCATACCTATGTGGCATTCATAGATATACAGAGGTTTGGAGATTTTATGCTGTTCAGCAGGGGAGTCCCATTCGAATTTATTAAACCATAGCTGACCTGAGTAATTCTTAGTATCATCATCCTGAATTACCCGTGTTATATAGCCTGGAATGCGTGGCAAAAATCCATTTTTTGCTTCAATCCACACCTTAATCTTACTACCATGGACAAAACGGTCCTTATATATGTCGTAATCAAGGAAAATTTCCCATACACCGTCATCATCTTTCTTAAGTGGATGGGAGCGGTTGTTCCAGTCATTAAAGTCACCTGCAAGGAACAGACCATAGGCTTCAGGAGCCCATTCACGATAGTACCAACCGTTTTGCGATTCGTCGAAGTTGATACCCAGATACTTATATCTATCAGAAAAATCCGCTATTGAGTTGAAATTTTGCTCTATACCATTCAACCTGCTATAAAACCTGTTAATGCGATCTATAACATAACTTGTTACAGGAGTTAACCAAGGATCGCGTTCAACGAGTAAAGGAATTGGATTTTGCATATAGATGTCTAAAAGTTATTGCCAAACAAACAACAGTCAAAACGGTTCAAAGATAATTAAATAGTCATACCAGATAAAGCGTATATCAATATGAACTCATTAACAGCTTCATTGATGATACTAACACCATTTCTAATAATAATTTATTATTGGCTTGACAAGCAATTCCTGAATCCCACAGCATACAAATTCTTCTGTTAAGATAGCTACCATGCACTTTAATTTGCAGATAATGGGTCATTCAGCTACGAAATTATCCACAACAGATAAAAGAAGTGGAAGACATGATAGAATACCCTATTTGACATAACGCAAATTATTCAGATATTATATCAATTAAAAAAGCCGGATTCTAAACCCGGCTTTTAAGCTTTTAATGTAATTATTTATCCGTACTTAACTCAAAGCTTAGATACTTGTCCAGGCTTAAAGTTCAGATAATTTTTGGTTAACTTCTTTTAATTTTTCGTACATACTCAAACGAGTATAAATTTCTTTCAGAGCTAATAATGTACTTTGGTCTTTCGGATCAAGTTGGGTTGCTACTTCAAGATAAGGCAATGATTGTTCTAACAATTTATCAGCATCAGCTTTCATCACATCATAATTCGGGTCATTAAGTTTCAACTTATTGGCTTCATCAATAATTGAAGCGGCTTTATTAACATAAAGAGCACCTAAGTTATAGTTTGGCTCAAAATAATCTGGTTTTAGCTCAATTGCCTTATTATAAGCTTTAATTGCTTCTTCTTTATTTCCCATCTGGTCGTATGAAGCACCTACAGCATAATGAATTGTTGGATTTAAAGGATCAGTTTTAACAGCTTCCTGAAGGTTTGCCATTGCTGATTCAGTTTTTCCTGAACCCAGATACATGTTGGTTTCTGTAATAAGAAGTGCGAATTCCTGTGGATACTTGGTTCTACCTTGTTTTATAACGTCAAAAGCTTTTGTAGTGTCCTTTTCAGCTAAATAAACATTAGCTAAAGAGCTATAAATCAATGGTTGAGGGTAATTTAACTCAATAACTTTTGAATAGTGCTCAATAGCCTTGGCATTGTTTTTTGCATTTTCAGCAGAAAGACCGGCGTTAAAGATTGCCAGTGTGTCAATTGAACCATAAGAAGCTGAAACTGCTATAGCTTGCTCAAAAGCACTCATTGCTTCGTTGTATTTAGCATTCTGGAACTCCTGTACACCTTGATTATAAAGCTGTTCACTTACTACCAGCATGTTTTGTATTGCCTCAGTGTAATACTCCTTTTTGGTATCTAGCTCCAACATTTTCTGATATGATTGGTAGGCTTTTGTAAGTGCATCCTGGTCAAGGTTTTTATAATCAGGATTTTCGCTCATGTGTATCTGTAGAAAGATATTGCCTCTGTAGAACCATGTCTTTGGGTCACTCATTGTGGTCGGATCAGAAACAGTTGGTTCAATGCTTTCCAAAGCCTTATCCAATTGTCCTTTACGCAAATAGTTAAATGCTGTGGTTCTTAATGCTTTTTGTCCGAAAGCACTACCCATTGCGAATAATAGAATAAAAACTACAGTTAATTTTTTCATTTTTTTTGTTTCTAAAGATTATCTTTATTTAGTCGGCAAATGTATGTTGTTTATTTGTTCATAACAATATACGGGCCAAAATTATAAATCAATATCCGGATTTTCTTCGTCATTCTCCGTTTCGTCTTCATCTTCAATGATTTCCTCATCTATTTCCTCTTCTTCGTCATCTAATATTTCCTCATCCTGCATCTCTTCTTCTGATAATAATGGCTCATCTGACTGCAAAACTGAAGTTGAATCCTGAACGATATCAGTTGACTCTAATTCATCATTCTCAGTCGGGTCTTCATCAACTTTCGTAACGGCGGCAATCTGGTCATTGTCCCTTAATGAGATTAACCTTACTCCCTGAGTTGCACGACCCATTACCCGTAAATCAGAAACAGCCATTCTAATTAACAAACCCGACCGGTTGATGATCATCAGGTCATCTTTGTCGGTCACAGAATCAATTGAAATAAGGTTTCCTGTTTTCTCGGTAATATTTATAGTTTTGACACCTTTTCCACCTCTCTTGGTTATACGGTAATCATCGAGTTTCGACCTCTTGCCATAACCATTCTCAGAAACTACAAGAATATCATAGCTGTCATTTTCCATACAGATCATGCCAACTACCTCATCCTCCTCATTATTAAGCATTACGCCTCTAACACCTGAAGCATTTCTACCCATCGGACGAACATCTCTCTCGTTAAAACGAATAGCCCTACCCGACTTAAGTGCCATTATAACTTCATTGCTTCCGTTAGTCAATCTTGCTTCAAGCAATTGGTCACCTTCACGAATTGTAATGGCATTTATACCATTTTGGCGTGGGCGGGAATAAGCTTCTAATGAAGTCTTCTTGATAACACCTTTCTTAGTGCAGAGGATAATATAATTGTTTTCGATGAAATCCTGATTCTTAAGGTCTTTCACATTCAAAATTGCCTTAACCCTGTTATCTGCATCAAGCTGAACTATATTCTGGATAGCCCTGCCCTTTGACTGTTTTGTACCTTCCGGGATTTCGAAAACTCTTAACCAATATGCTTTACCCTTTTCAGTGAAGAACAGCATATAATCATGAGCCGAAGCAATATATACAAATTCAATGAAATCTTCATCCCTGATATCAGAGCCTTTTGCACCACGGCCTCCCCTATTTTGTCTTCTGTATTCTGTAAGAGGAGTACGCTTAATATAACCCATATGAGATATTGTAATCACAACGTCTTCATCGGCAATAGTATCTTCAATTCTGAAATCGCTGGCATTATAAATAATATTAGTCCTTGGCTCATCACCGTAGTTTGCCTTAATTTCCAGCATTTCATTCTTGATAATCTCCATTCTCATTGGTTGACTGGCAAGAACTGCTTTGTAATAATCAATCATTTTCATCAGCTCCTGATACTCTTCCTTAATCTTATCTCTTTCAAGACCGGTAAGTCTTTGCAAGCGCATATCAAGAATGGCCCTTGCCTGGATTTCTGTGAGAGTGAACTTCTCAATCAATCCGGTTCTAGCCTCTTCAGGAGTTTTAGAAGCCCTGATAAGAGCAATCACCTCATCTATATGATCGAGGGCAATCAACAATCCTTCAAGAATGTGGGCACGTTTTTCAGCCTCAGTGAGTTCAAACTGAGTACGTCTTACCACAACTTCATGCCTGTGCTCTACAAAATAGAAAATCAGTTGTTTAAGGTTAAGGAGCATAGGCCTGCCCTTTACCAAACAAATATTATTAACACTGAATGAAGTCTGTAACTGAGTATACTGGAACAGCTTGTTTAAGACAACGTCAGTAATTGCATCTCTTTTAAGTTCATAAACAATTCGCATCCCAGTGCGATCTGATTCGTCCCTTATGTCAGAAATGCCTTCAATTTTCTTGTCATTAACGAGGTCGGCTGTCTTTTTAATCATATCAGCCTTATTAACCTGATATGGTATTGCAGTAACAATTATACTTTCTCTACCAGCATCGTCAGTTTCAATTTTTGTTTCGGCTCTCATCAAGATTCTGCCTCTTCCGGTTTCGAATGCCTCTTTTACACCTTCATAACCGTAAATGATTCCGCCTGTTGGAAAATCAGGAGCCTTAATATATTTCATTAATTCGGGAATCGTAATTTCAGGATTATCAATATATGCAACGATCCCGTCAACAACTTCCGAAAGATTATGTGGTGGCATATTTGTTGCCATACCGACAGCGATACCTGAAGCTCCGTTAATTAATAACTGAGGGATTCTTGCCGGTAAAACAGTAGGTTCTTCAAGAGAATCATCAAAGTTTAGCTGGAAATCAACTGTGTCTTTATTGATATCGGCCAGCATTTCTTCAGCGATCTTTCTAAGTCTCGCTTCTGTATACCTCATTGCAGCTGCACTATCACCGTCGATTGAACCAAAATTACCCTGTCCATCAACCAAAGGATAACGCAGAGACCATTCCTGTGCCAAACGCACCATAGCCTCATACACTGAAGAATCGCCATGGGGATGATACTTACCGAGGACCTCCCCTACTATTCTGGCACTTTTTTTATATGAACGGTTTGATAAAACTCCAAGCTCAAGCATTCCGAACAACACTCTCCGATGAACAGGCTTCATTCCATCTCTTACATCGGGAAGAGCTCTCGACACAATAACCGACATTGAATAGTCGATATATGCCGACTTCATTTGATTTTCAATGTTGACTTTAACTACTTTTTCTCCGTTAGCCTGATTTTCCATTTTAAGTTAATATATTAGTATAATTTTAGTTCCAAAAGTGGTTACGAAGATAGGAATTTTTCCGATACGATGGGACAAAAGTACCTGTCAAAATAGGTATAATTTCCTTATTTTTCTTAATCGGCATTGTATTTGTGTTTACCTCTAAAACTTTTGTAATTTTGACAAAAGCATTATGTTTTAGTAAAATAAGGTAACAACTATAGTTTTTGAATTTTGTTAATTACTGTAGTTGAGGCATCAGGAAGGTTCGCAAAAAACAAGAAGCAGTCAACGAAAAAGAAAGAAAAACTAATGGAAGCAAAATTCTCACAACGTGTAAAAGACGTTCTTACATATAGCCGCGAAGAGTCGCTTCGTTTAGGCAATGATTATATTGGTGTTGAGCATCTCCTGCTCGGTATAATCAGGGAAGGTGAAGGTATGGCAATTCAAATCATGAATTTGTTAAATGTTGATGTCCCTGAATTACGCAGAGTTATTGAAAAGGCAGTTAGTGTATCAACCAAGCGCGACAAAATGGCAGAGAATCTGCCACTTGTGAAACAAGCTGAGCGAGCTTTGAAGTTAACCTATCTCGAAGCAAAGATGTTTAACAGTGAACTCATTGGAACTGAGCATGTTTTACTTGCAATTTTAAAGGATGAGGATAATCTGGTTTCAAGGGCTTTACGTCAGTATGGAGTTGATTACAACGCCATTAAAGAAGAGCTAAAATCCATTATGAATAATGATGATGCCTCAACATTTGATTCACCGCGTAGTGAATTACCTGGCAGCCCTGCTGATGATGATAACGATGAAGGAAGGGCATATGGTTCGTCAGGAATAAGAAGACCGGCTGATTCAAAGTCCAAAACTCCGGTACTTGATAATTTTGGACGCGACCTAACCAAAGCGGGCGAAGAAGGCCGTCTTGATCCAATCGTCGGAAGAGAAAAGGAACTTGAACGAATCGCACAGATTCTTTCAAGGAGAAAGAAAAACAATCCTATCCTTATCGGAGAACCTGGCGTTGGTAAGTCTGCTATTGCCGAAGGACTGGCATTACGGATAATTGCACGCAAAGTTTCGAGAGTGTTATTCAATAAACGAATCTTTACACTCGACCTTGCCTCACTTGTAGCAGGTACAAAATACCGCGGACAATTCGAAGAGCGTATGAAAGCCGTTCTCAATGAATTGGAAAAGAATCGCGATATCATTCTTTTTATCGATGAAATACATACTATTGTAGGGGCTGGTAATGCATCAGGATCCCTCGATGCATCAAATATGTTCAAACCGGCTCTTGCCAGAGGCGAAATACAGTGCATCGGTGCAACAACGCTTGATGAATACAGGCAATACATAGAGAAAGACGGTGCTCTTGAAAGAAGATTCCAGAAGATTCTGGTAGATCCTACTTCAACCGAAGAGACTGTTGAGATTTTAAACAACATTAAGGAGAAATATGAGGATCACCATCTTGTAAAGTATTCTAATGAAGCAATCAAAGCTTGCGTTAATCTCACTAACAGGTATATAACCGACAGGTACTTACCGGATAAGGCAATTGATGCTCTTGATGAAGCAGGGGCTCGTGTTCATATTACAAACATGCAGGTTCCAGCAGAAATCCTTGAACTTGAAAACCGTATTGAGGAAGTTAAAAAGCAGAAAAACAAGGCTATTCATAGTCAGAAGTTTGAAGAAGCTGCCAAATTCAGGGATAATGAACGCAAACTCTTGATTGAGCTTGAGAATGCCAAGAGACGCTGGGAAGAAGAATCAAAAATTCACCGTGTTCAGGTTAATGAAGAGAACGTAGCTGAAGTAGTTGCTATGATGTCAGGTGTTCCTGTTCAGAGAATTGCTCAAAATGAAAGTGAACGTCTCTTAACAATGGAGACTGACCTTGCCGGTTCTGTAATCGGTCAAACAGATGCAATCAGGAAGGTAGTAAAGGCTATAAGGCGTAATCGTGCAGGACTTAAGGATCCAAACAAGCCAATAGGAACTTTCATATTCCTCGGACCAACCGGTGTTGGTAAAACCCATCTTGCCAAAGTTCTTGCTAAATATCTCTTCGACACTGAAGATGCACTTGTTAGAATTGACATGAGCGAGTATATGGAGAAATTCGCTGTATCAAGGTTGGTTGGTGCCCCTCCGGGATATGTCGGATATGAAGAAGGTGGTCAGTTAACTGAAAAAGTCAGGAGAAAGCCCTACTCTATCGTTTTGCTTGATGAGATTGAGAAGGCCCATCCCGATATTTTCCATATCCTGCTGCAGGTACTTGATGATGGTATTCTAACTGATAGTCTCGGACGTAAAGTTGACTTCAAGAATACAATCATCATAATGACTTCAAATATTGGTTCACGACAGTTGAAAGACTTCGGACAAGGAGTAGGTTTCAGCACAACTGCCAAGCTATCAGGAAGTGCTTCATATGCCACAGGAGTCATTGAAAATGCACTCAAAAAATCATTTGCACCTGAATTCCTTAACCGTATTGATGATGTTGTAATCTTTGATTCACTTGAACGTAATGATATTCATAAAATCATAGACATCGAACTCAAGAGCTTGTTTGGCCGTATTTACGATATGGGATACACTATGAATGTAACCGAACAGGCTAAGGACTTCATTGTAGAAAAAGGATGGGATTCACAATTTGGAGCCAGACCACTCAAGAGAGCAATTCAAAAATATATTGAAGATGCACTTGCTGAGGAGATCATTAGGTCGAAAATTAATGAAGGTGATGTAATTACAATTGATTATGAACCATCCGACCCCGAACTTAAGATTACAATAAATGCTCCAACCGGACATGAAATAATCAGCGAAAATTAAGGGTTGATATATTAAGAAAAAAAGCTGCCTGAATCAGGCAGCTTTTTTTTTATAAATAAAGTTACAAAATGTATATGATGTCTTATAAATTTATTATTTTTGGCATAGACTCATAAGAAGGCATATGACCAGATACAAGATCTTATTTGCAGAGGATGTTCCTGAGGACATGGAACTTGCTGAATTAGAACTACGAAAGGCTGGTATCGAATTCGATAGTATTAGGGTTGATAATAGAAAAGACTTTATAGAAAACCTTATTAATTTTAAACCTGATGTAGTCATATCAGATTACTCCATGCCTTCCTTCACAGGGATGGATGCTTTGAAGATAGTTCTTGAGTATTCTCCTTACACACCTGTAATTATTCACACCGGTTCAATAAATGAAGAAACTGCAGTAAAGTGCATGAAATCAGGGGCTTTTGATTATATACTCAAAGAGAAAATACTTCGACTGCCCTTTGCTATTAAAGAAGCTTATGATAAATCGAGGATCCTTAAACAGAACAGGGAAGCTCAGAACGCCCTTAAATTAAGTGAAGAGCGATACAAACGTCTCTTCAACTCTATTACTCAGGGTGTCTTTTACGTTCATGGTGATGGAAGAATCAGTATGATTAATCCTTCAGCTATGAATATATATGGACTTTCTGATGAACACATAAGCATTGAAGACTTTCTCGCAGAATGGCAGTTTTTCTATGATGACGGCACAACTGTCGATCTTTGGAAATATGCTTCCAGAAACAGCTATGACAGCAGTAAGCCGGTAGATCATATTGTTATTCAGGCAACACATAAAGAATCAGGTGCGCAAAAGTTCTTATCAATAAATATCATCCCTGAATTGGATAATGAGAATGAACAATTCAGAGCTCTTGTAGTGACCGAAGATATCACATACAGAAAGATGTTCGAAAGAGATTTGATTCAGGCAAAAACTCATGCTGAGGAAAGTGACAAGCTTAAGACTTCATTTCTTGCCAATTTAAGTCATGAAGTGAGAACTCCAATGAATGCAATACTTGGTTTCTCACAGCTTTTGTCCGACCTGGACAAAGCTGACGAAGATGAAAAATTCTTCATCCATACAATTCAGGAAAACTCAGTTAAGTTACTTGGCATTATCACCGACATAATTGAAATTTCAAAAATCGAGACAGAAGAGATTACCATATCCAGGAATGAGTTCGATCTGGAATCATTGCAGCATAACATTAATGACTATTACAAAAATTCAGCTGAAGCTAAAGGATTAAATCTGTTAACCATCGGATTCGATAATAATATTATACTGTATTCTGATGAACAGAAGATTGTAAAAGTAATCAGTTGCCTGATCGATAATGCGATTAAATTTACTGAAGAGGGTGTTATCAGAGTAACCTGCATGATGAAACCTGATGCTATTGAAGTCCATGTAGTTGATACCGGTGTTGGCATCCCACCACAAAACGAGAAGATTATTTTTGAAAGATTCCGTCAGGGCGATGAAGGCTATAACAGAAAACACGGCGGTACAGGTCTCGGTTTAAGTATTTCTAAAGCTTATGTTGAAGCACTTGGAGGGCACTTATTTTATAAGCCTGCTGGTAAAGGTTCCGACTTCGGTTTTTATATTCCGTTAAAGTGGAGACAAGTATACATAAACAACCCGTTTATATCTGATAATCAGAATAATCCAGATTATTCATCTCAAACATTCCTTATTGCCGAAGATGACCCCACTAATTTCGCTTATATAGTCAGGCTTCTTGCTCCAACAAGTGTAAACATAATAGCTGCTTCCGATGGAGAAGATGCTGTTCTGAAGTTCAACGAAAATCCAAATATAGACCTGGTGTTAATGGATATTAAGATGCCCTTTATGAATGGCTATGAAGCTACAGCTAAAATAAGGGAATCTAACGAGAGCGTGCCAATTATTGCCACCACTGCTTACGCTATGAGTGGTGATAAAGAAAGATGCCTCCAATCAGGTTTCAGCGGTTATATTTCTAAACCTATCAACAGGGTTGAACTCTTTGATATAATATCGAAATTTCTATCCATTAATCACCTCTGATAACTTCTTAAGGTCCAGACCGTCAAAATTTCCCGAACTCATTATCAGTAGGTTTGTGTTTTTATAATTACGACCTAGAAGAAATTCCAGTAATCCCGTTGTCTCATTAAAAACTATTAAGTCTTGCCTCTTAAAAGCATCAGCAACTACACTCGTTTCAAAGTACGGTAATTTTTTCAGGTCAAGCGCATGTCTATTGTAATAGACAATAGCTGTGTCTGCATTGTCCATGCTACCTTCGTATTGCTCCAGAAATGAGGTGTTAAGACTACTAAAAGTATGAAGTTCCATACATGCAATAAGCTTTCGATCGGGAAACTGACCTTTTACAGCCTCAATGGTTGCTTTAAGTTTTGAAGGACTATGCGCAAAATCTTTATAAATATTCGTTTTTCCGATACTGCTGATTAGCTCAAGTCTTTTAGCCGCACCTTTAAAAGAAGCGACAGAACTATAGAAATCATCAGGTCTAACACCGATGAGCTCTAATACGCTTCGTGCTGCTTCAATATTCAGCATATTATGATGCCCGAATACAAGCATCGGATATTCATGGTCATTGTATTTTATTATGCTCGTGCCATCTTTAATATAGTAATCGGGTGCTTTATAGGATATAATACCAGCCTTTATATTTTTACTTCGTGACACATCAGTCACAATCTTGTCCTCAGCACAATAAACCAGCGAACCATTCTCAGGAATCATTTCAGCAAATATTCTGAATTGATCTACATAATTTTCAAAGGTTGGAAATACATTGATATGGTCCCATGCAATACCACTGATAACTCCTATATCGGGCTTGTAAACATGAAATTTGGGTCTCCTGTCTATAGGCGAAGTAAGATATTCATCTCCTTCTATTACCATGTATTTTGCTGTGTCAGTAGTTTTTACCATTACATCAAATCCTTCAAGCTGAGCACCTACCATATAATCAGTCTCAATATTCAAGCTTCTCATTACATGAAGTATAATGGCTGTAATAGTTGTCTTACCATGACTCCCTCCTATTACTATTCTCTGTTTATCTTTCGATTGTTCATAAAGGTACTCGGGGTAGGAGAAAATCTTCAGTCCTATTTCCCTGGCTTTCTGAAGCTCAGGATTATCCTCCCGTGCGTGCATACCGAGAATAATAGCATCAATGCCATCATTTATCTTCCCGGGAAACCAGCCGGTATTTTCCGGTAATATCCCAGCAGTCTTCAGTCTTGATAAAGCTGGTTCAAAGATTTCATCATCAGATCCTGAAACTTCGTAACCTTTTCTGTGAAGGGCAAGTGCAAGATTGTGCATTGCGCTTCCTCCTATGGCAATAAAATGTACTTTCATCAGCGTTGTATCAATAGTGGCACGAAAATACACAAAATAGTTTCTCGCTTGTTTAGCTTATGCGGTTGCTGCTTAATATGTACCTTTGTCACAAACTTTTTTGATGTATGGAAAACAGAGTTCAGGTCTACGATGAGCTTTCGCTGATACTTGAAGGAAAATCAGCAAATGAAGTATTGCACTATTTTTTCAATGAGTTTGATGGTAATGTTGGCTTTTCTACAAGTTTGGGTGCTGAGGACCAGGTGATTACTCATATGTTGTCTCAAATTACATCCAATCCTTATATTTTCACACTCGATACAGGCAGACTATTTCCTGAGACATATGACTTACTCGACCTGACAACAAAAAAGTACAATTTAAAGATCAATATATTTTATCCTCAAGCTGAATCAGTTCAGAAAATGGTAACTGAAAAGGGGATTAACCTGTTTTACGATAGCATCGAAAACCGCGAATTATGTTGTTTTGTAAGAAAAATGGAACCCCTGAAAAGAGCATTTACAGGACTGGATGTGTGGGTATGCGGACTTCGTAAAGGACAATCGCCCACAAGGAAAGATATGAAAAACATCGAGTGGGATGAAAAGAATGGATTGATCAAGGTTAATCCTATTATTGATTGGACAGAACAACAAGTGTGGAATTATATTCGTGAAAATAAGGTTCCGTACAACAAGCTACATGACAAAGGATTTCCCAGCATTGGATGTCAACCATGCACTCGTGCTGTTCAACCGGGTGAAGATATCAGAGCAGGAAGATGGTGGTGGGAAAACCCTGAAACCAGAGAGTGCGGATTACACAAAAAGTAGAAGTTTATTCGTAACGTATTGCTTTAATTGGGCTAATGTATCTTATTACAAGAGAAGGTATTAGCATCATCACGAAACATACAATGATAACTGCTGAATTTAGCAATACAAAGTCCCATGCAGTTATTGATACAGGAACCTGTGATAGGAAGTAAGAATCCTCAGGTAATGGTATTAGCCCGAATGATTTTTGCAACCATAACAGCAGTCCTGCAAAAAGATTTCCCCATAACAGACCATAAAAAGCAATATAAAGAGTTGCATACATAAAGATCTTTCTGATTTTTAAGTTGCTGGTGCCCATTGCTTTCAGAATCCCAATATCGTTAGTATGCTCCAGAATGAGAATTAACAGGGTTGATATGATAGTAATACCCGATACCAGTGACATTAAGACAAGAATAATTACCACATTTAAATCTTGTATCTGAATCCAGTCAAAAATTTGAGGGTATAGTTGTTGAATTGTCTGAGCATCAAGATCATAATCGATTACAGAATAAACTTCCAGAGCTGTTTTATCGAGGTTCTCAAAATCATCAATTAATACTTCATAACCCGAAACCTCCCCTCCTGACCATTGATTAAGTCTCTGAATATGTCTGATATCACCGAGAACATACATTTCATCAAACTCAGTGAGACCTGTTTCATAAATTCCTGAAATGGAAAATTTTCGACCTCTAATCTGATTATCTATAATAAAATACATTCTCACATCATCGCCTGTCTTATAGTTCATAAGGTCGGCTATTTTCCTGGAGATCAGAATATCGTTTGAATTTGCAGTATCATTAAGCAAAGGAGGTCTGCCTTCTATAATCCGGTCTTTGAAAAAGTCCCAGTTAAAATCATCACCAACGCCTTTTAAAACAACCCCATGCATTTGGTCGTTGGTTTTAATTATCCCCGCTTTAACAGCAAATCCATTAACCTGCTTAATACCTTCAATTTGTTTTAATTGCTCAATTGTCTCATCTTCCATCAAAACAGGTGAGAGCTCATAAGAATTATTTGAATCAAAATGAGAGATTTGGATATGAGAACCAAAACCAACAACTTTCTCTCTTATTTCTTTCTGGAATCCATTCAATACGGCAACCGAAATGAGCATTACTGCTAAACCCAAAGCAATTCCGGCCATAGCTACTTTTACAATGGGACGTGAGAATGAGGCATCTGACCGGGCTCTGATACGTCTGCTTATAAAATATTCAAAGTTCACGTGCAGCAATTTTGGCAAAGTTAACAATATCGTTTAGATTTGTAAGTATTGTAATCACTACTGTAAACATAAAACTCTATTGTATGGCTAATAACGTTTCCCGTTATTTTTATCTCATAATACTCACTTTTCTGATTTCTTCATGTGCTCAAAAAAGATTGTTGGAAACAACAGGTCCCGCGAAAGACGTTGACATAGTCTCTGCAACAATGCCTGCAAAAGTGATATCAATAAGGCCGGGTGCTGAAAGAACCCGACACTATTTCCATAAGCTTAAACATGATAAAAGGGTTGCTGTTGTTGCAAACCAGACTTCTTTGGTTCATGAAACCCATCTTGTTGATACACTCTTAAGTGAGGGAATTAATGTGGTTAAAGTATTTTCACCCGAGCATGGCTTTCGTGGCATAGCAGAGGCGGGTGCTCTAATCAATAATCAAACCGATGCTAAAACCGGGTTGCCAATAATCTCTTTGTACGGGAATTCAAAAAAGCCCTCTCCTGAAGATCTTGAGCAGATTGATATTGTTATATTCGATTTGCAGGATGTTGGGGCGAGATTCTATACATATATCTCAACACTAACGCTGGTAATGGAAGCGTGTGCAGAAAACAACATACCTATCCTTGTCCTTGATCGTCCTAATCCTCATGGTTTTTATGTTGATGGACCGGTTCTGGAACCTGAATATCAATCATTTGTTGGAATGCATCCCATTCCTGTAGTGCATGGAATGACTATGGCCGAATACGCAAGGATGATAAATGGTGAGAGATGGCTCAAAGGCGAAGCACAGGCTGACCTTGACTGGGTAGAGTGCTCAGGTTATACTCATAAAAGTTATTACAGTCTGCCTGTCAGGCCCTCACCAAACTTGCCCGATATGGATGCAATATACCTTTATCCTTCTTTATGCTTTTTTGAAGGCACACATGTTAGTGTTGGTCGCGGTACAGATTTTCCTTTCACAGTTATCGGGCACCCCTGGTTTAAGCATGGTTCATTCATTTTTACACCGGAAAGCAAGCCTGAAGCAGTAAATCCACCACACAAATCAAAGAAATGTTACGGATACAACCTGCGAGATTCAGCCGAAAGTATTATTCAGAAACCAGGAATCAGACTTAACTGGTTGCTGGAGATGTATCAAGCCGACAGCAGTAAATCAACGTTCTTTAGCTCCTTCTTTAACAAGCTGGCCGGCAATGCAGAACTCCGACAACAAATTGAGGCAGGATTCACTGAGCAGCAAATAAAGGATTCATGGCAACCCGGCATACAGCAATTTATGGAAATCAGGCAAAAATACCTGTTATACAGGGATTTCTAAACCCTCCACCTGCAAAAAGAGAAGAGGTTGGTCTGTTAAAGATCAACCTCTTCTCTTTTGGACAGTAAACAGGTTCATAGCGGAACCCGGTATTTACTAATTCTTTGCAGTGTTATGTACCGCAGGATTTATTGTATAAGGATAAACTTTAAGAGCTTCTTCAAGACATTTAACGGCATTTTTCAAGTCTTCGAGTTTAAGAACGTATGCAATACGAGCTTCATTAAGACCTGAGCCTGCAGTGGCATAGAAGCCTGATGCGGGAGCCAGCATTACTGTTTGATTTTCATAGCTGAAATTTTCGAGCAACCATTGACAGAAATGATCGGCATTTTTTACAGGTAAACTAATAACGGAATAGAAAGCACCCTTTGGCATAGGGGCGTAAACTCCTGGTATTTTGTTCAGAGCTCCTATTACAAAATTACGACGGGCTATATATTCATCATATACATTCTTGAAATATTCAGCAGGAGTATCAAGAGATGCTTCACCAATAACCTGACCAAGTGATGGAGGACTTAAGCGTGCCTGAGCGAACTTCAGGGCAGAGCTCATAATAGTTTTGTTTCTCGAAATCAGAGCGCCGATTCGCACTCCGCATTCACTATACCTTTTTGAAACTGAGTCCATAAGAATGGCATTTTCTTCAAGGCCTTCCATTTGCATTACACTGAAATGCTCTGCTCCATCGTAACAAAATTCCCTGTAAACTTCATCGGCAAACAAGAAAAGGTCATATTTCAGAACAATATCTCTCAGTTGCATCAATTCCTCCCTGCTATATAAATAACCTGTAGGATTATTTGGATTACAGATCATGATAGCTTTAGTACGAGGTGTAATTGCCTTTTCAAATTCGCTGATCGAAGGAAGTGCAAATCCAGTATTAATATCAGAAGTAATGGGTAAAACCTTAATTCCGGCATCGAGTGCGAATGCATTGTAATTGGTATAGAAAGGTTCAGGTATAATAACTTCCTCACCAGGATTCAGGCAGCTCTTGAATGCAAATAATATAGCTTCCGAACCTCCTGTGGTAATAATAATCTGATTGCAATCGATATCAATACCCAAATTCTTATAATAACCGGCCAGCTTTGTGCGGTAACTTTCATTACCTGCTGAATGACTGTACTCAATAACCTTATGATTGTAATTTTTCAGTGCGGTTAATGCAACATCCGGAGTTTGAATGTCGGGTTGACCAATATTCAAATGATACACTTTAATTCCTCTTTTTTTTGCAGCTTCAGCAAAAGGAACAAGTTTACGAATTGGTGATGCGGGCATCAAAGAGCCACGTTCTGAAATCTTTGGCATTACTTATATGTTTTAGTTTGTTATTGTGAGCACAGTCATTGCTTGTCGGGCAAAATTAGGACTTAATAATCATTTAAAGAAAAGAAAATGCATAAAAAAACTGCCCGTAGAATAACAGGCAGTTAATAAAATCTTTTTAGCATCAATTACTTGGCTGTAGGAGAAGCACCGGAACTCAGAGTTTTTTCGGGAACAGTGTTTTCTTCAGCTTGTTTTACGATACTACCGGTAATTTTTAAAACTACAGGTGAAGTCTTTGCATTTGACATCACAGTGATAGTCTTGTTGATGGGTCCAACTCTTTTAGTGTCATACTTAACTTTAATCACTTCTTTTTTACCAGGCATAATCGGTTCTCTTGGCCAGCTGGGAACAGTGCAACCACATGATGACTTAACGCTTGATAAAATCAGAGGTTCTTTTCCTGTATTAGTAAATTCGAACTCACTATTACCATCACCTCCCTGGAATAACGTTCCATAATCATGTACAGTCTTAGAGAATGATATTTCAGGAGCATTTGGGTTAGCAGGTTTCACCTGAGCAGACTCTTTTCCTGCAGCTGCGTCAACGGTTTTCTTTACTTCTTGCGCATAGCTGAATGTTATAAACGTAAAAAGAAGGGCAAGAATAGAAACTGATTTTTTCATTTTTTTATTCTTTAAGTGTTAGATAATTTACAATTAATGTGAACAACAGAACAAAAGTAATACACCTTTTGCTTTGTTCAATAATTTTTTTTCTCAGAAATTAAATTAACAACATTCATACCAAAACCACTTCTAAAGAAAATAAGTTTAATTGCGTGTTCATTTTATTATCTTTGCCGTACCAGAGTGTCAGAAAAAGAATAATACATGAAAAGAAATCTTACTATCATCACTTTGTTTATTGCAATATTAATCAGTGCAGTAAGCTGTAAACCTAAACAAACAGTTGCAATTAAAGGGAAGCCGGTCTTTGCGAATGCCCCAGTGATTGTTTATAAAACCAAACAGGACTATTCACAACATGTACCTGTTATTATGTCACCCGACAAACTAACTATTGTCTCCTACCCTGCTCCATCTGATGTCTACTTCAATGGTGACCTGGCATATCCTGTAGCACTTGAGAATGGATTCCTGCTTGACAGAAGAGGAATAAATGAAAATGCGGCCTTCACTAAATGGACTTATTATGAGTATAGCCGACTTGCCAAGACTCCAACGATTGCGGAAATTAACAAAATGATGCTGGAGACTGATCCGTTTACCGAAATATATCAGTGCGGAACAAGAAACGACTATAAAGATCTGGAAACAGAACTGAATAAAATAATAGTTAATAATAAGCTTGACAAATATAAAAAGCTGAAATAGACTCAGATACCGGGATAAATATCGCGAAAGACCACATAGCTAATATTTTAAGCTTGTTTTAATGTTGGAACAGGTATCTTTGCACGCTGTTTTTATTTTTCTTAGCGGAATAAAGCATTCAGCTATAAGGGTTATGTAATAAAATATAACTAAACAAATCGGGATCTTGAATTCACAGAAGTCAATTACTCAACTCGACGGTAAAACACTCTATTACAGTTTTTTAGCCGGAGCTCAAAAAATATTTGAAAATCAGGTTCAGATAAATAAAATCAATGTATTTCCTGTAGCAGATGCCGACACAGGAACAAATCTGGCCTCTACAATGAGGTCAATCGTTGATACTCCAATACCAACTTCCGATTTAAAGGTCACAGCTGCAGCACTTGCTGATGCAGCTCTCACCGGTGCACGGGGCAATTCGGGAATTATCTTCGCGCAGTTTATTTATGGTTTCAGTAGTGAATTGCAAAATCATGAAACCTTCACAGTAGATACTTTTGCTGAATCCATTCGCAAAGCTGTTACATATGCCTACGAAGCAATAGTAAATCCTGTTGAGGGAACAATGATTACCGTTATTCGCGAATGGGCTGAGTTTGTATACATGCTTAAGGATACAATCAACGATTTTATTGAACTACTTTCACTTACTTATCAGAAAGCCGTAGAATCGCTGAATGCCACAACTGCTAAGCTAGAAGTTCTGGCAAAATCCAAGGTTGTAGATGCCGGTGCCAAAGGCTTTGTTGTTTTCCTTCAGGGAATAGTTGAATTCGTCAAAGCAGGTGAACTCCGTAAAATGATAAGCGGAAAAAATGCCACTGTTATTGCCGATTCAGAAGTAATTTCACACGAAGTCATAACCTTCAGATACTGTACTGAAGCAATGCTTTCAATTGACGAGAAAAAGAAAATTGACTTGTCACAAGTCAGGAAATCGATTTCTCATCTTGGTGATTCTATGGTAGTTGCCGGATCTCCACGAAAAATGAGAGTACATATCCATTCCGATAATCCCGAAAAGGTTATGAAGGTTCTCAACAGGTATGGTAGTATTTCTTTCCAGAAAGTTGACGATATGGTGATGCAGCAAGCTATTGCATCACAAGCTCATGGCAGTGTTGCACTGGTTACCGATTCAACTTGTGATATACCACAGAATCTTATTGAAAAATATAATATCCAGGTTGTCCCTTTAAGTGTTCATTTTGGCGATACTTATTTCCTCGACAGACTGACACTTATGCCTGAGCAATTCTATAAGATGCTCGACAGTCAACCGGTTTATCCCAGTACAGCACAACCGGCTTATAAAGAGTTTTTTAACAGATATTCTTTCCTCTCAAGCCATTTTCAATCAATTATTGGCATCCATATCAGTGGAGCCATGAGTGGAACATTCTCTAACAGTTCCAAAGCTGCTCACACTGTTTCTGAGCATTCAGGCAAGAATATTAAAGTAATAAACTCAAAGCGTCTTTCAAGCGGATTGGGTCTTGTTGTTTTGCGTGCTGCAATGGCTCTTGAGAATGGTGCTACCTTCGAACAATTGACTGATCTTATACAAAAGTGGTCACTCAATACCAAAATGTATGTTTCTTCGTGTACCATTAAATACATGGTTAAAAGCGGAAGACTTTCATACACCAAAGGTCTTATAGGATCATTACTTAACCTGAAACCGGTAGTTACTGTTAACGACGAAGGTAAAACGGAGACATTCGGAAAGCCGTTTACTGAAAAAGGAAGTCGCGAATTGATAATGGAAAACATACACAAACTTGCCGGCAAGAGAAGTGTGTGGGGATATTCCATTTCTCATGCTAAAAATCTTGTCGCTGCTCAATGGTTACGCGAGCAAATGGTCTCACTTACAGGCAAAGAACCGGTGTTCATTAATGATGCATCCCCTGTTTTAGGTGTAAATGTAGGTCCCGGTGTTGTTGCAATCTCCGTTATGTTTGAAGATTAAAGACTATTCCTTGCAGCATTTTCAACTTCTGAAGTGAATAAATTCAGCCACATTAATTGTGTTTTAGAGTGTTCCCAAGTTACAGTCATTTTGGCACGAGGTAAGTTTTTCTTACCTTCGCTCCTTCAAATTTTATTTAATAAACTTCATTAATCACTAACTCAATCATGATTAACCAGCAACTTATAAATCCCAGAAGTATTGTTGTTATTGGTGCATCAAATGATGTCACAAAGCCCGGCGGTAAAGTAGTTAAGAATCTTTTAGACAACCATTTTTCAGGTAAACTTTATTGTACTAATCCAAAGGAGACTGAAATACAGGGTATTAAATGCTATCAGAATCCTGCTGATCTTCCCGAGGTTGACCTTGCAATATTAGCCATTGCAGCCAAATATTGCCCTTCTACCGTTGAACTGCTTGCCAAAACTAAAAATACACGTGCATTCATAATCTTCTCTGCAGGTTTTCATGAAGAAAGTGAAGAAGGCGCAAAACTTGAGAAACAGATAGTTGATACCATAAACAGCGTCAATGGATGTTTAATAGGTCCCAACTGCATCGGAATGATGAACCATAATCATACATCAGTTTTCAGTCTCCCTATTCCAAGAATGGAGCCTCATGGTGTTGATTTTATTTCAGGATCAGGTGCAACGGCTGTTTTTATCATGGAATCAGGTGCTTTAAACGGACTCCCCTTCAGCAGCGTTTATTCTGTGGGTAACAGTGCTCAGATGGGAGTTGAAGAAGTGCTTAAGTATCTCGATGAAACATTCGATCCAATAATCAGTTCGAGGGTTAAATTATTATATGTTGAAAGCATAACAAAACCTGACATTCTGTTAGAGCATGCTAAGTCACTCATAAGCAAAGGATGCAGAATTGCAGCAATCAAATCAGGTAGCTCATCAGCCGGAAGTCGTGCTGCTTCTTCACATACAGGAGCTCTGGCCAGTAGTGACACTGCTGTCGATGCCTTATTCCGCAAAGCCGGAATTGTAAGGTGCTATGGTCGTGAAGAACTGGTTACAGTTGCAGCCATCTTTATGCATAAAGAGCTGCAAGGTAAAAATATAGCTATAATTACCCATGCCGGTGGTCCGGCTGTTATGCTTACCGATGCTCTCTCAAATAATAATTTCGAGGTGCCTCATCTTGAGAGTCCTGAACTTTTGTCTAAACTATTCCCCGGCTCTTCAGTTGCCAATCCGATCGACTTCCTGGCAACCGGAACTGCCGAACAATTAGGTGAAATAATTGAGCACTGCGACAAGCAGTTCGACAATATCCACGGTATGGCGGTAATATTCGGAAGCCCAGGTTTATTTGAGAACTGGGATGTATACAAATTACTACATGAGAAGATGAATACATGCCAAAAACCAATTTTCCCAATTCTGCCATCAGTCATTAATGTCAAGAATGAAATTGAATATTTCATATCTCTTGGTCGAATGAATTTTCCCGATGAAGTGGTATTCGGAAATGCGCTTGGTAAAGTTTATAACACACCAAAATCTTCTTCCCAAGAAGCTTTGCCTGAGTTGGATTATAAGTCAATACGACAGGTTATTGACGAATCTGCTGATGGTTATTTATCACCCGATAAAGTACAATTGCTCCTTGATGCTGCCGGTATTCCTCGTGCAGGTGAAGCAGTGGTAACATCTGCTAATGAAGCAGTTATACAATCTAATAAATTAGGTTTTCCTGTCGTAATGAAAGTCGTTGGACCTGTTCATAAATCGGATGTAGGTGGTGTAAGTCTTAATGTTAAGGATGATCAGACAGTAATATCTGAATTCGAAAGAATGATCAAAATAAAGGACACCACAGCTATTTTGATCCAGCCAATGTTAAGCGGAACACAGATTTTTGCAGGTGCTAAAAAGGAAGGTAATTTTGGACATCTCATTATGAGCGGATTGGGTGGAATTTTCATTGAAGTTCTAAAAGATGTACAGGTTTCACTGGCACCGGTTTCCACTCCTGAAGCTAATAATATGATAAGATCACTGAAGTCTTACAAAATTATCGAAGGAGTCAGAGGACAGGAAGGCGTTAACATTGAGGCATTTGCTGATGCAATAGTCAGGCTGTCAGCATTAACAGTCGCTGCTCCGGAAATCGCTGAAATGGATATTAATCCACTTCTTGGTAACAGTAAGGGTGTTGTTGCTGTTGACGCAAGAATTCGAATTGAACACTAAGAAAGCTAAACCAAATAAACTATAAAGTAAAAAAGGATCGAACCCAGAGGTTCGATCCTTTTTATTCTCAATATTCTGCTATCACCGAAATATTGTAGTGTTGCAATAACAGCTCTCTGCTTTATTATTGCTGATAAATAAGCTTATCACCTGTTTCCTTAATTACCTGCTGTTTCCATTCTTCAGGGTATCCCGGGTGTTTTGGTGATTTTGGGTAGCCCCATGGGTTTCTCAGAAATTCACCGTTTTCCTCCTGTTTCACATTACCATCGAGAAACTTAACCAGCAAGAAGTTATCGAGCTCTTTCCATCGTTTAATGGTTTTATTTGCAGCACTTTCAGAGTATTCTGTGATAAAATCACGAGCCTTTTCAGGGTTCACTTTGTGCAATTCCAATGCCTGTGCATCAATTTTAGGCACTTCTGCAATAAAGCCTGTTTCGAGTTCATACTGAACTTTTGACAAATCAGGCATTACCCTGTCGAAGAACAGATATTTAAAATGTGCTACTCTGTTGAAAACCCAGAAAGCTGCAGTTTCACTATAAGTAAGAATATCCCCATTCCCTTCAGCATAAGAATAAGGAACACCGGTAATACCACAGTAAAATGGAACGTAGACAGTTGAGCCGGCGTCATCCACACCGAACCAAAAGATACCGCCAATATGGTTGGGCATCCAGCTTCGCATCTGGGCAACAAACGAAAAGCCTGTCTGTTGTGTAACAGTAGCTCTCTCATTCAGGTACTCTATTCCATTGTATTTCCATGTAAGTGGCCTCCAGCGATAAGGAGAGTGGAAAGGCCCTGCTCCCACATCTTTACTCATATCCAGCTCTGTTCCCTGCAAATAATCGCGTTTAAACTGCATCAGATCGTGAGGTGTAAGCTTTCTGTCGGGCTTTATATAAAGTGGCATCCTTTCTTTAGTAATATCCCCTTTTGCATAGTCATAGTACTTGTCCATTTCTTTCGAAACGTCTTTAAAGGCAGCCCATACGCGTACTTCACAGAATCGTACGTTATCAAAAGTCAGAGGAGCGTATGTATCACTAAAACTAAATTCTTCATCTTTCCCGTTGAAATATCCCTTTTCGCGTGCAAAAGCAATAACATCATGAGAATACACTGTCTCAATTCCAGGCTCAAAAATCAATTTAAGGTTCTTACTGCTTATAGAAGTTTTCTTATCCTCCTTTTTAAAAGTAGTTATACGGGCCTGATTGGCATGTGCCGAAATATAGCCGTCAGGTATTCTGATAGCAACCCATACAGCACCTTTGTTGATGTTAGATTGCTTGCCTGATTTCTTATCTGCCACCATATTCGTTCCCTTACCAATGATCTCCATAATCCACACTTCATTGGGGTCGCCAATTGAAAAAGATTCTCCGGAAGATGCATAGCCATATTTCTCAACAAGCTCACCGATAACTTTAATGGCTTCCCTTGCATTAGCTGACCGTTGCAGAGCCAGGAACATCAAACTACCATAATCAATAATGCCGGTAGTATCTTCAAGTCCAGGCCGGCCCCCGAAGGTAGTTTCCCCAATAGCCACCTGATTTTCATTCATAAAACCAATAACCTGATAAGTGTGATTAACCTGAGGTATCTGACCAAGCGGTTTAGCTGTCCCCCTGTCGTACAGAGTAACCATTGAACCATCAGGCCAGTCGGCTGCCGGCCGCCAATACAATTCACCATATCTTATATGGGAATCGGCAGCATAAGAAACCATAGTACTTCCATCTGCCGATGCTCCTTTAGTAACTAAATAATTAGTACAGGCAATAGAAACGCCCGAAGTAGCCAATAATAGCGCAATTACAAGTGTGCCAAAACGTAAATTCATCTGATTCAAAATTAAATTGAAGGGCTAAAATACAATTATTTCGGTTTGCCTGATTGATCAAAACACAGTATCATTGCATAAACTTTATATCCTTCACTTATGATAATTTCATCTGATGCAATACTGAAAAAAGTAGCAATTCACCATATAGGCAATTCAGGAAAAGAAGAAGGTGTCAGGATTTCTGATTCTGAACTTCGACTCAGAGAAGAGATAAACTTGCTCTTATCAAAGTATTTTTTAACTCCGTTCAAAACAAACCACTATTATAACCTTCACCACGAAACTGATTTGAATCTCAACGAAGTTTTTCATTTTGCTTCTGCTATCTTTGATGACAACGGTGACTTTTTCAACAATACGGTCAATATCGCACGTCATCTTTACACAAAATCAAGTCATCCGAATATTAAACCCGGTGAACTCTATGTTACATATTTCTCTGATATGATTCTTGACGGTGAGGAAACCGACGCTGTAGGCATTTTTAAGTCAGAGTCAAAAGAAACTTTCTTAAAAGTCTTCCCCTCTGAAAATAATTATATCATAGTAAACGAAGAAGGGATAGATATACGTAAACTCGACAAAGGTTGTCTGATTTTCAATACAGAGCGTGAGAACGGATATATTTGCGCCATAATTGACAACACAGGCAAAAACAATGATGCTCATTATTGGTACGATGAGTTCCTGAAAGTTAAAGAAAGGAACGATGAATTTTACCAAACCCGCGATACTCTTGATTTGTGCCGGCAATTTGTAAGTGTTAAACTTCCTGATGTTTTTGACGTAGATAAGCCGGCTCAGGCTGAACTGCTTAACAAATCAATGAAGTTCTTTAAGGAAAAGGACAACTTTGAAATGGAGGAATTCGTAAGCGAAGTTTTTGTTGATAATGAGGTAATCAATACTTTTAACGAATACAGGAAAGACTTTGAAGCAGAACGCCAAATGAAACTTCCTGATAACTTCGACATTTCAGAACAGGCTGTCAGGAAGCAGGCAAGAGTATTTAAAAGCATTCTAAAGCTTGATAAAAACTTTCATGTGTATATTCATGGAAATAGAGAAAACATTGAACGCGGTTACGATGATAACCGCAACATGCATTATTACAAAATCTATTTCGAAGAAGAAAATTAATCAGCATCATCTTACCCCAAACAATACTATGATGAAAAAACTCACCCTTCTTACTATAGCATTCTTTGCAATAATTCTCAGCAATACTGCTCAGGAAGCGCAAATGCAACCTGACGATTATGTTAATCCACTAATTGGCACACAAAGCGATTTCGCCTTGTCAAACGGAAATACTTACCCGGCCATAGGACTTCCTTACGGGATGAATACATGGACACCCCAAACCGGCAAGAATGGCGACGGTTGGCAATATACTTATACAGCAAAGAAGATTGCCGGTATTAAGCAAACCCATCAACCAAGTCCCTGGATTAATGATTATGGATGTTTCTCGTTCATGCCCATGACAGGGACTCCTGAAATTGATCCATTAAAGCGTGCATCATGGTTCTCACATAAATCGGAAATTTCAAAACCACACTATTACAGTGTTTATCTGGCCGATTACGATGTAACAGTAGAAATAACCCCAACCGAAAGAGCTGCCATTATAAGGTTTACTTTTGGAGATACAGATACTGCTTTGATACTTATCGACGGATTCCATAAGGGATCAGGATTTGAAATTCACCCTGAAGAAAACACCGTTAATGGATACAGCAGCTATAACAGTGGTGGAGTACCATCAAACTTCAAGAACTACTTTAAAGTTGAGTTTGATTCTGAAATTGTATCTGCAGCTGTCTGGAACGACACAACCATACTTCAGCAAAAAGTAACACATGGTAAGCGCACGGGTGCTATCTTAGCATTTGATGTATCTGTAAATAAAACCATAACAGCCAGGGTTGCTTCATCATTTATAAGCCCTCAGCAGGCATCACTTAACCTGCAGAGAGAATTGCAACATTTTTCATTCGAAGAAATTAAAGACCGTGCTTCCGAAGCATGGAACAAACAGCTCGGAAAAATACAGGCAGAAGGAGGTTCTCATGAGCAGAAAGTAACATTCTATACTGCTCTTTACAGAACACTTTTATTCCCGCGCCCATTGCATGAGTTTGATGAAATGGATAATATCGTTCATTATAGTCCTTATAATGGGGAAGTCCTTCCGGGATATTTATATACCGATAATGGATTTTGGGATACATTCAGATCAGCTTTTCCACTCTCCACGATTCTGAATCCCGACCTTAACAGCCAAATGATGGAAGGCCTTGTTAATACATACAAGGAGAGTGGATGGCTACCCGAATGGACAAGTCCCGGACATCGTGATTGCATGATAGGTTCGAACTCCGCATCAATAATTGCCGACTCATATTTAAAAGGAATCAGGGGATATGATATCCAAACATTATATGAAGCCATATTGAAAAATTCAGAATCAGAAGGACCACTATCATCCGTTGGGCGCGAAGGAGTGGATTATTACAACCGGCTGGGATACATCCCTTATGATGTTGATGTAAACGAGAATGTGGCCCGAACCCTCGAATATGCTTATGCTGATTTCACCATAATGAAGCTCGCAGAATCTTTAAACAGACCCGTTGCAGAGATTGACAAATTCAGGCAACGAGCTTTAAATTATCAGAATGTCTTCAACAAGCAGACAAGATTTATGCAGGGTAGAAACAATAATGGCACATGGCAGGAACCCTTTGTACCTGAGAAATGGGGTGATGCTTTTACCGAAGGGTGCTCATGGCATTATACATGGAGCGTCTTTCATGATATAGCAGGACTGCAAAGATTAATGGGTGGAACAAAAAATTTCTCTGCAAAACTCGATTCATTATTTACCGCCCCTCCCCGATTCGATTTTTCCTATTATGGATATCAGATTCATGAGATTACCGAAATGTTAATTGCCAACATGGGACAGTATGCACATGGTAATCAACCTGTTCAGCATGGAATTTATTTATTTAACTACGCGGGGGAACCATGGAAAACACAATATTGGGTAACAGAGACAATGAACAGATTATATACGTCATCACCTGACGGGTTATGTGGCGATGAAGACAACGGGCAGACATCAGCGTGGTATGTTTTTTCAGCAATGGGATTTTATCCTGTCTGTCCCGGAACCGGAGAATATGTTTTAGGGGCACCGCTATTTAAAAAAGTTACCATCAACCTGTCGGATGGAAAACAATTCATCATCAACGCTCCGGAAAATGATGCAGATAACAGGTATACAAGTGAAATAAAGCTGAATGGAGCGGACTACACAAAGCTTTACATCACCCACAGTCAAATCATAGAAGGTGGTCATATGGACTTACAAATGATAAACAAGCCACTTTTAAGAGAAATACAGAAAAGTGATATGCCTTATTCATTGAGTGAGTGAGCTATCATGCATTTTATGGGTACCTTATTTCTTAGGTACACACTATTTTTTATAACCAGATGTGCTGATTAGATAATTTGTTTCTGGTATAATCTGTTAATCATGGGCTGAATATACCAAACCCCAATAAAGGGAAGGAGGAACCCAATGGCAATCCATACCGGCTTAACGTCAGCACCAACTTCCTTCAGTGCCTTTGTAGTGAAAAGTATTATGATGAACAACGTTGCAATCCATAAAGCAGAAGACATCGCAGAAATAACCGGGATTGATAGGTAACTCACTACCCAGAGCAGGGGAAGTAGGATGAATGAAGTAATTAAAGTTATTGGTACGCGCTCATGATTTTTTTCATCAATCTTTATATAACAAAGTCTGGAGATTGAATAAAACCATAGTGAATATATGATCAGTTCAAAAACTACAATAGGAAAGATACCTAAATTATCAATAAGATATCCTGGTATAATAAAAGTTAGAAATAAATGCCAGTGTTTTAATTTCAGAACAAGGTCCATAAATTTTAGAATTTTAATAAATCATAATAGTACTCAGTCAATTACTTCATCTACCTTTGAAACAACAAATTCTTTATACCTAATTATTAGTATAATTGTCCCAAACAATCCAAGAAATATCGTCAATACAAAATGCTCAATGGTAAAATGCTTTATAATTTTTAAGAGGAAGGAAAAGCTTCCTAAAATAAAATACCCAATCGGCAGACAGATTGTTAATTCGAAGCCCACAAGGATAGTAGCTGTTAACCTGTTGTACTTTAGTAGCGTTGCCGTCATTTGAGAAGACAACCATCACATTCCCAAGATGGTCTTTTAAATGATGCTCAAATAAAACCCTATTTTTTGATTCCCAGATAACTCTGCCGTTATCAAAATTAAGCCAACCAAACTTCCCGTCTTCATAAACGCAGTTATCCGTAAAGTCGGTAGTCTTAATCAGGATGCCATCTTTATAAACGGATTGCCTTCTTTTATTGCCTGATGCATCTTTTACCATATGTACATCCCCTCATTCATGAAAAGCCGTGTTCCATTTTATAGCTGATATAGTGCCTGAAAACAAAGCCTGATTTCCGATATCATCGTCATTTTTATTATAAAGTAGTTCCATAGCGAAAAAAATCGCCGGATAAGTGACTGCTATAAATGATCCTATCAACCATCCGCGTATGTTGTAGTAATTACGCCACCTGTAAGGCAGGTAACGAGGCCTTTCTTTTTCTAAAGAACAGGCTGAAAATTACCCATCAACCGGGAGAAAAGCGGCATATACTGTAACCTTGCACTAATAATATTGTCCGGAATATTCATCTCCTTATCCTCACTTATCTTCAAAGCTATCTGACAATTATCATCTTGTTCAGAGGTGATTTTGATGATCGATTTATCAAACCACAAAAATAGACCCCAGACGTGAAGTTTTCTGCATTTAATGTGAAGTTGTCAGTGTGTACCGGAAGTGTGTATTCTTTAACAATAGTACCCAGATTATTGTAAATAACTACCTTCTCCCATTGGTCTTTTTTATCAAATGAAATCTGAACAAGATCAGTTGCAGGATTAGGATAAATCATCCAATTATATTGATAATTTTTTTCCGAAATTCCTAAAGTAATAATATTACCAACACTATCAGTTTTTAGAAGGTAAGGTAACGAGGAACCATTATTAGTTAAAATGCCAACAATGATGTAACCAGCATCTGATGTTTTCTTGATTTCTGATGGATAGTACTTATCTGTATTAGAATTAGCATCTCCGTGATTTTTCGTCCAGACATTTTCATCATTTACAAAAGAAGCTATAGCAGTATGAAAGAAGTTGTTTCCAGGTTCAAATAACATTCCAGCCATTACTTTCTTATTTCCGTCTTCTATGAATTGTGTATAGCTTGTTTGTTGAACTGTTATATCGGTTGAATCCAGGATTGTGCCATCTGTCTGATAAGTGATTATCGCATTATAACCAGTTGTGTTTTGATCCTTGTATGCAAGAGATAAAAGATTCCCGTCTTCAAATTTAGTTGTGCCTAAAACGAATTGGTTAAAAGTATAATTAGAAATGATCTGACCCGCCGAATTTAAGCCATAAATAGTCGATCCGATATAAGTTGGCTCAAAACCCCGGTTTTTTGTGGTGATTATAAAACCCCCTGTTTCATTTTCTAATATATTGCCAATACTATAATTGTATTCGCTTATTAATGTATCTCCCGACCATATTTTTTCCTGCGTTTGACTATTAATCTTATGTGCCCTGTAAAAGTCCTGACTTTTTGATAAAATGAGATAATTGTCATCATTTAATATTTTTATATTATATGGGAATTCCAGACCAAGGCTTCCGTTGTATACTAAATTCCAGTCATTATCAAACTTAAAAACATTTTCTGTTCCACCAAATTGAGGAACAATTAGAATTTTATTCCTTGCATCGTCAACAGCATAGTCGTTTATATAAGCTGATTGCCTGTTAAGCAAAAATTTCTTTGTCCATACTGAATCCCCATCAAAGTTGGTCTTTAAAAGAATGAGATATCTACTTTCACCTATATCTGCACACAGTCCAACAACATAACCGTCACTTTCCTCAAATACGGCATTGGCTTCAGCTCTATCCCAGTAGGAGTATTGTTTTAAGAATGTACTTTGAGCCATTATGGATAATGACATGATTGAAATTAAGAATGTAAATAGAGTCTTCATATAGATTTATTTAACATGATTAATAATAAACTTCTTTGAAACAGTTTGGCCAGCATTATCAGTGTATTTGACCAGGTAAATGCCGCTTGGGTAAGAATTAGTATTGATGAAATATTTGTTCTCAAAAACAGTCTTAACTAATCGTATCTTTCCCTGAATATCAAAGATAGTAAGTACACCTTTGGAATTTACAGTATGTTCAACTACCACAATATCATTAGCAGGATTAGGATACAACTGGAAGTCTGCCTTATAATTTCTTTCTTCAACTGATAATGTACTATCAGCTAATTCAAATAACCAGATGCCATCATCATAGTAGTGATTATACTCACAATCAATATTCCCGCTATTTAATCCTAATATATCAGAAGCTATAAGATGAACATATTCATTTTTTTGATAAACTGCCATTTCTCTTCCTTCCATCCCTATCCCACCTAAACATTTTTGCCATAGTAAATTTCCAACACTGTCAATCTCAAAGATCCAAATATCATCCCGGTATATACTAATAGAATGATTTCCGATGACATCCCCATCAAATGAACATGTGCTGCCAAAAATTAAGTAGTTACCGTTTTCTTTAAGGTAAATTTCATGTATATCCTCCCATTGAGATCCACCATAACACTTTTGCCATATTATATTTCCACCTTTATCGATCTTAACCAGCCAAATATCGTTGGTCTTATCGTAATTAGGTGGCAGGTATCCTTCGTGATATCCACTACCAGTCAAGTCACCGTCACTGCTTGACGTACTACAGCCAAGTAAGTATCCATCTGGCAAATTAATAATTGTATTTATATTATCAATTTCACTTCCCCCATAACATCTTTGCCACTGATAATTTCCTAATGAATCTAATTTAAAAAGTACTGCTTCAGGTTCCCAACCGTGGCTTTGGCATTCAATATTTCCGC
Organism: Bacteroidales bacterium UBA5507; assembly: GCA_002426195.1. GTDB lineage: Bacteria > Bacteroidota > Bacteroidia > Bacteroidales > Lentimicrobiaceae > Lentimicrobium. The sequence goes on along the minus strand of DIOT01000047.1, from coordinate 77,730 downwards.
CTGTTCCTTCATCCACCAAAGAACTTCCTCCTAAAAGGACTCCCTTATCCGAGGTTTCACTGATGCAAAATCCAAAATCTAACGAGGATTTTCCAATAGTATAATCCCATAGTTTGTTCCCTTCCAGATCAGTTTTAATTACCCAGGCATCATATCCTCCATAATAATTTGTAACATCACCACCACCACCTGCAACCCAACCATATAAGATTATTCCATCATCTATAAGAATTCCGTCTTCCATCTTATTTTTTGAGGTGTTACCTAAAACTTTATCCCAGATTATATTTCCACTACTATCTATTTTTATTAGCCAGTGACTGTAACTTTTTGGATAAGGATTATTTGTTACATCCCCGTCAGTGGATGCTGTTGCTCCCATAATAATAAAGTTATTATCATTTGTTTTGGAAATTTTTACAGCACCTTCTCCTAACGAACCCCCATATTGTTTTTCCCAAATCAGTTCTCCACTTTCGGTAATTCTTCTTAATAAGATTTGACCATCTTCATATTCACCCACATGCATCTGAAGAACAAAATAACCATCACTTACCGGTTCAATATCAGCAATTATCTCTCTTCCGGATAAATCAAAACATGTTTGCCAATTGATCTTAAAAGGTTGAGCCAAATTTTCATTACTAAATAATAATAGTATTACAGGTAGCATTTTAATTAACAGGCGCTTTCTCATCGTTTATGAATTAAAAAAAGATAAGGGAGAGAAAATTTCTCTCCCTTAATTGATTAACTTATTTAACTATTATGATCTTACCAGAAGTGATAAAACCACCTGAGGTTGAATAATAAATCAATTGACAAGATGGGAGATCTGAAACATCCCAAATAGCTTGCCCTTTATTCCCATTTAAGGAAATGGTTTTTAATGATTTACCATTTAAATCTTTTATTTCAATTACACCCGATGTTTCATTCAAAGGCAAAGTGTAATTAAAAGTTATCCATTTACTGGCTGGATTGGGATTAACAGAGACACTAAAACCATAATCAGATGCAAGTTTATTAGTATTTATTATTCCACTTTTTTGGTTACTTTCTTCTATAATTGGACAATCACAATTTGAAATTGAGTTATGCCTGGTTTTAATCGACTTAGCCATGTCACTTGCATAACCTAGGTTACCTGCAATAGTTTCATCTAAGAAACTAATTTCTTCAAAAGTTAATTCTGAATAATCTCTACCATTAGTTTCTAAAGTAATCACTAAATTCAAGCAGGAAAGATATGCATCATTAACTTCTAAATCAATCCCACTTAAGTTATACTTAGCGGCTAATGTACCAGCAAGGTTCAAGGCAGCAGTATAATTGTCTTCAGCTAAATAGCTATTGATAATTTGCCTATCAGCTTCAAGACTTCCTAAGTTACCTAACCAATTTCTTAGATCTTCATAATTAACAAATTCAGAATTGAGGATAGATCGTATGATCGAATTTGCAGCTCTAACTTTCAGATGACTGTGTTTATTCATTTCTTCCTGAAGTACCGTCTTATAACTTGTACCTGTTGCAACCTGCCGAAGGATCTCAATCATATAATCAGGTAAGGGATCTTCTTTTTCTTCCAGATATATCAAAAGATCTTCCTTTTTCAGTTCATCAGGATTAGCAGCTAAAATATCAAAAATTGCAATATCCGGAAATACATCTGTTCTTTGGGATACAAGCATTAACACTTCTTCAGATAAATGAGGGGATGATAATAAAAGATCATTCTTAACAGATAACATACTTTCAGGAGTGGCTTGATTGACTTCAGACATTGTCATTTCAGTGCTACCTCCATCAATTAAATTATTGTAAAGGCTTTCAACTCCATTATAATCAAGAGAAGCTGTAGCATAGTTATATTCTTCTTGCAGCCTCTCTTCATCATTTAATAGAATCTTTTCTTTAGGATCTCCTGTACCGTAATGAGATACACAAAAATCTGCCGGTTGTACAGTAGCTAATTCACGTGTCACTCCGTAAATCTTATTGATATCGGGAATTTCATTCGAAACATTTCTATAATAATATCCAACTAGATAATCACCCCCATTATAAAAATGCCATGTTGCATTAGGTGAAAAAGTGTTACCAGCAGCTGAGTAACGGTTTCCTTGTCGAGCTTGAATAGCATCGCCATCAACTAGAGGCATGTATTCAACATAAAAATCAGAAAAGTTACCTGTATTCTCATTACATAAGAATTCTAAACCTGTCCAGTAGTTTGTCATATAATTGCATTCTTTAGCATAAATTCCAGAAGTAAGGCCATTAAAGTCATTTTTATATATATCATCAATACCTCTGGTTGATCTAGTAAATATCCCTACAGTATTATTACACAATGCGCCAGTCTTTTTATTAAACGTGTTCTCTTCAATACTAAAACCAGTTGAAGATTCCATGTAAATTCCGTAGGAACAATCAGGACGGGTAGTACTCCCAACGCTAAACAGACTGTTGACAACTATATGATTTAAAACAGAATTAATTTGGATACCAATTACATTATTGTCAAAAACAGCTCGATTCACATAGAAAGTATTGCTAGTTCTAATATTATTGGCACTTATTGCATGATGAAAACCGCTAAAAGTACATTTATCATAGTCAGCCTCCGGACATGGGGTTTGAGTGCTCCTGCAAACAGCATTTGCTGAGAAGCCGGCATCATAAGCTGCAATACCATGATTGTAATTATCGACATTTGGAGCAGTAGAAGAAAGGCTGAAATCACATCCTTTAAAACGAACACCTCTAACTCTAGCAAGATCCACATGTTTAAAAAAGCGGTAGTCACCATTATAATCAGATTTAAGTTCAAATTTACAATCATCAATAATTGCCTGGTAATCCATTTCTGCTAATGTCACAGGATGGAAATTTTTATAGTTTAAAGCACGAATTGATTGAGTATTGTTTGTAAAGTAAGAAGCATCTGCAATTAAGATACCTCCTGTTTTAGTATAATCACCTGGTTTCCATAAGTTAAATGCACAAATTGCATTACTAATTGTTGAATGATCAATCTTAACATATCCTTGATAATAGGATGTACCATTGTATGTCCATTGATGTTGTAAATGATTTCCCCAAACTTCAATACCCTGCCACTGATGATCACATAAGCTTGTAATGGTTGAATTATCGATAATTAGTTTTCCACCAGGTTTGACAATTATTTTAACAAGCTGACTTGCTAAAACAGTACAGTTCTGAATTGTTAAAGTTGCACCGCTTTCAATTTCAACATTATAATATAAGGTTCTATTTGTATTCCAAGTTGTATTTGAAGTGATTGATGTTAAGGAACCTGAAAGTGATGCTTCTAAAGCTGCTCTGGCATTTATTCTTCCATAGCCCATATAATCTGAATGACCATTTGGATCATAAGGTCCACCAATTTTATCATTGGAATTCATAAGAATATCCCTTACATCATCGTTTGTTAGACAAGGATTAGCAGATACCATTAGTGCTATGACTCCAGTTACAAATGCAGATGCTTTAGATGTACCAACAACTGGATTTGAACCGATACATGTTGTACCAGAAAAGTCATACTCTGAGTGATAAACATTGTAAGGATTTTCCGAATAATCTGTGGTGAAAGCTACACCTGGTGCCATAATTTCCAGTTCAGGACCCTTTGCGGACTCGAATTCCCCAACTGGATTCCATCTTCCTTCTGTTGCACCAAGTGTGTAAAAATTTGCGGTAGTTGCTCCGACTGCAATAACTTCATCATATTTAGCTGGGTACATAATACAACCATTCTGACTATCACATTGGTAATTACCCGCTGAGGCAACTAAGATAACATTTTCTGAATAAGCATATTCTACGGAACTCTGCCAGCTTGGGTAATTAGTACTACCACCAAAAGACATATTTATAATTTTAGCTCCATTTTCTACTGCATAATCAATGGCTTGAGAAACAGCAGCACTTTGAATATATCCGCTACCGGATACTTTTAACCCCATTAATTTAATCCCTTCATTTCCTGATCCACCAGCTATACCGTAAACTCCAATTTCATTATTACTTTTAGCTCCAATAATACCAGCAATTCTGGTTCCATGCCCATCTACGAAATGATCATGCATGACTGAATTATCATCGTCGATGAAATCCCATCCAAAAAAATCATCGATTTTTCCATTACCATCGTCATCTGTTCCTGCTACACCATTTTTTCAATAAGATTAACCCAAATATTTGAGTAATTATCAGGTCCCTGAGTAAGATCTTCATGATCTACGTATAAGCCATTATCAATAATTGCAACAGTAATGGAAGGATTTCCTGTAGATAATTCCCAAGCATCAAAAAGTTCGGTATAATTATAAGGCCATAGGAGGTTTGGAAATCCACAATAGTTTACAAGTTCATAAATCAAGTCATAACTATCATTTGGAGGTGTCATTAGTTGTATCTTATGATTCAACTCTACCGATACAACAGAGTGATCAGCAAAAAGACTTGTTAATAGAGATACATAGTTACTGCCAGATACATCAAAAGTATAAAAAACCCCCTTGCATTAGAGTATACTTGTCTGATATCATAAGTTTTTGCCAAAAGATCAATATCTCGTTGGGCAAGTGACTGATCGAATTTAAGAATTACAAGATTTGTTAGCAAATTGATTTCATCACCATCAATAATTTCTGTCCAGGAACCATTATAGTACTTTAAAGTATGTCCTCCTACCTGATAAATTGTCTGACAGAAGACGTTTAACGAAAAAGCTGTAAAGAACAGCAGTAGAATTAGTTTTTTCATGATTTGAATTTTAGGTTAAAACTATATTAATTAACCAAAAATGGTCGCCTTAATTAAAATAGAATCAAATCAAGTATCAATTTAGAACTAATAGCAATGCTAGAAGAGAAAAGTTGGAAAAAAGTACAAAATATTTTTTATTTGCAACATATTTAGCAAAAAAAATATTATTTTTAAATGTTACATAGATATATCGTAATATGTTAAATTGCAGCGAGTGTTAACAATCATGGAAGAATACAACCTGCTTGAACAGAATTTTTCAAGCTTAACATTGACGTCAAGGCCTATATTTGCAAAGGTCAGGAGTATCATTTAACTATAAAAGAAACTATTATCAAGCTAAACCAATCAAGAGGATTATGCTTGTTTCTATTCCATTAACGACAACATTCCATTATGGTCTTATTATTCTGACAATAATAAGGGGATCTGTCTTAAATTCGATGTACTTGCTGATCCGTAAGCATTCGGCAAACTGCATATAGCTTACTAAGGTAAGAAATTTAAGAAGCCAGTTTTACAGTTCTTCGGGAATTAGTTTTTAACCTGGTTTGCCGGCCAGTCAGGGATTACTTCCATAACTTTCTTCAACCATCCCTCCGGTTCAATTGCTCTTATTTTACAAGTACCAAGAAGT
>DIOT01000047.1:0-72095 GCA_002426195.1 Bacteroidales bacterium UBA5507 | reverse complement strand
CTTTCTGTGGTAATGCAGAGGCTACAACAAGAGCTTCAATGATTTATTGTTAATTCCGGTGATGAGATACTGACCCCCTGTTAGAAATTTTGAATATTCTTGAGCATGTTGACCAGGGAGACAATGAACAGATTATATACGGCGGCACCTGACGGATTATGTGGGGACGAAGACAACGGGCAGACATCAGCGTGGTATGTTTTTTCGGCAATGGGATTTTATCCTGTCTGTCCCGGAACCGGTGAATATGTTTTGGGGGCACCGCTATTTAAAAAAGTTACCATCAACCTGTCGAATGGAAAGCAATTCATCATCAGTGCTCCGGAGAATGATGCAGATAACAGGTATACAGGTGAAATAAAGCTGAATGGAGCTGACCATACAAAGCTTTACATCACCCACAGCCAAATCATAGAAGGTGGCCACATGGACTTACAAATGATAAACAAGCCACTTTTAAGAGAAATACAGAAAAGCGATCTGCCTTATTCTTTGAGCGAGTGAGCTGCAACCCTCTATTTTTTTCAACCAGATATCCTGACTAGATAATTTGTTTCTGGTATAACCTGTTAATCATGGGCTGAATATACCAAACCCCAATAAAGGGAAGGAGGAACCCAATGGCAATCCATGCCGGCTTAACGTCAGCACCAACTTCCTTCAGTGCCTTTGTAGTGAAAAGTATTATGATGAACAACGTTACAATCCATAAAACAGAAGAAATCGCAGAAATAACCGGGATTGATAAGTAACTCACTATCCAGAGCAGGGGAAGCAGGATGAATGAAGTAATTAAAGTTATTGGTACGCGCTCATGATTTTTTCCATCAATCTTTATATAACAAAGTCTGGAGATTGAATAAAACCATAGTGAATATACGATCAGTTCAAAAACTAAAATAGGAAAGATACCTAAATTATCAATAAGATATCCTGGTATAATAAAAGTTAGAAATAAATGCCAGTGTTCTAATTTCAGAACAAGGTCCATAAATTTTAGAATTTTAATAAATCAGAATAGTATTTGTAGTTACCGAATTTTTAGCAAAACTCTTTTAAAGCCGCAACCGCAGCATCATTACCCAAAGAACGTGCAGTTTCCAGATAAAAGCAACCATTCCCTCCTAGTTTAATTTTTACAATACCCAGTAGATAATATGCCTCATGAAAACGAGGGTTGAGTTTAATACAGCTTTGCAATATTGTTTCTGCTTGCTTATAATTTCCCATGTAACCCACGCTTACAGCCAGATTATATTGATACGCAGGATTTGCATTATCAAGCTTAATGGCCATTTCGTAATATTTAACTGATTGGCTCACTTTTCCTGTTTGATAAAGTAATTTTCCATAAAGATCCAGCATATCAGCAGAAATACTCTGGTTATTGATTGACTGTCTTACAATGAATTCTACTGAATCGTACTGAGCTTTATTATAGTAAATCTGGCTTAAACGGAATCTTGGTTCTTCATAAGTGTCATGCAATGCAATCGCCTTCTTATATTGACTTATTGCCTGGGCGTAATTCCTGTTTTTCTCGAATGCAATTCCTTTATTATAAAATGCTTGTGCAAAATTGGGATCTACCGAAGTTGCTATATCCAAATAATGGAGAGCGGATTTAAAGTTGTTCGATTTTATATATAAAACACCAACCGTGTTAGATAGTATTTCAGAATTCGGATAATGTTTAATCGCAGACAAAAATACTTTCTGATTATCCTTCCAAATCGCATTTCTTTGTTGAAAACTTCCCATTATAAAGATAATATACAATCCAATTGGTATGAACATAAATTTCCTTCCGGCAGATTTTTCTGTACTATCAATTAAAAAAATTATGCCCATAGTAACAATGAATATCTGAAGGTAACTGTACCTGTCATTATATAGCGATTCCCCGATTGGTAATATTTGCACAACAGTGATTGCCAGAATGGCTGATGTCAGGAGAATAAAAGACACCTGAAAATGCTTTCTGCGAAGCGTATAGTAAAGACTACCACAATAACATAGAACAAACAAGACCTGTGGAAAAAATTTGATTATACTCTCACCTGGTTTGAAAGGATATGGATAGAAAATGGATAATTTTATTGGTAATATTGAGGATACGATGTGGCGAGTGAAGGAAATAGAAGATATGATGAATCTCTCTGTCAGGGAATATGAAGGTAATGAGTTAGCATCTTTATAACTGAATTTAATATAAAGATTCACTATCAAAATAGCGAGACTAAATGCAATCAGTGGTAACATTCTCCTTAATATTTGCCATGAAAACCTTCGATTATAGAAATAATCGATAGCTATGAGAACAAATGGTAGAATTATTGCCTGAGGTTTCGAAAGCAAAGCCATAATTACAAAGAGAAAAGTTAATTTGATACTTCTCTTCGATTTTTCATCCTTCTCAAACTTGATAAAGAAAAAGATGCTTAGTAAAGCAAAGAAACTATACAATAAGTCCTTGACTGAGGTTATCCAAAAGACAGTTTCAGTGCTTAAAGGATGAAAAAGAAAAATAATAAAGCCAATCAATGCATTTGGGGATATCATTCTTAGAATTTTATAAACCAGGTAGCTATTGATCAGGTGAATGCAAATATTTTCAATGTGAAGTATTTGAGGATTGTTTCCATGAAAAATGTGATTCATCTTTAACCATATGGAAGTTATTGGATGATACATCCCATAGTGTGGAGAGGATATTATTGAACCCGGTTCATTACTTGTAATCACCTTGTCAAAAAGAAAACCGCTATCATCCCATATAAAAAAACCGCTCCCGGTGATTTTCCATGAGAGAATGAGGTAAAGTAAGGAGCAAAATAAAATTACCAATATTTTGATTAGGTTATTTTGCTCCAGACTGATTGTTTTTACCTTGATTTTATCAATGAATAAGAATCTTCTCATTATATAATCTATTTTGACTCTTGGCTTTTAGAATATAAATCCCGGGAGTTAACATACTGAAATTAAATTCGTTAAACTCATTAGAATTAACTGTTTGGCTATTTATTAGCAAAGCCCCCCCAAGAGAATAAAGACTGATTTCAAATCGTTCGTTTTCAGTATCATGAATAAAAATTTGACAAATATCTTTAACCGGGTTAGGTAGTATAGCAATCGTATTATCAAATGGACCATTTAGCGCTTCATCAGTATTTTCAATCAACTTAATTTCCTGACCATTTTTTGGATCTGGACCCATATAAACATATTTTGTTGTAGAATGCCAGCTAGAACAAGGTCCCCAAGCTCCTCTAGTTATTTTGTATTTATGGCCATAAAGAAATGTCCCATTTCCTGATATAACATTTGTCTGACAACAATAACCCGGAAAGGAATTATTCAATTTAAGAGTTTCGTCCCACCAACTACTGGGATTTGTCAATGTAGTATTGGGGATAATATTACCAGTATTAATGTCAACTTCATTTACCTCCCACCAGAATCCTGAACCTTCAGGTACATTATTAATGCTAGCGGTAACGACATAATTTGGACTACCAAGAGGGTGGTAGCAATCTAAATTAAAATCAGGATTTATAGTTGTCTCTATTCTGTGAAGATCAAAATCGTCCAAAAAGACAGTATGAGAATAACTACTAGAATAGTTTAGAGGTGTGCACATAAGCCTAAATTCAATTCGATTATATCCCATTTAAATATCTTGGTTTGTAAGTGTAAAATTGCCTGTAAAAATAGACCAATTATAACTAGTAACCGAAGATGGTGTTGTAAAAATCACTTTCTCAAGTACACAATCATTATCTTTTCTCAGTACTACCTGAACCTTATTGTAAACCGGATTAGGGGTTTTATATTCTGGTGTGAATGCGGAACAATAAAGATAGTACCCTCTTATTGCTGCTGCATAAAAAGAAATACTATAAGTGCAGTTTGCGACCAAAGGTTCAGTAATTGTTCCAATAATTGTCTCACTATATTGTAAAGTAGGTATGCCATTTATAATGCTGGTGTAACCACCAGAAATACCTGCATACCTCTTTTGGTTTGTTCTTTCATTAAGAGAGGACTATTTGTTATTGGGAATACCACAAAGGGAAGAGCATAAGGCATCCTTATCAAATAAATCTGGAGTGCCATAAAGAAAAAATGGTGGATTAACTGATGTCTGCCAAAAACCTCCACATCCAATAGACCAACCATAAGCTTTTGGAATCTGGTTGTGATTAGTGACAGTACTTGATACTTGTTCCATGCTAGGATTTTGTATAAGATTTTGACAATATCCAAAAGAATAGATACAAAATAATAAGATTACGAAATAGACTTCTTTTTTCATAACGATAAAGTTTAGGAACATGAAAAATGTTAATAATGATATAAAATTCAAATATAGTAAATTTATAATATTTTTTAATGACTTTATTCTGGCATCCATAGATTGTTGAACTGTAAGAAAAAATGAATAATAAAGTTATGCAATAATTTCAATTCTAACTTTGGAGAATATAGGAATTGATGTTTCAATCAGCTTATTTAAGATGCGTTTGTCACCTTGCACCAATTTTGACCCACTAAATTGCATTAAAATTAACCTACCATGTTTCGTCCAAAATTAGTTAATTAACATTTTCTTTTTCTTTTTTTTGTTGATTTCCTACTGCCGTCTAGCCGGCAGTAGGAAAAGTTCACCAGTCAATCCTTTCCTTGGTCAATTATAAAAAACTGCTTACCAGCGTTTTTAAGCAGTTACAATGTGAATGTTCTTTTTATCATCCTAACAAATGTATAAAAATATTCTAATTTCTCAATTTGTAAATGCTAATTAATATATTTGTTACATCATTTTCAATTCCAATAGTTCAAGACGAGCAACATGAAAATCCACTAAAATAAATGCCATGAAAAAAAACTGCGTACTCTTGCTTTTATCGTTTTTAAATGGATTCGTCTATTCGCAGGAAGAATATTATCCTATTCCTGATAGCAATGTCTATTGGACTGTAACGGAATTTAATTATGGTACTTCGCTTTATGATGACTTTCTATATACAGTGGATGGTGATACCCTTGTTGACAATAAAGCTTATAAAAAGGTTTATAAGCTAAATGATTTTCCTACTATTTACGATACGGTCAGTGTTCTTCACTGCTTGATGCGTCAGGATACTTTACAGAAAAAAGTTTGGTTTATAAGAACCTACATGGAAGAAAGCGAAGAAAAGCTTGGGTATGATTTTAATCTTGCAGTTGGAGATACTGTTGAATTACCTGCGTTTGATTTTGATGAATTTACTGAACCTTTATATGTGATGAGGGAAATAAGTAATATGGACATTTCCTACTTAGGAGAAATGACTGGTTTGCGAAAATATTATTTTTTATCTAATGTAGACGATCCGGGAATGACTATTGAGTATATTGAAGGAATAGTTGAATACCGATCTCTCTTCCCAACATATGCTTTCGATGCGTTTCATCAATCTTTTACCTGGTGTATGCAGCAAAATGGCATTTATGGATATGCAAGTGGTGGTGATAATGAACCTCCTAAAGATTTCTGTGGTTTTATTTTTTTGGATGTAGAACAATTAGATGTCAGTGATGAAATTAAACTTACCCCGAATCCGGTAAATAATTATTTCAACCTCGAATTGTCACCTGATATAGATAAGGTCAATTCTGCTGAAATTTTTAACATTACCGGCCAAATAGTTCAATCTGTGAAGGTTGTACATTCATCAAAAAATATTTTTGTTGATGTATCTAAGCTCATTAGTGGAGTATACGTTGTTCATATTAACATGAATGACATGATCGCTGTGAAGAAAATCGTTGTAAATCATTAAGATAGCCATTCTTTAGAATCAAATTGCAGAAAAGCCCGGCTAGTCCGGGCTTTTTGCTTTATGCCACGTAGAAAATTATCACCCACTCTTTCGTCAGTAAAATCATGCCCTGAGCGTATGCACTATATTCCTTCAAATAATTTACAAAAAAATTCAATTATTTGTAAAAGTAATAACATATATTCCTAAATTTGAGTTATACTTACAGAGTAATAAATGTTAACTTAAAGAACACATACGCAAATGGTATTTTGACTGTAAATTTACCGTATGCTTACCGTAAGTGAACCGTAACTTAAATTTAACTATATCATTATGGCTACAGGAAATATTTTTAAACCCAGAGGTTCTATAGGGAACCTTGTTGTTTATCCGCTCGGCGAAATTAATGTCATCAGGACTAAGCCGGCATACGTTAATGATGCAAAATCAGAGAAACAACTAATTCATAGAGCTAAGATTAAACTTGCCAGTAGGTTTACTAAGGAATTTTATAAGTTCATTCAAATTGGCTACCAGGAAACTACCATGGATTACCCTTCGAATGAAGCACGTAGTTATCTCATGCGAAACTGTTTCGATCTTACTCCTTCAGGGCCTAAAATGCTATATCCATTGGTAAAGATATCGCGTGGAAATATAAAGAAGCCTGAAAATTGCGTTGTAAGTACCACAGATGACCAAATGCAGATTTCGTGGAAAAAACCTGAAAAGAAAGATTACACTGATCCTTCAGATAAAGTAATGGTGGCTTTGCTAGCCGAAGAGGAAGATGCCCTGGTTTCTCATCAGATATCAACAACTGCCTTTAGGAAAGATGGTTCAGTGACACTTGACATCCCTGCACATAATAATCCACTTCAGGTATGGATGTTCTTCAGTAATTCTGATGTTGCAGTTGGCGAGAGTAAGGATAAGATTTCTGATTCAGTATGGGTTGGAGAAGTGTTATAATAACACTTCTCTATTCTCATACATCTTTGTCAATTCAGATTCTACTTCTGCAGGATTGGTTAAAGGCATACCCCCTTTATAGGGCTTGTAACCAAGCAAAAGGGACTTTTTCATTTTTGTTATTCTGGGCAATTTACTACGGTTTGTGGTCTCTATATATTGACCCTCTTCATCAACAATGATCATCCTGGGAACAAACACACCCGGACGGCCAATGAAATTGTCCATAAGCTCTGTTGCGGCCTCATATTCGCGACGTGTGGCCCTGCCCAGGGCTTCATAATCTTCAAGTTTTCTATCATCCCATGTATTCACAGTGGCCGAGCTAGCTGAAATCCTATCGTCTATTCCCACCGAAATATTCAGCGTGTCGTGCCCCGACGGCATCAAAAGCACTTTACCCCCACCCCCTTCAACATTAGCAGCATATGAGGGTTTGGTGACACCCGATATCCACCCCTGCAACGCTTTCATATAAATCTTTCCTATTTGAACAGGGGTAATAAAATGCACAATCCCCTTCTCTTTATGACATTGTAAGAGATAATAAGGATGCACACCTATCCACAACATTCTTCTGAAAGTTTCAGCAAGGGTCTTATAGTAATCATTAACATGATTAAGTAAAACTGTTTGATTTCTTATGGTAAATCCATGTTTGCGGATCTTCTTTACAGCTATTGCCAAATCAGCAGTTATCTCCTGATAGTGATTGATATGTGTTGCAAAATATACATGCTTTTCAATGCCTTCATTATATCTGTTGGATGATTCTTCAATCAGGTCGAGAATCTCATCAGTAATGCCCATTGGCATAACTACAGGTACTCGAGTAGCTATTCTGATTACGCGCAGATGTGGTATTTTGCTTAGTTCTTCAAGAATATATTTCAATCGTTTACGACTTACCATAAGAGCGTCGCCACCCGTTACCAATACTTCATCAATATTCTCGTTTACTGAGATATAGAATATTCCTTTATTTATTTCTTCTGTGTTCACATCTGCAGTACTGTCGAGCGATTTAGCGCGCTGACAATGAACACAATAAGAGGCACAGCTGGTGTTTTCTGCTACAAACAAAGCAACCCGGTTTGGATATCGCTGATAAGCTGCTCCAAAACTACGTGAGCCTTCTTCCATAAGTCCTTCTTTCCCTGTATCGGGGAAAAGTAGGTTTGCAGGTGTTGGCACGCTTTGCCAGAAGATTGGATCGAGTCTTCTTTCAGACATCTCACCTTCTTCCATTACCGGATTAAAAGGATCAAACTGCATTAATGAAGCGTAGTACGGAGTGATTCTGAATGGTTCTTTTCCTTGCCGGTGCAGTTCATTTATAGTTCGTGATATTTCATTTTTCTGATGATCCGAGAGTTTTATAACTTTACTTAACTGATCAACTGTCCTGATAGAGTTTTTGCGTTGCCAGTCGGGATCGTTCCATTCATTTTCGGTTACATTTTTCCATAATTCAATTTCACTGTAATGCCTTGGTTTAAATAGAAAGTTTTCTTTAAAATTCATCCTTAAAAATTTGGTAAATAAGTAATTGCAGGTAAACAAACATAATAAAAATAATCCTTTTATTGGTAATCCGGTTAGCTAAAGAGCTTGATAATTGAGTGATTTAAGAAACTTTGGCTAATGAAAATGCCTAAAAATAAAAGCATTAGACTAACCCTTAAAATTGCATTAAAATAGCAGGTGGTTTTACCTCTTTTGGGTTAACTTTGTTTATGTGGTCGCATTTGCACTTGTTCATAAATCTATTAAACCATATAAACCATGTCGTTATTACTACAACCTGTAACCATTAAAGAAGTAACTTTTAAGAACCGTATAGTCATGTCGCCCATGTGTCAGTATTCTGCTACTGACGGGTTTGCCAACGATTGGCACATGGTTCATCTTGGAACCCGGGCCGTTGGGGGTGTTGGATTAGTGATGTTTGAAGCCACCGGCGTATCGCCTGAAGGTCGGATTTCACCCAATGATCTTGGTATATGGAAAGATGAGCATATTGCACCATTGCATCGGATTGTGAAATTTATCCAATCAACCGGATGTGTGGCTGGTATTCAATTGGCCCACGCGGGACGCAAAGCATCACGACAAGCACCCTGGGAAGGTGGTGCTAAACTGAATGCCCAAAATGGCGGCTGGACGACTGAATCTCCATCTGCTGTTCCATGGTCTCCTTCAGAGGAACCTCCCCATGCAATGGACAAGTCGAGTATTGATAAAGTAATCAGGGATTTTGCAGATGCTGCAAAAAGAGCGCTTGAAGCTTGCTTCCAGGTTGTAGAAATACATGCAGCACACGGTTACCTTATTCATCAGTTTCTTTCTCCGCTAACCAATCACCGTAAAGACGAATATGGCGGTTCTTTTGAAAACAGAAGCCGGTTGCTGATTGAAATCACCAGAGAAGTAAGAAAAGTATGGCCAACTCATTTGCCTTTGTTTGTAAGAATTTCAGCTACCGACTGGTATGAAAATGGATGGGATATTGAAGAGGCTGTTAAGTTGGCCGGCTTACTGAAAAATGAAGGTGTTGATCTTATCGATACATCCTCCGGAGGCAATATCATGCAACAGAATATTAAGTTAGGACCGGGATATCAGGTTCCTTTCTCCCATGAAATCAAAAGAGAAACCGGCATTATGACCGGCGCTGTTGGTTTGATAACTTCACCCGGTCAGGCTGAACAAATACTGCAGGAAGAAAAGGCTGATCTGGTATTTTTAGGCAGGGAACTTTTGCGAAATCCTTATTTTGCACTGCAGGCCTCTATTGAATTCCAGGAACCACTAGACTGGCCGGTTCAGTATTTGAGAGCACGCCCAAGCTTAACGGTCAACTCCTGATCCGAACAATGCAAAGTCGTATTTAACGGGATCATCAGGATCTAAAAGTCTGAGATTACCTGTTAACTCCATAACTGCTTTCCAGTCGTTTTGCGGCCTTATAAGCAATCCAAACTGCCTTGCCGTCCTTCCTGAATGAACATCAAGCGGGCACACCAGTTGGGATGGTCTTATTGTATTCCAGATGCCAAAGTCAACACCATTGTTATCTTTTCGCACCATCCACCTTAGGAACATGTTTATTCTTTTTGCAGAACTGCCTTTCGCGGGATTGGCTATATGTTTTTCCGAACGCGTTAGATGAGGCACTTTTAAAAACTCGTCTCTGAAGTTTATAATTGCATCATAAGCATTCAGACTGTCTGATACCATGCCAGGCTCACTTCCGGGTTCACTTGTCTCTGCGTTTGTTGAAAAACCTGTGAATGCTCCTTCCAGACTGCCATATTTCGTGTATATCTGTTTAAGTGACTCAATGAAGAAAAGGCAATCTGATGCATTAAATGTACGATGTACAAACTTGTCGAGCCTTTGTAGGTCAGATTTAGCAGCCCACATGACAAATTCATAGGGCCTATCATCCATTATGCTCATTAATCTTTGTCCGTTCCTCACAATGCTGACCCTGTTTCCCCATGCAATTGTAGCCGAAAGGATTCCTGCAATTTCAATATCCTGCTTACGGGTATATCTGTGAGGAATGCTTATAGGATCAGCTTCAATAAATTCTTTACGATTATACAGAGATACTTTCTTATCAAGAAAATCCTTTAGTATCAGAATGTCAGGGAATCCGCCCTTTGTAGTATTTGACAGCATTTCTTATTGTTCAGCTTTTTCTTCCAGAAACAGTCCTTTTCGCGATAGCAGGTGGTCGAGATTTGCAATTCCATAAGCAACAACAGCTGTTACAATTGCAGCGTGATTCTGATATTCGGGAATGCTCTTATTGTAGAGATCACGTTCAGTATGCCAGACTTCACCATACTCGAAGTTATAGCCTTTAACATCATCAAGATCGAAACCGATGGTTGGCACTCCTTCTACAGCAAACGGACCATGATCCGAGCCTCTGGCAACTTTTGGTTTCGAACGGGGTTCACGCTTTGCAACCTCAAAAGGAAATTCGGGATTGATCCCATTAACAGGCTCACAAATCTTCACAAAGTCATCATACATTGCTTCGGGGACACTTATTCCCGTTGGAGCAAAGGGCACATAATCCCTGTTAATCATATTTGATATCACCGCAAGCATATCTTTGTGGTTATTTACAAAAGCATGAGAACCTACAAGTCCAAACTCTTCGGCTGCGAACAGGCATACAAGTATGGTGCGTTTAGGCTTGCCATTGGCGGCCATTATTAAGCGTGCTGCTTCCATCATGGGTGAAACTCCCGAACCATCATCAACTCCTCCCGTAGCAACATCATATGCGTCGAGATGGGCACCTAATATTACATATTCATCAGGATATTTGGTTCCTTTTATTTTACCAATGACGTTATGATAGGTTACCGGACCCGGTTTAAAGTGATTTCTTATGTCGAATTCAAGTAAAAAGTCCTGTCGCTCTTCTGCCATCTTTTTAATTACAGCATATTGATTTTCATCGAGCTTTATATCGGCAACAGTAGGCAGGTCACTGAATGACATTGAATCCATATTCTTGCGGTCATACATAACCTGTATAGGCACTTTAGCCGACTGAATAACTCCAAGAATTCCGGCTTCCCTTAGTTGTTTGTAAAAGAGTCCGGGTTCTTCGATCAGTGGCAGATACTCCTGCTTTTTAGCTGACGACCAGTTTGCCATGGTGATTTCCCGGTTTTGATCGGCAATCTTATTATTCTCCTTGATAATACTGTCGCGTTTTTTATCTGCGTTAGCAGAAATATCAATAGGATAGCCGTTATTATCGCCACTCACCAGAATCCAGGCTCCTTTTAGCAGTCCTTTCATCCTGTCGAATTCTTCCTGTGTTTTTGGTTCAAGAAGCACATGTCCCTTTTGTGCACCCTTAGTACCTGAGGTGTAGCTTGGAGTGGCAAAATGAAGGGTCATAGCGTTAGCGCCCAATAAGCGTCCAAACCAGGGACCTCTGTTAAAGCCAACGGGGACAGATCCTGCCTCTTCTATTGTAACTTCCATTCCCCAGCTTTTCATCTCAGCGGCGGCCCATTTAACGGCATTGTCATAAGCGTCAGAACCGGAGAGTCGCCCTCCTATCCTATTGCTTAAGATATCGAGATGTTGCATCGTGCGGTTATCGGTTTTCCCGATTTCAATAATTCGTTTTACAACAGCATCATTCTGGCCGAACGAAGGATTTAAGAATAGTAACAGAGATATTGTCCCGAGGAATGTGTAAAGTAATTTTTTCACTTTTTTTAGTTCTTTATGGGCATAAAATTAGAAAATCATGTCAGAATGATGATCAAAAAATCAGGAAATTTCAGAAAAGTAGTCCCTGGGAAGGGGTTATTTGCTTTTTAAGCTTCTCCATATCTTTCTTAAGACTGGCTACGGCCTGACTTAAGTCGTCGTTGCGTGTATTTTGTTCGGGAATTGAGTTGGATATGAAATGGACGAATTTCCATACCTCGCGTACATCTTTGACATCGATTTCATAAGGTTCATATATCGGGTTGAGAGAAATGAGCTTTAATGTTCCCTTGGTTTTAATGTCGTTGTAAAGGACTTTAAAAAGAATTCCATCATCAAGTGTGAGCACAATATATGGCTGATTGTCGCGAATAAGGTTCCAGTTCTGGACAAATTCACCGGTTACCCATGAGCCGTCGGGTATTGGCAGCATTGAATCGCCTTTGATCTGGAAAGTGCGGTATTTCTTTTCTTTCGAAAGGAATGGCATATGGAAAGTTGGCAGTACTTTGATGTATTCGGGATCGGCAAAACCGGTGCGGTATCCTGCTGAAGCTTTGTGGTTTACTACCTCAATGTTTTCATTGTTTTTATTATCAACAGTAGTGGCAAGCACACGGAGTTTACTACCTGTAATGAATACATCATAGCCTCTTTCGAGTTGGGAGAGCTCACTTTCGCCTAAAGCCGACAGGTTTACTTTGAGCAATGTATCGATTGAGACCCCGTAATACTTTGATAAAGAGATCAGGGCTTCGATGCCGGGTTGAGCTACTTCGTTTTCGTAACCACTCAATGTGGAGCGTTTCATTTCGAGGGCATATGCCACATCGTCCTGTGTCCGACCTTTCCTTTTACGCAAAAGTTTAATGTTGCTGCTAAAATACTGGCTCATTTTTATTTATTACAGTGATTAATGAATAATCAAACAGCTGATTATATTTTAATCAAAGGTACAATATTTGATTTTACAAAGCAACAATAAAGCGAAAATATTTTTTAAAAAAATAGGCTGATTTATTGGTATTTATTAAAATGATGATTATATTGTAGTCGCAAATTTGATTAGAAACTAATCAGATTCCAACTTGTTAATTATTGTAAGAGATAGGATTTATTATGCTGCCTTATATTGAGAACAGAACAGTGGTTCACTTTGATCTGGATACTTTTTTCGTGGCAGTGGAGCGGTTAAAGAACAGTGAGTTAAACGGACTGCCCATTATTGTCGGAGGTATGTCGGATCGTGGGGTTGTAGCCGGGTGCAGCTATGAAGCGCGTACATTTGGTGTGCATTCTGCCATGCCAATGAGAATGGCCCGTTCTCTTTGTCCCGATGCCATTGTTATACGGGGCGATATGGAGCAATATACCCGGTATTCGAACCTGGTGACTGATATAATTGCCGAAGAGTCACCTATTTACGAAAAAGCATCAATTGATGAGCACTATATTGATATAACAGGAATGGATAAGTTCTTTGGATCTCTCAAGTGGTCGCACGAACTGCGCGAACGTATTATCAGAGAGTCGGGATTACCCATCTCCTTTGGCTTGTCGGTTAATAAAACGATCTCTAAGATAGCCACGGGACAAGCAAAGCCTAATGGAGAACTGCAGGTTGTTGCCCCCCTGGTTCATGAATTCCTCGATCCTCTTTCAATAGCCAAAATTCCGGGTATTGGAGATAAAACCTATCGCTTGTTGCGTTCAATGGGCATTGCCTATATTCAGACATTGCGACAGATGCCTGTTGAAATGGTTGAGCAGGTGCTGGGTAAAAATGGAATTATTATATGGAAGAAGTCAAACGGCATCGACCATTCGGCAGTTGAGCCTTATTCCGAAAGGAAGTCAATAAGCAGTGAAACTACTTTTGAACAGGACACTATAAACATCCCTATGATTAACGACATACTTCTGAAAATGGTAGAGAAGTTGTCGTTTCAGCTTCGGTCAAAGAAAAAGCTCACATCCTGTGTTACCGTGAAGGTAAGATATGCCAATTTCGACACGCACACCCTGCAGCACCGAATTCCTTACACTGCATTCGATCATGTTTTACTGCCGGTTGTGAGAAGTCTTTTCGACAGACTGTACAGCCGTCGTATGCTTATCAGGCTTATAGGCATCAAATTCAGCCATCTTGTTAGCGGGGTACAACAGATTAATATGTTTGACGATGAGCCTGAAACAATAAGCCTTTATCAGGCTATGGACAGAATAAGGAACCGCTTCGGTGTCAAGGCTATTACCCGTGCTGCAGCAATCGGACATAATGAGGATGAGGATAACCCTAACCTCTTTAAAGTTTAGCAAAAATGCATCTCACATTCAACTCTTATTATAGCCTCCGGTATGGAACAATCCCGGTTGATGATATACCGGCTCTTGCCTTGAAAGCCGGTGCTGATGCAGTTTTGCTGACCGATATCAATAACTCCTCAGGTGTGCCAGACTTTGTGAAGGCCTGCGTTAAAGAAGGTATTAAGCCAATTGTGGGAATGGAATTCCATCGCGATAATAAGCTTTTATACACAGGAATTGCTGAGAATAATGCGGGATTTAAAGAACTTAACGATCTTATGTCGCGATGCAATCTCCAGGGTACAGCATTGCCCGAAACAGCACCGCCTTTTAGAAATGTGATAGTCGTTTATCCTTTCACAGGTACAAAACCTCAGCACTTGGCTGAAAATGAGTTCGTGGGGGTTTCGCCTAATGATGTATTGAAGATTCCTCTGTCCGATTACCGCAAATTGCCTTCTAAATTCATTATTCATTCTCCAATAGCATTTACCGATGAAGACGGCTATGAGCTGCACAGGTACTTGAGAGCCATAGACAACAATATATTGCTTAGCAGACTTACACCTGATATGGTTGCCGGGAGTGACAGGATGATGAAGTCGCATGCAGAGTTGCGTGAAATTTTCGGCTATTATCCCGAACTTGTCAGAAACACAGAGCGAATAACAGGCAGATGTTCAATTGCATTCGATTTTCAAACTGTTAAGAACAAAAAAACCTTTACCGGAAGTACCTATGACGACCGGCTGTTGCTTGAAAAACTGACCATGGACGGATTAGTGTACCGCTATGGCAAGCGCAATAAGGAAGCACTCAAAAGAGTGCGGCATGAGCTTGATATTATCGACAGGCTCGGCTTTTGCTCATATTTCCTGATTACATGGGACATTATCAGATATTCAATGTCGAGAGGTTTTTATCATGTGGGGAGAGGCAGCGGTGCCAACAGTATTGTTGCTTATTGCCTGCGGATTACTGATGTGGACCCCATTGAGCTGAATCTGTACTTTGAAAGGTTCCTTAATCCAAGGCGAAGTAGTCCGCCTGACTTCGACATTGATTATTCGTGGAAGGAAAGGGATGAGGTTCTCGATTACATCTTTAAACGGTATGGCAGGGAGCACACTTCGTTATTAGGAGCCATGTCGACCTTTAAAGGAAAATCGACATTACGAGAGCTTGGAAAAGTTATGGGATTACCTAAAGCTGAGCTTGATAAACTTGCTGAAAGCCCGCCGGCTCCCGGGGAAATGGACCACATAACGCGCAAGATTATGGATATAGCGGTAAGGATGACTGATTTTCCCAACATCAGAAGCATCCACGCCGGAGGTGTGCTTATCTCTGAGGAACCAATTACTTGTTATTCAGCTCTAGATCTGCCTCCCAAGTCGGTGCCCGTTACACAATGGGATATGTATGTTGCCGAAGACCTGAGGTTTGAAAAGCTCGACATCCTTAGTCAGAGAGGAATCGGGCATATACGCGACGGCGTTGATATTGTTAGAGAAAACCGGGGTGTGAGCATTGATATACACAGAGTTAGTGACTTTAAAGCTGATGTGCAGGTTAAGAAATTACTGAGCAGTGGTGAAACCATAGGCTGCTTTTATATAGAGAGTCCCGGTATGCGTGGGTTAATCAGCAAGTTAAAGTGCGATGATTACCTGACTTTAGTGGCCGCCAGTTCAATTATCAGACCCGGTGTGGCACGGTCGGGCATGATGAGAGAGTATATTGTAAGATTCCACAATCCCAATGGCTTTGAGTATATTCATCCGATTATGAAGGAGCAGCTGAGTGAAACCTACGGAGTGATGGTGTATCAGGAAGATGTGCTTAAAATTTGTCATCACTATGCAGGACTTGATTTAGCTGATGCTGATGTTCTGAGGCGCGCAATGAGCGGCAAGTACCGTTCGAGGGTGGAATTTCAGAAGATAGTGGACAAGTTTTTTTCCAGTTCGAAAGAGCAGGGACGACCCGAGGAAGTAACGAAAGAAGTGTGGCGGCAGATTGAATCGTTTGCCGGGTATTCGTTTTCAAAAGCACACTCAGCTTCATTTGCAGTCGAGAGCTACCAGAGTTTGTATCTCAAAGCCTATTACCCATTGGAGTTTATGGTAGCTGTTGCAAATAATTTTGGAGGATTTTATCAAAGTTGGGTTTATTTCAATGAAGCCAAAAGATGGGGTGCACAGTTGGAATTGCCATGCATTAATCGTGGCAAATATCTGAACAGCATACGGGATACTACAATTTATATTGGGCTTGTACACATTTCGGGGCTTGAATCGGCACTGGCTAACCGTATTATCAATGAACGCGACGAAAATGGAGTGTATCTTAGTCTTAATGATCTTGTGCAACGGACAGAGCCGGGTATTGAGCAGCTCACGTTACTAATAAGAACCGGAGCACTTAGATTTACCGGCTTATCAAAACAGGAGTTGCTGTGGCAAGCTCACATGATAACAGCCGGGGAGGTTAAGATTGCAGTTCCTGTGTTATTCAGACAGGGAGTTAGGGAATGGAGTCTTCCGACGCTTGAACATAATGCGCTGGAAGATGCTTATGATGAGATTGAGTTGCTTGATTTTCCTGTAACCATGAGTTATTTCGATATGCTCAAAACACGTTTCAGAGGTGACGTGATGGCTCGTTCATTAAAAGATTACACCGGAAAAGTGATACGAGTGGCAGGCGCATTGGTTACAATAAAATATGTGCGAACAATAAAGAAAGAGATAATGCAGTTTGTGACATTCCTGGATAATGAGGGAGAATTTTTTGATGTCATTCTGTTTCCAGATGTGTTGAAAGCCAATCCCACACGTGGACGTGGAGTGTATCTGGTGATGGGAAAAGTGACTGAAGATTTCGGTTATCCGTCAATTGAAGCTATCAGGATGGCAAAGCTTCCACCCCAACCTGATCCAAGGTACAGGTAATCCCGGGTTTTCAGCTGGTAGCGATTTTCTATGAGAAAAACTTCTTCAGCACAGATAAAAGTTCTTCTTTTCTGATTGGTTTGGAGAGATAGTCATTACATCCTGCTTCCCGGCTTTTCTCCCTCTCTCCCATCATGGCAAAGGCTGTTTGTGCTATTACCGGCAATTCCGGACGTATCTCCTTAATTAATCGGGTGGCCTGATATCCGTCGAGTATAGGAAGCTCTATATCCATTAGTACAAGGTCAATTGAACTGTCTGACTTAACCATATCAACAGCCTTTTGTCCGTTGGTGGCTCTTAATACGTTTGCACTGAACTTCTGTAATAGTGAACTCAGATAGAAATAATTAGTGTCAACGTCTTCCACAATAAGAAAATTCTTACCCGACAAGTTAGATGGCTGTTTGGTTACGGGTTCAGCTGCCGGTACATCATGTACTACTTTCCTTGATATTCGAAGTGGAAGGGTAAAAAAGAATGTTGAACCTTCTCCGACAATAGAATCGACCCAGATATTTCCACCCATAAGCTCAACCAGGTTCTTTGAGATTGTCAGTCCAAGTCCGGTACCCGCGAGATTGCGTGAAATAGCTTCCTGTACTTGTCCGAATCTTTCAAATATCAGATCTTGCTTTTCCTGGGCTATACCTATTCCCGAATCGCGTACAAAGAATTCGATAACACCTGTTTTGATTTCATAGCCAAATTCAATAAAACCCTCATCGGTAAACTTTATAGCGTTGCCGATAAGATTATTTAAAATTTGCTTTAAACGGGTGCTGTCTGTTTGAAGTGCAAAATCACTTTCAGGATGACCAAGTCTTACATACAAATTAAGATTTCTTTTCTTTAAACGAATTAGTTCCCGTTTAAAGAATGTTTCGAGGTCGGATATCATTTCGTTTACCAGACAGTCGGTGTAGTCAAATTTCAGTTGTCCGGCCTCTATTTTCGAAATGTCGATTATGTCGTTTATAAGTCGTAGCAGATTGTCGCCACTTTTAATTATTACCTCAAGGAATTTATTCTTTTGTTCTATGCTCAGATCGGAATCCTGAAGCATTTCGGCAAAGCCCACAATGGCATTCATTGGGGTCCTGATTTCATGCGACATATTCGACAGGAATAAACTTTTGAGCCGGTCGGATTCCTCAGCTTTAGATTTGGCTTCCTGCAGTTTCTCTTCAGCCCTCAGTCTATACATTCCAAGGGCAAACATGTTTATAAACCTACGGCCGGTTTCTATTGAATCTTCGGTGTAGTCACTATTCGAATCACCTGCTATCAGAATTCCGGTAAGCTTTTTATTTGTGAAGGCAGGTATGCACATTAACCTGCTTACTTTGATTTTTTCATCAGAATAGCCGGGAAAACAGATTTCATCACTGCTGTTATTGACAAATGGTTCTGTTAGTGTAACCAGTTTCTTGAGAAATTGCTTCTGCTTGTCAGTAAAGTCTTTCATTCGGACAGTAAAGACTTCCTGAGGGCTTGAATTCATAAAGAGTGTGAAGTCATCATCTGATTCATCAGGAGCGTATATAAGTGTAAAGCGGCTTCCTGTAAGGTTTACTATGCACTCCTGAATCTCGGCAGCAATTTCAATAGGCGAAACATAATCTTTTAACAGGTTTACCCCCATACGTGCGATGGCTTCACTAACCTGTAATTCAAATTTTAATTTTTGCTGAGTTATTTCACTTTCCGAAACATCGGTTATAAAACCTTCAATGTTAACTACATTGCCATACTCATCATAATTAGCCCTGCCATTCTCATGCACCCATTTCACCGCTCCCCTGCGGGTAATAATGCGGTACTTAAGTGAATAGCTTCGTCTCTTTTTAACTGCATCCTGAACTTTTTGCCAAACTTTAGCTTTGTCGTCATCATGAATCAGGTCGCCGTATCTGATTTTATTATTGTTAACCAGATCAGTATAACTATAACCTGTTATGTTTTTACATGTGGGGCTTACGTATTCTATTGTCCAGTTGTTTTCATTAAGGCACTTGAACACCATACCCGGCAAGCTAGCAAAAATTTCCTGTAAGAATTTTTTATATCCCTCCAGTTCGTTTTTTAAAATTACACCCTGAGTTAACTCATTGTATTGCAAGATTAATATATGCTTGTTATCGGGTGGCAAAAGCACAGGTGTGCCATGAAGCTCATAATATCTTTTTAATCCGTTTTTGTCAGTGTACTGGTGCTCTTCAACATAAGGTACAAATACACTGCTGGAAGCTGCTGTTACTTCACTGAGAAAGAGGTTTTTATCTACAAGGTAAGGTATTTTTTCGAGGCTGTGAATATCAATCAGATTGTTTACCATCTCTTTATGGGCAGCATTCTGAAACAGATAAGTCTTGTTGTCCATATCAATGATACTCATTGGATAGACATTAAGCTTAAGTGCAGCCTCGACAGCATTGCCGGGCAGGTTTAAAACATCTTCAACAAGGGAAATCAGTGCTTCATTTTCATTTTCAATCGATTCTATCTTAACTATAAAGCAATCTCCTGTCGGGGTTATAAAGAGTTTAAGGTCTATAGCAGGAACTTCAATGTTAAGATTTGAATTATTAGCAGATGTTTGTTCCTTACTTAACAAATTATTACCGGACACAAATTTGCATACGACAGGCTGCTGATCACATAGTCTCAGATCATTATGATCTTTAACGCCATCAATTTGAAATAACTGAAGAAACGGCTCTCCAATGATATCGTTTGAAAGGCCATTTATTGCACGAGCCTTAGCATTAATATCAATAATCGCCAGATTTTCATCAAGAATGATAAGCGCTGAGGAATAATTTTGAAATGCACTTTTATACATTACAGCCTGGCGTTTTGTCAGTATTAGGCAAATTTACTAAAATGCTGATAAGAAATTGAAATTTTTATCTGCTATGTATTAAAAATAAGATATTTTTGCAGCAGCATTCTTCAGGGCAGGGTGAAATTCCCGATCGGCGGTCAAGTCCGCGACTCTGTGAAAACAGATTGAACCGGTTAAATTCCGGTACCGACAGTTAAAGTCTGGATGGAAGAAGAGATTCACTTTTCGTGTATTGCCTCTTTTGAGTCGCAACAGGTCCTTGGTATTCGGCTAATTCATTAAATTATTATGCTATGCTAATCACAAGGACTATCACACTACTTTTACCATTGTTTCTATCATTAACCTGTATAGGTCAAAGCACCCTCAAAGGCCGGATATTTGATTCAAAAACCGATATTGCTCTGCCGGGGGCCGCAATTTTGATAGACTCTTTAAATCTCGGTACTACCTCCGATGAAAACGGCTATTTCAGTCTTCAGCTAAAACCCGGAAATTATGAGATTACTGCACGAATGGTTGGTTATGCCGGTTATAGCACAACTGTTGGAATTAGCGGACCTTCACAATCTATCAGAATTCAGCTAATTCCTGAACCTATCAGTCTGGGCGAAGTAGCAATTATATCGCATTATGCAAGAGAGAGAGAAACTCCAATTGCCATGACTAATATTAAGCCCGAAATAATTGAGAACCAGATGGGAAACCAGGACTACCCAGAGCTTATGAAACTGGTGCCGGGTGTTTACGCAACAAAGCTGGGCGGAGGAACAGGCGATTCACGTATAAGTATAAGAGGATTTCAGCAGGAAAATATTGCACTACTACTTAATGGAGTTCCGGTGGGCAGCGTTGAAAACGGACTTGTGTACTGGTCAAACTGGGCAGGATTAGGTGATGCCACTCAAACAATACAGGTTCAAAGAGGATTGGGAGCTTCGCGGATAGCTCTTAATTCTGTTGGTGGCAGTATAAACATCATTACAAGAGCATCAGAAAATGAGAAAGGCGGAAGCGTGCGGTTTTCGACAAGCGATTATGGAAACAGAAAGACAACGGTCTCTCTATCGACAGGCAAGACAGAAAACGGATTTGCAGCAACCTTTCTTGGCTCATACACCAAAGGACCCGGTTATGTTGATGCTACTGCGGTAAACGCATGGGCTTATTTCCTCAACATAAATAAGCAAATAAACGACCGCCAATCAATTGTTTTCACTGCGTTGGGTGCCCCTGAGCGACATGGACAACGCACATACGGACTAACATTAGAAGAGTATGAACGCTATGGAAACAAATACAATCCCAACTGGGGTATGTTCAATGGAAAAGTGCTCAGCCTTGCTGAAAATTTCTACCACAAGCCACAATTAGCTTTAAACCATTATTTATCATTTGATAAAGGTATGCTTTCATCATCAGTATACTTTTCCTCAGGAACAGGAGGAGGACATTTTTCTGAATCTTTCATGAGTATACCTGCACTTTCATTCAGAAAAAACAATCAGATTGACTGGGATGCCATTTACCTGCAGAATCAGATGCACAACGACAGTATGCAGCTGGCTGACGGCACTTACGTGAATGGCTTTTCAAAGATTATACGAACTAATTACCTTGCTGAACATGTTTGGGCAGGAGCCCTTGTAAACCTGAATTACAAGCTGAGCGACAGGCTGAGCCTGATATCAGGATTGCACTACAGGTACTTCAAATCGAATCTGAGAGAAGAAATAAGTGATTTAATGGGAGGCAATTTCTGGGTGGATACTTACGCCTGGGCATTGGCAGGTGTTGCAGGTCGTCAACAAATAAAGGGGGTTGGTGACATAATAAATGTTGATAATGATGCCAGGGTGGATATTGGAAGCTATTTCCTTCAATTTGAATATAAATGGAACGATTTGTCATTCTTTGCTGCATCTACAGTGAGTGGACATAGGTACAAACGTACTGACAGGATAAATTATGTTGGGAACACGGACAGTGAAGTGGTTACAAAAGGAGGCATTGATGCAAAAATCGGAGGTAATTATAATCTGAATCCATTTCACAATTTGTATTTCAACCTGGGTTACTTCTCAAAAGCACCATATTTTAAGTTTGTTTACGCAAACTTCAGCAATGCGGTTGTTGAAAACCTGACAAACGAAAAAATCAGTGGAGCTGAGTTGGGGTATGGCTTCAGAAAAAGATTAAGCAGTCTCAACTTTAACCTTTATTACACACTGTGGGAAGATAAATCCTTATTATCAAGAGAAAATATACAACTTGACGAAAATCACCAAACCAGGGCACTGATCAGAGGACTGGATGCAGTTCACAAGGGTGTTGAATTTGAAGGCACTACAGCCCTGCTCCATAATCTGGATATAGGAGTGACAGCCTCATTGGGCGACTGGAAATGGACGAATGATGTAAAAGCCGAACTATACAACAATGATCAGGTGCTCATTGATTCAACTACAGTATACTCCGATGGTTTGTGGGTAGGCGATGCCCCGCAGGTTCAGGTTGGAGCATTTGGCGAATATAAACTGCCAATTGGCTTAACAATTAATGCAACGTGGTTATATTTTGACCGGATATATGCAAACTTTGACCCGGCTGTCCGTAACAATCCTGAAGACAGGGAACAGCCATACCGTATACCCGGATACCATACTATTGACCTTCATTTACTTTATGATTTTAATATTGGAAACCTGAAATCGACAGCAGGACTTAGTGTTTATAACCTATCGGGAAAAGAATCAATTATGAGGGGTGAAGATGGTATTACACATGACCTGGAAACCTTTACCGGATATTGGTCACCCGGACGTACATTCAATTTTTCACTGCGTGTTTCATTCTAGATTTTCAGATACTGGCAATGAGAGCTTCCATTACATCCCTGACACGTGTTGCCAGAAAGCTTAGCTCATCGTTGCCGATGGTTTTAATTGTGCGCTCGGGATTAACTGCAGCAACATAAGTTTGACCGTCTGAATCTTCCCTTACAACGATATTGCATGGCAGCATAAGCCCAACGTTACTTTCTTTGCCAATGGCTTCATGCGCAAAATATGGATTGCAAGCTCCAAGTATCCGGTAAGGTTTGATTTCGGCTCCTACTTTATCTTTCAGCGTTTTCTGGACGTCAATCTGAGTTAAGATGCCAAATCCGTGAGTTTTGAGGAAGTCGCCTATTTTCTCAATAGTCTCTTCCATGGGATAATTTACTTGTTTTTCGAAATAATAGTCCATGATGGCGTTTTGTGTTATGTGGTTACAGTACTGTGTATTTGTCTATAATTAGTACTTTTGCAGGTTAAAGGTTGCGTACTCAAGCACTCAAACAAGTTCAATATTTCTTTGTTCAATACAGGTTTTTTTCACGATTACCTCTAAGAAGGTCTCATAAAGATGTTAAAAAACAAGTCAATACTCTTTGTTACTACGCTCAGCTCATTCCTCACTCCTTTTATGGGTTCTGCAATAAATATTGCCCTTCCTTCAATGGGGAAGGAATTAACAATGAACACCATCTCGCTAGGATGGGTTGCAACAGCTTATCTTCTGGCCGCTTCCTTGTTCCTGTTGCCTTTCGGGAAGATAGCTGATAGAAACGGTCGTAAGATGTTGTTTTTAGCAGGAATATGGATATTTGCCATTTCCGCGCTTGTCACAGGATTCTCAGTTAACTCATTGATGCTGATAACTCTCAGATTTGTTAATGGATTTGGGGCTGCCATGATTTTCGCTACAGCTTTAGCAATATTGACATCATCTTACGATAAAAGCGTAAGAGGCAGGGTGCTGGGAATCAATGTCGCTTCGGTTTACCTTGGTTTAAGTCTTGGTCCGAGCATTGGAGGATTCCTTACT
The DNA here is from genome assembly GCA_002426195.1 of Bacteroidales bacterium UBA5507. Classification (GTDB taxonomy): domain Bacteria; phylum Bacteroidota; class Bacteroidia; order Bacteroidales; family Lentimicrobiaceae; genus Lentimicrobium. Next base: position 48,081 of record DIOT01000047.1, on the reverse strand, counting down.
ATGTATTTCGGGTGGAGAAGTATATTCTACCTGAATGCATTGCTTGCCGCGATTATAATACCTGTAGCCATGGCTAAACTGCCATCAGATAAACATAGAAAGCCGGAAGTAAAATTTGACTATAAAGGGACATTAATCTATGGATTAAGTTTGGCAACAATTATTTATGGGTTTCCGCTAATACCTTCAGCTATAGGATTTATTCTGGTTTTCCTGGGTATTGGTGGCTTGTATGGTTTTGTGATATATGAAGACAAAGCGGGTGATCCATTACTGAATATCAGAAAGTTTAAAAGTAACAAGGTATTTATCTTTTCGAATATTGCAGCATTTATAAATTACAGTGCTACATTTGCTTTGGTTTTTCTGCTAAGCTTTTATTTGCAGCAAGTTAAACATCTGTCACCCCGTGAATCAGGAATGATATTGATGGCTCAACCGGTAATTATGACCTTACTCTCCCCTATTGCAGGCAGACTTAGCGATAAAATGGAGCCTCGGATTGTTGCATCGTTGGGTATGGCACTTACTACTCTGGGACTGGCGGCTTTTGTTTTTCTTGATCAGGGGAGTTCAATAATCTTCATAATTTTGATGCTTGTTGTGCTGGGAATGGGATTTGGATTCTTTTCATCGCCCAACACTAATGCAGTAATGAGCGCGGTAAAACCGGTTGAATATGGAACCGCATCGGCAACCTTGGGCACAATGCGACTAGTTGGTCAAACCATGAGCATGGGTATTACATTAATGGTGTTTGCTGTAATAATGGGTCATGGAGAGCGTGATTTGACCAACATTGGAGGATTGCTCACCTCAATTCGTTATGCATTTATTACGTTTGCAGTACTTTGTTTCTTAGGAATTTTTTTATCTTTAAAGAGAGGAAAATTGAATGAAGATTAAATAATGAAATTTATATGGATGATAATAAATTAACAGCAATTGTTTTTGGAGCTTCGGGATTAACCGGCAGATTTGTGACTGAACAATTGATTTTAGATTCACGTTACGGTGAGATTAAGCTCTTTGTTAGAAAAGAAATTAAAATTCCATCAGGAAAACTAAGGCAATATTTGTTTACTCCCGAAAACATTGCTGAAATTGAAAGCCAGATTACCGGTGACCATTTGTTTTGCTGTCTTGGTTCAACGATCAAAAAGGCAGGTAGCAAAAAAGCATTTTTTGAAATAGACCATAATATGGTTGAAAAAATAGCAAAGATGGCTGCAGTTAACAAGGTGAAATCCTTTGTGGTAATTTCATCGATTGGAGCAAAAGATACTTCCGGAAACTTCTATCTTAGTACAAAAGGTAAAATGGAGGAATCTGTTAAGACCTTTACTTTCCAAAATCTGAGCATAGTCAGGCCATCAATATTAATGGGTATGCGAAAAGAGCAACGCACCTTCGAAAATATTGGAAAGACGTTCAGTAAATTATTTTCTCCATTAATGATAGGATCACTGAAAAAGTATAAACCCATTCATTCAGCTACAGTCGCGAAAGCGATGATAGAGCTTGCCAACCGGCCCAAGGGCTGTTTTGTAGTGGAATCAGATGAATTACAGGAATTAGGCAAAAATTAACAACCGTATATGAAATTCATAACACCAGCCAGGTTAAAAGAGTTGATTGACAAAAAGGAGTCAATTCAAATCATAGATACGCGTGAGCCTGAAAAGTATGCTACCGCGCACATTCCCGGGGCAATATCCATTCCGCAATTAGAACTGCCTGGAAGAATGAATGAAGTTGAAGTTGATAAAACAGTGATTATTTATTGCCTTTATGGGGTAAAGAGTGAAATGGTATACATTTATCTGAAGGACAAGCTAAAGATAAAGAATCTGTTTATCCTTGAAGGTGGTGCATACCATTATGCGACTGAGATAGATCCCTCGCTTGATGTTTAATAATTAGCAGGCCTTGGAATTAAATCCGGAAGCTAGTTGTTTAAAAGAGCCTCAATAGAATCGGCAATTATTTGTTGTTCGTGTTGAACAGTATTCAATGAATCAATAGCCCTTTGTTGTTTATGAACCAAAGAGATTGAGTCGGCAATTCGTATTGAATCCTGTCTCATTTGTTCGGAATTCATTTGGCTGCTGTTATTACAGGCGAATGTAAAAGACAGGAATAAAAATGCAGGAATGATGAATTTTCTCATAACGTTAAAGGTTTAAAAATAAAAAAAAAGAGGTGAAAAAACACCTCTTTTTTATAGTAAAACAGTCTTTTTAGTCTTATTGAGCGGGCTGTTCCATTTCGGTAGTGTCAGCAGCCATAGCAGCGTTGATAGAATCCATACGAGCTTGTTCAGCTTGCTGTACTAAAGCGATTGAATCAGCAATTCTGATAGAATCTAAACGAGCTTGTTCTGCTTTTTGTTCTGCACTTGGACCGCAAGCTACGAATGAAGCTAAACCTGCGACAACTAAAATCTGAGCTAATGTTTTCATGTTTTAATGTGTTTAGTTTTAAAAACAAGGCAAAGATAAATAAAGATTTAAGGTAAAAGCAAGTTTTTTTAATTTTTTTTTAATCTTTTATTGGGTTGGTAATCAGGTATATAGGTATTGATATTAAAAAATCTGTCTGTTTTGGTATTAAAATCGGCTTAAAAAATCGTCGTGTTTTTTAATCTGAGACTAAAAATGAAGAATTCTCCCGGTTTAAAATACTCTTATCTTTGTCTACCTGTAAATATATAGAAAATGAGTTTCAAGCCTTTGGCTGAATTGATGCGCCCTGAGAGTTTTTCTGATTATGTTGGTCAATCACATTTAATTGGTGAGGATGCAGTTTTGCGCCGGTCAATTGATAGTGGCATTATTCCTTCAATGATTTTTTGGGGTCCTCCGGGAGTTGGCAAAACAACGTTAGCCTTTTTAATTTCGAAAGAGCTGCTTCGTCCATTTTATACTCTTAGTGCTATAAATTCAGGTGTCAAGGATATCAGGGAAGTTATTGAGAAAGCAAAAGACAGTGGTTCCGGAACTATATTATTTATTGACGAGATACATCGTTTTAGCAAATCACAACAGGATTCACTGCTGGGAGCTGTTGAGAAAGGAATTGTGACTCTGATTGGTGCCACGACCGAAAATCCTTCATTTGAGGTAATATCTCCCCTCCTGTCCAGATGTCAGGTGTATATCCTTAAATCTCTTGTTGAAGAGGATTTGAATATCATTATTAGCAAGGCAATTGAAAAGATCAATGAGGAGTATCATATTAAGGTAGAAGTCGCAGAAACTGATGCTTTGATGAGGATATCGGGAGGCGATGCCAGAAAGCTTATTAACGCTTTGGAGGTCATCGTCACTACTAATAAGGATAAGACAGGTCCCGTTGTTATTGATAATAAATCAGCTGTTAAAATTATTCAGCAGAATCTATCGGTATATGATAAAAAGGGGGAAATGCATTATGATGTGATTTCAGCCTTTATCAAATCAATGCGTGGAAGTGATCCCAATGCGGCAGTTTATTATCTTGCACGCATGATTGAAGCGGGTGAGGATCCTTTGTTTATTGCCCGAAGGATGTTGATTCTTGCTTCTGAAGATATCGGTAACGCAAATCCCAATGCCCTTTTGCTTGCAAGTACCTGTTTTGATGCCGTTCATAAAACAGGTTATCCCGAGTGCAGGATCATTCTTTCGCAATGTGCTGTTTATCTTGCATGCTCGGCTAAGAGCAATGCTTCGTACATGGCAATAGAAGAAGCTTCCGAGTTAGTCAGACGTACCGGTGATCTTCCGGTGCCTCTTGCTCTCAGGAACGCTCCAACCAGTCTGATGAAGAATATTGGATATGGAATGGACTATAAATATGCTCACAGCTATGAAGGGAATTTTACAAATATGGAGTTTATGCCCGATAAGCTGAAAGGTAAAAAACTCTATGATCCCGGCAATAATCAGCGGGAGAATGAAATACGGCAACGTTTAAAGAATTTATGGCAGTCGAAATATAATTACTAAAATCCTTATAATGACAGAATTAATAAAAACTCCGGATATAAAGAATCTTAAGCCTTCGCATAACTTTTTCCTTATGGCTGGCCCTTGTGTTGTTGAAAATACTGGAATGCCTATGGAGATAGCTCAGGAAATTCTGAAGCTGACCTCCAAACTTGACATTCCCTTTATTTTTAAAGCATCCTACAGGAAAGCCAATCGCTCAAAGGCATCGTCTTTTACAGGTATTGGTGATGAAAAAGCTTTGAAGGTTATTGCGGATGTAAGAAGTGCATTGAATATTCCTGTAGTAACAGATATTCACTCAGCATCCGAAGCTTTTATGGCAGCTGAGTATGTTGATGTGTTGCAGATTCCGGCGTTTTTATGCAGACAGACTGATTTACTTGAAGCAGCCGGGAAGACAGGAAGATGGATCAACATTAAGAAAGGTCAGTTCCTGTCGCCTGAATCTATGAGGTTTGCCGTTGAGAAGATTCAGGAAACCGGCAACAACAAGATAATTTTAACCGATAGAGGTACGATGTTTGGCTATCAGGATCTTATTGTTGACTACAGGTCAATTCCCATTATGAGAAGTTTTAATGTACCGGTGGTTCTTGATGTTACTCATTCACTTCAGAAGCCTAATCAGTCAACCGGAGTTAGCGGTGGTATGCCCGAAATGATATCGACGATTGCAAAGGCCGGTATTGCTGCAGGTGCAGATGGCATTTTCCTTGAAACACATCCCAATCCTGCCATAGCTAAATCTGATGCCGAAAATATGTTACCCCTTAAGAACCTGCCTAAGTTGCTGAATGACCTGGTATTATTAAGAGAAGCCTGCCTTAAAATGGTTTAGGCAAGATGTCGGGGAATATTAAGGAGATTAGAAGATTAAATCCTGATTCCAGTATATAGTTGCATCCCAGTACCATCATTGCAATCAGAAAAACAAACGAGGGTACTTTAGCATGGGCAGTGTTAAGTAAAACCGGCAGTCCTTTGGCAAATATATAAAGGCTGTAAAAAGCAGGTATCATTGCAAGGATAAGTCTATGGTCGAGATTGGCAATGATGTAGCATAAAAAGTAAGGGGTTAATCCATATATGGCTAATTTACCACTCCTGACAAAGTCGCGGTCTGATGCAAATTTACGTGCTGTCCCGTTTATGAAGAAGGTTAGGATTATAACAGTAAGCATTTGAACGATAATAAAGCTTACAGCTTTAGTTAAAGGAAATGAAAACCTGTAAGCATCAATATCGAGAACGTTCTTAACATAAAAGAAACTCCCCAGTACCTGGGCAGCTGCGCCAAAAAGAATTAATGTCAGGCAGAAGCCAAAAAAATCCTCCTTTAAACTACGTATTTCGGCTGAGATTATTCTCCATTCGTATGCAGGATAGAAAATAATACTCTTAACCCTTTCAAGAATAAAACTACTCATTGTAAATTATCGCATTATCAGTGTTTTCAAAGATCCATTTTCGTGAAAATCAGCATGGTTGAGATTTGCAGAAGGAAGAAAAGTAATTATGCCAAGCTGACTTATGAAAAGTTTCTTTGAAGACAAAACGTTATTTCCCATGGTTATTGAATAATTCACCTCTTCGGGAATTCTATAGATTAAGCCCTTTGCCTTTTTCTTCGAAGACATGCGTTTGGTTTCGAGGGCTTTTATTTGCGACAGATGATGAGTTGGAGAACCGGAAATACTGACAGGAACACCTGAGCGACTATCTCTGGATGAAATTCCATCAGTTTCGGAATAACGGAATAGTGTTCTGAAAACTTCCGTTTCCTGAGGTTGAGGTGTATAGTAGAATGTATACAGTTGTTCAGATACCTTGCTTGTTCCTTTAAAATATGCAAGATATTCCTCTTCCATCAGGTTTAACTTTTCAAGCATGAACTGAAGACTTTCTTTGGAATAATTAACTTCCTGATAACCTGTAATGAGACTGAACTTATTGTCTTCTATTCTGTAAATAAGGTCGGCAATTTCACGAGCCTGCTGCTCAATGCTCTTTTCTGAAATACTGCGTTTAAGAATTTTCTCTTCGATAGTAGTTGTATCAATGCTGACTCTTCTGATAATAGTATCGACTTTCTCAATAATAACAGGTTTCATGAGATCACGGAAACCACCTTCAGTGCCCTGTTTAGCTTCTTTAGCTTCAGCATTTTTTCTCTGAGCTCTCAATTCACTAAGCAAGCCTTTATCTGAGAGAACCAATTCGAGTGAGTAGTCATCATTCCATTTTGCGGGTAATTGTGCAAAATACAGGTTCAGAGTATCGATGGAAGTTTCGGTACTCAGGACAATATTTTTTATGCCGTAGGTTGTTTTATCTTCCTTGATAATGTTAGAGATTCCAAGGAGCCTTAATGCATAATCGCTGAATTTTCCTTTAAAAGACTCAGATTTGGAAACGGTAACGTCAACTTTCACGGAGTTTAGAGGAAGGGCATAATAGAAGCCATCACCGTCAACATTTATATCTCCGGAGTTGACTTTATACGATGAAATTTGGGATTTTGCACCCCCGATACTTAATGCTCCGATAAGAAAGCTAATTGTCAATGCCTTGAAAAATGTTCTCATTGGTCAAGTTTTGGCTGTTAGGAAAATATTGTCTTACTGTCGGTTAATGCCGATAACACAGTCGATACAAAGGTATGTTTTAATTATGAGAGTGGAGCATAAAAAAACAAAAAAGCCCCCGATAATCGGAGGCTTGTGATCCCGCTGGGATTCGAACCCAGGACCCCATCCTTAAAAGGGATGTGCTCTACCTGCTGAGCTACGGAATCGTTATTGGGACTGCAAAAGTACTGCTTTTTACTTTACATGCAAACATTTTGAAGATAAATTTTTGTCATTTTTTATAAGTCCCATATTCTTAACCACTTAAGATTTAAGAAATTTTTCGCCGACTAAACAGAACAACAGAGATGACTAATTAAAGTTGCCATGGACAGCAAGCCAAATACATGGAGGGCTGTTGGTAGTAAACGTTACCCTGTGACGTTCATGAGCTTTAATAAGCAGATAATCACCATTTTGTAGCTTAATTTCAAGTGAGTTTGATTCAAAAAGAATTTTAGCTTCACCCTGAAGTAAAATTACCCATTCATCTTTTTCCTGGTCATACCATTCACCTTCAGGTGTTGTCTGTCCGGTTGAAATTATACGTTCAATGGTTGCATCGCCCGAGGAAATAACTTCAAATATCTCATTTGGAGGCAATACAGCAGGGAGATTAAAAATATTATTGCTTTTCATCATAGCGTTATCTGACCTTTTCCCTCCCTGATAACCTGAGGTGTATCGGTTGTACAGTCAATAACAGTAGATGCTTCATTATCGCCAAAGCCACCATCTATGACAATATCAACCAGTTTATTATACTTCTCGTAGATAAGCTCGGGGTCGGTAGTATATTCCAGGATCTCGTCTTCATCATGAATTGATGACGACATTATAGGATGACCTAATTCCCTGACAATTTCGATAGGTATATTATTATCGGGAATACGAATACCAACAGTTTTCTTTTTGCTCTGAATCAACTTTGGAACGTTTGAACTGGCATTCAGGATAAAAGTATAAGGCCCTGGTAGATTATTCTTCATCAATTTGAAGATATTGTTGGGAATAGGTTTGGCAAAATCTGAAAGTTGACTAAGGTCGTCGCAGATGAAGGAAAAATTTGCTTTATCTGCTTTAATTCCCTTAAGAAGTGCAATACGCTCAACGGCTTTTGATTTGAAGATATCGCAACCTAATCCATAAACAGTATCGGTTGGGTAAATTATTATTCCACCATCATTCAGGCACTCAACCACCATTCTTATTTGCCTGGGATTGGGATTTTCGGGATAAATCTTTAGTAACATGGCTTCGAATTAGTGTGTACTATAAAGGTTTACGCAAAATAACGCAAATTGTTTAAATAAAAAAAGGGTAAGCTACTTATATCGCACCGCTACAACCATCTACCCTTGCTTCATTCCTGACCTGGGGGAGTTCGATAGGAGCTGGTCGTATAAGACTTACCCACTGCAAAGATACATTTTTTTTGCTCCCGCCAAATGCTTCGCCTAAATTTTTCTGTTTAACATATAAATCAATACATTTGCATAAACAAAACATAAAAGTTATGGACAACACTAATGAAACAACAGTAATGGGAGAAACTCCAAAAACCTCTCTTTTCAACAATGCGGTTAAATATGGTCTGTACACAGCGGCTGCTTTAATCCTGATGTCACTTCTTTTATTTGCACTTAATCTTCACATGGTTACATGGCTAAGTTATCTGCAATATGTTATTCTGATTGCGGGAATTGTTATGGCTACAATTCATTATCGCGACAAGATTAACGGTGGATATATCTCATTCGGGAAAGCATTCCAGACCGGACTCTACATAAGTCTTTTGATTGGCATTTTAATGGCTGTTTACCTTTGGGTTTATTATGCACTCATTAATCCTAACGGTATTCAGGAAATAATGGAAATGTCAGAACAAATGTTGCTTGACAAAGGTTTTTCGGATGAAATGATTGACGCTCAGCTGGCAGTAACCGGCAAGATGATGAAAATGCCTATCTTAAACCTGATGGCATTCGTTGGAATGACGTTTTGGGGAATTATCATTTCTCTTATTACTTCAGCTATCCTTAAGAAAAATGATGACAGCTTCAATGGCGCATTTCAACAATAGCAGATAAATACAGTTTTACACAGAGTGGATTATGACCTTATTAATTGAGAAACCACAGATTTCAATAGTTATACCTTTATATAACGAAGAAGAATCACTTCCTGAGCTGACTGCCTGGATTGAGAAGGTGATGAATCAGCACAATTATACCTACGAAATCATAATGGTAGATGACGGAAGTAATGATGATTCCTGGAATGTTATAAAGAAACTAAGTGCCGGTAATAAGAATATAAGAGGTGTCAAATTCCGGAGAAACTATGGTAAGTCGGCCGCTCTGAACAAGGGATTTGAGAAAGCTCTCGGAAATGTTGTTATTACAATGGATGCCGATTTGCAGGATAGTCCTGATGAAATTCCCGAATTATATGACATGATTACTAACGAAGGTTATGATCTTGTATCGGGATGGAAAAAGAAACGGTATGATTCCAAGCTGACTAAAAATCTTCCTTCTAAAATTTATAATTCTGTAACCCGCAGATTATCGGGAGTTAAACTTCATGATATGAACTGCGGGCTTAAAGCTTACCGGCACGATGTGGTAAAAGCCATTGAAGTATACGGTGAGATGCACCGCTATATACCTGTTATAGCTAAGTGGGCAGGTTTTAAGAAAATTGGAGAAAAGGTAGTTGTACACAGAAAAAGGCAGTTTGGCGTGACAAAATTTGGATGGGAACGCTTTATCAACGGCTTTCTCGATCTTATTTCCATAATGTTTGTCTCGCGTTTTGGCAGAAAACCAATGCATTTATTTGGTACCCTGGGGAGTATTTTATTTCTGGCGGGATTTATTATAGCGGGATATCTGGCTTATGCCAAATTATTCCTGGCAGGGTACCGAATGACTGAACGCCCTTTGTTTTATCTTGGATTGTTGTCGATGATATTGGGTACACAACTCTTTGTTGCCGGTTTCCTTGGTGAGCTGATAACAAGAAATTCAAGTGACCGTAATCATTATCTTGTGGAGGAAGAAGCCTGATGAGCAGGAAAGTGGTGATTATAGGTTCTGCTTACCCGTTGAGAGGTGGATTATCGAACTTCAATGAACGATTGGCAGAAGAATTATTGACTGATGGTTGGGATGTCCAGATTTACACTTTCTCTCTTCAATATCCATCGATACTATTTCCTGGGAAAACACAATATTCTACTGAAAAATACCATGGTAACGTTCCCATAAAGGTTAAGATTAATTCTATTAATCCAATAAATTGGGTAATTGTTGGTAAAGAGCTTAAAAAATTAAAACCAGATTTAATAATTATAAAATTCTGGATTCCCTTTATGGCTCCATGCTTCGGAACCATTGCCAGGATAGCTAAAAGGAATAAACACTCTAAAGTAATCACTATTATAGATAATATTATTCCTCATGAAAAAAGAATCGGTGATAGGCTTTTAGCAACCTATTTTGCGAAAAGTATTGATGGGTTCGTAACTATGTCAAGAAAAGTGCTCGATGATGTAGCATTATTTGATACCGTGAAACCGAGGATTTTTAGTCCTCATCCGATCTATGATAACTTTGGTAAAGAAGTATCTAAAGAGATTGCTCTTAAAGAATTGAATCTTGACAGCTCATATAATTACATTCTCTTTTTTGGATTTATCAGAGATTATAAGGGACTAGACATACTAATCTCTGCCATGTCAGACATTAAAATTAAGGATCGAAGAATTAAATTATTAGTAGCAGGAGAATTCTATTCTGATTCAAAGCCATATTTAGATCTTATTAAGGAGAAGAATCTGGAAGATACAATCGTGATGTCTAATGATTTTATTCCTGACAGTGAGGTTTATAGATATTTTTCAGCTTGTGATATCGTTGTTCAACCATATAAAAGTGCAACGCAAAGTGGTGTCACACAAATTGCTTACCATTTCAATAAACCTATGATTATAACAAATGTTGGCGGATTAGGTGAGTTTGTCCCTGATGGTGAAGTTGGTTATGTTGTTAATCCAAATAGCAATGAGGTTAGTGACGCAATTCTCAGGTTCTACGATGAAAATAAAGAAGGAGAATTTATCAACAATATAAAAGTTATCAAAGAAAAGTATTCTTGGAAGTATTTCCTTCAAAACTTAAAATCACTCTTCAATTTTTAGTCTGAGTTTTATTTTTTTTGCATTGATTCTCTTCTATCCAGATTAACATCTGCCTATTTCTATGCCAGGTAGAAATTGAATTTCTATGATCGGCTGGTTTTTATCTAATTAGATTAAAATTTCTCTTCTGTACTAAAATTCTTAACACATTGACATTTTTTTTATAAAAGATGCTATTTAATGTAATTTATTACTATCTTAGCCCAGCATTGCTAATTAAGAATTTTATTAATCAGTTATTCTATACTCACATGAAAATTTCTTCATTAATCAGAATTGTGATGTCTGTTCAGTTTGTGCTGATTTCTTACATCACGCTTGCTCAGGTTCATATCGTTATTAAGCCAGGACCTGAAGATGGTAAAGACGCATATGTGAATAGTTATTATGAGAGAATGCTCGGTGACACACCAAGCTTTATTGCCGCGGCATGGACATATGACGGCAATGAAGGTATTGGAAGAAGTTTCATTCAATTTGACCTTCCTGAACTACCGGCTGAAATGCACAACTTTAAAGCTACCATGAACTTTTATTATAATTACTCATCAAGTCATGTAGGTCATGGTGGTGATAATTCGGTTAAACTAGAAAGAATTATAGAGAATTGGTCTGAGAACGATATTATGTGGTATTATCAGCCTGCAGTGACGTCTCAAAATGCAGTAATTCTCCCTGCTTCAACATCTGAAAACCAGGATTACCCAAATATTGATGTAACTCAATTAATATGTGATATGTATGCTTATCCAAAATCAAGTTTTGGAATTAGAATGAGCCTACTGGATGAGACCATTTACCGAAGCATGATATTTGCTTCAAGTGATCATGAAGATGAGAATATTCGTCCTTCACTCGTAATCAGTTATGATACTTGTGACATGCCTTCAGATCATTTCAATTATGAAGTTCAAGGATTGTTTTGCAATTTTACTTATGATGACACTACCACCACCAGCTGGAATTGGAATTTTGGGAATGGTTATGGTTCAACTTTACGTAATCCCTCCTATTTCTTTAATGATCCAGGTACTTATAATGTCTGCTTAACTGTGGTAAATAGTTGTGATACACTAACATTCTGTCAATCAGTTACTATTTGTGAAGAACTGGTACCTGCCTTTACATTCACAATTGAAGATATGAATGTTAACTTCACAAATCAGACAATTGATGGGCTGGAATATTTCTGGGATTTTGGTAATGGGTTTTATTCTTATTTGGAAAATCCGGAATTCCAATTTGAGTATCCTGGAGAATATCTCGTCTGTCTTTCAGTAACAGATTTATGTGAAACAGCCATGATCTGTGATACTGTAATTATTGAAGAAGATGAAAATCAATCTGGCGAGTTGGGTATTGATTTATTCGATTCTAATAGTCCAACGATAAATGTTTATCCAAATCCCGCGAGTGAATATGTATTCATCAAATCAACTTCAGTACTGATTTCCAGAATTGATATATATAATAGTATGGGAGTCTTTGTTAAAAGTTACAATGTTGATGGGGCATCAAATAATTATAGGCTATCTTTGCACAGTATTAATTCCGGTTTCTATTTTTTAAGGATTAGTACAGATACTGGAGTGATTACAAAAAGATTAGTGATTTCATAATTGTAACTTTTCATGATTGTTAGAAGTAAAGCACCACTTCGGCTTGGTCTTGCAGGTGGAGGTACTGATGTCGCACCCTACTCTGACCTCTATGGTGGGGCTATCCTTAATGCTACCATAAGTTTGTATGCTTATGCTACTATAGCCCCCCGAAATGATGGAAAGATAGCCTTCCATTCAATTGACAAGGAAGAATACATTGAATTTGAACCTACAACTTTTTTACCGATTGATGGGAGATTAAGTCTGCATAAGGGAATCTACAATAGAATAGTAAGTGAATTTGTCAAGCAACCTCTTTCATTTACTCTTTCCACGAGCGTTGACGCACCTGCCGGTTCCGGTCTGGGCACCTCATCCACACTTGTGGTTGCCATTCTTGGAGCTTTTGCAGAATGGCTTAAGCTTCCTCTTGGTGAATATGACCTCGCTAAGCTTGCTTATGATATTGAACGCGTCGACCTTAATATGGCAGGTGGGAAACAGGATCAGTATGCTGCCACTTTTGGTGGAGTTAATTTCATGGAATTCTCTGCCAATGATAAGGTTATTGTCAATCCGCTTCGGATAAAGGATATATATCTTAATGAACTGGCCCATAACCTGGTATTGTTTTATACTCAAACCAGCCGACTTTCTTCAAAAATTATTGAAGCCCAGTCCGCCAACGTCATTAGTAAGAACCAGAAATCTATTGATGCTATGCATCAACTTAAGAAACAATCAGTTATGATGAAGGAAGCCCTTCTTAAAGGCAACCTTAATGAATTAGGTGAAATCCTCGACTTTGGATGGACCTTCAAGAAACAGATGGCTGATGAGATTTCCAACCCTCTTCTTGATGAACTCTATGAAACCGCTAAAGCTAATGGTGCTACCGGCGGGAAAATAAGTGGTGCAGGTGGTGGTGGCTTCATGATCTTTTATTGCCCGGATGATAACCGCTCGCGTGTAATAGAATCTTTGAAACCATTTGGCGGTGAAGCAAAGCGTTATGAGTTTACTACCAAAGGACTCGTAACCTGGAGTTTCTAATGAATCTTCACTTTACCTTTTCAGCTTCTTCAATTCATTAATTCAGATTTTTTACTATAACTGTACAATATCTTTGCAACATCTATGCAAAATCAGCACATAGTTTTTTCAATTTGTGTTTATCATTTACTTAACAAGCCCGATTAATGTCAGCTTTTTAGTATATTTCTTAACTTTGTTGTCTAAATAATTAAATAATGAACGATAAAATAAAGGACGTTCTTAAATCCTCCATATCTGTTAAGAATGAAATTATCTCTAATGAAGAGCTGATTGAAAAGATCAGTAATGCGGCCAATGAAATTGTCGAAGCTTTCATTAGGGGTAATCGTGTTTATTTCTGTGGAAATGGTGGAAGTGCCGCTGATGCTCAGCATCTGGCAGCTGAGTTTTCAGGCCGATTTTATTACGATCGTCCTCCCCTTGACGCTGAAGCACTTCATGTTAATACCAGCTATCTTACAGCCGTTGGAAATGACTATTCCTTTGATGAGATTTACGCCCGGCTGGTTAAAGGTAAAGGGGTGAAAGGTGATATCCTGGTTGCACTGTCAACTTCAGGTAATTCAAAGAATATCCTTAGGGCTATTGCCGAAGCACATCGTATTGGAATGACTGTAGTTGGTTTTACCGGAATTACGGGTGGTTTAATGAAGGAATCCTGTGATATTCTTATAAATGTACCTTCTTCTGATACCCCGCGTATACAGGAATCACACATCACGGTTGGGCATATCATTTGCGAAATCGTTGAAAGCTCCATATTCCCCAGAAGCTGATGTTTATGCATTTCCCTGATATAATTATCCTTGCCGGTGGCTTGGGCACCCGTCTTAAAGAACAGGTCAATGATCGCCCTAAAGCCATGGCTTCGGTTAACGGGAAACCATTTATTGAATATCTCCTTAATTATATCTCTAAAGCAGGCTTTCAGAAAGTAATTCTGTCAACAGGTTATCTTAGCAAATCAATTGAAGATTATTTTAAAGATAGGTATAGGACTATAGATATTGAATATGCAATTGAAAAAGAGCCTTTAGGCACCGGTGGAGCTATCAGGTTAGCAGCTAAGAAGGTCACTACCCCCTATTTCATAGTGATGAACGGTGATACAATGTTTCGTATTGACTTACAACGATTCTTTGAAGTCCATGTTGAGAAATTGGCTCAAATGACAATTGCCTTGCGGAATGTTGATGATGCTTCGAGATATGGACAGGTTGAAATGAATGAATCGGGCATTATCACATCATTTAGAGAGAAGTCGTCGCAAAGTATACCCGGTTTGATAAACGGAGGTATCTATATTATTAAAACCAAATACTTTAAGAGTTTTAATCACCCTGAGAAGTTCTCTTTTGAGAACGATTGGATGCAGAAGAATGTGCAGTCGGGTGATTTTCTGGGCCAGATTTTTGACGAATACTTTATAGATATAGGTATCCCTGAGGATTATAAACGAGCACAATCAGAATTCAATGACTTTAAAGATTGATAAGAACTGGACTCTCTTCCTTGACAGAGATGGCGTTATCAATGAACGTCTGCCCGGTGACTATGTTAAATCAATTGAGCAATTCAAATTTACCGAAGGATGTTTGGAAGCATTGGCTATGTTTGCCAGGTTCTTTCACCCTATTATCATTGTGACCAATCAGCAAGGTGTAGGTAAAGGCTTGATGTCATTGGAAGAGCTGGAGAATATTCATAATTATCTCATCTCAGAAGTAAGTAAAGCCGGTGGTAGAATTGATAAGATTTATGTATCGCCATATTTACAGTCAGAGCGTCACTTCACCAGGAAACCATCGGTGGGGATGGGTATAGCAGCCCGTAAACAATTCAAAGACATCAACTTCCGTAAATCAATAATGGCAGGTGACTCTTATAGCGATATGCTTTTCGGTAAACGACTTGGTATGAAAACAGTGTTTATCGGCAACACTGAAGATGCAAGGAAAATGGGCACTCTGGCTGACTATTGTTATCCTGATTTGTTTGCTTTGGCAAACGCACTTAAAAACTGCTCTCAAATTTCGTGAATAGGCTGCTGCCTTTCTATGGGAGTTTTGAAACTTTTCAATTTAGTTCTTGTTTTTTAAACTTGTTTTAATTGTTATAAAAATAATTAACGATGACCAATATGAGATTTAAAGCATTGGAAATTTCAATGCTTCGACCAAACCGTCCACATATTTCAGTTAGCCAACGACCTTCAGCATATTTTGGTGAACTTACGTTCAACAAGATAGCAATGAGCAATTACCTCTCAAGAGAAGCATATAAGGCTGTGCAGGATGCTATTTATAAAGGTGTTAAGATTGAGCGAAGAATAGCTGATCAGATTGCTTCGGGAATGAAATCGTGGGCAATTTCAAAAGGGGCTACCCACTTCTCTCACTGGTTTCATCCGTTAACGGGGGCAACCGCCGAAAAGCATGATGCCTTCATAACTCTTGAGGAAGACGGCAAAGTTATAGAAAACCTTTCGGGGAATCAGCTGGTGCAGCAGGAACCTGATGCATCAAGTTTCCCTCATGGCGGGATTAGAAATACGTTCGAAGCCAGAGGGTATACCGCGTGGGATCCCACCTCTCCTGCATTTATCCTTGATGGTACGCTATGCATACCCACCATATTTATTTCGTATACAGGTGAATCGCTGGATTACAAATTGCCACTCATTAAGGCCCTGACTGCTCTTGACAAGGAAGCAACGCTCTTATGCAGATACTTTAATCCTAATGTTAAAAGAGTTGAAGCAACATTGGGTTGGGAACAGGAATACTTTCTGGTTGATTCAGCCTTGTACAATGCACGCCCCGATCTGGCACTTACCGGCAGAACATTGTTTGGCCATGCCAGTGCAAAAGACCAGCAACTTGCTGATCACTACTTCGGAGCAATTCCCGAAAGAGTAATCGATTTCATGCGTGAATTTGAATATGAATCATTGCGTTTAGGTATTCCGGTAAGAACACGTCATAATGAGGTAGCTCCCGGACAATTTGAGTGTGCTCCGGATTTTGAGGAGGTGAATGTAGCTATTGACCACAATCAGTTGCTGATGCTTCTATTGGAGAAAATTGCAAAAAGACATGGGTACACTGTGCTTCTGCATGAAAAGCCTTATGCGAATATCAACGGGTCGGGGAAACACAATAACTGGTCAATGCAGACTGATTCCGGTGAAAACCTGTTATCGCCCGGTAAAACTCCTGAAGAGAATCTCCAGTTCCTTGTTTTCCTGGTAAATATTCTCAAAGGCGTCAAAGATCATGCAGATGTCCTGAGAGCATATATTGCCTCTGCAGGCAATGATCTGCGACTAGGTGGACATGAAGCTCCACCGGCAATAATTTCAGCATTCATTGGTACACGGTTGACTGATGTTCTGGATAGTCTGAAATCCCAGACTAACAGAAAAAAGGTTAAAGGCAAGGAAATGGTATACGATATTCCCAAGATACCTGAAATACTGCCTGACAATACTGACAGGAACAGGACTTCGCCATTTGCATTTACAGGTAACAAGTTTGAGTTCAGAGCTGTGGGTTCATCAGCAAACTGCGCCGTGCCTATGATTGCATTAAATACAATAATTGCCAACCAACTCAAACGTTTTCGTATTGAGGCAGAAAGCCTTATTGCTAAAGGCATTCCATGGGATGAAGCAATGTCAGGTATATTGGTGAGATATATTAATGAATCATCAGATATCCTTTTTGAGGGAAATAGCTATAGCCAGGAATGGATTGATGAAGCAGCAAGAAGAGGCCTCTCAAATATTGCCGATACACCTGCGGCATTATCAAGGCTTATTACTGACGAAGCAATTGCACTGTTTGAGGAAACAGGTGTGCTTACAAAGAGGGAGATTTCTGCAAGATATGGGATACAGATGGAGAACTATATAAGAAAAATCCAGATAGAGTCGCGGGTTATTGGGGATCTTGCAATGAATCACATCATCCCAACTGCCATAAGGTATCAGAATCAGTTAATTGAGAATGTTTTAGGATTGAAGCAGGTGCTTGAACATAAAACCTATGAGTCGCTGTCAAAAACGCAGATGGATACTATTCGGGAGATTTCCGATCATATAATTACTATTAAGAATCTGGTTAACAGAATGATTGAATTGCGAAAGCAGGTAAATAAGATTGAATCAACCGAAGAAAGGGCTGTTCAATACCGCGCTGAAATATTTCCATTTTTCGAGCATATCAAGTATCGGGTCGACAAATTGGAGTTGCTGATAGATGACGAGCTTTGGCCACTACCAAAATACAGGGAATTGTTGTTTACGAGGTAAGTGGTTGGCAGTTAGCATTCTGCATTCGGCATTCAGCACTAAGCAGTTCAGAGTCAGGCGCTTACCTATAGTTGTTAACTGATAAGGTAAGAAGACTGGATTGAGTTCTGAGTGCCCCAGTCCTAATTGCTGTCCGTGACTAAAATAGTTGACCTTTTTTGGGGTAAAAAACACCCTTTAAAATGGCAAAAATTAATCAATTAGATCAGGCAAAAAGAAAAGAACGACAATTGCGTATCTTTAGTGATGAGTTCAAACGTCGTAAAGTTGAAGAGATAGAGAAGAACCTTATCACTGTTTCCCAGCTGAGCAGAGAGTACGAAGTAACTCGATATTGCATATACAAGTGGATCTATAAGTATTCAAAAATGCGCAAAAAAGAGGTTAAGCAAGTCATTGAGACTGCGAGCGATACCCGCAAAGCAATTCTTCTGCAAGAGGAACTGGCAAAGCTAGAGCGAGTTTTAGGTAGGAAGCAACTGGAGATTGACTTCTTAACTGCTGTAATAGAGCAAATTGAGCATGACTACAAAATAGATATTAAAAAAAAATTCTACCCAAAATCCTCAGAACCATTTGGAGAACCAGGGAACTACAAGGTAAAAAAGTGAAAATGAAGGATATTTATCCATTTGCTGGGATAACTAAGCAAGGTTTTCATCAGTCTGTCAATCGTGAGATCCGTATAATCCAGGAGCAGGAAGATCTATTGCCTATGATTCAAAAGATCAGGAAGAAACATAAAGCATTGGCAAGCAGGAAGATCTATTATATGATCAAGCCGGATACTATGGGTAGGGACAAGTTTGAGCAATACTGCTTCTCTCAAGGCTTTCGGGTAGTTCATCGGCGAACCTGGTATGTTAAAACCACTGATAGTAAAGGGGTCATCCGCTTTGATAATTTAATTCTAATGCTGGAGCGGTTAACAGGTGTAAACCAGTTATGGGTTAGTGATATAACTTACTATCATTTAGGGAGTAAGGCATATTATATAACGCTCATTCTGGATGTTTACAACCGGGAAATTGTCGGGTATGCACTGTCGGATAGTCTATCAACAGAAAGCACCTCTCTAAAAGCAATTAAAATTGCAGTGAAATATAGGAAATTACCCAAGGGCAATTCTTCAATAATCTTTCATACTGATGGGGGTGGCCAGTACTATTCAAGTAAATTCACAAAGTATATAGCAGACTATGGAATCAGAAGTAGCATGTGCTATACACCATATGAAAATCCTCATGCAGAGCGCTTAAATGGCATCCTGAAGAACGAATATCTGTATCCGAACAATCCAAAAAGTTTTAAGGACCTGCAGAGGTTGTTAAAAGAATCTGTTAATTTGTATAATCAGGAAAGACCTCATAATACCCTTGGTGGCGTAAGCCCAAAAGAGTTCTTAAAAATGGTTAAAGATGGGTTATTAACAAAGATCTGGGTTATTAACAAAAAGAAAAAAGTAAGCAAAAAAGAAAAAGTCAACATCATCATCAATTAACCTAAAAAAAGTCAACATATTTCAGGCATGCTCATGCTGACTGCTGACTGCTAATTGCTGACTGCTGACTTCTAATTGCTGAGTGCTAATTGCTGACTGCTTAGTTAAACGCTCCCTTCAAATATTGTTTAGTGATTTCCTGCTGGGGGTTCTGGAATATTTCTTCAGCTGTCCCCTGCTCTATTACTTCACCAAGATACATAAACACTACATAATCAGCAATTCTGCGTGCTTGTCGCAAAACGTGGGTAACCATTACAATGGTATACTGCTGTTTTAGCTCAACAAATTTCTTTTCAATGGCTTCACTCGAAATGGGGTCGAGTGCTGATGTTGGCTCATCGGCCAGTATTATGTCAGGGTCAACAGCAAGTCCTCTTGCCAGACACAGTCTTTGCTGTTGGCCAATTGAAAGTGCAGAAGCAGGATCTTTAAGCCTGTCCTTTACTTCATCCCACAAATTGGCTTGTTTTAGATAGTGCTCAACTCTTTTATCCAGGAATCGTCTCTTTTTCCTGCCGCTTATCCTTAAACCATATGCCACATTATTGTAAATATTCATAGGCAATGGATAGGGCCTCTGCGAAAGTAATCCCATTTTCTGTCTAAGCAGTGTTATATCCTTGTGCGTGTGCAATATATCATCATTATCAATGGTGATGCTACCTGTAACATGCATTTCGGGATATAGATCAGTAAGCCTGTTTAATGTCTTTAAAAACGTGGTTTTCCCACATCCTGATGGTCCCAGAATAATAGTGATTTTCCGTTCGGGAATTTCAAGGTTAATGTTCTTCAGAATTTTTTGCTTTCCGATGGAAAGGTTCAAATCGTTTACACGAATTTTTGCATTTTCTTCCATGAGATTTCTTACTGTTTGATCCTGTTTTTCTGATATTTCTTTGAGAAATATCTTGACAAAATACTGGTTGCCAGAATGATGATAGTTAGTACGAGAGCTGACGCATAGGCCCGGTTTTGCACTTCGGGTATAGGTGAGCTTAGCTGAAAAAAGATTGCCAATGGCAGTGTTGCTGTTGGTTGTCCAAGGGCTGTCGGAATGTGATCGGTGTAACCTGTTGTAAATAACACTGATGCTGCATCACCAATTGCACGACCGAAGGATAGTAATACTGCTGTTACAAGCCCCGGAATTACCTGCTTCAGGTAAACTCTGTACGATATTTCGGACGATGTTGATCCAAGTGACATAGCGGTCTCCATGAGGCCCCGTGGAATAGTTTTCAGAACTTCATCCATGGCACGCACCATAATTGGGATAATAAACAGGGTAACCGTAATAATCCCTGCCAACAGTGAAGTTTTGAGCCCGAAATATATCATAACGGTAAAACCAAAAGCTCCATAAACAATTGAAGGAACACCCCACAGCAGGTCAAGGAGGAAACGGATGCCGTTTACCAGCTTAGTATATTTGATCAGGTGCACATTCATCATCAGGGCAACAGGCAAACCAATTAAAAGAGCCAGAACAGTGGAAGCCACTGCCAGATATAGCGACCCTATAATGGCATTGAGGATTCCTCCCTCTTTTCCAAAGTAGAATCCCCCTTTAGGTGTCTGACTTACCATTTCCCATGTGAGAGAAGGTAAGCCCTTATAAAGAATGCTAAATATAATAATACCCAAAGAGATTACAATTATGTTCGTTGAGAGGAACATTAACACCCTGAATAACTTCTCTTCTGTATGACGGAATCTTCTCATAATCAACCCTTTTCTTCTAAGCGGGAAATCGCAATTCGTGAACCAAGGTTAAAAAGCATTACAACTACAAAAAGCACCAAAGCGGCTAACATTAATGCCGAATCGTACAGTGGTATTGAAAGCATTTCACCATAATTATTGGCAATTAATGCCGGTAGAGGATAACCCGGTTGAAACAGGCCTTTAGGTATTGTGGTAACATTGCCAACTACCATCAATACAGCGATTGTTTCACCAAATGCTCTTGATACACCTAGTCCAAAAGCAGAAATTATTCCCGGGAAAGCTTTCTTTACAAGCACAAATTTTATAGTCTGCCATTTCGTGGCACCCAGGGATAATGACGATTCCTTAAGTTCATCGGGAAGTGTCCTGAATACCTCAATCAGTATATTGAGAATGAAAGGTATAATCATAACAGCCAGCACTATAGATCCTGCCAGTATACTATAACCTGATGATTGTTTTCCAAGAAACGGAGCAATATAATCGGAAATAAAGGGCACAATTATCAGGATTCCCCAAACACCAAAAATGACTGAAGGAATTCCGGCCAGAATATCGATAACCGGATGTACTACTTTAAGAACCCAATTTTTAGCATACTGTGTAAGATGAATAGCGGTGAGTAAGCAAATAGGCCCGGCAATAAGCAAGGCTATAATGGTTACCCATACTGAACTGATGATAAATGTAAGGAATCCGAATTTACCGGCCAACGGACGCCAGTCGCTCGAAAACAGCAAATTAAAGAGGGATTGATCCTCAAGCAGAAGCAGCGATTTTATATAAAGTCCAACGCCCAGGATAAAAGGGAGCAGTATCACAACAATAAGCCCTATAACCATCCAGGTGGTATGAAGTTTACTTCTAAGATGCCGTTTGACTTTGAAAAATCTTACGACATCTCTACTCTGAAAGTTTTTGTATTTGGGTTTTGACTTTCTCTTCTGTAAGGTTAACATAGCCTGCTTTATGAACGTATTTCTGACCCTCTGTTACAATCCATTCGAGGAATGCAAGTACTGCAATATTCTCCGGTTTTCCTTTTGAAACAAAATAAAGATCTCTGGCGGGAGGTGAAGGGTATTTACCCGAAGCAATTGCATCCATAATGTCATCGAGACTTTCATAAAACTGTTCGTCTTTAGTGATCTCCCCGTCCCCGTTTAAATCAATAGGAACAACCCCCAATCCTTCATAAGGTTTACGGGTATTCATATCATAGGCGTAATTAACATTATTATAACCTAAACCGGTCTTATCATTTTTAACGGCATCAGCAATACCGGGGTCGCCAAATACACCAACTCCTTTCAGGGATTCCTGGTTGCTGTCTAAAAATTTTCCCCACATTTCAGCTGCTCCACAGGCGTCAGAACGGGTATATGCATTCAGACGTGTTTTATCAGATGTTTTATATAAGTCGCCCCAGGTTTTTACGTTTGCATTAAGGTAGATATTGGTAAACATCTCTTTACTGATGCCCTTACTCGAGATAAGAGCGGCTGAGGAGTTCTGCGGATTATAGGTAGCAACCACCGCATCCTTTGCAACAGCTATGAACCATGCTCCTTTTGCAATCTCCTCTTTTGTAACTTCTCTTGAGAACATTCCCAAGTCAACCATCTGGGATAATGCGTCTGTCATACCCTTTCCTGCACCACCTGCCGAGATATCAATCCGCACATCGGGGTGTATTTTCTGGAATTCTTCTGCCCATAAGACTGCCATGGGATACAGTGCGAATGCACCTGAAATTGAGATTGTGCCTTTTATTGAACCATCAGCTTTTCTTTCTGATTTGCTCTCTCTGTTACCACACGATGGCAATAGTAACAAACTAACCAATGCTGTAATCAGCAACCGGTTAATGAAATAATTGTTTACTTTCATTTTTTTGTCTGTTAATGATTACTTATGTACTAAATTCCAGGCGAAAATAGCGAAAATCCAAATAGATAATCCATCAAGTTAGGTTACATAAAATAAACTTTAGACAGTTTTCCTATAATTTCGCACAGCCCAGGTGTTTAATAGCACAGCCCCAACTGAAATTACCGCTATTTGCGGAAGTATGTCCTTTAAGCCACTTCCTTTAAGTATTACCATCCTGAAGACTTCAATAATGTATGTAACCGGATTAATATGCGCGAGCGCCTTTGCCCATCCCGGCATACTGTCTATGCTTGTAAATAATCCGCTGAGCAGAATAAACATCATCATGAAAAAGAACATTATGAACATTGCTTGTTGTTGTGTCTCGCTATATGTTGATACCAATAGTCCAAAGCCCAGTATTGCAACCAGATAGACTGCTATAAACGCATAAATAACAAATAAACTGCCCTGTGGAACGATTCCATAAATCAGCCATGATAATGTAAGCCCAATAGTGAATACAACATTTCCCAATATCCAGAAAGGAATGAGCTTTCCTAAGATGAACTGTGATTTTCGAATGGGTGTTACATTTATCTGTTCAATAGTGCCAACTTCTTTTTCTTTAACGATGTTAAGGGCAGTCAGAAAACCACCGACCATTGTTACCAGTATTGCTAATATGCCGGGAACCATGTATGATTTGTAGTCGAGGCCGGGATTGAACCAATTGGCCGTTGTTATTTCAATGGCACGTGATGACGCAGGTTTATCGACCGACAAAAGCTCAGCTCTCAGTGTATTGTTGTATTCGCGAATTATTCTGCTAAGATAGGAAGCACCAAGGTTGGCTTTTGTCCCGTTTATAGCATTAACTGCAATGAACAGACTCTGGGATTGTTCGCGAATCAGATCTTTCTCAAAGTTGGCCGGTATTTCAAGCACCAGATCTGCTTTATCGGCTTCAATTTCACTGAATGCCTGTTTGAATGACTGACAATTCCCGGTTAACTGAAAGTACCCTGAACCTGTAATATTTGAAACGAGGTTTCGTGAGTATGTGGAATGGTCATTGTCGACTACAACCAAATTTATGTTTTTTACTTCATAGTTGGCGGCATGTGGCAATATGAGAAGCTGAATCATGGGCATGACCATGATAATACCAATAATGGCCTTATTGCGGAATATCTGTTTAAACTCCTTTATTAGTAAGTATTTCAGTGTCCTCATGCCAGTCGTTGTTTGAATTTTTTAATACTCATTATAAAGAAGAATGCAGTGATTGTGAGTAAGGCAAGTGTCTCCTTTAAAATATCCATAAACCCTGTTCCCTTTATCATTATGTCTTTCACGATCACATAATACCATCTTGCGGGAATGACATTAGATATCCATTGTAGCAATTTCGGCATGTTCTCGAGGGGAAATACAAATCCACTCAGCAAAACGGTCGGCAACATCATTCCCATCAGTGAGATAAGCATTGCTACCTGTTGCGAACTGGTGATATTACTGATAAAGATACCAATGGTCAGACAGGTTAAGATGAAAAGGGTGCTTTCTACAAACAAAAGTAAAATGCTGCCATTAAAAGGTAATCCCATTACAAAGACGCCAAGCAAAACAATAGTGATAAGATTTATCCATGATAGGGCAAGATAAGGCACAGCCTTTGAAATCATTACAAGAGCAGGTTTATAAGGTGAAACAAGCAATACTTCCATTGTGCCCAATTCTTTTTCCCGTACTATTGTAATTGCGGTCATCATAACACACACCAGCATTAAAACGAGGGCCATAACGCCGGGTACGAAATTATGTGCACTAAGTAGTTGGGGATTATAAATCATCCTTACCTCCGGCTCAATATTATAGGGGATGGTTTGAATGCTAAGGTTATCTTTTTGGAAATCCTGGATTATGGATGTTAAATAGGTTGTGAGCAGACTTGCTGTGTTAGGATCTGAAGCATCTGCAATAATCCGCAATTGTGCGCTCCCTTCATGTAAGATGTGTGACTCAAAAGAGGGTGGAATAATCAGCAAAATCTTAAGGTCGCCCTTCTTAAATGCAGCCTCAATGTTGAAATCAGTTATCGTGAGATCTCTGATTTCTGCATCGAAATACTCGCTGGCATCAATACGCGCTACCAGCTTTGCCGAAGAATTATCGATTGCCTGGTCAACAATAACAACTTTAGTTTCTTTTATCTCATTCGACATGGCAAACCCGAAAAGGAGGATCTGCATGATTGGCATCCCTATTAATATAAGAAGAGTTTTCCGGTCACGTAATACATGAACGAATTCTTTCTTCACGAAGGCCATAAACTGTTTCATAATGATGTCAATTTTTATTCGCTTCTTTTAGCGCCTCTTGCCAGGCTATAAAAAACTTCGTCCATATTGGTCGCTTTAAACGCTTCTCTTAATTGTCCGGGAGTGCCAATTGCATCTATCCTGCCATCAACCATTATCGATATCCTGTCGCAGTATTCTGCTTCATCCATATAGTGAGTGGTCAGAAACACTGTTATTCCTCTTTGTGCAGCTTCATAGATCAAATTCCAGAACTGTCTTCTGGTAACGGGGTCGACACCACCTGTAGGTTCATCAAGGAAGACAATCTTTGGTTCATGTAAAATAGCTACAGAGAAAGCAAGTTTCTGCTTCCATCCAAGTGGTAGTGATGCAACCATCTTTTTTGTTTCATTCTTCAGCCCAAGTTTTTCAACCAGGGCTTCACCCCTCATTTTAATTTCTTTTGATGACAGTCCATAGATTCCCCCATAAAAAGTAATGTTCTCCATGATATTCAGGTCCTCGTACAACGAAAACTTCTGGCTCATGTAGCCTATGTTCTTCTTGATAGATTCGGTTTGTGTGTAGACATCAAACCCTCCTACTTTTGCCTTTCCGGAGGTCGGTTTTGAGAGTCCGCATAACATCTTCATTGCAGTAGTTTTTCCTGCTCCATTTGCTCCAAGGAATCCAAATATTTCACCTTTTTCTATGGAAAATGAAATCTTATCGACTGCTGTAAAGCTGCCAAACTTCTTTGTTAATTCATCTGTTTCAATAACTTTATCGTTCATGGTCAGGCTCTTAAAAGGTGTATAAAGCAATCCTCTATGTTAGGCCGGATTTCTTCGGGAGAAACTTCTGATGAAATGTGCTCTCTTAAAACGATGGTTATTTCCTGCGGAGAAATCAAGTTATCATTGAAAGCAATATGAACATACTCTCCAGATGCATAAGCATATAGTCCAGATGAATATTCGCTTAGTATTTTCAGCATTCTTCCGGTATCTTCAGTTTGCACGCGGTATAACTTTTCAGGAAATGAATTAATAATGTTTTCAGGAGTATCTATTGCAAGGATATCACCTTTCTGTATAAGAGCAATCCTATCGCATTTAGCGGCTTCATCCATGTAAGGTGTTGACACCATTATAGTAATACCCTGATCTTTAAGCCGGCCAAGCATTTCCCAGAATTCTTTTCGCGATACCGGATCAACTCCTGTAGTTGGCTCATCAAGGAACAGCACTGTAGGTTTATGGATAAGTGCACAGCATAATGCAAGCTTCTGCTTCATTCCGCCTGACAACTTACCGGCTCTCCTTTCCTTGAAAGGTTCAAGCTGGATATAAATCTCCCTGATCAGATTGTAGTTTTCCTCAATTGAGGTGCCGAAAATTGTAGCAAAAAAGTTCAGATTCTCTTCGACAGTCAGGTCCTGATATAGAGAGAAACGCCCCGGCATATATCCTATTCTGTTCCTGATCTCCCGGAAATCCTTTACCACATCCAAACCATCGACACGTGCATTTCCTGAATCGGGCAATAAAAGTGTGGTTAGGATTCTGAAGAGACTGGTTTTCCCTGCACCATCAGGTCCGATTAAACCAAAGACCTCCCCTTTCTTCACCTCGAATGTAAGGCTGTTTACGGCAATCTGTTTTTGTTTGCCATACCATTTACTAATGCCTTTAACCTCAATTGCACTCATAGTTTATTCACTTTGCTGCGTTAAAGATAACTTCGCCATACATGCCAATTTTAAGAGTGCCATCATTAGGAACCCTGACCTTAATGGCATATACCAGATTGGCCCGCTCGTCTTTTGTCTGGATGGTTTTAGGTGTAAATTCAGCTTTCTCACTAATCCATTCAACCTTTCCCTCATGGGTATTGTATTCATCTTCCCCTTTATCGGTCAGTACTTTAACCGTCTGACCCAATTGAATTTCAGAAAATTGATCACCGGTTATATAAGCCCTTAATATAAGTGTACTGATATCAGCAATTTTGTATAATGGCTTAGCAGGGGCTGCAGTTTCATTTGCCCTGACATATGTACTCAATATTGTTCCGTTTACAGGATTTACGATGATACTCCTGGCGATCTGATCGTCAATTTGCTTTATCTGGGATTGCAATGCCCTGGTTTCAGCCTGCAATCCTGTTGTAGTAACACTTAAAGAAGAAGCCAAAGCATCGGCTTGCCGGTTTAATAATGCTACCTGTGCTTTTGCATCATCCAGTTGTTTGGATGTAGCCGCACCTGAATTATGGAGGTTCGTTACTCTGTTTAATTCATATTCGGCTTGTTTTAGCTGCTGCTGAAGCACAGATAACTGAACAGCTTTATCAGGATTTTTGCTCAGGATAGCTTTTATCTGTGCCAATAACTGCTCTTTTTTCAACGACAACTGAATGGTATCAATATACCCGATTGTATCACTTTCTCTGAGTTCCTTTCCTTCAAATGCATTAAAGGTTTTAATGATTCCTGATGCCTGTGCGGAAATGATTATTTCTTCGGCTTCGAATGTTCCGGATGCATCGGGATTATTACTCTTGTTGCTACAGCCTATCAGGCTAAATATCAGCACAATTATTGATATACTCTTTTTCATTGTAGTGCTTATTGTCCGTTAATTAATTGTTGGTTGTATTGTGATAAAAGGATTTGAATTTCATGTATCAGTTTAACCTGGCGTGCATTGTCGGCTGCTATAACTTCTCTTACATAATCGCTCGATGTAATCACACCGTTCTCAAGTTGAGTAAGTGATGTTTGCTTTATAGCTTCTCTCAGCTCAATAATCTCATTATCGGTTGCGGAAAGTTGTATATTCTTCTCAGTTTCTGATTGTTGCTGCAATGCCTGCATACGTGTATTAAAAAGGAATGTTTCACGCTGATTATTAATATTCTGCATGGCTATATCAATCAAAGCCTTATCTCTTTTGTGATTGTAGAATCCCGAAACGGGGACTACAAATTTCAATCCTGCCAGATAATAAGTATCGGCATCCGGATTTAGCATGTTAAGTGCGGGTCGACCATAACCACCTTGAAAAAGCAAGTTAAGTTTCGGCAAATTCCTTGCAGTGACAAGTTTTGATTTATAAGATAAACTCTTCAGCCTGGCATCAAAAACACTTAGTTCAGGTCGCGTAATTTCTTCCTTAATACTAATAGTTTCCGGAACTTCGAATCTCGCATCAGGTGTGAACGTGATATTCGTAAAATAACTCATCATTCCAATATAGGATGTTTTAGCGGCTTTCAGTTCAATTTCCTTCTGTTCAACTTTTAAAAGTTCAGCCCTTAATGCATCAACCTGACTCTTAAGAACCACGCCTTGGGCATATAGTGCTTCTGTTTTCTTAATACCGTCAAGGATATCCTTCTTCATCAGGTCAGTCTGACTTAACTGACCTTCTATCAATAGAATGCCGAAATAAAGATTATTAACCCTTTCCTTGACTTTATAAAGTTCTGCATCATTTGAACGGCTCTCTGTCTGTGCATCAGCTTCAGCTATATTCTTTTGGTTTTTAATTACACCACCATCATAAATAGCCTGTGATACCTCCAGATATATTTTGTACTGTTCTTTGTCCAATTCAGGGATATTCATACCCGGGATTGTTATAGGAAGTCCTGTAACATCTGATTGGTATGTGTATTGCCCCTGAATTGAGATAGTGGGAAAATATCCCGATTTGACATTCGCTACGCTATATATTTCACTCTGCTTTAACAGTTCAGTGTTCCTGACTAAGGGGTAATTGTTCACAGCCATTTGCTGACACTGTTGAAGAGTGATACTTTCACTTTGAGAGAATGCGGTAGCAGAAAGAATTACAAAAAATAAGATCAGCCAATTCCTGAGTAATATTTTCATGATAAAATGTTTGTTTTAATCATTTGTTTAAACTACTGACAAAAAAAATTAAGAATCGAGCATTACTTTAACCCAATAAGGAATCAACTTCTTCCTTTCTTTCATCAGCTCTGTAAATTCATTCTTAGAAATATCAGCAACCCCTGAAATTACAGGGCGGGCAATAAATGGAAAAACGATCAGGCCTAAAATTGAAAGCAGAAATTGGAAAGGGTCAACCTTGTTGTTTCTTTCTCTTATCTGGGTGAAGAAACTTGATTGCAACAACATAGGTTTTAATTGCATTTTTGCACCGAAATCGTTTGGGTGATTTTTAATTTCATTAAAGACCAACAGAGGTAGATCGGGATTATCAACCAGCATATCAATATAGGTTTCAGTTGCAATTTCTATTTTAGTCTCAAGACTGAAAGCCGGATTGATGAGAATTGGTGCAACGGAGCCAAAAAGCTGATATACTTTTTCCTGCATAACTTCATAAAACAGCTTATCCTTGCTTCGGTAATAATAATTAACAAGTGCCAGATTTATGCCGGCTTCTTCAGCGATGTCCCTTGTCCTTGTACCGGCATATCCCTTATTGGAAAACACCTTTCGGGCGGCCTCCATTATTTTCTCTTCAGTTGATTTGTCGGGTTTCTCTTTACGTTTAGGTGTCATGATTAGTAATTATTGAGATGCAAATATAATAATTAAACATCACTTTTAAACAGTTGTTTAAAAATATTTTCCATTTTTCCACTCTATCTATATCAATATGTGAACCAGCAACCAACAGGTACCGAATACTACTCCACAGCAATCAAATAAAATAGTATTAAAGTGTATGGAATGATTAAAGTTAACACCGATTAAATTATTTAATAAATATTTGTAATATTGATAAATATGTTATATATTTCACCAAAATTCAGAATTGATGAAATTGAAATAGTTGGTTACGTTTAATTTTCAAAAGTCATACAATATCTAAGAAGGATTATCACGTAGCAGATGGATGTATCGTCCTATCAATTACATACTTATTTTAAGAAAAATGAGAAAACTAAGTATAATTCTATATTTCGTCTTATTCAGCCTCATCACCAATGCTCAACGAATATTTCATTACGAATACGACAAACTCGATGATGCAGAGTATCTGGTTACATACAAACATGAGTTTATGCCTGACTCTACAAACAATGAATTGGTACGCAATTCGGAAATGCTTCTCTTTATTGGGGAGAAAATAAGTAAATTCATCAGTCAGCCAGCCTATGTTATTGATACTAATATGAGAAGAATACCAACTGATGAAATGTTCATTGAATACTTTAATAATCCCACTACTCCCACAGTAAGAGTTTCATACGAGATTTATAAGAATCATCCCACAGGGAAGCTTTCTTATATTCAGCATATTCCTTCAGAGACTTATAAATATGAGGAACCACTTGGAGGCTTTACATGGAAACTTAGCAACGAGACTAAAACCTATATGGATTATAATGTGCAAAAGGCTACGTGCAGTTATGGCGGAAGAGAGTGGATTGCATGGTTTTGTCCTGACTTAACATTTAATGATGGTCCTTATAAATTCCACGGATTACCGGGACTGATTGTACAGATTTACGACACACGCCATCATTATAATTTTGATTTATCGTCCATAAACAAGTTAGAGCCTTCAATAGCAATTGATATTACTAGAAAAGAATACGTTAACACAACAAAGTCGGGACTTCATAAAGCCGAGGACAACTTTAGAGATGATATAATTAACAGGGCTAAAAGCGCAGGTTTGTCAAACTCCTCCCAGCAGGCTGCTGCGAAGAGTTTGTCTATTAAAAATAATCCACTTGACCTTCTGCGAAAGTAAACACTAAGACTTATGTTGAGGCAATCCCAAATATCGGTCATCGTTTTAAGTCTGTTTTTTGCTTCTCCTGTGTACCTTTTCTCTCAAACTGTTATTGAAGGGAAGATTACCGATAACCATAAGGAACAATTGCCCGGGATTAATATTATGGTTTTTATTCCCGGTCAGAGTTCAATTAGTGACTTTGCTATAAGCGACCAAAATGGAAATTATAAGGTTACAACAAACGTAAAATCTGATAGCCTGATTATTAAATTCTCTTCAATAAATCATAAAGATTCACAGCATTTAACAAAAAATACCTCACAACGACTTGACATTGTTCTGGAAGAGGATACTAAAACTCTTGAAGGTATTACTGTACTGGCTTCACCTATAAAGAAGTATGGCGATACTCTGAGTTATCTGGTTCAATCATTCAGGAATAAAAGCGACAGAACCCTTGAAGATGTATTGCAACGACTTCCGGGCATCGAAATAGAAGAGAACGGACAGGTACTTTACCAGGGATTGCCCATTAATAAATTTTATATTGAAGGGCTTGATTTGATGGATGGCAGATATAGCATGGTTACAAAAAACCTGCCCCACGAATCAGTTTCGGTTGTGGAGGTAATTGAAAACCATCAACCACTTAAACTATTAGAAGGTGAAATCCCATCTACTCAAGCTGCTATTAATATAAAAATTAAAAATGGAGTTAGTGTTACAGGTCGCGGCAGTGCCAGTGTCGGGCTTTCACCATTCCTTTGGGATGTAAATTTTACACCTATGATGTTTAGCAAGAACTTCCAGGCTATTGGCTCAGTGCAATCAAATAATATCGGATACGACCTGAGAAACCAATCTCGTGTTTTGACTTCAAATATTGAATTTGCCGAGGTGAGTGATCTAAATAGTCGGTATTTTTTACTGGGATTATACGAACCTTCGACACCTGACATCGATGAAAAACTATTTCTTGATCATTCGGCATTTCTGACAAATTTAAATGGATTAAGCAGAATAAGTAAAGACTTCTTTCTGAGGACAAATATATTTTTTGTACGCGACAAGGTTCAAAAGGAAGCATCAATAATTCGCTCGGTCTTGCTTCCTAATGATACTCTAAACTTTTTTGAAGCAACAAATATCACTCATGACAGTCGCGACTTAACATTAATGTTAACACTTAATAAGAATACTCCTAAAAGTTATTTTGACAATTCGCTCTCAGTTTCATTAATTGACCAGGATGGAGAAGGTGCATTAAACCAGACAACCAACGAGGTAATTAAACAGAGTATTAATTCGAATCGGGCTAGTGTTTCAAATAATTTTCACTCACTTTTTAAATTGGGAAAGAAAATTATTGATTTCAAGTCGACAGTAATTTATGAGAATATACCCGAAACTATTAAAGTTAGTCCGGGTCAATTTGAGGAGCTTTTAAATGATAGCATTCAGTATTCTAATCTGAATCAAGATCTTGTCAGATCAAAAATCTTAACCACTAACTCTGTATCGGTAATTTTCAATAAGGGAAAATTCAGACTAAAGCCAAGTGCAGGACTTGATTGGTATAGGCAGAATCTTACTAGCTCAATAAGTCTTGTAGGCAAGGACTTTATTAAAGATTCATTGCAAGGCACTAGCAATGATTTAGCTAACAGAATGTTGGACTCTCATCTGGGTGCCGAAATATTTTACACACTCCCCAAATTAACGCTAAGTGCTGTACTTAATCTTTCAAATCAGGATTATTCTATACAAGATGTTGAAAAAGGTGTGAGATTAACAAATAATGATTTTTTCTTTGATAAAAAGTTTTCAATTAATTACAAGATTTCGTCGTTCACAAAATCAATTACTTCAGTTCAGTTCAAAAACAAGTTTGCTGAGATAAATGATTTCTACAGTTCCTACATGCTAACAAACGTGAGAAGTTTGACCACCAAAGATCTTAATATATCTAAGTTAAACTACCAAACTTTTTTCCAAAGACTTGAGTACAAGAATCAAATCAGTTCAGTTTTTGGTTCGTTACATTACCTTTTCGCTATAGTGAGTTCTGACAATTCAACAACTTATATTCTTAAAGAAGATGGTACAACCATTGCTTACAGGAAGTCGCAGCCTCAAAAAATCTATTCACATAACGTGTCGGCTCATGCTAGTAAATTTATAAATGCCACTAAAACAAGTCTTGGCTTCAGGGTTGCTTTATCAAGGCAAAACGGCACTATTTCATTGAATAATATAACTGCTGATTTTTCAAATACTATAATGGTTTTCAAACCTGAGTTTTCAGTTCGTATTACACCATTGATCAATGTACAGTACGACTTGAATATCGAAAAGCACATTACATCAATAAATAAGAAGCAAAAGGATGAATTGCTGGTTAGCAGGCATAAAATTAATAGTTTTTTCTTTATTACTAAGAGCCAATTAATTAGCTGTAGTGCTGAATACTATTTTCATAACAGTAAAAGCACATGTGTGGCTGATGTCATGTACAG
The DNA here is from genome assembly GCA_002426195.1 of Bacteroidales bacterium UBA5507. Classification (GTDB taxonomy): domain Bacteria; phylum Bacteroidota; class Bacteroidia; order Bacteroidales; family Lentimicrobiaceae; genus Lentimicrobium. The sequence continues at coordinate 14,616 of DIOT01000047.1, read as the reverse complement.
ATATACATTTGAAAATCAAAAGATCGACCTGGAGTTGAAATTGTCAAATATTTTTAATGCAAGTAGTTATTCTACAATGAGAGCCGACTATTTTTCAACTTCAGAAACAATATACCGGCTTCGTCCCCGGCAAATTTTGTTAAGTCTTAAATTAAATGTATAATCAATCAGATTATTTTTACACAATAATTTATTTGACATTTAAAAATATTTCATTATATTGCACCCAATTGCAACTCGACAAATCTTGAAATTCTCTACCCTCTCAGATGGATCATTGTAAAGATCTTAATTGGCAATTTGTTGGTGATTAATTAAAACTGATTGACAAAATATAGGTTATGAGAAAAATGAATTTACCCATACTAAGAGACAGAAAACCTGAGGACCTCCTCGAAACTTCATGTTTTAAACCTCAGAGGAAAACATGGATTACTTTCCTTATACTTATTACAACAAGCTTGTCTTTCGGACAGGCATATATACCCTTTCCCACCGGTAATGCGCAATGGAATCAGGTTATTGAAATCTGGGATCCTGTTCTGTGGGAGCCTGTATATTATAATTACCAATATGTCATGCAAGGAGATACAATGATTCAAGGTACTTCTTACAAAAAGATGTTCTCAACCGAAGGAGAAAATGGAGAATCAGATTATATCGGCGGATTAAGAGAAGATGGTAATAAAAACATTTACTTCTACCCGGCACAAACCTGGGTTGGCGTCAGATCAATTGAGTTCCCGAGCGACACCTCAGAGTATTTGTTATTTACTTTCAACAACCTCGAAGTAGGCTCTGTGTTTAATATAAATAGCAGAAATATTGAGGTTTTGGCTATTGATTCGGTTTTGTTTGGCAACAATTATCATAAAATATACCGGGTCCTGGTACCCCGAATGGATGGATATGAATGGTGGATAGAAGGAATCGGAAGCACACTGGATTTATTTACCTGCTACAATCACACTTTTGAAGAGAGATATGTTACATTGTGTTTTAAGCCCGATTCCATAAACACATATTTCATTTCCTCACCTTACTTATGGGGAAATATAGGTGGCGAATGGTGCGATTGGAATGTTCCTACAAAAGACCATGATATTGAGAACAACATAATCTACCCTAACCCTGTAATGGAAGATTTGACGGTGAGGGGGAAATTTGGCAGGGGAGCAGAGGCATTTGTATATGACTTTGCAGGGCAAAAAGTATTACATCACAAATTTGAGAATTTATCAAATATTAATACACGAGATCTGCTGCCCGGCATTTATTCGCTGGTCATAATTAACGGAGATCAAAGATATGTAACTAAGTTCATTAAATTAAAGAAATAGGGATTTGAGCTGCGAGTAAAATACGGCAAGAACATCTATTATATATTCAACCTAACACCAAAATTATGTTCAAATTTAAAATTTTACAGCTTTTGCTGCTAACAGCAATTTCTGTCAATTCATGGGCGCAGTTAAGCTCTTTAATGCTTGATATGCCTGACAACAATAATTATCAGGTTCTGTTGAGCAAGGAGCGGAGCTATCTTGATAGCCTGGAACGGAATCTGAATCCTTCAGACAGTCTTGTTTTTTTCTCAGGATGCGGTGAATATAAAGCTTTAAAAAATTTTATGAGCAATGGAATCCAAGGCTGTTTCCCGATGGCACTTTCGAGGAATATTTTAATTCTGTGCACACTTTTTACACCGAATCCATTAAAAATTATGATTTCGTCACTGAAGAAAATTGGAAAGAGCTAGGACCCAAGAGGAAAGGTGAAAGTGGTCAATTGGGTCAGGGACCTGTGGAATTCATTACCATTTTTGATACTGGAACCGTTGCTTCAACAAGGCACATGCTAACCGGATCTTTGCTGGGTGGTCTTTTTTATTCTGATGACTACGGAGAATCGTGGAATAGTACCGGAACAGGTACAGAATGGGCTCAGTCAGGCGTAATTTCGGCAGTTTTCCATCCCCAGAATTACAACATATGGTTCGCGGCATCAAGTGGCAATGAATTATCAGGTTCCAGTATTATGATCGGATTAACAGGGGGAATTTACAGGACAAAGGATAAGGGAGTTACATGGGAACAAATCGGGAATAAGGATAACTTAGGTGGTATTTATACCATCATCTATAAAATACTAATCGATCCTATTAATCCGAATGTATTCTTTGCCGCTACCTCAAGTGGAATCTTCAGAACGGCTAATTGTAACGCCTTATTACCAGGTCAGGTTGCATGGACAAGAGTATATACTGCTTTTACTTATGATATTGAAATGAAGCCTGATAATAATCAAGTATTATATGCTACCGGCCAGCATGGCGATAGCTGGAAAGTACTTAAATCCTCTGATAACGGGTTAAATTTCTCAGCAATGACAAAGCAACCAATAGATTTACCTTTCCCTCCAACTTATAATGAAGTTCAAGGGCAATTAGCTGCTGTTCACCTTACCATTGAGGTTTCAAAGGCGAAGCCTGGGTATCTGTATAGCCTTTCGAGAAGTCTATCTACACAGAATAAATTCTTCACTCTGAATACCGTATCTCCAAATAATAATTGGACATCTTTTCATGAATTTACCGACCGTTATACTTTTGGCTGGGGTCACGCCTTTGGCGTTGAACAAGTTGTTGACGGGGACGAAGTGTTGACTGCTTTTGATACGAAAATGAAAAAAATCAAAGTATCAACCGGTGAAGCAGTTGTGGTAGATCCAGTACACGCAGACCTTGAGGATTTTGCATATCATCCATACAACCAGGGGGAGGTTTGGTCGGCTACTCACGGGGGAGTGGAGAAGAGACCACAGTTTAATCAACCCTGGCAGCCTAAATATGAGGGGTTGGGTGTCGCGCAGGTCCAAAAGTTCGCCACCTCTTATACCGAACCGAAACACATAGTAACAGGTCTGTACCATGACGGAGCGCAGGTTACCAGGACGGAGTATAATAAAGACAATTGGAATCCGGTATGGTATTGGGATCCAAAGTATTATATTGATGGGGAACAACCGCTAATTGATAATAAATCAGCTAATCACACGTGGTGCTCTGGACAGTATGGAAGGTGGTTCTATTCTGATAATTACTTGACTACATCTACAAGAATATTTAATATAAGTACGTATTTTGGAACAAACGGAGTTCTCAATAAGTTAAATACGGAAGTCCTTTATGTAAATAAATATATATTGTATGGTGTCAAAAAGGAGGAAGTCTGCCAATTAAGTAATCGGGGCTTAGGCAGTCAAAAATTCATTTCTACATTTCACTTGATGTATCCCGATTATTCCGAAAACATCATACTCGGACTTTATACGAGCGACAGGAATCCGGATTATCTGTATGTCATTTTATTGACAAGGACTTCCAGTGAATCCGTTTATCGGCTAATGAGAACGACAAATGTTAATGCGACAAACGTTCAATGGCATGAGTTGAAAACTCCAAGAAACGATGCCCGTGCTATTTTTGAAGGATTGGACATTGATCATGATAACCCAAATATCATTTACCTTACTTATACCCGGTCTATAAATGACTCAGTTTCCGCTTATGGGAATGGACTTATTTATAAAGTAGACTATTCAAATTCAATTACAAATCCAATTTTTAGTTCTCTAACAAAGAACTTACCATATACTTTTATAAGGAAAAACTCGGTTGCTATTGAAAAGAATTCCAACCATGGCATATATTTAGCTACTGAGTTTGGAGTATTTTATACCAATGATACATTTTTGCAGGAAAGCGGAAACGAGTGGAAGCTGGTTGGCAAGAAATTACCTCATACGGGTTCTCATGGAATAGAGATCAATTATCCGTCAAATACTATTAGAACAGCAACATGGGGACGGGGAGTTTGGGAGATAGATTTACCATGTATAAAATCTCAGCCCGATTACCTAATTACTCAAAATACCACTTTTAGCACCGATCGTCGTTTTGATAGAAACATAATTGTTAAAACCGGTAAAACGTTGACCATTAATGACGGAGCTTATATTTATATGCCCGAAGCCGGTAAAATTATAGTGGAACCAGGAGCTAAACTTTTAATAGACCAGGCTACTATTACCAGCGGATGCTCAGGAATGTGGGAAGGCATTGAAGTCTGGGGCAACAGTTCTCAGCATCAGTTCGTTTATGGTAATAATCAATATTACCAAGGCTATGTGAATCTCAATGATGCAACTTTAAGCAATGCACGGAATGCCATAAGTTTATGGAAACCCGGTGATTATTCTAAAACAGGAGGAATAGTGATAGCTACGAATTCAAGCTTTATCAACAACCGTGAATCCATTCGCGCCTTGTTTTTCAGGAATTTTCACCCTATTAATGGCAGTGAGATGGACTATATTGCAAATTTTATCAATTGCACTTTTACTTTAAATGAAGATTTCCTGGGCGACTTCCATGAATTTTACAGGCATGTGGATCTTTGTTGCGTAAAAGGCGTGAAATTCTATGGATGCGATTTCTCAATTAGTGGAGATGTCATAGGGGTCAATCAATTTAATCAGGCAATTGCTGTTTTCAGTGCAGGAGTTCATGTCAGACCAATAACTCTATCGGATCAAAGTTTTGATGTTTGCAGTTTTACAGGGTTTCATACTGCTATTTATTGCTCAGACCCTGATAAAAAAATGAACCCTAATTATTTTAATGGGGCAAATTTCATAAACAATCACATAGGGATTAACCTGAATACAGTTTTTAGCCCTATCGTAATCAACTCGGAATTCTACATAGCTCAAAACAGGTTCAGCTCCGAACCATGCTCCTATGGAATATACTCTAACAGTTCTTCTTTGCTGGCTTTTGAAGAGAACAAATTTCATAAGTATCCCGGTTCACCTGCTGCGGATTATTTCGGGATTGCAGTTCTCAATTGCAATTCAATGCCTAAGATCTATAAAAATGAATTCTATGGTCTTAGCGCAGGTAATTACGCCTATGGAAAGAACTGGGATGCCGAACCACGACAAGGGTTGGAATACTTGTGCAATTTCAACAGCGGTAATTTCGCTGACTTCTACGTGGATGCTAAGGATGGCGACCTCAGCCATAGCGTTCAGACCTTTCAGGGATCACAGGTGTTGGCTTCCGGAAATAAATTCTCTGCAGATGCCACACATAACTTTTATAATGGCTGCGAATATTCAATAGGCTATTATCACTGCGGAACTTGTCCCAACGAAACTCCCGTCACATACACTTATGTTACGCCATACGGTACGGCTCCGTCAAATACTTGTCCTTCACACTACGGAGGAGAAGGATCACCTATTGATAAGGTAGTTCTCACTGACCAGCAAAGGCAGGAACTTGAACTTGAGTTTGCTCTGGCAGACGAAAACTTCAATAGTGTTAACAGCCTTTACACGAGTCTGATAGATGGAGGAAGCACTGAAAATGAATTAAGTCTTATTGAGCGTGCCGGTGTTGATGACATGATGTTGGTAAGGTCAAAGCTACTGGGCGACTCGCCTCACTTATCTCAGGACGTGCTCAAACTTGTTGCCGATCGTACTGATGTTTTTCCTGATATTGCCATATTCGATATATTGGCAAACAACCCGGATGAGCTTAAGAACGAAGAATTACTCCGCTATCTTGAGAACAAGGAGAATCCGCTGCCAGACTATATGATTGAGATATTAAGAGAAGTTGCATCAGGAACAACATACAAAACCGTATTGTATCAGGAAATGACAAAGTACCAACATCAAAGGAACGGAGCAGCCGGCGACATCATAAGAAGCATCCTGAATGACACCATCGTTGAAATTGGCCTATTAAGAGACTGGCTTGACAATTTGGGCGGATTTGAGAGCGATAAGGCAATTATCGGCACTTACATTAAGGAATCTGATTTTGAGAATGCATTATTATTGGCAGATCTTCTTCCTTCCATGCATAACCTTCAGGGAGATGAATTAGAATCCTATAATGACTTTGTCAGCCTAATAGAGTTGGAGAGCATATTACATGATGAGCAACGCACATGGTATGACCTAACACAAAATGAGCTTCAGATAATTAATGAGATAGCTGAGAATAATGAAAGCAGTGAAGGTGCGCGTGCACAGAGCATTCTTGAGTCATTTTACGATAAGAGGTTCCATAATTGTCAGACCTTGACCGGGGGTAGTTCCTATAAGAAAGGGGAACTTGGCCAAAATTGGAAATCTGAAATTTATGGATTTAATGTCATAGTCAGTCCGAACCCTGCAAAAGACTGGGTTGTTATTGAATACGAATTGCCGTTTGGACAGGAAACAGCCAGACTGAGTATAACCAATTCATTAGGTAGGACTGTGGAAGACGTACTAATTTCTGGTCAAAGAGGAGAAAAAGTCATAGCAACCGAAAAATTCTGTTCGGGTGTTTATGTTTACACAATTACATCAGGCGAAATTGTCAAATCGGGTAAAATAGTGGTTGCCAAATAAATTTCAAAACAGGGAGCCGTGGTTTTATGACAAAACCACGGCTCCTATAATTTTCACACTATGAGAGCTATTTTCACATTATTTTCAATAATTCTTTCCCTATTCTCATTTGCCCAAAGCTTGGAGATAGAGTGGCAACAATGTATCGGGGGGCCAAGAAAAGAGGAATTATACGATATGGTGCATACAGGAGTCGGATTTCTGTTAACCGGTTTAATCCCAAGTGACACCAACATAAAAAGGGATGCTTTTTTAATTAAAACAGACCTTGAAGGTAATGTGTTATGGCAGAAAAGATATGGCGGATCAAATGATGATGGTTGCTACAGGATCTTTCAAACATTGGATGGAAATTACTATCTGGTTGGAGGATCATCATCATCGGATGGCGATATTTCGTATAATCCATTTTCAAATGGAAAGCTCAATTTCTGGATTCTAAAGATAGACCCTGAAGGTAATATTATATGGGATAAGATGTTTGGAGGTTATGGGCTCGATCATATATGGGATGCAGCAGTAACAACAGATGGAGGGCTGGTTGCTTACGGATGGACAGACTCAAATGACGGAGATATATCTGTGTCTTTCGGCGCTTATGACGCATAGCTAATAAAAATTAATTCAGAGGGCCAGAAAGAATGGGATTTCACTTTAGGGGACTATTCTCTTGACTACCCCGAAGCAGTGCTTGCCACCTCCGATGGAGACCTTCTTGTTTCATGTTCAACATTAGGTGAACCGGGAGGCAATACAAGCTGTATAACCTCTGTAAATGGGAGCGCTGATTTATCTATTACCAAGTTGAATCCGGTTGGTCAGGTTGAATGGCAGAACTGCATTGGAACTAATTATCACGATTATATCAGGGATATGAATGAATTGCCGGATGGTTATATGCTAGCCTGCTATGTCAGGAATGGTGAAGGAGATGCTACCGGCTCAGGATACCATGAAGGATGGGAATTTAATACCCCGACAGCTGATATCTGGTTGGTAAAAACAGATCTTTACGGTCAAATTGTATGGCAAAAATGCTATGGAGGCACAAAAGGTGACTATCCTTATAGTATATTCAAAACTGGAGATGGTTATGTTGTGGTTGGAAGAACAAGTTCAACTGATTATGATGTAACAGATAATCACTCTCCTGGCTATCCTTATACTAATATTTGGGTTCTTAAGGTTGGTGAAGATGGCGAAATTATTTCATCTCAATGTTTTGGTGGGAGCACGGTCATGGAACTCCAGTCAGCAGTGATTAAACTATCGGATACGCATTTTATTATCGGCTCAACCTTCCCGTATTCATCAGATTTGGGACAGATAACATGTCAGCCTGTATTTGTAGGAGATCATCAAATTTGGTTGATCTCTGTAATGGATACAACCGTGGGGGTAAATAAGATGGATGTAATCGACAAAAACATAAAGGTTTATCCCAATCCAACCAATGAAGCATTTGTCGTTGAATTGCCGGTCTCATCCGGGCAAATAGATGTGTATAACACTTTGGGTATTTTGTTGCATTCACAAAGGGTGAGTGAGAATAAAACAATCCTCGACTGCCGCTTATATCCTGAAGGAATGTACATGGTTAAATACATCACAGAAAATGGCAATACTACTTCAAAAAAGGTAATGATACTTCATTAAAGACATAAATTGGAGTCTAAAGTGGACAAGCTGACTGGGAAGTATCAGTAGGAAAATTGATAAAATTGTAAGCATTTGTAAAGAGTTCTTTAGCAAAATGTAGGAGTAATAGTTCATACACAATAATTTATTTAACATTTCAAAATATTAATGCAAATTGCATCTCGCAAATTCTGGAATTCTCTTGCGTCTCTGATGGACCACTGTATATGTCTATTTGAATGGAGGGGGTCTTGCTATCTAAATTCTCCTGATAAATAACATTCTATGAAACAAATCTTAAAATTTGCTATTCTTCTTGCGAGTGCTTTCTTATTTACAATCAACAAGGGCATAGCTCAGCCAAATAAGATCAAATGGCAAACTTGCTTTGATAAACCTGATACAGATATTCCTTATGATATTTTACAGACTGATGATGGTTATTTGTTTTTATGGAATAACTATATCTATACTAAACTTAGGATTACAAAATTATCAAAAAATGGAGATGTTATAAGTGAAAAGGAATACGGTGGATCATCTGATGATGGAGGGATAAGGATGTTTTGGACACAGGATGGTAATATTTTAGTAATTGGTGCCACGGCATCAGGTGATGGAGATGTAATAGAAAATCCTTACGCCGGCACATCCAGTTTTTGGCTGGTTAAACTTGATCCCGATGGAAATATTCTTTGGAATAAGGTATTTGGAAATAATCACTCTAATGTTATAGAGGATGGATTCATTACATCAGACGACGGTGCATTAATGTTTGGATGGGTTACCGGTTCGGGTGGGGATGTTTCGCAGTATTATGGGGCTTACGATATGTGGGTTGTAAAGGCTGACAAAGACGGTAATAAGCTGTGGGATTACACCATTGGGTCACCAAATATTGACTTTGGCATTTCGGTGATAGAAACCAATGACAAAGGAGTATTACTTGGTGGAAGTTCCATGTTAGATCCCGGAGGTAATATAGAATGTGAGCCATATACCTGGAATAATCCTGAAGCTATTTTATTTAAACTTGATTCGGCAGGTAATTATCAATGGCAAAGCTGCTATGGTGGTTCGGGTATAGACTGGATTGAAACTATGGTTGAATTACCAGATGGATATCTACTTGTATGCTCGGCTGATAGTGATGACGGAGATTTATCCGGATCAGGCTACCATTTAGGTTATAATAACACAGGATCCCAAACAGATGATATATGGCTTGTTAAAATTGATTTTGACGGAAATGTCATCTGGCAGAAATGTTATGGCGGTACCGGGACTGAATTTCCTCAAACCATACATTATCTGAGTAATGGAAATATTGTTATTGTTGGAAGAACTGATTCCAATGATGGTGATGTTGTGGGAAATCACTCAGAAGAAAACAGAGATATATGGCTGTTTGAAATTAACTCATTGGGTGAGTTACTTTGTCAAAAATGCCTTGGTGGCGAGGATGACGATGGCTACTTTGTTACCAGCTTCCGCAAAAGCGATTATGAATTTGTAATAGCAGCAGATACAAGGCGTTGGAATGGTGGTGACATAGAATGTGATGTCGATGGGGAAGATACACGCATTTGGCTATTTGAAATAGCCGACAGTACTATGTCACTTGCTGAAAATTTCAACATGCTTGATTTTCAAATGTATCCGAATCCTTCAAATGAAGCATTTGTTGTTGAATTGCCGGTCTCATTCGGACAAATAGATGTATATAACACTTTGGGTATTTTGTTGCATTCACAAAGGGTGAGTGAGAATAAAACAATCCTCGACTGCCGCTTATATCCTGAAGGAATGTACATGGTTAAATACATCGCAGAAAATGGCAATACTACTTCAAAAAAAAGTATTGATTCTTCATTAAAGTCATTCATTGGTGTCTACAGTGGACAAAGCTGACTGAGAAGTTATGAATGTATAATCAATCAGGTAAGAAAAAGCAGATTTACTCCTGTTTAATTGTTAAAATTGTAAGTTATTTTTATTTCTAAAGAGTTCTTTAGCTCATTTGTTGTTGATATATTTGCTGTTTAATAAATAAATTATAAAGAACTCTATATGAAAATCTCCATAGTTGGTACAGGATACGTGGGACTTGTTACCGGTACATGCTTTTCGGAAGTAGGAATCAATGTTGTTTGCGTTGATATTGATGAAAAGAAAATCGAAAATCTTAAAAACGGAATCTCCCCTATCTATGAACCCGGGCTTGATGTGATGATTTCGCGTAATGTTGAAAAAGGAAGATTATTATTTACTACCGACCTGCCTTCTGTGGTGAATGACAGCGAAGTCATTTTCATTGCAGTAGGTACGCCTCCTGATGAAGATGGTAGTGCAGATCTCAAATATGTACTTGATGTTGCACGGACCGTTGGTAAGCATATGGACCGGTATATGCTGATTGTTACTAAGAGTACTGTTCCCGTAGGCACTGCAAAGAAAGTTCGTAAGGCAGTTCAGGAAGAACTGGATAAGAGAGGACTTAACCTGTCATTCGGTGTTGCCTCCAATCCTGAATTTCTTAAAGAAGGCGACGCAATTAATGATTTCATGAAACCCGACCGGATAGTCGTTGGTGTTGAATCATCTGATGCCGAAGAAATAATGTCTAGATTATATAAGCCGTTTACCTTGAATGGACACCCGGTTATATTTATGGATGTTCCATCAGCCGAAATGACAAAATACGCGGCAAACTCCATGCTTGCAACTAAGATCAGCTTCATGAATGATATAGCTAATCTTTGCGAAATAGTGGGCGCTGATGTTAATATGGTTCGTAAAGGCATCGGCAGCGACACCAGGATTGGTAATAAATTCATCTATCCGGGCATTGGATATGGAGGTTCTTGTTTCCCTAAGGATGTAAAAGCTCTTATAAAAACGGCCGATAAGCAAGGATATGAAATGAAAGTCCTGAAGGCAGTTGAAGATGTGAACGATAATCAAAAATCTGTCCTGTTTAACAAGCTAATGCAATACTACGATGGGAATTTGAAGGGTAAGACTATTGCTTTATGGGGACTTTCATTTAAGCCTCAGACTGATGATATGAGAGAAGCTCCATCATTGGTGATTATAGATAAGCTGCTTCAGGAAGGTTGTACAGTTAGGGCATATGATCCTGTGGCAATGAATGAAACCCATCGCCGCATTGGTGATAGTATAACTTATGCAAAGGATCCTTATGAAGCAGCGATGGATGCTGATGCACTGTTGCTTGTTACAGAATGGACTGAATTCAGATTCCCGACATGGTCGGTTGTGAGAAGATTGTTAAAAAGACCGGTGGTTTTTGACGGACGCAACATATTTGATAGGAAAGAGTTGTCAAAAATGGGTTTTGATTACTTCTGTATTGGAATAAACACATCTAACGAAGTTGCAGTTAAATGATCAAAATTCTGGTAACCGGATCAAAGGGTCAATTAGGCAATGAGCTGCAAAGAATACAGTCATCATTCCCTGATTTTTCTTTTCATTTTACAGATCTGCCTGAACTTGACATAACTTCGGAATCAGAAGTTGAGAAGGCTCTTGAAGATATCAAACCCGACTGGTTGATAAACTGTGCAGGTTATACTGCTGTTGATAAAGCGGAAACGGATGCAAATGCAGCAATGCTTATAAATAGCGTAGCTCCTGGAATTTTAGCCCGGTTATGTGCAAAACACAGTGTAAGAATTGTACACATTAGTACAGACTATGTTTTTGAGGGATACGGTTACAGGCCTATTTCCGAAAGCGATCCTAAAAAACCCAATGGTGTATATGCCGTTTCGAAATCAGAAGGTGAAGACAATGTTTTGGCCAATCATCCTAATCCTATAGTTATCAGGACATCGTGGCTATATTCGGAGTTCGGTAATAATTTCGTAAAGACAGTCCTGAGGCTTGCCAGGGAAAAGGGAAGCATGAGAATGGTTTATGATCAGGTAGGCACTCCTACGTGGGCCGGGGATCTGGCTATAGCAATCATGAAATTAATAACGCTCAACGCAAAAGAAGGGTACTATCACTATTCAAATGAAGGTGTTTGCAGCTGGTATGACTTTGCTGTAGCAATCTGTAAAATAAAAGGAATTAATTGCCCTATAACTCCCATTTTGACATGGGAATATAAAACTGCTGCTCCACGCCCCTGTTTCAGTGTTCTTGATAAGTCCTATTTTAAGGAAACAACGGGAATGACAATTCCACATTGGCTTGACAGTCTTAAAAAATGCCTCGATCAATTGGATGAACAGAGCTGAACTTAATAAAGCACATACTAAGATTTTTGAAGCAGTTTCGGAAGTGCATAGTTTCCTGGGACCAGGTCTTGACAATCAGGTCTACAAGTCAGCACTTCTGCATGAATTGCGTCATAAAGGTCTCCTTTTTAAAAAAGATGTAGTGTTTCCTTTAACCTACAAGCTTTTTAAGGCTGGAGAGCTCGTGATTGAAGTGATAATCGAGAATAGTATAATTCTGCAGATTATCAGGGAAACCGAAATCACCGACCTGCATGTGGCCGGTATGCAGTCGAAATTGAAGCATACAGGCCTTAGAATGGGAATTATTGTTACCTTTAATACGCTTAACATTATCGAGGGTTACCGTAAAGTTCTGTATAAACAATAAGTGTACTGAACCACACAGCCTATTCGATGTTAGTTTGAAAATTTTATCAGTAATTACAAATAAAAATAAGTAGTTATGACGACCAATACAGTGGAGCCTACTATTCTGGAGAAGGCTAAAAAATGGATGCTGAATGATTATGACGAAGAAACGCGATTGTCAGTGCAGAAAATGATCCAGTTTGAAGAAGCAGAACTTGTTGAGTGCTTTTATAAGGATTTGGAATTTGGCACCGGCGGCCTTAGGGGCATCATGGGTGTGGGTACTAACAGAATGAATAAGTACACAGTGGGTTCGGCTACACAGGGTTTGGCCAATTACCTCAAACAGAGCTATGATGAAAGCAAAAAGATAAGCGTTGTGATAGCTCACGATTCGAGAAATAATTCCCGCTATTTCGCCGAAGTAAGTGCCGGTGTTTTAGCAGGTAATGGTATTCATGTATACCTTTTTGAGAATCTGCGCCCGACTCCCGAACTGTCGTTTGCTGTAAGGCACCTTAAAGCTCAGGCCGGAATTGTTATAACAGCTTCACATAATCCTAAAGAATACAATGGTTACAAGGTATATTGGAACGATGGTGGTCAGTTAGTGCCTCCACACGATAAAAATGTAATCAATGAAGTTAAAAAGATCACCAGTGTAAGCGATGTTAAGTTTTCGGGCAATGAAGAACTGATTAAAAGCATCGGGAAAGACGTTGATGACGTTTATATAAAAGCACTGACAACTCTTTCACTTAATCCTGACATTATAAAAAAGCAAAGCAATTTAAGTATTGTCTATACAGCTATTCATGGCTCGGGTGCAGTAATGGTTCCTCCGGCTCTGAAAGCATTCGGATTTAACAATGTAAGCACTGTTGAGGAGCAGATGATTCCTGACGGCAATTTCCCGACTGTAGTATCACCGAATCCCGAAGAGAGGGCCGCAATGACAATGGCATTGGAGAAGGCAAAACAAATAAAGGCTGATTTAATTTTAGCAACAGATCCTGATGCTGATCGCGTGGGTATAGGTGTGAAAAATGATAAAGGTGAATATGTCCTGCTTAATGGAAATCAGTCAGCCAGTATCCTGATTTATTATCTGATAACTCAATGGGAAAAGAAGGGTAAGCTTACAGGAAATGAGTTCATTGCCAAAACTATTGTCACATCTGAATTACTTAAAGACATTGCCCGAAGTCGTAATGTTGAATGCTTTGATGTGCTGACCGGCTTTAAGTATATTGCTGAAATTATCAGAGAACATGAGGGTAGTATGACTTTTATCGGAGGTGGCGAAGAAAGTTATGGATACCTTGTTGGTGACTTTGTAAGAGATAAAGATGCTGTAAGTTCATGCTGTATGCTGGCTGAAGCAGCTTCATGGGCAAAAGATCAGGGACTCTCAATGTATGAATTGCTGATTGACATTTACACTAAATATGGATTTTACCTCGAAGACCTGATTTCAATTACAAGGAAAGGTAAGGCCGGAGCAGAAGAAATTCAGAAAATGATGGAAGGATACAGAACGGACCCTCCTACTGAAATTAATGGATTGGCTGTACTGGCTGTGAAGGACTATCTGCTGCAAAATGAAACTAATTTGCATTCGGGTAAGGAATATGCAATTGAGTTGCCTAAATCGGATGTTATACAATTCATTCTTGAAGGTGGTTCAAAGATTACAGTACGCCCGTCGGGTACTGAGCCTAAAATTAAATTCTATTTTGGAGTAAAGGGACAACTCACTGATAAATCACAGTTTTATGAAGTAAATCAGTCAATGAGAGCCAGCCTTGAAGGAATGATAGAAGCAATGGGATTGAGGAGTTAAACTTGTTCTTTGTTCTTTGTTCTTGGTTCTTGGTTGAGAGTACAT
>DIOT01000048.1:16979-17466 GCA_002426195.1 Bacteroidales bacterium UBA5507 | reverse complement strand
AGTAAACGAGTCATAAGAGTTATCTTGTAGATATTTCATAAATTTCTCTTGGCTGAATGCTAAGAACCGGTATGCTCGAATGATTAACCATCTGCTGGGCAAATGGTCCCAGGAGTATATTGTTGGCATTAGTTTCCTGTTCAGTCATAATAGCTATAAGGTCGGCATCGACTTCATTAGCATACTGGAGTGTTGAGTTTGTTATGTTTTCAGCTTTAAGGTTCGTAATAGAAAATCTAACGCCGGCATCCTTAAGATATTTTTGGGCCATAATCACGCTATTGTCAACTCTCCTGTTCATCGACTTCAAATTGGTTGAATAAATTGAAAGCAAATGAATGTCAGCATCAAACTCTTTGGCAATTAATGATGCAAAAGGTATTTTCTGACGAGTATCGGCTGAACTGTCAAGAGGAAGAACAATGGTTTTCACGCCTTCGGGCTTTATTTTGAAGTCGTATCTTACTGTAATAACAGGGCAGGGAGC
>DIOT01000048.1:16389-16656 GCA_002426195.1 Bacteroidales bacterium UBA5507 | reverse complement strand
TACTGATTTGCCTCAGCACCCAATACAGTTTCGGCTACAAGCTGATTGTTAACCCACACCATCATGAGGTTGCTTTTGAGGTAATTGGCGAATTCTATGGCATAATCAAGAGCATGCAATGACCCCTGTGAAAAATCAATAGCAACAATAATATCTTTCATGGCTCCGACCTATTAGTTTATGTGGCTAATTTACTAATTATTTTAATAGAGCATTTTGTTGTATGGAAAACGTTTTATGTGAATTGCATACACCTGATCATAAAGC
>DIOT01000048.1:0-16103 GCA_002426195.1 Bacteroidales bacterium UBA5507 | reverse complement strand
GCATCAATTTTATTGAATACCATCAATACAGGTTTATCAGCTGCATTTATTTCTGCCAGAGTCTGGCTAACTACCTTTATCTGATCTTCGAAATCTGAATGCGAAATGTCAACAATGTGCATCAGCAGGTCGGCCTCTCTTACCTCATCGAGTGTCGATTTGAAAGATTCTACAAGGCCATGGGGCAATTTTCTGATGAAGCCAACAGTATCAGTAAGTAAAAACGGAAGATTTTCAATTACAACCTTGCGAACTGTAGTATCAAGTGTGGCAAACAGCTTATTTTCAGCAAAAACTTCCGATTTACTCAGTAAATTCATCATGGTTGATTTGCCTACATTAGTATATCCAATTAAGGCTACCCTGACCATTTTTTCCCGTCCGCTTCTCTGGGTTATTTTCTGTTTGTCAATTGTCTCAAGCTGCTTTTTCAGAAGTGTAATCCTGTCGCGTATAATACGGCGGTCAGTCTCAATTTCCTTTTCACCGGGACCTCTCATACCAATTCCCCCTCTTTGTTTCTCCAGGTGAGTCCACATCCTCGATAACCGGGGCAAAAGGTATTCATACTGAGCCAGTTCAACCTGTGTTCGGGCAGTAGCGGTACGTGCTCTTCGGGCAAAAATATCAAGTATAAGATTGGTTCGGTCGAGTATTTTACATTGTAATTCTCTTTCGATATTTCTTAATTGCGAAGGACCTAATTCATCGTCAAAAACCACTGTACCAATGTTTTCAACTATAATATACTCTTTAACTTCCTGCAATTTACCTGAACCTATGAATGTTCTTGAATCGGGTTTTTCCAGTTTTTGTACGAATCTTTTATCCGGGATGCCCCCTGCTGTTTCTACCAGGAAGGCAAGTTCATTCATAGTTTCCTTTACTCTGTCTTCATCCTGTCTTTGAGTGATTAGTCCAATCAGGACCACCTTCTCAGGCAATATCTTGGTTTCTATCATCTACTTGCTTTAAATTTTCATTTTCTCTCAACACATCTGTCTGGACTCTTATCGATTCTTCATGCAGTAATTTCAGCATATCACTCAAAAATTTACTGTTCAAACCCATTCGGGTACCCTTGTTAAGTCTGTCGGAATAAAGCTCCTTCCACCGGGCTATCTGAAGTATTGTGATGTTGTGCTCGTTTTTATAAATTCCCATCTCGTGAGCTATCTCCATTCGCTTCGTTAGCAATTGCAGCATCTGATCGTCAATAAAATCGATATCGCGACGCAGGGCTTCAAGATTTCTCTCAAATTCATAAGTTCCTTTAGGTTCCCTTATTACCAGGTTTTCGGTAATGGCTTTAAGTGCTTGTGGTGTAACCTGTTGCTTTTGGTCGGTTAATGCATGCACCGGATCAATGTGGGTTTCAATCATTAGCCCCTGCATTTCCAGATCGAGAGCATGCTGCGAAATACCCTGCACCATAGAAGCACAACCTCCAATGTGACTTGGGTCGCATATCACAGGCAACCCGGGCATAAGGCGCATCAGGTCAATAGGGATCTCCCATAATGGGGGATAGCGGTAACCCGACTTTTCGAGTTGTGAAAATCCCCTGTGAACAGCAGCAATCTTCGTATGACCTGTTGCAGCAAGGCGTTCAATTGCGCCTATCCACAATTTTAAATCCGGATTTACCGGGTTCTTAACAAGCAATGGTATATCGATTCCTGATAAAGCTTCTGATAACTCTTGCACTGAGAATGGATTAACAACAGTTCGTGCTCCGATCCATAATATATCAACGCCCTCTTTTACAGCCAACTCAACATGCTCGGGCCTGGCCACTTCAACAGTTGTTAATAGCCCTGTTTCTCTTTTAACCCGGGCCAGCCATTTTAACCCGGCACTTCCCACACCTTCAAAAC
This sequence comes from Bacteroidales bacterium UBA5507, assembly GCA_002426195.1. Taxonomy (GTDB): domain Bacteria; phylum Bacteroidota; class Bacteroidia; order Bacteroidales; family Lentimicrobiaceae; genus Lentimicrobium. Next base: position 14,226 of record DIOT01000048.1, on the reverse strand, counting down.
CTCCCGGACGGGTACGGGGTTTCCATAGCCCTGCCCTGAATACTCTTACCTGAGGAATAGCAGAAATCTGCCTTGCAGTTTCCATAATCTGCTCCTCACTTTCAGCACTGCATGGCCCGGCAATTATCAAGGGCTTTTCATCAAAAGCTACCCATTGATTAAGCGGTGTAAACTCCATCTTATTATTTTTAGCAAAATTAGTAAAAGATACCTTGGCGTCGGTATACAGAATCCTTAACACATTTTTCTTAACTTTGCCAATCGGGAGCCGGTAAATGCGGCTTGTGACTGTTAACAAGTAAAACAAGAAAATCAGGATATTGATGGAACCTCTGAAGAGAATACGAATAGCTGAAATTTTTCGCGACTGGAAGACTATAGGTGTTGGTTCGGTAGTTAATTTAAAAGGCTGGGTGCGAACAAAACGAGGCAATAAAAATGTGGCCTTCATTGCACTCAACGATGGTTCAATTATTCACAGCATCCAAATTGTAGTCGATCTTGCATCATTCGATGACCAAACTATAAAACTTATCACAACGGGTTCATGTATATCGGTAAACGGAACAATAGTTGAATCACCCGGACAAGGACAGGCAGTTGAGATTCAGGCAAGGGAAATTGAAGTTTACGGAACCGCAGATCCCGAAACCTATCCTCTCCAAAAGAAAGGACATACTTTAGAGTTCCTGCGTGAAATAGCTCATCTGCGCCCACGTACCAATACTTTTGGGGCAGTATTGCGAATAAGACACGCTATGTCATTTGCAATCCATAAATACTTTAACGATCACGGTTTCTTTTATTTACATACTCCAATAATTACCGGTTCTGATGCTGAAGGCGCAGGTGCCATGTTCAGAGTTACTACTCTCGATAGTAAGAATCCTCCTTTAACACCTCAGGGTGAGGTTGACTATGCACAGGATTTCTTTGGTAAATCTACAAACCTTACTGTTTCCGGTCAGCTTGAAGGTGAACTGGGAGCAATGGCGTTGTCAAATATTTACACCTTCGGACCAACATTCAGAGCCGAGAACTCCAATACTCCGCGCCATCTGGCCGAATTCTGGATGATTGAACCTGAGATGGCTTTCTATGATATCAATGATAACATGGATCTTGCCGAAGACTTCCTTAAATACCTCGTTAACTATGCGCTCGACAATTGTTACGACGATCTGGAGTTCCTGAATAAAATGTATGACAATGAACTGATTGAACGATTGAGATTTGTGGTCAACAATGAGTTCAAACGTCTTGATTATACCGAAGCAGTTGAAATACTGATAGCCTCGGGTAAGAAGTTCGAATTCCCTGTTGATTGGGGTACCGATTTACAGAGTGAGCATGAAAGATACCTTGTTGAGCAGCATTTCAAAAAACCGGTTATTCTCACCAACTACCCAATGTCAATCAAAGCGTTCTATATGAAACAGAATGATGACGGTAAGACGGTAAGAGCGATGGATGTGTTGTTCCCACGGATTGGTGAAATCATTGGAGGATCACAACGAGAGGAGAACTATGATAAACTGCACAAGAGGATAACTGAATTACACATTCCCGAGAAGGATATGTGGTGGTATCTCGATACACGTAAATTCGGCACAGCACCACACAGTGGATTTGGTTTAGGCTTTGAACGATTAGTCTTGTTTGTTACCGGAATGGCAAACATTCGCGACGTTATGCCGTTCCCCAGGACACCTCAAAATGCCGAATTTTAAAAGAATATTTTTATAAATTGAAGCGTTATAGTATTACAATTACCTGCTAAAGAGGATTAAGAATAAAGACTGTTATTCAAATAAGATAGGAAGAGAATCGTATGTTAAGTCAGAAACTTCAGCAAAAATTATTACAAAGGCTGTCACCTCAGCAAATACTGCTGATGAAGTTGCTGCAGATTCCTTCCATTGCCCTTGAGCAGCGAATTAAGCAGGAAATTGAGGAAAACCCGGCACTTGAAGATGCCAGTGATCCTGAATTGTCATCTGACCAGGAAGAGTTTACCGAAACCGAGGTTGATCCTGTAGCTGAATTAGAGAAAGAGCGTGATGATTTTGATATAACCGATTACCTCGATGATGATGATATACCTGCATATCGGTTAAATTCAGGCAATACCAGTCCCGATGAAGAACGCCGTGAAATTCCGTATGCCTCAGGCGCAAGCTTTCACGAAGTACTAATATCGCAACTTGGACTGAGGGTCTTAGACGAAAGGCAGCAGAAAATAGCTACCTATATAATCGGAAATATTGATGAATCGGGTTATTTAAACCGCGATTTATCTGCAATGGTAGATGATTTGGCATTCACGCAAAATATCATAACCGACATAAAAGAGATTGAGCGGTTGCTGAAGATAGTGCAGGAGTTTGATCCTGCCGGTGTAGGTGCCCGCGATCTCCGAGAATGCCTGCTTATACAATTACGACGCAAGGAACAGAATCCCGCTGTTGAACTGGCAACCGAACTGGTTGATAATTTCTTCGATGAGCTTTCAAAAAAGCATTATGACAAGATAACAAAGAAAACCAAAGCTACTGATGAAGAGCTGAGGGATGCCATTAACGAAGTGCTGAAATTGAATCCAAAGCCCGGTAATTCGCTTGATGAGGGATCAAGAAGCAGCCAGTACATCATGCCCGACTTCTTTATATACAACAGGGGCGATGAACTTGAGTTACAGTTAAATTCGCGCAATATGCCTGAGCTTAGATTAAGCAGAGGCTATACCGATATGCTTGAGACATATTCTGAAACGAAGACAAAATCGAATAGTCAGAAAGAAGCGGTACAATTTATAAGGCAAAAGATTGACTCGGCTAAATGGTTTATAGATGCCATAAAGCAAAGACAGCATACCTTATTTGTGACCATGAAAGCCATTATGGATTATCAGAGGGAGTATTTCCTGACCGGAGATGAAACTAAGCTGCGTCCGATGATTCTTAAGGATATAGCAGAGAAAGTTGGTTTGGATATATCTACCATTTCACGTGTAGCAAACTCCAAGTATGTTCAAACGCCTTTTGGTACATTCCTGTTGAAAAGCTTCTTTTCTGAATCCATGCAAACTGACTCGGGCGAAGAAGTATCCACAAGAGAGATAAAGAAGATTTTATCGGATTGCATAGCTGCTGAAGACAAGGCAAAGCCTTTAACCGATGAACAGCTGACAGATATCCTGAAGGAAAAAGGTTATAATATAGCCCGTCGCACTGTTGCCAAATACAGGGAGCAGCTCAATGTTCCCGTTGCCCGCCTAAGGAAAGAATTATAATCTTCCTCTTTGAACTATGACAACATAGTTGACATATCCTAATTACCTTGTTCGTTAAAATACAGAGAAGAGAATTGACTCTTAAACCGTCATGTCTTACAACGACTCGATCAAGTTATTCAACGACTGGTGACTGCCGTTTTCGCCAAATATTGCTAATGCCAGCCTTTTCTTCTTCATTGAAATTGCTTGCTTAGAGAGGTTCATGATCTGGGTTATCCTGACTGCTTTTATGTTTACTTTAATCAAATAGCAGATAAACAGGTCGTCAGATGATATAGACGGACATAAATGAAGAATGCCTATTTTAAATAATGGATAAATTTCGTCAATTAATGACATGTAGGTTTCTTTATCATTACCCGTGATTTTTTCGATAGTACCTCTGATAAACAAGTTATGGATATCTGATGATTCAAGTTTTTGTTCTCTATCTTTCTTTTCGGCTATGATCCCTGATATTCGCTTATTTTCCAACTCCAGCAACTTTTTCTCCAATTCGAGGACATCTTTATCTTTATTAACTGCCTTATCCCCGATCATTATCTCTAGTTCACAGATCCTTTGACTGTTAGAACTTATCTGATCAATACAATCCAAAGTCTGCCTGTTAGAGAACGATCTGAAAAGTTCATTCTGCATCTTCCTCCTTCGTTTTTGTCTAGCTCTGTTATAAATGTAATAGCCGGTCATTGCACCCGCTAGAACTACAATTCCAAGAGAAAGGATAATGTTATTTCTTAATACGATCTCATGATCCAGTTTTACCAGAGCTGCCCGATTCTCTGCTTGCTGATAATTATAAAGATGCTGCAACCTCTGTGTTTCAGCAGTATATTTCTGTTTCGTTAGAATATCCCTTAAATCCTCATACCGTTCCTGAAACAAAGCGTACTCTTTCCACCTATGTTCCTTCTTTGCCAGTTTGTAGATATAATAATAAGAAAACGCCCGTGTTTCAGGTTTCGGAGATGCCATGCTTTTATAGAGATAATAGCGGGCGGAATCGGAATTTCCAGCTTTGTAATACAATTTACCAAGAGATGCATTTATGAAATGAATATCATTTGGGTCCACCATACAGGATATCGCTTTCTGCATATAGTCAGATGCTGCAACATATTCATCAATGTCTGCCAGTGTATTGGCCAATTCAATGAGGATTGATATTTTACTTGAAGAATCTGCATACACCAGCGCTTTCTCGTAATATGATGTAGCACTGTCATATTGGGTACGCAATGAATATAGTCTGCCTATATCGCGCAATACATACGACAGATTGCCATATTCATCTGTCTCGCGGTAACACTTCTCTGCCTCTATTAAATGTGGCATAGCAATGTCAGTAGCCTTCTGATATAGATATAGCTGCCCCACGTTGGCGTGCGTTCTTGCCAGCAGAGAATAATTCATAGGGTTTCCGGTTTCCAATGCTTTAAGATAGAATTCCTGGGCCTTTTTTACATTTTTCAAATCATCATTTACACGCGCCAAATAATAATAAACCATCATCCTTTCGTCGGGATTGTCGCTTTTAGTGAAAAAATCAGCAGCAATGTTTATCAGCGAATCGGATGTATGAAGAACATAATTCTTATCGCGTGCCTGGGTAATCAAAAGGCACCATTTGGCATTCTGCTCTTTGGATAACTGACCCGATTCAATTGAATTCTCTAGCAGCCATAATGAACTATCGGGGTGTGAGCTCATCAGAGATTCAGCTTTCAAAAGTACAGGATTGCCTTCATTCTTACAGGCATAGATAAAGCATATCAATAATATAAGGTGCAAGGCCATCAAGCTTACTTTCGGTATGGAGAGTCTCATTGCAGAAGGTGTTTAAGTCGGCGGGTATAAATTTACAAAAACTACTAAAACTGCAAAGCCAGATACCTCATTTAAGGAGAATCAATTTGATAGTTCGATGCAATTAGTTTTAATAAAAAATACATCTATAATAGCATAAAGCATTATTTTAAATTGATTTCGTCTTAAATGCCCATTTGTGTACCAAATGTGTACTAAATGTGTACTAAATGTGTACCAAACTTCTTGGCATAATTATTTTTAGGATTGTAAATTTACAAGCAACCAAACTTAAAAAAACCAATTATGAGAATCAATTTTCTTATTGCCTTTCTTTTTGCAGGTTTTCAACTCGCCTCCTTAAACTTATGCGCAGATGAGATACCAACTGAAGGGGTATGGAAAGATGGCAAAACGCGGACATGTTTACCTGACCCTCCTACAGCATATATCGAAAGTAGTGTATTATCAATACACCTTGCAGCTGCTTTATCAGATCTTACCATTACGGTAACAGACGAAAACGGAGTCATCGTATTTGAAGAGTGCATCTCTACATATGAAGACAATGTTACTCACTCTATTCAAATGGGTTTAGCCAACGGAGAATATCACCTGACTTTAACACATTATTACGGTACATTGCAGGGGGAATTTGCTCTTGATTAAAAAGGCTTTTGAGTGACTTCCTATAATGGGAAGGAGCATTGCCAAGTGAAAGTAAGTGATGAATACTATAAATTAATCATTGAATTAGTCTATTTATCAGACAAGATCAACTACGTTAAGAATTATTCACAAATTCTAAAATTATCAAAATGAAAAAAACATCTCTATTAATTTCTATGATATTTTTGTTATCTATAGGAATTAGTGCACAAGTGACCTATAATATAGGCGGGCATCAAATTTTGAAAGAAAGACAGGGGTACATAGAATTGTATCCGAATGATTCGGTACTTATTGATACTAGTATCTTTGTGGTTGCATTTAAACCTTCTAGAGAAGAGGAAGGTATGAAAATTTTGGGTGCTCAAGGATTCGGATTTAAAAGAAGAATGAATTCCGGCAAGGTAGCATTCACTCCTCCTGAACATATTAATTTTATAGATGCTTTCAATGCTTTGACAAATAATGCAGAAATCAGTAAAGCAGGACTCAACTATATCAGAATAGGGACATCTTATCTTATTAATTCTGATATTCCTGATGATCAGCATGTATGGGATTATTGGGAATTGAAAAGATCAAGGATTGCATTTAATCCGGATTATCCAGAAATACCATATGCCTGGCAGCTAAGTGTTGGACATCCTAGCGTCAAAGTTGCTATTCTAGACGACGGTTTATATTGGGATGACGCTGATTTCGCTCCAGACAATGGGCTTGGTTATAATTATTGGAATCAAAACGATGACACAAACCCAATCTCAGGCTTTGCTTCACATGGTACTGAAGCAGCTTCAATTATAGCTGCCAGAACAGGGAATCAACATGGCTTATGTGGAATAGCTGGTGGAAATTATCCGGAATTGCCTCCGATAACGCTTATGATTCAGAAAGTTGCAGCTAAGTCTTCCGGTATAGGTGTCGTATGGAATTACGATGATTATCGTACTTCCCTTGCAATCGAAGATGCAGTTAATAATGGTGCAAGAATTATTCACTTTGCATGGGGTTCACTGGAACCGCCTGTAGATTCTTATATAGATGATGCTCTTTCGTATGCCGATGATAACGATGTTATAGTGATAGCGGCAGCCGGTAATCAACGGAATACCGACCATGTATCTTGGCCGGCAAGCAGAGAAGATGTTATTTGCGTTTCGGCCAGCAATAGTGATGATGATCTGTTTTGGGAACATGGAGTCGGATCTAATAAAGGTGCAGAAACAGAAATAACTTTCCCCGGGAGTCAGATTGAAGTAGTTCAATATCCTGATAGTTTTACAACTTTTCGTGGTACTGGAACTTCCATTTCTTGTGCTATGGCTACAGGAGTAGTTGCATTGATGCTTTCTGTAAACCCATGCCTGACGAAACAAGAGGTAAGAGACATATTAAAGCAAAGTTGTGAACAGATTGGGGGTTATAACTATAATTGGAATCCTGATAATCCTGGACATTCGCGTGAAATGGGATATGGTTTGGTAAATGCATATACAGCGGTTTCCCTGGCAATGGCTCACGACCATATGACTATAAATTCCGGTATGGATGTTACAATTGACTACGATTTAAATCAATCAGGCAACATTACTGTAGAAAGTGGAGGCATACTAAGAATTTCAAACTGTTATGTTAAGATGTACCCGGAGACGAAAATAATCGTAAAGCCAGGGGCTAAGCTTTACATAAATGGATCGACAATTTCAAGCTATTGCCAACGGTCATGGGAAGGTATTGAAGTATGGGGCAATAGTTCTCAGCATCAGTTCGTGTATGGAAATAATCAATACTACCAAGGATATGTTAGCATTAGTAATGCAACAATCAGCAATGCAAGAAATGCTGTTAATTTATGGAAACCGGGAGATTATTCTAAAACAGGGGGAATAGTGATAGCTGCGAATTCAAGCTTTATCAACAACCGTGAATCCATTCGTGCTCTGTCTTACAGAAATTTCCATCCCGTTAATGGCAGTGAGATGGGCTATATTGCAATCATAAAAAACTGTGTTTTTGAAGTTAACGATGACTACTTTGGGGATTATGAATTTTTTAAACATGTTGACCTGGCCAATGTCAGAGGTCCTCAATTTTTAGGTTGCGACTTCAGTCTTTCTTCGGGAGCTCCGAATGTTAATAGTTATAATCATGCCATAGCAGCCTACAATGCAGGATTCACAGTAAATGCTTTTTGTACGAGTTCAACAGTACCCTGTACAGTATATGACAGGTGTAAGTTTGCAGGTTTCAGATATGCTATCAGTGCTAATCCGGTAGGAAGAACATCGAGGTCCTTTTTTGTAAACAGGGCAGAATTTGAGAATAACATCTTTGGTATTCAGGTAAACGGGATCGACAATTTCATTGTTGTCAACAGCAATTTCAAAGTTGGAAGTGCCACGCTACCTTTCTGCTCATTTGGAATATACATGGAAGAAAGCAATGGTTTTGCCATTGAAGAGAATGAATTCAGTAAAACCCAAAGTACTCTTAGTTCAAATAACACGGGTATTTATACTAAAAGCACTAATGGAGAGGATGAAATTTATAAGAACAGGTTCATCAACTTAACAAGCGGGAACTACTGCGAAGGATTTAATTACAAAGATGATTACTGGACAGGATTACAGTTTTTATGCAATCAAAACACGGGAAACTTCGCTGACTTTTATGTTAAGAAGCTTGATACAATGCAAGGTGATGCCATTCAAGCTATGCAGGGAAATACTTCACTACCAGCAGCGAACACTTTCTCACCTAATGCTATCTGGCATTTCTTCAATGGAGGTGACAATCTGGTGGGATATTACTATAGTAGTGCTAGTTTTGAATATCCCACGTGGATACATAATGTTACCAGAGAATTTGTTTCTACTCCACCTTCCAACCTATGTGTTTCGAATTACGGAACAGATGATCCAAGAGAAAAGATAATCTTAAGTGACCAGGAGAAACTAGAGCAAGAATACAACTTCGCGACGGCCTCCATTGACTATGCAAACGTTAAAAATATTTATGACAGGCTTACAGACGGAGGCAGTACAGAAAATACGTTGTACGATGTGAGTTCAGCTACTACTTCAAATATGCTTGCTGTTAAAAATGATCTGCTGTCTTTATCCCCTCATTTGTCGGAAGAAGTTCTCAGACTTTTGGCTCAGAAGACAGATGTATTTCCTGATATTGCCGTATTTGATGTCTTAGCGGCTAATCCTGATGAATTGAAGAAAACGGAACTTATCAGGTTCCTGGAAGAGAAAGATAATCCATTGCCTGAGTACATGATTGGAATCTTAAGACAAGTTGCAGAAGGCTCTAGCTACAAGACCTTGTTGCAATTGGAAATGACTAAGTTCAGCCGCAATAGAACTAAATCGGCAAACACTATAATAAGGTCGATACTGAATAGTGAAACAGTTGATTACACTGATCTGAGGAATTGGCTTGAGAATCTCGGTGGCATTGAGGCTGATAAGCAAATAATAAGCTCGCACATGGATGAAATGAATTATGCAGCAGCTTCCAATTTGGCTCAGACTCTCGCAACTAAGTACAATTTACAGGGAGAAGAATTGGTTGATATTAATGCATTTAACGAATGTCTTAATATATGGATTGCTGTTAAGACTTCCGACAGGGAGTTTAATGAATTAACAGAGGAAGAAACAGCTACTTTAGAAAATATCATAACAAATGACTCATTAAGCAGTGCCGGTTCTTTTGCTCAATCAATGATCACAGCTTACGATTCCAGGTTTGATTACAAATGTCCTGAATTTGAAACTCCGGAATTAAAGCATCACGAAATTGATTACCGGAAACTTGCTGAAGATCAGGGATTCCTTGTAGCTGTAAATCCAAATCCTGCTAAAGATTGGGTATCATTTGATTATACATTACCTGAAGACATATCTTCAGGTATAATTGAAATCAGGGACCTGAAAGGTATTTTGATTGACAAATTGATAATAAATGGTACTAAAGGACAGATAATCTGGAATGCTGCTGCATTGCCGGCTGGAAGTTATTTTTACACGGCTAAAGCAGAGAAATTAACCCATTCAGGAAAAATAGTTATTGTAAAATAAGTAACTTTGAAGGAAGAGAGCAAGGCTCTCTTCCTTCATTTAATAATGAACATAACTATGAAAGGGATATTAACGTTTGTGATATTTCTTGCTATTGCATTCTTATTTGCAATCAACAAGGGCATAGCTCAGCCAAATAAGATCAATTGGCAAACCTGCTTTGATAAACCTGATACAGATATTCCTTATGATATTTTACAGACTGATGATGGTTATCTGTTTCTATGGAATAACTATATCAATACTAAACTTAGGATCACTAAGTTATCAAAAAATGGAGATGTTATAAGTGAAAAGGAATACGGTGGATCATCTGATGATGGAGGGATAAGGATGTTTTGGACACAGGATGGTAATATTTTAGTAATTGGTGCCACGGCATCAGGTGATGGAGATGTAATCGAAAACCCTTATGCCGGCACATCCAGTTATTGGTTGGTTAAGCTTGACCCCGATGGAAATATGCTTTGGAACAAGGTATATGGAAATAACCACTCTAACATTATTGAGGATGGATTCATTACATCAGACGATGGTGCATTAATGTTTGGATGGGTTACAGGTTCGGGTGGGGATGTTTCCCAGTATTATGGGGCTTACGATATGTGGGTTGTAAAGGCTGACAAAGACGGTAATAAGCTGTGGGACTATACCATTGGGTCACCAAATATTGACTTTGGCATTTCTGTGATAGAAACCAGCGATAAAGGAGTATTGCTTGGTGGAAGTTCCATGTTAGATCCCGGAGGTAATATAGAATGTGAGCCATATACCTGGGATAATCCTGAAGCTATCTTGTTTAAGCTCGACTCAGCGGGAAATTACCAATGGCAAAACTGCTATGGTGGTTCGGGTAAAGACTGGATTGAAACCATGGTTGAATTACCTGATGGATATTTGCTAGGTTGCTATGGCCGAAGTAATGACGGAGATTTAACCGGTTCAGGATATCATATAGGTTATAGTCACACGGGAACCCCAACCTCAGATGTATGGCTTGTTAAAATTGATTTTGACGGTAATATCCGCTGGCAGAAATGTTATGGCGGTTCAGGGTCTGAAGTGCCTAAAACCATACATCCCATGAGTAATGGTAATATAGTAATCGTGGGAAACACAGATTCCAATGATGGTGATGTTGTGGGAAATCACTTAGAAGGAACCGAAGATATATGGCTGTTTGAAATAAACTCAGTGGGTGAGTTACTTTGGCAAAAATGCCTTGGTAGCGAAAATCGCGAAGGCTATAACTTTATGACCAGCTTCTATAAAAGTGATAATGAATTTGTTATAGGGGCGACTTCAAGGCGTTGGAATGGTGGTGACATAGAATGTGATGTCAATGGGGCAGATACACGCATTTGGCTATTTGAAATAGCCGACAGTACTATGTCACTTGCTGAAAATTTCAACAAGCTTGATTTTCAAATTTATCCCAATCCTTCAAATGAAGCATTTGTAGTTGAATTGCCGGTCTCATCCGGGCAAATAGATGTGTATAACACTATGGGCGTTTTGTTGCATTCGCAAAGGGTAAGTGAGAATAAAACAGTCATAGACAGCCGCTTATATCCTGACGGAATTTACCTGGTAAAATGCACGGGACAACCGGGTAATACCGCTTCAAAAAAGATCATTATCAACCATTTCAAATAAAATGCCTTGTGAAAATAATTCTGTAACATATAAAAAATGTATTTTTGAAAATAATCGTGACCAACGCCTTACACTTATGAAAATAATGTCTTATTATTGGTTGTTCTGTTCTTCATCATCTTCCCTTTTATTGAAGTATCGGGACAAGTCTCCTGGGCACCGACAGGAGCAAAGTGGCATTTTGATTACAATTACAACTATGGTAATGCTACCAGTTACTTAACTGTTGAATCAATTGGCGATACGGTTATTCAGGGGATCAACTGCAAGACCCTCAGGCAGGAGTGTCAACGTAATGATGAGTTCAGCAAACTTTACTTCACTTATAAGAACGACGACAAAGTGTGGATCTTTGATGGCAATAGCTTCCGGTTACTGTACGATTTTAGCCTGGATGCCGGAGATACAATGGAAACATATGGCCGCTCTTTATATTCAACACTGGATTGCGATTCCATCACAACAGCTTATGTTGAAAGCGTCGGTTATGAAGAAATAAATGGCATCACTTGTAAGTATCTTGTAGTAAGCATGACTGAATTTGGCTGGTATTTTGGAGAATTTGGCAGCGGAACGTATAAGATCTCAGAGAAGTTTGGGAGCTACGGATACCTGTTACCTCAAACGACCTGCGGTGGAGCAGATTTTGACTTGCCTTCAACAATAAGATGTTATGAAGATGATGAAGTTGGATTTTTCTCACCCCCTTTTGCTTATGATTGTGATTATGAAGAAGGTGTAGGAGTGCAAAACATTGATTTCACTGATGATATCAGGATCTCTCTTAATCCTGTAATCGATGATCTGACAATCGGCCTGAAAGGTAACATTATTGATAGCAGAATTTCTATTTATACACAGGATGGCAGGATTGTTTTCACTATGGAGCTGATGGATGAAGAGAGCAAAATAGATCTGAGTGGCATCAAATCAGGACTCTACTTTATAAGAGTATTTCACAACAACCGTTATGCAGGTGGTAAATTTCTGAAGCAATAGATTCCACATCTCACTCGGAATTATATACACAAGAGTGGCCACCGGGATAAAATGGGTTGGGGTTTATCATGTGCCGGTTAATCTAAAAATGAATATACTTAATGTATTAGCTGCACTTTAACATAAGCCGGAGCAATCCGGCTTTTGTTAAAGTTTATAGAAGAAAATTATTATATAGAAAATTCCCAAAATACCCATAAAATAGATTGAATATAAAAAGCCATTCCTATACGCAAATAACTGTTGTTTTCTTTTTAAATAATACCAACCAAGAAGAGCTATTAATAAAAACCATAAATAATGGATTATTATCCCTTTAATAAAATATACGTATTGGGTTGATATTTGCTCTTGTAATGATTCATATGGCAAATTACTTCTAAATAGTTCATTTACTATGAGCATCATTAAAAGGAAAGTTACAATTGCCGTTATGGCAAATGTGAAAAAAACTATTAAATTTTTCTTGTTTATTTCCATACTGGGATATATGTTCTAAAATCCTTATAAATACTGTAATTGTTATTATTTATATACAAGTTCAAATCTATTAAGTTCTTACCGTAATAAATTTTATTGCCAGGACTAACAACATTAAAAATTCTATCTGTTTTATTTAAACTTAAGCTTGTAACTGCAAAGTTAGAACCATCTCTGATAGTTATCCCTGATGCAGCCAAACCAGCTCTTCCAAGCATAGTTAATTTTATTTTAAATCCTGTTTCTGTTCTTGTCAAGCCCTTTATTGCATATCCGGCTTTATCTAAGGCTGGATTATATTGAGCCAACTCATCACCACTTATAATATCTCCAACATTCATTCTTGAAGTCATATCACCCAAAATCTGTTCTGCATTTAAATTTCGTAACTGAGCAATGCCACTTTTTATCGTTTCTACTCTGTGTTGCATATGATTTAGACTACCAACAATAGCCCCTGTCGCCGCTCCCTGCCAAAAATCGCCTCCAGTTAGTTCAGCTCCAACACCACCAGCCAAGGCAGAAAAGCCAATTGTTCCAACGGCACTTTCGGCAAATTTTCCTCCAAATGTAAATGCTGAACCAGCTAATGAGCCTAAACCACCAGATGCAAAACCAGTCATAAAATCACCACCAGTAAATTCAGAAATCATTCCGTTTGCAAAGCCATGAGTATAAGCTCTTGCAATTTCACCCATTATACCATTACTACCAACAGTACCAAAAGCAGAACCTATTCCAGCTGTAACAGCACCAGATAATGCTCCAACACCAACAGATTTCCAAAAGTCCCCGCTATTCCAATTATTAAAACCACCATCACTCATTGCAACACTGGCAGTATAACCAGCTCCACCAATAACTGCACCCCAACAAGCAGCATCGATAATTACACCTAGGGGGCCTAAAAACAGTGAAGTAAAGAACTCCCCGTCCGGGTCCGTGTATATCAACGGGTTATTCAAACAATACACATACCCGTTATAGTTAAGTGCCAGCTCAGGAGACTGAATAAAGCTGTCGGGTGATAGGAACCTTGATGCAACGGGGTCGTAAACCCTGCCGCTCATGTTAATCAAACCGAACATATCGAGGTGCTCATGACCTGTAAAACCCCTGTCGGTGATAAAATCGTTATCAGTTATGGTAATAAAATCAGGAAAATTCCCTGAATAGTTGGCCCAGGTAGCTGGATTGCGGCGGTTACCCCATGCATCATAGCTAAGCTCAAAT
>DIOT01000004.1 GCA_002426195.1 Bacteroidales bacterium UBA5507 | reverse complement strand
TCCGCTCGAGACCTCAAAGGACGTTTAAGGATTGAAATCTTAAATGCCAAATCTTATAAAAATCAGGGCTTTAAGCAGTCCTGATTTTTTGTTTTAGTGATTATTTTCATTACTCAATGGGAAAATTACCATAACCTGCTGCATTGACATTAATTCAAAGAGAATTTTTTGACATAATATATTGCATTTTGCATCACCTTTAATCCCTGATTTATTGCCTGAGGGAGTCGTCAAGGTATGATAGTAATTGATGATTGAAAATTATTAACAATAAATAGCAGATAAATGAAAGCTTTTGTTTCTTTAATTTTCTTACTTAATCTCTTTATTAATTGTTCTGCAGAAGGCAAAATCCCTAAAAGTATCCCTGTAAATACCAATATCCAAAAAGAGCTTTGCCTTATACGTACAACACAATATGTCATCCATCATTTTGGAGATTCTATATGGGAAAACATTAGTAATACTCCTTTGCGGATACTTTTAATTACTGATAGTCTGGAATATCTTTTTAATCACGATAGTCCAAATGCCAGTTTTGAATTGTACCAATACGATTCTTTGCTACGGACAAACATATAAAGGCAATGGTAACTGGATGTTGGATTACAATTTCCCATATAATGACACCATTATCAATGAGCTATTCAAGGAATATACTAGCTCCGTTTACAATATTTCAATGGCGCTAAACGATAAAAGTACAAATGAGAGGATAATACCATATGTACCTGACCTCTCAAAAATTCAAAGTCACATGAACCCTGATGACTATGACTATTTCAGGTTTCAGATATGGCAAGAAGGGATTGCCACATACACAGAGTATCGATACTTAAAAATTTTAAGCAAGAACAGTAATTCCTTCAAGGAGTTAAATACTTTGGATTATGCTTTAAAGGACGAAAAGCTACTAAAAGAATATACTAACTACCTGTTAGAAACAGATCTACGAAAAAGTCAGAGAGATCTGTTCTACTCATTGGGCTTACTCGAGGGAATCATAAATGATGAAATTAATCCGGGATGGAAAACAGATTATTTTAAAATCTTAAACTAAAAAATTTCAAATAAGCCTTTATCCATAGTTGGTTATTTATTATGTTCGACCCAAATCAGCCTACCGGTATCATAGCCAATATCATTTGCAATTTTAAGGTAGTTGGTTTTTACTTCTTCGGGAATTGACTTATCTCTTGCCAAAATCCACAGGTAATCAAGATTTTTGCCTGCAACAAGTGCATATCTGTATTGCTCATCAATGGCAATTACATTATATCCCGAGTAGAATGGCCCAAAGAATGAAACTTTAAGGGCAGCCACGTTGTCATCCCCCCTGAATTTGGCTTTTGCTTCAGCAGTCTGCCATTCACTCTTAACATAATTATAGCCCCGATTTACAACCTTAATCGTTCCATTCTCATTTAATGTGTATTCAGCGGTTGTATTGTTAAGGTTCTTTTCAAAACGGAAATCAATTCTTGCGATTTCGAACCATTTCCCCAAATATCTTTCTTTTTCAAAAGGACGGACTGCAGTAGCTCCTTTTGGAATGGATTGGCATGAACTTAACAGATACATCCCGGCAATTCCAATGACCGAAAGTGTTATGATTCTTGAAGTTTTCATAATTGTCCTTTGTTACAGGTTTTAACATTAAAGATACATCAAAGTTTCATTTAAGTCAACCCTGAGAAGTTATGTGACTGGTGTTTTAAAATTCAATATTTTTGCAGGTGAAAATGCCTTCGTTTAAATGGATTTTTTGAATCTCTTTCTTATTGCGTTCAGCCTCTCAATGGATTCATTCGCTGTATCGGTAAGCAGCGGTCTTATTATGCCCTCTATCCGTTTTAATAAAGCTGTTATAATTGCCTTTTCACTTGCCTTTTTTCAGGGGTTGATGCCTTTAATAGGCTGGGGACTCGGTATGAGCCTTCAGTATTATATTAAACCCGTTGACCACTGGATTGCTTTCATTTTATTGGTGGTACTGGGTGCAAAAATGGTTAGCGAGAGTTTTAAGGATAGCGACAAACGGGAAAAGTACAATCCATTGGAGCCCGGTGTTTTATTAACCATGTCGGTAGCAACAAGTATTGATGCCCTGATAGTGGGAATGAGCCTCTCATTTATTACTTCTTTGCAGTCGAATGTGTGGCTGACAATAATCCTGGGAATTCTGGTTGTGTCGGGTGTAACTTTTATCATGTCGATGCTGGGAATTCTTTTTGGGAAAAAAGTGGGAAATAGATTTGGGCAACGAATGGAAATGGTCGGTGGGATAATATTAATTTTAATAGGTGTCAGAATTTTGGCTGAACATCTGTTAGTATAGAGATAATGAGATTCGCACTAGTTATCCTCAGCGATTAATTATTAATTAATTTCGCAAACTTATTTTTTATCTGTAAAGCTTTATGAACGATAACAAACCTGAAAGTGAAGTTAAAACACCTGCAAACTTCATTCATTCAATCATTGAAGAAGATCTTCGTAACGGTAAAAATGAATCGAGAGTTCATACTCGTTTCCCTCCGGAACCTAATGGCTATCTGCATATTGGTCATGCAAAATCAATTTGCCTGAATTTTGGGACTGCTGCCAAGTATAACGGTAAATGTAACCTTCGCTTTGATGATACAAATCCTGTTAAAGAAGACGTTGAATATGTTGATTCAATTCGTGATGACGTTCATTGGCTTGGGTTTGACTGGGGAGGTCGTGAGTTTTTTGCTTCCGATTATTTCGACCAGATTTATCAGTTTGCTGAAGACCTGATAAAAAAAGGAAAAGCTTATGTATGTGATTTAACCGCTGATCAGATTGCTGAGCAAAAGGGCACTCCTACCCGACCAGGAATTGAAAGCCCATACAGAAACAGGACCGTTGAAGAAAATCTTGACCTTTTCAGGCGCATGAAAGCAGGTGAATTCCCTGAAGGTTCAAAAGTTCTGAGAGCTAAGATTGATATGGCTTCGCCCAACATGCACATGCGCGATCCTATCATGTACAGAATAATTTTCGGCCATCATCATCGTACAGGTGATAAGTGGTGCATATATCCTATGTATGACTTTGCACATGGTCAATGTGATTCTATTGAGAAAATAACCCATAGTCTCTGTACTCTTGAATTTGAAGTACACCGTCCATTATACGATTGGTTTGTTAAGGAGTTGGAGATTTTTGCTCCGCAACAGATTGAGTTTGCACGTCTTAACATGACGTACACAGTCATGAGTAAACGCAAGCTTCTGGAATTGGTTAAGAATAACTTTGTTAATGGATGGGACGATCCACGTATGCCTACTATTTCGGGCCTGCGAAGAAGAGGTTATACACCTGAGTCTATCCGTAACTTTTCTGAAATCATTGGTGTTGCAAAACGCGATAATGTAATCGATGTCAGCCTTCTGGAGTTTTGCATCAGGGAAGACCTCAATAAAAGAGCTTCAAGGGTTATGGGCGTCCTTAATCCGGTGAAACTTATTATCACTAATTTTCCCGAGGGTGTCGTTGAAGAAATGCCTGCTATCAATAATCCGGAAAAGCCGGAAGCCGGAAATCGTAATGTGCCTTTCACAAGAGAGCTGTATATTGAACGCGAGGACTTTATGGAAGAGCCTGCACCAAAATTCTTCCGACTTGCACCTGGTAAAGAAGTAAGGCTCAAATATTCATATATCATAAAATGTGAGGATTTCGTGAAAGATCCTGTTACCGGAGAAATTACTGAGATCCATTGTACCTATGATCCTGAAACACTGAGCGGCAGATCTCAGAGTAACAGAAAAGTAAAAGGGACTCTACATTGGGTTTCTGCATCTAATGCTCTTGAAGCAGAGATTAGACTCTACGATCGCCTTTTCATGTCGGAAGACCCTGAAGACGTTGAAGAAGGTATTGATTATAAGACCAATCTGAATCCCGATTCTCTAAAGATTTTGAAAGGATTCGTTGAGCCGAGTCTCTCAAACGCACAACCACTCGATAAATACCAGTTTGAGCGTATTGGATATTTTTGCACGGACTATGACACCAAAGAAGGTAAGCTAGTCTTCAATCGTACTGTCTCCTTAAAGGATTCGTGGACCAAAGCAAAAAATTAATATATCTATATTCCTGTCAGGATCCAGCAATTCAATCAATTGCTTCCCTCCTATCTTCATGTATAGTTAGTGAATCTATATAATTCTTAGATTTGCATCAACATGATTGAGAAAAGTATAGTATTCCTTCTTCTTCTTTTTGGAGTGCATTTTAATATGCAGGCTGCTGCTATTGAGGAATGCGATAAAATGATTATTGAGGGTGTAAAAGCCATGAATCGTAAAGATCATGTCAAATCACTTGAGATTCTCACAGAGGCAAGGTCATTGGCTGAGAAGAACAACCTCCATAAACAGGTTTTCCTGGCCTTAAATAACATTGGAGCCAACTACTATATCATGCTTGATTATGGTGAAGCCCTGAATAATTACCTTGCTGCATATACTATCGCGGTAAAAGAGCTTGATGAAGATTCGGAGATGACTGTACTGAACAACATAGCCCTACTGTATCTCAAAGAGAAGCAATTTGAAAAGGCGGAGGAATATCTCACAATAGCTTATAAAATCGCCAGGAAAAAGAAAGTTATGGTACGGCAGGGTATCTATGCTGTTAATCTTGGCATGGTTTATAATGAAAAGAAAGACTATAATACAGCCCTGAAGTACCTCAATGAAGCAAAATCGCTGATCAGAGAAGAACATGAATTACAAATAAATGTTGACCTGGCTCTAACAGATAACCTATACTACAGGGGGGAAATAAAGGAAGCTAAAAAGTCTGCATTAAGTATTTTATCTTCAATAGATGAAAATACTTCCAAAGAAAACCTGGTTGCTCTTTACCTATTGCTTTCGCGCATCAGTGAAGCTGAAAATGATATCAATACTGCATTGAACTATGCTAATCAGGCATTAAAAGCTACATATGGTCCTGAAGTCAAAATTCAGGTATATGAAGCTTTATCCGGATTATATTCAAAGGCTAAGAACTATCAGTTGGCACTTGCTTCTAAGGACAGCCTTATAAATGCAATTAATGAGTTTAATAATATTAAAAACGGTCGGCAATTTGAGAATAACAGGGTTAAGTTTGAAATTGCAGAATACCGCAACAAGTTGATTCAGAATAACGAAAAGCTCCAAAACCAGGGAAGAAGCTTTTTAATTATTCTGACTTTTGCATTTACAATAATAGTGCTAATCGCATGGGCATTAAGAAACAGTGCTATAAAGAATAAACAGCGTAAAATTATTCATAAAAGAACTGAAGAACTCCTTGCTTTGGAACTCGAGAAAGGCAAAACCGATAAGCTTCTTCTTGAGAAACAATTGAAAGAAAAAGAGACACTTGCACTACTTGAGCAACAGAAATTAAGAAACGAGCTCGAAAACAGAAATAGAAAACTGGCTGCAAAAGCACTGCATATTGCCAACAGAAATGAGCTAATTGAAAACATTATTAATTCTTTATCAAAAGAGCCGCAAATAGTTACCAACCAAAAATGGAGCTCAAATATTCGCGAACTAAAATCTCATCTCCACAATGATAATGAATGGGAGAGCTTTCTTACCCACTTTGAGGAAGTAAATCATAATTTCCTTCAATCTTTAAGGGAAAAGCACCCTGATTTAAACTCAAATGATATCAGGTTTATCTCTTATGTGTACATAAATCTAAGCACAAAAGAAATTTCCCTCATGTTGAATATAACTCCCGAAGCTTGTCGCAAAAGAAAAGAAAGAATTGCCAGAAAGCTGGGATTATCAGAGAATTACGATCTCTATGAATATATCTCCGGTCTGTAAAACAGGGAGAACTCCAAAGCATTTTATGTAAATGTCACACTTTTTCCGGCTCATAGTCCCGCTTATTCTTGATTTTTCTTACCTCTGTTTATATTTAAATTCAGAACATTGCTGCCGAAACTTTTAAAAACAATTAAAACTATGAGACCTTTTTTTACTTTTCTTTTTATTTTTTTTATCGGCTTTAGTCAACAGATTATGAGCCAGGCAGAGATGGTCGGTTCTGAAGAATATGGCAGAATGTATAACATTAATTACGACCCTGTCAATGAAAACACTCTTTATGCAACTTCTTTAGGAAACCACATTGTGAAATCAACTGATAATGGAGTGACCTGGGATGTATTCTATTCAATGCCTGAAGAATGCATGATTATGAACCTTCGTTTTCTTCCAAATAATAAATTAAGCTTCAATACCAATTATACCGGAAATGAAGACGCTATATGTGTGTTTGATATAAACACTAAAGAGATTGAAAAAAAGTATACTCCCCCGATGCCACCAAATGCTGATAGCTGGTCCATTCGCGAGTATGACTTTTTTGATGAGAATACAGATATTGCCATAGTACTCCAAAGCTATCTTATTGGACTTGCATTTTATGAGAAAGTTTACTATACTTCTGATGCAGCTGAAAACTGGAATATAATTTATTATACACCGGACTTTGGCAGTATCGGTGTGAATGATGTAGCTATTCATCCTAATAATCCCAATAAACTTTTCCTGGCCAGGGCAAATAGTCCAACTGATATAATGGGTGGGTTACTGGTATCAGAGGATGCAGGAGATACATACAGTGAAAAACTACCGGGAGTTTTATTAAACGCAATTACTTTCAATCCTGAAAATCCTGATGAAATGATGATGTCAAATGGTACTAATTTTGGCGAAAATGAAAAGGATGTTTTTAGGTCATTTGATGGTGGTGATACATGGACTGGTGTAGGAATAACCGGCTGAACTGATGAATCATTAAGCAACAGCGTGCAGGCAATCGTTTATAATCCTACGAATCTGAATAACATTATAGTTCTGGAAGAAAATGAAGTTGTTATTACAACCGACAACTTTGAAACATGGCAGCATTATGTGTATGATATGTCAGAGGTTGAAGGATACTCCTATGGATTAACAGCATCGTTTAACCCATTCAACAGCCAGGAAATATTCATTAACGCAGACTGGTATCCTCAGTTCTCAACAGATGGCGGAGCTACTATGACAAGATTTAAAAATCCATTTTTCGCAACTACCGGTTCTGTTAATTTCACCGTTTCACCTGAAGAACATCTGTATTATAGCGTGCAATATGGATATGTTCATAGAGAAATGGCTACAGGTATAGATACTCCTCATGATGTTAAGCGTATAGATTATATGGGTATGGGTGATTCAGGAAATGAAATTGTCACTGAGAAAACAATGCCTGGCAGGGTCTATACTTTTGCCAAGTCAATTATGGGTTCATCATTAAAGGTTAGTGATGATCATGGAACTACATCGATGGAATTACTGCAAGTGTTTGCAAGCAAAATGTGGACTGTTGAAACTGATCCCAACAATGCAAATGTTTTATTTTCATCATTTTCAGCTGGAGAAGACGAGTTTCTATTGTTTAGAATAGATTACTCAAATCCTTCAGATATCATTGTAGATTTTATCCAATTACCTTTTGCTGATCATGTTACCGGTATACAGTTTGAAAATGGAAGCTCTGATAATATTCTAATTTCTATTGGAACAAGAATCTATAAGTCAACAGACGCAGGTGCAACATGGGCTTTAAGTAACACAGGACTTGAGGATTTAATTACTTATTATGACCTCATATATGACCTTAAGGCTAATCCTTTAAATGACGATCAGTTTACACTCGCTTCCACTCAAGGAGTTTTTACTTCTTATGACCGTGGTGCTACCTGGACTAAACTTTATGATGGATTTGTATACAATATAGAGCACTCTGACAAGGTAAACGGTCATATTATAGGCACGGTACCATCATCAACTGTTTCAGATTTTAAAATCATCTACAGCAGTAATTCCGGTGAAACCTGGAGTGATGTAAAACCCAAAGAATTATATTATATGACTGCAGCTGAAAGTGATTATCGTTTCTTTGATGAAAGTGCAGAAGTCTATATTGGATCTGCCGACCTTGGTCTCGTAAAATATGACATATCCCTTGACCCTGTTGGAGTTGAAAGAATAAATGCACCTAAAATGCAGGTTCAGGTTTATCCGAATCCTGCAAGTACTCAAATCAAAATCATAACAGATGCCGACTACAAAGAGATTGAAATGTACAATGCAAAAGGTCAGCTTGTGTTAACCAGTAATGTAAATACTATTGATGTATCCCAACTTGAAAAAGGACTTTACATGGTTAAAACAATAAGTAATGATGGGTACTCTGACTACCAAAAAGTTATTGTCCAAAACCTTGAAAGCTCAGGTTGCATTTATATTTCGATTTAAGATAAAATTGTGACAAAAAGTTTGCAGGTTAAAAAACTTATTTCGTAAATTCGCAGCCTGATTCTGACCTATGGTGTAATTGGCAACACGTCTGACTCTGGATCAGAAGAGTCCAGGTTCGAACCCTGGTAGGTCAACAAGTTTAAAAACCACTTAAAAGTAAAATTTTAAGTGGTTTTTTGTTTTATTCTGTATTATCCTGATAAAATGATGATCTAACGTTGAAGTTATGCTCCGATATCAGCATTTACAGGATAAATGCAATGCATTTTCCTGTGTTTTATATATAAACAGGCAATAATTACAACTTTTTAAGTACGTATTCCTATTTATCTCATATAAATGTCACACTTTTTCCAGCTATGAGTCGCACTTATTCTGCTACATTTTAACCGATATTGTGTTATATTTTTAGAATATTGCTACCTCAAACCTTAAACCACAAAACTATGAGAACACTGATTACCTTTACTGTGATTTTGCTCTTCGCATTTAATCAATCTCTGTTTAGCCAGACGGAAATTATTGGCAGCGGAGAGTATGGTAGAATCTTTGACTTTAACTATGATCCTCTTAATGAGAATACACTTTATGCATTAACATTAGGGAATCACATTCTGAAATCAACTGACAATGGAGTGACATGGGATGTATTCTACTCTCATCCCGAAAAAGCAACGTCTTTAAAAGAGCTACGAATCCTCCCCGATAACCGGTTAAGCTTCTATACAAATTACACAGAAAATACTGATGCTCTGTATATTTACGATGTTAACACAATGCAGACAGTAAAACAAATTGTCCCTCCTATACCACCAAGTGCTGACAAATGGTGGATTTCGGGTTACAACATTTATGAAGAAAATACCGATATAGTAATACTCTTACAAAATTTCCAGATAGGACTTGCAAACTATGCTAAAGTATACTATACCACAGATGCAGGGGCTACATGGGATGAGATTTACTATCATGTTGACTATAATGAAGTATTTGTGAATAATGTTGCCATCGATCCCTCTAACCCTGATAAACTATTCATAGCCAGATCAAATGGCCCGACAGATGTTATAGGTGGGCTGTTTGTTTCGGAAGATACCGGAAATACATGGACTGAAAAACTACCTGGAATCACATTTGATGCAATCACTTTCAATCCGGAAAACTCTGATGATATTCTGATCGGTTCAAGTGCCGCCGGAGCTTTGGCAGATGCAGAAGACGTTTACAGATCATTAGATGGTGGTAATACATGGACTGGAATAGGAATCAATTGGACTGATGAAATTCAGGATAACATTAATGCAATTGTATATAATCCCACTGACCTAGATAATATTATTGTTCTCGAGGAAAATGAAGTAGTTATTACAACTGACAACTTCGAGACCTGGGAGAATTATGTTTACGATTACAATGCAACAGAAGGCTATGTTTATGGCCTGACTGCTACATTTAATCCTTTCAATGGCCAGGAAGTTTTCATTAACGCCGATTATTTCCCTCAATATTCAACTGATGGCGGTGTTACTATGACCAGAGTTAAAAATCCATTTTTCGTTACAACAGGAAGTGTTAGTTTCACTGCTTCACCAGAAGAACATCTTTACTATTCAGTACAATTTGGTATAATACATAGAGATATGGAGACCGGGATTGATACTCCCTATGATGTTAAGCCTATTGATTATATGAGTATAAACCCATTCACAACTGTGTTTACCGAGAAGAAAATACCTGGTAGGGTTTATTCATATTCCGCATCATTCATGGGCTCTGCTCTGCAGGTTAGCGATGATCATGGTGCTAATAAGATCGATGT
>DIOT01000029.1 GCA_002426195.1 Bacteroidales bacterium UBA5507 | reverse complement strand
GGTTCGACTCCCGCCAGCTCCACAACACATACCTGTAAATCAATGATTTACAGGTTTTTCTTTTTATAGGGTAACGGTATGGGTAACAAAAGTCAATCGGTAGTATAATAATTGGCTTATGCGACACCTGAAATCTTTTTGGTGTGCCTTAATACATTTCATAATCATATGTCATTATCTTTGACCATTCGTAATAAGATACTTTATGAAATCAATTTATGCCAAGATTGCATTACAACACCTAAATGAGACCAGTCCAAATCTCATTAGAACTCTTTACAAGAACGATTTTGATTCTTTAAAGGAGATCATCAACCATAAAGTGCAGAGAGCACTTGAGATGGCTACATATTATACATTCATAGGACTTGAATACTGGCAGCAACAAGAGATAATTAATAACTATCTTGCACCGGCTGAAGAATTACCCACTGAAACACAAAAGGAGTTAGCTGAAGTAACGATCAATAGGATTTTAAGAAAAATAGGTTATGATGTCTTTTAGAGTGATTATGAAGAGTGATCTTGCACCACTCGAACGTGATCTATTTGATGACAAAGGTTTTCTCCGGGTAATGCCTTATGACTATTACAAACAGGTGCCTCAAGATGTACTCCACTATTTTGCTCACGAGTACGGTATCTATGTCTTTCCTACGGTTGAAATGATTGAATGGTTCCGGGAGAATATGGAAGGTATAGCAATAGAGATTGGAGCAGGCCACGGTGCACTTGGCCGGGCACTTGATATTCCAATTACAGACAGTCGTATGCATGAGCTCCCGGAAATAAAACTGTATTATGAGCTCATTCACCTGCCTACTATCAAATATCCGGGAGATGTAGAAAAATTGGATGCTGAGGAAGCAATAACAAAGTACCAGCCTGATACTGTCATAGGTGGTTATATCATAGAAAGATGGAGGCCAAATTATGAACAAGGGCATCATCTTGGTGTAAACGAGCACGACATAATCAAACGAACCAAGAAGTATATGCTTATTCTTAATAAACATGATCATCCAGATAAATGGTTGTATCACTCTCCTCATCAAGAGCACAAATTTGAATGGATTGTTACAAGATCAAAGCATAAGGATAACAGAATATGCGTTTGGAATGGCCGGAGTATTAGATAAAACAATACATTAAGCCATGAAAGTTTAGTTCCTTTTCAGATGCTCGAAATACAATTTAAACGAGGGCTTTAACAGCCTACCAATTTCATTTTACAAAGTCCCAAAAGAACAAAATGAAGTAATAAGTTCCAATTAGGCGTTAGCTAATGGAAATTATTCGAAGCTCAATTTTACGAGTTCAGTAAGGGAACGGCAAAAGAGTTCGCTTACAAATCAAACTTTCAGCTTGTTAGGTTAGTGAATCCTTAAAAACAGCTGCCAAAGGTACGTTGAAGGCTATGCAAGTCTTAAGTTTAATTAAGTTTTTATCAATATTTAGCCTTTCTTTTCCTACATTTGACAGTATTTGGCAAGTCAAATTTATGAAAGTGGCAAATCAATTTGGAAGACGTATCATTCAACTACGAATAAAGAACAACCTGCTTCAAAGGCAAGTTGCTTCTCTTTTGGAAATGGATACCCCATTACTTAGTAAGATTGAACGAGGTGAGAGAACAGTAAAGAGAGGTAAAGTAATGAAGTTTGCAGAGGTGCTTAACACTGAAGAAAAAGAACTGCTTATACTTTGGTTAGCAGACAAGTTACATAAAACAATTGAAGGCGAAGCCTTGGCAGACGAAGCATTGAAAAAGGTTTCAAACAATATAATGAAGTCAAAAATAAAAGATAACAGCAAGGATGGCAAATAACATTTTACAATACGAAGGCAAAGTTTGGAACACAGCAGATTTATTAATCGGTGCAGGGATTAAGCAAAGCGACTTTCCAAAATTCATGATGCCATACTTTGCCCTGATCATGGTTGAAAGTAGATTGATAAGAGAAGCGGAAATCCTCAGAAAGGATTTTGGTAAAGAAGATTTAGACGTATTTATTGAGGAGTTCAAAGATTTGAGATTAGGCTACAACGATTATGTAGTAAGACAAAACAAAACGCTAAAGACTATCTGCAAAAACGATAAAACTTTTGATGTTGACTTTGATGCCTACCTAAAGGCTTTTGATAGCGAAACCAAGAATCTTTTAGGAGTTGATAAAGCGAATGAGGAAGAAAAGTTCTTGGACATATCCGGTGTTAGCGGACAATTAAGAAAAAAACGAATATTGTTTGATTCTGTAAAGGCATGGAGTGAAATTGATTTAGTCCCTTTTAATAATTCAGAAATAACAACACTTGAAGAACATATCAAGCGTAAATGGGCAGATATTTCAGCAGAAACAGCTGGTGAGCAATACACACCCGATGATATCATTTCTTTGATTTCCGAAATTATTGCAGCTAAAATAAAAAACAACGGCAGGTTCTTAACAATTTATGACCCTACTTGTGGAGGTGGTAATTTGCTGTTTGGTGTTGAGGACAATATCAAAGCAAAATTTAACCGACCTACGAAAACCTTTGGGGAAGATTGGAGTGACAGCCTTTATGCGTTAGCAAAAATTGAAAGCAGATTTAGAGTAGATTCTGATATTAGATACTGCAATACACTCACTAACATTTCATTCATTGAAAAGAAATTTGATGTCATTGTTGCAAATCCACCATACGGTATTCCATGGAAAGGGTACGAAAAAGACATACGAAATGATAAGACAGATAGATTTGTTGCTCTGCCTAATGTAGGTGATGGTCAATTGTTATTTGACCAACACATTATTTATCACCTAAATGAGGAAGGGTTAGCTATTGTCGTTAATAATGGCTCATCGCTTTTTAGCGGAGAAGCTGGTAGCGGTGAAAGTACAATACGAAGATCATTTTTTGAACAGGATTTAGTTGAAGCAATCATACAGTTGCCAAGTGATGAATTTTTTAATACAGGTATTAATACATACTTGTGGATCTTCAATAAAATGAAATCACCGTCTCAAAAAAATAAAGTAATACTTATCAATGGTAGTAAACACTATAAGCCTTTAAGGAAAATTAGAGGGAAAAAGAGGAATACAATGGATGAAGCTGATAGAGCCCATATTGTAAATGCTCTGTTGGATTATAAAAATAATGGGTTCTCTAAGGTTTTGGACAAATGGGATTTCTATTACAATCGCCAAGCTTTAATCCTTACTAATCTTGACTATAAAGGAAACACTTTCGTACCAGTAAAAGTGAACAAAGATGGTGAAGGCGTGATTACAAAATCTCAAAAATTAGTACCCTTTAAAATAACTCAAATCAGTGAAAAAAGTAGTCTGGAGTTCCCCGTCTTTGAGATTAAAGATTTTGATAAAAATAAATATGCCTCACTGTATGATTATTATGAAACATATATAAGTCCAACAATTGCCAGTTTAAATTACAAAGAAGCGGATTTGAAAGTTTATACAAACAAAACAATTTACTGGTTTGATAAAGTCAAGAATACTTTAATTGAGGAACTAAATGGTGAACATAAAGAATTGGGCTGTGGTAAAATCGTTTTGAAAAGTAGTTTCAAAAAGGCAACCACCAAAAAAGCTGCTTATATTGAAATTACTGCTGAATTAACTCCGGATTACCAAAAGGATTACGAGATAATTCCATATTCCCCCAACACAGAAATGAATAACGAAAGGATCTCCGCTTTCCTTTCCAAATATGTAACTAAGCCGTATTTAGTGTTAGATAATGTCATTGGAATTGAAGTTAACTTCAATACTGTCTTCCATGAATCAAGTCGCATAGGTGATTTGAATTCGTTAAATACGCAGATTAACTCTTTACGCAAGCAAATTGGCGGCTTAAATGATGAACTTACAATTATTCAAAAAGAAATTGATGATGCGGCCACAGGAGGCGAAAAAAACAAGGATAAATTAAAATACTCCGGGTATGATTGGTTAGGTAATGTCCCAGTGGGTTGGGAAATAGCTCGAGTTAAAGATGTTTTCTATGAAAGAAAGGATCGTTCAGAGGAGGGCTTAGAAGATTTGTTGTCAGTTTCTGAATACTATGGTGTTGCAAAGAAGGAAGATAAAATTGAAGATGATGTTGAGTTTTTAACCAGAGCAGAATCTTTGGAGGGTTATAAACTTTGCAAACAAGGTGATTTAGTTATAAATATAATGTTGGCGTGGAAAAGAGGTTTAGGTGTTTCTGACTACGCAGGAATTGTTAGCCCTTCGTATGCTGTTTATAGACTTTTAAAACCCTTCTACCCTCGTTTTTTTCATCATTTATTTAGAACAGACTTATACATTTCAGAATTTAAGAGAAAGTCAACCGGTATAATTGATTCTCGTCTGAGATTATATACCGATAGATTTTTTTCAATTCCCATAGCATTCCCACCGACTTATGAAGAACAAAAAAGGGTTGCTGATTTCATTGATGATAGAATTAAGAAAATTGAGGTGATTACTTTACAAATTGAATCTCTAAAATTTACCCTAAATGAATTACAATCATCTACAATTGAAAATGTAATGACTGGCATACAATCAATATAAAGAACATGAAAGAATTGGATTTACAGGAAAAATACTTAGTCAACTTTTTAACCGAAAGAAGGGATGGACTAAGGTATAAAGAAGTAAAGGCTAACACTGTTTCTTCACAGTTCTTTGTGGTGGAAGACCTTAAGCATTTTATCAGCAGCACTACCCTCAACAAAGACAATTACAGAAAGCTATTACGCAAGTTCAACAGTGAAAAGGAATTGTTGGATAAGTTCACTGAGTTTCTCAGCCAGCGTATCAAAGAAGCCATGAATATGGCAATTTTTATTAATAGCAATAAGTCCGTAACCTTCGAAGGCATTAAGCTGCATTTATTTTACCCAAGTGGAAGCGAAACACATGAGGACAAGCTATTTGATGAAAACATATTTTCAGTAGTTCAGGAATTACCCTATACCTTTAAATACGAAGGTAAACAGATATTTTCCTTTAGACCTGATTTATCTTTTTTCCTCAATGGCATTTATTTAGGGTATAGTGAACTTAAGAGTAATTACAATAATCAAAACGCAAGAGATTACGGAAGAAATAAAGTTGCCAAAGACTACCAGCAAGCTGTACAGGCTTACTTAGAAATTGCAGAAGGCAATGATATTAGCCAAACCATCCGCAAGGAGTTTTTGAAAATATTTGAAAAGGCAATTCATATCACATCAACCGACATCAACGATACCTATGTAATTCGGAATATCTCCAATCAGTTTGATGAAATTAAAAATATAGTTGCATTAGATAGCTACGATTTTGAGCTCTACAATAAAAAGCTGTTAAAAGACTTCAAGCAGTACCCTTTACTCAATAAGGCCGGAAACAAAATACAACGTTTCGAGGAAGTATTTAAAGCTCTCTACGACAAGAAAATGATAGAGAAGGAAATCCTCTATTACAATTTTATTGAACGAGAATTGATAAAGAAAGAGAACAGCAGAGGGAAAGAATACAAACACAATGATGGAAGACTTATCAGCCCAAGGCCAAAACAAAAGTTTGGTACTGACAAGGTAATGAGCAAGATTAATGAGCTTTTGGAGCATGAAAGTGAACCTGATTATTTCATTAACAAACTACGGGCAGAACTTATATCAAAGGGTTTGGGCGATGCTCAGGTTGAAGAATTGGTTTCTAAACGACAGAAATATCAGAACAACAAAACTGTTTATTCTTTGCTGTTACAGTATGCTGCTGGGTTCGGGAAGAGTAATATCATTGGTTGGACAGCTTTGCAACTTAAAGACCTTCGCAAAGAAGGTGAATATGTTTATGATAAGGTAATGTTGATTGTGGACAGGCTGCAATTAAGAGACCAACTTGACACAAAGATGCACAATATGAACATTCAGAAGAGCATGTTCATTGAGGCATACAATCAGAACACCTTTACTGATGCTTTAAAAAGTGATACAAGAATTGTAGTTGTCAATCTTCAGAAGTTTGCATCAATTAAAGATGTTCTATCGCCTGAAGTGGTTAAGAAGTTGGCAAGTCTTCGCATAGCTTTTCTTATTGATGAGATACACCGCAGCAATAGCGGTATACAACATGAAGAAATGATCTCACTGTTTGACGAATTGCAAAGCAGTTTTGATAACAGTAAAGACTATAAGAAACAACAGAAAAAGAAAAACCTAATTATCGGTTTCACTGCTACTCCAAGCGACCACACTTTAGCAAGGTTTGGAGAATTCAATAAATACGCAGAAGCAGAGAAAATTTGGGTTCCCTTTGATAGTTACACCATGAGGGAAGCTATTGAAGATGGTTATATTTTAAATCCGATCAAAGGCATCGTTCCAGTATCAGCGAAAATGTTTTTCGAAATTCCTGATGACGAATTAGCGGGCTTTGAAGGTGATACAGGCTATGAGGAAATTCCTGATGATACAGAAACAGGAGTAAATGCACAAGGCAAGAAATATGCAATTAGAAAGAAAAAAATCTATCTTAACACAGACCGCATTGAAGCCATATCAAAATTTGTTGTAGAAAGATTAGTAACTACCGTTTATCACAATATAAGAGGTACAGCCAAAGCAATGCTTGCTGTGTCTTCAATTAAAGCAGCTATCAAGTACAAAAAGTTTATTGATAAATTTTTTGGTGAGATTGCAAAACAGAAGAAGTACGAAAGATTTAAAGATGCACCGATCTATATTGTATATAGTTCAGACGGGCAGAGAAATCAGAATGCAAATTCGCTGAATGGTGGTCTCACAGAAGAAAAGGTATTACAGAACTTTGCGATTAAGAAAAACGGTTTAATAATCGTTGTAGATAAGCTTCAAACAGGCTTTGATGAACCTAAGTTACAAACCCAGTTCCTTGATAAAGAAATAACCGGTATTAATGCAATACAAACCATTTCACGGGTAAATAGAACTACCAAATACAAAAATGATTGTAAGATAATTGATTTCTCTTACAAGAATGTGAATGTAAAGAACATCAAAGATGCCTTTGAGCATTTCAGTAATGTCGTCGTAAGTGATTTTGACCCTTTGGGTGATGAAGCCAAATTAAATGTTTATTACACTGCATTAAAGCAAAGTGAAGTATACATAAACCACTTTGCCAATTTTGTAAAATATGAAAAGAAGGAGTTGAATATTTCTACAATCTTGGAAATTGAAAACGGCTTTGCAGATTTCATCAATTCAAAAAAGAAAGAAGCAAAAGAACTTAAAACTACCATAAATAATTTTTTTAAAATACTCAACCTGATTGAGTTTGTCATTGATATAGAACCAAAGTTCAGTGAACAATATTTTCTGCACTTTTGGCGTAGATTCAATAACGAGTATAACAACATTAACAAGCAAGATGAAATTATTGATGACGTTGAAATATACTTCGATAACAAAATAGGTATTGTAGCACCTACAGAGTACAAAGACAAAGTAAAAGAGAAACCCCGGGTAATTAGTGGTACAAATGGCTCCGGTAAACAATACAAATTTGATATTCTGAAAGTCATTGCAAAGCGTAATCAGGAAGAAGAAGCCATTGAAGAACTGATAAAGGATTTTGAAGCCAAGATTGAAAAGTTTTTTAACTATGTACGAGCCGATGAAGCAGGGTTAAGAGTTATTGCCAAAATGAAGGATGATGGTTCTGCTTTTGATGATGAAGAAATCTATCAAGACTTTGCTAAAATATATCGTAAGTTTGTTAGAAGGAATAAAGATTTAGGTGAGTTTTTCATAAGAGAAACACAAGATATCATACATCAGTTATGTGATGATTTTGAAAGGACATTGGGAGGAAATGACATTATTAATGGTTTGGAATTACCTGAACGACCAACCCCCCCTAAAAAATGATGCAAGAAGAAGATAAAGAATATTGGCAGCAGCTTAATAAAGCATATATAGAAAGTTCATCTCAGTTTGATAAGCAAGTGTTATTCTTTGCTTCCGGTGCATTAGCTTTATCCTTCGCTTTCATTAAAGACATTGTAAAGCTGTCAGTGGCTACGAACAAATGGCTTTTAATTTCTTCCTGGGCATTTTTCGGTGCAGTAATATTTTTTAGCATCATTTCTCACTACACATCACTAAAGGCAATCAATAAAAAAATACATAATTTGAATGCAAGTGAGGACAAAGGTTCAAAGAAGCTAAACTGTCTTACAAAGTGGTTCAACATTCTTATGATAGTTTTCCTTGCGATGGGTTTGCTATTATTAACAGTGTTTGTGGCGATAAACATTTAAACAAGACCAATAAGCATTATAATGAAATATAATAAATACAAGATAGAGGACATTGAAATAGGCGGTGAAGTGTATTTTGATGATGTGTATAGTGGAAATATACTTATGCAGTCAAATTATGATGAATACTGGACAGTGCATGGCAAAACAGGCAATACAGTTTTTGTGAACCTCAGACAAGAACATTGGTGGTCGTTAGATTCAGACCAGATACGACAATACAATAAACCAGTTTCACAAAATACCAATAAGGATTACTAATAACAACAAAGAAATGACAGCATTATTAATCTATCATCCTGAAAGACAGTTAACCCGAATAAATGGTTTAGAAGTATACCATGACAATTTCCAAGGGAATCAGGATCCTTACATCTGGAATGATAAGTTCCTTAACACTTACTGTCATACTTACAGAATTAGTCAGAAAATTGGTCAAGTGAATTTTTGGGTTAGTGGTGATAAATTTCCGGCCTTTAATCATTTATATTGTGATTGCGTATTTGAAATTGCAGAGATTCATACATGGTCAAATCAGAATTTTATTTCTATAATTGACAAAATTGTTGACAATGTTCAAGCTTATGAGCATCATTATAAATGGGTTAATGCGCCATTTTTTCAACATTATTGGAATAGAACTAAGGTAAAGAGAACAACCTTGAAGGCTCATCCTGAAAGAAGCTTCCAACCTCAAAGAAATCATCTGTTAATTGACATCTTGCCTTTCTTGAATAGTAAAGGTATACTGACATCTGAATTAAATGAAGTAATGAAGCAGGGTTTCAACTCAAAGCCATTCTTGTTACCGGAGAATATAGCTGATGAGTTATATGACTACCTATTACACGAATCGGAATTAAAACTATATGGCAATGAACTAAGAAAATTACACCCTGATCATAATCCTAATACTATGGATGAATACCTTCAACTTATTCTTAGTGAGGATATTACTGAAGAAGAATGGATAAATAAATTGCACATGGAAGTTGAAAAATTTGCTTCAAGTGTATATAGTAAGCAAAGGGGAAAGGAATCACAAGGAGTTCCGGTCAAAATCCTGTATTACAATCAACAAAGGAAGTTAAAAGGCCTAACCTTATGGAGCTTACTTGAACCTGATATACATAGACTTTTATGTAAAGAGCAGGAAATAAAGGAATGGGTTAAAGAATTTATCTCAGGTGATGTCAGAAACCTTGCAATTGGTATAATTGGCACTATTACCTCAACTTATGCGGCACCTATTTCTATAGCTGTTCCAATAACCGGACTTATTCTAAAAATTGGGATAACGAACCTTTGTAAAAATTATAAAGAATAAAATAATGGCTAAATGGATTCAAAGAGATTCGGACATTTATATAGCACCTGAAATTAAGGGCATGTATAGAAATGGTGTATATTCTGCACTCGATGAAAGAACTGGCGAAGAGCTTAATCCAAGAAATATAGACGACAAGATCTTTATCTATGAAAGACAAGTGAAAGACTGGTTTTTTAATAGAGCTGATGATTTAATAGGTCGTGAAAATGTTTCATTCATCATTTTCATGATAGCATTATCGTATATAGAAGGGGTTGAACAATATCGAACCGGACAATCAAGCAGGGGAGATAGTAGTGGCTTTTTCGTACGTTCATTTTTAAGAATTTATCCTCAATTTACAGAAGTACAGATATTGAGACTATATGGTGCAGCACGCTGTGGTCTATTTCACAATGGGATGGTGAGTCGTCAAATTATTTTAAGTGATGGCTATCCTGATTCAGTAGAATTCCCTAATGATGATACCATTAAAATCAATCACGTTATGTTTCTAAAAGATATAGAAACTGATTTTGAGGAGTATTTAAATGATCTTCGGAACGAAGCAAATATTGATATTCGACGTAATTTCCACATTATGTACATGAACTGTTAAAAAATTAAATTTTTAACGATGTTGTCATGATAGAAACGAGCTTGGAAAAAATCTTTTTAGATATCTTCAATACTGCAAAAGAAATTAACAGTCATACAGACTATCCTCATACAGGAGGCATTTATGGTTTATTCCTTGCAAGCAGTACCTTGTTTCAGTTAACTGAACTAATCCAGAAAAATACCTTACTATACTTAGGAATATCAGAGAACTTGTACATACGGGATTACAATGAACACTTTGAATCAGGCAAGACAGGAAGTTCATCTGTAAGACGAGCATTAGGTGCTATACTTAAAGATGAACTCAAACTCAAAGCTATACCGAGGGGTAGTCTTGAAGATTTTCTAAAAAGGAAAAAGTACAAATTTACTCAAGAAGGCGAATTAGTGCTAACGAGCTGGATGCTGGAAAATTTAAAAATAGGTTATTGGAAGGCTCCTCAAGGTTGGACTAAGAAGCTACTGAAAGACAGAGAAACACAGCTTACAATAGAGTTAAAACCTGTCTTAGATAGAGATCCCCGGACAAAGAGGTTCAATCCATATGCTCCTTTCATTGATTCTGTTGCAGCTATATGCATAGGTGAAGCTGAAACTATAGCAGTTAGCAATGACAGGAATTGATATACATAAAATCTGGAATAAAATTTTGCATAGTAAAAAAGCAGACACCTACTGCTTTTTGTGTGGTGTTGAACTCACAAGCTCTAATAAGTCAATTGAGCACGTAATACCAAAGTGGCTTCAAAGAAAGTACGATCTGTGGAATCAGCATATCGTTCTTATAAATGGAACGTCTATTCCATATAAAAACCTGACAATTCCATGTTGTAAAGATTGCAATAACCATTACTTAAAACAGATTGAATCCAAAGTGCATAAAGCAGCTCTCAGTGGCTTTGTAGAGGTTAAAAAACTCGACCAATTAACATTATTTCAGTGGATAGGGAAAATATTCTACGGGTTAATGTATAAGGAGCTTTTTTTAAAGTATAACCAACAAGTGACAGATTCGGATGCAATATTGTCCCCAGAAATATTAGATGATTATCAGACGCATTACATTTTTCTCCAAAGTTGCCGGCAGCTTGTTGATTTTAATGAGTTCTCTCCCTTTACTATTTTAGTTGTTAATCTTCAAAGTTCAAAAGAGCAGATAAAAAATTGGGATTTTACTGATAATTTACAATGCATGTGTATAGCTATCAGGATGGGTGACACCGGAATAATTGGAATGCTTCAAGACAGCCAACAGTTAAGAGATTTCTCAAAAATGTATCCTCAATTTTTTCAACATCCTTTGCATCCAATTCAGTTTAGGGAGTTAATAGCACTTGTATTTTATTGGAATTCCTTAATAAACAGAACTCCCAAATATATTATAGGAGATGAGAACGGAGTACTAAAAATTCACCAACTTCCATTAGGCGGACTTAGTAATAGACCCATTTTTGACAAATTTAATTATAAGGACTATGGTCATTTCCTGTCTCATTTAACAGGCCTACCGGAAGAACAAGTTAATCCTCAGGAAGGTCTTGTATGGACTTTTATGCAAGATCAGGATGGTAATCCTCTATTTCTTGATATCCATGATAATATATTTTAAAAGGGCACATAAGCATTTAAAAAATGATTAACATCAACTTACATTACTATAAACCGAGGGCAAGTGAAATAAACTTAACTAAGCAGATGTAACTTCTGCTATTTCCTTCTACTCTACTAAAGTTATCTAAAATGAACTACAAGCAATTGACCACTCGATATCCATACTGCATACTCTTTTTTAGCCTTTTAATCATTTGTGGTCATTTCATCTATCAATGGATAGCGTTTGATATTATGAAACCTATAATGAGCCTTGAAATCACTTTATTGATACAGGAAGTGAAGGGAGCTCTATATTCTATTGGCATTCCTTACAGGGTCGAGGGTACCACTTTTTATATAACATCTGTAAATCAAACATACGGATACATGTCAATTGAACCAGTATGTACCTCTATGAGAGGGTTGCTTTATTGGTGCCTTGTAATAATCCTAACTTCAGGTTCATGGAAACATAAGCTCTGGTATCTTCTTAGTGGAATTATTCTTATCCAGTTAGTAAATGCAATAAGAATAACCACTTTAGGTTTAGTCCTTTATTATACAACTGATAGATACAATTTTTATCATGGACTCTTTGAGAATATGGTTTATGTGGTGATTTTTGTATTGTGGGTGCTTTGGATTGAAAAGGCCAACAGAGTAATAATCAATGATAAATAGTTTGCAGAGACTCCTTTCAATATATGCCAGTCTTAAAAGACAAAGGAACCAAAAGTCAAGTAGAAAATAGCTCATTATTTGTCTCAATAAAATTAAATTTAATCACGATAGATATTATTGATAAAGAGTGTTTTATACGGCAGTATTAAAAAATAAATTACCAGTGTAGAACTTATTTTATCTGCTCACAAACTGCGATCCTTGAATGATCTGCTTTCTCCTATATATAAAATGTTCTAACTGGCATTCAAACGACTCCTTAACTCAATTAACCGGTCATAGAATGGAAGGGAAATACGCTTTCCTTTATATGTTTTCAAAGCTGTTAGGTGGCTTTCAATGAACTTCGAACAGTCGATTATTGTGCTGAACTTATTTAAGTTAAGCGGTTGACATGGAATCACAATTCCAGCAAAGTAATTCTCAAGGTCTTTTATATTATTTTCCCATTTTAGGTCATCAACATCCGATTTAACTTCACTTCGCTGAGAAACAAATTTTGTTTTTTGAACTTCACTTGCTGCACTTGCTTCACTTTTGACCTGTTCAGGCTCTTGAGTTGATTGAATATTGGAATTAACAATTCCCCCTCTGAAGAATCTCCAGTCCTGTTTTATTAAAAAATCAGCTAAATCATTACCTTCAAACCTGTCTCTTTCTGGTGCTTTTTTTTCGAGTAAATCAGAGAATATGAATTGAGTCCTGGGTAACTGGCTTTCATACACTTTAGCTTTAGCTTCCCATTCCTTATAAGTATTCCCATTGATTGAAAGATCAGGAAATACATAGACGAACCTTCCTTGAAGTACTTTCAATTTTTCGAACGAAAAGCTGCTCTTATTGTATACAGCCAACCAGATCAGACTGTCTGATGTATCTGGCAATCCAAAATATAATGTACCATAAATAGCTGTTTTAGGTGCTTCTACCAACGCAACAGGGTTATTTGGGTACTTACTTAAAAGATGTTCTCCAAACAGACAGGAAATTCGTTTATCCTGTTTTCTGTATTCTTTCAGCCAGTGTGGTAACGGTGTATTGTGCTGAAGATAATGCTTTTCCATTATAGAATGTAAGAAGTCTGTTGCTATTGTATGGTTGTGTTCGTCAAATTGTTTTACCTGAATAGCCCTGACATTATCCATTAAGTCAATAAAGGGTAATGTTAAAGCCCCGGCCATATATCCGTTAGTTACTGTACCTAACCGGTAAAGTTTTACCACCTTGGACACCTCATCAACATCAAGGGGAAATGGTATTCTGTACAATAAATTTTGCAAGAATTTATTTTTTTCATAACGTCCCGATTGTAATGTCAGTTTGAAACTGTCAAAGTCAAAAAATACTGGGTCAGGTGGAGGCTCTTTATTTATCTTTTTTGCCGGAAAAGCATTATAATGCAGTTTATTAAACCCTTGTGAGTAGTCGTTCTTAGATTTTGCATATCCATCTATGTAAGGATTCAGATGGTATGAGCATTTGCTTTCGCGATCACAACGTCCATAGACTTCTGGTAAGTAATTACCTGTATCACTATCTTTGTATCGTACAAAAGTCTTTTTGCCACATAATGGACAAGGAAACTTTTTACTTCCCTTTTCTAAGATGTATCTAAATTCCTGTTCCACTTAAGTGAAGTAAGTGTAAATAGTGTAGTTAATAAACAATCATTTTTTCCGCATTAACAACTGTCCCATAGTTTTTACGGTTTAACTGATATCCAGAGCTCCTTAACCTTCCTGTTAAGGTATTTCGTGAACAAGCTCTAAAACCATTCTCTATACAATAGCTTCTGTATTCGCTAACAAGTTCCTTTAAAGGTATTTCATTAATCGCTGAAACCTTATACTCATTGTCAACAAGAAACATTTTTACGCTATCACTTTCAATCTCGTATTGTTCTACAGCCTTTTTTGCAGCATCACAGTCAGAGAAGTGTTTTTGTTCCAGCAACCTATTTAAGCCTTCTATGACCCAATTGAATACACCTGAGAGCTCGTTTAGGATTATCTTTGTGTGCAGGTTTTTATCTTGCTCGCTCTCAGGAATTGTCACATCGAATGGAATTATTAAAAACCTTCTAAAATAAGCGGCTGTGTGCTCAACATCTTTTGGAAGCTCATTGCAATTAAAAATCATTCTTGCATACTGCTTCAGTATAAAGGGTTCCCCATAAGGTAAGCGAGCTTCGACAGGTTCACCGGAAACTAACTGTTTAAATATGGAAGCTTCTAATTTTCCGTTTATCTCAGATGCATAATTAACAAGCTTATTGGCCAATTTAGCTCGAAAATATCCGTTATCGTTAGTGAGGCTTTGAAGTGAATAACTACTTACGTTATCACTTCCTAATAAAGCGTTTACGATTTCAAAAAACACACTTTTTCCATTGGCACCGGTTCCAAAAAGAATTAAAGCTTTTTCCTCTTTTAAAGCGTTACTACCGTGTTTAATAAATACAAAGCCTAAATATTCAGCCAGTACTTTTTGCCTGTCTTTATCCGGCAAAACCCTATTTAGATATGCCTCAAATAATGGAGCTTTAGCCTGTGGGTCATATTCAAAAGGGAGCTTATAAGTTATGAAGTCGGAACGGTCAAATGGCCTTAATTTGATACCCTGTGGGTTGATTTCAAATGTTCCATTAAGCAAGTTTATAAGCACTGTATCCTTTTCACTCTCTGGTGTAGGCAAATGACCACTTGCAAGGAATTGTTTAAAAAGTTGCTCCCTGAACTGATAGTACCGTGCTGAGAATTTTGGTACTCCCATCTTTTCTGCGGCTTCTCCCAAAAATTTTTGAAAAGTTTCAACGTTAACTTCATCCCAATACGTTCCATTGAATAAGTAAATGAAATCCAAGTTTTTACACAAGCCCCATTGGTTCTTTTCAGCAAGTTTCAATGTATTCTCTATAGATAGAACTAAATAATGTTTAACATTCAATTTTAACTTATTGAGCTGTTTACTATACATATTCCACTCTTCCTTGTCTTCATCTGACCCATTTATATCAAGATCTTCCATCTGTTCTCTTATTGACTTCGCTTCAGGATAAGCAAGTGTCTCAAAGTCCAATGGCTCGATCTGGTCAAGCAAATGATTCAGTATTTTATTATGAGGTGTAACTTCATTTTTCCCTTTTAATTGATGTATATGATTTAGATAAGTTTCCGGACTGGTCAGGTCATCAAATTCAATCATTAACTTGGGTAGTTGAAAACTGTTATTAACTTTCTCAATTTGGACTTTACACTCATTTACAGTATTTTCGTGTGTCTTAAGCATTTTGCCCGTTACCATTTCCCCGGTACACGGGCTTTCATTATTTTGTCCCATATTACCTCCGCTTACAATTAAATGCCTGATCAACTTCCGAGCGAAGGTAGTAATACCGGCGTCCGTATCTATGGAAGGGAATTTTACCGGCCATCTTAAGCCGGCTTATAGTTTGCACGGTACATTTCAAGTACTCAGCCAAGCCTTTATCACCATAGATGCGTTCCTCACTTTGTGGCTGCTCTTTAGCTTGCACGAGCTTGTCAATTGTTGTCTGTAACTGGCCGACCTGTTGTTGTAATCCAAGCACTAAGCCGGGTAAGTTTTCAAAAGAAGGTGTGCTCATAGTTTTTAGTTTAGGTTTATGACGCTAAACTATATTGCACTTTTGGTGCGATCACCAAAATTGGGTAAATATCAATGACCTCGCAATCATCAGATTCACAAGGCTATGTGATATTATTATAAATTAAAGTAACATGATATAGATTGCACCAATCGGGGTAATTCGGTGCAACTCGGTGCAAAAAAAGATTAACTATCTTTTGAGTGTATTTTACTTTTCTTTATTTGACTACTGATTGTACTTGCCGCGACATCATCGTAATGACGAATAAAGTAAACTAAAACATTAGCTATCTGTGTGTAA
Source organism: Bacteroidales bacterium UBA5507 (assembly GCA_002426195.1). Lineage (GTDB taxonomy): Bacteria > Bacteroidota > Bacteroidia > Bacteroidales > Lentimicrobiaceae > Lentimicrobium. The sequence goes on along the minus strand of DIOT01000029.1, from coordinate 1,937 downwards.
GACATTCCCAATAAAGGCCTGACCTGTTTAAAATAATAGTAATACTCAACCGGAGTTTTTAACCTTTCTTTATCAGTCTTTTCTGGTAAATTACTGTTTTTTGAATATTCTATAAGAGCTTCGCTAATTCTATCTATATGATCTGGACTGTCAAACGCTTCTCGCACCGGTTCAAGGATGGTTTTAATCATTTGTTCTGCTGATAGACTTTCAACTTGATTGAATTGAACTTCTGGTTTAGGAACTGGCTTCTGAAAATCTAACTTGATTAAATCCTCTGTTTCTTGTATTGCAAGATCGTAAAGAACTACAATCCTCGGCACATCCGAATTGTCATTTTGTGATATAAACCATGCTCTTTCCCTTCTTAAGTATTTAAGCCTATCGAGCAGATTATCAATCGTCATGCTTTTCTTAAGGATTTCCTTTAGGCGTTGGTAATATAAATGGTAGCTCATAAATTAGGTCTTGTGTTTATTACCAGTTCATCTCCTTCTCAAAAAGATCGGCCTTTTCTTCATTCGATACTTTAACGTATTTCCAAAACTCCTTTTCTGTTTTATGACCTGTTATTGCCATAATCAACACCGGAGATAGACCATGCTTAACTCCATTCGTTGCAAAGCTCCTGCGAGCTACATGAGAAGTAACTAATTTGTATTTGGGTTGTGTTTTCGTTTGTAAAACCCCACCTCTGGTTATTTTTGTTACGACAGTTTCATTTAGGCCGGACAATTCTGCAATAGTTTTAAGTGCTTCATTAAACTTTTGATTACTGATTGCTTTTGGAAGTTTGAAGTTATATTTTTCAAGGATTTGCTTAACTACAGGTGCTAATGGTATTACAACCTTTGATTTAGTCTTTATATCCATCACTCGCAGCCTATCTACCTTGATATCTTCAGGTTGAATAGAAGTATAATCTGAAAATCTTAATCCCGTATAGCAGCCAACAAGGAACAGGTCACGGACTTTTTCAAGTCCGGGTTTGCTTGTAAGGTCAAGATTATATAGTTTCTTTAGCTCACTTTCTGTCAAATAAATACTATCGCTTTCCTCGTGTATTCCTGTAGCAAATGTTTTGTATTCTGAAAATTCATTATACCGTATCCCATTCTCATTTAGCTTGGAAGCTTCATTTAAGATAGTTTTAAGGAATTTAAAGTTCCGGCCATAAGTATTGACTGCATACTTTTTCTGGTTGATCATAAAGGCCGAAAACCTCTTATAGAAGCTTTCATTCATGTCCTGAAAGTCATACTCCCGACCTTCAAAATCACAAAAGTCAATAAATAAGTTCTTAATAGTCCCATATTTGGTTACCATTGATTTTGAAAGTTTATGACCTTTTCGGTTCACCCGGTTTGGAAGTTCATTTATGTAAATATCAAAGTACTCCTTCAAGGTTACCTTCTTTTCTTTGATCGGCTTATTTACCGGCCTTGCTTTTAATCGTTCATTCAAAGCTGACCTTAATAAATCCGGAGTCAATATCCTACCTCCTGCTAAATTTTCGTTCTCTATTTCACCAATGGCATTCCGAATAAGCTTCAATCTTTCATTGATATATATTCTATCATTACATTCGGGTTTAGCAGGAAACTTTCCGTTGGGGTTAAACTCGCTCTCTGCAATCTTTAGACCTGTATAATAAAAGAGGCGTTGTCCGTTAAAATGGTAGCTAATCATTATTGGACGACTTGATTTTCTACCTTTGCCTTTATTCAGGTAGAACTTAATATTTCCCATTGAATGACTTTTAAAAGGGTAACGATATGGGTAACGGTTTTTATGTTAAATAAACAGACGTTACAAATATAGTAATGTTAACTTAAAAGTCAATAAGTACCACTAATTAAATGATACAGTTAATATTGGTAGGTGATATATTTATTAGGAATTAACAATTTATGTACTCCCGCCAGCTCCACTAAATT
>DIOT01000009.1:1162-14359 GCA_002426195.1 Bacteroidales bacterium UBA5507 | reverse complement strand
TCCTCAGTTGTGGGGGAATGAGTAAAGATTTTAAAATAATTGCCTATGAAAACATATTAATTCTAAAGATAACATTGCATAGCAGTATTGTTTAAATTATGGTTCTAACAATTTAATAATTAATTGAATTTAAAAATATTTTTTATGAAAAAAAAGGTCTATTATTTTTTAATCCTATTTCTTTTGAATGTAGGTATCGTATTATCACAAACTCAGGTAACTGGGATTGTAGTTGATGAGTCTGGAGCACCTGTTATAGGAGCAACTGTTCAAATTAAAGGTACGGGACAGGGAACCATAACAGATTATAATGGAAATTTTACATTAAATGTTCCAAGTGGATATAATACTTTGGTCATATCTTATGTTGGGATGAAATCGCAGGAATTAATTGCTTCTTCAAATATGCGTATTATTCTTCAACAGGATGCTGAGATTTTGGACGAGATCGTTGTTGTAGGCTATGGAACACAAGCTAAAAAAGATTTGACTGGATCTGTTGGAGTTGTTTCTCAAACAAAAATGGAAAATCAAGCAGTTCAGGGAATAGGACAAAATTTGCAGGGAAAATTAGCCGGTGTGCAAATCTATCAAAATAATGGAACTCCTTATAGCGGTACAACAATAAGAATAAGGGGCAATGGTTCATTTGGAGCGAACAATAATCCTCTAATTGTAATTGATGGCTTGATCACCAATGATGGTTTATCTAATTTGAATCCTAATGATGTAGAGAATATTACAATTCTAAAAGATGCTGCATCTTCTGCAATTTATGGATCACGTGGTGCCAATGGAGTTGTAATAATTACAACTAAAAAAGGGAATTTTGAAGCTCCTATGAAAATTTCTGTATCTGGATATGGTGCTGTAGATAATATTCGTCATAAAATTCCTACTTTAACTGCAAAGGAATACGCAACTATGGTAAATGATTATTATGCCGCAGCAAATTTGCCAATTCCTTTTTCACAACAAGAAGTAAGCTCATATGGGGCAGGAACTAATTGGGTTGATGAAATTTCACAATCGGGGTACAAACAAAATTATTCTTTAAATATAACAGGGGGAACAAAAACAAATGCATACGCAGTATCAGCTAGTTTTTATACCGGAGAAGGCGTTATAAAAAATACAACGTTTAATCGAGCTAATGTAAAGCTTAGTAATGATATGCTAATATTACCAAATTTAAAATTTGGTTTAAACTTAAGTATAAACTATGGAGTTTCAAATAATACCGATTGGGGACAAGCTATAGATAGAGCGATGATTTATCCACCTACAGTTCCAGCATACGATGAAAACGGAAATTATGGAGTCTCATCACACCATGGAGAACCAATAACTATGTTACAACCTCTTATAGCTGTCAATTTGTGGAGATACGATCAGAATTGGAAAAAACTTATTGGAATCACATATCTAGATTGGGAAATAATTAAGGGATTGAACTTTAAAACTTCTTTTAACACTGAATATTTCACTTGGGATCAAGATAATTTCATACCAGCGTATAGCTATGGACCAAAAGGACTTATCAGTGATCACCCTATAGCAGTGCTTAATGTTGATAATAATCAAAATATTAATTATACAATAGATAATATTTTAACATACACTACAAAAATAAATTCAGTTCATAATCTAACAGCTATGGCTGGTTATACGTTTCAGGAGGCTAATAGCCGAAATATGTGGGCAACTCGTAATAATTTCTTGAATAATGACAAAAATATGCAAGTCTTGAACGCGGGTTCCAGCAATATCAACAATAGTGGTTCAAAATCATCTTGGGCTATTCAATCGTACCTTGGTCGAGTAAATTACGATTATCTAAATAAATATCTGTTAAGCGCTAGTGTACGTATCGATGAAACCTCAAGGATCGAAAAAAGTTACCGAAGAGGTATTTTCCCAGGTGCGTCAGCAGGGTGGGTTTTGTCAGAAGAGGAATTTATGAAAAATACACCTTTACTTAGTTATTTAAAACTTCGTGCAAGTTGGGGAATATTGGGTAATCAAGATATTGGAGTATATCCTTATCAAACAACATTAAACTCTACTGGGTTATATTATCCGTTTGGAGCAGGAACTGAAGGAATTACATATACTGGTGTTGGTCCAACATCACTCGGTAATTCAAGTCTTTTGTGGGAAAAGACATCTACTTTAGGAGCAGGATTGGAATCTTCATTCTTCAATAATCAGTTAACATTTATTGCAGATGTTTATAAAAGAAATACAACAGATATCTTAGTTCGAATTCCACTTCTTGCTACTGCGGGAGTTGATAACTCACCTTATCAAAATGCGGGGGCTGTTACAAATACAGGTATTGAATTATCTCTGGGATATTCCAACTATGATACACCGTTAAAATACGATGTTAATTTAAATTGGACGTATAATAAGAATAAAGTTACAAAAATCCCTTCGCCAATTGTAGGTGGTTTCAGTCGTACTGAAGTTGGACATTCAATTAATGAGTGGTATGGTTATATTCAAGAGGGTATCTTCCAAACTGTTGAAGAAATAAGCAGTTCACCCACTCAACCAAATGCTGAACCAGGGGATATTAAGTTTAAGGATTTAGATGGTAATGGTTTAATTAATTCCAATGACAGACAATTTATTGGATATTCAGATGCCCCACACTATTTTGGAGCTAATATTGCATTAGAATATAATAATATTGATTTCGTTGCAAGTTTATATGGGCAGATGGGTGCATTAAGAAGTTTTGATCAGGTAGGTTTTGCTATTACCCGAGGTGGAGAACAAACTTCTGCATGGATGTATAGACAAAGATGGACTGGTCCAGGAACTAGTAATTATGTACCTCGAGTTGTGGCAGGTGATCCAAATGATAATTATCGTCGTTCCAGTTTTTGGCTACGTAAATCTGATTTCTTACGACTTCAGAATATACAAGTTGGTTACAATTTCAACAAAATTCTAAGAGCTAACAATATTAATGTAATAAAAAAGCTAAGATTCTATATTGCAGCACAAAATTTATTTGTTATCAATTCTTATCCAGGTTGGGATCCTGAACAAAACATAAACGGAGGATTCCCTATTCCACGTTCACTTTATGCAGGTATTAACTTAGAATTTTAAAAATAAAAAATATGAAAAAAATATATTTACTTCTGTTTATATTGATTTTTGTCGCATGTAGCGATCAATTAGATAAAGATCCATATGGCGTAGTTTCAACTTCGAACTTCTATAAAACTGCACAAGATGCAGAAATGGCTGTCACATCTGCTTATAAATCATTTCAATTATTAGATGGACAACAAGGTTGGAATACAAGAGCGGGATATACACCTATGGGTGATGTCACAGGACCAGATGCTCAAGCACATCCTGATTTGGTAGTGTACTACCAAATACAACAATCAATCGTTATGCCTAGTGTCGACCAGATGTATATGTTGTATTCACGGTGTTACAAAGCTCTTACGTTGACCAATATGGCATTACAAAAGATCCCCGAAATTGAGATGGATGAACAATTAAAATCTAGATATTTGGGAGAACTTTATTTTATTAGAGGTTTTTGGATGTTTCGTCTAGCTTATATGTTTGGTACAGCTCCATTGGTTAATAAAGTTTTAGATATTTCGGAATTAAATTTACCTAATTCAGTACGTGAGGCTACAAGAGTTACAGGTAAAAAAGTCAACAATTATAAAATAACTAAAAGTGATTTAATGGATCAAGCCGAAGCGGACTTTAAAATGGCTTTACAACAAAATATTGAGAATAGAAATACAGGTGATTTAATGGGAAGAGCCGATAAAGGTGCAGTAAAAGCTTATTTAGTTCAAATTTATTTGTATCAACACAGGTGGCAAGAAGCTAAAACTTTGTTAGAAGAAATTATGTCTTATGGATATGACTTACTTCCTGACTATAATGATCTTTTTGACGGTACCAATGACAATAGTATAGAAGCTGTTTTTGAAGTGCAATACACAGCAATGAATCAAAAAGGAACCGACAATTTTGCAACGGTACTCAACGCTCCCAATGGAGACGGATTTGTAGCTGGCGGTGGATGGGGATGGACACGACCTACACCTGATTTGGAAAGAGAATATGAAGAAGGTGATCCTCGTTTTGTAGCTACTATATTTCGTAAAGACGTAGATGATTTTTTCGGACAGATGTTTATTGATAAGGTAAATGGTACAGGATTAGGAATTAGAAAATGGACTATTGGTAACCCACCTAATAATAAAGGAGTTGTTGTTGATCAAGTTAGTTGGTATAACTCATGTAATTATTCTTTAATAAGATATGCTGAAGTATTATTATGGTATGCTGAAGTAATGAATGAGTTGAATGATCAGGTTACTGCAGCTAAATATGTTAATATGGTTAGAGCTCGTACGGCTACTACTACAGACCCAAATACAATTAATAGTAATGTAATAAGAGAATTACCTCCTATTTCACCAACGTTGAGTTATGAAGAAATGTTTTGGGCAATTGTTCATGAACGTCGTGTTGAATTTGCATTTGAAGGAAAGTTTGGTTGGGATTTGAGAAGATGGGGGATTGCACAAGAATACCTTCTTGATCCTAACAGATGGCAAAATGAAGTAACACCAGGTTATTTTAGATATAAGGATGGTAAAGATGAAATATTTCCGATACCTCAACTCGAAATTGACAGATCTGGTGGTACTTTAATACAGAACGCTGGTTATGATTAATCTTAAGAGCCTACTCCAAATTAATTTGGAGTAGGCTCTTATAATTTTATTATTCATGAAAAAATATTTTATATTTGTTTTAATTTTTTTTCCTTCTATTTTGTATTCTCAGTTTTCTGACGATCATAAAGTTTCCTTAAATAAGGGTGATATTAAAACTTTCATTGGTGATATAAATAGTAGAAGTGATAGGAAAATTTATAAAGGTGAAGATTTAACTACTATAGGCATGCCATGTGGTGGTATTATGGCTGGTCAACTATATGTTCGTGGAGATGGAACTCTTGCAAATTGGTGGATTGCTAACAACGCATACAACACTGGATATGGTATAGATTCGTTATTAAACTTTGATACTCCACTGGGACCTTGGAAAGTTTGTTATCAAACATTTGAACCGCACAGTTATATAGATCAAGGATTTAAAGTAACCATTAATGATGGTAATAATAAAATAATCAAAGAGTTAAATAAAAAAGATTTTGATAATATTTCGTTTATAGGGGAATATCCTGTGGCTTTTATTGAATATAATACAAATGATGAAGAATTTCCACTAAAAATTAAATCTACTGTTTATTCACCATTTATTCCGTTGAATGCAAAGGAATCTGCGACACCAGCAACTATAATAAAATATCAAATAACAAATACCTCCGACAAAGATCTAAATGTGGATATGACGGCTTGGATGCAAAATTTAGTATGTATAGATCTTAAAGATAGAACTTACGGAGTGTTAAGAAATAAGGTAATTTCCAATGGACAGTTTAAATCTGTTTTTATGGATATGGATGTGTCACAAACTCCAAATATAGAAATTATTAAAGATAAAAACCTTATTGTTTTCGATGATTTCGAATCCGGGAATTATCGAAATTGGAAAATTGAGGGAGATGCATTTGGAATGAGGCCCACTCCTGGGCAAATCAACAACCAAAATGCCTTTGGAGGAGATTATGGAAAATATCTCGCTAATTCTTATGTGGGTTACGATTCTTTTATAGGGAAACTCATTTCTAAGGAATTCACTATATCAAGAAATTATATTTCATTTAATATCGCAGGAGGAGCACACCGTGGAAGAACTTGTATAAATTTATATGTAGATAATAAGATAGTTAAAACTGCAACTGGCAATAATAATGAAGATTTCTTTCCTAGAAACTGGGATGTTTCTAAATGGAAAAATAAAAGAGCGTATTTGGAAATTGTTGATAATGAGACTAGTAGCTGGGGACACATAAGTGTCGATAATATTCAATTTGCTGATAATCCTAAAGATATGTCACGTTATATAATTGATGACACGCATGCTTTTATGGGAAATCTTGCTCTTACTGTTTTTGATTCATCTGCGATTGGTACTGCTGATCTACTCAGCGAAAATAAAAACTATGCAGAAGCAAAATTAGGAGATAAATTAAATGCAGGATTAACTTCAAATTTAAGATTAAAGAAAGGGGATTCTAAAGAATTGGTTTACGTCTTATCATGGTATTTCCCAAACAGACCTCTAAGTTATAAGGGTTCAGAGTGGAATAAGCCACTTCCCCCTAATTCTCCTCCAATTGGGAATATGTATTCCAATTGGTATAATAGTTCCTTAGATGTAGTAAGTCAATTATTTGAAAATTATAAAAGATTAGAATCTGAAACCTTCGCTTTTCATGATTCATACTATAATGAAAGTTCATTTCCATATTGGTTGAAACAGCGTTTAATGATGTCCGTTTCAACTTTAGCAACTGAAACTTGCCAATGGTGGTCAAATGACAAGTTTTGGGCATGGGAAGGTGTTGGATCTTGTGAAGGTACTTGTACTCATGTGTGGGGTTATGCCCAAACGATGGCCGCTTTGTTCCCTGAACTTGAAAGAAATTTGAGAGAGAAGACAGATTATAGTGTTTCACTAAGAGATGATGGTGCGATTCTATCAAGAAATGGAGAACACGGCGTATTAATTGATGGCCACGCAAGTGTAATACTCAGAATGTATCGTGAACATTTAATGTCAAAAAATTCATATTTTCTATCAAGAAATTGGAGTAAAATAAAGCACTCTCTTGATTATATTATAAATGAAGATGGAAATAAAGATGGATTAATTGTAAAAATACAACCTAATACGTATGATATAGCATTTTATGGCGCAAATACTTATGTTGGTGGTTTGTATTTAGCTGCCCTTCGTGCTGGCGAAAAAATGGCTTATATTATGAAAGATACTTTAGCTGCCAACTACTATAAGGATATTTACGAGAAAGGGTCCAAAAATTCTGTTGATCGTTTGTGGAATGATGAATATGGCTACTTTATACAAGATGTAGATGAGAAAGAACATCCACTACATCAATATGGCAATGGATGTTTAAGTGATCAACTTTTTGGACAAACTTGGGCCGATTTATTACGATTAGGTGATATTTATCCTGAGTATACAATTGACAAAACATTAAATTCAATTTGGGAATATAATTGGACAAATGATGTGGCAGCACAAACTAATTTGCATTTACCTGAAAGATATTATGCACATGCTGGCGAACCTGGATTATTAATATGTACTTGGCCATTCAGTAAACATCCTGGTGAAGCAGGAGTTAGATATAGGGATGAAGTATGGACAGGTATTGAGTATCAAGTAGCAACCAATATGATATTTCGTGGAAAATTGGATGAAGGTCTGGCTATTATAAAAAGTATTCAAACTCGCTATGATGGAGCAAAGCATAACCCATGGAATGAGGTTGAATGTGGTGATCACTATGCAAGAGCAATGGCATCTTATGGTGTTTTACATGCTCTTCAAGATTATTGGTACGATGGCCCGAAAGGCATAATGGGATTTTCACCTAAGCTAACAACAGATAAATTCAAAGGATTTTATACTTCAGCTGAAGGATGGGGAAATATTACTCAAATAATTGAGAATGGCATACAAGAAAATCAGGTTATCGTAAAATATGGAAGTTTGTGTTTGCAGCAATTAATCTTATCTTCATTATTGGGGAAATTAAACAATGTTGAAATTTACTATAATGGTAAAAAAATTAATTCAACATATAAACTTCTAAAGAAAATTGAAATAAATTTTGATAAAGTTGAACTTAAAAAAGGAGATACCTTAAAAGTCATTTTTTCTTGATTTTAGTAAAAAAAAAATAAACTTAATTAAACAAAATAATATTATGGATAATACTAGAAGATCATTTCTTAAGAAAGTTAGTTTAGGAAGTATTGCAGCGGTAGGAGTACCTTCGTTAGCTACTCCTGAGAGTTTATTAGGCAGAGATTATAATTCATTAAATGATGTTAAATTCCAATTAGGCAGGACCAGCAGGGACTTCAACGATAAGTATGAGAACGAATATCTGAGCCGTGTTGCTTTTCCCATTGGTGGATTAGGAGCTGGTATGTTTTGTTTGGAGGGTACAGGTGCCATTTCTCATTTATCTGTGAATAACAAACCTGCAGTATTCAATGTCCCTTACGCATTTGGAGCCATTAGTGTCAAGGGAAACGAGAAAGGAGCCAAGGTATTGGAATCCAATGTTCCAACGTGGAAGATTTTTGGGCCACTGGGTGCCGGGAATGGTCTCGGGGAAAGGAATTACGGATTTCCGCGGTTTGAAACAGGTTCATTTTTAGCAAGATTTCCGTTTGCAATCATTGATTTAAAAGATAAAGATATTCCCATGGACGTAAAAATTGTCGGCTGGAGTCCTTTTATACCTACAGATCAAGATAATTCGAGTTTACCAGTCGGTGTTTTGGAATATAGGTTTAAAAACACGTCCGAGAAAAACGTTGAAGCAGTATTTTCTTACAATGCCCGCAATTTTATTGATAATAAAGGACAAATTAAGAAAGTCAAAAATGGTTTTCTTATGACAAAAGAGAATAGTACCGATGGTAATAAAGGTTTTTCAATCTACCTGGATGATGACAAATCCGTTATAGATTACTGTTGGTTCAGAGGAGGTTGGTTTGATTCTCAGTCTATTTTATGGGAAAACATAAAAAACGGGAGAACGGTAAGCAATCCTCCAATTGAAGGTTCTTCTCCGGGTGCATCTATATACTTGCCATTTACTTTGAAGCCGAACGAAGAGAGGGTGATAAAAGTGAATTTTTGTTGGTATTTGCCAGAGTCTGATATTTCCATTGCCATCCAATCAGAAAAAGGAGAAAAACAAAACAACGAAACTGATAAAGATACCTTTTATCGTCCATGGTATTCAGAGCGGTTCAAAGGTATTAATGAAGTGGTTAAGTACTGGAACTCAAATTATCAGATTTTAAAAAAGAACAGTGAACTGTTTCGCGACGCTTTTTATAGTTCAACATTACCGGCAGAAGTATTGGAAGCAGTTGCCGCCAACTTAACTATTATAAAATCGCCCACTGTTTTGAGGCAATACGACGGAAGATTGTGGGCCTGGGAAGGTTGCAGCGATAACTCTGGGTGTTGCCACGGCAGTTGCACACATGTGTGGAATTATGCCCAGGCTATACCACATCTTTTTCCGGCTTTGGAGAGGACATTGCGCGATACAGAGTTTAAAGTCAGTCAGAACGAAGAAGGTCATCAGAACTTCCGTACGAATTTACCAATCACTCCTACCAAACACGATTTCCATGCCGCCTCAGATGGTCAACTAGGTGGCATCATGAAATTGTATCGCGACTGGCGAATAAGCGGCAATACATCGTGGATGAAAGAACTATATCCATATGCAAAGAAAAGTATAGATTATTGTATTCGGACCTGGGATCCGAAGCGAAAGGGATGTCTCGAAGAGCCACATCATAACACCTATGATATTGAATTCTGGGGTCCTGACGGAATGTGCACGAGTTTCTATCTGGGAGCTTTGACAGCATTTATCGAAATGTCTAAATCACTGAAAGAACCTTTCAAGGAATATGAAATATTGCTTACAAAGGGGAAGAAATACATGGAGCAGGAATTATATAACGGTGAATATTTTATCCAAAAGATTGTATGGGAAGGTTTGCAGGCTCCAAATCCGGTTGATTTGCCAACGTTATTAAATAGAGGTAATTATTCCGATGAAGCACTTGAACTCCTGAAAAAAGAAGGTCCAAAATATCAATATGGAACAGGTTGTCTATCGGACGGTATATTGGGTATGTGGATAGCATCAGTCTGCGGGCTTAAAGAAGTTGTAGACGATAAAAAAACGACAAACCACCTTAAAGCTGTTCACAAGTATAATCTGAAGACTGATTTAACTGATCACTACAATCCTCAACGCCCTACGTATGCATATGGCAACGAAGGCGGTTTACTGCTATGTTCCTGGCCAAAAGGAGGAGCTTTGTCGCTTCCTTTTGTATATAGCAATGAAGTCTGGACAGGAATTGAATATCAGGTTGCAAGCCATTTGATGTTTAAAGGGGAAGTAGAAAAGGGATTAGAGATTGTTAGGGAATGCCGCAAGAGGTACGACGGTAGTACTCGGAATCCGTTTAACGAATACGAATGTGGGCATTGGTACGCAAGAGCTATGGCAAGTTACGGTATGTTACAAGGATTGACAGGTGTGCGTTACGATGCTGTAGAAAGGACCATGTACATAGATTCGAAGGTTGGTGATTTTACTACATTCATTAGTACTGATAAGGGTTTTGGGACAGTATCGTTAATGAATGGAAAACCATTGGTTGAAGTTGTTTTTGGAAATATTGATATAAAAAACTATATAGTGTCAGGTAAAAAAATGACAATCTAAATAAATAATTATATTATTTTAAAAGTACATGACAAACCGAAGATCATTCATTAAAAAATTAAGTCTAGGGAGCATAGCAGCCGCAAACCTGCCAGCTATGACTTCTGCAGAAAGTTTGTTGAAATTTAATAATTTACAGACGGAACGAGCAACCCAGGATTTTAAAGTTGACAGTGATAATTCAGCAGAATGGCCAGTCCTAAAAAAATATGATTTTGAACATTCATGCAAAATTGCTCTTCCAATAGGTGGAATTGGAACAGGTACAATTTCATTAGGTGGAATTGGAAACTTTCAGGATTTTGAAATCATGAACCGCCCTGCCAAAGGATATAACCCTGCAACAGGAAGACAAAATTCACTTTTCTTCACCTTATATTCTGAAATCGACGGGAAAAAAGATTTACGTTTACTTGAGGGCCCAGTGCCATTTTTTCTTTATGAAGGTTGTAATGGTGCGATAGCTACCAATCACGGTCTTCCAAGGTTTCATGAATCTTCTTTCGAAACAGCTTATCCATTCGGACAAGTTAATCTTTCTACCCCACAACTGCCCATTAAAGTAAAGATGAAATCGTTCAATCCTCTAATTCCTGGTGATGTTAATAACAGTAGTATTCCTATGGCTTTGATAGAGTATGAAATGACAAATATGTCAGAAAAGGAGATTGCATTTACTATTTGTGGCACCATGCCTAATTTTATTGGAGAAGACGGTAGTTTAGGGAAAGCATCGAAAAATAAAAATTTATTTAAAACAGAAGATAGTATTAGCGGTATTCATTTTATTTCAGAGGGTGTCGACAAAAATGTTGAACAATGGGGTGAAATGACGCTTGTTGTTATTGATAATAAAAATACTTCATACCGCACTGCTTGGTTACCAGAGCGGTGGGGAAGTTCAATGCTTGACTTTTGGGATGATCTCTCACATGATGGCGTACTTGAAAACCGAATAGACGAAGTATCTGATAAACCTGTAGGGTCTATAGCTGCAAGTGGAATTTTACCACCGGGTGATACTAAGAGCGTCAGGTTCCTTTTAACGTGGTATTTTCCAAACCGCAAAGATTGGTCTACAGAAAATTTGAAAAATTATTATACAACTCAATACGAAGATGCATGGGATGTAGCAGTAAAAACTTCTTCAAACCTTTCCTATCTCGAAAATAAGACTATTGATTTTGTTAGAACATTTTGCGAAAGTTCCCTCCCCGAAGAAGTTAAAGAAGCTGCTCTATTTAATGTAAGTACGCTGAGAACTCAGACTTGTTTTAGACTTTCTGACGGTAATTTTTTTGCCTGGGAAGGCTGTAATGACAAAATTGGATGCTGTTTTGGTAGTTGTACTCATGTTTGGAATTATGAAACAGCTACGGCATTTCTTTTTGGAGATCTCGCAAAATCAATGCGTCGTGTTGAATTCGGTATTGCCACTACTGATGAAGGACTTATGAATTTCAGGGTTAATCTTCCTTATGAGAGAATTCCTGAATTTAACAAGGTAGCAGCTGATGGTCAGATGGGAACTATAATGAAACTTTATCGTGAATGGCAACTTTCGGGTGATGATGCTTTTTTAAAACAACACTATCAAAAAGGTAAAGCTGCATTGGCTTATGCATGGAAAGTAGGAGGATGGGATGGAGATCAGGATGGAGTTATGGAAGGTGTTCAACATAATACAATGGATGTAGAGTATTATGGACCTAATCCCCAAATGACAATATGGTATTTAGGAGCGCTTCGTGCAATGGAGAAGATGGCTAAGTATATGAATGACAATGAAATGTCTCTTAAGTGCAGAAGGCTTTTTGAAAGTGGTAGCAAATGGACTGATGAAAATCTTTTCAACGGAGAGTATTATATTCACAAGCTTTTAGTTCCTACCAAAGAGACTATACCCCCAGAACAACTAGTAGGTATGGGCACATCTGACTATGGGAGTCCAGATTATCAACTACTTGAAGGTTGTTTGGTCGACCAATTGGTAGGACAATATCTTGCACACATATGTGGGTTGGGATATCTTATTAAAAGAGAAAATGCAATTAAAACCCTCCACAGTATCATGAAGTATAATTATAAAGAAAATTTGTCCGACCATTTCAACTGCTTTCGTACGTATGCTTTGGGTGATGAGGCTGCACTACTCATGGCTAGTTATCCTAAGGTTAGACCCGACAATCCTTTTCCCTATTTTACAGAGGTAATGACAGGATTCGAATATGTTGCAGCAATAGGTATGCTTCAGGAAGGATTGACAGATGATGGGTTGCTTTGCATCCGTAATATTAGAAACCGATATGATGGACGTAAACGAAGTCCTTTTAATGAAGCAGAATGCGGTCATCATTATGGTAGAGCTATGGCAAGCTGGTCGGCGGGACTTACTTTATCAGGATTCCAATATTCAGGAATTGAAAAATCAATGTCTTTTACCTCCAAACCGGGCACTTGGTTCTGGAGCAATGGATATGCTTGGGGATACTGCAAGATTAGTAGTAACAATGTAATATTATCGGTACTTCATGGGCAACTCAAATTAACTAAATTTTCTCTAAAGAATATAGGTTCTGTAAACATGGAGAATACGGTGTTAAATGCCGGGGAAAGTAGAGAAATCAATGTGAAAAAATTGTAAGTTAAATGGATACGATGTGATGTAATGTAATCATATGTATTAACATTCCATTCATTAGGAAAAT
>DIOT01000009.1:0-966 GCA_002426195.1 Bacteroidales bacterium UBA5507 | reverse complement strand
ATGAAATAGATATTAATAATTTAAGTTTAAGTGATGAGGATATTTTAGATTTATTGAATATCGATAATATGAGCGAGAATTATTATCAATTAATATCTAAATCGAATGAACTCAGTAGGAAGGAATTTGGAAATGTAGGCTATGTATTTACGCAAATAGGTATTAATGCAGAACCTTGCTCAAAAAACTGTAAGTTTTGTTCAATGGGATTCAATCACTATTCGTTAAATGCCCGCTGGAAAAAGACAATAGAAGAGTTAATAGAAGAAATAGGAAGATTGCAAAATTATTATTTCGATGATCTCTTTCTCATGACCACTGCTGACTATCCCATTGAGAAATTTTTGAAAATTTCAGAGAAACTAAGTCCTTTATTAAAACAGCATCAACGTTTTGTTGCAAACATTGGAGATTTTAATTTTGAAATAGCAAAAGATTTAAAAGCAGTTGGATACACAGGTGTTTATCATATAAATCGATTGCGAGAAGGAACTGATACTCTTATTTCAACAATTGAAAGAGAAAATACGATTGATGCTGTACTCAGAGCAAATCTGGACCTATATTATTGTATAGAACCGATTGGACCCGAACATACCTATGATGAGTTACTTGTTGAAATTAAAAGAGCACGCAATTTAAACATTAAAGCTATGGCAGTTATGAGGAGAATACCAGTTCCAGGCACCCCTTTATTTGAGAAGGGAATAATCTCAGCTGCAGAATTAACAAAAATTGCTGCTGTAACAAATCTTGTTGTAAATCCTAAGCGTTCAATGAATGTTCACGAACCTATACAAATGGCTTTGTTAGCTGGTGTAAATCAATTATACGCCGAAGTGGGTGCAAACCCTAGAGATTCTGAGAGTGAAACTCAAAACAATCGTGGATTTACTCCAGATATGGCTTGGAATATGCTAGGAGAAGGTGAATATTTCCCATTATATTGTAGAACCAAATAAAATA
>DIOT01000031.1:1620-80851 GCA_002426195.1 Bacteroidales bacterium UBA5507 | reverse complement strand
GGCTCTTAACAAAGAACAACGAACAAAGAACAAAGAACAAACAAAAAGGCCGTAACCGGCCTTTTGTCAACACTCAATTATCAAACAACAAACAATTATTTTAACTATACTCCATGACTTCAATTTCTCCCTTTAATACACCTATAGCATTTTGTGCCAAAGCATCAATTTCATCTTCATTGGGGTATACTGTAATAGGTCCAATTTTTTCGAGCTTCTTAATCAGGTGGTTTGTAAACCAGGAATACTGAAACAAATCACCCGATAAGATGATTGCATCAGGCTTACCATCGAGCACTGTGCACATAGCTCCTGCTTCTTTAGCAACCTGATAGGCCATCGCATATGTAATCATCTTGGCCGTCTCATCATCATCTTTAATCCTCTTATCAATTGTTGATAGGTTGATAGTTCCCAGGTATGCACCCAAACCACCTTTAGCGGTAATCATCGTTAATATTTCTTCCTGTGTATATTTTCCACTAAAGCATAATCTTATAAGGTCTCCAACAGGTAAACTTCCTGTTCTTTCAATAGAAAACGGTCCATCGCCATCAAAAGCCTGATTGGTATCAACAACATGGCCTCCTTTGTGAGCACCAACTGAAATACCTCCGCCACCTGCATGAACAACTATCAATTGAAGGTCCTCATATTTGCGGTTGAGTGTCTTGGCAAATTTGCGCGCAACTACTTTTTGATTTAAAGCATGAAAAACCGACTTCCTTTCAAACAGTGGATGGCCAGAAATTCTTGCAACATCAGTAAGTTCATCAACAACAACCGGATCCGCGATTAAAGGGATTGCATTATTCAGAGAAGAAATTTCAAGTGCAATAATGCCACCAAGATTTGTTGCATGCATTCCCATGACACCTTTTAACAAATCTTCTTTCAATTGCTCATTGACTTTATAAACACCCGATTTAACCGGCTTTATAAGTCCACCCCTGGCTATGATTACCTCGATCTTATTGACATTGATATCGTTTTCAATAAGCTCTTTTAAAATGGCCTGCTTACGCATCTCAATCTGACCGGGTACACTTCCGCATGCTGCAATTTGCTCATCGGTGTATCTTATTGTCTTTAAAAAGCAAAGTTTTGAGTCTTTATAGACCGCAATTTTTGAAGAGGTGTTTTTGGGATTGATTACCAGAATGATACCTAGTTTCATGATTGCCTTTCTTCGCGCAGCTGTAACCTGAAAAAGATTTTCTTTCAGGGCACTGTTGAATCGCTCTATAAACAAGGCATCAGCAAGTTTGTTTAAGGAATGTTTTGTAAAAGAACTACAATTTGCTCCAGGTGTTTCTGATCGATTTCTGTAAATGATTCTAAATCTTTACTATCCACATCCAAAACACCAATAATCTGACCTTCACTATTTTTCACAGGAATAACTATCTCACTTCTCGATCTGGAATCGCAAGCTATATGTCCGGGAAACGCATGTACATCAGGAACAATTACTGTTGAATTCCTTTCTACTGCAGCAAGACAAACACCTTTGCCCTCCAATGTCTGGCATGCCGGTGGTCCCTGATAAGGTCCAACTATGAGTTTCTTACCATCAAGTCTGTAAAAACCACACCAGAAAAAGTAATCAATTTTATTATAAAGCACAGAAGCTATTGTAGCCATAGCAGCTTGTTTATCGGGACTCTTTTTCAGTAAGTCTTCAATCTGTCTGTAAAGCCTGGAGTATCTTCCTTCTTTTTTAATTTCGTTCATAAAAAGCTGATATTGTGGTGTCAAAATTAATATTTTATTTTGTCAACAATTAATCACTAATTTTGGGCAACCTTACTATTTAAATTGATAAACTATAATAACAATTATCATGAATAAAGTTGTAAAAGATGCACGCGAGGCTATTGAAGGAATTACCGATGGGATGACTTTAATGGTAGGAGGATTTGGGTTAAGCGGAATTCCCGAAAACTGCATTGCAGCCTTAGTAGAAAGTGGTGTGAAGGACCTAACATGCGTTTCAAATAATGCCGGAGTTGACGATTTCGGATTAGGCTTACTGCTTCAGAAAAGGCAAATAAAGAAAATGATCTCATCATATGTTGGTGAGAATGCCGAATTTGAAAGGCAGTTGCTTGCCGGAGAACTTGAGGTAGATTTAATTCCTCAGGGTACATTAGCTGAAAGATGCAGGGCCGGTGGAGCTGGTATACCTGCATTTTATGTTCCTGCCGGATATGGTACTGAAGTTGCCGAAGGTAAGGAAGTAAGAGAATTTAACGGCAAACCTCATCTACTGGAATTTGGTATGGTAGCCGATTTCGCTATTGTAAAAGCCTGGAAAGGTGACACTCATGGAAATCTGATCTATCGTAATACAGCAAATAATTTTAATGAAGCTATGGCAACCGCCGGTAAGATTACTATTGCTGAAGTCGAAGAACTTGTGCCTTTTGGTACACTCGATCCTAATCAAATACATACACCGGGAATCTATGTTAAGCGTATTTTCCAGGGCTCAAATTATGAAAAACGAATTGAGCGACTCACCGAACGATAGTTTGGATTCTTAATACATCCTTGTTTATCAGGGTGATGTATCAGAAATTAGATGAATGTATCATTAGAAAAGAAAAATTACAATGGCTTTAACAAAAGAACAAATAGCACAGCGCATTGCCAGAGAATTAAAAGATGGTTATTATGTAAACCTGGGAATAGGAATTCCTACTCTGGTTGCTAATTATATACCCGAAGGAGTTGAAGTTACTCTGCAGTCGGAAAACGGAATGCTTGGCATTGGCCCTTTTCCATTAAAAGGAGAAGCTGATCCCGATTTAATAAACGCCGGAAAGCAAACTGTTACAATTTTGCCGGGCGGGTCATTCTTTGATTCTACCTTAAGCTTTGCAATGATCAGAGGTGGACATGTTGACCTCACTGTACTTGGAGCTTTCGAAGTATCTGATAAAGGTGATATAGCAAGCTGGAAAATTCCCGGAAAGATGGTAAAAGGAATGGGTGGTGCAATGGACCTGGTTGCAGCAGCAAAAAATATCGTAGTTGCTATGCAGCACACCAGCAAAGACGGCCAGTCAAAACTACTTAAAGAATGTACACTTCCACTCACAGGAGTAGCTTGTGTTAAGAAAATTGTGAGTGACCTTGCAGTTATTGATGTTACTGATCAGGGATTCCGCTTGCTTGAAAGAGCACCTGGAGTAAGTGTTGAAGATATCATAAAAGCAACTGAAGGTCGCCTCATTGTAGAAGGTGAAATACCGGAAATGCAATTCTGATTTGTGGTTTACCCGGTTTTCACAGCTAAAGAAACAAAGCCGGGGAGTTAAATACGTTTTAATTCCCCGGCTTGTTTATTTTGTGTTACAAATGTGGGATCCCTTAGAATTGAACATTGAGATTAAATATTGTGTTTTGAATTTTTCCACTTTCAATAGACATGAACTATCCTAAAAAAGTCACAATCGGAGACATTACCGTGCGCGATGGTTTTCAGCACGAAGAGAAGTTTATCCCTACTGATGCCAAATTATGGGTTGCAGAGCAACTTATTTTGGCCGGCTTTAAGCACATTGAAGTTTCAAATTTTGGTAATCCTACCGGGATGCCACAATTTAAAGATGCTGATGAGTTATTTAAAAGACTTAGGACAAGCAAAATTATTTCACACCTGTTACCAGATGTAAGTCTAACCGCTATAACTATTCGTGAAAAGGCAATAGAGAGAGCTATCAGAGCAAAGCAGGAAGGATACGGGCCCGACAGGATTCTATTAATGGTATCGACCAGCGAATCGCATCACAAAAAAAATTCAGGCTTATCACTCCATGATTATTGGAAGATGGCAGAGAAGTACATTCCACTAGCCCATGATGCCGGAATTAAAGTAAATGGAACAGTAAGCACAATCTGGGGTTGCCCGATTGAGGGTCCAACGGAGTTGACCAAAGCTATTGATTTTACAAAACGCTGGCTCGAAATTGGGGCAAATGACGTGGAGCATGCCGATCATGATGGCAGCGCATCACCCGACAGGGTATACCGTTACTTTTCAATGCTTCTGGATCAGATACCGAAGCCGGAGAAGCATATTGTTCATTTCCATACTACCCGGGGATGTGGACTTGCAAACATCCTGGCCGCCTTACAAGCCGGGATGACAAACTACGAATCTTCAATGGGAGGTATCGGTGGACAGCCGGCAAACTTTGTTGATGGTGTTCCTGTGGCAGGTACAGGAAGTTATTATTATAAAGATCCCGGTATTACAGGACTTGTTCCAACTGAAGACATGGTAGTAATGATGGATGAGATGGGAATTGAAACTAACCTGAATGTTGACCATGTGTTGGAAATTGGCAGAATGGTTGAAAAAATTACGGGTAGGAGATTGCGTTCAGAGTCAATAAGGACAGGCAGGATACCCAAAGAAATGAAATCTCCGCACAATAAAATACTTATATAGAGGAATAGTCGTTTAAAAGGATTCTATTCAAAAAAGCCAAAGAGCAACCTTCATTAGAGATGGTTGCTCTTTGATTTATTAAATGATATTTTTTCTGTGAATTATTCAACTAAAAGTGAAGAGCATTAGAATGGCAGATCTTCAGTTTCCTGATTTACAGGGGGAGTAATATTATTTGAATTGTGATTATTAGAATGCTCAAATGGCTGAGAACCTTCATTATGCTGACGGTTGCCCAGTATGTTAATACTATCAGCTTCAATGTCGGTGATATATTTTTTCATTCCTTCCTTTTCATAGGTTCTATACCTGATACGGCCCTCAATATAGACCTGTGAACCTTTTCGCAGGAACTTTTCGGCGATATCTGCAAGACTGCGCCACACAACAATATTGTGCCATTCAGTCTGTTCAACATCCTGACCATCTTTATTACGATAGGATTCGGTAGTTGCCAATGAAAAAGTAACTTTTTTCACTCCTGTTTCAAAGTTAAAGACTTCAGGATCCTTACCCAAATTACCAATTAAAATTACTTTATTTACTCCTCTTGCCATGACTTACAATATTTGTTTGGTTAGTGCATTACAAATTTAATGTCATTATGCAAATATTGTCAAAAATTATTTTAATTCAAGCAAAAAAAATTGAAACTATGCAAGTTAAATTATTGAAGCACGATTAATTACTATTCGTAGAAGCAACTCAGACATTAAAAAGACGATATATTTCGTAAAATTGCGATTACCATTCTGAAATGATTAAAATTGAGGCAATTGCCCTTAAAAAAAAGCATTAATTTTCTAATTGTTTCAAAATCTTGTATATTTGCAGCCCGTTAAAAAATTTATTATCAAATAATTAAAAATCTTCAACCAACATGACAAAAGCAGAAATTGTAGCTGAGATTGCTAACAAGACCAATCTGGAGAAGCTTGCTGTACAACAGACTATCGAAGCTTTTATGGAAACTGTTAAGAGCAGCCTTGCTAAGGGCGAAAGCGTATACTTAAGAGGATTCGGCAGTTTCACTACAAAGAAAAGAGCTGAAAAAACTGGGCGTAACATTTCCAAAAACACTACCATCATTATCCCTGCCCACTTCATCCCGGCATTTAAGCCTGCCAAGACTTTTGTGTTTGATGTGAAGAACAAGGTTCAATAATAGTTGTTCATTTTATAAAATCATAAATCATGCCAAGCGGAAAAAAGAGAAAAAGACATAAAATGGCTACGCACAAACGTAAAAAACGTTTGCGCAAGAATAGACATAAAAAGAAATAGTCTTAATTTTCTATTAGGGAAAAGCCATCACGTGCCAAGAGATAATCATTTTATCTGGTACGTGATGGACTAATTATATTATGCCCTGTCATCACTTCATTACATGTAGATGTTAATCCTTAATTATAATTTCTAAATATCAGTGGATTGAATAAAGAACTGATAATCAGCGCAACCCAGTCCGAAGTAAATATTGCTTTACTCGAGGATAAGGCTCTGGTTGAACTCAACAAAGAAAAAACCAACAATAATTATGGTGTTGGCGACATCTATCTAGGCAGAGTTAAAAAGATTATGCGGGGTTTGAATGCTGCCTTCGTCGATGTTGGTTATGAAAAAGACGCTTTTTTACACTACCTTGACCTTGGACCCCAGGTTAATACTCTCAACAAGCTCCTTAAAATATATCTTACCGGACGACCGGATATTCCTTCTTTACAGGATTTTACACCTGAACCGGATATTGAAAAGACCGGAAAGATTACACAGGTGCTTACTCCTAATCAGCAAGTACTTATCCAGATTGCCAAGGAGCCTATTTCAACGAAAGGACCCCGTGTATCATCAGAAATTTCATTTGCAGGAAGATATCTCGTTCTTGTACCATTTTCTGAAAGGGTTTCTGTCTCTCAAAAGATTAAAAGCCTCGACGAACGTAACAGGCTTAAACGTCTTATAACAAGTATTAAACCTCGTAATTTCGGAGTTATAATACGTACTGTCGCCGAAAACAAGAAAGTTGCTGACCTTGATGCCGATCTTCGCAGTTTGGTGGATAAATGGGAAGCGTGTGTAGCTAAATTAAACGGAGCTAAAGCTCCAATGCGTATCTTAAGTGAAATTGACCGAACAACGGCTATCTTAAGAGACCTGCTGAACGAATCATTCAATAATATTCATGTTGACGATTCAGCAATCTATGAAGAAATTAAAAGTTATATACGTACCATAGCTCCCGAAAAAATAGAGATACTAAAACTTTACAAAGGTAAAGTTCCAATCTTTGAGAATTTTGGGATCGACAAGCAAATCAAAAATTCATTTGGCAAGATAGTCACCATCAAAAGTGGTGTTTACCTTATTATTGAGCATACTGAAGCACTCCATGTTATCGATGTAAATAGCGGACATAGGGTCAATTCTGAAATTTCTCAGGAAATGAACGCTTTGGCTGTTAACCTGGAAGCTGCTGCCGAAATCGCCCGCCAATTACGTCTACGCGATATGGGTGGTATAATTGTTATTGACTTTATCGACATGCATGAAGGCACAAACCGCCGTAAGTTATACCAAAAACTTAAGGAGGAAATGTCGCGCGACCATGCAAAGCATACAATATTACCTCCGAGTAAGTTTGGTTTAGTACAAATCACCCGACAGAGAGTTAGACCGGAAATGACGGTTCAGATTCTCGAAAAATGTCCAAGTTGTGGTGGTACAGGTGAAATTAAACCGGCCAGTATGATTCTCGACCAAATTGAAAATAATATACGATTTCTTACCCAGGATCAGAACGAACCTTTTATTAAAATAGCTCTGCATCCTTACATACATGCTTATCTCACCAAAGGACTCTATTCAATGAGAATGAAATGGTACTTTAAGTTCAGGAAATGGATCAGGCTAAAACCAATTAACTCTTATCATTTTCTTGAATATCATTTCTTCAACAAGTCGGATGACGAGATTAAAATGTAAACGAACAAAAAATTTAAATGAAAACTGTAGTTAGCGGAATAAGGCCAACCGGCAATCTTCATCTGGGTAATTATTTTGGTGCCCTGCGCAATTTTATTAAAATGCAGGAAAGTAATAATTGCTATTTCTTTATTGCTGATTATCATTCATTAACCACACACCCAACGCCTTTGGATTTGCATGGCAACGTGCGGAGTGTGCTTATTGATTATCTCGCAGCAGGATTAGATCCTGAGAAGGCAACACTATATTTACAGAGTGATGTACCTGAGGTAGCCGAACTTTACCTGTTCCTTAACATGAATGCATACAAAGGTGAGCTCGAGAGGGTCACATCTTTTAAGGATAAAGCAAGGTCACAACCCGACAATATTAATGCCGGGTTGCTGACTTATCCTACATTAATGGCTGCTGATATTATTATCCATAAAGCCCATATGGTCCCTGTTGGCAAGGATCAGGAGCAGCACCTTGAAATGACTAGAACCTTTGCCAACCGATTCAATAGAATGTACAAGGTTGATTATTTTCCTGAGCCTGTGGCTTATAATTTTGGAGAAGAACTTATCAAAATACCCGGTCTCGACGGTAGCACAAAAATGGGCAAATCAGAAGGAGAGGGGAACGCTATCTTTTTAAGTGATGATCCTGCTGCAATCCGCAAGAAAGTGATGAAAGCAGTAACCGACAGCGGTCCAACCGAACCTAACCAGCCCAAACCCCAGGCTATTCAGAACATATTTTACCTGATGCAGATTATGTCAAAGCCTGAAACTTACGAGTTCTTTTCTGATGCTTATAATAATTGTCAGATCAGATATGGAGATATGAAGAAACAGCTTGCGGAAGACATAGTAAACTTCACTGAGCCTCTGCGCGAGAAGATCAAAGAGCTCTCTGACAATAAGGAATATCTACGCAAAGTTGTAAACATTGGCAAGGAAAAAGCTCAGGACAGTGCAGCTAAGACTATCAAAGAAGTAAGAGAAATTATTGGTTATAAGAATTTTTAATTTTTTATTCAGTAACCAGGTCAGTATACTGCGCTTTTTTGGTATTCAGTATTTGATATTCAATCCATCAGTTAATAGCTATCATTTGCTTAACAGAAGTTGTCAATACCGCAAATTAGCTATCAGATATCGATTGTAAGTTATTCAGTTTCAGTATCCGGAAACAAGTTTTGTTGCCATTGTACTTTCGTGCTATTTGTTATAGTGAAGGTGAAATTTTACAAATTGTATAAGATTAGTATTATAGATAACTGATTTTATTATAAATTTGCTAAACACCAACATTTATAACAATGGAAGAGACAAGCGCATATGATTTGCTTATTGATTACCCCCGTAAACATGGTCTGGAGTATGAAACTCAGGATGATTACAGGCGTTTCTATTTATTTCCTTCAGATTCGATAGTCGATACCAAGTTTGTTGTTTTCAAGACTGGACCACTCTACTTCTATGCTCATGATTCATACACAACCAAGCTGTATATGTTAAAGACCTTTACAGGGTTATATACAACTGCCAGACATGGACTTCCGGAACTCAAGGTTCACCCCAGAGAGTTGATAAGTAGTTTAATGCGATTTAAAAAGAGAAAGACAGGCATCCCCTATATTGACAATAATTTAACTATCACCTCTGATGTTAAAGAACTGTCATTCAATTTTACACATCAGGCAGTTGCAAATTTTCTTGATTTGGCAGAAAGGTTCAAACCATTACACTTGTTCATAAAGAATAACTACATCAATGATATTCCTGAACTTAAAGACAAGAAGATAATTGGTTTGGAAACCGGACAATGGTTGTACAAGGAGGAAGATGTTGATCTATTCATAAAACTGGGTGGAGAAATTATTAGAAGTTTGGCCTAAGGAATTTCACATCCAGCCTTTCTTTTTGAAAAGAAATATCATTCCACTCGCGAGTAGTACCATACAGACCATTAAAATACCAAATGAATATGGCTGACCCTGGAAAGGGAGATCTACATTCATTCCATAAAGGCTTGCTATAAATGTTAAAGGAAGTAAAATGGATGAAATGAGTGTGAGAACCTTCATTATCTCATTGGTACGATTGGTCTGTAACGAGTCGAATGTTTTGGATAAACCTTCAACAATCTCCTGATAGTCTTCGGTCATATCCCATATTTTCTGGTAATAGTCGAGAATATTACCCCAGTAATCTTCCATATTCTCAGCGTAGCCCTCAATTTCTCCTGATTCAAACTTGTGGAATAATCTAAGCTGAGGTTTAAAAATTGTGTTGACAAGAATGATGTTCTTTCTGGTAAGTGAGATACGCTCAATAGTACGTTCAGCTTTTTTACTAAAAAGATCACGGTTTATTAGGTCGACTTCCACTCCCATTTTGCTTAGAAGTGACAGTGATTCCTGCATTAAATGCTCAAGAATTTTATAAAGAAGAGCATCACTGGTTCCCACTTGCCGTACCTGATAAATATCATCGGGCTCACGACCACTGTTGAACAGATTTTTTACAACCCAATGTGATTTACCGATAGTAATAACAAAGTCAGCACCCCAGAATATCTTTACTTCTTTTGTCTTAAGGAACCTGTTCCAACGGTCAAAGTATGGGAAATGAAGAATCAGGAAGTAATAATCGTCGTAAATATCTATTTTAGGGCGTTGGTTAGTCCTACTTCGGCAATCTTCAATATCAAGTGGGTGGAAATGGAAATTCTCTTTAAGGAATTGCAAATCTTCATCGGTAGGGTCAAGTATGTGATGCCACTTAAGCGTACCTATTTTTATGGTCTCAATCATTCGGAACCCTCCTTTCTGTATTTATGAATTTCTACATTCCCTTAGGATATTTTTTTTCGGGTGTAAAAGTACTAAAAATGATTGACAAAGTGATACGGGATTTATGATTACTTCAGTTCCTGAAATTCATAAATTTCAGTTGATAACTTTAGTGCCTCATTTAGTGCACTTTCATTAATTTTTGTGGGTAGATTATTGCTCTTTATGAATTCGAGCAGATTTGAAGTGTTTAAATTGCCAAGCAACTCGTAGCCTGTCATGGGACATCCACCGATTCCATTTAATACACCATCAAATGAAGTACAACCAGATTTCCAGGCAGCTTCAATCTTTTTCAGCCAATCGTTGGGCTTTGTATGTATGTGCAGCCCAAATTCTATTTCAGGCCATAGAGGTATGAGGTCTTCAAAAAGATCTGTGATCATTGAAGAATTGGCCGCTCCAATAGTATCAGACAGGGTAATGGTTGGAATTCCAAGATCTACGAACCTTGCAATCTGATCCTTCAATTCAGTTATTTCCCATCGGTCGTTGTAAGGGTTACCAAATGCCATTGAAATGAATATTCTTAATTCTTTATCAGTATCATTACAGACCTGGGATAGTTCACTTATAGTTTTATTTGCTTTGCTAATTGTTGAATTGATGTTTTTTCTAAGAAAGGTTTCGGATAAGGAAAACGGGAATCCAACTATGTCTAATTTCTCCTGAAGTGAAGCATCAATACCACCTCTGAGGTTACCCACAATTGCCATTATGCTTGAATTGCCAAGGCTCTTATCAATGAGTTTATATACTCTATCCTGTGAACTCATCTGAGGGATAGCTTTTGAAGATACAAAGCTTCCCGCATCAATTACATCAAAACCAACCTTCATTAATGCATTTATGAAAGCAGCTCTTTTCTCAGGTGAAATAGTATATGGCAGGCCCTGTTGAGCATCACGGGGACTTTCGGTAATTTTAATAAGTTTATCAGTGGGTAACATATATATTTAACCCCGTAATTTTTTGATTGTTTTTAGCCCTTCTTATGAAAGAATGTGGCGTGCTATAACCATTCGTTGTATTTCGGAAGTACCTTCACCAATCTGCAATAAGCGCTGATCGCGATAGAATCGTTCTACGGCATAATCCTTCATTAGTCCGTAACCGCCATGGATTTGAACAGCCTCATCGGCAACTTCCCTGGCTATTTCAGAGCAATACAGTTTTGCCATCGCAGATTCTTTTCCAAAAGGTTGTCCGGTATCTTTTAACCAACAAGCTTTATAAAGCAAGTTTCTTGCCAATTCTATTTTCATTGCCATATCGGCAAGTTTAAAGGATATCGCCTGAAAGTATGAAATAGGTTGTCCGAATTGTTTTCTCTCTTTAGCATATTTCAATGCCAGCTCATAAGCACCCTGGGCACACCCTATACCCATAGCCGCAATACTGAGCCTTCCTGAATCGAGGGTAGACAGCATAATCTTAGAACCTTCGCCACACTTACCCAGAATATTAGCTTCAGGAACTTTGCAATCATCAAAAAATAACTGAGCAGTATCCGATGCTCTCCACATCATCTTTCCATGCATAGTTTGGCGTGTAAACCCCGGTGTATCTTTATCCACAATTATGGTACTAAACTCCTTTTTACCGTCCTTTTCTCCTGTGATGGCCTGAACTGTTGCTCCAATAGATATTTCAACCGATCCATTTGTAATAAAAATCTTTGAACCGTTTATTATCCATTCACCATTTTTCAGGACAGCCTTTGTTTTTGAGCCTCTTGAATCACTTCCTGCATCAGGCTCAGTTAATCCGAAAGCCCAAAGTGCATCACCGGTGCATAATTGTGGAAGGTATTTTTTCTTTTGTTCTTCATTGCCAAAATAATACAATGGTCCAATTCCCAGTGAGTTATGTGCAGCTAAAGTGGCTGCCTGAGAGCTATCTACCCTTGCCAGTTCCTCAACGGCTATTATGTATGATAGATAATCCATACCATGCCCACCATATTCAGCAGGCAGATAAATGCCAAATAAACCAAGTTCTCCCATTTTCTTAGTTAGCGATAATGAGAACTCAGCATTTTCGTCTAGCTCCTGAGCGATTGGAGCTATTTCACGCTCAGCAAATTCGCGGACGGTTTGCCTGATTAATTTATGTTCGTTGCTTACAGTAAAGTCCATTTCTAAATGTTTTGTTAATTAAATATATTAATTTACAGTGGTGAGGAGGGGATTAAATGTACCAAATGGGTACTGTTATCTACCTTCTCACCGGCGTTAACCATCAATTTATCAACAGTTCCCGCATAAGGTGCCTGTATATTGTTTTCCATTTTCATTGCTTCAATGACCATAAGTAGGTCACCTTTTTTTACTTCATCACCAGCTCCAACAATAACCGACAAGACCTTTCCGGGCATTGGTGATATAATATCTCCCGAACTACTTTGATTCATTGAAATGCTCTCTAAACAAATGTAATCTGGTTCGGCCATGTCCAATCTCTTAATTGCAAAGTCACGTCCTGAAAACCTAACATGAATAACCCCTTGAGAGGACTTAGTCATATATACCGGGTAACGTTCTCCTTCATGAATCAGGATGAATAAGTTTTCAGCCTTTTTAATACCGGGTTGGGATTGAATAAATGCTTTATAAAGTGTGAAATTCAGGGCAATACCATTCTTAACATAGGCTATTTCACAGAATATTCCCGTCGATTCATTTAAATCCTTTATGCTTACAGACTTAGGAGGATGTGTTTTATGCTTCTTAAAACGTGTAAGTATTACGTCATGGGTAGTGTCATTCAGGATAAAATTGATTCGGCGATAGATGCGCCAATATCCAATCGCCCTGTAAATTGTAGGAGTATTAATCTCACTTGATTCAACCGGCTTATCTTCCAATGAATCGCACATTCCATAAATCAATGCTGCCGAAACAGGAATATTTTCATTTATTGACTTTCGGTCATCAATCATTAATTCTTTAAGTGAGTCATAATTCTCATCAATATATCTTGTATGAACACTGTTATTGATGAAATCTTTATGATTAAGAAGCAACTGCAGAAAACCCAGATTAGTCTTAATACCGGTGACCTGATAATCAGGCAAAAATGCCAGTAGTTTCTTAATAGTTTCATTCCTGTCCTTTCCCGAAGCAATGACTTTGCTTATCATGGGATCAAATTCAGAAGACACCTGCGAATTATCATGCAAGGATGAATCGTCAACCCTTATCTGAATTCTTCGTACCGGTTCATGACGGTAGCTTCCGGCCGATGGATCGAATCCGGGATAATGGTACTTAATAACGGTGCCGGGAGAGGGCATAAAGTTGTTTTCAGGGTCTTCGGCATAAATACGAAGTTCTAAAGCATGTCCTATTATCTGAAGATCACTCTGTTTATAAGATAAGAGCTCATCTTGTGCAATCCTGAACTGTTCCTTTACAATATCAACTCCTGTAATCATTTCGGTAACAGGATGTTCTACCTGTATTCGGGTGTTCATTTCAAGGAAGAAGAATTCCATATTATCATCAACAAGAAATTCCACAGTACCGGCATTGTTGTAATTGATAGAGGATGCGAGTTTTATAGCAGCCTCACACATTCTTTGGCGAACCTCCGGAGTAATGGAAGGGCTGGGAGCTTCTTCAATAATCTTTTGGTGACGCCTCTGTACTGAGCATTCTCTTTCGAACAGATGAATAATATTTCCCGTTTTATCTCCTAATATCTGCACTTCTATATGTCGTGGATTCTCAAGATATTTCTCGATGTAGATAGTTCCATCCCCAAAATAATTGAGGGCTTCACTTGAAGTATTACGCAATGCCTGTTCGAGCTCTTCAATTGATTTGACAATACGCATTCCCTTACCACCACCACCTGCGGCAGCTTTTACCAACATCGGGAAACCAATTTCTGTATGTTTTGCAATTAAATCCTGAGGATTGCCTGTTATTCCGGGGGTAACCGGAACACCATTCTTTTTTGCAAAATCACGGGCAGTTATCTTATTGCCCATTGCTTTTATAGCCTCAGAAGATGGCCCTACGAAAATAATACCGGCTTGTTCACAAGCTTCGGCAAACAGAGAATTTTCAGAGAGAAACCCATAGCCGGGATGAATAGCATTTGCCCCCATGTCTTTTGCAGCCTTTATAATAGCATCAATATTCAGATAAGTTTCAGACACGGAATTTCCCTGAAGGTAGTAACACTCATCAGCTTCTTTCACATAAGCAGAGTTTCGGTCATTATCCGAAAATATAGCAATCACGGTATATCCCATGCTCCTGGCAGAGCGCATTATTCTTAATGCAATTTCACCTCTGTTAGCTATAAGCAACTTCTCAATCTTCATATCATTTATCATTTATCCATCCTGGTTTGCGCTTTTCGAGAAATGCCGCCATTCCTTCCTGACCTTCTTCTGATGATCTGATTTCAGCTATCATTTTTGCTGTATAGGTCAGCGATTCTTTGAAAGTAAGCTTGTTAGAAACCTGATCTATAAGAATTTTGCAATGACCAACTGCCTTGGGACCACTTGTAAGAAGCATTCGGGTTAATTCTTCCAGATAATTATCGAGCTCATTTTCAGGCAATGACTTGTTAACCAATCTGAACCATTCAGCTTCCTTTCCATTAATACGTCTTCCCGTCAGCATCAGTTCTTTAGAACCGAATTCTCCCACTCTTTTCATAACGAACGGAGAGATGCAGGCAGGGACTATTCCAATCTTCACTTCCGAAAGGGAGAAAACAGTATCATCGGCACAAACGGCTATGTCGCAGGCAGTAAGCAAACCATTGGCACCACCTATTGCTGCGCCATGCACTATTGCCACAGTTGGAATCCTGCAATTATAGATTGTGTTGAAGCACTCTGAAAGTTGAAGGCTTTCACGAAGGTTTTCACTATAAGTGTAGTCAGCAACACCACGCATCCAATTCAGATCGGCACCTGCGCAAAAAGCCTTACCACGGCCCCTGAGAACGACTACCCTGATATCATCCAATGAAGGAACCTCATTAAAAGCTTTGATAAGTTCGCTTATCATCTGCTCATTAAAGGCATTCCTTATTTCCGGCCTGTTCAGCCATACAGTTGCAATATTCTTGTCAATACTGACTTCTAAAGTATTATAGTTCATAAGCCTGTTCTGTAAGATGGATACATTGTGTTATGATATTTAAAAGATACAATTCTATTGAATCCAGGCAACCAGAACTACATCCTGAAGACACCGAATTTAGTTTCGCTCCATTTATAATTGGTTGATGTAGCAATACCCATGGCGAGAATCGTTCGTGTATCAACCGGATCAATAATTCCATCATCCCATATCCTGGAAGTACTGTAATAAGCTGAACCCTCTTCTTCGTACTTTTTTAAAATAGAGTTTTTCAAAGATTCCTTTTCTGCATCAAGGAAGCTCTCACCTTTTGCCTTTAACTGTTCCTCCTTGACTGTTGTCAGAACGCCTGCAGCCTGTTCGCCACCCATAACAGAAATTTTGGCATTGGGCCACATAAGTAGTAAATGAGGATCATAAGCCCTTCCTGCCATAGCATAATTACCTGCTCCAAAAGATCCGCCAAAAACTATTGTAAATTTGGGTACGTTTGCATTGGCAACAGCGTGAACCATTTTAGCACCATCTCGTGCAATACCCTTTCGTTCGTATTCCCTTCCAACGATAAAACCTGTAATGTTTTGAAGAAAAATAACCGGCACTTCGCGTGATGCGCATAATTCTATAAAATGAGCACCCTTCAATGCTGTTTCACCAAAAAGAACTCCATTATTTGCCAAAATTCCCACGGGATAACCCATTATGTGAGCAAAGCCTGTGACCAGAGTAGGAGCATAGTTAGCTTTGAACTCGTGAAAACGGCTTTCATCGACCATTCTTGCAATTATTTCCTTAGAATCAACCGGTTTGCGGAGGTCAACAGGAGCTATACCATATAATTCAGCCGGGTTGTAATATGGGTCTACACTCTTTAATAAAGTGAGTGATTGCCTTTGGGGAGGCTTTAAAGTCCTGACTATATCGCGGCAAATCTGTATTGCATGTTTGTCGTCTTCTGCAAGATGATCAGCCACGCCCGAAACAGAAGTGTGAACAACAGCGCCACCAAGCTCTTCAGCAGTTACTTCTTCGCCGGTGGCTGCCTTTACTAATGGTGGTCCACCAATAAAGATAGTGCCCTGGTCACGAACGATTATCGTTTCATCGCTCATTGCAGGAACATATGCTCCTCCGGCAGTACATGATCCCATTACAATGGCAATCTGTGGAATTCCAGCTGCCGACATTCGGGCCTGGTTATAAAAGAATCGGCCGAAATCAAACCTGTCGGGGAATACTTTTGATTGTTCGGGAAGGAAAACTCCGCCAGAATCGACCATATAAATACACGGAAGATGGTTCTGCATTGCAATTTCCTGCGCTCTCACGTGTTTTCTTATAGTCTGTTCTATGTAGGTACCGCCCTTAACGGTTGCATCATTAGCAACAATCATAACTTCCCTGTTATGGATAATACCTATTCCGGTGACAATGCCTGCTCCGGGAAATTCATTATTATGCATATCCCAGGCAGCCATAGGCGATAATTCAAGAAAAGGAGTATTAGAGTCAACCAGTAAGTTGATTCTTTCGCGAGCAAGCAATTTTCCACGTCCTTTATGCTTCGCAACAGCCGATTCAGAGCCTCCTGAAGTGACTAAGTCCATTCGTTGATAATACTCCTCCATCAAACGGTTAAAAGCTTCCTGATTCAGTCTGAATTCAGTTGAGGACGTGTTAATTTTTGATTCAATCCGGTACACGGTAAAAGAGTTTAGGTGATAAGCGAAAACAGTTTCGGGTTTTCAGCAATCTGAAAACATATTAAAATGCTAAATGTTTAGAGAATTCGGCTTCACATCTAACATATTACCACGAGAACTCAGCAGAGTATGCAATTGCTTGCAGTTTGTGAGCTTACTGTTTTAAGGAAATTTTATTGCAAGGGTAGTTATATGATTGCATTTAAAGCTAAAACAACAATCAGTCAAGAATCAATCATTTCTCAGTCATCTATAGGTGCTACCAAGAGCTGACTTAGACTTGACTAAGAGATGACCTAGAGATGACCTAGAGATGATACTACTTAAAGACTAGGAAATCACACCTCCAACACAAAAAGTCAGACGAGACCGATCATTCCGGACAACGACAAAACAAGGAATAAAAAAAACCCGGTGGTAGCCGGGTTTCAGGAATTATTTTCGTAGAATACTACTCGTATTCTTTTACTACAATTTCGCCTTTTAAAGCCATGAGGCCATTGAGTGCAAGTGCTCTCATTTCATCTTCACCGGGATATACATGAACAGGTGCGATCTTGTAAACACGTTCAATTACCTGATTTACAAACCACTTACCATGAGCAATTCCTCCGGTAAGGATAATTGCATCAACATTACCTTTCAGCACAGTGCTCATTGCTCCGATCTCTTTGGCTACCTGATAAGCCATACCTTCAAAAATGAATGCGGCATTTTCATCACCGGCAATAATTCTCTGTTCAACTTCATAAGCACTGTTGGTTCCCAGGTATGCGGCAAGTCCGCCTTTTCCCTTAACCATCAGCATCAGTTCTTTTTGAGTGTATTTTCCACTGAAACAGGCCCTGATAAGTTCACCAACAGGTAAAGTACCACTCCGTTCCGGTGAGAAAGGTCCCTCACCGTCAAGAGCCTGATTTACATCAATTACTTCGCCTTTACAATGAGCGCCAACACTTATACCTCCACCAAGGTGAACTACAATGAGATTGAGATCTTCGTATTTGCGCATAATGGTATTTGCATGCTGTCGGGCAATAGCCTTTTGGTTCAGTGCATGAAAAATTGAGATGCGTTTAAATTCAGGATGTCCTGATAGTCTTGCAATTGGTGCAAGTTCATCAACGACAACAGGATCGGTGATAAAAGATCTGACTCCTTTAATGCTTTTGGCAATATCATCGGCAATAAGACCACCCAGGTTACTGGCATGCTCACCCATTGGGCTATTACGTAAATCGGCTTTCATAGCCTCATTGACTTCATAAACGCCTGAAGGGATTGGTTTTACCAGGCCACCTCTTCCAACCACGGCATTAATTGAATTCATGTCAATGCCGGCTTCTTCAACCTGTTTGTAAATAATTTCTTTGCGGAAACTATACTGATCAGTTATTTTTTCAAACTTGGCTATTTCTTCTGCAGAATGGTAAATTGTGCGAACAAAAACTGGGTTTGAACCATTAAAAACAGCAATTTTAGTACTAGTTGATCCCGGGTTGATAGCCAGAATCCTGATATCTTCCATAATAATTTAAATTTTTTACTTGGCTAATAGTGCTGCCAGAGCTATGCTATAGAGCTTTGTGAGTGAAGTGTCACCTCTTGATGACAGAATACAAGGTACACGTGCACCTGCGACAAATGCGCCTAATTCTGCACCTGCAAGCTTTGTATTTGTTTTATAAAATACGTTGCCCGATTCAATATTCGGGAAGAGCAAACAGTCTGCATCTCCGGCAACTTCACCGGTTAATTTTTTAATTCGTGCCGATTCAGCATCAATAGCAGTATCAAGGGCTAATGGCCCATCAAGCAAACATCCTTTAATCTGTCCTCTGTCGGCCATTTTAGCAAGCATAGCAGCATCTTCAGCTGATGGAATACCTGCAAGCATTTGTTCGGTAGCAGATATCGCAGCAACTTTTGGCTTTTCAATACCAAGTGCATGAGCTGTTTTAATGAGGTAGTTGGTAATGGCAACTTTTTGTTTGAAGTCGGGTAAAGGTAATACAGCTACATCGCCAACAATCATAAGTTTAGGGTAGTTGGGATTTTCAATAACTGTAACATGACTAAGAACAGCCCCGGGATTCATGAGTCCGGTTTCCTTATTAAGGATTGCTTTCATGTATTTATCAGTGCTAACCAGACCTTTCATCAACAGGTCAGCTTCTCCTGCGTTTATCATGCTAACAGCCTTGGAAGCAGCTTTTACTTCATCAGGTTCGTGAATAAAACGAAATTTTGAAGGATTTAAGTTCAATTTAGAACAAACATCGCGCATTGTGGCTTCATCTCCAACCAATATGCCATCTACGATTCCTTTTTCAACAGCTTCGCTTACTGCTTCAATTGTATGTGAATCATTTGCATAGGCTGCAACCAATCGCTTTTTAGTGCGGGTTTTCAGAACTTCAAATATTTGATTTAGTCTTGTGATTGCCATATTTCCTCCGAAACTTTTATTTTATTACTTATATGTATTGATGATATGTTATTTATCTGTACTTAAAAGCGGTGCAAAAGTACCACTCAATCCGTATATTACCAAACTTTCTCGGGAAAGGAATTGCAATTTTATAAATATCTTTGTTGCTTGCACAAATCACATGATGCATGTAATGTTCTAAAAACCAGGTCAATCATGATTTCTAAGAAATTTTTACCCTTTCTTCCGGTTCTGAGCGGACTATTATTAGCTATTTCATGGCCTGAAAGAGGTTATCCGATATTTCTTTTCTTTGCTTTTGTTCCGTTGCTTTATCTGGAGGAAATTAAGAGAAAGGACCCTGATGTTTCAAGGTTAAGCCTCTTCTGGATGGTGTTTCCTGCCTTTTTCATTTGGAATGCACTAACCACCTGGTGGATCTATAATGCTACATTTTTAGGGGCCGCTGTTGCAACTTTACTCAATGGATTCTCTCAAACGCTGATGTTCTGGTTATTTCACTTTACCAGAAAGACGCTTAAAAGGGGACAAAACGGTTATGTTTCATTGATTTTCTTCTGGATAACTTTTGAATTTATTCATCATCACTGGGATCTGAACTGGCCATGGATGACTCTTGGGAATGGTTTTGCCTCATTCCCCCAATGGATACAATGGTATGAATATACGGGCACTTTTGGAGGATCCCTTTGGGTATTGGTTGTCAATATCCTGTTATTTAAAACAATTAAGAGTGTTTTCATTGAAAAGGAACGGAAAGCAGCTATTAAGGAGTTGTCTTTGTCATTGTCAGTTTTACTTATTCCAATGATATTCTCTTATACAGTTTACTACTCATATACTGAGAAGGTTAATCCGATAAATGTGGTTGTTGTGCAACCCAATCTTGACCCATATGAGGAGCAATACGAAGTACCTGCCATGGATGTAATTGACAAAGCGTCGCAATTGGCTCTGAAAGAAGTTGATAGTACTACTGATTTTATTGTATTCCCGGAATCAATGGTTCAGCCAAATTTCAGTTCAGGGATAATGATCTGGGAAAATAATCTTGAAGGGCATCCGACATTTAACAGATTCAGGGATAATCTAACTGCAAAGTTCCCACATAGTCAAATAGTTACTGGATATTCAACATACAGAGAGTATTCTGAAGGAGATGCAATAACATCTACCGCCAGGAAATTCAGTAACGGAAGCGGACATTATGATGCTTATAACACCGCAATTCTTATTACAACAGGAAAAGAGCTGCAATTATATCACAAATCAAGGCTAACACCCGGTGTTGAAATGATGCCATTTCCATGGTTGCTTAAACCATTCGGTGAAATTGCTCTCGACCTGGGAGGTACTGTTGGAACCTTGGGCATAGATAAGGAACGCAATCCGTTCATTATAAATGACACTCTTAAAATTGCACCGGTAATTTGCTACGAATCGGCATATGGGGAGTTTGTAAATGGTTTTATAAAAAACGGAGCAAATGCTATTTTTATAATAACTAATGATGGTTGGTGGGGCAATACTGCAGGGCACAGGCAGCACATGACATTTGCTACATTAAGATCAATTGAGACCAGAAGAAGCATTGCCCGGTCGGCTAACACAGGAATATCTTGCTTCGTTAATCAGAGAGGTGATATAATCGAGAGAACCGGGTATTGGGCGCCGGATGTTATTAAAGGAACTATTAATGCCAATAATCGACTTACCTTTTATGTGAAATATGGTGACTACATTGCAAGGGGATGTGCGCTGGGTTCTGTATTCCTGTTGATAATAACCTTGTTATTTCATTTTAAACCGGAAATCCGAAAAAGAGAATAATATACTATAAGATTCAGTAATTTCAGGATTAACGGATTGCAATTTTATATTCAAGAGTCCCATAGATATATCGCCCCGGACCAACATTAAATTTGCTGTCGTAATAGTCTACATCAAACAGGTTTTGAACACCTAAAGAGACACGGAATCTCTTAACATCTTTCCATAATTTCAGATCGACGGTTGTATATGCCGGATATTTTTCCTTCCCGATAATTTCATCAACGATATTCCGATCGTTAACGAACATACTTCCTGTATATCTTACATACAAGCTTGCATTGACGAAACGATTTATATAACGACCACCCAGAGAGGCTATATGCTCAGGAACATCGGTAAAAAATTTCCCTGTAAGGTTAATAGTATCAGCATTTGCATGATAATCAAGAATTTTTGACTGAGCCCATGCATAAACGCCTGTTAATTGAAGACCTGAAAATAATTGATATTTGAATTCTGCTTCAACACCTGAGATTGTCACTTTTGCAATATTATCACGGATAAAGATTGGCCTTTCACCAAATCCCATATCAATTACCTGACCGTTGCTAACATAATACTGGAAATCTTTGCCAATAGAGTAATAAGCCGACAAGTTGACATTAAGGTCGTGAACAGGAACAAAGTCAATACCTGCTTCAAAATTGGTAAGATATTCAGGTTTTAGGTCGGGGCTTGCGATTTTGAAACCACCCTTAATTCTTCCGGAGCGGCATAGATACTCAAGTTCAGAGGGTCGGAATCCTCTTGAAACCATTCCGTAAAGTCGTGTATTTTCATTAATCCGGTATTGTAAAGAAAGGCGGGGACTAATGGCACTCCAGTTCTTACGGCCCATATCAGGAACCTGATATTCTGCCATGAAGTCGGTTTCACTGGTTGGTTGTGTAATGTAAAAAGCTCCATCAAAGAATGTAGCATTATCGTATCTAATACCGGCTATTATTCTGATTTTATCAGTCAGGGTCAATTCATCCTGCAGGAAAAAGGCATAGGTAAACATTTTGCCTAGATTATACACTACATCGGTTGATGTTATATAAATATCTTCACCATCAACGCCGCCCAGTTTAAAGTCAATTCCAGCAGTTAGCAGATTCTTTCCCTTCTGATATGTTGCACTATTGAGCCATCCATAATCACTTCTGGTTGAAAGTACATTGTACCAGGTATAATCATCTTTGCGGTATTCATTTACTTTCTTGTAGTCTTCAGTTAATGCATAGGCTGAAGATTTAATTCTAAGTTCGCCTATATTTCCGGCATAATTAAGAATTGCTCCCCATGAATCATGATCGGTTGTATTACCTTCGGGTTGATATACTTTTTCACCGGTGCCACGCTGATCATTATAATACTTGAAAATTGCTTCGAGGTTGTTATTCCCTTTAAGAGTTATGCCTGTTCTTACATTGATACCTGCTTCCTGCATGTTGGATTTGACAATGTAAGGATTTTCTCTTATTTCAGATTCGGGCTGGGTTATATAACCATCACTCTGGCGATAAAAGGTATTCACAGCATAATAGAAGGAGTTGGATAACCGACCTGATACATTGACTTTTGCCCCTGCTGTATTGTAGGTCCCATAGTCAAGTGATGCATTCAGGTTAAACTTATTTACCGGTTTCTGTGTGATAATATTAATAATTCCTCCCATGGCACTCCCACCGTAAATTGCAGATCCTGCACCTTTCGTTATTTCAATTCGTTCAATTGAATATGGATCAATCATATTCCAGTCAACCGAACCCCCATCTGATTTATTCAGAGGTATACCATCCATCAGTACCAATACTCTTCCCTGCTCTTTACTGCTTAATCCCCTCATTGTAACTGTGGCTTTTGCACTGAGTACACCAAAAGAGCGATTAATATTCATGCCGGGAGTATACTTTAAAACCTCATCGGTTGAGATGGCTGGCATTGTAGATAAGGCAGCTGATGTGAGAGTATGGATACGCATTGGGATGTTTGCTACTCTGCTGTCGGTTCGGGTAGCTGTTACTACTACCTGTTCCATATTAATTGTATCAGCAGGTCCGTTTGCTCCATTCTGACCATAACTAAGCGAATAGTTAAGAAGAAATAGTACTGATAAAACCAGTGAAAAATCTCGAAACGTTTTCATGCTGCCTATTCTTGAATCTTTATTGATAATTTCATTATTCCGGCTGAATCTTCATCAG
Organism: Bacteroidales bacterium UBA5507; assembly: GCA_002426195.1. GTDB lineage: Bacteria > Bacteroidota > Bacteroidia > Bacteroidales > Lentimicrobiaceae > Lentimicrobium. Next base: position 57,283 of record DIOT01000031.1, on the reverse strand, counting down.
CTTGCTCAACTTTAATCATCCCATATTTACCCGTTTGAGTCTTGAAGGGGATGACTTTTCCGGTGTATGCAAACTTGCAATTTCCACTGACTTTATCGGGTTTATAACCGGTAACCAAAAGACTATCGTTGATAACTTCATCGAATTGTTGTGGCGATATAAGGTTATTGTCGGAAGTTATATAATCATAAGTTACAGCATTTTTAACGGGCCAACCCTGCATTTCAGGGTAATATGCAATGGCAGAGGTGTATCCGGGACAGGTTAAAGAAGGAGAAGGAACTCCTGAGGTGTAATAAAAATATCCAACGACATCAACATCTTGTTCGTGAGCTGTTACTGTCGATGAAGTATAGATAACTCCATTGTCAACATCAAGAAACCAGTTTCCTGCAGGGTTGTCCTGAAAGCTCAGTTCAAGAGAAGGAAAGTGTTTAATAGGTTTCCAGTCACTACCCTCAGCCCGGTTTATTATAATTGATTCTACTGCCGTTTGCCGATCGGCATTCATTACTAGTATACGCCATTCTTCGGATGGTGCAACATCTTTTGAGAAAGTGAAATCTTCATCAAATACCTCTTCAGTGAATATGCCTCTGTCAACCTGAACAACAGTATCATTGCCTATGATTCTCAATATTTGCAGATAGGTAACAGGAGCACCGGAACCTGACGCTAATACGCCGATTCTGATTGTACCTCCAAGCCGGACTTGGGCATTATTTGGAGTGTACAATGCTCCTGTCTTCAATAATAATGTTGCTTTATGCACCGGCTCATCTTTTTCGCATGATATAAACAGCAGTGGCAAAAGAATAAAAGTCAGCACAAACTTGTAGAGGTGGGATGTTGAAGTATAGGATGAAGATTTCACAACTATAGATTCTTAATTAAATGAGATTACTGTTGTTTTTGAACTTTAATTGCAAGTTCAAGTGTTCCGGTTTCTTCACCGTCAACAGATATAACTTTAAATAGTCCGAATAGTCCTGATTGAAGTTTAAAGGAATAAACATCACCTTCTGTGAGAAGCTTGGCTTTACGGAACTTGTTTTCAGGATCGTAGGAATCAAGGACAACAGCATCATTTTCAACTGCATCAAATTCAGCAGCTGTGAGATTTGTTTTGCAGAAATAGGTAGTGTTTTTTATTGTATAATTTTCAGGAGCAGTTTGTCCTGAGAAAATACCGTCTATACCGGTACCAGGAGCTGCAAGAGACATCATGTTCTGGCTCTCTTCATTGTTTTCGAAGAAGCAGAACATGTCGATATCTTCCTGATTCTCGAAAGCCTGAGCCTGGAAATATAATGTTGCCAGGTTGTCGGAGAGTGAAAGGAAACTTTGTACTTCAGCATTGTCCTGTGCACCCATAAGAATAGCAGTGAAGGAGTTGATTTCACCAAACTCTGCTGTGATTGTTACAGTTTTGTTGAAAGAGTTTCCTGCAATATCAGTTACAGTCATTGTCCATTCTTCAACATTAGAAATACCTTTAATGGTATAGAAGTCGAAATTAAATTCCGCGGTGTTGATTGTTGAGTCAAGAAGCAGCTGATCGTTTACTTCTACTTTAAACTTTACAAGGTTGTCTTTTCCATTACTTTTAGCAATTACGCCAAAGAGAAGAGTGTCGCCAAATGCAGCATTAGTGTTTTGTGAAATGTAACCTGTTTCTGCCTTAAGGTCCAAAGTTGGTAGTACAATTGGATCGTCCTCATCCTTTGTACAGTTTGTAAATGCAAATACGGCAAATGCCAGTAGCATGTAAGTTAAAATCTTTTTCATGATTTGATAATTGGTTGGTTTACTAATTACGATTGGAACAAATATTCATATTGTTGGCAAATATACTTAGTTTTTAAGATGATATCCAAGGAATTCAGGAAACACTTTGCCTGTTTGTATGTTAATGAGAAACTTATAACCTTGAAAAATCAAGAAAATGAATTTTGAATTTACCGGGGAGCAGCTGATGATTCAACAAGCTGCACGTGATTATGCACAGCGAGAACTCATACAGGATGTAATTGAACGCGACACACATAGCATTTACCCTGAACGACATGTGAAAGCACTGGCAGAGCTTGGATTCATGGGAATGATGGTAAGTCCGGAATATGATGGATCAGGCATGGACACAGTTTCTTATGTACTGGCTATGGAAGAACTTTCAAAGGTTGATGCTTCAACCAGTGTGATTATGTCGGTTAACAATTCACTAGTGTGTTACGGAATTGAAGAATTCGGGACGGCAGAACAAAAAGAAAAGTATTTGCGACCGCTGGCAAGGGGGGAGAAAATGGGGGCATTTTTATTATCGGAACCCGAGGCCGGTTCAGACGCTACCTCTCAGAAAACAACAGCTGAGGATAAGGGTGACTACTATCTGTTGAACGGTACAAAGAACTGGATTACCAATGGTAATACGGCAAAGACCTATCTGGTTATAGCACAAACTCATCCCGAGAAGGGACACAGAGGGATTAATGTTCTGTTAGTTGACAGGAATTCACCCGGTATTTCTGTGGGGCCGCATGAAGATAAGATGGGCATGAGGAGTTCTGATACTCATTCAGTTATGTTTACTGATGTCATTGTACCAAAAGAAAACAGAATAGGGGAGGATGGATTTGGATTTAAGTTCGCTATGAAGACTCTTGAAGGTGGAAGGATTGGTATTGCAGCTCAGGCACTGGGACTTGCTTCAGGTGCTTTGGAAAGGTCGGTTAAGTATGCACTGGAACGCAAAACATTTGGAAAGGAGATAGCAAAACACCAGGCAATTGCTTTTAAACTTGCTGAAATGGCGGTAAAGGTTGAAAATGCCCGGCATCTTTGCTTAAAGGCTGCCTGGCTCAAAGACCAGGGAAAACCATATGGTTATGCAAGTGCAATGGCTAAATATTATGCTGCTGAAACTGCAATGGAAGTTACCACACAGGCTGTTCAAATTCATGGAGGTTATGGTTATGTGAAAGAATATCACGTAGAAAGAATGATGCGTGACGCTAAACTAACTCAGATATATGAAGGGACTTCCGAAATCCAGCAAATAGTCATTTCACGTGAACTGCTTCATTTGCATTAAGATATTTTTTGAAATGAGAGCTACTAACATTTATAAATAAATCTACCAGATGAATATTATAGTTTGTATAAGTAATGTACCCGATACAACAACAAGAATAAAGTACAAACCCGGAAATAAGGATGTCGATTATACGGGAGTTCAGTGGATTATAAATCCATGGGATGAATTGGCGCTGACTAGGGCTATTGAGTTAAAAGAAGCCGGGACAGTAAAAAAAATAACAGTAATAACAGTTGCTAAAGCCGATGCTGAACCTACAATCAGAAAGGCTTTGGCTAGTGGCGCTGATGAAGCTATAAGAGTTGATGCTTCACCGGTTGATGCCTGGAATACGGCACTAAATTTGGCTGAAGCCCTTAAGAACGAACAATTTGATCTCGTGATTTGTGGTGTTGAATCAAGTGATTACAATAATTGGTCTGTAGGAGGAATGCTTGCCGAAATGTTACGGATACCTTCTGTTTCAGCTGTAACAAGTCTACAGATTGAGAATAGCAAACCAATTATTACCCGTGAGGTCGATGGTGGACGTCAACAGGTTAGCATAAAACTGCCGGGTCTTTTGATAGTCCAGAAAGGTATTGCAATTGTTCCAAGAATTCCGTCGATGAGAGGAATTATGTCGGCAAGAACAAAGCCTTTAAAGGTGGTTACTGGTGTTTCAGGTGAGAGTTTGATCGAAATAGTTGATTATGAGGCTCCTCCTCAGAAATCATCTTGCAAGATCATAGATTCCGAAAACCTTGAAATGCTTGCTGAATTATTACATACAGAAGCAAGAGTAATTTGATAAGCTAAAGAGAAAAAATTATGAGCGTATTAGTATATATAGAGCCCAGGGAGGGTAAATTCAATAAGAGTGCTTTCGAATTGATTTCTTACGGTTATACGATAGCCGATGCTACTAAGTCAAAGCTACATGTTCTGGTTGCTGGAGAGGCTTCACGTGAAGCTGTTGCAGAGCTTGGGCATTACGGAGCCTCCGAAATCAGACATTTAAATAAAACACAACACCTTGATGACTCGGTTTCTTCAAATATGGTTGCCGGATTGGCAGAGATCATAAATGCTGGTATTATCATAATGCCACACAACCTTACAGGAAGGGCCATTGCACCGAGATTAGCGGTTAAGCTGAAAGCCGGTTATGCAAGTGCTGTTATCGGTATACCTGTATCTTATGAGCCCTTCACGGTGATTAAAAAGGCATTCTCAGGCAAATCAATAACCAAACAGGTTGTAAAGACCAGTGTTAAGATCGTTACTTTATCGCAGAACACTTTTGGGGTAATCGAAAATGTAGTGCAACCGGTTATTGAAGATTTTAACTTCACAGAAACGAGCCATTCAATTGAAGTACTTTCAACAGATGTTCAGACAGGTAAGGTTTTATTGACAGAAGCTGAGATAATAGTTTCAGGAGGTAGGGGTATGAGAGGGCCTGAAAACTGGAAACCATTGGAAGACCTCGCAGAGGTTTTAGGTGCTGCAACTGCCTGTTCCCGGCCAGTTTCGGATGAAGGTTGGAGACCTCACCACGAACATGTTGGACAAACAGGTAAGGTAGTCGCACCAACACTTTACTTCGCCCTTGGGATTTCGGGAGCAATACAGCATTTGGCCGGTATCAACTCGAGCAAGGTAATTGTAGCCGTTAATAAAGATCCGGAAGCCCCAATTTTCAGTGCCGCGGATTATGGTGTGGTAGGCGATCTGCAAATTATACTACCCAGAATGACTGAAGTCTTCAGAAAGTATAAGTCAGGTATCTGATTATCTGATACAATTGCTATATTTTATCGAGGTATTCGTCAATAACCTTAGGGAAGTACATGTATTCAAGTTCATGTATCTTCCCTGCAAGGGTTTCGGCTGTATCATCATCAGTGATTTCACAAGTAGCCTGAAATAATGTTTGCCCCTTGTCGTACTCTTCATCAATAATATGAATAGTAATTCCAGATGCTTTCTGCCTGTCCCTTATAACGGATTCATGAACTTTTGAACCATACATACCTTTTCCTCCATAAAGAGGAAGCAGCGCCGGATGTATGTTGACAATTCTACCCTGAAAAGATTTAATAATATTTTTTGGCATGAGCCACAAGAAACCGGCCAGGACAATAAGATCAATGTCTTGATTAATCAGACTTTGGAGTACATTATTATTGTTGCACAGGTCTTCTCTGTTAAAAAGAATAATTGGAATATTAAGATATTCTGCTCGTTTAATAACACCTGCTGATGGATTATTGCAATAAATTGCAGCAATCCTGGCTTTATTCCCTTTAGAGAAATATTGGGCCAGGTTCTGGGCATTAGTGCCACTTCCGGAAGCGAAAACGGCGATTTTTTTCATTATTTAGCCACTAAGAGGTAGTAGTTCTTTTTACCTTTCTGAATAAGCAAGTATTTTTTATTGAGCAGGGAATCAGTGGTTATTAAAATGTCATCACCCATTTTCTCTTTATTCAACTGGATTCCGCCATCCTTCAGCATACGACGGGCCTCTCCTTTTGAGGAAAATATTTGTGTTGCTCCGGCAACAAGATCAACAAGGTTTAATCCACTTTCAATTTGCTTAAAGTCAATATCAAACGTTGGGACTCCTTCAAAAACTGATAAAAGAACTTCTTCCGAAAGATTTTTAAGGGTTTCGGTGGTTCCTTTACCAAACAGTATTTCTGACGCTTCAACTGCGGAGTTAAAGTCTTGTTCAGAGTGAATCCTAACAGTAAGATCCTTTGCCAATGCTTTTTGTAGTATCCTTAAATGTGGTGCCTGAGAATATTCTGTAATAAGGTTTTCAATTTCATCTTTTTCAAGCAGAGTAAATATTTTAATATACTTTTCTGCATCAGCGTCGGAAGTGTTGAGCCAAAACTGATAGAACTTATATGGTGAGGTTTTTTCGGGATCAAGCCAGATATTACCGGACTCTGTTTTTCCGAATTTACTGCCGTCGGCTTTAGTTATAAGAGGACAGGTAAGGGCAAATGCTTCTCCACCTGTTTTACGACGTATAAGCTCTGTGCCTGTGGTGATGTTACCCCATTGGTCAGAACCGCCCATCTGGAGCCTACAATTATGATTCTGAAATAAATAGAGGAAGTCATAACCTTGCACAAGTTGGTATGTAAATTCTGTGAATGACATACCATCACCGGCCTCCCCTGTTAACCTCTTTTTAACTGAGTCTTTGGCCATCATATAATTTACTGTAATATGTTTGCCAACGTCACGGATAAATGAAAGGAATGAGAATTCCTTCATCCAGTCGTAGTTGTTTACAGCAATAGCATGGTTGTTTTTGACTTTGTCGAAATCCAATAGTCGGGCGATCTGCCTGGTTATGCCTTCCTGGTTTTTACGAAGGGTAGGCTCATCAAGAAGATTACGTTCTTCTGATTTTCCCGAAGGGTCTCCAATCATTCCTGTGGCTCCTCCGATAAGAACTATAGGTTGGTGACCACTTAACTGAAGATGTTTCAGCATCATAATTCCCACGAGGTGCCCAATATGAAGTGAATCGGCGGTTGGGTCAATTCCTACATAGGCTGAAACCATTTCTTTCTTCAGCAACTCCTCAGTGCCGGGCATTACATCGTGGATCATTCCTCGCCAGCGCAGTTCCTCTATAAAATTCATAACTGTATCAGTTGATTTCGGCTTTTAATTATTAACTGGCAAAGGTAAGTAATTATTAAACTTTGCTGTACCTTGATCGTTACATAGATTGAATTATGGATGCACGGTCTATATTATTACCTTTACTAATTTAAATACTACTATGATTTTTGTTACAGGTGCTACCGGTTTGGTTGGTTCTTACTTATTACACTCTTTGCTGAAGGAAGGAAAGGATGTAAGAGCAATTCTATATACAGAGAAGAATCTGGAAAGAACCCGGACTATTTTTAAATCATTGGGAAGTGATCCTGAGGTGTTAAAGAAGGTTGATTGGATAAAGGGTGATGTCCTTGATGTTGTATTACTTGAAGAGGCTATGCAGGGTGTGGATCAGGTATATCATTGTGCTGCAATTGTTTCTTTTGATCCAAGGGACAAAAATAAAATGATGAAAGTCAATGTTGAGGGAACTACAAATATGGTGAATGCAGCATTGGTTGCGGGAGTTAAAAAACTCTGTTATGTAAGTAGTATTGCTGCTTTGGGCCGATCGGAAGAAACAAATATAATCGATGAGAATTCAGAGTGGAAGAACACACAGTATAATTCTAAATACTCAAAAAGCAAATATCTTGCAGAGAGGGAAGTATGGAGAGCTAGTGCAGAAGGTCTGCCGGTTGTAGTTGTTAATCCGGCGATAATTTTGGGTTATGGACATCCGGAGAAGGGGAGTACCCGTATGTTTAAGACCATTTATAAGAATTCACTGTTTTACGGTCGCGGTTCAAATAGCTTTGTTGATGTTGAAGATGTGGTTAAAGCCATGATATTGCTGATGGAAAGTGATATAGAGAATGAAAGATTCGTAGTAGCAGCAGGTAACTATTCTTACAAAACGATCTTTAGCCTTATTGCAAAAGGTTTTAATAAATCAGTGCCAAAGATTGCAGTTCCTGACTTTGCTTTGGAATTAGTGTGGCGATTTGAAGCTATCAGAGCAACTCTTATGAATGATAAACCTCTGATTACGAAAGAAACCGCAAATACGTCAAGGCACGATAACCATTACTCAAATGAGAAAATCAGAAAGATGATTGATTTTGAATTCCGGCCAATTGAAGTGACAATTTCTACACTATGTTCGGCTATGGAACCGGAATTAAGAAATTGATTTACTTTAATGCCAGTGCCTTATAATGCTCGTATCTGTCCATTACATCGAGTACAAAACGATGCGTTTCACGGCCACTTATTTTACCATATTTTACAACCGGATCATTGTAATATTCAGGCTTTGATTTAGCAAGTAAGAAATATTCCACATTGTTGCTCCAAAGAGTAGGGTCTTTTCCATGTTTCTCAGCGAGGCTAATGGCATCAAGAATATGGGCGAGACCAATGTTATAAGCTGCCAATACGAATTTCTTTCTCTCATTATCATTTGGAACGAGTGTGCTGAGCCGTTTGTCGAGGTGGTTAATGAGTCGTATTCCTGCTGCTATTTGTTCTGTGGCAGAGGAGTTTATGCTTGCACCAAATTTTATTGCTGTCGCCGGCATTAGCTGCATTAATCCGAATGCTCCTCTGTAGGATGTGGCATTCATATTGAACTTTGACTCCTGGTAAATAAGAGCTGCCACTAACCGCCAATCCCAGTCGATATTATTGCTCAACTGTTTAATTACTTCGTCGTAATCGGAAATTGACTTTTTTCTGACTGGCTTACCTAATGCAATGTTCACCCAGCGTGGATTGTTGTGATATTTTGATTTTATACTGGCAAATTCTCTCGAGTTGCGAAAATCCTCAATCCAGTTATTGGCTTCTTCGTGCAAGTTAACGGCACCCTTTCTAACGACCCACGAAATGCCAATTTGAGGGCTAACTCTAACTCGTGAGTCCAGGTTTGTATAAGTGAGACAAAGTGCTTTAGCGGTTGTTTCATAGGCTAAAGTATAGTCTATTTCGCCATACGACAAGTCCTCAAACAGTTGAGTTGGAGAAGCGTTGTAATCAGCAACTATTTCCACTTCATTTTCAGTTAAATGCTGAATATCACTTAAGTAGCATTGTATTTGCTTATTGGCGGATATTGTAATCGATTTACTTTTCAAATCCTCAGGATTATTTACCATATAATCACGGTATCCTGTTGTATTGTGAATCTTGAACCAGTTCTGTGGTTTTTGCTGTACAAGAACCTGGTAATCATAATAAAGAGGAGAGGTGTATGCAATATCGAAATTATCATCGTTTATTGTCGGCAATTCCATTGCTATAATATCAACACGGCGCTGTTGCAGATATTGCAGTGCTTTATAGGCATTTGGTTCTACAATAATTTCGAGCGATACACCAAGATGAGTAGCAAAACGCTGCAACAAATCATATTGAAAACCATGAGCTTCACCCTCATAGGTAAAATAGTTCAGCGAATTATCGTCAGTTAAGGAAACTAATTTGCCGCGACTTTTAATATCTTTTAATAAGCCACCCGTTTGCCCGCTTTTTAGAAAGGACTGATCATGAGAAATTGTACATGATTCGGGAATAAAAAGTATAAGTGTTATTATCAAAGCGTATGACAAAAATCTGATACTCTTATGATACATCACATCTGATTTCGTTAATAAATGGGTCATATGTAGGCACTGCAAAGAGTTATGACCGTTAGCTAAAGTCCGATAAGAAATTGATAATCAGACCGCGTCGCAATATTAATATTCAGCGACTAATTCTAAACACTCTTATCAGGGAATTGTTTTTTGCCTGAAACTTCCCTTCAAAAAAGCAGGAGGCAAATATATGTCAAATTAATGACATAATAGCGGTTTATAACATTTTTTAACGTTTCAGAAAATGCAATACACTGAAAATCAATAGAGTGCCCGAGTGACTATTTATCAATGAAGTCGAATGTCAGAAGGATGGATTGCACTTCTTTAAGCAAACCGGTTTTATCTTTATTAGGAGCATATACATAACCATCGAGTGCGATCACCATATTATTTTTTTTATCGACCAATGTATAATTAATAAACGGACCACCCATAAAATCATTTTCTACATCCCATAAGGCACGGGTTTCAACGGCCAGATATTTTTTTAACTCAAGGGTTCGGGTAACCGGTTTAATCATGTTATCAGCGACTACCATATAAGAGCTATCGAGAGATCCTGGTACATACAAACTGGTGAACTGATTTCTTACAGATACAATTTTCCGAACGTTAAATGCATTTGTGTCAGTATAAGGATAAGAATATATAAGTATTCCCTGGCTGAGGATATTCGCCTCTTTTCTGAGCCAGAGGAAGTTCTCTTTATTAACTGCGACGAAATAGTCGGCAGGTACGTTCATTTTAATATTGAACTTATTCTCAATTAGCTCAATCGCTTTAGCATTTTTTGATTTTGTATACATATCCTGCAATCGCCTAATATCAGCATTTTCATACAGGTTATATATTTCTCTTTTGCGCATTGAAAATTCTTCTTTAAGAAGTTCAATAGTAGGTGCTGAGATTTTTACAATTGTCTGTGGCCGCGCGTAAACATTATGGCCCATTTCATAACGAGCAGTAGTGAGGGAGCTGTCAATGAATACGTTAAGCACATTTCTATGAGTCTGGAAAACCCGGTTGAATTCGTCAATTTTAATTTGTACCGGTTTGAATAAGGGTTCTGGCTGAGGTAAACCCACTCTATCTTCGGAAAAGAATAGTCTTATAGAATCACCAATGGATGTTTTCCATAGATTATCTTCGCATATAACTATTACTTCATTTGGTTTTCCTGTAGCGTTTGCTTTGGTTGGTTTATCTGATTTGCAGGAGGATACCCCAACAATCAATAAAGAAGCAATAAGTATATAAATCAGGTTCTTCATGATGCAACTGCAACCTTTATTTTTTGTCCCGGTTTAAGGGATTTTTCGTTTATAATATTATTGAGTTTCTTTAATTCCTCAACTGACACACCGTTATGCTTTTGAGCTATTGTCCACAATGTATCGCCTTGCTGAACTGTGTAATAAATGAAATCACTTTTATTCTGCTTAGCCGGTGTTTTAGCTGCCAGTTCTTCTTCAGAAACCGGAGTGATAATTTCTTTTTTACCGACTACCAGAACCTGATTTGGGTGAATTGTTGTGCCTTTTAATTTATTCCATTCCTGAATATCGGATATCTGCACCTTGTGTTCTTTGGCAATCAGATTGAGTGATTCACCCTTTTTTACTTTATGAGTAATATTCTCGGTTTGGATAACTGTTTTGGGTTGGTTAGAAGTATCGGCCGAAGCTATATCTTCTGATTTGGAATCTGACTTCTCAACTGTTTCTTTTGCTTGAGAGGATTTAGAAGCAAGGTTTTCCGGTTCTGCCTTTGGTTCACTCTTTTTTGCATAATAAACAGGTTGTTCAATTGTGGTTTCTGGTCTGACAATTAAACGTTGGCCTATTTGGATAGTTGTTCCTTTAATTTTATTCCACCTCTTAAGATCACTGATTGAGCAATGATATTTTGAAGCAATACGACCCAGGCTCTCTCCTCTTTTAACCTTATGATATTCGGCTTGTGTCACGGTTTTCATCATAGTAAGAAGCTCTTGTTTTTCAGTTTCCTTTTGTGATAAAAGGGCGTACAACTGAGCTTCATTGTTTACAAATGATGGTACATATTTTTTAGGTAATCTTAATGTATAGGGTTTCCCATCAACAGCCGGGATTACTCCTGACTTGAAGGACGGATTCAGGAACTGTAGGTCTTCAACAGGAATCTGCATGTACTCAGAAATCTGTTGGAAGGTGAGGATATCTTTTACAGTAACTGTATCAATTTCGTAATGCTGAATTCGGGGACTTACAGGTTTCAGGTTGTGTTCTGCTGCATAAGTCATTACATATGTCACACCAATAAAAGCCGGAACGTAGCCCCTTGTTTCAAGTGGTAAGAAGGGTCTTATCTGCCAAAAATCCATTTTACCACCGGATCTCCTGATAGCTTTATTAACATTACCTGCTCCTGAATTATAAGCAGCAAGAACAAGCAACCAGTCGTTATACATTTTGTATAAATCATTCATGTGTTCGCAGGCGGCGATTGTAGATTTGATAGGATCACGACGGTCATCGACGAAAGATGAGACTTTGAGGTCATACATTTTCCCTGTGCCATACATGAACTGCCATAATCCGGTTGCACCAACTCTTGAGCGGGCTTCAGGATTCAGGGCCGATTCAACAATTGCCAGATACTTTAATTCGAGAGGCATATTAAACCGGTCAAGTTGCTCCTCAAACATTGGAAAATATATCTGAGCAAGACCCATAACTCTTTGAGTAAGCAATCTTTTTTTTACTGCATAGAGTTCAATATAATCTTTTACGTATTGGTTGTAAGTTAATTTTATAGGCGTGGTTGCATCAAGGCGGCGCATACGTTCAGCATAAACAGAATCGGAATATACCGGTACAAATCCATTAGAAAAGCCGAAAACATTTTCAAGTTCATCGGATGTGGCACATTCGAATCCTTCAAAATACCGGAGATTGGCGAGGCTATCTAAAGCAGCGACAATAAAATCATCTTTAATAAAATCAAAGTCTCTGGAAGTGCTATCGATTTGGTGCCTGTTTTGAGCGTATGCTGAAGTATTTAGCAGCATTAAAATTAGACCAATAAATGGCAGAGAAAGACATTTTTTCATCTGTATATCAATTAGTTGCTTACCCGGTGCAACAAGGTTATTTGCAAAAATAATTTTAAATAGGTAAAGATAACTTTTTTTAACTTTTTTTGGTAAACTTTGAGATAAAGTTGGTTAAGATTAAAGCAAAAAAAAGGGATAGCACTTGCTATCCCTGTAAAATATCTGGCTAGAAATTAACCTGCAAGGGTGAATTTAATAGGCATGTTGAACTGTACACGCACCGGTTTACCTCTTTGTTTACCAGGATTCCATTTTGGCATAGCTTTGATAACACGAATAGCTTCCTCGTCGCAACCACCACCGATACCACGGAGAACTCTTACATCGGTAACATTACCATTTTTTTCAACAACGAAAGTAACGTAAACAGTTCCCTGGATACCACTTTCTCTTGCCATTTGTGGATATTGGATATTTTCCTGTAAGAATCGGATACGGGCTTCATCACCACCCGGATATGCAGGTGATTCCTCAACAACAGTAAAAATTTCAGCTTCTGCAACTTCTTCTTCTTCAACAACTGCCGGAGGAGTATAAGTATCAATGACTGTTAATTCATCAGCTTCTACATCGATGATAAGGTCGTCTTCAACTTCCACATCGTCAGTAACAATATGGATCAAAGTGGTTTGTGCCGGTGGAGCAGGAGGTGGAGGAGGTTTATTCTGTTGAGTTATTTCAACCATTTCCTCTTCAAGGATTTCGACTTGGCGTGCTCCCATTTCTACTTGCTTAACGTCGTATGTTTTCCATTCGAAAGCGACGAGCATAACAGCAAGGGCAACAACCAATCCGATCTGAACAAAGAAAGTTCTCTTGTTTTCCAAGTCAGCTTTCGGTGTCTTTTTTGCTTCCATATTGTTGATTACTAATTGTTTTTGTTTTAAATGAGTGTGTTATCAGTTATGAATAAGTACACTTCTTATTCTGTTACAAAGATATTACATTTATCCTGTAAATCAAACTCATCGAAACAGATTTTTTAATTTCTAATGGCAGAATCCTCAAAATGTAATCGCTTTTGCGCGAAAAGCACAAATTACGCGCCAATCAGATCTTTATAATCTTCTGCATTTAGCAAATGATTGAGCGAATCAGGATTATCAACTTTAACTTTGACGATCCATCCCTCACCATAAGGATCTTTATTTATTAATTCGGGATTTGCGTTAAGAGCTTCATTGTATTCGAGTACTTCTGCAGAAACAGGCATAAACAAATCACTAACAGTTTTAACTGCTTCTATACTTCCGAAGGTTTCACCTTCTTCAAGAGTTTCACCAACAGTTTCAACTTCTATGAAAACGATGTCACCTAATTCACCTTGTGCGAAGTCAGTAACTCCTACAACTGCATGATCGTTTTCAAGTCTAATCCATTCATGGTCTTTTGTGTACTTCAGATCAACTGGAATGTTCATATCCTATATTTTTTTAATTATTGAATTTTCGCCAAAAGTAAGAAATCGCCTTAATCAAATCTAACTTTCTTCATCATTATTTTTTAAATCCTATTGAGCAAGTGTAAATCTGAGGCTTATACCCGCATTGGTTGTTGAGTTATCAAACTGGTTTGATACGAAGGGATTGGTAATAGTTTTGTCAAAGAAGATTCTGACATTAAACCTTTGATTAATCACATAGTCGGCAGATGTATTAATTGAAACCATCCTGTTACCGGTAGAAATCTGATTAATGTTTTCGTCCAGTCGTCTCAATACAGTTTTGTTTTCCCGAATTGAAACATCAGCCTTAACATTGAGGTCACTCTTGAGTTGTTGACGTCTTCCTCCACTTGATAAGTTCAGCCTGACATCTTTAAATCTGTATCCGACTCCTATAACTATTTCATTATTTGATACCTCAGTCAACTGGTTATTTGTAAAGCTAAGTGAAAGACTTCTTGACTTCTTAAATTCAATTTTCGACAGCAGACTATTATTCCAGGTCATATCAATATTGAATAATGGAGCAAACTGTTCAGAAATTGTTACTACATCAATCCTGTTTTCAGGAATAAAATTACCTGCTTCATCGAGGTTGACAGGGAATCCCAGTTCTTCTTCGTATTCAATATTCGATAAGTAAGAGCCAACTGAGTAAGCTGATCTGTAAGAATGTCCAATACTAAACTGTTTGAAATACTTTTTGAAGAATTCAAGTCTTGTCAATCCTGTATATGTGAATCGCCAGTTTGGAATTGGAATTTTTGGGAATGGGCTTAAACTAACATCTTTTGCAGACCTGCCTGTGTATGCTGCGATGAACGCCGGGATAAGAACTTCCTGGGAAGCCGGACCATACCCAATTGGATATCCGGTAGTGTCATTTATTCCACCGGATGCGGGATTGGCCGCACCAAGACGTGCTGCTATGATTCTTCGATTGTCTTTAAATTCTTCAAAGGTCGAAGATACATTCTGATCATCATCTTTCTTGAAAGCTGTTTTCATAGTAAGGAACGAAATACTGAATGATCCTCTTTCCTGAATTCCGCTCGACTCGAAATCGCCATTCGCGTTGGCTTTAAAATATTCCTGGTGTCCAAATGATTCCTTTTTATCAGCATTGAATTCTATTCTGAATTCAGGGAACGGCTCATATGTTGCTCTACCGGTAAGGTCTTTGGTAAGACGAGTAACATATGGATTATTTAACAAGGTATCAGTTGTTAACCAGCCATTGCGTTTAGCTTCCCAACGGATGTCATCCTGACTTCCAAAAGCAAATGGTAAACCAGGAGCCATATCTGTTAAACGGTTTCCAAGGATATCTGGTTTAGGCATGAATCCGGGTAGCAATGTCCCATTCGATTCGCTGTAGTTAAACTGAACATCTTTAAATCCGATAAGCAGTTTGACAGCTCCATTTCCAAGAGCTTTCATAATAGCGACAGAAGTGGCTTTCTTTGTAGTATCCTGCACTACTTGATTCTCCTCTTGCATCTCTTGTTGCGGTCTTCTACCTCCGGGTACTTGCTGCCGACCTCTTTGATTCGCAGATTGATTAAGTTTCTTGAGGAATCCGACTTTGTTATACAGGTTAGTTAACCGGGCATTACCATTTACATTAACAGTATTTGAATTTTCGATAGTATTTCCCATTATATCCTGGATGGATCTTGGCGAAGCTTCCCACCTGAATGTACTGTTATATCTGGCATTTAATGTAACCCAGTTAAGTATAGGTATTTTATTGATTGGCACTATATAATTTAAGGAGAAGTTCTGGGTGAATCGGTTCATTGAACCAAAGTTCATGACTTCATTCCAGATAGAGTCTTTTCTTCTCTCATAATCAGATGCCGACTTATCAATTCTTCCTGGAGGTTCATCGATATATGCGTTTGCATTAGCCTGGTATTCCAGTTTAAGAGATTGTGCAAGGTCAAATTTCAGGTCATATATCCTATTCCAGTCCCACATTTTGATGTAAGTAGGCTCAAGAAGAATCAATGCAGCACTCTTGTTACGAAGCAGCTTCTCATTATATTGCCTGTTCATATCAGTTCTGAATGAGAACATTTTAGGCATATAGTAGAAGTTAAAGTCTTTAATAAGTGTAAAGGCCTTTCCCTGGAAAGTCTTTATTTTTTGGAATGGCTTAACAGGTTTAGGGTTGTTTATAAAGTTGTACCCAATTCCTCCCCTGTACTGCTTTCTGCGATCATATTCTACGTCTATATTTTGATGATAGATTTCAGTAAAGGCATAGGTAAAATCAAAATTTTCTATATCGTAAATTCTTGGTTTTCCTGTCTGTCCAACCTTTTCTTTACGTACATTCACAAAGTTGATATTCTTCCTGCGTGTGATATCCTGGACTTTATTTCTGATAGAATCTTTAGCATCAGCTTCAAGTTCACGTATCTGGTCCTTAAATAATATATCAGGATCGAGAGGATTATATTTAGGAGTCAATCTTAATTCAGAATAGTCAACGTGCATTGGAATCTTAATTCCCGTTTTTTCAGGGAAAAACTTACCCAATTGTATGTTAGTAGCAATATCAAACTGACCTGAAGCCTCTTGTGAACGTTCATTTACTTTCTTTTCAATACTTCCGAAACCGGGTGTTGAATAAGCACCGGAGATGACTACATTACCAAGATCGGCAAGATTGGCTGCAATTCTTGCTGTTGCTGCCAGGCCGCTGGTTTCATCAAAGTCTGTAAGGCGAAGTTCATTTACCCAGATTTCAGCGCATTTGGCTTCTCCGTCATCATTATCATTGAAGATTTGTTTCTTCGGGTTTCTGACTCCAATCATGAATGCCTTTATGTCGCTTAGGCTCGGCATACCAACTACAGTAATTTTATTTCTGCCGTCATAGACTTCAAACGGGGTAATAGTAGTAACCATAGAGCCAGGTGTACCCATTGTATTGTTGCGCTGTTGTTTTGCGTCAACAAACTTCTGAAGCTCAATATTCATCTCATTATTAGATGGCCAAATAGCTCTTGGTTCGTTGAAAGTAGTACCCCATGGGGTAAATTCTACAGGAACTTCGTACTCGTAATAATTTTCGGTGAAGTCGGAACCGATTCTGATAAATACAGTAAGCTCTCCTGTTTGAAGCTCTTCAAGTTCTCTAACCTTTTCTGCATGAATAAACATGCGTAATCTTTTGTATTGACGGAAATCAAAATCTGTTGTCTTGTAAGCTCCACGAGCATCACCATCAAGGAGATCACAAACTTTTAAAACCATTGACTGCTCATTTAACTGAGTAAGGTTTGTTGTTCCAACGTTAATTTCGCGCTCAATATCAGGAGGTAATTCGTAGTTCACATTATCGCGACCTCTGTTCTCTTCAATATTAACTGATGAAATGTCGAAAGAGGTAAGGCTTTGGTTTGGATCGGGAATATATTCACCCGGAGCAAGGAGATTATCATAATATTTCCTCCATTCACCTCTGACTAGTTCGAGGGTGGCAAAACGGAGAACAACAGGTTGCTCCCAGTTTTTCAGATACATACGCATGAAGCGGATGCTCTTAAAGTCCTGAATATTTCCTACTACCCGCGAAGGACTTTGTACAGGAACTTTAAACTGATACCATTTTACATTAGCTGTTTTGCCGTTTTCAAGTCGTATTGGTTCTTCGGGTTGCTGAATATCTACGATATAATTCTGACCCACTTCCATATTGTTGGGGTCAAGTTCGATATGATACTGGAAATACCTTTCCTGTTCATTAAGAGTGTTATCACGGTTTATATCCTCAACGTTTGGAAGTGTAGTCGCCTGTGTTTGGAATTCTTCGGATGATTGTTCGGAAGCAGGAGAGTTGCCTTCAGTTCCGCTATATCTCTTGTAACGCTCGGTAATACTGCTATATTTTGGATCATTGTCATAATCCGCACCCCTGAAGAAATGGTAGTTATCACCAGAAGGGTCGTTTAACGCATTCATATAGGCAGGTGCAGCAGTTCCGAACTGATTGGCTATCTGTTCAAGATATGTATCATTGAAGAAGGATTGCTCATCAGTATCCATTAGACCATCATATCCAACATCCTGGAAAGGACGGGAATTAACGTCATTGTCGAATGCATTAACCAGAGCCTGAAGTGTTGGAACGCGACCCCAGGAAGTTGTATCAACATCAACGACAACTTCGCTAGTTGGAAGTCCGTTCTCATAGCTCTTTCTTCCATCAGGAAGAATATCTTCTGAAATATCACCAAGGTTAAAGTACAAATCACCTCCAACATGGGTAGAATCTTCAGAGAATGGATCCATGAGCCAGAATTCTATGTATTCTACATTAGTAGCCTCAAAGTCGGTCGATTCGATCTTCCTCATTATACCTCCCCATCTGGATGAAGGATCTTCGAGCAGACCGTTTTCATTCAAACCGGCTGAAAGACTTGTAGGGGTAACATCATAGTTGTAGGGACCTCTTTCGGCGGGGAAGTAAGCAAGGTTTAGAACCTGGAGGTTCATTGGCAATGAATGATCTTTTGATACATTGGGGAATACTTCCTTTTCCGATATATACCTTGTAGAGTTCCTTGAAAGTTCGTCTTTACTGATATTAGATGGTCTCAATCGGCTGTTTTTATCATAAAACAATGGATCGATAGTGTACCAACTTAATAACGCCCTGTTATATCCCGATGATAAATCAGAGCTGTAGACTCCTTCGGGGAACATGTCGCGCGTGGTTTGGCCTCTTGGAATACTCGATAAGAACCAAGTACCTACATTTTTAAGGTCAATAGTTGACTTACTGCCCTCAAAATCATCAATATAAGAAGTTCCTGCTTTTCCAACGGCTCTGGAATGCCCTGGAATAAAGTGAGCCATCTCTCCATTGATCTGAATACGTGAAGGTGTTGACGTTCCATAGAATGGCAATTTATCAACAAGTCGTGTCAACCATAACGATTCAGTTTGATAATCAAAATTCAATCCCCACATTGTATTGGAGATTGGTTCCTGCCCGAAATTGGTTTTCTGTGTCAGTGGCCTTTCATGCAGATTAAGAATAGTAGCACCTACCAGGAAGTTGTTGCTGAATTTGTAGTCAACATGTGCCCCCATCATTGTTTGTTGTTGCAGGTTGAAGGTGGCATTATTCTCAAGGGAAATGTTAAGAGGTGTTCCAGAATTCAGGATACCTTCATTAATAATTTTTACTCTTCCTAGTGTATAGTCAACTGTGTAGTCAACATTTTCAGTCAGAGGAATACCACCGGCAGTTACTCTTACTGAACCCTGAGGAACGTTAAGTGCGTTAAGTGATATTTCTGAACCGGACTGCGATTTATACTGCCCTTCGATAAGATATCTATTCCTGTCGGGATATTGCTGTGCACCGCTTTTTGTCAAAGTGTAAAGTGAGTCGAATGCGTACTTATCTCCCAATTGCTGGTCCTGGAGTTTTTGTCGCAGATAACTTCCGAAAGGTTCTCTAACAGTGAAGTAAATCCTACCGTTAGATGACTGAATAGTACCCCCACTTTGTCCGGCATTATCTATAAAGTCGAACAATCCATCATGTGGTGGATTCAGCTGTGGGTCAAGGTTATCAAAATTAAAAACCCTAATTAGAGGAACACCTGTAACACCCTGAGGGCCATCAGTAAAGTATCCTGTTGGAACTGTATTCTCGTTACCTGAATAAAGTATGTTCAGGATAAAATCGTCTTTGTTCACCTGGAAAGCACCAATGTTATATACGTTTTTCATCATGAGACGCCACATTGGAATTTTAGTATTGAGAGCAGTACTCTTCAATAGCTTAACCATTAGGGCTGAAGGAGTAGTGATTCCTTCATCAGAGAACTGACCAACCTGGTATATCTGTTCCTGTCCGATCACAGTATACTGATATGCTACAGCCAGTACCTGGTCGGAATTAAGTGCAGCATTTAATGATATAAAACCAAGCTTAGAGTTGAAAGTATATTCACTTGAGTTTAAACGACGAGCATTTTCAACCTTATCAAAATCAGTTCCTGCAACATAACCAAAGGGGGCTCCTGTCAGATATTGCGTAACCTGGTTTATGTTTCGTATGGTTGCTGTATCGAATTTTGTCAACAAATCGTTTGACCTATTATCGGGATAAAAAATGCCGGCATTCGGTATTATTGTCTGATTATAAGGATTCCTTTCTCCGAGATCCTGAAATGCAACAATATTTCTGTTATCAGTTACCGCCGGTCCAATATTGGTTACCCAAACCTCAATCTTTGTAATATTGATATTTGAATTAATAATTGGAAGTGTACTCAATGCATTATCATAATTATCTGCGAAGTATTGAGCAAGGAAGAAGTGTTTATTGTCTTCATAATCGAGAGCGGTGAGACTAAACTCGCTGGTCTGTGCCCCTCCCTGAACGGTAATGTTTGATGTTTCGCTTTTCTGTTGTGAGAAAACTGCAGTTACGGTAGCTTTACCAAACTGCAATTGAGTTTTGAGGCCAAACAAGCTCTGACTTCCTGTGATTAAAGTACTTGTAAGAGGGAAAGTGATATCGCCGGCTTCAATTAGTTTGATAATCTCATCCTCTTTCCCTTCGTACTTCAATTTTAGTTTATTCTCAAAATCGAATGTAGCTTCAGTATTGTAGTTGGTATTAAATTCAATTTTGTCTCCAATTTTGGCCATCACACTCATTTGAATTTTCTGTTGAAAATCAAAATTCGTGGTTCGTCTTTGTCTTAGATCAAGAGCTGGGTCATCACGACGGTTAGAGAGTATACCAAAAGTTACTTCAGCTGTACCTTGTGGTCGGATGTCAATAGTATTACCTCCGAAAATTCTGTCAAACACTTCACCGCCAATATGGATCTGAGGAATGATTCCGGTTCTGGCACCTGCTCCTGTACCTAAGGCCCTTTGCCGCCAATAGCTTTGCAATGACCTTTCCATATCGAGTTCCTGATATTCCTGGAGCGAATATCCAATAGGACTTGAGATATCGAGGGTACCTGCCTTCTTCTTATAAGTATAGGTATTAGTAACAGGGTCATAAACAAATTCATCAGTGATATTTGATGGATTACCCAGATAAAGCTTATTGTCTTCATCACTTGCAGGCAATTCACCAGGTTGAGGTGTGGGTATAGGATATCTTAATTCGCCCGGAAGTAACGTATCAGGGGGTGAATATTGGTTCAGAGTGCTTTCGGGTGCTGCTGAATTTACAGGTGTAATTAAAATGCCCCACAACAGGGTCACGACGAAAAGCAGTGTAAAAATTCTTAACAGGTATTTTATTATCCGCTCCAAGGAACAATATAATTTATTTGTGTGTTCTTACTCAGTCTATTATCTATTTGAGTGAAAAGTAAATCCACTCATAACTATATTGGCATTTTGATTTAAACAATCTGAAAAGCATATCTCCGAAATTACAAAGTCTTAAGTGAATTCTTTATTAATTGCTCAACAGAAATGGATACTCCTTCATCTTGTAAAATCTTATCTATCGTTTTTTCGGCCAGTGACTTGTTAAAGCCAAGAAGAATTAATGCAGATAACGCCTCTTCTTTATTCGTATTGTGCGGAGTATCTAAAATATCTTGAATGCCTGATACTTTCACGAGCTTGTCTTTCAGGTCAATAATTATTCTTTGGGCCGTTTTACCTCCGATTCCTTTCACTTTTTGAAGAATTGCAACTTTCCCGTTAACAATTGCATCCGACACTTCGTTAGGAGTTAAAGAGGATAAGATCAGCCTGGCTGTATTAGCGCCAACACCTGAAACTGAAATCAAATGCCTGAATAAAACTCTTTCACTTTCAGTTGCAAAACCAAAAAGTATATGAGCATCTTCACGAACAACAAGATGGGTCAGTAACCGGCATTTATTCTGATCTTTAATGACAGTGTAAGTATTCAACGAAATGGCAATTTCATAACCCACTCCATTGCAATTTATAATTGCGGATGCCGGGTTAAGAGACTCAAGGACGCCTTCCAAAAATGCGTACATGTTTTTTACCAATTAGTTAACTGGCAAAAATAGAGATAAATATTTGAATATAGCCCGACATTTTAATAAAATGGAACATCAAATACTTTAATTTTACCCAGTTAAACCGGTAAATATTATGGATATGAAAAAAGTGATTACTGTTATTGTTTTATTTTTTATTATGGCCGGAATAAAGGCTCAGCCTTGGTTTGACATAGGAATCAAGGGTGGGGTTGGAACTTCTTTCATGAACAACTTCCAGATTCTCGACGAACAGTATCTTTCACACAAATTTCGTCCCGGCTATACATTCGGTGGAAAATTGGGCTTCAATTTCATTCAGGAACATCAAATTACATTTGATGTTATGAAAACATCAATCAACCAGGGATTCAATTATACAATTCCTGATGTGGGAGAGAAGTACAGGGAGTTTAATATTGAATCCTTCGACATGGCTCTTATGTACAGAGCAAATAAAAACGGAACCTACTTTGAAGTAGGCCCTCAGTGGTCGAAAGTTACAAAAGTTGGGTATGAGGATGATGGAGGAGATTTCATATCACCGGTAAAACCTGACGAGTTGATAAATGAAAGCTTAGTTTCACTCGTAGTTGGGTTTGGCGGATATATTGTAGGAACTGAGAATTTTGGGATATCAACCGGTATCAGATTGGCATATAATCTTACTGATATAGCTACAGAAACAGGGAGAGGATTAAATTTTCCTATGCTGATAGATCATGATCCTGATCCAACAAGAAATCTTAGTGCAATGTTTGTCATTGAAATGAATTATGATTTCGGCTATTTAGTAAGTCCTACCTGTGGAAAAAGAGGAAAGCTGTTTGTATTTTAACTCTCTGAAAAAAAACTTTTATAGACCACTATTGTTGTAAGACCAATAAAAAAAAGACCCTTTTTTGCATTGGGATTAAACCTATGTGAACGAAAACAAGAACTAATAATAAAAAAATGAAAAAGATAACTGTAATTGGTGCTGGTAATGTAGGAGCTACCTGTGCGAATGTGATTGCCCATAAGGATCTTACACGTGAAGTTGTGCTGGTTGATATCAAAGAGGGAGTAGCTGAAGGAAAAGCTCTGGATATTTGGCAAACCTCATCCATTAATAACTTTAATACCAGAGTTGTCGGAGTAACAAACGATTATCTGAGAACTAAGGGGTCATCGATAGTAGTAATTACTTCAGGATTACCCCGTAAACCCGGAATGAGCAGGGATGACCTTATTAAGACCAATGCGTCAATTGTAATTGAGGTTACTCAAAAGGTTATAAAATATTCTCCCGAAGCAATAATTATCGTTGTTTCAAATCCACTTGATGTAATGACTTATGCAGCTTATAAAGCAGCAAGGAAGAGTTCAGACAAAGTATTCGGGATGGCAGGTATTCTAGACACCGGCAGATATAAGGCCTTCCTTGCAGAAGCTTTGGATGTTTCTCCTAAGGATATAAACTCGCTATTATTAGGTGGTCATGGTGACTCAATGGTTCCTTTACCACGATTTACATCAATAGCAGGAATTCCTGTTACTGACTTGCTGAATAAAGAAGAAATTGATAAAATTGTTGAAAGGACCAAGAAAGGTGGAGGGGAACTTGTAAACCTGATGGGAACGTCAGCATGGTACGCACCTGGTGCAGCAGCAGCCCAGATGGTAGAGGCAATTGTTGATGATCAGAAAAGGATTTTCCCGGTATGCGCATATCTCAATGGTGAATACGGATTAGAAGATGTATATATGGGTGTGCCTGTTAAATTGGGAGCTAAAGGAATTGAGGAAATTATTGAACTTAATCTGACTCCCGAAGAACATAAGATGCTTAAAGATTCAGCAAATGATGTAAAGGCAACTATGAAAGTTCTTGACGAAATGAACTTGTTTGAAGATTAAACACTGCTTGCGTTTGTAAGGCTTTATATAATATATTAGGAGCGAAATAATTCGCTCCTTTTTTTGTGAATTAAATGCCTTTAAAGTGTTTATTTTAATAGAATTGACAAGATTATGAAGAAAAAAGTTGCCGTACTCACCGGTGCAGGTGTGAGTGCTGAAAGCGGCTTAAAGACTTTCAGGGACTCAAACGGTTTATGGGAAGAATACCATGTGGAAGATGTGGCAACAATTGATGGATGGTTGCGCGATCCGGAACTTGTAATTGAATTTTATAACAAAAGGAGGTCACAACTGGAAACAGCATTGCCTAATGAAGCTCATAAAGCACTGGCACGACTTGAGGAGAAGTTTGATGTTAGTATTATAACTCAGAATGTTGATGATTTGCACGAAAGGGCAGGTTCCAGTAATATTCTTCATCTTCATGGAGAATTAACAAAAGTAAGAAGTGAAGACTATCCTGAATTGATTTATACAATAGGATATAAGGATATTAAGATTGGCGATAAATGCGATAAAGGTTGTCAACTCCGGCCTCATATTGTATGGTTCGGAGAAGCTGTACCATTAATAGAGGAAGCATCACAGATTGTTTCAGAAGCCGACTACCTTTTGATAATCGGAACTTCACTTCAGGTATATCCGGCTGCAGGACTAATACATTATGCAAAACAAGGCTGTCGTAAATACCTGGTAGATCCGAATGCAGCATACTATAATAATGATATAAATGTCATGAAAGAATCAGCGGGGAAAGCTGTTCCCGAATTGGTGGAAAAGCTCTTACAGGAGGTATCAGCATGAAAAGGATTGTATTAATAATACTAGTCATTATGCCCGTTTTGATATCCTGTAAAAAGGAAGATGATTACAGAGAAAGGGACGATGAGATAATTCGCAATTATCTGCAAGCAGAAGGCTTGACGGCTGAAAAATCAGCTAGTGGACTATATTACATAATTGAGAATCCGGGAAATTTTCCCAAACCAACAATTAATAATGTGGTAATAGTTCATTATTCAGGAATGCTAACCAATAAGAAAGTTTTTGATTCAACTACCGGGGATAATCCTGCCCGGTTTCCTTTAAATGGCGTTATTGATGGTTGGAAGGAAGGACTTCAGTATTTTGGAGAAGGCGGTTCAGGATGGTTGTTTATACCCTCTCACTTAGGATATGGGAGTACTATTCAACCGGGGATACCTGCTAACTCAGTTCTCATATTTCAAATACATTTGATTAAAGTAGAATAAAAAGGGATTAATTTCAGCCATTTTGTTAAGTTTTTGGACAAAAATCTTTGCTTCGACAGGAGAATATTTTATATTTGCACAATAAATAAATGTCTAAACTAATTAGATATGAGCGGACTTAATAAAGAGATTGCTAAAATCCGTCGATGGTGTGCAATGCAGGAGAGATGCCTTGTAGAGGTAAAGGTTCATGCTTTAGCACTCGGGTTGAGTGAGAAGGAAACCCAACAAGCAATAGACGCACTTATTGAAGAAGGCTTTATTGATGAGGAGCGTTATGCCAAGATTTACGCGGGAAGTAAATTCCGTAATAAGAATTGGGGAAGAGCCCGTATAATTGGTGAATTGAAGGCACGTCAGATACCAGGTGATGTAATTAATAAGGGTCTGGAAGAAATTGACAAGAATGAATATCGTAACAGGGTTGTTGATATGGTTGAACATAAGATTGCTGTTACCGATAAATCAAATACAGTGCTTTTTAAACACCGTTTGGCAAAGCCTGCAATAGCAAAAGGTTATGAAGCTGACCTGGTATTTGAAATTATTGATGATTTAATGAGAAGAAAACAGTAGAACCATGGTTCAGAAAGAGCAAGTGAATGACCTTAAGAAGCGGCTTAGTGCTCTAAGGAGGTTTCTTTGACATTGATGGTAAATTAGCGCAGATAAAAGAAGAAGAGGACATTTCACATCAGCCCGATTTTTGGAATGACCCTAAAAAGGCCGAAGCTCTCCTAAAAGCTGTTTCTGAAAAGAAAAAGTGGACATCTGACTACCAGTCAGCTGTATCTGCTTTTGATGATCTGGTGGTTTTCTATGATTTCTTTGAAGCTGATGAAGCCGAAGAAGCCGATCTCGATCATCAATATAACCTCGCCCTCAAAAAGATTGAAGATCTTGAGCTTAGGAATATGCTCAGAAATGAGGAAGATCACCTTAATGCCATACTTCAGATAAATGCGGGAGCCGGTGGTACCGAAAGTAATGATTGGGCCTCAATACTGATGCGTATGTATATAAGGTATGGTGAGAGAAACGATTTTAAGGTAAGAGAGATCGACTTGCATGAAGGTGATGTGGCTGGAATTAAATCGGTTACACTTGAATTTGAAGGAGATGATGCTTTTGGATATCTCAAAAGCGAGAATGGTGTTCACCGGCTTGTGCGGTTGTCTCCATTTGATTCTGCTAATAAAAGACATACCTCATTTGCCTCTGTTTATGTTTATCCTGTTGTTGATGACCGAATTGACATTCAGATAAATCCGTCGGATATTACATGGGATACATTCAGATCAAGCGGTCCAGGTGGCCAAAATGTTAATAAGGTAGAAACAGCTGTAAGATTGCGACATGAGCCTACCGGTATAATAATAGAATGTCAGGTAACAAGATCTCAGGGTCAGAATCGTGAGAAAGCTCTCCAGATGCTCAAATCACAGTTGTATGAAATAGAGCTGAGAAAGAAAAATGAAGCAATAGCTGCTATTGAAGGTAAAAAGAAGAAGATAGAATGGGGATCACAAATCAGAAGTTATGTGTTGCATCCTTATAAATTGGTGAAGGATTTGAGAACTGATCATGAAACTTCCGATACAAACGAAGTTCTTGACGGAGGATTGAATGATTTCATTAAAGCATACCTGATGGAGTTTGGCAGTGAAAGTATTTAATAAGGTAAATATTAATAAAAGAAAAAAGGATCATCAGCCATGATCCTTTTTCTTTTTTAGAGAACACTTGACTAATGGCTATGTTATAATGGTTCAGGCATTCATATTTTGAAACGTAACCAAGAATAAATCAGATTTTTACAAATTAAAAGTGCGATAAGTTTGGGGTAATCAAAAATAACTGTCTACTTTTGCAAAAAATTTCAAAAGATGAAACCTACACATATTGAACACATTGGCATCGCTGTTAAAGATTTGAATGCCAGTATTCCTTACTATGAAAACATTTTGGGCTTAAAGTGCTATGCAATTGAAGAAGTTAAGGATCAAAAAGTAAAGACAGCATTCTTTATGGTTGGACAAACTAAAATTGAATTACTTGAGTCAACTGATGCTGAAGGTCCTATTGGAAAATTCATCGAGAAAAAAGGTGAAGGAATTCATCATATTGCTTTTGCAGTAGAGAACATTGAACAGGCACTCGAAGAGACTGCAGAAAAAGGCGTTCAATTAATTGATAAAACACCCCGGGCCGGAGCAGAAGGAATGACAATTGCATTCCTGCATCCAAAATCAACATTTGGCGTACTTACCGAATTCTGTGAAGACAAATCAAAAAAATAAATTATAAATCACCGGAGAATCCACTAACAAATCATACCGGTAAAACAATTTCAAACTATGGCTTTTGAGGATAAGATTAAGGAACTTCTCGAAAAAAGAGAGTTGGCAAAACTTGGGGGCGGCCAAAAAAGAATAGATGCCCAGCACGCTAAAGGAAAACTCACCGCCCGTGAAAGAATCGAGTTATTGCTTGATGAAGGCAGTTTCGCTGAATTCGACATGTTTGTGACTCACAGATCACATAATTTTGGAATCGACAAGCAGACTTTTCTTTCTGATGGTGTTATAACCGGGCATGGTACTATTGATGGTCGGGTAGTTTATGTTTTCTCACAGGACTTTACTGTTTTTGGTGGTTCGCTTTCAGAAGCTTTTGCAAATAAGATCTGCAAGGTAATGGATCAGGCTATGAAAGTGGGTGCTCCTTTAATTGGCATTAATGATTCAGGTGGAGCTCGTATCCAGGAAGGCGTTAACAGTCTGGCCGGTTATGCTGAAATATTTGAGCGTAACATTATGGCTTCAGGAGTAATTCCACAAATTTCTGCCATATTTGGTCCTTGTGCTGGTGGTGCTGTATACTCTCCTGCTTTAACCGATTTCATCATTATGAGCAAAGGAACCAGTAATATGTTTGTTACAGGTCCGAAGGTGGTTAAGACTGTTACAGGTGAAGTTGTTACTGATGAAGAACTTGGTGGAGCTATGGTTCATGGTTCTAAATCTGGTGTTTCTCATTTTGTTGCTGACGATGAGCAGGAAGGAATCATGCTGATAAGAAAACTTATAAGCTATCTGCCACAAAACAACCTCGAGGATCCTCCACTAGCTCCGAATAATGACCCAATCGATAGACTGGAAGATTCACTCAACTTTATCATTCCGGAAAATCCCAATAAGCCATATGATGTAAAAGATGTAATTCATGCAATAGTTGACAATGGAGAATTCCTTGAAATCCAGCGTCACTATGCACCAAACATCGTTACCGGTTATGCTCGTTTTAATGGAATGTCGGTTGGTATTGTAGCAAACCAACCCAATTATCTGGCAGGTGTACTTGATATCAATGCTTCGCGAAAAGCTGCAAGATTTGTAAGATTTTGCGATGCGTTCAACGTACCTATTCTTACCTTGGTTGATGTTCCGGGATTCTTACCGGGTACAGCACAGGAATATGGTGGAATCATTGTACACGGTGCAAAATTACTTTATGCATATGGAGAGGCAACTGTACCAAAAGTTACTGTAGTTTTACGTAAAGCTTATGGTGGAGCATATTGCGTTATGAGTTCTAAACACCTTCGCGGTGATATGAACTTTGCATGGCCGGCTGCAGAAATTGCTGTAATGGGAGCAAAGGGAGCTACAGAAATATTACAGAGCAGAAAGATTAGTGAAATTACCGATCCTCAGGAAAGAGAAGCATTTATTCTACAGAGCGAAACTGAATACAAGGATAAGTTTGCAAATCCATATGATGCAGCTAAATACGGTTACATTGATGATATAATTGAGCCACGTAATACCAGGTTCAGAGTAATCAGAGCTCTCCAGGCACTTTCTACTAAGAAGGACGTAATGCCGCCTAAGAAACATTCTAACTTACCATTGTAATATTATTTGTGATGTTTAAATTCAGAGTATTAAAATTTATAAGCATAGTTGTGTTTGCAATGGCATTACTCCTCACTGGTAATGTTAAGGCACAGAGTGGATTGGATCTTAGAATCAATGAAATTCTGGTACACAATGATTCAAACTATGTTGACGATTATGGAATGCGTAATAGCTGGATTGAAATATTTAATTCAGCATACAACAGTGTCAACATGGCCGGAATGTATCTCACAAATGATCCTAAAGACCCTAAAAAGTACTGGATACCCACAGGTGATCCTATAACAAAAATTCCATCTCAGAACTATTTGGTGTTTTTTGCCGATGGGAAACCAACCAGGGGTATTCTTCATTTGAACTTTTCATTAGAGGACACAAACTATCTGGCGTTATATGACATAAATGGTCGTACCCTGATAGATGAAATTACTTATCCTCCTGTGAAAGCTGATGTGTCTTACGGGCGTGAGTCTGATGGATCGGAAAAATGGATTTTTCTGGAAAAAACTACACCCAAGGCAAACAATTACACAGGAGTAGTAATTACATCCAGTGAACGTTTCGTGAAATATGATCCCTACGGAGTTGGTATGGCTGTTATAGCTATGTCGGTTGTATTTCTGGCTTTAATACTGCTTTATCTTATATTCAGAAATATCCGTAAGGTTTATGCTATTGACCTTCGGAAGATATTCAGTAAACATGAAAAAGTTGTAGCTGATGTTGATGAATCAAATGATGTACCCGGTGAAGTTACAGCAGCTATAGCAATAGCGCTACGACTGCATCAGGCTGAGTACCATGATCATGAAGAAGCGGTTCTTACGATAAAGAAAGTAGCCAGAACATATTCACCATGGAGCTCAAAGATTTACACACTCAGAAAATTACCCAGATAAAAAAAGGCCAACGTATCAATTATTAAAGATCAGATAAATAATGAAAAAATTCAAACTTACAATCAACGGGAATATCTATGGTGTAGAGATCCTGAATATTGAAGACAACATAGCAGAAGTTGATGTGAATGGCACTTTATATAAAGTGGAAGTTGACAGAGAAATACAGGCACAAAAGACACCTAAACTTGTAAGATCGGTAAGTGTGCCTTCAACCGACGCCTCACCAAAAACAGCAAAAACAGCCAGTCCTTCTGCTCCGAAAGGAACAGGAAGTATAAATTCTCCATTACCTGGTGTTATCCTCGAAATACATGTTAGAGAAGGCGATACAGTAAAAGTTGGTCAGAGGCTCATTACTCTTGAGGCTATGAAAATGGAAAATAACATTAACGCCGATAAAGAAGGCAGAATTATCAAAATCAATGTCAGCAAAGGTAGTTCTGTAATGGAAGGTGATAATTTAATAGTAATAGGAGACTAAGTAATGGAAGATGTAGGATTTTTAGCCTTTGTGGGAGAACACATGAATAAGTTCTTCGCCTACACTGCTTTTGCAAACCTTACAGCCGGGCATCTCATAATGATTTGTATAGGGCTGGCATTTATCTGGCTTGCTATAACCAAAGAGTACGAGCCAATGTTGCTTGTTCCAATTGGTTTTGGAATTCTGGTTGGAAATATTGCATTTATGCCGGGTTTTCAAATAGGTATTCATGAATCAGGCAGTGTATTGAATTACTTATACTTTGGTGTACTCCAGGGAGTTTATCCTCCGTTGATATTTCTTGGGATTGGGGCAATGACTGATTTTTCTGCCCTCATCTCAAACCCTAAATTACTTCTTATTGGTGCGGCAGCACAGCTTGGTATCTTTGGTGCATATGCAATAGCATTACTAGTTGGATTCTCACCTGCAGAAGCAGGTGCTATTGGAATTATAGGTGGTGCTGACGGCCCAACTGCAATATTCCTTTCATCCCGTCTTGCTCCTGACCTCATTGGTGCAATAGCTGTTTCAGCATATTCATATATGGCACTTGTACCAGTAATCCAGCCTCCGGTTATGAGATTGCTTACAACCAAAAAGGAAAGAGTAATAAGAATGAAACCTCCGCGTACTGTCACAAAACAGGAGAAAGTCTTATTCCCTATTATCGGTTTATTGCTTACTACCTTTATTGTTCCTTCCGGTTTACCTCTTTTGGGTATGCTTTTCTTTGGAAACCTTTTGAAAGAAAGTGGTGTAACAAAGCGTTTAGCTGATACAGCAAAAGGACCTATGATTGACATAGTGACTATTCTTATAGGTCTTACTGTTGGTGCTTCAACACAAGCTACAACATTCCTGACCGCAAAATCCGTTGGTATTTTTGCACTTGGTGCTATATCATTTATAATTGCAACTTTTGGTGGAGTAATGTTTGTTAAGATTATTAATTTGTTCCTTAAAGAAGGTAACAAGATTAATCCGCTTATCGGAAATGCCGGTGTATCAGCAGTACCTGACAGTGCAAGGGTTTCACAGATTGTGGGATTGGAATATGACAAGACGAATCACTTGTTAATGCATGCTATGGGACCTAATGTTGCAGGTGTTATTGGTAGTGCTGTGGCTGCAGGTATTCTACTCGGATTTTTATCTTAAGAATTAATAGATAAATTATTATTTTTGAAGCCGGAGTACAGAAGCTCCGGCTTCTTTTTATTCCAATTACTTAATTCAAATTTGAAGCAAATGCTCATTATAGGAATAGCCGGAGGGTCCGGATGCGGGAAATCAACGGTTGTAAAACAAATCATCAAGCGACTACCCAAGGATTCAGTCACCGTAATTCCACAGGACTCATATTATAAAGATAACGGACACCTTTCACCTGAAGAAAGATCAAAGATAAATTTCGACCATCCATCCTCAATTGAATTCAATTTGCTTATTAAGCATCTTGATGAACTGAGTGAAGGTAAGGATATTGGCATGCCAATATATAGTTATTTAACCTGTGCAAGATCACCCGAGACTATCCCCATTGCTCCACGTGAAGTCGTTATAGTGGAGGGAATTCTTATTCTTTCGAATCCAAGGTTACGCGACAGAATGGATATAAAGATATTTGTTGATGCTGATGCTGACGACCGCTTAATGCGAATTATCAGACGTGACATAGAAGAACGTGGCAGATCTTTTATTCAGGTATTAGACCATTACGAGAAGTTTGTAAAGCCCATGCATCTCCAATTTATTGAACCCACGAAACGATATGCAGACATTATCGTCCCTCAGGGAGGAGCTAACCATGTTGCTATAGATATTCTGACATCCCGAATTAAAATGAACCTTCAGTCTATTCGCTAAAAATTCGGATAAATATTTGTAGTCGAATTATTATTCCGTAAATTCACAACCTGATATTCTGATTTAACTTATCCTTATAAGGTGACCTTACTATGTCGCTATATGCTGTAATTGACGTTGAAACTACCGGGGGCAGCTACCAAAAAGCGCGATTGACTGAAATAGCCATATTTCTCTTTGACGGTGAAAATATTATTGATGAGTATAGTACTCTTATCAATCCTGAGCAACCGATACCTTTTATGATAACACGGCTCACCGGTATTACTGATGAGATGGTTGCAGATGCTCCAAAGTTTTATGAAGTCGCAAAGAAGATTGTCGAAATGACTGAAGGCGCAATATTTGTTGGTCATAATGTGGCATTCGACTATAACTTTATAAGGCAGGAGTTCAAAAGTCTCGGTTATAATTATAAACGACCATATATATGCACCGTTAAGATGAGCAGGAAGATACTTCCTGGTTATGCCTCATATAGTTTGGGTAAATTATGCCAGTCATTAGGCATAATAATAAACAACCGCCATAGGGCTGCCGGAGATGCCCTTGCGACAACACATCTTTTAAAACTTCTCATAAATACTGATCCTGAAGCCATAAGCGGTCAGATTTTTGAAGTACCATCAATTATCAGGGATGTACCTGAAGAGACAGGAGTTTACTACATGCATGATGAAAATGGAAATATCATCTATGTGGGGAAGAGCAACAATATGTATGAGAGGTTACAGCAGCACTTCAGGAATTCAGACACATCAAAAGCCCTCGAGATGAAGAACCGTGTAGCTTCAGTTAGTTATGAAGTTACGGGGAGTGAGTTACTCGCTCTGCTACTTGAGTCGGATGAGATAAAGAAGCACCGTCCCCCATATAACCGCGCTCAAAGGAGAGTGCGTTATGAGTATAGTGTGATATCATACATTAATGGTGATGGATACATGTGTTTTCAGGCAACTCATGAGGTGAATGGACATAATCCGGTAGCTTCGTTTCCGTCTCAGAGTGCTGCAAGGAATTTCCTGTATAAGATGGTTGACAAACACCAACTTTGTCAGAAACTATGCGGGCTATATGAAACATCAGGAGCATGTTTTCATTACTCCATAAGACAATGCAAAGGTGCATGTATTTGTACTGAGTCTCCCGAAAGTTATAATCTTAGAGCCGAAAAGGCAATAAGAGAAATAGGCTTCAAAGATGCAAACTTCTTCATAATTGAAGAGGGAAGAAACAATGAGGAATATTCAGTGGTAAGGATAGCAGGAGGAAGATACACAGGCTTCGGTTACACCGATATGTATCATACAGATCCACAGAGTCTTGAAGAGTGTATTCGTCATTATGAGGATAACCGTGATACGCATTATATTATCAAAAGCTACTTAAGGAAACATCCACGTGTTAAAGTCCTTAAAGTAAATACTGCCCAATATTCGTTGTTTGCAGGTCATGATTTTTTACTTGACCAATAATCGGAAATATCAGGTAATTTTGTGCCGATTTAGTAAAATTACAACCATAACAATGAATAGAATTCATCTGGCTTTTACAGCTATTGCATTAATACTGCTCTCTTCATGTGGTACTTCAGTCAAAGTTCAAAGGCCTCCTGAGACTTACACTCCTGCATCATTTACACCACGCAATTCGGTGATAAGTATGTCCACACAGGTAAAAGTATCTGACATACAGAAGAGAATCAATCAGGAATTCTCAGGACTCATATATGAGGACAATAGTCTCGACAATAACAACAAGGACAATCTGATGGTGAAAGCCTGGAAGCAAGGTGATATCAGATTAGAAATGAATGGAAATACCCTAACATACAAAGTACCGTTGAAACTTTGGATAAAAGCAGGCTTCAATATTCAAAAGTTTGGTTTGACACTCTCCGATTATCGGGAACTCAATGGAGCATTATCCCTGAGCTTTTCCACGTCAGTTAAGCTAAATGACGATTGGACAGTAACAACAAAGACAAATGCAGATGGCTATGAATGGATCACAACCCCATCCGTGCGAATTGGCGGAATGGACTTTTCTGTAAAATTTGTTGCTGATATTGTTCTGCAGGCTACACTTAAAAAAGTTGGAAGTATTATTGATGAGAGTATCAAAGAATACCTTAATCTGCGTCCATATGCTCAACAGGCATGGGAGCTTGCACAAAAACCTTTGCTTCTCAATGAAACTTACAATGCCTGGTTACAGATTACTCCATCGAAACTTATCTCTTCAAATTTAACAGCTGATAATGGGTACATCACTCATAAATCCGGTATTACCGGGGCGATAGTTGTTGATGTAAAATCCAAAGAAAACCAGTTACATGAAATTAGTGAGAAACCGCTCAAACCGTTGCCTGCATTGTTGATTGGAGAAGTACCTGTTGATCAGACAACCATCTTTACTTATGTTACCGTTCCGTATACCGAGCTAAACAGTCAGGCAGCCGCATATCTAAAAGGTAAAGAATTTTCATACGGAAAGAGGAGCGTTGTTATTGAAGATTTAAGAATCTATGGTAGTGAGGGAAGTATTGTTGCAGAGACCCGCCTATCGGGAAGTTTAACCGGGACTATTTATTTCAGGGGCAGACCTGAATATAATTCCATCGATTCTTCACTTACAGTGCAAGACTTTGATTACGATATATCGACTAAGAATTTCCTTGTCAAGTCGGCTTCCTGGCTTTATCAGGATGGATTCAGAAGAATGATTGCTAAAGAGCTTAACTGGAGCATTGCCAAAGAAATGGGTATGGTTAAGAAACTAATTAATAACAATCTACAGAACTATGAACTCACAGAAGGAGTCTATCTGAATGGATCGGTAAACAGGATTGAACCGACGTCATTTTTAATTACCAGTGAAGGAATCATACCGGAGATAAGGGCATCGGGAAAACTGGGAATAGATATCAAACCTTAACAATAAAAAACGCCGGACTCCTGTCAGGTCCGACGTTTTTAGAATTCCGGATGCGGTTAGTAGTGCGTTTAGAGGACAATAGTAAAACGCGGATCCTTCAAGAGTTAGTCAACATGGTATACACCGCCAGAACCGGATATTTTACTATCTATATGATGTGGATATCCTTTATAATATACTTTACCACTTCCACTTATTCGGGCTTTCAGGAGATTATTGACTCTTACTTCTCCTTTTCCCGAACCACTAATATCAACTTCAGTGTTTTCACTAATCATATCAAAAGCTTTAATGTCACCGGAGCCTGATATACTTATGAATTGATCATCGCAGACTCCTGTAAGATAAACATTACCGCTACCCGATATTTTTGAATCAATGATAGAAGCATCCACATCGTACAGATCAACTTTCCCTGATCCTGAAATCCTTAAGCGGAGTTCATTAGTTATAATTGGAGAATCATTATAAACGCTACCGGAGCCAGAAACAGAAATCTCTGTAAGTTCATTTGTAGTTATGTAAACTCTTATTGTCTCGTAGCGTTTAACCACTACACCATTAGAAAACTTAATTTTCAATTCGTGACGGTTTACATTCGTTTCTACAACGTCTAATACGTTTGCCTGGGCGTCGATGGTTATGCTCTCGTTTTCACCCTGAATGATATAAACTTCTGCGGGAATATTCAGCTCAATATCATCAAAAGATGCCACTGAGCGGGTTTCACTTACTACAGGACCACTGCCCTTAACAACATCCAGCCAGTCTTTTTCGCAGGATGTGAATAATATAGTTGAAAGGAATAATAAAGGGAGATAGAGATTAGTCTTCATAAAACAATGTTTGTGTGATGTATATAAAACAATTAACCTTGGAGATAGCTGAATAAATATTGTGCCAAACTCTGTAATCGAAGGATAATATATATATGAAGCCCAATGATTATATCTGTAATGCTTGATATCAGGTAGTTTGAAAAGAAGGCTGCCGGAAACTTATAAAGTGATCCGGCAGCCTAAGCATTATAATATGTTGAATGTATTCAACAGTTAGTGAACATTGTCGTACATAATCGGTGTAGTAGTTAAACCGCAACCGATATAACCGCAGTTAGTCAATAAACTGATCGGCATAATAACGGGCTGTGAGCTTTTCGCCTGTTGCTCTTTGAATCATGTCATTCCACTCATAATGACTACCGGGTTCAAAGACATTCTTTATCAGATAATCACCAACCTGTTTATTATTGTAGAAACTTTGATTCATAAACTCATCCGATTTAATGATGTTGGCGGTTATATAATGATTTAGTTGTGAAGCCAGTAATTCACCCAGCAAATAGTTATGATAATAGCATGGGAATGTTGCAATGTGAATCTTACTAGCCCAATCAGGTTGGTTGCGGCCTTCGGGTTTCTTAATCATTTGATACTTCTCAACGATATCCCACCATAGTTTATTCAGATCCTGATCGGGATTCTCGTACATTGCTTTCTCAAACCTGTACATTACTTGTGCCCAGCGACTAAAAGTGAGCTGTTCAAGGCGTAAAACCTTATAAGCATCCATAGCGATCTTATCTCTTTCTTCAGCAGAAATAATCCCCAGGTCATTCATCCAATATGGATTTGCAGCCATCCTTCCAAAGATCATAGCAATGGCTTCAGTTGTGAATGTGTGGGCGGGATTTCTCAATGTAAATGGTAAGTCCCTGTCTATGTATTTATCGTACACTGCATGTCCGAATTCGTGCATCATAGTGTTCATCCAGTTGTAGTTAGGTTTTATATTGCACAAAACTCTAACATCACCACTATTATCAATATCAATACAATAGGCATGTTGATTCTTACCGGGTTTTTCATACAGATCGCTTCTGCCCATTATATCACTGATATCCATTCCTATTGAAGTATAGTAATCAGCAGTCAATTTTTCTATGCTTTTATCAGCGTAGTATTTATCGAGTTCAACACTATAAATTGCCGGGGCTTCCTGAAAGAAACGGTTTTGATAGTGCCATGGCATCAGCTGGTCCTTTGTGATGTTAAGACGGTTAGACAGATAAGTATCAATCTCATCCTTCAACCCGGCAAAGGACTCGCGGGTTAATTCATCTAACTCATCAAATAAGGCGCTTATTTCTTCAGGATTCTGCTCTGACAACAATAAGCTCATTGAATGATAGTTGTCGAAACCCAGTTGTTTGGCGATCTCATTGCGAAGTTTAACAAGTTCAATAACGTCTTTTTCAACTACAGTTCCAATTGCTTTATGTGCTTCCCATGCCGACTGCAATTCTTTGCTGTCAACAGAGGTCTTTAGAATATCTTCAATATCATTATCTGTAAGCTGTTTTCCATTAACTGTTGCCCTGAAATTGGAGTACTTTTTCTCAACTTCCATTTCCATGTTTATTCTCTTTTCAAGTAATACTGAGTCAACCTGATTACTTAAAAAGGAATTGTACAGCATAACAAGTTGCCTGTTCAGAAGTGTATCCTGAATATTACCTTCTTCTTTTATTTTCTTCAGCAACTGATAATACTCTTTGTTTGTAAAGTATTTAGTCAGTTTAAGATTAGCTTCCCCGTATTTAGCATAGTCCTCATCGGCTCCTGTAATAGATGCAGTCCAATAAGATGAAAATGCATCAACCATCATAGGGGCAACGTCAGCTTCATAATTTTTGATAAAATCCCTGAGTTCATTTTCCATATTTTTCGGCTTTTGATTACAACCTGCTAAAACTGTCATTAAAAACAAGGGCAGCAGGACCCGGATACTTCTTTTCATAACATGTGGTTTTGGTTATAAATATTGTGTGAATTCGGTCATTTCTCAATTTCCCAGGTTGTTCCCTCACGCGAGTCTTTCAACAGGATACCAATTTGCGATAGCTCATCTCGTATCCTGTCAGAAGTGGCAAAATCCTTAGCTGCACGTGCCTGCTTTCTCAAATCAATCACCATTTCCATTAATCCTGCAAGCTTTTCATTTTTACCTGCCAGTGTTTCATCAGGTATTAAACCCAGTATCTCAGTGACAAATGTATCAAACGTTTCTTTGAGCAATGCCAGATCTTCACCGGTAATGGTCTCCAGGTTATTGTAAATTGAATTGATAATCCTCACGCCCTCGAATAAATTGGCGATGACCATAGGGCTATTGAAGTCATCGTTCATTGCTTCGTAGCAGTTCTTTCTGATTGAAGCTATATCTGAAGTTGAATTTTCTCCTGTTTTCAGTGAACCAATAAGAGTATGAGCCTTTAGAAGTCTGTCGAGTCCTTTTTCAGCAGCCATTAGTGCATCATTTGAAAAATCAAGTGTGCTCCTGTATTGTGCCTGCAGAATAAAGAATCTGATAGTCATAGGTGAATATGCCTTTTCAAGTGCTTTGTGTGTTCCACCGAAAAGCTCTTCGAGAGTGATAAAGTTGCCTAAGGATTTTCCCATCTTTTGCCCGTTGATGGTAATCATGTTATTATGCATCCAATACCTTACAGGCTCCTCTTTGTGAGCAGCAACGCTCTGGGCTATTTCCGACTCATGGTGTGGGAACATAAGATCCATTCCTCCGCCATGGATATCGAACTGGTTGCCAAGATATCTTGCACTCATTGCAGAGCATTCAAGATGCCAGCCGGGGAAACCTTCGCTCCAGGGTGATGGCCATCTCATAATATGCTCAGGTTGCGCTTTTTTCCATAGAGCAAAGTCGAAGGAGTTTTCTTTTTCATCTTGCCCTTCAAGAGTACGGGTGTTAGCAATAAGGTCCTCCAGAACTCTGCCTGAAAGCTTACCATAGTTGTAATCCTTACTATATTTCAGAACATCGAAGTACACTGAACCATTCTTCTCATACGCATAACCGTTATCTATAATACGCTTGATAAGGTCGATCTGTTCTATGATGTGTCCTGATGCATGTGGTTCAATATTCGGACTAAGCACATTTAGCAGATCCATGTCCTTGTGATACCGCTGAGTGTAGTAATGAACTACTTCCATAGGTTCAAGCTGTTCAAGCCTGGCCTTCTTCCCAATCTTATCTTCTCCTTCATCAGCATCGTTTTCAAGATGTCCGACATCAGTAATGTTTCTTACGTATCTAACCTTATAACCAATGTGTTTGAGGTATCGGTATACAAGATCAAATGTCACTGCGGGACGTGCATGACCCAGATGGGCATCCCCATAAACTGTGGGGCCGCATACATAAAGACCTACAAAAGGAGGATTCAAAGGTTGAAACACTTCTTTTGTGCGACTGGCAGTATTGTATATACTTACGGTATTTTCCATAACCTGAAAAGATAAATAACAAAAATAGGAATAGTTTATATTGATAAATGAAATATTTACTCTGATTCAGAACCCTGCACTTCAATACGTCTTGTTTTATAATACCATAAACTAAGGATAAATGTTGCGATTATTGAAAGTATCAGCCACGTCCAGGAATCGGTTTTCCCAATCTCAGATGGATCCTGATTAAAGACTCCGCTATTATATAAATATTGACCCAGTAAAACCGTGCCATTATTTAGGAAGTGTGCAAGAATTGGAACCCATACCGATCCGGTCCAGATAAATAAGTACCCAAACACCAATCCCAGGAACATACGGGGCAGAAATCCATAAAATTGCATATGAAACGCACTGAAAATGATTGCTGATACCCATACTGCAACATGTATATTTCTGAAGATGGACTTAAATAGCCGAATCAGAACTGACCTGAAGATCAATTCTTCACCTATGGCAGGCAGTAGGGCTACCATAAATATATTTATCAGAATTGAAACAGGATCGGTAAATGATAAGATCCATTCCACCAATCCGTTGGCATTATCTTCAGATCTTCGCATCCAGTCCTCCAAGCCTTTCATGCTTTCGGGAAGCCTCATACCTTCGTTAAGTTCCATTAGTTCTCCAACAATAATAGCAATGGCAAATAACACCAGGAAGGTCCCAAACATGTGATTTGTATTGGGTTTTCTGAAACCAAGATAATCATTTGGTTTTCTTTCAGTTAGCCAAGCTAAAGCCAGTGCAGGAAGAATGAACATGCCAATCTGGTTTAATATCTGCATAACTCTGACATAGCCAATATTATCCATATTTGCCGGATCTGTGAGGATTTCCTTCCCATACATAGGGATAAGAATCAGATATGCAATCCCTATAGAAACAACAGCACCCAGGATAATAAGACCAATAAGCAGCACAAATCTTGCACCGGAGGAAGATGAGGCAAAAGGTGGATTAAATTTCATTGCAACAAAGTTAAAATGTTCTTGCCGATACCGTTAAACAATTCGGTAAATTTCCATTATTTCGTCAAGAACTTTCGCAAAGTCAAACTTAAGATCTTTGAGTTTTCCGGTTCTCATATCGAAAACCCAGCCATGTACTGAAAGCT
Organism: Bacteroidales bacterium UBA5507; assembly: GCA_002426195.1. GTDB lineage: Bacteria > Bacteroidota > Bacteroidia > Bacteroidales > Lentimicrobiaceae > Lentimicrobium. Next base: position 16,691 of record DIOT01000031.1, on the reverse strand, counting down.
GCCTTTCTTTGATTGCTTTCTGGACATCGGCAGTCTTAATTACATTAACGCACTGTTCCATCACGTTAAGCTCAACCAGGCGATCGTATCTCAGAACATCGTCGCTTATGCTATTTAGCTCTTCACGATGTAATCTGTAAATATCCCTGATATTACGAAGCCATGGATTTATTAAACCGAGGTCCGTCGATTCCATAGCGGCTTTAACACCACCGCAATTATAGTGACCGCAAACCACAATATGCTTCACATTGAGATACGACACCGCATAGCTAACAACCGATTGTGAACTCAGGTCGGAGTTCGGAATCATATTTGCTATATTGCGGTATATAAAAACCTCACCCGGACCAACACCCATAAGTTCTTCGGCTGTAACTCTGCTATCAGAACACCCAATGTAGAACACTTGGGGCTTTTGTCCCATTGATAGTTTATTAAAATAATGGATATCAGTTTCAAGCTTCTTTTGTGCCCAGCGACTGTTATTTTCAAAAATACTATTAAGATTCATGTAATTTTAGTTGAGTTCGCTCTAACCTATTTGGCATATTATTGTTTCCATTATAAAAACTTAAGAGCCATTCATTAAACAGAATAGCACGTTACAAGTTTTTAAGCAACAAACAACCAGATAATATTGGTAACGAAACGACAACAATACATAATAGCCGGATTGCCTTTTATAGCATTGGGGCTACTTTTCAATCCATGGTTAATAGCCAGAGTAACGCTACTGATACTTCCTACCACACTTTTTTCGGGTTTGTGGGTAATTTCCATTGTAATGATTGTGATAGGGTGGGGATTTATCTTTAAGAAAGAGCACTTCTTTAAATGGGCAGTTAAAAAGTATAAAAGTTTAGCGGTAATAGTACTCAATCTTATAGTAATTTTTGCCGTTATTAATTTTATAGCTGCTTTGTTCCTATATCAACCACAAAAAGTACAAAAGACAGGAGCTCAGAGTAAATCAACTGCTTTTGGGACAATAGATGAAAGAACCGCAGGGACGATAATCTTTGAAGAATTACCAATAATAAGATTATACAGGATGATGATTGGCGATACCGAAGAACATAAATAAGCCGGACTGCGATAGGCGTGTAAAAATTCTATATAAAAACTTATTTAATTTATAGAATAATCCTAGATTTGTTGCCCTAATTACAGGGAGACCGGCCACTGGCACTTCCGAGCAAAATGGATAAAATGAAAAAAAACATTTGCAAGGCACTTGTCCTACTTACATTTACAATCTTTATGACAACTCACTTATATGCTCAGGCCCCCGGAACGCCTGGGGGGCATGGTAGAAGTGGTAATGAATCAGGAGGATCTGCACCAATAGGAAGCGGACTGATGATACTTACACTATTAGGTGCAGGGTGGGCAGGTTACAAGGTGAGAGAGAACTATAAGAAATAGCTGAAGGGAAGATTTTTATATTACAGGTTACCATCGCTGGGAAGTGAGTGGTAGGAGGGATTTTGTCTGTTGAGAATTGAGTTTGTTTGGCACATTGCACACATATGAAAGAATGTGTATAAAACAGATGTGAGATAAAAATTTATACATAAGCAGGCCGGATAACCTGGAGTACATATAATTGAAAATCAGCATTTATGCATTAATGGTAGATTACAGCATGTTAATTTTTCCTTAAGTTTTGCAATTTGCTCAAAAAATATTATATGAAACTTAAAATTTTTTTTCTTACTTTGTCACCAAATTGAAATTGAGGGGGTTCTCAATTCTATTCAACTTACAAACCGGTTTTATGAAGAAATTTTCTTTACTATTTGCATTATTTCTTGGAATTGCAACCCTTGGTTGGGGGCAGGCTGTTAATATAATACCAGTTAGAACTGGTATAAATGGTTTCTCTACCTGGACAGATGTTGAGGTAGCAGGTACTACTTATCTCCAATTATTAAAGGCAACATCAAGCACAACCACTCCAGCAATGGATTTCACTCAATATAATAGTGAGACTCTGAATTTTAAAGCTAGGACATATGGTGGTACTAGTTCAACTGAAAACAAAATAACAATTTTAATTTCCATTGATAATGGATTTAATTGGATAACACTTGGGACAAAAACACCAAGCAATTCTACATTGGTTGAACAGGGACCAATTGATATCTCAGAGTATAATGGAACACAAGTTAGAATAAAATTTACTGTAGGTGGAACAAACAATGGAATTGGTCCAGGAATTGTTGATATAACAATTTCAGGTGTTTCAGGCATTACTTCTGGACTTGAGGTCAATCCAGCCTCATTAAACGATTTCACTTATTTCCTGGGAGAAGGCCCCTCCTCCTCCCAATCTTTTACACTTTCAGGTTCAGGTTTGGAACCAGTAGCAGGAGATATAACAATTGCTTCGTCTTCCAACTTTGAGGTTTCTAGCAATAATACAGACTTTAGTTCATCTACAATCACAGTTCCGTACACTGATGGTGTTTTAAATTCTACCAACATATATATCAGACTGAAGGAAGGTTTATCAGTAGGAGATTTTAATGGTTCAGTAAATATAAGCGGAGGTGGCACTACACAGACAGTTAATCTTTCAGGTAATGTATCCATTCCACCGATTCCATGGGAGATTTCATTAGACGGTGCTTTATACTCACAAGATTTTAACACTCTAGCACCATCTGGTACTAGTGATATAGTTCCAATAGGATGGTACTTCCTTGAAACAGGAACCAATGCCAATGGTACTTATTCGGCAAATAATGGTTCTTCGGTTGGAGGAGATACATACAGTTATGGTTCAGCTGGCAGTGACGAAAGAGCATTTGGAGCTATAATAACGAATAATTTTACTCCCACCATAGGAGCACTATTTATCAATAATACAGGAAGTGTTATTACAAACCTAAAAATAAGTTATATTGGAGAGCAATGGAGAAGGGGTAGTGCATCAAATGGTACAGCCGACAAATTGGATTTTCAATATAGTTTAGATGCTACAAGCTTATCAAGTGGGACCTGGATTGATGTTAATGCTCTTGATTTTTTAAGCCCAAATACTAATATTGATAATAAAGATAAGCCCTTAGATGGCAACCTTTCAGCTAATCAAACGGAGATATCCTCTGTTTTAGAAATCGAAATAGAAAATGAAGCAGCTTTTTGGATAAGATTTAATGATTACAATGTTTCAGGTTCTGACGATGGCCTTGCAATTGATGATTTCAAAATTAGTACTAGAAGGCAATTTGTCTCCGTTCAGGCTGACAATTGGGATTCAGAATATACATGGAATTATGGAGAAATCCCTACGGGAAATGATGATGTAGTTATCTCTGAGGAATTTCCAGTTACTTTAAATTCTGGTGCCAGATGCTATGATCTGACAATAGAATCTGACTTGTTTATGGAATCTAACAAGTTGATTGTAAATGGTGAGGCAACAGGTGATGCTACAATTGAACATTGGATAGAAGACGAAGATTACTACTTATTTGCTCTTCCAACAACTAACACTATAACAGCATCTCCAACCTTTAATGGGTATTTTGTTGATGAATATGTTGAATCAACTGGCGCGTGGTCACGATTAACCGACGAAGATAATATGGTTCATATGAAGGGCTACTCAATTGCCAGAAGTCCGGAAGCACCTGTGACACTTCATTTCAAAGGACCTATAAAAGGTGGTGCTGCAACATTCGATAACCTGTCATACACGGATGGAGCCAGTGGATATGGTTATGGATGGAATCTAATTGGTAATCCTTTCCCTTCCTATATTGATTTATCTGCAACAGGGACTTCATATACCGGTTTAAATGGTAACGTCTATCTCTGGTATGGAGATCAATATCAAATTGCTTCATTGGAAGATGGTAGTGGAACAGCCGATGGTTATATTAAACCTTATGAAGGATTCTTTGTCAGGACATTCGATGAAACTAATAACCTTACATTCACTAATGGAGTAAAAATTACTGGTACTAATAAAAACTCAAAGATCGTCAGACAGGAATTGAGATTAACAGTATCAGGTAATAATTACTCCGATGTTATGATGTTCGTTATCAATCCTGAATCTACCAATGGTTTTGATCAGAAATATGATGCGTATAAATTATATGGAATTGTAGATGCTCCGCAGCTTTATACAATGGTTGGAGATGAAAAGACTTCTATAAGTCACATACCCGGTATTGACAACAACTCTGAACTCCCCATCCTTTTAGAAGTAGGTGCTGAAACCCAATATACTATTTCTGCTGCTGACCTGGATGATTTCTTACCTGGAACTGGCATTACTTTGAAAGATAAGATCACAGGTAGCTCGATCAACCTCCGTCAGAATTCTTCTTATTCTTTCACCGCAAAACCTGGTGATATAGCTGATCGCTTCAGTTTGGTTTTCAATGCCCTCGGTATGCCGGAAGCAAATTCTGTAGCAGTATCAATCTTTGCCCTGAATAAAGAGATCAGAGTCCAACTGACAGAATCTGCGAAGGGTGATGTTAAGATTACAAATCTTGCTGGACAAGTAGTGGCTGTAGAAGAATTCAATTCAGCATCCCAACTGACTTTAAAAGCACCTGCTCAATCAGGTATTTATCTTGTAACCGTTACAACTGATAAAGGTACTGTCACACGTAAAGTCAATATAAAGTAAAAAGTAAAATCTTAAGATATAATACAACGAATCATGAAAAGAACAATTAAAAGATTATCACTTTTGATAGCAATTGCCGGATTATCGGTATCACTATATGCACAACCGTCACCTGGTCAGCAATCCGGAGGTAGTGCTGTTCAAGGTAATGCTATTGGTGGTTCAGGTGGAAGCGCTCCAATCGGCGGTGGTCTTGTTGTGCTTTTAACTCTCGGAGCTGCATGGGCAGGGAAGAAAGTTTATGATGCACGCAAGGAAATGACCGGCAAATAGAATTCAGAAGACGAACGCCAATATATTAAAGGGTTTCGGATGAAAATTTTCGGGATATCAAGTAAACGAAATTTTCGGTCCGCAACCCTTTTGTTATTCCTGTTTATTCTCATTAATTGCCTTTCAGGCAAGGCGCAGATTACTTTCTTTTCAGAAAATTTCGGTAGTCTTTCTGGTACAACGTCAATTGCAACTTATACAGGCTGGCAGAACGAAGCACCAATAATTTTCCCAGGGGATGCTGATGTTCGGAACAATCAAAATAGCAACAATTACCCAGCTGCCAGTGGACAAGGAAATGTTTTCATCACAAATACAGTTGGGAGACATCTAGTCATCTCAGGAATAAATACTTCCCAATTTTCAAATATCGGTCTTAAGGTTGGGCATCATAAGAACGTGTCGGCTTCTAGTAATGAACTGGTCATTGAGGTGAGCTCTGATGGTTCGACTTATACTCCCCTCACTTATACAAGACCGACAGGTTCAGGAACTAATGTATGGATGGAAATTGCACCATCGGGAACTATTCCCAGTACTCCCAATTTACGTATTAGATTCAGGCAGACGAGTATATCACCCCAGTTCAGGGTTGACGACATTTGCCTTTTCGGAATTCCCAATCCGTGTGATGTCACTGTTACCTCGTTTAGTCCGGTTTCAGGTCCCGCAGGAACCGAAGTCACCATTAATGGAACAAACTTCACCGGTGCTACTGAAGTGCGTTTTAATGGCATTCCACAAAATGTGTTTGAGTTTATAAGTCCCACCCAGATAAAGGCACGTGTTCCTGAGGGTGCGACTCCCGGTCCTGTAACTGTTTTCACTGACTGTGGCGGAACCAGCACTGCTGATTTTTCGGTATTTGATCTGGATTGTCCTTATTCAGGTTCCGGATTGATCATATCTGAACTCTGTGATCCTCGCAATAGTTATCAAACCGACAGATATATTGAAATATATAATCCAGGGAGTTCGTCGGTTAATCTGACCGGCTGGGAAGTTCGTTCAATTGCCAATGGAACAATTTCGGCTAATTGTAGTGATCAGTATACATTATGCTGGATTCTTTCAGGAACCATTCAACCAGGCGAGGCATTGACATGTGGTTATACAAATCCGGCAAATGGAGGGCCACACGACTTTACAGATCCTAAATGGATTACAACTGATCCTGATCAGGCATGTTATAATTGGAATGGTCAGGAACGAGATGGGGCTGCTTTATATAACGGTAGTACACGTATCGATGCAATTCTTAGAGCAAATTCAATTGCTTCATATTATAGCGACAAGTCATTAATCAGGAACCCTGACATATGCAGTCCTAATCCTAACTCTCCCGTTTCAGAGTGGACTGTGACAACAACTGTTACAAATGCAGGTGTAGCTCCATCAACCCCAAGGTTTCATCAAAACGACTGTGCAATATCAGCACCTGATATTGACACACATCCCATTGATAAATCGATTTGCGAAGGGGAGACAATCACATTCACTGTCGCCGCTTCTGGTGGAGTTCCAGCCTATAACTACAAATGGAAAGTTTATACCGGTTCAGGTACATGGCAGGATGTAACCAACGGAGGTAACTACTCAGGTGCAAATACTGCTGCTCTGACAATTGGCAACACTCCGGAATCATTTAATCATTACCAGTACTACTGCGAAGTTTATAACAACGATAATTTGTGCCATAGGGCAAGCAATGCAGCAACAATTTCTGTAGATGCTAAACCGGCAACATCACTAATCTGGCATTATTAATACAACATATAAAGCAACATATCAAAACAAGTAATTCATTAAGAACCAAAAAAAATGAAAACAACCACATCAAAAATTTCAGCATTTATAGTAATGATGTTACTAGTCGTTTTTTCGGGCAATGTTTTCGGACAATCACAAAGCACTACGCAAACAGTTTGTCTTGGCCCGCAGGATTATTGGGTAGTCGCAGGAAATGCCTCAAATACTTTATTATGGGAAGTACTTGATGGTGCCGCAGGAACCGATTACACGATCACTTCTACTGACACTGAGAGCACTGAAATCAACTGGCTGTCTGCTGGAACATATACTGTCAGATTTACTGAGACAAACAGTACTGGTTGTGAAACCGTGGTTGAAGTGGAAGTAACAGCTTTACCGTCTCCTGAAGCTCCAACTAATCCGATTGATTTGGTTGAATGCGCACTTCCCACTATACAAACTCTTACAGCTACTGTAACCGTTCCCGGAGGCGTTACAGTTGTATGGTATGATGCACCTACCGGTGGCAATATCGTTACTAATCCGATACTGAATACAATTGGAACTGTGACTTATTGGGCTGAAGCGGTAATTGGTACTTGCTTCAGTTCTACACGAACAGCTGTAACACTTACAATAAACCCTGTACCTACGACTTCACTGATCTGGCATAACTAAGAATTCGGGTTATAATATGATGAAGCTTAGGCACATTCTTTATTCAATTTTTATGTTGGTGTCTTCGGTGGCAAATTCCGCTGAAACACATATCGTCTGTCAGGGCGACACCAAGCAATATTGGGTAGATTCTGTTGCCGGTTCCGGATCATCTTACAGTTGGCAAATTAATGGTGTAGTAGTACAAAACACATTTGCTCTTTTCAGAAAAACCTGGGACATACCCGGGATGTACAGGTTAACTGTGGTTGAGTCCAATTCTTCTGGTTGCTTAGGCATAGAACAGGAAATCTTTGTACAGGTAACAGGATTACCTGGACTTCAGGCGATAGGGCAGGGCCCTCCATCTTGCAATTCACCAGGATCAATTAACTTCTCATTTGTCAATGTTCCTGACGGCTCGTATAACATTATCTATTCGGGAGGGGAGTTCAGAAATGTTGTTGTTTCAGGTGCAACTGCAATTGTCACCGCACCACCGGGTTTATACGAGAATATCGCAGTTTCTGTTGGTAATTGTGTTTCAACGGATGTTGTTAACATTTCAATAATTCCACTACAACCTCCAGTTATTACAAACCATTCTGCTAGTCCATCTATTAATTTCCAGCCAAATGGGGAATTGCATATTAATGCTGATGTATACAATCCTCCTTTACAATATAGCATTGATGGGGTCAACTGGCAAACTGAATCTGATTTCTTCGGACTGTTGCCTGGTCCTTACACTGTTATTGTCCGTGACGCAAAATACTGTGAAGATCAGATGGTTTGTGAAGTTCCCGTAATGCAGGTTGCTGAGATGGAAATCACATCCACTGATGGAATTTTATGTCTGGGTGCTGAGGTTAGAGAACCTGTTTTTACCAGGAATTTTTCATCTATAGCCTCTTTCGAAATTCGGTTTACTTATAACCCATCAGTAGTCGAATTTGCAGATATTGAATTTAAACACCATGAATTGGAGTCTGGAATAATGAATGTAACCTCAGTTCCCGGTGAGGTAATTTTGAACTGGAGTACTGCCGGCTCTGTATCTGTGCCTGATGGATTACTTTTTGATATGTTGTTTATCAGTAAGGCACAGGGCTCTTCCGATATAGCATGGGACCCTGCAGAGTATTTGGTACTAACCGGTTCAGGTTATCAAGTCCCCACGCTTTTTTCACCAGGTAATATTACTATAAGACCTACGCCGCTTATCTCATCTTCTGGAGGTGGTAGCTATTGCGAAGGTGATGAAACCATTATTAATGTAACATCCTCCGATCAGCAGGATCTGGATTTCTTGTGGGATGGCCCCAATTATTTCAACTCTACATCTGCTGAATATATCTTTAATGGACTGACATTGGACCAGGCAGGTATATATACCATGACAGCATCAAATACTTATGGGTGTTCTGCCGAAGAATCAATTGAGTTGGTTGTGAATCCTGGTGTTAAACTATCAATTGCTGAAACTGAGGAATTATGTGCAGGGTTGACACATCTACTTGATGCAGGTAGTGAATACGAGAGTTATTTGTGGAATACCGGAAGTACTTTACCTTCAATTGAAGTATCTGATACCGGAGTTTACACTGTAGAAGTAGAAAATTTTGCCGGATGCAAAGGATCAGCAAGTGTTGAACTTATTCCCTGCACTCTTGATGTATTGTTTCCCAATGCTTTCCGACCTGATGGCCAGAATGGTACTTTCCGACCTGTAGTTGACAGTGATAACGTTCCCATATCTTTCAACATGCAGATATTCAACAAGTGGGGCGAACGCATTTTTGAGACTAATAACTATCAGGAAGGCTGGAATGGTAAGATCAATGGTTCAGACGCACCTGCCGACGTTTATATTTTTATTATAAACTTCAAAGTGCCGGGGCATTTGAATTCAGCGTTTACTAAACCTGTAACAGGACACGTTGTTTTGTTGCGTTAGAGCATTAAAAAGCCCTGAATTTAATTATCCAGGGCTTTCATCTTATTCAGCACTGTTAATAATTATTATTGTCAGACGGAGTATCCGATTTATACTCCTTCTTATTCTTATCAATACTATTCATGTCCTTACTCTTATGTGATTTCAATTGAGAGATTTGTTTTTCATTATCATCAATAATCTTCTTTGCTATTGCTTTCATCTCAATATCAGAGCCACTTTCTACTTCCATTCTACTAAGTTCAATGGCTTGTTTGTGATGGTCAATCATTAACTTTGCAAATTCACTGTCGATATCTCCTCTCATAGAGGTCGAAGCATCAGGGCTACTCATTGATGAGACGACGGTGTTTTTCATTGGAGAATCGACTCTCCTGGAAGCTGCGTCATTGCTATTTTTATCCACATCAAGTTTATCAAGAAGGTCCTCCATAATCTTTATATCGGCTTTCTTCTTATCGCGTGATTCTGTTACCAGCTTCTTCATCTGCTCATTTTGAGTCTTATTGATATAAGCATCTGACAGATCAACAGCACCTTTATGATGTTCAATCATTATCCGGGCAAAGTCAGCATCCTGGTTTCCGGTAACTTCTACGTCATTTATTTTCTCAATGGTTTCCTGTAGTTCTGCCCTGAGTTCTCTTGAGTCATCATTTTGGTTTTCAGTCCCAAATTGAGTATCATAGGACTTGTTGTCTTTTGTAATCCGGGTATTATCCGCATCACGACTCCGGTTATCTTCATCATTGCGTTCAATCCTCAGAGCATCATCACCTTCCCGACTTCGATCAAGTTCATCCTGACGTTCAATGTCGATAGCTGCATTTCTATCAAAATCCTGTGAGGTAGAGGATCTGGTGGTAGTATCTGTCTGACTATACGCTGTATAGCCGATAAAGAAAAAAATGAGGATGGCAATTGAGTTTTTCATTAGTGTTTTCATAGTATTTGAGCTTTGTGTTTTAGTTATATAATGAGTTTTAATCTTCTGGTTACGTTTATACATTAACACTTAACAATCAGAATATTAATAAGTTGCAAAATAGTAAGCACGTCTCAATTCTGACGCGATTGTTTAATAAATTTAGTAAAATGTTGAACAATATGTGTATGTTACTCGTTATTAGTCATAAAATACAGAAATATTATGAATAGCCCGTTTTATGATTTCACGGCAAAAACTCTTCAGGGAAAAGAGGTAAAAATGGATTTATATCGTGGAAAAACTGTTTTAATAGTTAACACAGCAAGCTTTTGTGGTTTAACACCACAAATGGAAGGTCTGCAAAAGCTTCACGAAAAGTATTACAATAAGGGACTGGTTATTTTGGGTTTCCCCTGTAACCAATTTGGTTCACAGGAACCGGGAGATGAGAAATCCATTTCCGAAGGTTGTGTTTTGAATTATGGTGTAACTTTTCAGATGTTTTCGAAAGTTGATGTAAATGGAGAAGATGCACATCCACTATTCGTATATTTGAGAAAAGAACAAAAGGGAGTATTAGGCGATTCCATAAAGTGGAATTTTACAAAGTTTCTTGTTGACAGTGAAGGGAAACCGGTTAAAAGATTTTCGCCTATAACAACACCGGCTGAGATTGACAAATACCTGCAAAAGTATTTCAAGAAAAAACCAGTGGTTGAGACTGTCTGAGCTTTTATCGTATTTTGACCAAATATTCTTTATACCAGCATTGTGTTTTAACGGATATTCCTAACTTTGGCATCCAAGTGAAAAAACCGTTCTAACAACCTCAATATGAATATAAAATTAAGACTTACAGTCATGAATTTTCTCCAGTTTTTTATTTGGGGATCATGGCTGATAACAATTGGTGCATACTGGTTTCAGAATAAGCAGTGGTCGGGTGCCGAATTTGGTGCTATCTTCTCAACAATGGGAATTGCTTCATTATTTATGCCGGCTATTGCAGGTATCATAGCCGACAGATGGGTGAGTGCTCAGAAATTATTAGGCATATTTCACATTATTGGTGCTGCATTAATGTTCTATTTGCCACAAGTTGATAATCCCAATACTTTTTACTGGATCATTCTGCTGAATATGATGTTTTATATGCCAACTCTGGCTCTCTCTATTACTGTAGCATACAGTGCTCTAAAGAGAGAAGGGCTCGACATAGTAAAGGTGTATCCTCCAATTCGCGTATGGGGAACTATTGGTTTTATCGTTGCAATGTGGATTGTAAGTTTGCTCCATTTTGAAACATCTCCTTATCAGTTTTATGTTGCATCAGCAGCTGCATTAATACTTGGTATGTATTCATTCACTTTACCTGATACACCACCAACCCCTGACAAAGAAGCAAAGAAGAGTTTTATACATGCCATGGGACTTGATGCATTTAAGTTATTTAAGAGCTATAAAATGGCTGTATTCTTCATTTTTGCCATGTTACTGGGTGCAGCATTACAATTGACCAACGCCTATGGTGATACTTTTTTACACGATTTCGCTCTGATACCTGAATATCAGAACCTTGTAGCTGTTAAATATCCGGCAATAATTATGTCGATTTCTCAGATGTCGGAAACATTATTCATTCTTACCATACCTTTCTTCCTTAAGAGGTTTGGAATCAAGAAGGTAATGCTATTCAGCATGGTAGCATGGGTATTGCGCTTTGGTTTATTTGGATTAGGCAACCCTGCCGACGGATTATGGATGATTATTCTTTCATGCATAATATATGGTATGGCATTTGACTTCTTCAATATTTCAGGATCACTTTATGTTGAAACACAGAGCAGTCCGGCTATCCGGGCAAGTGCACAGGGTCTGTTTATGATGATGACCAATGGTTTTGGAGCTTTCCTGGGAAGTCGCATCAGTGGAATCATGATCGACAGGTATTATCTGCTACCTGATGGATCAAAAGATTGGCCGGGTATTTGGTTTGCCTTTGCAGTTTATGCCGCTGTTGTTGCTGTCCTGTTCGCTGTAATGTTCAAACACAAACATAATCCTGAGGAATTGAATACATCAGCTTCTCATTAAATTATATTCTGGTATCTGGAACAAAGATACCAGGAACTAATCAGAATACACTCTTATATAGTCAATTTCCATCTGCAACGGGAACTCGGCTCTTACTTCTGAGCGTTTTACAGGAAGTAATATTTCCTTGTCAATTGCCAGATTAACTAATACGTTTAACTTTTCGTCACGTTTAGGGAAAACTGCCTGAATCTTTGCATTGCGGGTGGGAGTATTGTCACAGTTACGTGGATTGCCACCCAGGGCGTTTGTGTATTTGCACAGAGTCCATACTTCACGACCATCGAAATAGAATCTGAGGTAGTTTGTATCCCACTCCATCGCATATGTATGGAAGTCTTCAGAAAGTCTTGTTTTACTCCTAACTCGTTTATACTCCATAGTCTTAATATCCCAATTGTGAACAGAAATATGAAATATCCGCGGTTTCCTCATTCCTGCTTCCATAAAATCGATCTCGGCAGAGAATTTTCCGAATGTCCACAATGCCGGCCATAATCCTTTTCCTAAAGGCAAACGGGCTCTGAATTCATAATAGCCCATTCCAAAATAGCGTTTCGACTGAATCATTCCGGAAGTGAAAGGGCGTTCTTCACCCATCCAGACCGATTGTTCTTGTTTAGCAATAAGATGAAGGATACCATCTTTAATAACCACATTATCATCAAGATATATCTGGTTCTCATTACCATGAGTACGGCAAAATTCACAAGAATCACTGCCGTCATTAGTATATGGATAGTATGTAAACCACTCACTCTTATTTAATTCTGAGCCATTAAATTCTTCGGCAAATGTTAATTTCCACTTGCCCATAGTGGAAGGAATACCATCTCCTGAATTTGTTTGTGAATATGACTGTTGAACTAAGAAGAGAAGCAGAAAAAGGAGGATGTTAGGTCTCATAAATATATTCAGCTGACATTTTGGAGAGCTGCTAAACAAAGCTAGTAAAGATTATTAAATGGATGAAGGATATGTACTTGAAGGTGAAATCTGCTCACTCAGATTAACAATATTTCCATCAGAAAGATCACTTAAAAGAAGGACGAGAATACGTGATAAAGATCTGTAATCTCCGTCCTTTATCAGATATAAACTAGCTCCCAGATTTTGAGCGTTTTTGCGATCACAATCCTCATCGGATGTTGTGTAAACTACAACAGGAATATGATTGAACGTACTGCAATCTCTGATTTCCCTGAGACATTCCAATCCATTTTTCCTGGGCATGTTTATATCGAGAAATATAATATCAGGTAGCTTGTTTTTGGGATTATGCAGATAGTTGCACAACTCAATTCCATCAGCAACGGTTTGCAGATTTGTTTGAACAGGCAATGTATTTACGACCCTTCTGAAAAGAAACAAATGGTCATCGTTGTCCTCGGCCAAGAGTATATGTTTTTGCTTTTGAAGCATAAGTCCCTCTGTAAGGTTAAAACGATAAAATAGTGATTCAAGAATGATGGCTGAAGGGGTGCTACTAAAATAGTAAAAATCAGGCACTTTAATTGTTAAAAATTGATAAGTTATCAACAGTTGAGTGTTTATTCCAGGCAGCCCTTCTTTTTTAGTTTTGGTAACAACATCTCGCATTCTCGAACAAACAAGCGCACAATCAGTTAGTTAAAATAAACACACACAATGAAGAAAATACTACTTACAGTGCTTATTAGTGCTCAGACAATTCTCGTATCTGCTCAATGGGAATTTACCAACGGACCTTATGGTGGTTTATTCAATGAAATAGCCCAGGATAGTTCAGGCAATCTATATGCTTTAGGTTGGGGGTATTCAAATAGATCTTTATATAAATCCACTAACATGGGTGAATCATGGCACTATATTGCTAATGGGAAATTCTCGGGGCTAATGAAATGGTTGTGGTACCCGATGGTTCAATTATTCTTGCAAAGGAAACGAAACTTTTCCGGTCAACTAATGAAGGAGAAAGTTGGAATGTTATTGAAGAATTTACAGTAACAATAAAAGATCTGACAATCAATAGTGATGGTGATTTGCTGGTGCTTTGTAATAATTCCTTCTTTTATAAGTCTAGTGATTTGGGGGAATCATGGACTGAATCATACATCAGCAACAGAGGTCTATCACATATATTGGTTGATCCTTCAGGGTCATTGTATTGTTTTGGTTTCTACTATCTTAATCAAGATGCATTATTCTTTAAATCATCTGATGGAATTGTCTGGGACTCTCTGGAAATCGACGATTATAATGAAATTTCAGACATTAGAACAGATATTTCAGGTAGAATATACATGTCATATGAAAAGTCATCCGACAAGGGAATAGTTAGATCATCTGATGGTGGAATTTCCTGGGATAAAATATTTGACGGTCCTGCAGAGTCTGTTTTCTTCCTTGATAATAGCTTAATAGTACTGACAAAAGAGAGCGGATATTTTGAATCTCAGGATGATGGCATTACCTGGAGCCAAAAGCTAAATTATTATTTTTTGAGTGAGATTGTTCGTTTGCGTAATGGTGAACTAATAGCAAGATCAAAAGATGGAATTTATATTTCTCATGATCAGAGTGAAACATGGCAAAATGTGAGTAATGGATTATTAGAAGCCTATATTGATTTTTTTGCTGTTGATGATTCTGGGACAATAATAGTACCGACCGGATTCACTCATTTCAATAATTTGTGGAAATATACTGAATCTGAAGGCACATGGAGATTAATCTCTCATGAAATCCCCGGGCAGGAATATAATATCCAATTTAGT
>DIOT01000031.1:0-1416 GCA_002426195.1 Bacteroidales bacterium UBA5507 | reverse complement strand
TATAAAAGCCCACTTTTAAGAGCCTCTTATATATACAGATCCGTCAACGGTGGCTTAACCTGGTCGCAGGTCGTTCAGATAACTGATAATGAAAACTTTGCATGGGATGCTCAATTAATCAAGGATGGTGAAGGTACTATTTATGTAGGGGATGCGGTGTACGACAATGAATTATTTGGGTCTTCCGATCGGGGAGAAACATGGACATTAATTGATAAGCCTGCTAGTGCCTACGGAATTTTTGCGAATGATAATTACTTATATGCAAATATTAACTTCCGTAGTATTAAGAGAACTAATAATTTTGGCGAAACCTGGGAAGATTATGATGAGGGATTGCCTGCAGGATCTAACTACCCTATGCGTGCAGGTGTAGGCTCTACTTCAGCAGGATACGTTTATGTGTTTGTTGTTGAATACCGTTACAAAGGCAAAGATTTACAACCAATAATAAAAGGAATCTATAAGAGAAATGTTATTAATGATGTTACCAATGTCGCTTCAATTCCAAACACACCATTTAGTTTGTATCCCAATCCTGTTTCATCTTCATTTACAATTGAATATCCCGACTTCAACCAAATAGGTAGTGGATTTATTTTAATGGATATTGCAGGCAGGCAAGTAAAAGAAATACCAGTAAACAAAGACATAACAACGGTTGATGTTTCTAGTCTGAAACCTGGAATATATATCCTGAAAGGAGCAGGATTTGCAAGGAAGTTTGCTAAGTATTAATTGATCCCTCACCGATATATCAGATCACTTATTTGGCCAAAGTAATCTGATTCTGGCACTCTGTCCTTTTTCCAGGCTAATGGAAAACTGGTTTACTTCATTTCCATTTCTTAGCGAAGCTTTAACCGTTGTAAGAGCTACAGTTCCTTCGCCATCTGCTCTAATGGTCAGCACCGTTGTACCGGCTTTGGTTAGATCAAATCGGAATGTTTTTACTTTATTGGTGATTTCAAAATCATTGACAATTCTTGCCTCATTTTGATAAAGAGAGATCTTGTCACCATCCTGAAATCTGTCGTCGACAATTTCAAGAGTTACCTCACTTGAGCGAAGAACAATGTCAGTAGTCTTTCCCGAGGTCAGTTCATGTGTTCTGAGTTCCCAGTTTGCCTTCTTCTCCTCCTTAGCAGGCATATCAGGTTTCTTTTGTTTTTCTGTTAGCCTGGTCGCTTTTGCCTCTAATTGTTCGATAGTCTTTTCGGAAAAAAGCATAATAGTTCCAGGTTCACACTCTACTTCAGTGCTCTTTGCAATTGCGCTAAATTTGCCTGTAAATACTGAGTTTTTGCCTTTTTTCTCTATCGTGCCCTTTACATTCATCAAACAAAACTCAGGATGGGGAATATCCATACTGGTTGAGATAACCGATGTTTCCTCAAAAGTTAAACTTTTATTTTT
>DIOT01000035.1 GCA_002426195.1 Bacteroidales bacterium UBA5507 | reverse complement strand
GTGGTTTCAATCAGTTTAGAACTGTGGTTATCATAATTTCTCTTGCCATATCCTACAAATGCACCTTGTTGTAAAGTAGACGGTTCAAAGTAAAAGTTTTCATTATCATCTCTTACATAGGATACATTAACTCCGCCATATAAACCTTCAATGATTTCCAGATCTGCCCTTAAAAAACTAAAGAAATCCTTTGCATCTCTTTCATTTGTTATTTCATTGGCTAAAGCAACAGGATTCCAGTAATTAAACTCTCTCTGAAACTCAAAATAGTTGCCTTCTTCATCATAAACAGGATCGGTTGGATTTCGCTGAATCATGTGATAAATAACATCCATGGGACCGTTTGATGTGTAATTGATGTAATCATTTTTTTCAAACGTTCCGGCTAATCCGGCAGAAACTGTTAACCTTTCATTGAAAAACTTATCGTCTATATTGATACGGCCAATAGTTCTCTGCTTTTCACTGCCTATAACAACACCTTTAAAATCCTGATGTGAAACAGATGCTCTGTACACACCTTTTGAAGTACTTCCGCTTACTGCAAGATTGTAATTCTGTGATGTTCCTGTACGATATATCTCATCCTGCCAATCGGTGTTGGCTCCATTATCAATAAAATTAAGTCCGTTTTCCTGAACATACGACCTGATCTGATCGGCTGACAACATCTTCAGTCTATTAGCTACACTTTCGGTAGAAACATAAGATGAGAACTCAATCCTGTTTCCTTTTGTTGAACCTTTCTTGGTAGTAATAATAACAACTCCGTGAGCACCTCTTGAACCGTAAATTGCAGCTGCAGAAGCGTCTTTCAGAATGTTGAATGACTCAATATCTTCAGGTGCAATTGTAGTTGCATCAACTCCGGGAACACCGTCGACAACATATAAAGGCTGAGTATCAGTTTCCAAACTAGAAGCACCTCTAACTCTTACCGAGAATCCCGAATTAGGGTCTCCCCCCTTTTTTGTGATAAGAACACCGGCAGCCTTTCCCTGCATACCCTGAATAGGATCCTGAAGCACACCTCTGTTCATGTCTTCAGCCTGCACATTGATTACAGCGCCCGTTCTGTCTGATTTTTTTTGCGTACCGTAGCCAATTACAACCAGTTCCTCCAGTTCGGTGAGTTCCGGTTTCATTGTTACATTTATTACTCTATTATTTCCCACAGCAATTTCCTGTGTTTCATATCCAATGAATGAAAAAACAAGAGTTGCACTCTGATCAACAGTCAGGCTAAATTGACCGTTTATATCAGAGGTAGTTCCGGAAGTTGTATTTTTTACTACGATGGTAACTCCGGGCATTGTATTACCATCAGCACCATCTGTTATTTTACCGGTGACATTTACAGATTGCGCAAAAGCACTACCCATAAATGATAATCCCAGTAGAATAATCAGAGATTTGAGCAAATTTTTATGCTTCTTCATGTTTCTGATTTATTTATTGTGTGTTTTTGGTGATTGCTGATCAAGCTAAAGTTTACAAAATAATTATCGTTTTTGTGTACAATGATAAGAAATTATTGGATATAATGTACTCATTTCCCGTAGAATATCACAGTTTCAGCACAAAATATACATCGCAATCGATTGCATAATAAAAATAATAATAAATCTAATAAGTATCGATATAGACTTCCGAACAAATACCTAAACCCACAAATTCGGGTAGCTTAACTACAATATCTTAAGAAAAACAGGCACAACGAGAACAATCTTACCTATATTTGCTAATATTTAACACCCGATTCCATCAAAAGATTATGAAAGCCCATCTGATTTCAATAAATGACATTGCAAAGGCGTTGGGCATTTCACCTTCAACTGTATCCAGGGCTTTGAAAGATCACCCTGATATTTCAACCGAAACCAAGAAGATAGTTCAGGAATACGCGGCGAGAGTTAACTATCGTCCCAATGCCCTCGCTCTCAGCCTTAAAAAGCAACGGTCTAACACTCTTGGCTTAATAATCCCTCAGATAGTTCATCATTTCTTTTCTTCAATAATAAGCGGCATTGAGGAACTGGCCTACTCCAAAGGTTACAGACTGATTATTTGCCAATCGAACGAAGATTATCAGAGGGAAGTGATAAACACCCAGGTTCTTTTCGACCACAGGGTTGATGGAATTTTAGTATCTCAAAGTAAGACTACCAGAGAATCGGATCATTTTAAGGATTTAATTGATAGCGGAATTCCCCTGGTTTTCTTTGACAGGATTTGTGAATCGCTGGCAACCGACAGGATACTTACTGATGATTATGGAGGAGCATATCTTGCCACCAAACATTTAATTGAGCGGGGTGCACGAAAAATTTTACACCTTGCGTCTCCCGATCATCTGCAAATTGGCCGGCAAAGAGCTGAAGGATTCTTAAAAGCAGTTTGTGATTCCTCTCTTTCTGCTGATGATCAGAAAATACTTCAATGTGATACGAGAGAAGAGGTATTTGAATTGAAAGATAAAATACTGGAGTTGGCTTCGGGAATAGATGCAATCTTTGCAGTAAATGACTTTACAGCGATAGCAGCTATGCAGATTATCCAACAGGCCGGTTTTAAAGTTCCAATGGATATTAAGGTTGTTGGCTTTGGAAATGACCCTATTGCCGGAATAGCCCACCCAACTCTTACCACAATTGAGCAGGATGGCTTTACAATTGGCAACACTGCCGTTGAATTACTCATTAAAAGAATTGAAAATCCTTCAACTTTTATTGACTTTCAAAATATAGTGATTCCGGTTAGACTTTTTCAGAGAGAATCAAGCTGATTTTTGGTCAAAAAACTGCCGGAATTTACCCTCCCATTTTACGTTTATCCTCAAATATGCTACGCCTGATAAATAGAACCGGACGTTTGATAATTTGATGATAATATTTAAAATTAATAACTCACCTTTGCATCGCATTAATAAATCTTCCCATGCAATAGTCTTTCCCGGCACTATTGCAGAAATTCTCACCTGATTGAAAAAAACCTGCAATCCCGGCAGGTTTTTTTTCTTTATACCCATAAAAACAATAAGAGGCAGTACATTTATATTGTGCTGCCTCTTACTGTTTTAAGTAAACTAATGAGCCTACTTCTGTTTGTTCGGAAGTTCAAGTCCGTATTTATGCTTTTTGTCGATTCGCTTCAATACGATTGACAGGAAGAAGGCTAGCACGCCAAAACCTGCAAAAATCAATTCAGGAACTGTATAATTGTACTGTACAGTGGTTATACCGGCTGCAATCTGTTCCGACACTCCCGGGTTGGAAGCATTCAGTGCCCATCCAATTAGAATTGGAACAGCAAGAAGTCCAATGTTCTGAATCCAGAAGATACTACCATAAGCAGAACCAAGGTAACGGTCTTCAACAATCTTTGGAAGTGATGGCCACATAGAAGCAGGCACTAATGAGAATGCAGTACCCAGAATGACTATGGTAATAAGAGCTATTGGCACATTAAATACGTCAGCAGGCACTAAGGCAAATATTAAATGTGATACAGTTAGTAAAATTGCACCATAAAGCATCATCGATGCTCCCTTTCCTTTAACATCAAGGAAATAACCCATAAAAGGTGTGAGAATCATTGCTCCAATGGGGAAATACGAAACATATGCCGCAGCTGTCTTAATATCAATATTCAGCTTCGAAGCCAGCATGTCAGTTGCAAATTTCTGGAATGGGAAAATAGCTGAATAAAACAATACACAAAGGCCGGCAATTGCAAGGAAGCCTGGGTTGGTAAATATTTTCTTAAGGTCACTGATTTTGAATTCTTCTTCAGGTTCTTCACCCGAATTCTGCTCTCCAAGTTGCTTGTCGAGCTTCCTGTCCATAAAAGTATAGATAAGGAATGTAAGGAATCCTATGCATAGGAAGGCAACGCCCATTCTAACGGAATTAACGGCCCCGCCACTTTCGGCAAATATTGGGGTAAGACGGAAAACAGCAAAAACGCCTAAACGGGCTACTGCCATTTCAAGACCCATTGCCAATGCCATTTCTTTACCTCTGAACCATTTAACGATTGTTTTTGACACTGTTATACCGGCCATCTCTACCCCTACTCCGAATATGGCAAAACCAACAAAGGCAAGTTTCGCGGTAGCAGGTATGTAAACGATGAATGAACCAAGTGATGCAGCCAACCCTGATGCAGCAAAGGCAGGAGTTAATGCGTAGAATTTTAAACTGGCTCCGATAACCATAGTTAAGCCGGCCATAATCAATGAAAACCGGATTCCCATTTTATCGAGAATAATACCCGACAAAATCAGGAAAAATGCAAATACATTAAGGAAAAACTCAGAGCCACCTAACATTCCAAAAACCTCAGGTGTCCATTTGTAATCAGTTTCCAGTAATTTTTGCAGTGGTGCAACTACATCAACAAAATAGTATGCAAAGAACATTGTTGATGCAATAAGAGCCAGTGCAATCCAACGAGCGGCTTTTGAATCGCTCAGTAAGGTGCCGACTTTTTCTTTCATAAAAATTAAGTTTTACTTTGGTTGTTTGAATTTAAAGTATTGGTATGTACACTTCTCAGTGTCACACACTCATGCATAAGGCTGTAAATGTACTTAGTTTTTTGAAATAATGTACCGGACAACTTTAAATTGTAATTTTGTGACCTCTAAAATCCCTGTTATGAAAAGAAATATTTCAGCTTTAGCCCTATTAACACTCATCACTATAGGATTCTATTCAAATGCACAGAATACTCCCGATGAAAATCGCACTAAAAACATCATTCTGATGATTGGCGATGGTATGGGCATCCCTCAACTATATTATACTATGACTGCTGTGGCTGATAATCTAAATATCGTAAGAAGCACCAACACAGCGATTGTCGTTACCCGTTCGGCTAATGATGATGTTACTGATTCAGCCGCTGCCGGAACCGCGATAGCAACCGGCACAAAAACCAACAATGGTTCAATTGGTGTAGATACCGACGGCAAGCCTGTAAAAAGTATTTTAAAACTTGCTGAAGAAAACGGACTCAGTACAGGTGTAGTTGCCACTTCCGATGTAACTCATGCAACTCCGGCTTCTTTCATTGCCAATGTTGCAAACCGGGGCCAGGCAAGTGAAATTGCAGCTCAATTCATTTCATCAGGTGTGGATGTATTTATTGGAGGAGGATACGACACTTTTGCAAAAAGAAAAGATGGTAAGAATCTGGTTGATAGTCTTAAAGCTCATAATTACCAGGTTATAACAAGCCCTGAAGAAGTTGCTTCAGCAAAGGGTGACAAAGTAGCCGGTCTGCTGTATCCTGAACATGCTCCCAGAATGCTTGACGGCAGAGGTGACATGCTGAGCACTTCAACCGCTAAAGCTATTGAAATACTCTCACAAAATGACAAGGGCTTTTTCCTTATGGTCGAAGGCTCTCAAATTGACTGGGGCGGACATGACAATAATATTGACTACATCAGAACAGAGTTGCTTGATTTCGATAAAGCAGTAGGTGTAGCTCTCGATTATGCCCAAAAAAATCCACAAACACTTGTTATTATTGTTGCCGACCATGAAACCGGAGGACTTACTCTTGTTGAGCACTCGGTTACTAAAGGTAAATTGGAGCCTGAATTCTCAACTGAGCATCACTCTGCCAGTCCGGTGGCTTTATACGCCTTTGGTAAAGGTGCTGACATGTTTAAAGGATTAATCGACAACACTGACATATTCAAGCTAATGTTAAATGCTTACCAATTTAAAAACAGTATAAAATGATTGTAGTAACCGGAGCAGCCGGATTTATAGGAAGTTGTCTGATTTCCCGTCTTAACCAGGATGGATTTAAGGATATTATCGCAGTTGACGATTTTCAGAAACCTGGCAAAGAAGGAAACTTAACAGGTAAAAGTGTAATAGAAAAAGTTGACAGGAATATTTTTTTCAGCTGGTTTTTAAAGCATGGTTCTGATATCGAATTTGTATTTCATATTGGAGCCCGAACCGACACAACTGAATTTAATGTTGAAGTCTTTAACGAGCTCAATCTGGGATACTCAAAAAACGTCTTCACTTTGTGTGCTCAATACCAGATTCCGCTGGTATATGCATCATCAGCCGCTACATATGGAATGGGCGAATTTGGCTTTAAGGATGACCATGAGATAGTGCCGCAACTTAAGCCTTTGAATCCTTATGGAGAATCGAAGAATAATTTCGACAAGTGGG
Organism: Bacteroidales bacterium UBA5507; assembly: GCA_002426195.1. Taxonomy (GTDB): domain Bacteria; phylum Bacteroidota; class Bacteroidia; order Bacteroidales; family Lentimicrobiaceae; genus Lentimicrobium. Next base: position 524 of record DIOT01000035.1, on the reverse strand, counting down.
TTCTTGAGAAAGACGAAATTCCGCCTTTCTGGGCCGGTATGAAGTTTTTTAATGTCTACGGCCCTAATGAGTACCATAAGGGCAGGATGGCGTCAGTCATTTTCCACGCATGTCATCAGATACAGGATACATCCAAAATGCGTCTTTTTAAATCTCACAATCCTGAATACCGTGATGGTGAGCAGCTCCGTGATTTTATATATGTTAAGGATGTGGTGAATGTTCTTATGTATATGATGAGAAACCAGCCTTCTCCCGGTTTATATAATCTGGGCACAGGCAAAGCCCGCACCTTTAAAGACCTTGTGTCTGCCACTTTCAAAGCTTTAAACAAGCAGGAGGTGATTGAATTTATTGACACACCGGCTGATATTCGCGACAAATACCAGTACTTTACCCAGGCTGATATGTCAAAGTTAGCTGCCACCGGATATGCAACAGAATTCACTTCTCTTGAAGAAGGTGTACATGATTACATCACCAACTATCTGTTGAAGAAGGCTTATTTGTAGGTTCAGACGTTC
>DIOT01000002.1 GCA_002426195.1 Bacteroidales bacterium UBA5507 | reverse complement strand
GCCGATTAGACCGAAATATTCAATATTGCGGGGATATTAATACAGGGGATATGATAATGATCCTTGAATCAGTGCTAAATTCAAAAGACGTCCCTAAGGCTGAGAAAAAGAAATATCGCATTTATAACGAACTTCAAAAACTGAAGGAAGAAATTACCCAATAACCCTCCTGTCCCCCCTTTTCTGTATTGACATCACCCCTCCTTTAAATATTTTTACCAAATATTGTAAAAGTATTTAAATAGTACACTATATTTGCAACATCATTCAGTCTGACATCTGGATGTACAGTATAAACAGCGAACAAATGTCACAAGAAAAATCATTCAACTTAATAGGGAAAACCCCTGTGTATCTTGCCCGAAAGGGCAGAAGCCGTCGCTGGCTTTTACTGGGATGCATGGGGGTTTTCTCATTAGGAGAAAATGAAAATGTTACAATCTGTAACCAATGAGCAAGCTGTACGCTCAACAAAGCTTATCGATGTTCTTAATTACATCAAATCAGCAAACCCAATTCAGAAACGTGCTATTGAAATCACACTCCTGAACAGTGGTTCATTTCTAATTCAAAAGAAACCATCCCTGGCCAAACGAATTCAAGCCGAACTTAAATACGCTTGGTTTGAATTGAGCTATGTTCTTGGACGGGGCATCTTTAACAAATTATTCTATGTCCGTTCATTCAGGGTCGTTTCTCTGCCTTACAAATTAAGAGCTGAACTCGTCACTTACTGTAATAACGCAAATTACAATGTAATGGATTTGCAGTTCGTCAGGCGGGAACTCAATTATTTCAGTATGCTCCATAAAGGAGAAAAAACTTACCTGGGCTATTTTATTGCTGATAACATTCTGGACTAAAGGAGGACCGTACCATGGAAAAGACAATTAAAACTACAAGTCTGGAATTTAATCCAGCAATCAACCAGTTAAGGAAATCAGAAGCCGTTGTGCCATCTGTTAGCCTTCTTAACATCCTCCAGTTTATTGCAAACTCATCAAAAAGAATCCATTTAAAGGCCATTAAAATAGCCTTACAATGTCGGGTAAAGTACTTTGAGTATGAAATTACATATAAGAACGGACATCGGGACATCCTGCAGCTCGACAGCCCCGATACTCTTATCCGGATGTTGGTTGAGGATCGGTTTGTGAATGATGTTAGAACAATCAGCTTATCGAGGAACAGAACGCCATCAGGGACGCTGCACGAATTGACTTCAACACGGCCAAAGACAAAATGACTGAAGCTGACAGAGAAATGAAACGCCGTCTGGCAATCACATTCCAGGATTTTCTTGAGAGTAAAGGCCAGTTGAGATTAGATTTTGGAAAGGAGGCAAAAGATGAATAAGACAAACGAAGTGGTCCATAAAATCGGGGAAGCAGTACTGAATGAGAAAGCATTGGAAACTATCACATTTCTTCAATCTCATGAAAATGACAACATTGAAAAACTTGTTTGTAAAATCCTTAAAATAGGTGGATTTATTGCTCAGATAGCTGAAGAATATAAATTCTACGACGAGGAACGCGATGGAGCTCTGCAGAAGATAATTATACTTTCTGAAGTCTCAGATCTTTTGGAGAGTTTCAAAAAATGATTAACTTTGGTGGATTACTTGTTTTTCATAGATTATTGTTTTTTAGCCCTGTTTAACCGCAGGGCTTTTTTGTATTTTACGTATTACCTATTTGTGTTTTTCAGATTAAGGATTATAGAAATGGTTAGTATCGAATTAAAAACATTTCCGAAATCTCAAAATTATTTGTAGATTGCAGTGTTATTCTTCATTGATAAGATTTACTTACAATTTAATATATTCAAAGGCAAGTTCCATTTCACACAAAAACAACTAAGTATGAGAAGAACACTTAAGTTAGCAGTTATGATGTTATTAATTGTAGCTGCCTTTTCTTGTCAAAAGGATGAAGAAAGTAACACGAGCCAAATCATTGGTAGAAAATTAAAAGCTGCCAATGATCCATTATTTCTATTAGACATTCCAACAAACAATTGGTGCACACAAACTGGAACAAATTGTGCCTCTACTGTTGAAATTGTGTCTACAAAAATCGAGAGGATAACAGACATGGCTGACAATCCATCAGCAATTGCTGAATATTTCTCCTCAGCCAATTATTCGGAATGGTCTGCTATTTTCCCTTATGCTGAAAATTCCAAACTACATGACCTACTCATTACGGAAAAAATATCATTCGAGATATTGCAAGACCCAAGTATTGCTGATCGAATCATTTTGAGGATGCATACTGCCGATGAGTCATTTTCAATAGGTTTTCCGTTTGTAATCAATTAACATGAAAAGACAATGGGAAAGAGCCGGAAACATGACTTATTAGGAAATTGCCTTGGAATAATTCTGGCCTTTTCCATTGTTTTAACTACTGCATGTTCTGAAGAAAAGAATAAATCGAGTGCTTTGGTGTATGTTGATACAATTACTTTGCCATATAGAAGTGCGAAAGCATGGCAAAATTATTACCATCCATTTTTCGATAGAACAATTTCAACATTTATCCAGGAAAATCCGTTAGAAATAGTCGCTGTTGATCCTGAGACATTGGAACACATTTCTTTTCCTTTAGACAAGGTATATAACCATACATTGAATCTATCATACCCTGCTGCTTATTATGTTTTAGATTCTACTTCAGCATTAATTAGTTTCATTAATCTGAAGAATCAATTTTTTAAAATTGGAAGAGACGGAAGTATTCAATCCATCATTCCAATTGTTGATAATCGAAAAAGCAAGGAATATGGACTTTATTATTATTCCAAATTGATACCTCTCCCAGATCAAGGTTCAGACGATTCTCTAAAGTTAATTGAAAATTTCACAGCTGATTTCCCTGGGAATCATTTATACATTACCAACAAAGAATTGCGAAACAAGAAGTTCTCGGCCAAGACAAATTTGTTAATCAAATTGTGCGATACATCATTGATTGTTACTGAAGAATTTGGGAATTACCCCGAAGAATTGACAAATTCGAAGGATTATTATTACTATGAACCTAGATTTTGTATTGCACCGAATAATCAGGTAATTAATATCTTCCCTTCGATAAATATTCTTGGGGTTATCTCGGAAAAAAATCAAACAAGATTTTTTGATTTTCAGATTCCAAAATCAGGACCTGTTAAAACTTTTAAAACTGAATTGCAAATGGATTACCGTTATCTATCACAGTATTGTTATGAAAATAATTTATGGCTATACATGTATGCAGATAGCGAGGCTAGTTGTTACTATGCAATTACAACAATCGCTGCACATTATGAAAATACTGATGGAACAGTCAATGACCCTACTTCATCACCGTGGGCTTTAATTACACTAGATGATTCTTTAAATATGCGAAGAATAGATTATTTTAAGAAAGATGAGCTATCGAAACACGAGTTTTTCTTTTCTTCAAAATATTGGTATATCTTGGATTATCAACTTACAGATAAAAATCCCAATAAGCATATTACTTTTATTAAAATTAAAAAACCAAAAGCATGATGCCCGTTAAAAAAGTATTGATCTTCTTGTTTTTACTGATCATGAGTTGTTCGCAGCAAAATAATAAAGAAAGTAAAATAGTGATGGATTATCTCTCAAGGATGTACCCAACCGAGATCAGCTCAGGCAATATTATCCTGATAAACTCCTTGGGTTGTCATAGTTGTATAGAAAACGGCATAAACTTTCTTGAGCAAAACAATTTATATGGTCAATATAAAGCCATAGTAATTTCAAACAAGGTAGTTGAAGAGCTTGATAATAAAGTAAATGAGGACAAGTTTATTATTGATAAAGAAAATCAGCTCGAGAAATTAAACATCAGTCACTCGGGTTTTGTTATCATAAAGCTCAATCAATCCATCATCGACACTATATTCTCATTAAATCCAAAGATAGATTTAAATATACTTAAGAAAGTTTCAAGATCTGAAGTGAGTTCTCTGCATAGAGCAGCCTGTGCTGCATGCATGCAAAGGCGGTAACTTTGTTTATTCAACTCCAACTCCCATTCCCGGCAATACCACCTAATAAAAGGGAGAAGAAAGCCCTGCTGAACCGGGGCTTTTTTTTGTCCTTTCCCCGACGGAATCAACATGATAGCTTTGGGTATCATTAAACCCAAATCAACAATGAAAAAAATCATTCTTTTTCTTTTCGCGTTGGCTCTGGGCGTTGGCATATCCACGGCGTTTGCCAGTGGAATGCAACCACCTGGCCATGATGAAGTAATTACGGTAAGCACTGTTGTGCTATCGAATGAAATGCCGGCACCGGCAATTATGAATGTGGTTAACCAGGAAGTGCTAGCCACTTACCAGACCTACTCACAGCAGAATGTCTTGATTGATGTTGAATCCGGTTCTTCTGGTGGCATTGCTGATGGATGTGTACTAACCAGGGAAACAAAACTTCAACCATTAAATTGGAGACAGACAGCAGATCCACATAGAGCGATGGTGAGTGATCAGCCGGGATGCACGCAAAAAAAGTATAGCAATGCACCGGTATATTCCATAACCTGTAATTACAGGTTTCTCCTGATTTAGGTTTCATAAGTTGTATCGTAAGGCCTACCAACTGGTAGGTCTTTTTTTTGAAAGAATACGAAATTTTCTTAATAACTTAGTAGTGATTATTATACAATTAAAAATTCTTATAGAATGTCGTGTTATGTGAAAGTGAAAAGCGACGGTAAATAATAGAGTAGCTGATATCAATTATCAAAAAATTGACGAGTATACGAAAATCGTTAAGAGTAGTAAAAGAAATAAGTTGAATCATGAAAAAAGCATTTTTTATCACAGCACTTGTAATTTTTTGTGTTTCATTCATGTATTGTAAAAAAACAGAAGAGGTACAAAAAAAAGAAGTTTCAATCAATTCCTCAATGGTATACGGACCTGAATATACAGGTTACACTCAATCATCCAGTAGTAGGGATTTAGTCATCATTAGATTTGTACCTCACAGACCATTATTGAAATGTATGTATGGGTGGGGCATATGCCGATTCCAGTTCTTACCAGCGATATTTGGAGGAGGAGAAACTGATGTTATAGAAATACCAATTTCTTCTGAATATAGTGGTGGATACGTTAATATTTATTTCTCTGAGGATATGTCACGCTATACACCAGAAGAACTATTATTGCATGTTGATGAAGATGTTTATTCAGAAGATGCATATTCACTATTCGAAGATGTATTTAAAGTAGTCTATGGTGATTATGAATATAATGCATCACTCGGACCATTTGGAGGATACATTATAGAAATTGAAAAGATCTAGTATCACTCTTACATTCACACCGGGTTGAGAAAGTTTCTACTTTCTCAACCTTTCTAAAAAAAAGATCATGCGGACTTTCTTTCTTTCATTATTCATTTTATTGGGCATTTTAACAAGTGCTCAGGATTCTATAAAAACAGAGATCATTCCTATAAATGATTCTCTATTAAAGGAGCAATTTGGAAAATCAGATAAATTATACAACTTAGTTGTTATTTATACCGATTGGTGCAAACCTTGTAGAGAGTTTTTCCCAGTTTTAATTGAAATATGTCAGGTAAATAAGAACATTGAGACTTATTATGTGAATCCTGACCCTCGAAAATATACGTCCATAATAAAAAAATACCTTGCTAAATACCCTGAAATAAAAATAAGTTACATCTTGGACGATAGCTACAAAGGAAGTTTCAAAAAGCGCTTTATCTCATTTAAAGAACAAGTGTATCCACAATATGACGGATTACTTGGTATTCCTACAGTGTTCATCTTATCTAAAGAATTTAAACAAATAGACATAATAGTTGGAAATAATCCAGATAAGCTAAAGGAATGTCTTTCAAAACTTCGTTAATCTAACTAATTAAAAATTATTTATTAAGGCTTGCCATCGGGCAGGCCTTTTTCGCGTTAGGGATAGCAGGCGCTATCCTTTGCAAAAGATAAAGCCGTAAAGCCCGACCTGAAGGGAACGCACTGAAAGCTGTCCTTTATAAAAGGCTCTCAGCTGGTTAAACTTGTAAGAAAATTACAAGCTACCGGCATGATCTTACTTTCCAATCTACACAAGACAATCGAAAAGGGCTTTTTTGCTGTTGCCTTCGTCAAGGAAAACGGCGAAATCGTCACAATACAAAAGGCCCTGTTAACCTCCTGGCACTCCAAAGGGAGAACCCTCAGGATAAAAATACTTCCTTCAGAAGAAGTCCGCTCCATCAGAAGGTGCACCATTATAGCATTTAACGATCAGGAGGTGTGCTTATGAGTTCAGTAGGATCATTCCTGATTGACGGATTTGAGTACATACCGGAACTGGAAGCCATCATAACACAGGTACCCTCTTCAGATGTATTTGAAGAGCCTGACTCCCCGGTCACCATCGGCAAATACAAAATAGCCCCGTGGGGAGAAAACAACAATCTTCCTGCCCAGGTGATGGACATGATCGGCAAGAGTGAAGTTGTGGGAACCAACAACCACTTTAATGTCCTGATGGCCTATGGGCAAGGCATTAAACCAATGATGAAAGTCCCTGATGGCGACAAAACAAAGTACACCGACTGCACGGACGAACGGGTATTGGAATTCTTTGAAGACAACGATATCCCCGGTTACTTCCTGGAACAATGCTCGGACCTAAGTACCTTTTTCAATGTTTTTCCTGAAATCATTCTAACGGCGGATTACAAGAACATCTACAGCTTACGGCACAAAGAAGCCGTTTACAGCAGGTTTGGCGTTGCAGACAAGAACGGGAACATCAACTGGCATTACTACAGCTCCAAGTGGGGTGATGGCGCCAATGAAGACAATATCACACCAACAGCGGTACTGAGCAAGTTCAACACCCTGAAGGATCTGAGAGAAAAAGCAGCAAAAAGGGTAAAAACACCAAGGTTTATCCTGCCTATAAACTTCCCCACACCCGGCAAATTCTACTATGCCCGGCCACCGTTCTGGTCAATCTTCCGCTCAGGATCCTATGACTTTTCTACCATGATCTGGGAATTCAAAAAGGCGCTTCTGAAAAACGGCCTGAAGCTGAAATATATCATCTACGTTTCAGAGGAGTACTGGAGAAAGATCTTCGACGAAGAAAAGATCGACACCAACGATCCGGTAAAGGTCAAAGAAAGAAAAGAATCGGAGCTGATGAAGTTCAAGGAATTTATTTCCGATGGCAACTCTTCAGGAAAAGGGATGATGATCCATAAAAAAATGATTCCTTCAGGGAACACGGCTGTTGAAGAAAAATACATCACTATTGAAAAAGTGCCACTGGATCTGAAGGGAGGAGAATACCTGGAAGACTCATCGGAAGTTTCCAATATGATCTCTTATGCCATGTCCGTACATCCAAATTTGATCGGATCAGCCCCGGGCAAATCCGGAGGAGCCATGTCCGGAACGGACAAGAGGGAACTGTTCATGATCAAGGCAGCCCTAATGAAACCATACAGGGACCGCTTACTCAAACCCCTTTACCTGGTAAAGAGATTCAATAACTGGCCCTCTAATCTGGAATTCATTGTACCTGACTTTGAGTTCACCACCCTGGATAAAAACAAGTCAGGCAAACAGGAAGTAATACAGGACGGTAACAACAAACAATAAGGCTATGATCATTCAGGATATCCAGACACTTAACAAGTATATACCAACCATCCTGGTACCGGAAGGGGAATATACCGGCGATGCTTTTAAAAAGTACGAAACCTACCTGCAGAGTGCAGAGCTGTTCCTAAGAAGGGAGATTACCGGCAATTATCTTTTCGAGCTGATTGCTGAGCCCAATGATGAACTTGTGCACTTTTGTTCAGCCATCATTGCACACAAGGCCTATGTGGATGCAATACCTTTTCTTGATCTTATCGAGACGCCCAGTGGCTTTGCCGTTACCAGCAATTCAAACCTCACCCCGGCAAGTGCTCAAAGAGTGCAAAACCTGATCACGGCCACCAACAAGCGACTGGGTGAATGCATAGAGGATCTGCTGGAGTATTTAGAGGAAAACCTAAATTTTCATGATGACTGGAAATCCTCCAAGACCTACAGCCTTAATACGGATTCTTATATATTCTCGGTCAGGGACTTTAAAAACTATGCACCACTGGAGGGTGGACGACTGGAGTTCATCAAGCTAAAGCCGGTCATCACCAGAAGCAGGATACTGAAAATTGAATCCATCATCAGTAAGGAGCTCTCACTGGAGATCATCGATCAGCTGCGGGATAATGAACTGACAGAGGCCAATCAGGCCATCATAGAAGATCTTCGTTTTGCACTGGCCAATTACACAATAGGTCAGGATACGGTAGCAAACAGCTTTATAGCCAGGGCAAAAACAACAATCCTTGCCAGCGTGGATTCATATCCTGCCTTTAAAAACAGCTATATCTACCACAACTACCTGAAAGCAACTACTTCAGATACAGATGCACCGTTCAAAGCCTTTGGAATATGACAATCAAACTGAAGGTTCCCTCCCGATGGAGTGAGCTCACGCAAAAGGACCTGGAGTACTTTACCAGGCTGTTACTGAAGAACACTCCTGAATCAGATCTCATGACGCTTTGCTTTTTGAAATTCGCAGGTTTAAAGCTCATCAAAAAGACCATTCCGGATAGTGAAGGATTGTTATTCATTTTCAAGAAAAAGGGCTTACCACGCTTTACTATGAACTCTGACCAGACATCCGGCTGCGTGAACAAGCTTACCTATCTGATACAGGATGTAACGCTTTTTCCTCTTCCCGGGCAAATCAAGCAATATATCCCGTATGACTACCGGTTGTTTGATGTAAACCTGGAACAATACCTGCTGCTGGACTCAGCCTACCAGGGGTATCTTCAAACCAATGACATTACAGCTTTAAACCGCATGATGGCCGTAATGTACCATCTGCCGGAAGAACAATGGAATGTAGAGCAGCTGAAGAACCGGGAAAAAAGGTTTAAAAGAATCCCGCTTTTCAGAAAGTACATCATCTGTCTGTGGTTCTCAGGGCTGAAAAAATGGATCATCGACAAATACTACTACGTATTCAACACATCTGAATCCTCCATGCAGTCACATCCGGATGAGATTGTGATGCAATTGCTTTCTGCCCTGAACGAGGGTAATATTACCCTGAACAAATCAATCCTGGCCACAGGAGTACATGAAGCATTATTTGAACTCAACCGTAAAATAGAACAATCACGCAATGTTTAACCTGGCAGATTACCTGGAAGTAATATTACCCACCATCCCTGAAGCAAAGAAAGTTTATAAAGCTTCAGACATCACCAAAATTGAAGAGATGCTTCAGGATATCCGTAATACGCCTGACTGTCTGATCATCTCAAGAGAGACCGGCGATGGACATCTGAACCTGAGAGACCGGGCACTGGATACCGGATATCATAACTTCTTCGTACTGCAGAGAGCTCAGACGGCTAATAGTGATTCGCGGCATGAAGCAAAGAAAAAAGCCATGAATGTGGCACTGAAGATCTTCAGGAAAATGCGCTCAGATGCCATGGACTTTGGTGATCCATGTTATGGGGTTGATTTCTCTAAGATAGATTACATGGGACACGGACCCATTGGTGCCGATTACCATGGTTACTCCTTTTTCATACTGGTAGAACAGGGCATCTGATGGCAGAGAACACCGATCTGAGGCTAACACAGGAAGCCTGGGCAGCAATCGTTATCAAGGAATGGATCAGGATGGTACAGGCTCTGAATATTAACAACACCGGTGCGCTGGTTGCCAGTTTTGACAAGTATGTCCATGGTAACACCGGAGGTGATCCGGACAAAGTATCATTTATTTACGAGTGGTATGGAAAGATGGTTGACTATGGAGTAGGCAAAGGAGTAATGCTGATGAACCGTGATTTAAAGATCGCTGCAGGTAAAACACAACGCAGGCCCAAGCCTTTTTATACCGACACTTTTTACAAACAACTGGCCGTACTGAGGCATCTGATGGAAGAAAAACATGCACTCAGGGCCGAGTTATTTATACAGCAAAACTTAAACGATAATGCCGAATTAGCCGGCTACAAAAAAATTGAACTATAATGGCAAGAAAAGCACAAGTTGATGTTTACCTCAATGGGGAGCAGGCAGTAGCCGAACTAAAACGAATCTCCAACGAATTAGATGAACTTAATGCCATCAAGAAGAAAAATCTGGCTGATGGAAAGAGTGTCACCGCAGTAAACAAAGAGATCAGAAAGCTTGAAAACGAAGCTGCCCGGGTAAAGAAACAGGTGGTTGATGTTGATCAGGTACTCAGGAACCTCTCATCCACTTCCATAAATGAGCTAAACACGGCCCTCAGGAGTGCAAACGGAGAACTAACCCGTATGAAGCGAAATGATCCGGGATTCGCGGATCAGCAAAAAGAAGTAGCTGCCTTAAAAAATGAGCTTGATATTGCTAACGGCAGAATCAAACAACATCAATCAGGATTGACCAGGCTTGCCGATGGCTTTAACAAGTATTTTGCCATGGCAACCACTTTCATGGCAACTATAACCGGTGTAGTGGTTAGTTTCAAAAAGTTATCAGAGATGGTTGCTCATCTGGATGATATTTATTCAGATGTAATGAAAACGACGCAGCTTACCAGGGATGAAGTGGTAAAGCTGAATGAAGAGTTCAAGAAAATGGATACCAGGACTTCACGTGAAAACCTGAATAAGTTAGCCTCTGAAGCCGGAAAATTGGGCATTGAAGGCAAGAAGAACATCCTGGATTTTGTTGATGCCGGTAATCAGATAAATGTAGCCTTAGGTGAAGATCTTGGAGAAGATGCAATAGTTAATATTGGCAAAATGGTAGGCGTTTTTGAAAAGGCGAGTTCAGAACTAAATGGGCTCAGTCTTAAAGAAAAGATGCTGGCTGTAGGATCTGCAATCAATGATATCGGAGCAAGCTCATCGCAAGCGAACCCTACCTTATTAACTTCTCTGCACGCATGGGCGGTATTGCAAAGCAAGCAGGCATAAGTATCAGTGCAATACTGGGATATGCATCAGCATTAGACCAGGACATGCAAGCCGTTGAAATGTCTTCAACAGCTTTCTCCAACTTTATAATGAAGCTTATGGCTGATCCAGCCAAGTTTGCCCGGCTTGCCAGTTTAGAAGTAAAATCATTCACGAGCTTACTAAATACAGATGCAAACTCAGCTATAAAGCAGGTTCTGACCGGCTTGAACCAACAGGGAGGATTTCAGGCGTTGGTACCGGTATTCCAGGATATGGGTCTGGAAGGATCCAGAGCAGTGGCCGTTTTAAGTTCAATGGCAGGAAGCATAGATAAGATCGATTCAGCTCAAAAGATTGCTAATCAGGCAATGATAGAGAATATCTCAATTACCAATGAATACAATCTGAAGAATAATAATCTTCAGGCAAGACTGGAAAAAGCAAGAAAGGAATTTCAGGAACAGGCCCTTGATTTAGGGGAAAAACTAAATCCTGCGATTCTGGTCAGCACTAACAGTTTTACTCTGTTGCTTAAACTATTGGTTGTATTGCCTGAACACATACGCCGTAATCAGGCAATCTACATTACACTAACGGGAGCTATTCTTGCTTACAATGCAGCAATTATTAAATCAACTGTTGTAAAATCCGTTGACTGGGTATGGGAAAAAAATCGATTGGCTCAATTGATTAGAAATACAGTAGTCCAGAATGCGAGTATTGCAGCAGAGCGTCTGAAGGCTATTTGGACAGCTCAGGGCACGGTTGCAACCAAAGCAGCCACCACGGCACAATGGCTCTGGAATGCAGCGGTATCTGCTAATCCGATAGGCCTGATTATTATGGGAATCACGGCATTAATTACTGCAATAAAGCTTTATGATAAGTACAATGCTGAATCAATCAGACTGGAGAAAGAGAAAAAACAGAGAATTGAAGAAGTCAAATCTGCAACGGATTCACTGAATAAGGGAAATGAGATCCGGCAACAATGGATGAGTGAGCTAAATAAAATGACCCGTGAACAAATCACTATTTTGGCTGATCAAACCAGGGCAACATTGACTCAGGCTGAAGCTGACCTGCAAGGTGCAAAAGCCAAACAACTGTTGACACAGCAAGAAAACACCAGAGCAACTTTCTGGCAGAAATTTGGAAATTTTTTAGCCTCTGGAAATAATAGTGCCATTTATGCTGCTAAAAATGTTGAAGATGCTGTTCAAAATGGACTGAATGCAGGTGCCGAACTTCAGGAAGGAATTGATGCACTGAGTGCAAGCATAGAGCAGTTGAAAGAACAAAATATAGACCTGAACAAAACATTAACTGCTGAATCAGAAGCTGATAAAATTCAAAATCGTACTATCAGCCAGATGGAAGAAAAGCTTAGATTGTATCAACTTGCACTGAAAGCAGCAAATGTGGGTTCTGAAGAATATGTCAGGATACAAAAGAAAATTTCCGATACAAATACAGAGCTTTCAAAAACTCAAAAAGAGTTTGTTAAGACAACTGCAAGTGAGATTGAAAAACCGATTGGAGCCTATCAAGAGTTGACCGATTCAATTTCAAATCTTGAGAAACAAATTAAAGACCTGACAGCAGCTAATAAGCCTATACCAGGTTCTCTCATTCAAGAGCTAACTTCAAAACAGGAAGAACTTGAGAGAATTGATGCAACAGTTAAAAGTATTGGACAGGGAATAGCCTATATGTCTGCTAAAAAAGTAGGCTTAGTGCCTAAGGTTGACATAATAGAGAAAAGATCCGGAAACTCTGAAGTAAACATTGGTGGACTGACTGAAAAAGAACAAGATGAACGTGAGCAAGCAGCATTGTCAATTGCTGACTCTACTCAGAATGCAATTTTTGACATTGTCAAAAATAAGCAACAAGCCCAGTTTGACCATAAAATGTCGCTTCTCGAGAAACAGCGAGATGCAGAACTTAGTAATGAAAAGTTAACGGAGGAACAAAGGGATAAGATTCGTGAAAAATACCGGAAGAAAGAGGCTGCATTAAAACTGGAACAGTGGAAGAAGCAAAAGGCTGCTGATATCATACAAGGAATAATCAAAGGTGCTTTGGCAGTAATAACCGCAATGGCACAAAATGGACTATGGGCTGCTATTCCGGCAGGAGTTGCAGCTGCTGCAGAAATAGCTGTAATCGCATCACAAAAACCACCTCAGTTTAAATCCGGAGGATTTACGGAGCACTCCATGAGTGATGACACACCTGTAGGTGAAGTTCATGCCAATGAGTTTGTGGCCAATGCACATGCCACCCGCAACCCTTCCGTAAGGAAAGTTCTCACGCTTATAGATTATGCACAGAGAACCGGGGCTATCCGCACCATCAATCTGCCGGCAGTGATTGCAGGCGCCCAATATGAAAGAAAACTTAAATCCGGAGGCTTTGTAAACAATACTCCAACTTTACCTGCTAATTCAAATTCTAATGAAATGATGGATGTTGCAAATGAATTCCGCAATGCAATCAATGACTTTAAGAGCAATGGTATAAAAGTGGAAGTTGAAGCTGAAGGAAAGTGGGTTTACCAGGATTTCAAGAAAATGCAGAAAAAGGAAGAAGATGCCATCAGGCTTACCAGCTGATTGTCCTTTATAAAAAGCTGCCCCAGTGTTAAACTTGCATTATGTTCAGCATCAATCAATCACCGCCCATAGTTTCTTTGTCAGGATCACCACTGAGATTCAGCATATATTCTGACAGGGTTGCTGAGTTTTTAAGGATTTTGGCCTATCCAATACAGTATAATAATGACATTGCAGATGTTCTTCCACTTGATCAGAACAATCTAACTCATTTTGATCTGCATGAATATTACAAAGGCAGAAGAAGTTCAGAGTATGTGAGGGATAATGCTTTTCTTCATTTGAATTTCTGTAAACCAGCCAGCATCCGTTTCAAGGAGTATTTTGGGAATCCGCCAGATGTTTCAGCCACAGAATTAATCTACGATGGCCATATAATTGATGGCTATATTCCCCGCTGGAAACAAAATGAGTTCAGGGCACTCTACAGCTCGTTTTATGACTACCTGCAGATGAATAAGCCCTATCTGACCTGGTATCCGAGAACAATTAAAAAAATGCTTCCTGAGCAGCCTGAGCGCCTGTATTTCCTGAATACCGGCATTGCTGCTGACCTGAAGATAATTGTAGGGGTTTACTTCCAGGACGGGACCTTTGTACTTCATGATCCTGAAAGGAGTATAAATACCGGCCAGTACCAGGTAATTTCATTTGCAACCGGTTACTCAGCGCTTGGTTTAAAAACATGGGCTGAAGCTAACCATCCTGGAAAGAAGATCACCCACTATTATGTATCGGTATCAAGAAACGGTTATGGTATCAGTGAGCCATTTGCCTACAAGGTCGACTACAATGATTACCGGAATGTAAGATACCTTGTCTTTCAGAATTCACTCAGTGGATGGGACACGCTGGCCTGCACCGGAGAATATGACCAGACAATTGAAATCGAAAGAAGCATAGCTTCCCGGATAGCGGATGTGTCTGATGTAAACAGGTTACACAAAATCGAATATCACCGTGAATATTCGCAGCTGGTGAAAGTAAACACCGGCTGGCTCACCATCGGAGAAAAAGAGTGGCTGACAGAGCTGCTGATCAGCGACAAGGTATTTGAATTACTTAAGGGGCAACTCACACCTGTGCTGATCCGGACAAAGCAATTTGATACCACCGACAGGATCTTCCAGCCGGGTGAAGCTGAAATTGAGTACGAACGATTATTTCTCGCCGAATAACGATGAGCTTTTTAAAAGTTATTCTGAGCCGGATCACAGGGAGAAAACCATCTGTTAACCAGATGGATTCCCAGACTCTTGGATTAAATGAGAGAGACGGCAAACTTTTCATGCTCAAGGTAAATGAGGATGGAACCAGGGAACTGGTGGAGTTTGTCGGGGTTGTGCCCGGCAGTTTTGAAAACCATCCAAGGGCACACCAGATTGACAGCATACAGGACCATCCGCCCGTTAGTGATCCTCAGAAGAAAGGAAAAATGATCGTGACAAATCCTGAAACAGGCGAAATTGAATTTTCCAATGCAATTGATTGTGGCTACTACGAATGATTACAATAAAAAACTCAAACATTTAAACAAAAATGGCAAACACCGTTCAAATTAAAAGGTACGCACTGGAGGCAAGCATACCGGCATCAGGATACTTACCTGGTGAATTCATGATGGCAATAAACACCCAGAAAGTCTTTGTTGCTTTAAATGCCAACACAAGGCTGGAACTTGCAAATAATTCCCTGCTGGCAAATTATCTGCTCAAAGCAAATAACCTGAGTGATCTTACAGATATTGCAGCTGCAAGAACAAACCTCGATGTATATTCTAAAGGTCAGGTAGATAATCTGATTGCGGGAATTAACTGGAAACCGGATGTGCTGGTGGTAACACTTGGCAATATTGCTCTTACCGGGCTACAAACCATTGATGGTGTAACCGTGCCTGCAGGTGCAAGGATTGGCGTTGTAAAACAGACCAATGCCACAGAGAATGGTATTTATATTGCTGGTGCAGGTTCCTGGAGCAGAGCTAACGATGCCAATACGGCCATTGAGCTGGCCGGTGCTACATTTGCAGTTGCACAGGGCACCACCATGGCAGAGACCATCTGGAGGGTTTACACCGATAATATTACTCCTGGAACAACCAGTATTGAAATCCAGCCTTTTAACGGAATTAAAGCACTTGTGGCAGGAATGGGTATCAAGTTCATCAATGGTAATGAAGTTGAACTTGACCTCACCGAGCTCAGTGGTAACTTTAGCGGTTTGGACCCGGTCAATGACGAAGTGGTGATCATCGATGTGTCAGCCAGCGGAACCAATAAAATGCGAAGAATAAAGGTAACGCAGCTTCTGGCTGATGCTGGAATGGTGAGTGATACCTACAAGGTTATGAATATGGCCGGCAGTACTCCGGCATACCTGGATGATGTATTACAAACCAGTGAAGGCGTAAGAAAAGAAAGCAGTCCTGCCGGTATGCAGATCAAGATGGCCATCAATGATCTGACTGCCGAAACTTCAACCCAGCCAACAGCGGATGTTTTAGTAATGTATGACAACTCGGCCGGTGGTCATAGGAAAATAACCATCCAAAAAGCAGTTGAAAACGTAGCAATAGATTGCGGGTCTTACTAATAAATGGCAAATACTGTAAAACATAAGAAATCAGGACTGGCAGGTGATATACCTGCCCTTACTGATTTGGATGCCGGTGAGCTGCTGTACAATTTTGCCGACGGGATCATTTACCTGAAGAAGATCTCAGGCGGTATTGAAACCATCGTAGAGTTCCATGGCAGTGAAACTGCACACCTGCTAAAGATGCTTCCCTTGCAGTCCAATCCTGCCAACGGGTACCTGAAGCTTTACCCAAAAACAGATAAGGCACTGTACATTAAACTCCCCTCGGGTGAAGAATATAAACTATTGTCAACCGGCGATAGACGCTCCAGCGTGAGAGCTTCAGGCAGCACGGATGATAGTATAGTGACCGAGACAGGTATACGTGAGGCCATCAATGCTGCAGTACCCACCGACATTATTCCTATCTACAATGTTGGCAGTTTTAATCAGTTTGTCGATGCCTATAATGCGATCAGATCAAAATACACCGGAGGTATTATCCGATGTACCGGTGACATAATTATGACTTCTGATCTGACGGTGGACCTTTCAGGAATCAGGATAGAAGGAGATGGCTGTAACTGGAGGTTTTACAATGATGTTTATCTTAATCCATCCACAGTCAGAAAGCTGATCATCACCGGTGGCAGTCCTGTATTTTCAGGAATCCGGTTCTGGGGTACTTCAGGTCAGTCCAACATCGAGATGGATAAAGGAACCAACCGCCACTGTTTTGATATCTCCCCCACCAACACCGGAGCGTCGATGTATATTACCTTTGACAGGTGCGGATTCATGGATATCGTAGCCGGCCAGACAACAGGACCGATCATCCGCGTAACTGCAAACATGGCCTCCAATGCCTCTGTAAATATCAGCTTCAACGGATGCCGTATTGCAAGCCACAGTGCAGCTACCGGGATTAATTATACCGGGTTCAAAATTTACCACTCCTACTCATCCACCGGAAGCTCAACCAGCATCAATGTAACTGTTTCAAACCAGATACCTTCCACCGATTATGAGCTCTACAATACTTCCACGCTCTTTGCACTGACATCTTATTTTTCTTCCACAAAGCTGGAGTTCAACTCTGATGAAACGGCATGGCTTGATACGCAGACTATGCTGTACGCCCTGACAAGGACAAACAATATTCTGAATGCACCTGCCTACCCGATTGACACTGCCAATGACCAGATACTTGTTTCAAAGCACTCTGACAGAAAGAACGTCTACCGGGTTCCGCTCTCATCATTCCAGGGAGCTCTCACGGTAAAAGAAGGATTTCTGCTTGGAAGGATCACCGGTGCAGGTGATGGGGCACCCCAAAATATTGACATTGGCGCTGGGCTGGCTTTGGACACAAAAGGCGTTTTATCCTGTACAGTTAATCCTCAGGTTACTATTTCACTGGATAAAGCCATCTTCAGCACTTCCCGTTTACTCTCAACTGCCAATTCATGGACTGATATTACTGCTAATTTCAATAAAACGATATCCCTTACCCCGGGAACATACTATATAAATGCTCAGGTACATTTTACACGTGCATCATCCGCACAGACATTTGTAGGTTTCCGATTAACAGTCGCCGGTATTGTTATTGTAGCAGCTGAGAATGACTTTTACAGGCATGTAACCCTAAATGCCTCAACTTATGTAACTGTTGCTTCTAACACAACAATTACATTGCAGGTATATGCTTCAGTTGCAAGTGCAGTAAGTGTTGTTGCAACCACTATGGCAGCTCCAAATCCACAAGCCGGACCCGCCACGATGATCAATGTTCTTAAAATAGGCTAACCCATGCTTAAACTGACACTTGCCGATACCGTTGTAGACCTTTTGGATAATGAATTATCGATCGTCCAGACTTCTCCATATCCACTTGTCTCAACAAACTCCGCAGGCAATTTTTTCTTCAATTTCAATCTGCCGGCAACCGATGATCTGAAGAGAATATTCAGGTTCTATCACAGACCTCAATCCAAGGATCATTCCGTTGAAGTTCCTTTCAGACTTGATGCTGAAGGATTGGTATTTGAAGGAATGGCAAAAGTCACGGAAGCTTCACGGAAGTCTTATGAAATATTTTGCCCAGTCGGAAATGGGAACTTTAACAAAGCAATCAAGGAAGTAAGACTGAATGAAATTGATCTTGGGGGTGATAGAATTCTATTATCAAAAGTAAAAATCGTTGATGCTAATTTGAGTGAAGAGATCTCGTATTTTGGAATGGGTTCACCAGATCCATTTCAAGCTGAAATCATTCCTGAATTTGGTCAAATAATCTTAAATCAAGGTAATCATTTAAATTCTTCTGGAACTCAATTTACATCTGAAGCCAGTACAGGACAAGTCAAGTTGAGATTTGACATAAAAGCAATGATTATCTATGGTTATTTTGCTTTCAGAGTATATCAAAACAATGATCAGGTTTGGGAAGAAATTATAACTGGTGACACATCTTTCGATGTTTATCTTTCAAGTAATACATCGACGGAAATAACCTGGGATCTTTTCATTCAAAATTCCGATTCAATAAATCAGGGTCTTTTTGACCTTGATGGAGTGATATATAACACTAGCAAGATTCAAATTTTTACTGAAGGTATTTTGTTTGATCCCTCATTCCGATATCCACAATCAGATTTTGCTCTGTGTCCTATAGAGAATCCGGAAATCTTTTCCAATTGGGATGATGATTTTTATTCAATTGACAATACATCTATCAAAGTATTGTATTCGCAATATTTTAAGGTAATTAATTACTTCAAGGATAGTATTTTCCCGGTGACAATTAATGGGGAATATTCTGCAGGTAATGTAATTATACCTTTTCCATACCTGGCCTACCTTGTTAAAAGGATTGCTTATCATTTTAATCTAAGAATTGAAAACAATCCTTTTGAATCTGAGCTTAAGCAAGTAATTCTGATAAATCACTTCTGTCAAAACGAATTTCTGACTGACAACACTAAATTAATTACTCCTAAAGAGGGATTTAATCTTCAGGACCATGTCCCTGATATGATAATCTATGATTTCCTAAAGCACATTTGTAATCTATTTGGATTGGGCTATGAGGTCAACAATGAACGGAAAACTGTTACTTTCAACTTTCTTGACGACATCATACACGACAATTCTCACGAGGATATCTCCCATTTGGTGGTGGATGAACTTCAGGTGCTGGAGCAAGATCTAACAGGCGTTAAGTTTCTGCTTAAGACTCCGACTTCTGACAAATATTTTGAGAATGTTAAAGATTTGGCTGGATTAAATCTGAAAGGAACCGTTCAGATTTTATTTGATTTACCTAATCCTGGTACGCTGAACGATTGTTATTTTGTAAAGCTATCAAATGCATATTTCGCCTGGAAATACAATCCGGATACTTATACTTTTGGATGGGTTAAGCATTCGACAAATTATATACGTTCGAAAGAGCTGGGAACTGAAGTGAAGGAAATATCTCCGGAGATAGTTCCTGTTATGATTAAATATAGTATATCAGATGACGTAATGGGAGCTCCAAAGGACAGGCAATGGCTCATACCGGCATCCCATCAGCCGGGACAATTTGAAGGAGCCCCCGAAACCTTCCAGACAAAATGGACACCCATGTTGGCCTATTACCATGGAATGTTCCCAAGTTATCCCTCCGGGCAATATCCTTTCGCATCGCCTGATATATACGATTTGTGGGGTAACCA
Organism: Bacteroidales bacterium UBA5507; assembly: GCA_002426195.1. Taxonomy (GTDB): domain Bacteria; phylum Bacteroidota; class Bacteroidia; order Bacteroidales; family Lentimicrobiaceae; genus Lentimicrobium. The sequence goes on along the minus strand of DIOT01000002.1, from coordinate 19,511 downwards.
GATACCTGGTGTAGAACTATCGCTTTTACTTGATGGACCACACGGGCTATTTGAAAAGAAATGGCGCAAATACGTTCAGTGGAGAATACAGGCTATTGTTGTAAAAGTTAAAATTATTCCTGACCGCCAGTTCCTGAAGAACCTTTCATTTTCCAAACCAAAGATGATCAATGGAATGAAGTATCTACTGGTTGAATTTCGTGGAAATATCAGCAAGGATGGACCCAAAGTTGCAGAATTAACCCTTCTTGCATTGTAGTTTAAATGTCCTTTAAATACCCCTGAATCAGGCATTACTTTGAAATAAAAAAGTTATGCCTGATCGCATTTTATCTTACCTGCAGGATGTATGGAATTTTCTTCAGACACTCTTTCTCTGGGGTGTCATGTTCTTATTGCCAATTAACAGTTTCATCAGTGCTGTGGTCGCCCTGATCACAATCGACCTGATAACAGGTGTCTGGGCTTCATTGAAGAACAAAGAAAAGCTCACGGCCAAGCGCATGGCCAAGACGGTTAACAAATTCCTGCTCTACTCCCTGGCTATCATTGCAGCATACATACTTCAGTATATCGGTGACGATGGTATTGGCCTTCCCAGGATTGTGGCCATGTACGTTGGGGCTATTGAACTCAAAAGCATCCTGCTTGAGAACATCCCTAAGATCATGGGAAAGAACATCTTTATGAACCTGTGGCAGATTATCAAAGGCAAGATAGAAGAAATGATGACCGGTATTTCAACCAAAAACAATAGCAATGACACGTCAACAGATCATCAGTGAGCTGAAAAAGTACTTTGACATTCGCGAGCTCGTTTGTCCTCATACTTATAACCGCTTTGGCCAGAACAGCTGGCAGTTTCTTGAGACCGAAATTCTGCATGTCCTGCTTGTGCTTCGCATCGATATCCTGAAGACACCCCTTACCATTAATGATTATCATAAAGGCGGTTCACACTCCCATCGTGGACTTCGATGCAACATCTGCCAGTTGGTGAAGGATAAAACAGCAAAAGGAGAAATTTATCTCTCGGCTCATGTCAATGGCGCCGGTCTGGATCTGATTCCAAAAGGGATGACTGCAGAGCAGGCAAGAAAAAAGATTGAGAGTTTCAAATCGCTGCTTCCCTATCCTGTCCGGCTCGAGAAAAATGTAAGCTGGGTGCACATTGATATCTATGACTATTGCAATAATAACCAGGTAAATTATTTCTGATCATGAAAAAACTCTTTTTACTCTGCAGTATTGTTTTACTTCTTTCTTCCTGCACCACTACCAGGCTTGAAAGACAAGAAAACAGGCGTAAAGCCAAATGTGAGAAGTATGGATGCTTTTCATCTGCCTCAGACAGCATGATGATAATCCGGGAGACTATCACAATCAAAGAAGATACCACCATCTTTATCCATGTGCCCGGCAAGATAATTCATGACACTACAGTCATGCTCGAGCAGGATCCTGTGAGCGGTTTGATGAATTCCAAAAAGTCAGTACTGGAGGTTGACTTTGCCACTTCCTATGCCTGGGTTGAAAATGGAAAGCTAAAACATGAGCTAATACAGAAGGATACGCTGATCAGGCAGGTGATTGAAGGGGCTAAGGTGCTGATAAAAGAAAACGAGATCCTGAAAGAAAAGTTAACAAGGGTGGTTCCTCCGGAGCAGATCAATTATGTCACCCCTTGGCAATGGTTTCAGATAGGTGCGGGCCGGATATTCCTGTTTCTTATAATTCTGACAGCCTTTTACTTCTTAATCAGAAGTAAAGGTGGATTAGTCTTGAAATACCTCGAACGATTACGTATAAGAGGAAGGTGATTGATACCATGGTCAGAATAAGAGCCAGGATAATTGTCCACTTTTGAGAAGCAGAAAAATCATGGAATGCTCTTTTTTTAAATAAGCTTCGTAAATGGTAAACTCTGTGGTGCCTTATCTTTAGTCCCATACAATAATAATAATCCTAATCAAAAAATATTATGTCTATAGTAGAAGAAGAAATCAAAAGGCTACGCAAAGAGTATGTCTCGAATCTATCTCGAGAGGAACTAGTTGATTTTTTATTAGGCAATTGGGACAAGTCTCACACTCAACTTGAAGCCATAGTCAAAGATTATCTAGTGAGTAGAACAGACTTATTGCCTTTGGAAAAGATGCAGAGTATTGCTAATGAATTATTGTCTTAGTTAATCACAATCAAACCCACAAAGCCATGATTAAGCGATTTTTGAAATTACTGAATGATCTAAGAATCAATTCTTATCGATGGATAGAGTATCAATACCTGTCTGGAAAGTTGAAGCTTTTTGCTTTTGTTCTAGCGCTTGTAATTTATTTTCTAATATACGCTCTATCTTTTGCTCTTCTGATTCTCCGAGGATTGAATGTGCTATAGAAAAGATAAGCAAAAAGATTTATAATCACTGAAGGGTCAATGATTTTCTAATGTATTCAATGAGTTTCCCGTTCGCATCATTAATCTGCTTATAATCTCTCTCAATATAGATATCTGTAATCTTTAACTTCTCATCCACATGATTCAACATCTCATGAACAGTATTTTTATCGATTCCTAACCTATTACGTGCAATGGTGGCCATGGTGTGTCTGGCACAATAATACTCCAGATCTTCAACACCAATCAACTTTCCTACCTTCTTGAGTCCTATATTAATTGCCTTATTGAAATTCTTAATATTAGCATAATCCAGGTGAAATCTGAAAGTTCTTTTTCCTGATGGATCTTTGTATTTTTTGAATAGATACATAATGTCTTCAGGAACTTCAATAGAAATCTCTGCTCTATCTTCACGTCTATTTCGAACTTTCATGCGTTCATAAGTTAACCAACCATTATCATAATCTGTACAATCATAGAGGTCAGCACTATTGGTGCCCATCAAGTAAAAACTTAACAAAAAACAGTCTTTACCAATTTGGTATCTATTAGTTCCTTTTGAGTTTTTGACTTGTTCATCGGGTAATTTAATCAGCTTACAAATTTGTTCAACCGTTAGAGATCTCTTCTTAACCTTTCCGCGTTTCGGAATATCCAGATCCTTGAGATCCCTGAAGGGAGAGTTCGGAATCAGAATTATGCCTTTATCTTCATCATTATATTTCTTCTTCATTGCATTATGCAGACCTCTTAAATTCTCGACATACTTTAAAGGAGCTCTTTTCATGTTGGAGTTCTCTTTTAATGGATTATCTTTTAACCACTGGCCAAAGCTTTCAATAAAATCTCTGGTAATCTCCACAACTGGTATTTTTTCGAAGCCAACAAACCGGATCAGAGCATTCAGAGCCGTTAAATAATCTCCGGCTGTTGGGGCTCTATTCTGTTGAATAAGCCAGGATATGTATTGCCTAGAGAACGCCACAAAATCAAGGTTCGTATTGTCAATGACCTGAGCAGTCAAATATTTGACAAGATCGTCTGGTGTCATACGGGCAACTTTTGCCGGGTTCGCATTAATTTTTTTCTAGTAATCCTTAATAAGATCATTTGTTGCATCAATAAAATCCCGGTTCTTCAGCTTCATTGATTTAGTAAAGTCAGTAACCGTTGCTACGTATTTACTATCTATATATCTCTGTTTTTGCTGATGAGTTACCCTAATTTTGATAGGTACAGTTTTGTCTGGTCTGATGTGATGTTTAAAAGCAACTGCCTTAAATGTTGTCATGCTGCATGTTTGTAATACATTTGTAATACTTTTTATCCTAAATATGCTTTTTCAAGTTCAGAAAGTTCAGAAAAGTCCTTAAAATGAAAAAGCCTCTACCGTAGTAGAAGCCTTTATTTTATTGTATTTTCTGTAGTAGCGAGGAGGGGAATTGAACCCCTGACCTCCGGGTTATGAATCCGACGCTCTAACCAACTGAGCTACCTCGCCAGGTCATTTTTGTTGCACTCAAAGGGTATTCTTTCCCTTGGCTTTTCATCAGCTTTGGGTTGGCAAAATTATTAAATTATTTGAAACAACCATACCTTCTTGTGCTTTTTTGAAGCAGTTTTTTAATTTCATCCGCAAAGGCGTTCAACCTCTGCTTATTAAATGATCAACTGAGTACTTCCCCGCCCCCATTATTATCAATACAAGGAAGAGTGTAAAGAACAATATGGGGAGTTCCATCATCGGGAGGCCCTGACTGTAATTAACCAATAATGTAACTACCCCCATCGCAAAAGCTAGCGGTATTGCTGCCAGTCGGGTTCCAAGTCCTATGATTATCAATATTGCACAAACGAATTCTGCAAAGATGATAAGGAGAAACGAGGGCATTTCACCCAGTCCGATTGGGTCGGCAAATGTATATGGTGGTCCTGCAGCCAGTTTTACCAATTTTGGATATCCATGCCGCACAATCATTAATCCTCCCGCAATGATTCTTATCAGCAGTAATGAAATGTCAACAGCGTTCCCACGACCCCCGGAATTAAATATCCACTTTTTCATGCTTTTTTGTTTGCCACTAAACATAATGGCATTAATTTAGTTCATCAAATTCAGACTTAGTGCTCCAATCAATATAACTGTTGTTATGGCTTCTGTTTTCCTGATTGCTTCATTTAATGCTTTCTTCTTTTCGCTGCTTGTATTGCAAAAAAAGCAAAAGGGTTATCACGACAAAGTGCTTGTGTTCTGGTTGGTTTTGCTGGGAATATACACCGGTATTTATGGGTTTACCTACAATTTCCTTTTACTGAATTCCCCTATTGGTCGGTAGTACTGGTGTCATTACTGATGCTCCATGGTCCACTTCTCTTTCTATATATAAGGGCATTATCCGGGTCAAAAGAGCGTCCTGATATCAAAGATTTCCTGCACTTTATTCCTTTTGCCATTTTCGTGATTTATCTGGTCACCATGAGTATCTTATATGGTGATACCGCGGGAATACATCTTGAGCACACGCATTCTGCACATCAACCGGTAATTTTTATCATTTTCCTGATATGGATTGCATTATCCGGTCCGGTCTATTTTCTTTGGTCAGTTCGCTTGTTCAGAAAGCACACATCAATTCTCAGGAGTAATTTCTCTTATAATGAACGTATCAGTGTTGGCTGGTTAAAGACGCTGGTGGTCATTTTTGGTATTGTATGGACCGTACTCATGGGTATTGCAATTACATGGCATATTTTGGGGTATTTTGACCGGCAATTCTGTACACACGGTATTACTCTCTCAATTTCTGTTTTTATAATCCTTACGGGATATTTTGGACTCAGGCAAAAGGATATATTCTCTCATGCAACACCGGGTCAGGTGGAAGTACACAATGACCATACTGAGGCAGATCATTCAGAAAAAAGTATTGTAAAGAAATATGCAACCACGGGACTTAAAGAAGATAGTGCCGGTGAATATGCTGAATTGCTTCGAAACTTTATGCACGACAACAAGCCTTATCTTGAGCCTGATCTTACATTGTCGGGTTTATCAGAAAAGCTTAACATACCCGGCCACCACTTATCACAGGTTATAAATGAAAGGTTCGGACTAAATTTCTATGATTTCATTAACCGGTACCGTGTTGATGAAGCTAAACAACGAATTGCAGATCCCAAATATGCCGGACTCTCTTTATTAGGAATTGCACTCGACAGTGGATTTAATTCCAAGTCCGCATTTAACCGGCTTTTTAAAAAGTTTACCGGAATGACTCCATCGGAGTATAAAGCAAATCCTGAATCGGTTTAAGAAAAGATTAAAAGGATAGGTGCCAACTTATAATTAAGGTCGATTTGACCCTGATCAGCAGGCTATTTTTGCGGTAACAAAACAAAAAAACCAAAAAAATGAAAACATTAAGAAAGAGCCTGCTTACTCTGACAATTTTACTGGCTATTGGTATTCAGGGAGTATTTGCCCATTGTGATTCGTATGATGGTCCGGTTATTAAGGATGCATACAAAGCATTAGAAACAAACAATGTTAATTTGGTATACAAATGGATTTCAGAAGCTCAGGAACCAGAGATTAATGATCTTTTCGCACTGACAGTAAAAACAAAGCTGAGCAATAAGGATTTATACCCGATTGTGGAGAAGTACTTTTTGGAGACTCTGGTGAGATTACACCGCGAGACTGAAAATGCCCCTTATACAGGATTAAAAGAAGCCGGAACAACGGCTCCAATAATTCAACTAAGCGACGGCGCCATCACCTCATATAATATCGAACATGTGTCGTTACCCCTGACTAATCACATTAATTCAGTTATTTCAGAGAAGTTTGAGAGAGTAAAAAGCATGGAAGCAATTAAAGACACCAAAGCGGAAAACGGGAGAAAGTATGTGGATGCCTATGTTGATTACACTCACACAATTGAGGCACTACACAATGTACTGGATGGCAACCATGCTCATTGACTCATGCTGTTGCTGCTGCTTTCCGGATTAGTTTTTCCTTCTTTCGAGTTCCCTCTTTTGCCTGTTTCGCTGATACACCTGCACAAAAGCCGGCATCTGGGAAATTACAATGCCTCCAACAACCATTAGTATGCCAACTACTTTTTGCAGATTGATAATTTCACCTATGATAAAGTAGGAAAATACTCCCGTGAATACTGGAATTAGGTTGGTAAATATGTTTGCCTTTACCATCCCTATTTTTGCGACAACTACAATAAAAAGCAGGAAGGCTACTCCGGAAGCAAAAATAGATAGCTGCACGATGGCAAGGACAGAACCGGTTGATGGGGTTGAACTTAATACATCCTTTAAATCGAAGATTAAAAACAACGGCAGAAAATACAGCGAGCCTATTATGTTTTGCCAGGTTAGTATTGTTACTGCTTTGTATTTATTTGCAAGCTTGCGGATGAAAAAGGAATAGGCGACTGCAGAAAAAACTGCCAGAAAGAGCAAAAGGACTCCTTTTAAGCTGGCATTAAGGCTTAAATCGCGATTTACAAGCATAAATATTATGCCTGAAAATGAAATGAAGATTCCGGCAATTGTAAGCTTTTCAATCTTTTCTCTCAACAGTATGAATGCTACAATAGCGGAAAATAGTGGTATAGTGGCTATTATTGCTGATGTTATGGCAGGTGATACATACAGCAGTCCGAAGTTTTCACCAAGGAAATAAAAGAATGGTTCGGCCAACGCCAGCAGAAAGAACCACTTTCCGTCTTCTTTATGTATCTTTTCAGCACTGCCTGATATCCGGATGTATGAATAAAGAATTACCGATGACAAGACAAGACGAAAGAATATGAGTGCTATGGGCTTGAAATATTCAAGTGCTATGGTTGACCAAATAAATGACATGCCCCAGAAGAGCATTGAAATAGTGATAAAGATATAGTACCTGGCCAGTGATTTTGAGGTAGTTTGCATATTGGAAAATTAGGCGTAAAGGTAGTGGGATTTATGAAATTCTGGCAATGAATTCTTCCTCACTGAGGATTGGAATACCAAGTGATTCAGCTTTAACACGCTTTTCGGGACCCATATTGGCACCGGCAATGATAAAGCTTGTTTTTGATGTAACACCTGATCCTACCTTTCCACCATGGAGCTCAATAGTTCTTTTCAGGTCATCCCTGGATGGAAATAAACTGAATGACCCGCTGACCACTATAGTTAAACCATCAAGTTTATTGCTTAAATTTTCTACGGTCTGTGCCGTTTGCATTTGTAGTCCATGTTCACGAAGTCGTTCGACGATCTTTCTGTTTTCAGGGTCGGCAAAGTAACTGACAACGAATTGTGCTATAATGGGTCCGATTTCGTTTATTTCAGTAAGGTCGTCAATGGTAGCATTCATGATGGCATCAATGTTCTTGAAATGATTTGCCAGAATCCTTGCTATTGTTTCACCAACCGACTTAATTCCCAAAGCATAAACCAATCTTTCAAATGGCACCTGTCGGGAATTTTCCAAACCCCGCATTACATTTTCAATAGATTTGTCTTTGAAGGAAGCACGCTTTTTCTCAGATACCGGAAGCTTGTCCTTAAGTGTTGAAAGGTCCGAAGGGGTAATATCATACAGATCGGCAACATTTTTGGCAATCCTTGCATCATAAAGCATCTCTATTTTCCCTTCACCAAGACTTTCAATATTCATAGCCCGGCGACTTATGAAATGGACCAGTCTTCCTTTTATTTGAGGAGGACAGCCGGTGTAGTTAGGGCAAACCCATGATGCTTCGCCCGGTTGCCTCTCCAATGGTGTTCTGCACTCCGGACAGATTTTGATAAATTCAGTGGCAAATAATTCCGGGGGCCTTTTAGTAAAATCTATACGTGTTATTTTTGGAATAACATCACCACCTTTTTCCACGAACACGGTATCGCCGACTCTGATATCAAGAGCTTCCATCACATCGGCATTGTGAAGCGTTGCACGTTTTACAGTGGTACCTGCCAGTTGTACCGGTTTAAGATTGGCTACAGGGGTTACAGCACCGGTTCTGCCAACCTGGAAGTCGATTGAGAGTAGAATAGTTGAAGCTTCCTCGGGTTTGTATTTATATGCAATAGCCCATCGGGGCACTTTTGCTGTGAATCCAAGGGTATTCCAGTGGCTTATCCTATTCACTTTTATGACCACTCCATCAATATCGAACGGTAACTCAGCACGGGCATTCTGGACTTCATTGATAAAGTCGAGGATTTCTTCAATATTCTGACACTTTACCATGATATCAGAAATATTGAAACCCCATTTTTTCAATGTTGACAAACGTTCATAATGAGTGGGGATATCGGGTTCATCACTTATCAGGAAGTATGCAAACATGTCGAGAGGCCGCTTTGCTACCTGCGTTGAGTCCTGTGTTTTAAGTGTTCCGGCGGTTGCATTACGGGGATTGGCAAAAACCATTTCGCCGGCTTCCTCACGAAGTTTATTCATACGGGCAAAACCTGCTCTTGGCATAAATATTTCACCCCGAACCTCAAAATCATCAGGATAGTCATTACCATGCACCCTTAAAGGCACACTGTGGATGGTTTTAACATTAGTGGTAACATCATCGCCCTGCACACCATCACCACGGGTGATTGCCTGCACAAGAATTCCTTCATGATAATGAAGACTTATTGAAACCCCGTCAATTTTCAACTCACACACGTACTCAAACGGTTCATTCAATGCTTTGGACACTCTTCGGTCAAAATCGCGTAATTCAGCTTCGGAGTATGTATTATCGAGCGAAAGCATTGGAGTTTTATGCTTGACTGAGGCGAACTCTTTAGAGATGGTCCCTCCTACTCTTTGCGACGGGCTATCGGGATTCAGAAACTCGGGATACTGCTTTTCGAGTGATATCAGTTCACTTAAAAGCAAATCAAATTCATAATCGGAGATAACGGGTGCCGCCTTCTGGTAGTAGAGATCGTTATGCTTATTTATCTCTTTGGTAAGAAACTGAATTCTGTTTTGAGCTTCCTGAGGTGTCATATATTAATCAACCGAAATGAGTAACTATTTATTTAAACGGCTACTGTTAAAGAAGTGTTGAATTTCGGCCATATTGGAATTTTTGCGTTCATTCCTGAGGATTTGTGCCGACTTTGTAAAATAGTGATGGTTTTTAAGAAATTCCAGTTGCAAACGATACCAGTCATATAGTGATATCTTATTGCCTATCAGCTCCCATTCAAGACGCAGTTTCTGACCAATAATAAAGAAATCAGTCCTTCCAAGATAATCAAGATCCGCATCACATAAAATTTTCTCGTTGATTGTTACGGCTGTTTGCGGGAGTCGTGTAGCCAGAATCATTGAGCGGATGAGCTTTATTTCACTTTCATTAAATCCAAAATTGGGAAGGTATTCGGCAGCCATCTTAGCCGACAACTCTTCATGGTCTTCAAATTTGACCATTATGCCTGAATCATGTAACCAGGCGGCTGCCCTTACCAGTTTGGTGTTATAATCATCGAGATTCTCAAGCTTAGCCAGCCTGACAACAGATGAATGTACATCACTTGTATGGTCCACGCCATGGTAGATTACAAATGAAGGCAATTGCTGCTCCATTTTTGTGCAAATAAAATCAGCCAATCCCTGAAGATCCATACGAAGGAGTTTAGATTAGAAAAAAACTCCGGCTGTGACCGGAGTTCATAGACCGTTTTAAGTTTTTATAATCCTAAAATTTCGTAATTAAATCTTCGTGGATTTACACACATTACGGGAATTTGTGAAGAGTTGAATATTATTTCTTCATCATAACGACCTAAAAGATAAGATGTGAAGCCTTTATCGGGATCAGTCATGATCATAATCATATCGGCATTATTAGCTGTTGCGTAATCAATGACCTGACGGGCGAAATTGCTGTTTTTCTCTGCGGATCTCTCAACAAATGAGACACCATTTTTCGACAGGAAATCGGCAATATGCTTAGTGGCTTTATATACTTCATCGGTAGCTTCAGCTGTCCTGAAAAGATGTATGGTCGCATTGAATTTTTTGGCAATGAATACAGCCCATTTGGTTTTTTCATGAGGACCGGCTTCACTGGTAAGCGGGAGTACTATTTTTTTGTAACCCTGATCAAGAGGACGTTTCTGAACAACTACAACAGGTGCTTCGGATGCTGTAATAACTTTTAAAGCGAAACTACCGGTTAACTTCTGAAGGCCAACCTTACCGTGTGTTCCAAGATAAACCATGCTAATTTCATGCTCCTTAATAACATCGGCTATCTCGGTAAAAATGCTACCCTCGCGGGTCATATAATTAACATCAACAGCATAACGCGTTTTAAGATCTTCTGCAATAACCTTTAGCTTCTCATCAATAGCTGAAACAGGCAGGTTTTCGCTTTTAAGGTATGATTTAGTTTCATTGTTGATAACATGCAAAAGCATAATTTTTGAATTCAGCCAATTAGCTGCTTCGGCAGCCTGGTTAGCTGCATTGGCGCATACTTCAGAAAAGTCTGTCGGAACCAGGATAGTTTCAATTTTCTTGTTATCCATTGGATTGCTTATTTAATTATGGGACTTACATTAGTGACTATACAAAAATAAAGGGTTTTTATGATATTCCAATATTTAACCCACAATATTATGTTGGTTCGGCATGGATATTAACGTATGGTGCTCAATTTTTACTTTCGATTTTCGCAAAATTTTGTAAACTATTCGTGACTTATAACTATCTTTGAAGTTAGATTCTGAGCATAATGGAACTACAAATTTCAACGGTAACATTAATTCTTTTCTTTAGCTTTCTAATCTCATCGGGCATATCTCTTTATAGTCTCACAAAAGGCTATTTAAAGGGTCAGAAATACTTTACATGGTTAATGCTCTGTGCTGCTTTATATGCGTTCTTTGCAATGATGGAGGCATCGGTGCCCGATATTAATGACAAGATACTCTGGTCGAAAATCGAATACCTGATGGTTCCGTTTACACCGATACTGTTATGGCATTTCGTTTTAGAGTTGTCAAATTCCTCAAAACGGATTCTGACTATTACCAAACTTTTTTACATTATTCCACCCACATTCAGCATACTTGCATTCACGAATGACAGCCATCAATTGATATGGAAAGGATTTGAATGGAGTGCGACCGGAAACATTGACCTTATCTATAAGCATGGCGATTTATGGTATATTCTTCTTTTATATAGTTTAGGATTTATCCTTGCTTCAATCATAAGGTTGATGAAGATGCAGAAAAGTGCTTCCACAATCATTAAAAAGCAAATCAGAATTCTGGCTATGGGATGCACGGCACCTCTTGTTCTGACTATTTTGTATGTTTCAGACCTTAATCCATACCCCGGCCTTGATTTGTCGGCTATAAGTACTTCAATTGTCGGCGTATTTTTTATGATTGGCATCTTCAAATATGGAATGTTTCAGGCAATACCTATAATGAGTAGTCAGATTACCGAAACTATAAGAGATGGCTTGCTTGTATTGGATGAGAGTAACCGGATTATATATTTTAATCCATCGGCTGCTAAATTTCTTGAAATTGAGGACACCGGATTTACTTTCCAGACTGTTAAAGAAGTAGAATGGTTAAGTGAAGCAATTCAAAATACTAAAGACAATGTAACTCCGGAGGTGAAAATATGTGATGATCCTGAGAAATGGATAGAAATAAGTATAAGCCAGATTAGTGACGACTTCAATAAGTTCAGCGGTTTGCTTGTTCTTATGCATGATATCACAAAAAGGAAAATACTTGAAGGTCAGAGCAGAAGTTTTTTGAATGAACTGCGGATTTCACACGATAAGATGACTGAAGCCATGACTCAAAAGGATAGAATTATATCTATCATTGCGCATGACCTTCGCACATCTTTCCATCAGATTTTAAGTCTTTCTGAGCTTATAACTGAAGAGTATGAAACTTTTACTGAAGATAATCTTAAGGTTTTTCTAAGTGATTTAATGAAAGCATCCCGACAAGGTTACGGTATTCTTGAAGAACTGCTGAGTTGGGCAAGGAGTCAGAAATCAAACAAGTCAGAACTCCAGAGTTTCCTGATTATACAATCAGTTGAGAAAATTGCAGAAGAGTTGTCAGCCTCTTTAAAGAACAAAAATATTAAGCTTACAATTGACGGGAAGAAAGACCTTAATGCTGTTGCTGACCAGAATGTGCTGAATATTACTTTGAGAAATTTAATTGTCAATGCCATCAAGTTCTCCAATAAAAACAGCGAAATAACCGTTAATATTAATGAAAGTGGTGAATTTTTGGAGATTGGAGTCACTGACACCGGAATTGGAATACCTGAAGCCGATATGTCAAACCTGTTTAATCCAAGAATTAAATACACCCGCACAGGAACAGAAGGTGAAAGCGGCTCCGGATTGGGGTTACTTTTATGCAAGGAAATGGTAGAACGCAGTGGTGGCTCTATTATCGTTTCAAGTCAGGTAGGTGTAGGCAGCACTTTTACAATTAAACTAAAGAAGGAACCCAATTTAGCAATTGCCTGATTTTTTATGAAAGTTTATTTACTGAGTCTGCTCTTACTGTGGAATCTTCAGCACGCATTTTCACAACTTATTGAAACTGATCCTTATTTCCCTTCAGACGATCAGTCTGTCGAAGTTATTTTTAATGCCGCTTTGGGAAACAAAGGTCTGGCCGGTTACACAGGTGATGTTTATGCTCACACCGGAGTAATTACCAATCTCAGTAACGACGCTTCTGACTGGAAGTATGTTAAAACGGAATGGGGTGAGAATACTCCGGAGACGAAGCTTGAGAGGATAGGTGCAGACTTATACAGGTTCACTACAGGAGCACAAACGATAAGGCAGTATTACGATGTTCCTGCAACTGAGGAAATCTTGCAGCTTGCATTTGTTTTCAGGAGTGCCACAGCTGTTGGCGGAAGTTATAAAGAAGGAAAGACTGAAACCAACAGTGATATCTTCGCTCCGGTATATGGTGATGGCTTATTTGTAGTATTCAGGAATCCTTTTAATTATGATAATCTGATTGAACCCGGGGAAGTTGTACCAATAGATGCAGTTGCAAATAGTGCCGATTCAATGTTTATTTATCTTAATAATGACAGAGTAGCTTCAGTTACTGACAATGAAATATCTTACACTCTTTATGCACCGGCCGCAGGTACCCAATATCTTAAAGTGCAAGCATTTAATGAAGGTTATTCAGCGTCGGATTCAGCTTATTTCTTTGTAAAAAGACCGGTGCAGACAGCATCTGTTCCATCTGGTGTTACGGATGGAATAAACTACGTGAATGACAGTACTGTCATTTTGTCGTTATACGCTCCTCAAAAACAGTCAGTATATATTATCGGAGACTTTAACAATTGGGAGTTTTCTGATGACGGTTTTATGAACCGTTCGCCTGATGCTTCCAGATGGTGGAAACAAATTGGAGGACTGGAACCGGGACGCGAATATGTTTTTCAATATCTGGTTGATGAACAGATAAGGATAGCCGATCCTTATGCTGATAAGATTCTTGACCCATGGAATGATAAGTATATCAGTAATATAACCTATCCTGACCTCATTGATTATCCATCGGATAAAACAAATCAACCGGCATCAGTTCTGCAGACTGCACAAACTCCGTTCGAATGGACAGCACCTCCAATTGAACGTCCTGCAAAAGAAGATCTTGTAATATATGAGTTGCTGGTTCGTGATTTTATTGCCAGACATGATTATCAGACATTAATTGACACTCTAAGCTATTTAAAAAGTCTTGGAGTTAATGCAATTGAGCTTATGCCGGTAAATGAGTTTGAAGGCAATTCAAGCTGGGGCTATAATACTGCATTTCATTTTGCACCTGATAAATATTACGGTACTAAAAACGATCTTAAGCAATTTATTGATGAGTGTCACAACAATGGAATTGTGGTAATCCTTGATATAGTATTGAATCATGTGTTTGGCACATCGCCTTTTGCCAGATTGTACTGGGATGCTACCAACAACAGGCCGGCTTCAAATAATCCGTGGTTAAATCCTGTTGCAAAACACGATTACAATGTAGGGTATGATATTAACCATGAAAGTCAGGCAACAAAAAATTTGGTTTCAAGAGTAGTAAAATACTGGATGCAGGAATACAATGTTGACGGTTACAGATTCGATTTATCAAAAGGTTTTACTCAAAACAACACTCTTGGCCATACTGATGAATGGGGAATGTATGATGCCAGCCGGGTCGCCATATGGAAAAACATTGGAAACATTGTATGGGATTCAGACGAAGACTTCTACATGATTCTGGAGCATTTCGCCGAAAACAGAGAAGAGAAAGAACTAGCCAATTATGGATTTATGCTATGGGGCAATCATAACCATAATTTCAGGCAACTTGTGATGGGTTGGTCAGAAGACAGTGACATTGCAGGGATTTCATACAAGAATCGGGGGTGGAACAGTCCTCATTTGATTGGATATATGGAAAGCCACGATGAAGAAAGGCTAATGTTCTCAATTAAGGAATGGGGAAACACAAAGAATAAATGGTATAACATTAAAGGCTTAGATGAAGCAATAAAGAGAATTGCCGGTGCATCAGCGGTTTTTTATTCAATACCAGGGCCGAAAATGTTATGGCAATTTGGAGAATTGGGGTATGACTATTCAATTGACTTTAATGGCCGCACAGGAGAGAAACCTATAAGATGGGATTATCAGAACCATTGGATGCGCAGGCATTTATATGATGTAACTGCTTCACTGATTAAACTGAGACAGGAACATGAAGTATTCAGAACCTCTGATTTTACTATTTCAAGCAGCGCAGGATTAATAAAGAAGGTAATTCTGCGGGGAAGCGATATGCTGGTTGTAGTTGTGGCAAACTTTGATATTTACAATCAGGAAGTAACACCCGATTTTCCTTCTACAGGCATATGGTACGAGTATTTTACCGGTGATTCCTTAAATGTGGAATCATTAACTCAGGAAGTTCTTTTAGGTGCAGGTGATTACAAGTTTTACACTAATAAGAAATTGGCAACACCTGATGTTGGGCTTGGCAATTTGCCACAATCTGAAATTAAAGCATCTGAATGGGGCATAATCAGAATGGTCTATCCTAATCCCGTTACTGACCAACTCTTTATAGAACTTAACCTCATAAAAGATGATAACATTGTAGTAACCTTATTAACAAATACAGGCAAAGAAATCACAGGTTATAAAAAGAGCTTTAGCAGCAGCACCGGAGAGCAACATGTAACCATGGATTTATCCGGTTTGGAAAAAGGTATGTATCTTTTAAAGGTTACCGGTTCGCAAGGAACTGAAATTCAAAAAGTAATAAAGATGTAGATTCTTTATTCAGCAGACCTCATATTGTGAAACACGTTGGTCACATCGTCGTCGTCTTCCATTCGTTCAAGCATCTTATCAACATCTGCCTGTTCCTCTGCTGTCAGAGTCTTTAAATCATTGGGTATTCTTTCGAATGCAAAAGTCTTAATGTTAAAGTGGTTTTCTTCGAGATATTTCTGTATTGGACCAAAGGCAGTGAAATCAGCATAAATATGAAGTTCATCATCTTCAACGAAAATCTCCTCTAACCCAAAATCTATTAGTTCGAGTTCAAGTTCTTCAATTTCTAAACCTGCTTTAAACTCCACTTTGAAAGAGCATTTACGCTCAAACATAAAATCGAGCATTCCCATGGTTCCCAAACTACCGCCATTGCGTGTGAAGTAGCTTCTGATATTACCGACCGTGCGGGTTGGATTATCTGTTGCAGTTTCTACAACAACAGCAATACCGTGAGGTCCATAACCTTCATAAACAACTTCTTTATAGTCGGATGAATCCTTTGAAACAGCGCGTTTAATGGCACGTTCAACATTCTCCTTAGGCATGTTCTCACTTTTGGCATTCTGTATCAGAAGCCTGAGCTTGGGATTCATTGTCGGGTCGGGTCCACCTGCTTTTACAGCTATTTCAATATCTTTACCTAATCGGGTAAACACTCTTGCCATGTTACCCCATCTTTTCAATTTCCTTGCTTTGCGAAATTCAAATGCCCTTCCCATGGATTTGTTTTTTATGTTGAGGGCACAAAAGTAAAGAAAAAACAATTATTGATTATTGTCCTCCCATCTAATCCTTTGACGAACCCCGTCATCAATTCCAGTACCTGCATACATCGGCTCATTCAATGTGCCTGAAGTGTCATCAGCCGGTGGTGCATCCTGAAATTGGTACTTATGCACAATATTTGCTGTCATACGCTCTGAAGTATGCGGGAATAACCGGTGAAAATGGAAAAAAGTCTTTGCTTTATATCCAACAGGTACTTCCTTTGGACGTGTGAATAATGATTTAATAACAGTATCCACAACCTTACGCGGAGGATCCATTGCTGCCATTCTCGGAGTTCCCCCACTGTAATTAGCAGCATGTTGCCACAATGGTGTATCAACTGCCCAAGGGTGTATGGTTACCACTTTAATTTTGTTAAGGCCGTTCAGTCTTAGTTCCTGATTCAGAGACTGCCCTATACTTCTAACTCCTGCTTTGGTAGCCGAGTATGCTGAATTGTATGCTGTAGGAATTTCACTATCTATGGATCCCATGTTAATTATTGTCCCATACCCCTGGTCAATAAATAATTTCACTGCAGTATGGGTTGCATACAATATTCCTTTAAGGTTGACATCAATCAGTCGGTCTTGTTCATCAATAGGTATTTCCCAAAACTTGCCTACCATAAAGACTCCTGAATTATTGATCCAGGCATCAACGTTGCCATATGAGTTCTTCGCAAATTCAGCAAGCCTTTCAAGTTCGTCCTTATCGGAGATATCTAAAGTAAACGAAGTAGCTCTTCCTCCGGAATGTTGAATCTTAACAGCTATATCATCAAGCAACTCAGTTCTGCGAGCAGCAAGGACGATATTAGCTCCATACTCACCGAGTCTAAGAGCAATGCCCTTTCCAAAGCCACTAGAGGCTCCAATAATAACAAATGTTTTTCCCCTCAGACTTTGTGTTCTTAAATTCCTTTGTATCCGTCTTAAAACTAGTCCTGCCACAATAGCTCCAATTGCTATTGGCAATGCAACTCTTGTTATATTCCTCATAACTAATGTTTTACAAGACTAACGAGTATAAGAAAAGTTTTGTTTAAGTGAGGAGTTTAAAATGTCAATGCCAAATTACCGGAATAAAAGTAACTGTGTTGCAATTTTTCATCCACACAAAGAATGTTTTTTTAGTTTTGTATTGGATTATTAATAAAGTAATTGCAGAATTCAGAATATGGCAGAGAAAAAATCTAAACACGTTGAGATTAAAACTAAACCGACCGGGGAGAGTGTAGAACAATATCTTGGTAATTTGCCATCTGAGCAAAAAATAAAAGATGCTTTTACATTACTGGATATGATGAAAAGAGCAACGGGTGAAGAGCCCAGGCTTTGGAGTAACTCAATAATTGGTTTTGGAGATGTGGTATTCAAAAGTCCACAAACAGGAAGGGAAGTTGACTGGATGAGAATGGGATTCGCTCCCCGTAAGGCTAATTTTTCACTTTACCTATCCATGCAAATAAGCAAATACGAACACTTGCTTCAAAAATTGGGTAAGCACAAAACTGGTGTGGGATGCTTGTATATCAATAAATTACAAGACGTTGACACTGCTGTTCTTGAGGAGATTATAAAAATGTCTCTTGATGAATGCGCTAATCTTTAGTAATTGGGTTTAATTTGTTCACTGTAAAGTGAGTACATCTCATTTCTAATCTCATCACGAATCCTTCTGTAACGATTGAGCAATTCTTCATGGGAACCCTGAAATTTGGAGGGACTTTCTATTCTGATGTGCATATGATGCTTTGCCTTCCCCGGAAAATATGGGCATGCACCATTTTCTTTGCCACAAACTGAAATTTCATAATCCCATTCAGTATCAAGATACTTATTTACAGATGTCGGCTTATGTCCACTTATATCTATCCCCACTTCCTGCATGACGCGGACTGCATTCTCATCTATTTGTCCGGCAGGTTCATTTCCGGCCGAATATACATTGAGTCGTGAATCAAAAGACTGAAGAAATCCATGGGCCATCTGGCTACGACTGCTGTTTCCTGTGCATACAATTAGAGCTTTCATAGAATTAGTTTTAGAAAAGGTCAGGTTTAACTTATGTAACAATCCATACAGGGTAATTGTGCATTATCATTAACAATTCCTCGTACCTGATACTGCATTTTTTGAAATGTTTCTTTCCTGCAAGCATTTGAATAGCTAAATCGTCCTTAGAATCTCAACCTTTAAATGGCTGTGTATCTGATTTGCACGCTGGTTATCAATTACTTATCTGGAGACAAAAATCTGTGTGCAGAACTTAATAGAATTATCTTTGTTAATAAGGGCTCACTAAACGATAAAAGATTGCAATGGAAGATTATGTAGTACCCGCACAGACCCGTATTGGCCATGTACACCTGAAAGTATCAGATTTAAAACGATCACTTGACTTTTATAATGGTCTGCTCGGCTTTGAAGTAGTGATGATGTATGGAAATGATGCAGCGTTTGTGTCAGGGGGTGGTTATCACCATCATATTGGACTTAACACATGGCATAGTAAAGGAATGCCTCCAGCACCGGGAAATGCACCCGGACTTTATCATGTAGCTATTTCTTATCCCACTAAAAAAGATCTGGCTATAATATTCGACAGACTAAGAAAAGAAAGATATCCAATTCATGGAGCCAGCGATCATGGAGTTTCAGAAGCGATATACCTCGAAGATCCTGATGGAAATGGAATCGAATTATATTGGGATAGACCAAAAGAACAATGGCCACATAATAAAGATGGAAGCCTTGAAATGTACACCAGAGCATTAGATTTGAATAGTCTGCTCAATGAAATCAATTGATCAGGGAATGGTTTCGATTTTATTGAGTGAAGGGATAGTATTATTTGATGCTGTTTTTCAATACTTTAAAGATATAGGCAATAAAAACTTCAAATTTTTTTAGAAAAACGTTTGGAGATGTTGCAAAAGGGTGTACTTTTGCAATC
>DIOT01000008.1:739-4341 GCA_002426195.1 Bacteroidales bacterium UBA5507 | reverse complement strand
AGTATCATTATCCGATAAAATGTAGGGCAAACCCTCCTCATCGATACCGAATACAAGCGGATTAAATTCTTTATTACGTGTGGCTATCGGCTCTATGGTTGAATAATCCTCATTCTTTTCTAATTTATTCACCCCTAAAACCGTCAAAGATTTGTTCATTAACTCGGTGCCTACGTGTCCACGTGCATTATTATCTCCCTTGTTCATGTGAAGAATACAATTAATATGTATCATTCTTTCAGCGCTCCATTTAAGTAGCTTACTGGTTATCATGGTGGCTTGTTCCTCATCATTAATACTTGTGATCAGGTCTCTTATACCATCTATAACCACAAATCCCAAATTTGGGGTATTGTAAATCAGGTATTCAATTATTTGGAGTCTTTCTTGTGGTGTAAACGGTCTTAGTGAGTAAACATGAAAGTTTGGCAATGTATCATGATAATAATTTTTATCCAGTAGTCCATAAATACGCCTTGCACTCCTTTGGGCATAGTAACTGCTTTGTTCAGTATCAAATAGGATAACCGTTCGTTTATCCTCTGGCAGTTCTCCTCTTATTCTGCCCTGTATGTCCGTATTACCTACAAGTGAGGCTACAAGTAAACCTGTCGCAAAGGTTTTACGGCTCTTTGCTTTACCTATTGTGGTGGAAAAGTCTCCTAAATCCGAAACTGGCTGTCCATCAATCCACAAACAGTGAGGTGGTTTTTCCGCATCAGTTTTTAAATCCAGCTTTGAGGCTTTTGCAATCTCCTGTATCTGCTCATCAGATAGCCCCTTATTGTATCCAAAATCAGCCCCATTATACGACTCTGGTGGCATTATCGGCTGGTCTTTGAGTAGCTGTTCATTCTTAGCAATATCAGCCCCCAAAAGCTCGACAAAGTTGTTATTATCTTGCATGGCTATTTGATTTAATGGGTGTATATTTTCGTTTACTGTCTCGTACGTACAGATACCATGCTTTATGCCCTGTTACCTCGCAATAGTTAGTACCCCAGTACCCGATAAAGCGTCTTTCAACCAGTCTTAAT
This sequence comes from Bacteroidales bacterium UBA5507, assembly GCA_002426195.1. Lineage (GTDB taxonomy): Bacteria > Bacteroidota > Bacteroidia > Bacteroidales > Lentimicrobiaceae > Lentimicrobium. Next base: position 3,304 of record DIOT01000008.1, on the reverse strand, counting down.
ATTGAGCTTCTTACCTCATTATAAGTGTACCTGTTATTTAGTTTCTCCACTACCATGTTTGTAGTTGAGCTTTCTTTTAGGAATACATCGTAAACCAGCTTATCCAGACGATCGCTTGCTTTGACTGCGAGTTTTTGCCTCTTATGCTTCTTATTGTAAAGATTTTGAGTATCTTTGTTCTGCATTCCAACGTTCAAATTTACGCCCTGTATCGGTTCGCTCTGATCGGGGCGTTTTCTTATTATAGCCATATAATTACCCCCTTTCCTTTCTGCGTGCCGAATCAGCCACGCTTTTAGTGATCTCGCTTACTTTGTCCTCTTTTCCTGATAACTGTTTGCTTATCCATTGATCCAGTTCATCACGTAAAAACACAATCTTTTTACCGCCCCATCTTTGGAATGGAATCTCTCTGTCAGCTGTCTTCTTATAAAGAGTGCTTTTCGAAATAGTTAAACCCCTTTCATTGATATAAGATAAACCCTCATCTAAAGAGAAATAATCTTTTTGCTCATCAATTGGATCAGCTACATTTGTTATCGGGATCATCTCTTTGAGTAATTCCCTTAAATCGTTCTTATTGACTAAAATTAAACTTTGCATAATTAAAATAGTTTTAGTTATTAATTTATGTAAAGTTACCCCCAGTCAAGCCCTATAATATTAGGCTTTTGTATGGCATTACTACAAAAAGAAAAAAGACTATCACAATGAGTGACAGTCTTTTAAGTGCTTTTATTCATAGGGCTTTTTTTGCCCTAATAGGGCTATGTCGGATTTAGTGCTTTAATATTGCTTTTTATCCTACCTACATACTCTTTTTTGGTTTTTCTCCACTCATCTATTATAGTCTCTAATTCACTTTCAAAATCATATTTCACTGATTTGGTTAATTCATTTTTAGTTATTCCTAAATTATCCACTGTTTCAGTGTACCAGTTTTCAGTAATAGCCTTTTCTCTTCCAATCATCTTAATAAGGATCTTTAGCTTCGTTTTCTTATTCTTGTTGAGAATATCGTATGACAGATCAGCCCTTTCAATTCTTTCTATAAAATCAATCTCATCAATATTGAACATATCATAACCCTGACAATGTTTAAATATTGTCTTAAATAGGGTGGTATCAATGTCATGTCTTTTATGATTAAATTGTATCTGTGGATCATCAGTTTGTTGTTCTTGATTATTAGCATTCTGAATAATATGCTCCATCTTAATAATCCTCTCCAGCTCATTAACCTTGCCGTGCCAGTAATCAAGTATTGCAATATGCTTTAATGCATCATCGCTCACTTTCTTCAGATTTGACTTCCAGCCCCTAATCCTGCGCTCTGTCTCTCTTTTGTGGTACTCTTCATAGGTTTCATTTTCTAAAACATCAAAACCCAAATCGTATGATATTTTATTGCTATAATCATAGGCTGTTTTAATATCATACTCTAATTCCTCTTTTCTTTTAGCTGTTTTTAGAAGAATATCACTCTCCAGTTCGTCAAATGTCTGTCTTAACTCCCTGATAAATGTTTGTGGCTTACAAAAGTGATCACGTTCTGCGATTTTCATTTCAGCCTCCAAAAAATCAACTTCATGATCAATTGGAATATTGCTTATTATTTTAAAATATTCTCCTTTTTCCATAGGTATGTATTTATATCACGTTCATGTATTTCACCTTCGAATCATTTTCAAGGTTCAGCAACAAAGAATTATATTTAAATCGTTCGTCTCTGTCAAATTCATTAAAATAGCCCTGCGTTACGTTTTGCTTGCTGTGTCCCAGTTGTTGGGAAATAAAGCTTTCAGGCACCTTTAATTTATTTAATATAGTGGCGTATGAGTGCCTTGCTGTATAGTTGTTAACCGAATCATAGTCGGGTATCATCAATGTAGAATCATCATGCTTCAATTCTCTGCAAATTGCTTTGATACGCTTATTGCTTTCGTGTGTGATGTTGAAGATCTTTTTTCTCCTATCCTGCTCATTAGTACAATCATTCAATAATGGAAAAATATAACCGCCCTTTGACTTATTGCCATGCTTGGCAATAATACGCTTCATTGGCTCCAGTATCGGAACATTGATAAATGTTTCATCAGTTTTGGTATTTCTTGTTTTGAAACGAACAAAGTTCAGTTCGCCCATCACTATATCAGTAGTTTTCAAGCGGAATATATCAGTGAAGTTTATTCCTGATCCATAGAAACTGAATAGCCATAAATCACGACAAAACTCTGTTAGTTGATCTCCACAATCTAAACTCTCAATCGCATGTATCTGTCTTAAGGTTAAAGCGATCTTTTCACCCCCTTTTGAGGTCTTTATAAGGTACTTCCCACGCCCAAAGGGGTAGGCATCATCTTTTAAATAAGGCTTGCCATCGTTGTTTATAATAGCCCTAAGCGTGCGTATGTATAGACTTATTGTTGCAGTCTTAACTCCTTCAGCCTTCAGGTGTGCCTCATAATTATTTAAAAATGATACTGTGATTGAATTGAAAGAAATATTCTTTCCCTTGTAATTTTCAAGTGAGTTCCTGACAGTTTTATAAATTGTGCTGTTTCC
>DIOT01000008.1:0-543 GCA_002426195.1 Bacteroidales bacterium UBA5507 | reverse complement strand
AACTCAATATTAAGTGCATCAAATGAAAAGTTATCGGATAGACTTTTTACTTTTGGCTCCAGAATTTTATTAAAATAATTAGATAGATCTTCAAACAATGGTTTCAGATGGTTTGCATTTTTTTTGTTAAACTCCTTCGGTTCTGATTTCTCGAACAATTCCCAGTCATCTGCATTCAATGATTTGCCAGTTGAGTAGTAAATTCTTTTTCTGTTAAATGTTATGCACCATCTCAATGGGCAATCGCCTGACTTATCCCTTCGTCTAATATCTCTAAATAACCTTACATTTAAACCTTCACCGTTCGAATAATAATACTTCATAGCAACATGATTTTTGCCTGTGGGCTGTTAATGTTAATGCACACGTTTTGCACACACAAATATAATAAATAATTGTGAAATAAAGAAATATAATGAAAGAAATATATTTATAAATGTATTGTAAATAAGGTTGTTATATTAGTATCGGAAAAATCAGGAAAACATAAGAAATGTAAATAAATACGCCTTCTAAGCTGTGGGTCGTGGGTTCGAATCCCGC
>DIOT01000012.1 GCA_002426195.1 Bacteroidales bacterium UBA5507 | reverse complement strand
TTTTCATAGCAAAGACGAGTTAGAGAGTGAAACCTGACGCACGCAACAATCACAAATACAGATAAATACAAATAGAAAACAGATTGCGGGGAGTGAAAGTTTAAGCAGGGTATGATAAGGTATCAATCAAAGAGGATATAAAGTAATGCTAAAGAGGATATTGATCTACATCAAACAGGGTGTTGAGGAGGTGTCGAAAAGGAGTAGATCTACATACCTAGTAGATCGATACCTTCTAATCACCTTCCCGAGAGCGGATCAATATCCACTTTATATTCAATCAATCATCAACCTGAATGCGGATTGGGTTAACGTCCTGATCTGTCGTATTGGAAAGTTAGGTTTGCAGGGTGGATGGGTATTTGAATTTTCATTTAACTCTATGAAAACATTTTATATTTCTTCATTTTTTGTTGCAATTAAGAAGTATTTATCTGAATTTTGTGTGAAATTGGATTCAAATATCCCAAAAATAGTTGAGGAAGCTAAAAGCAAGAGGGCGAACGTAAAACAATGACTGAGGCAGGACATTACAAAAGTTATTGATTGTATTTATTGAGATTTTTTGACTAACAACATTATCGAATGAAGAAAATAATACTTATTCTATCTATTGCATTTATTGCAATGAGTTCATATGCACAACCCCAGAAACAAACTAGTAATGTAGTAAAAGCCGGATCTGAAAATGGTATCTACGAACTGTTTCCAACCGAGAATTACTGGACTTTTATAAAATTAGATACAAGGAATGGTAAAATGTGGCAAGTCCATTTTACTATTGAAGAAGATGGCTTTCGTGGTGAATCTTTACTGAATGCCATACCCCTCGTAATTAAAGAGAAGGAAATTATTGGCAGATATACTTTATACCCTACAGAAAATTTCTATAATTTCTTATTGCTTGACCAGATTGATGGAAATGTATTTCAGGTGCAGTGGTCAAAGGAGCTGGAAAATAGATTAGTTGTGCCAATCGAGTAAAGCGAATCAAGCATTTAATCCTGAAATTTTATAGTACAAATAATAAAAATTGGATACATGAAACAAAATTACAATTCCATTTTCGAAGCTGCATACAATTCACTTGAAAAGCAGTCGGTGTTAAATACCAGGGACTTTGCAAAGTCATTTGAGTCATACAAAAAGATGCAAAACCAAAAATATTCAGATGATGAAGTCTTCTGGAAGTTGGTGTACGTGACCTTTTATTCAGGATTCAGAGCCTCAACTGTGACAGGTAAGTTAGAACGCATCAAAGCTGAGTTGGGCAATTTCCAAACTTTAAGAAAATTGCATGGTAAAGATGTTACAGCCTTATATAACGATCCTGGATTAATCAGAAACAAGAAAAAAATAGATGCTTGTATTAGAAATGCTGTCAGCTTTAACGAATTAATCAAAGCGTTCGGAAGTTTTAATGAGTATTTAAAATCTTTTGGAGATCTTGATAATGTTGAAAATTCAAACGAACTCATCAAAGATCTAAAGCTTCGTTTTTATTATCTTGGTGAGATAACAACTTATCACTTACTCATGGATCTGGGACTTAACTATGTAAAGCCTGATCGTGTATTATGTCGAATCTTCTATCGGCTTGGCTTAATACCTTCAGTCAAAAGCTATGATGAAGTCATACAAGTTGGAAGAACCTTTGCCAAATCAACCGGATACCCTATAAGATTCATTGATATAGTGTTTGTAAACTATGGACAGGAAGATAGTAAGCCTGTACATGGATTGAGGGATGGGATTTGTTTGGAAGAGAAGCCAAAGTGTGAGGTGTGCGGATTGAGAAAGTATTGCAAAGTAGGGCTATAATCAGATAACCAGCTCGTGGAAGACTTGATTGAGAAAAAACGAAATAAGGATGAGGAGCTCTGGAATAGAGATTTGATTCAGGCACTAGAAGAGAGGCTAACTGTCGATTTTCCTGATGTCAAAGTGATTAAAGGGAAGGTCCTTAAAGACATCTTTCTTTATAAAGACAAATCTTGCAAATACTCTCTTCAATTTGGTTTTGTCGACCAAGATATTATAATTTATCAGGAGACAATGGATATTTCTGATTTACAAGCATCCCGTAATGTATTGCTTCACAATAATTACAATACTGAGCCTGATAGATTAATAATTCCAAGGATTATTTGTGAACTTAAATACAATGGCATAAACTCACACAGCCTGGTTATTTACTCTGAATACGCGGCTGACATAAAATCGATCTTCCCGGATTGTAAATACTATTTAGCTCTTCGATATAAGAAAAGCAGCACCCCAAATAAATTATATAGGCATGGTAAGCATTTCGACAAAATTATTGCGTTTGAGAATGGAAAGCAGAAGGGCAAATATAACAATGGGGATTTTATTAATAACATGAGTGAAAATAAGGACCTTGAAGCGACTTTCAATGAATTCGTTGATGAAATTAAGAAAACACTGAAGGTAAAAAAGACATATTTTATCAAGTGATTAGCGAGACTACTAATACTTTCATTAGAAAAAGAAAATTATTGATTTAATAATAGATGAAGCAATAAAACTTTATCCTACTCCTGTAGGTCCGGTTATAAGAACATTCTCTGCTCTTGTAATAAATCCACAATCAGCCAGTTGCAATATTTGTGATTTATCAAGATTTCTATTCGCATTCCAGTCTATCTCTTCAAGCGATCCCTGATATCTAAAATGCGCAGAGCGCACTAAACGATCCTGTCTTTTTACCTTGCCAGTCCATTCTGCTTGCAGGAGCATTTTGCAACAGTTGTTCGTTTGATAAATTTTTAATGAGCATGTAATTATAAACATCAAGTTGCATCTTGAGTATTAGCCATTGTTGGTAATACCAACAAAACTGTGTGTAGCTATATCCCTCAGTATAACGTTTACGATATTCTCCCCATAGTTTAAAGCGGGTTATTTCAATGCGTTTGAGTTCCTTTTTTACCTAGGGAAATAGTGCATCAAGATCGCATTGATGATCTTTATTTACAGATACCCGGTTATTTAAAATCCTTTCTATTTCAGGCTCATCCATCTGAATGAGTTGTTCAAAAGTAAAGCTACAACCTTGTAATAAGCGTAAATAGCGACGCAGAGTATTTTTTTGATATACCCATATCACGCACTATTTGCTTTTTACTTTGTCCTTGATGCAGTTGAAGCAATAGTTGTTTTATAATGCTCATAGATTTAGTTTTTCCTGCCATCTTGATATTTTTTTACAGACATCTGTAAATGTCAGAATCATTTATCCATAACTTAACTAACCAAATCAAGGCAGGGGTCAGTATGCCGGAATGACAAGATACTTAAAATATAGGATTAATACTTATCTTAATTTTAAGGGGGGCAGCATCCCGGAATGGGGGGTCAGGCTCCGGAATCTACACGAGGCATACTGATTTATAAAAATTTAATGGAAAAATGCATAGCCGGTATATTTGGTAAGGAAAAATCCGTAATATTGATATGAATTAAAATATAGTTAATCTTAAAAATTAAACGCTGAAATTTGAGATCAAATAGCCAGAATCAAACTTAGGTGTATTGAAAGTACTAAACAATATTCAATAGTATTAATATGTCTTCAAAATTCTTTACTAATCAGCCTGATAATTCACTCTTTAAGAAATTTACCGGAGCATTTGAAAATATTGCAAACCTGTATGCTTTTCACGCGGTTGTAGGTTATTTCCGATCCTCAGGGTACTTTAGGATTCGTGAGCATCTTTTGAAACTCCAGGAAGTGAAAATATTGGTGGGCATTAATGTTGATTTGATTAGTGCCGAAGCAAAAAGAAGAGGATTACTATTCTTTGGAGACTCAGAAGCTACAAGAGATGAGTTTGTAAAATGGATGAGGAAAGATATCAAAGAGGCTGCTTATTCTAAAGAAGTTGAAGATGGAATAATACTATTTATGGAAGATCTGTTGGATAAAAAGATCCAAATAAGAATTCATCGGACTAAAAAATTACATGCAAAAATATACATCTTTCTTCCGGGAGGATTTAATGAGTATACGGGCGGTGAAGTTATAACAGGTTCGTCAAATCTTACAGATGCCGGTATAGGTATAAAGGAAGACTCAAATTATGAGTTTAATGTTGCTCTGAGGGATTATGAAGATGTGAAATTTGCAGAAGAAGAATTTAATAAGTTATGGGAACAGGGCGAAGAATTATTACCTATTGACCTGGATCGTATTCGTAAGGGATCACACATTGGGCAGCTTTTTACTCCTTTTGAGCTTTATATTAAGCTTCTCATTGAGTATTTTGGCAAGCACATAGATTATGATCCTGATTCAGTAGGTGATCTACCTCAAGCGTTTAAGAAGCTTAGTTATCAAATTGATGCTGTTAACCAGGGTTATCAAATGATTCTTGAACATAATGGGTTTATGCTGGCAGATGTTGTTGGACTTGGTAAAACAGTCATTGCTACCATGATTGCCAAACGTTTCTTAATCGCAAATGGGACTTTGAGTACTAAGATCCTGGTTGTTTATCCACCGGCGATTGAAAAGAACTGGAAATCGACCTTCAGACAATTTGGCATAGATAAACATGCGCGATTTATCAGCAATGGAAGCCTGCATAAGATATTGGAGAACAATCAGGATTATTGGCCAAAAGAAGATTATGACCTTATTCTTGTAGATGAATCCCACAAATACAGAAACCATACTTCTCAAATGTTCCAGCAATTGCAATTGATTTGTAAAGCACCCAGAGCTGTTGAAGGAGATGTGGTTGGTGGCCGTAAAAAAGTAATATTGATTTCAGCAACTCCATTAAATAACCGACCAGCCGATATATATCACCAACTATTGTTATTTCAGGATGCTCGTAAATCAGATCTACCTGAAACAAATTTGCAGGCATTCTTTGCACCACTCATAAAAAAATATAAAGAGGTATTAGCAGAATCGCGTATAACGGGACATCCTGATATCAAAAAACTGAGGAGTATCTATTCACAAATCAGGAATCGGGTATTGGAACCTATTACCGTACGGCGTACTCGTACTGATGTTAAAAATTATCCTGACTATCTGAGAGATATTGAGGGCCAAGGCATAAAGTTTCCAGTAATTGCCGAACCTAAATCCATTGTTTATGATATGGATCCAGAGTTGGAAGCCTTATTCTATAAGACTATAAATTACCTGGTTAATAGTGATAAAATTGGTTTCTACCGGTATCAGGCAATCAATGCATTATTACCTGAAGTGCAGGAACGGTGTGGATACAGTAATGCAGAACGTGCAGCTAAATCACTGGCCCAGATCATGATGACTCAGCTAGTCAAACGGCTTGAAAGCTCATTCTATGCATTTCGGAAATCAATTGAAAGGCAAGTCATTTCTGTCAAGAGGATGATAGATATGTTTAACAAAGGTAAAATATATATAGCTCCTGATATCTTTGTAAATGAACTTATGGACAAAGACTGGAGTGATGAAGATATTGAAGACTTAATTCTTGAATTATCTGCTGAAAACCCCAAGAACAATATATTTACCCCTGAAGATTTTACAGAAGATTTTCTTGATTTGTTAAAAATTGATTTGGTATCATTAACCGAATTATCTACATTGTGGAGTACAATTTTTCGTGACCCTAAATTTGATGTCTTCGCTAAATTATTTAAAAATGAATTATTGCGTGACGATATTAATCCTTCTGGCAAACTGGTTATTTTCTCTGAATCAAAAGAAACAATTGAATACCTTAATCAACGTTTAACAGAAATGGGGATTACAAAAATTCTCGTAGTCTCGTCAGAGAATAGATCAAGAATCTTTGAAATTATACAATGCAATTTTGATGCTAACTTCAACGGTGATCATTCACATGATTACGATTTTCTGCTTACAACAGAAGTGCTTGCAGAAGGGGTAAACCTGCATAGGGCAAATATAATAGTCAATTATGATACGCCTTGGAATGCCACTCGCTTAATGCAACGATTAGGTCGCGTTAACAGAATTGGTAGTACTTCAGATCTGGTTTATAGTTACTCCTTCTATCCTTCACGACAGAGCGATGATCTAATTAACCTTTACAATAATGCGTATGTTAAGCTTCAAGGATTCCATACGGCTTATGGTGAAGATGCCAAAATCTACACTGTTGAAGAGGTTCTGGAACAGGTAAAACTCCATATTGCCGGATCAACTGAAGAAGAGGACAAACGGCTTATTTATCTTCGTTTTATTCGAGATTTCAAATCACAAAATGATAAAGAGTTCAAACGAATAGCAAAATTACCCATGAAAGCCCGGACTGGTCGTTCAGTGGCCTCAGCAAAGAAGTCTGACATGAAGGGCAGCAGTCTTGTATTCATGAAATCACCTTATAAGCTGGAGTTTTATAGGGTGCATGCAAATAAGAAAATTGAGCCGTTAACATTTCTTCAGACTGCAGAGCTTTTTGAAGCAAAGTATAATGAACCTTCGTTTGAATTGCCTGCATATCACCATGAACATATTCAGATTGCAGAAAATCATTTTGAGCAGTCGCTATTGGCCACTTCAGCTGATTCAAAATCAGGAGGTGCCAGTGATGCTGTTACAAATCTGGCTAAGAAATTCATTCGGGAACGCAGGGCTGAATGTACTGATGAAAAATTCAGGGAAGCAGCTACTGCAATAACTGAATTGCTTGAGTCAGGTACTATTGCAATCCTGCCTGTAGAACTCAAAAAGCTTAGAATTAAATTTGACAAGAAACAGCTTAATAAACACCAGGCTGAAAATTTAATCATGACGTTAGCCTTGAAATTTACCAATGTTAATCGTGATTATGAGACTACTACATATGAATTAAGTTCTGATCTTCCCATTGAAATCACCCAAAAACCTGAAATCATTATATCTGAAACTTTCAACAACGATGACATCTGATCAATTGAAATCTATATTTGAAAATGATTATAACCGTGAAGAGTGGCGTAATGCTCTTCAGGAAATTTTCCACATAAAAAATCTTTTTGCTGTACCACAGTCAGTTAGTTTGGGGACCAATGATTTTAATGCTAAAGCTGTTGAATTGGGATATTTTGAAACTGCTGAAGGATTACAAGTGGGCCTTTATGAAGTTACAATAGATCCGGGAATTCGACTTGATCGCAATAAGGTGGGTCTTCGTAACCTGATGCGTAAGGTATATCAAAATGATGGTGATGCTGCTCTTATTGTATTTACTCAAGGACATACCTGGCGTTTCACTTATGCCAGTGATTTATCGGTAGTAAATAAAGAAACCGGATTACGTGAACGAAAGACGACTGATCCTAAAAGATATACATATGTATTAGGTCAGAACCGGCATTGCAGAACTGCCGTGGAACGGTTTTCAGTTCTTAAAACCAGCACTGACCTCTTTAATGAAACCAAGATTTCAATTAATGAAATTGAAAAGGCATTTTCAGTTGAAACCCTGACTAAACAGTTTTATAAGGAACTTTTTGATTGGTATCAATGGGCATTATCTGATACGGATGGATTTGCTGTTACCTTTCCAAATGACACGAGTATTGCTACCGATGACCGGAAGATTGATGAACATATTATCCGGTTAATTACCCGACTTATGTTTGTATGGTTTATCAAGCAAAAGAATTTAGTGCCTGATCAGATTTTTAACATAAGTTCATTAAAATCTATACTTAAGGATTTTGATCCTTATAGTAAGGTAAAGGGGAATTACTACAATGCTATATTACAGAATTTCTTTTTTGCTACACTCAATAAGCCAATAGACGAAAGAGCCTTTGCTGAGGATGGAGATTATGACAATCGTAGAAAACACTATGGTATAAAATCCTATTTCAGGAATCCCAAAGGGGGATCATGGTTTAAAATTACCAACGAAGAGGTTATAAATATATACTCTAAAGTGCCTTTTCTAAACGGCGGATTGTTTGAATGTCTAGACAAATCAGAAGATTCAAACGGAAGAATTATTTACCATGATGGTTTTAGTAGAGAAGAAAGTGTTAAAGGAAAATTAACTAGAGCATTTATTCCAAATTGTCTCTTCTTTGATCCTGTAAAGGGTCTCATTCCATTACTTGAAAAATATAATTTTACCATAGAAGAAAGTACACCTGTTGATGTTGAGGTTGCCCTTGATCCTGAATTATTGGGTAAGGTATTTGAGAATCTCTTGGGCGCTTTCAATCCTGAAACAAAAGAAACCGCGCGAAAGCAATCCGGCTCTTTCTATACTCCTCGTGAGATTGTTAATTATATGGTTGATGAGTCTATGATTGCATATCTTAAAACTAAGTGTTCTGAGATAGGTGAGGAAAGGATCAGAACGCTATTTATTCACGACAGTGTAACATATGAGTTTAATGAATCAGAAAGAGATTCCTTGATTGTTGCATTAAAAACAGTGAAAATTCTTGATCCTGCTTGTGGCTCCGGAGCATTTCCCATGGGAGTGCTTAATAAGATGGTTGATCTTTTGCAAAAACTTGAAGATGAGGAAGGAAATAATCCCTATAATCAAAAATTGCATTTGATTGAAAATTGTATCTATGGAATTGACATTCAAACTATAGCAGTACAAATTAGCAAACTTAGATTCTTTATTTCATTAGTAAGTGAGCAAATAACAAATACGGACCCTAAACAGAATTATGGAATAATTCCGTTACCAAACCTGGAAACAAAATTTGTTGCGGCAAACACTCTTATTGGTCTTGAAAAGGCTTTTACTGACAAGCTTGATCTTGGATATACTGATATTAGAAAACTAAAAGATCAACTATGGGAAATTAGAAGTAAGCATTTCTCTGCACGAAATGCAAACGAGAAAAGAGATTTGCGCGCGAAAGATGAAAAACTTAGGAATAAAATAGAGACATTGTTGGTTGAACTCACTGCAAAACCTGATACTGACAAAATAGAACGACTAGAAAAAGAAATCGTCAACCTTTTAAATTTGAAAGAATCTTATCATGGTGAAAATTTGGTTGATATAGTAGAACCTTCATTTACACAAGGCGTGCTATTTGAGCATCAAGCTCGAAAAGAGCAGTTAACTATAAGAATAGATAAAAATAAAGAAGAGCGTAAGCGTGTTGATAAGCTTATAAAAGAAAAGAAAAAAGAGATTGAAAAGGAAAAAAGCAAGACTGCAAATTCAGGATTTGAAAAAGAGGCTATACAACTAGCTAAATGGGACCCCTATGACCAAAACTGTTCCTCTCATTTCTTTGATTCTGAGTGGATGTTTGATATAAATGAAGGATTTGATATTGTGCTTGGGAATCCACCTTACGTTCAATTACAAAAAAATAACGGTAAGCTATCGAAATTATTTGAGAATTCTCACTATAAAACCTTTGAAAGAACAGGTGATATTTATTCTCTTTTTTATGAAAAAGGTTGGCAATTACTTAAGGAAAGGGGTATGTTATGTTTTATAACTTCTAATAAGTGGCTGAGAGCTGGTTATGGTGAAAGAACTCGTAAATTTTTCATTGAAAATACAAACCCACTTCAATTAATAGATTTTGCAGGACAAAAGGTTTTCGATGCGACGGTTGATACTAATATTTTATTGTTCTCTAAGGATAAAAATAGACAGCAAACCCTTTCTTGCATTATTCAAGAAAATATGTTAAATAATTTGAGCGAATATTTTAGACAAAATGCGATAAAAAGTCAATTTACTGATGGTAAAAGCTGGATCGTATTAAGTGGAATAGAACAAAGGATAAAGAGAAAAGTAGAAATAAAAGGAATAGCACTTAAGGACTGGAACCTTGATATATATAGAGGTATACTTACAGGATACAATGAAGCCTTTATTATTGATGGTCAGAAGAGGAAAGAGTTGATTTCTGAAGATCCAAAATCTGTTGAAATTATACGACCGATTTTAAGAGGCAGGGATATTAAGTGCTATGGATTTGAATTCGCTGGTTTATATTTAATTAACACTTTCCCGGCTTTAAAAATTGACATTGAACAGTATCCAGCAATTAAAAAGCATCTACTTGAATATTTCGGTCTAATCGGC
>DIOT01000038.1:647-16594 GCA_002426195.1 Bacteroidales bacterium UBA5507 | reverse complement strand
CCCACCATCAAGGTAGCTGAAGCCGCCAAGGTGATAGAGAACTCACAGCGGGATATCAACATCGCCTTCGTGAATGAACTGGCCAAGATATTCAACAAGATGGGAATTGATACCCAGGATGTGCTGGAGGCTGCAGGTACCAAGTGGAACTTCCTTCCCTTTAAACCGGGGCTGGTAGGTGGTCACTGTATTGGTGTAGATCCCTATTACCTGGCCCAAGCTTCACAACGGTATGGGTATAATCCGGAGATCATTCTTGCCGGAAGACGCATGAACGACGGGATGGGAGAGTATGTAGCCGATCAGGTGGTGAAGCTGATGCTCAAGAAAGGCATACAGGTACTTGGCTCAAATGTATTGGTACTCGGATTTACCTTTAAAGAAAACTGTCCGGATGTACGCAATACCAAGGTGATCGATATCATCAAAACGCTGGAAGAGTACAATGCCAAAGTAACCATTCACGACCCATGGGCCAATCCCGCCATTGCAAAACATGAATATGGTGTTGAATTGCACAATGAGCTTCCTGAGAAACATTATGATGCAATTATCCTTGCAGTGGCACACAATGAATTTAAGAATCTTGACATTGCCCACATTTCCAATGGGAACAGCGTGGTGTATGATGTGAAGGGAATTTTGAGTGAAGAGGTGATTGATGGGAAGTTATAATGTTTGATATCAAGAAGAACTTTAATCGAATTCAAAAGAGTAAGGACGGCCGAACATTAGCTGCCAACTTTGGTTATCTTTCTCTACTTCAAATTGCAGGTTACATATTTCCTTTAATTACAATGCCATACCTGGCAAGGGTAATTGGTGTTGAAGGGTTTGGAAAAATTGCATTTGCATCTGCAATAGTAGTATGGTTTCAAACAGTAGCAGATTGGGGATTTAATTACACAGCAACCCGAGATGTAGCCAAGAATAGAGATGATAAAGAAAAAGTATCTGAAATATTCAGCAATGTTTTATGGGCACGATGCCTTTTAATGATTTTATCATTCTTGCTATTGGTGCTAGTCATTTCCATAGTGTCAACTTTTAGAGAAAACTATGCAGTAATATTAGTGACATTTCTTCTTGTTCCCGGACATATAATGTTTCCAGACTGGTTCTTCCAGGCAATGGAAAGAATGAAATATATCACAATACTAAACCTCTTATCTAAATTATTTTTCACAATTTTAGTCTTTGTTTTTATTAAAGAGAAAAATGACTTTATATTGCAGCCTCTATTTACTACGTTAGGTTTTATTGTTTCAGGTATAATTTCTATGTATGTTATTTTATATAAATGGCAGATAAAGATTAAACGACCTGTACTTACTTCTATATTGTCCACTATTAATGGTAGCACAGATGTTTTCATAAACAACATTATGCCAAATCTATATAATAGCTTTTCAGTTATGCTATTGGGTTTTTTTGGTGGTCCTGTTTCTAATGGATTGCTGGATGCGGGGAATAGGTTTGTTAGTATTTCACAGCAATTTATGAATATAATTTCACGTACATTTTTTCCGTTTTTATCAAGGAGAATTGATAAGCATAGTTCATTTGCAAAGTTAAGCATATATACATCTTTAATTATTACAATATTATTATTTATTACTGCACCTTGGTTGATAAGACTCTTTTTTACTAATGAATTTAAGGGCTCTATTTTATTATTACAGATTTTGTCAATTTCTGTGTTTTTTATAACAACAAGAAATGTATACGGAATAAATTTCATGATTATCGAAGGTTTTGAAAAGCAGCTAAGAAACCTCATAACAATTGGTTCAATTATTGGATTTATGTCATCTTTCCCTTTGATTTATTATTTTAATCACTTAGGTGCGGCAATAAATATTGTATTAACTCAAGCTGTAATGTGTTTATTAGTAACTTACAGAGCAAAGAAAATAATAAAATCCAAAAATCAAATCAACTATAGTCAAGAAATATGAGAATACTAATTGTAGGTGATCTATTTGTTTCAGATCAATATTACGACAATGACCTAATTGATAAATCTATTCAAGATATGTTTTCTAGTGCTGACTATCGTATTGTTAATCTGGAAGCACCCATCACTGAAGATAATCCAAAAAATAAAATTTTAAAGACCGGTCCTCACCTTAGAATGTCATCAGACACTATTATGCCTTATTTGCATCAATTGAAGATTGATGCTGTGACAATGGCTAATAACCACATCTTGGATTATGGAGATAAGGGAGTTACTGATACTTTTAATGAGTTGGTTGATCATAAAATTAAGTATATTGGTGCGGGAAATGATTTAACTGAAGCTAAAAAGCCATTGTCTCTTCACAAAGATGGAATGAAAATCGCCATCCTCAACTTTTGCGAGAATGAGTGGTCAATTGCAGAAGAGGATTCACCCGGTGCCAATCCGATGGATATTATCGATAACACGAATCAGATTAGAGAAGCTAAAGCATCTCACGATAAAGTGATTGTGATTGTACATGGTGGGCATGAATATTATAATCTACCCAGCCCTCGCATGCAAAAGCAGTATCGATTCTATGCTGATCAAGGTGCTGATATTGTAGTTGGTCATCATACACATTGTATCAGTGGTAATGAGGTGTATAAGGGAGTGCCGATTTATTATAGTCTAGGAAATTTCTTGTTTACTATGAATAATCCAAATGATGAGTGGTACACAGGTCTGATCTTAGAGGTTGAAATAACTAGTGAGGGTATTGATTGCCAAATTCATCCAGTGAGACAGGAGAAAGAGAGTTTTGAACTCTCCTTCCTTAAAGACATAGATAAAGAAGAAGTATTAGGTAGATTCGAGACTTATTCAAATGTAATTAATAACCCTGACGAATTGCTGGACAACTGGAAAATGTATATTGAGAAACAATCAAAACAATATTTAAATTACTGGTCGCCCCTATCCTTTATTAATAACAGATATGTTGCTGGTTTATTTAGGAGATTGGGAATTAATTTCTTAAATAAAAAAGGTTCATCACTATATATGAACCTTATGAGATGTGAAGCACACAGGGATTTATCGTTTGGAATACTTATAAAACAAATTAAATTATGAATAATGTTAGTTTTAAGCATTATCAACACTTAGGTTTTAACAATCCATATTATTTAAAGGATAAATTACCTTTTATTATTCGCAAAGGATTTTCAGAAATTATTAATGAGTTTGATGATGAATTGGAAATTGATCCAGTATCAGTCATAGAATTACTGAATAAAAATTATATTTTTGGTAACAGGACTATGATTAAAGGTATTCATAGGACTCCTTGGCAGGCTAAACCAAATGATAACTATACTAAATGGCAATTTGCATTTCCACCCCGCCATGATAAAAAGTCAGTTAATGAGGAAGAAATTGCTATTGTACTGTTTCAAAAGATTTGTGATGAAATTGAAGGTTATATTAATGATAAAAAAAAGGTTGGTGTTCTTTTGAGTGGTGGTATGGATAGTAGAATGGTAGCAGGAGCTATTGACTACTTGATAAAATCTGGACGATTAAAAAATATTGACGTTACCGGTCTCACATGGGGTAATGACAACAGTCGGGATGTAGTGTATGCAAAAGAGATTGCTACTCGACTTGGGTGGAAATGGAAACATTACATAGTGGGTGCCGATCAACTTAAAAATAATATATACGAAACAGCAATTCATGGATGCGAGTATTCACCTGTGCATCTTCATGCTTTACCTCAAATTAGAGATGATAATGACCTAGATGTTATACTTGCAGGTAGTTATGGTGACAGTGTAGGTCGTGCTGAATATTCAGGAAAAAAAGTTACTTCTCTTTCCCCCATAAACAAATCAATCAGAAATGTTGCTGGTTTAGTTAATTATAATGTTTACAAATCGTCATTAAAGACAATCCATAAAGATATTCAAGATTATCATTTACTCTTTCCTGCAGAAGAGACTTATATGCAGCATGAAATGGATTACGAATTACATTATATGCGAAGAATGTTGAATCCATGTATGGAATTGTTGACAGAGAAATCTCAATTTCATCAGGTTTTCACACATCCAGATGTATTTGGTTTTATGTG
This sequence comes from Bacteroidales bacterium UBA5507, assembly GCA_002426195.1. GTDB lineage: Bacteria > Bacteroidota > Bacteroidia > Bacteroidales > Lentimicrobiaceae > Lentimicrobium. Next base: position 12,515 of record DIOT01000038.1, on the reverse strand, counting down.
GTCAATTGATCCCGCCAAACGGAATGATATGGTTTATAAACATATGATGAGAGAGTTCAGAACAGATCTTTCGGATATACCATGGGCTCGTACAGGATTCCTTTATGGCGAATTTAGTGGCACACCTGATTCATACTCGAAGAAACATCATTCCTACAACAATTTGATTAATTGTGAATTATTAGAAGGGTTAAACAAAATGATAAATACTGGGCACCTTAAACACCTAGGTTTATTTGATATGAACAACATAAATCTTCTTATTAAATTGATGAAAAAATTTCCAATCGATAATTTATATTACAGCGAAAAAGTTATCTGGTTAGCGAGTCTTTCTTTGTTTTTGGAAAAATATACAATAACTTCATTATCTAATCAAAATTCTTCAATGAAAAAAGATAAAATATTCAATAGACTACTATTGAATATAGAATATGCTAGCTCAAAAGTTAAATCAATAATCCGATAGCTTCAAATCTTTATATACAAGATGAATTTTATTTATTTAATATTATCATTCTTTTTATTTTTGTTTGCCCCAACACATTATGTAGCCTTCCCTATTTGATGATAAAGTTGGACAAAAATTTTGCTCGAAAGTATTGGTGCGCCACTTGTTCATTCTTATGTATTTTATACAAAGAAGGATGCTTTGAATTGGATTGATAAGACTACATTCCCAAAAGTGTTTAAACTAAGAGGCGGCGCAGGAGCAACGAACGTGAAGTTGGTTAAAACTAAAAGTGAAGCTCGTAAACTTGCTAAAAGAGCTTTCAGTAGAGGCTTTTCTCAGTTTAATAGATGGAACAATCTAAGTGAGCGAATTAGGAGATTCAAAGAAGGAAAAGATAATATCACAGGAATTGTTAAAGGAATTGGACGATTATTTATTCCTACAGAATTTGCTAAAATGTATTCACGTGAAAAAGGATATGTATATTTTCAAGAGTTTATACCGAATAATAACTTTGATATACGAATTATTGTAGTAGGGGATAAGGCATTTGCTATTAAGCGTTTTACTAGGAAAAATGATTTTAGAGCTTCAGGTAGTGGGAATATTGTATATGATAAAAATCAAATTGATGAACGATGTGTACAAATAGCATTTGAAGTGAATATTAAGCTCAAAAGTCAAAGTATAGCCTTTGATTTTGTTTTCGATGAAAATAATAATCCTTTGATCATTGAGGTTAGTTACGGTTTTTCTGCTTTGCCATATGATCAATGTCCAGGCTATTGGGACACATCACTTGAGTGGCATGAAGGAAAGTTTAAGCCGCAGGAATGGATGGTACAAGATTTGATTAATAAACTAATAATGAGCTATTAGAATATTAAAAAATAAATTATATATACAGGTGATCTCCCCCCTAAAAACCGTACTAATAAGAAATAGAGTTTCAAAAAAAAACAATAGTATAATTTAACTTTGCTTGACGACATTTTCGTTAGATATTCACAGATGTAATAAACTCACATTTATCGTGTATAGAAAGCAATCTACAAAAAAATTAAATCCAGCTAACTGAGCAAAAATTCTTATGCTTCAAAAAGTTCTATATCCCTTATTAATATTGCTACTTTTATCATCATACATTTATCTCCCTAATACAATGGATAAAGGAGTGATGATATTATTATTAAGTATTGTGGCATTGGTTCTTGTTTTATTCTTCATACATAAGGAGGGGTTGTTTGTATTGAGGAAAAATTATTTTAGGAACTCAATTCTGTTTATAATCGGATATGTTATTGTTCATTTTCAGTATCCGCTTGATTATGTTTTAGGGAATGTTTCAGCAGATAATTTTTTCATATGGATTAACAGGACTATTGTCGTTAAATCGATGTTTTTCTCAACAATTGGATTAGTTAGTTTTTTGTGGGGTTATACACTATATAGTACAAGTAAAAAAAGCGAATTAAAACATGTTGTGGTGAAAGAACGGGTTCTAACAACTAAAACGTTGTTATGGTTAGCAACAGCCTTTCTTGCTCTTTATTTTTATACTGTAAATCCACTATATCTCAGTGGATATTATGGCTCAGTTGGGATGGGTGCAACAGCTACCTATGTGGTTCTTTTATTTAAAGTGTTTATATTCGCTGTTCTGATTCAAAACGTAAGGAATATGCGGATAAAGCAGTATGTTCCGTCTTCTTTTTTAGATTATGTACGACAACAGGGATATTTTCTCCTTGTCTTGATTGCTATTTACTTGCTATCGGTTATGTTTAGTGGTGATCGGGGGCCAATAATTTCCTTCTCAATTGCATATGTTGCCGGATATTATTTTGTTTCAAAGAAAAAACTGTCATTTTCAAGAGCAGGTATCCTATTAATGGCTGCGGCACTTTTTATTACAATACTTGGTATTACTCGTAGCCTGGATAAAGATATGAGTTTTGTAGATCGCGTGAAAGAAAGTGTAACACATAGTAAATTTGAAGAACCATCCATATTACCTCAGACTTCTGAATTGGCTGGCTCTGTACGTACATTGCATGCTGTTGTTGATTATGTTCCGAAGAATCACCCTCATACATATGGGAGATTTCAGTTACAACTGCTTACTAGTTCTATTCCTTTTTCTAGTGGTTTGTTATCTTTTTTACCTGAATCAGGGCATATTCGTTTTAAAGGCCCGGCTTCATTTGCAACCTGGTTAATTCAGGGCGAAAATCCAAACTCTGGCGTAGGTACAACTTGTATTGCCGATTTATATGTTGAGTTTGGTTTGTTTGGAGTGTTGTTTGGGATGCTTTTATTTGGTTTTTTTATCAGATATGCCGAAGTGAATTTTTATAAAATAGGTTTGCCTGCTCTTTTTCCTCACATTTTATCATTTGTCTATTTGAGTGATGCGATTTCTATCTCAAGGTCATCCATTCTATTTGGTTTTAGAGCAGTTCTGTGGATATATATTGTTTTAATAATAAATAGATATTTACTCAACCGACGATGAAAAAGGTTTGTTTTTTTGTGACTTCATTGAATTCTGGTGGTATTGAAAACTATCTATTGCGCTTTTTAAGACACTATGAGGCTGATATTGATGCAACTGTCTATTGTAAAGGAGATGTTTTTGGGGAATTAGAAAGCCAATATCGAAAGCTTTCAAATGTTCGACTTATCAAATCCAAGATTGGTTATTTTAATTTTAAAGCATATTACGAGCTTTATCACTTTCTGAAAAAAGAGAACTTTCATTCTGTATGTGATTTCACAGGAAACTTTGCAGGTTTTATTCTTTTTATCGCATATTTGGCTAAGATAAAAACAAGAATTGTTTTTTATCGCGGTTCTAGTAATCGTTATAATGTTACATTCTTGCGTAATTTTTACAATGAACTAGTTAAAATCTTTGTTTTGAAATTTGCCACAAGTATATTATCAAATTCTAAAGCGGCATATGATTTCTTTTTTAGGAGAATTGATAAACGATTCAAAGTAATCTATAATGGAATTGATAGCAAGGTGTTTAATATTAATGAAAGTAAGGATCAAATAAGAAATGATTTAGGTATTCCATCAGCATCATATGTTATTGGCCACACAGGAAGAGTACATTACTCTAAGAACCACGAAGCAATAATTAAAGTGGCAAACCTACTATGTAATAAGTACTCTGATATTCATTTTGTTCTTTGTGGTAAAAATACAGATATTGAACTCGTAAATTCAGTAGATATTGCAGTTAAAGAACAAGTACATTTATTGGGTTATAGATCTGATATACCCAGAATATTAAAAGCTTTTGACATCTATTTCTTCCCATCTGTTACTGAGGGTCAGCCAAATGCACTCATTGAGGCTATGATTGTTGGTTTACCAATTGTTGCATCAGATATTGAACCAATTAAAGAAACAGTTCCTAAAGAATTGATTAATAGTTTGATTCATCCTTTTAATGTTGATGATTTTGTAAAACAATTGGAAGAAAATTATTTAAGTAAAAATTGTTCGAATTCGACACATCATAAGGAATGGGCAATTGAACATTTTAATTCTGATAATCAATTTAAGAAATTCTTTAACGAATTGGTAGAATGAGATTAATATTCGCAACAGAAGCCCGATTTGTCAAAGATGCAGAAGGGAAAATTTATGGTAATGCTGCCTTTGATGAGAAACTCTGGGAAAGGTATCTTAATGTTTTTACTGAAGTATTTGTGGTTGCACGTGTTTTGTTTGTCCACAATTACACTGGTAATCTAAAGTATATCTCTTTAAACAAAAATGTTAAAGTTGTAGAGCTACCTTATTTTATTGGTCTGAAAGAATTCATTTTGAAATTTTTCCAGACAAGAAATTTAATAAAACAACTTGTTATTGATAATATGGAGGCTCGATTTATTTGTCGAGTTCCAGGTAATATTGGGAGTATTGTTGCATCAGAATTGAATAAAGTAAAAAAAGCTTATGCAATTGAGGTTGTCGGTGATCCTTGGGATGTATTTGCACCAGGTAGCATAAGACATATTTTCCTTCCTTTTATTCGAATAGCAAGCATGTTAAAGTTAAAGCAGGTTGTAAAGAATGCCACTGCCGTTTTATATGTAACGAATTATACTCTGCAAAAACGATATCCTGCACGGAAAGCAAAATTTACAACTTTTGCATCTAACGTTCAACTTGATAAATCCAATCTATCCAAATATCCAAAAACTCTTCAAATAAAGAAGTTTTATCAAATTATTTCAATCGGATCATTAGATCAGATGTATAAATCACCAGATGTTGTTTTAAAAGCAATAAGAAAATTAAATGATGAAGGTATAAACTGCTCTTTAACGTGGCTCGGTGGGGGGAAATTCCAAAAACCGATGGAATTAATGGCTAAAGAGTTAGGCATTGATAAATTTGTTAATTTTAAGGGTGATGTAGATAAAAATGAAGTCCAGTTTGGATTGTCTAATTCAGATCTCTTTGTTTTGGCTTCAAAAACTGAGGGACTTCCTCGTGTTGTAATTGAAGCCATGGCTGAGGGATTACCTTGTATTGCTACACGTGTTGGAGGGATTCCTGAATTGCTGGATGAGGAGGTATTGGTAACAAAGAATAGTGTAGACGAGCTTTCTAAAAAAATAAAAAAAATACTTACAGACCAAGATTTCTATAACAAACAAGCTATGCGTAATCTTGATGAAGCAAAAGACTATACAGAGGATATTCTTTCTGAACGAAGGAATTCATTCTACAAATATATTGTTGACAATCTATAGCATGCATATTCTCCATTTAATAAAAACGAGCGAAGGAGCTGGCTGGGCTTTGCATTTAATGCAAGAAATAAAAAAACGTGATCCAAACATAAGCTTCAGTGTTGCTATTCCACCTGGGGGAAAACATGCGCATGCATACCATGTTTTGTGCCGTAATGTATATGAATTTGATTATCAGCTCAATCTTAGTATATTTCAAAGAGGTAAAATACTAAGAGAAATCGTGAGTAAAGATAATCCTGATATTATTCATAGTTGGTTTACACAAACGACTCTGTATGCAAGACTGTTTTTACGGAAATTTAAAATTCCAAGGTTATTTCAGGTTGTTGGTCCGGCACATTTAGAAAATTGGCTTTTTAAGTGGGGTGACATTAAAAGTGTCAATAAATATGATTACTGGATAGCAACTTCAAAATATATTTTTAACAAGTATAGAAAGAATGGAATTGATAAAAGTAGATTGTTCTTAAATTATGCCTATGTTGATATATTGAATTTACTCGAAAGTAAAGGGGATGTGGTTGTAGATAATCTAAAAGTTAAATATAACTTACCTGAGAACTATAAATTAATTGGCACTGCAAGTTACATATATGCTCCTAAATTCTACGAGAAAACCGGCGTTAAAGGTCATGAATTTCTGCTGAAAGCTTTTGAGCAGATTTTGACCAAACGCAAGGATGTTGTTTTAATAATTGCAGGTGGAGCTTTTGGTAATTCGAGTAAATATTTGGACAAGTTAAAGCGCATGGCAGCCAAAATTGATAAGGATCGGATTCTTTTTACTGGTGAATACAGACATGTATTTGAAGTAATTTCTAACTTTGATCTTTTCGTTTATCTTTCAAAATCGGAAAACTTGGGTGGCGTTTTTGAGAGTCTATTGTTTGAAGTACCAACAGTAAGTTCAAATAGAGGTGCTTTGCCTGAACTTGTCATCCCTGGAGAGACTGGCTATATTGTAGAACTCAATGATATTCGTACAATTGCTGATACAATTAATTTTGCTTTAGAAAGTGACAATACTCAATTACAGAAAAATGGTAAACAGCTTGTACTAGATTCGTTTAAAAAAGAAATAACTATTGACAAAGCTATAAATATTTACAAGGAGGTTTTAAGCTAAAAAAGACTAATGACGTTGTTTTTATTGGAAATCATATTAAGCTTCTTCGAATTCGGCAGAAATGATTTTGCGTTACTTTTTGTTGCTTTATTATTATTAAGTGTTACATTATAAATTCCCTCACCTTCGAAAACGATTATTGACTCTTTGAAATTTGATTCATCTATTCTGTTTCCTGTAAATGTAATGTTGCCAATACCATTGTCTGATTTTAAATTGATGCCACCAGAGAAATTACTGTTTTTTATAACAATATTTTTATTATTTATGAAACGGAATGTATAGCGACCTACAAATTCTAATTTAGCTTTCTGCGAAGTGAGTTTATTGTCAGTATAGATTACCTCATCGTAATCATATATATCAAAAAGGTAATTGAATTTTATCTCTTGAACTGAACTTACTTTTGAATCTGAAATTCTATCTATAGATTTTTTGAATGAATCAGAAGTATAAATTAGTTGATTGTTATTAAACTCAATACTCTTCATAAATTTATTTGAGGGATTAGCTCTTAAAAATAACAGAGTGTAGTCAAAATAAATTGTATTATCATTTATAAGGAATGATCTATCTTGCTTGAGATTAACTTGAGTTTTATCCTCGAAGACAGAAGTATGACCTTTACTGCGAATAATATTTTCCACAATTGTTATATTTATAGAGCCTGAGAAAAAATCAAAAAGTTGTTTACCGTTTATGGAATTTGATTTTATATGATTAGATACAAAATAAATATTATTGGGAGGAAAATTACTTATATTGGCTAACGAACCTTCTCCTTTATCTGTAAATTTGAATCCTCTGTTAATGTCTTTAAAATTAAACGTGTTTTTATTGAAATGGACACCATCGATACTCCTAAAGTAAAACGCATCATTTTGAACAACCATCGCTTGAGGTAAATGAGAATAATTAACTGTAAAATAATTATTGATAAATTGATAATCCCCTGCATTCTTATTCTCATTGTTTGCTAAAAAAATTCCTCCATAGATGTTGGAGTTTTCTACCAATAAACCGCTTACACCACTTATTGAGTGAATAGCATATTGACTTCTTTCCTTGAAATTATTTATTATTGATGAGTGCTTGATTTTTAAATTGTCACCGTTTACCGATAAAAGAATAAAATAACTTTGACCCTCAATTTTGCAGCCTTTCAATGTTATGTTGTTTTTGTTGATGTTGATATATTTTAAATGATTACTTTTGAAATTTAAATTGCTTACCAATATTCCATCTCTACTGAAATAAATTGCTCTCCCAAGTGGGGGAGACGGTACTAAGGTAGAACCATTACCTTCAGTGTTTGATGTAATACATAAGGTTCCGGTTATACGATAATTTTTATTTCTCTCAAATACAACTGTCCCATTGATCTTTTCAGCTCTATTATAAGCTGTTTGTATGGCTTTACCGTCATCATTCTTTCCATTGCCAATTGCACCAAAGTCTTTTACATACACAGTTTTTTGGGGAAAGACAGTTCCTAATGAAGTTAGTAACAGTATATTCAAGATTATAAAATTTCTTTTTTTGAACATGACAATTTTTCTTTCAAAATGACAATATTAGGACATAGTTTTAAGATGTAGGTTTAAACTAATTGAAAATATTTGTATTAATATTTTTTCTGAAATTGTTATTTCAATTTATATCTCATTATGAGTAAGATCTTTGAAAATTTTCTCTCCAACAGAGTGTTGTCGAGATTCTCCATCTTTCTGATTGATCACCTCATGATCCTTTTCTCCAGTATCTCAATCTACCTGATAAGATATGGTTTCAGTGGCCTCACTCCTGAAGTGAGGGCAGACGGGATAACGCTTACTTTGCTACTCATCCTCTTCAACACCATCTTCTTCGTCTCCTTCCGTACCTTCAGCGGGATCCTGCGTTTCTCCTCCTTTACCGATCTGATGCGAATCTTCTATGCACTGGTGATGGGTTACCTGCTTACCTTCATCGCAGTGCAGGTGATTTTCCATTTTGATCCAACGTTTGCTGCAAGCAATGTGACCTTCATCACCATCTTCTTCCTGAACATGTTTCTGATGATTTTTTCACGCATCCTGGTGAAGGAGACCTATGAAAGTATCACCGGCAGAAGTGTGAAACCGGTGAACGTGTTCATCTATGGTACCAAACAGGCGGGAATCAGTGTGGCAAAAGCGCTGAAAGGAAACAGTGAGTTCAACTACAGAGTCATGGGCTTTATCTCCGATGAACACCATATGATTGGGAAGCAGTTGATGGGGGTAACCATACATGCGAACGACGAGAATCTCTTCCGTACGCTCGAGACGAAGGATGTGAAAACCATCATCGTCTCCCCTCAGAAGATGGAGGAGATCAAGAACTCCAATTTGCTGGTCAATTTTGTGGACCACAACATCTCCCTGCTGACTACCGTGCCGGTGAATGAATGGAGCGGCACCATGATGAGCAAGGCACAAATCAAGGATGTCCAGATTGAGGATCTTCTGCCACGTGATCCCATTCAGGTGAACATGCTGCTGATCGCTGAGAACCTTGAAGGGAAACGGGTTATGGTGACCGGAGCCGCCGGATCCATCGGTAGCGAGATCGTTCGTCAGGTCGCAACTTTTAATCCTTACAGTATCATTCTAATCGACCAGGCAGAGACACCCCTGCACAACATGCGACTGGAGCTGCAGGAGAGGTGGCGCGACCTTCGCACGGAGATCATCGTGGCCGATATCAGTAATGCACCCCGAATGGAAAAGGTGTTTGCCAGAACGCGTCCACAGTACATCTTTCATGCGGCGGCTTACAAGCATGTGCCCATGATGGAGGACAACGTATCTGAGTCGGTGCAGACCAATATCTTGGGAGCCAAGATCGTTGCCGACCTGGCAGTGAAGTACAACGCCCGCAAGTTTGTGATGGTCTCCACCGACAAGGCGGTAAACCCCTCCAACGTGATGGGCTGCTCCAAGCGTATCTGTGAGATCTATGTACAGTCGCTGGCCAAGCACCTGGAGAAGACGGGTTTGCACACCACTCAATTCATCACCACCCGCTTCGGAAACGTGCTGGGATCCAATGGGTCAGTGATCCCTCTCTTCCGGGATCAGATCCGTAACGGAGGACCGGTGACGGTGACCCACCCCGAGATCATCCGTTACTTCATGACTATTCCTGAAGCATGTCAGTTGGTGTTGGAGGCAGGTGCCATGGGGCACAATGGAGAGATCTACATCTTCGATATGGGCAAGCCGGTAAAGATTCTTGATCTGGCCAAACGGATGATTCGTCTTTCCGGTACTCCCAACGTTAAGATCGAATTCACAGGCTTACGTCACGGTGAAAAGCTTTACGAGGAGCTGCTCAACCTGAAGGAGCTGACCAAGCCGACGCATCACGAGAAGATCATGATTGCTGAAGTGAGGGAGTATGAATATGCAGAGATATCCAGGCAGATAGACAATCTGATCAAGGTGTCGTACGATTACGACGACATGCGCACTGTGAAGAAGATGAAGGAGATGGTACCTGAGTTTCAGAGCATCAATTCACCCTTTGAGGCAGTCGATCGCCTTTTGGAGAAAATAGCAACGGGAGCTTCATAGTTTATAAAAGAATGTATAAATATTTTTTGAAACGTTCTCTCGATTTTTTTTTGGCATTTATGGGGTTCATCATCATTAGCCCTATATTTCTGTTATTATGGATCTGGTTATCCATTGCCAACAGTGGGGCAGGTGCATTTTTTTTTCAGGAACGACCGGGGAAGGATGAGAAGATATTCAGGGTGATCAAGTTCAAGACGATGAATGATCGGAAAGATGCCTCAGGTAATTTGTTGCCGGACGCACAACGCTTGACCAAGGTCGGAAAGTTTGTTAGAACTACATCACTGGATGAAATTCCCCAATTGCTGAATGTAATCAAAGGGGATATGTCGCTGATCGGTCCTAGGCCTTTATTGGTGCAGTACCTGCCGTTATATGACGAAACACAGCGCCGCAGGCACGAGGTGCGGCCGGGCATCACCGGATGGGCACAGGTGAACGGGCGGAACGCCATCAGCTGGGAGCAGAAATTTGCATACGACGTGTGGTACGTGGACAATGTTTCACTATCTTTGGATGTGAAAATCCTGATGAAGACCATCCAAAAGGTTTTTAAACGTGAGGGTATCAGCTCGGATTCCAGTGCGACAATGGAACCGTTTAAAGGAAATTAATGTATGTATCTGTTTGGTGCAAGCGGTCACGCCAAGGTGATCATCGATTCATTGAAGGCTTCGGGGAAAAAGATCTCGGGGCTTTTTGACGATAATCCGGAAGTGAAGGAACTTTTAGAATACAACGTATTCGGACCATTTGATCCAATTCGTTTGGGTGATGAGGAGTTAATCATCTCCGTTGGGCTGAATCACATCCGCAAGAAGATTGTAGAATATTTGCCTGGAGAGATTTGTTACGGCAATGCCATCCATCCGTCGGCTATCATCTCTGAACATACTTCACTGGGTGAAGGAACCGTAGTGATGCAGGGTTCGGTAATCCAGTCGAGCGTATCCATTGGCAAGCATTGCATCATCAATACTACCGCATCGGTGGATCACGATTGTCTGCTGGAAGATTATGTACATATCTCTCCCAACGCGACATTGTGCGGTGCCGTATCGGTTGGAGAGGGGAGTCAGGTCGGTGCCGGTGCGGTGGTGATACCGGGAATAAAGATTGGCAAGTGGAGCCTGGTGGCTGCAGGAGCCGTGGTGATGAAAGATGTGCCGGACAATGTACTTGTGCTCGGCAATCCGGCAAGAGTCGTAAAAAGAATCAATATATGAACAACAAAAGAATATGGCTTTCGCTCGCCCATATGGGTGGGCAGGAGCAACAGTTTATACAGGAGGCATTCGACACCAACTGGGTGGTGCCCCTGGGACCCAACGTGGATGGTTTTGAGAAAGACCTGGAGAATTACCTGGGTGAGAACAAGCACATTGTGGCACTGAGTGCCGGCACGGCGGCGATCCACCTGGCGCTGGTACAGCTTGGGGTAGGGCCGGGTGATGAGGTGATCTGCCAGAGCTTCACCTTCAGCGCGAGCGCCAACCCGATCAAGTACCTTGGGGCGAATCCGGTGTTCGTGGACAGTGAGCCGGATACCTGGAACATGGATCCGGAGCTGTTACGTGAGGCGATTGAAGACCGTATCAGGGTGACCGGCAGGAAGCCGAAGGCGATTATCCCTGTGCATCTCTATGGCATGCCGGCGAAGATGGATGAGATCATGACGATTGCCTGTGCGTTTGAGATTCCTGTGCTGGAGGATGCGGCTGAAGCGCTGGGGGCAGAATACAAGGGACAGAAATGCGGTACCTTCGGTGAATTTGCCTGCCTCTCCTTTAATGGCAACAAAATGATCACCACATCGGGTGGGGGGGCACTGGTATGCTCCACAAAAGAGGAGGCTGATTTCACGAAGCACCTGGCCACACAGGCTCGAGACAATGCACCGCACTACCAGCA
>DIOT01000038.1:0-388 GCA_002426195.1 Bacteroidales bacterium UBA5507 | reverse complement strand
TTCCAGAGCAATCCTACGACTGATTTCAATTCCAATATGTGGCTTACCTGCATCGTGGTGGATCCAGCCGTTGCGGGATTCAGCCGTGAGGAGCTACGCCTGGCCATGGAGCAGGAGAACATTGAAACGCGCCCCCTCTGGAAGCCGATGCACCTGCAGCCGGTCTTTGCGGATACGCCTTACTATGGCAATGAGGCTAAGGTGAGTGAAAGACTCTTCGACGATGGCCTGTGCCTGCCCTCTCATCCCAACCTGACAGAAGAGGATCTGCAGCGTGTGGTGGATGTGATAAAAGGGTTAGCGGAAATGTAGATGAACACACGGTACTTCGGGGATGTATCAGGGTAATGTTCTACAACAAATGTTCATTCACACTATGCGAGAATCG
>DIOT01000016.1 GCA_002426195.1 Bacteroidales bacterium UBA5507 | reverse complement strand
CTTACTGCCATAGAGGTTAAATCGGGCACTTCCACTGAGTGGTACACTGTATTTACCGACCACCTGGGGAGCATCACCACTCTGATAAGAGAAAGTGACGGAAGCAGATTTGAGCTTAGCTATGATGCATGGGGCAACCGCCGCAATCCTGCTACCTGGGTTAACTATTCAGGGAATTTGCCTGATTTTATTACAATAACTGATCCTGATTTTATCACCGACAGGGGCTTTACAGGTCATGAGCACCTCGATATGTTCGGTTTGATTAACATGAACGGAAGAGTCTACGACCCCGTTGCATCAAGGTTCCTGTCACCCGACAGCTTCGTGCAATCTCCCGAGCTGGCGCTTAACTACAACGGGTATGTGTATTGCTTGAATAACCCGCTTAAGTACACAGATCCGGATGGGGAATGGGTACATTTGGTTATTGGAGCCGTAGTTGGTGGATTTGTCAATTGGGCTATCAATGGAGCAGAATTTACATGGGAGGGACTTGGTTATTTTGGTATTGGTGCAGCCGCGGGAGCTCTTGGTGCGGGAGTAGGTGCAGGTATAAGCGGTGCTATAGCTGGTGCAGGAGCTGCTGGGACACCTGGTGCTTCTTTTGCCGCTGGTTTTTTGGGCACCTCTTCTGCTATGGCAACTGGTTTTGCAAGTGGATTTGTGTCAGGAGCTGGTGGAGGGTTTGCAAGCGGTTTCGCTAGTGGCTTTGGTAATGCAGCTATGGTACAGGGGAATAATTTTAATGACATGTTAACAGCAGGAATAGATTATGGTTGGAAAGGAACTGTATCAGGAGCTATATTCGGAGGTATAATGGGTGGATATCATGCTAAAAAAAATGATTGGAATTTTTGGACAGGAGCCGGTAAGCAACATGTGGTGTTCTCTATAGACGAGAATGGATATTCGAGTTTAATTGATGCTGATCAATTTGATAAATCTATTTCAGAAATTCTACTTGAGGATTATTCAACAAAAATTTCACCTAATAATTCAATTAAGAGTTCAGATGGGCTTTATCAAACGACAATAAAAATACCAAAAAATATCAACGGTGTCGATCAAGCTTTGAAAGGAACTGCTTTCGATGGAGTAATTAGTTACAGTATTACCAAGAATTCAATAGAGATAGTTACTCTTAATCCTATTAAATCGGTGGTACTTTATGGATGGAGATATCACCATAATCCTCTGAATTCTATTAAGGACCTTTTCCATCCACATGTATTGTAAGGATTTGGGTATGAAAACAATAACTTCAATAATTTTATGCTTGTTCCTTTCTTTTGCAATACATGCACAAGTTCCTTCCCCATTATTCTATCAAACATATTACCGTCATGTCCTCATTAGTTATGAAAACCAGTTGATTCCTTATACTGATATAATTTCTGAATTTTCATTTGACAATGGCTACATGAGAGGATTTCATAATTGTATTAATGATAGTATAGGCATATTTATCAATAACACTTTTTATAAAAACCATTGTAGTGTTTTATCTGGAGTTGATACTATCAATACAATTAACTGGAATTCTGAAAAACTTCCTCTCCAAATAGACTCAACACTATTTTTTAAAAAGATGATGTATTCCTGGTTAATCTATAAACTTGATGAACGACAATTAAATGAAGATACTGTTAAGAAGTTAAGGTTACTAATGCCAGCAAATTTTTTGAGCAAAGGAAGTTGGATACTAACTAAAGTAAATTTCTACAATGATTCAGCAAATATTCTCACTAAAACTATTCCATATAGTTCAGGACCCCAATTAATTACTATTGGTGATGAATTGAATGGCATTCATTATAATTCTAAAAGGGGTAAATTGAACAATAGACGAGCTAAAAAATTAAATAATGAAATTAATTTGCTCTGTCAGTTAGGAGTAAATGAATGTATTAAAGACGATTATTATCCTCCCTTATTACAATACTTTGACGGAGAAAAGGAACACAATTTCTTAATTCCGATAGGATGTAAATCAGAAAAGCGATTTTTAAAACTATTTTCTGACCTTTTTAAATATTTAAGATTCAAAGATGGATAAAAGTGGGTCAGATCAGGTTCAAAGTCACCCTATGATAGTGATGATCCTTGGGAAGAAGTATTTGAGGAACTTCCTTCTGATACGTTAAGTATATTCATTTTTGATGGAGATTCAATTGAAGAAAGCAATTGGCAGGAAATTAGAGAAGGATACAAGATTCTTAAAAGGTTCGATATCAGTTACGATGATTTAAAGCAAAATAAATGGATAGTCACCTACCCATAAATGTTTAAGACAAAACCTCGACCCATCTTATCCCGGTGGCCTGATAATATTTATGATACAGGCACCGGTAATTTAAAGAAGATCGTCCGAAAGCATGATAATATGACTATCTGGGAAGGCATAGATTATAATAAACATGGCCAGTTGACTTTTAGCATCAAAGGTGGTATCAGGCAACGTATGGAATATTATCCTGAAACAGGTTATCTATTGTCTTCCACGGCTTCTGATATACAGTCGTTCGAGTATCATTATGATGTGCTCGGCAACATGGATCACAGGTACGATCACCTGCACAAGGTTAACGGGCAAAGCCTTCACGAGCAGTTTTACTATGACCGCAGGAACCAGCTTACCGATACATATCTTAACGGAACGCTTGCGAGCCATATTATTTATGACAATCTTGGAAATATAACATCCAAGTCCAAAATGGGCGGGATGGAGTATCAATCCGGCAACAGTCCGTACCAACTAACAGGCATTGTGCCCGATCAGAACATTGATCCGGGGTACAAGCTGTCACAAAACATAACCTATACTGATTTTAACAAGGTTGAGTCAATCACAGGAAATGGCTATAAGCTTGAAATAGAATACGGGTTGGAAAACCAAAGAATAAGTCAAAGCCTCAGCAGTGTAAATCAGTATGGACAAACCACCCTGCTTTTAAATAAACACTTTATCGGCGGACTGCAGGAAAAGATATTCTATGAGACAGGGGCCGAGAAAACCATCAGTTACATTACTTCACCCGAAGGACTTACTGCCATAGAGGTTAAATCCGGCACTTCCAGCGAGTGGTACACTGTATTTACCGACCACCTGGGGAGCATCACCACTTTGCATAGAGAAAGTGATGGCCTGAAATTTGAGCTTAGCTATGATGC
>DIOT01000056.1:278835-310731 GCA_002426195.1 Bacteroidales bacterium UBA5507 | reverse complement strand
ATAAAGACAGCCTTTTGTGTTTTTATTCCTATCCCCTCCCCTTTTAAGTTCCCATTTTACTTGCCAATTCACGTATTTTAAATATTTTTGCCAATATTCATTTCTAAGTATTTGCAACAAATGATTTTAATCGCTGATAGTGGTTCTACAAAAACCGATTGGCTCCTACTGAAAAATACTAACAGTACTTTTCTCTCCACAGGAGGAATTAACCCATATTATATGTCATCAGAGCATATCTTCAATATGCTTGCACAGGAGCTTCAGCCTTTAATTCCGAACTCTGAGATCGAACACATCTTCTTTTATGGTTCAGGATGCTCAACTGATAGCAAATGCCAGAAGATTAGAGACATTCTTTCCAAAATATGCCCTAACGCCCGTATTGAGGTAAATCATGATATGCTTGCTGCAGCACGTTCTTTGTGCCAGGACAAACCGGGCATTGCCTGCATCCTGGGCACAGGTTCAAATTCTTGTGTCTATGATGGTAATAATATAACCAGACAAATGGTCTCTCTGGGCTATTTTTTTGGGGATGAAGGTAGTGGTACCCATCTGGGTAAATTATTAATTACTGATTACCTTAAAGGTGAAACACCTTCCAATATCAGCAATATGTTGGAGAAACAGTTCAATCTGTCACTTGAATTCGTTCTTGACAATATTTATAATCATAATAATCCCAATAAATTCCTTGCATCATTCTCCCCATTTATTCAACAGCATTCAAATGATACTTACATTAGAATGCTAATTGCCAAGTCGTTTGAAAGCTTTCTTGAAGTTGGTGTTAAAAAATTCTCAGGATTTGAACATCTGGAAGCAAACTTCGTAGGTTCGGTTGCATATTATTTCCAGGATATTCTGCTTGACGTTGCTAAGAAAAATAATATAAAAATCGGGAAGGTCCAGAAATCAGTTATAGAAGGATTGAGAACTTATCACTTGCTTATTGGGCAGAACTGAATACCAGGCAAACACTAAGATTGTATTGAAAAGTAATACTGGCAATAATAATAGAGATTTCAACCTAAAATAAACCAATCATGAGACTTAAGCTTTTTACCCTTGTCATAATACTGTTTGCTAATTGTTTTGCAGTTGGACAAAATGTTAGTTCCCAAAAGATTCAGGATCTCGATAAGTACTTTGAAAAAGCAATCGCTGACTGGGATGTTCCGGCAATGGGTATAGCTATTGTAACAAAAGATTCCATTCTATTATCAAAAGGATATGGAGTTAAAGATATTAATACAAAAGAGCCTGTAAATGAAAACACACTTTTTGCAGTTGCTTCAAATACCAAAGCTTTCACAGCTGCAGCACTTGCTCTTTTGGTTGAACAAAATAAAATTACATGGGATGACAAAGTTATCGAACACCTTCCTTGGTTTCAGCTCTATGATCCTTATGTTACAGCAAATATGACCATTAGGGATTTGCTGACTCATCGATCGGGATTGAAGACTTTCAGTGGTGATTTAGTATGGTATGGTACCACGTGGTCGGGTGAAGAAGTTGTTAGGAGAGCACGATATCTGAAACCGGCATATGACTTCAGAACAACTTTCGGATACTCTAACATAATGTACCTTACAGCCGGCCTGGTTATTGAAAAAGTAAGCGGTAAAACCTGGGCCGATTTTCTTGAAGAGAACTTCTTCAGGCCTTTAGAGATGAATTCGACATTAACATCAGTGAAACAATTCAACGAATCTACCAATCTTTCTCAACCGCATACTACCTTTAATTCTATAACTGTTAGAATTAATTACATGAATTGGGACAATATTGCACCTGCTGGATCAATCATGTCTTCTCCAAATGACATGGCTAAATGGATTCAGTTGCAGTTAAACAATGGTAAGGTCGGGGAA
Source organism: Bacteroidales bacterium UBA5507 (assembly GCA_002426195.1). Lineage (GTDB taxonomy): Bacteria > Bacteroidota > Bacteroidia > Bacteroidales > Lentimicrobiaceae > Lentimicrobium. The sequence continues at coordinate 308,851 of DIOT01000056.1, read as the reverse complement.
AAGGTGATTATATCAGCAAAATCATTGGATGAAATGTGGTATCCACACATCATGAATAATGTTTCAAACTTTTCAAAACAATACTGGCCTTCTACTCACTTTAAAGGTTATGGATTCGGTTGGTCAATAATGGATTATCACGGTAAAAAAGTAATGTCACATTCAGGTGGTTATGATGGAATGATTTCATATACAGCATTCTGTCCGGAAGGTAATATTGGATTAGTTGTACTCACCAATAAAAATTCCAGCCTGTATTTACCAATGATGTATAAGATTTTAGATACTTACCTTAGTAATGATACTACCGATTGGAACCGGATTTTTCTTGACAGAGAGAAATTATACAAAGATTATACTGATAAGCAGGAACAGGAGAAAATTGATAAGCGGGTGTTAAACACTAAACCCAGTACAGATTTGGAAAATTATACCGGAACATATACCAGCAAGCTATACGGGGATGCAAAAGTTAGTTTAAAAAATGGACAATTGTATCTGGAATTTATTCCTACACCATTATTCCATGGGACATTATCTCATTGGCATTACGATACTTTTACAATCATTTTTCCGGACGTTCCGTCACTTCCACAGGGAACTGTGAATTTCGTTTTAGATCCTGATGGTAAAGTTGAGCAAATGCGCGTGGACATACCTAATCCTGATTTCGATTTTACAGAATTGGAATTCAGAAAGTAGGTCATCAGAAAAGATCAATTTAGAAGCTATTTCATTCTTCGGCATCCGGCTTAAAGGTCAGTGAAGCGGAATTTATACAATACCTTAAGCCTGTAGGGAGCGGACCATCATTAAAAACATGCCCGAGATGTCCTCCGCATTTGGAGCAGACCACCTCTGTTCTTATCATTCCATAACTTTTATCGAGATGTTCATCAATGGTTCCTTTTTCAGATGGTTCGGCAAAGCTTGGCCATCCACAACCTGCATCATACTTGGAATCTGAGTTAAACAGCTCCTGCCCACATCCTGCACAGTAATATGTACCCTTAACAAAATGCATGTCATAAATACCCGTTCCGGGACGCTCGGTTCCTTTTTCCCTTAAAACTCTGTATTGTTCAGGAGTTAAAATCTTCTTCCACTCCTCATCCGTCTTGAAGATCTTCTCGGTAAGTTTTGGTTTTTCTTGCATAGTTTCGCTTATTGAAGTACTTTTATTGCACGACACAATGATTATCATCAAAACAAAAGCAAAAATCTTAAAAATAATTTTCATTTTTCTGATATCAGTTTTGGGTTTATAAATTACAAAATGTCGAAATTAAATTGAAATCAACCACTATAAAGGATAACAACTATGGAATGGCTTTGGATAACAATTGGAATCATTTTATGCCTTATTGGAATAGCAGGTTCCATATTCCCGGTTTTACCCGGCCCTCCGTTAAATTATGCAGCGCTGGTTATTCTACATATAACAAAAATCCATCATTTCTCAAATAAGTTCTTAATTGGTTGGTTATTAGTAACTGTAATTGTTATCGTGTTGGATTATATCATTCCTATTTATAGAGCTAAGTTGTCCGTAGGCTCAAAGAAAGGAATATGGGGTGCAACTATAGGGTTATTGGTCGGAATTTTCTTCTTCCCTCCTTTTGGATTGATCTTATGGTCATTTATCGGTGCAATTATTGGAGAAATTATTGATGGGAAAGACATTGCACTTTCATTAAAAGCCGGAACGGGAACCTTTTTAGGCTTTTTGGCAGGTACAATTGTAAAATTATTAGTCTCAGTTATAATGACAATCCAATTCTTATTGGTACTATTTTAACTGTGTAAATTCAGGATATTCAATATCTTCAAGAAACAGACCGCATGCAGGGACAGACTGACCTGCATCAGAACGCGTTCCATTCATTAAAACATGTCTGAACTCATCCATAGTCAATTTATTCTTACCAACGTCAATCAGAGTCCCTACCATTGCTCTAACCATATTCCTGAGGAATCGGTTCGCTTTGGTGGTATAGATTAGATAATTTCCCTGTTCTTCCCAAAAACTCTCAAACACACTACAAATATTAGTGGAGTTTTGAGTTCCTGACTTCGTAAAGCAAGTAAAATCCTTATAGTGTAATATCTCAGTTGCGGCTTGATTCATCAATTCAATATTCAACGGAATAGTAAGTCTGTATGAGAAGCCAATTGCAAAAGGATCATGATTTCTGCAGATATAGTACTTATAAGTTCGGGATAATGCTGAAAATCTTGCATGAAGATCATCTTCAACCGGATAAATCCTATAGATGGCAATTGATTGTGGTAAAAGATGGTTCATACGGTAAGCTATATCCTGCAAAGTCGTCTCATCTAATGGATTATTATAATCGAAATGGGCGTAATACCGACGAGCATGGACTCCTGTGTCAGTTCGACCGGCTCCTGTAATCCCAATTTTTGAACGCAACAATAGACTCAGAGCCTTTTCAGTTTCACTTTGGACAGTAACTGCATTGTTTTGAGACTGCCAACCATGAAAATCTGCTCCGTTGTAAGCCATTTCTATAAAGTACCTGCACTTTGCCATTTCTGAATCACATTTGGCTTTTAACCACTACTTTCTAATAAATATAGTTTAACTGCCCCAAAGTTATGAAATCAGTCGTTAAGTGAGCGAAAATGATCTGATTGAAGAAGTGTGAAAAGATGAATTATAAGGAGCGTACATTCAAATTACCGAGTCTTATTTCAGAACCCCTACAGATGTTGAAAAAAAGCAATAAAATCAACAGAAATTGTGGTCGGTCTAAAGTAATTTCCAATTTACGCTTATTAGAATCATTATAAATTAGCACTTTAGGGTAAAAAAAAATATTTCTATTGTTAATCTATTCACAAAGAAATTTTTATATTTGATTGATATTCGAAAGGGTATTTAGTCACACTCAATTAACTAATCATTCATTTATTATTAACAATGGAGGAAATTCAATGACAACAGATCTGCTAGTTAAAGAACTTGTCGATAAAAATGGCAAGTGTCGCAACAGTCTGATGCCAATTCTTCAGGGAATTGTGCAAAAAGAGCATTATTTGTCGGAAGAAGCCATGCTTGCAGTAGCCAGGGAATTGGATTTGTCGGCTGCGGATGTTTATGGAACCGCTTCTTTCTACACTTTTCTGGATACTGTTCCAAGAGGCCAGAACATTATCAGGGTATGCAAGACTATCACCTGCCACATGAAGGGCAAGGATGAAATTGTAAATGCCATTTGTAATCACCTTAAGATTAAAGTTGGTGAAACTACACATGACAAGAAGTATACTCTGCTAACCGCCAACTGTTTGGGATGGTGCCATAAAGGTCCGGTTATGCTTGTAAACGATGATGTATATCCGGATCTAACGCCCGATAAAGCTCTTGAAATAATTCAAACATACGGGAAAGAGGAATAAAAACCCTAAAAATCAAATCAAATGGAAAAGTACTTAAAAAAAGTTGATATAATTTTCGAGGATACTAAAGCTTTATCTTGTGTGAATGTCCTTGAAAAGACCTTGAAAAGATCCCCCGATGAAATTATTCTGGACCTTATTGACAGCGGGCTAAAAGGCAGAGGTGGCGCAGGATTTCCCACCGGCCTGAAGTGGAAATTCACACGCAATGAAGACAGTGATGTAAAATACGTTATCTGCAATGCGGATGAAGGAGAACCCGGAACATTTAAAGACAGGGAAATCATTGACAAAGTGCCCGAAAAGATCTTTACCGGAATGACAATCTGCGGTTATGTTATAGGCGCTAAAGAAGGATATATCTATTTGAGAGGAGAATATAATTTCTTATTGAAAGGTCTCCAGACCAAATTAGATAAGTTCAATGACATGCTGAAACAGAAACACATAGACTTCATCATACACCTGAAGAGTGGAAGCGGAGCCTATGTTTGCGGTGAAGAAAGTGCTCTGTTCGAATCAATGGAAGGCAAAAGAGGTGAACCTAGAAATAAACCTCCTTATCCGACTGTTGCAGGTTATAACAGCAAACCCACTGTAATTAATAATGTAGAGACGCTAGTATACACGACTATGATCTGCCATATGGGTCCTGAGAAATTCAAGGAATTAGGAACAAAAGACTCACGTGGTTCTAAAGTGTTCAGCGTATCTGGTGATACACCCATCGCAGGTATTTACGAACTGGAACTGGGGATGCCTCTCAACCAGTTTGTGGAGGAGTTTGGTGATGGTGATACAAAAGCAGTACAGGTAGGAGGAGCTTCAGGACATTGTGTTCCACGAAAAAAATTCAATGACACTATCATTGGTTTTGAAGGAATTCCTACCGGAGGATCAATGATGATTTTCAACAGTTCGAGATCGATGTATAACGTGTTACACGACTATCTCGAATTCTTCACTGAGGAATCATGCGGTCAATGCACACCATGCAGAGTGGGTTGTCAGCAATTGCTTAAAGGGATTGAGGCTGTAAAACGTGGGGAAAAAGCTCCTGCATATCTTGACGACCTCAAGAAAGTAACAAACACCATGAAAATAGCTGCTAAATGTGGCCTTGGTCAATCTGTTGGAAATCCTTTCAATTCCATAGTTGACAATTTCAGGGAAGAAATCATTTATTAAGCACTTCAAAAACAGAATAACATGAACAAGTATTTAGTCAACCTAAAGATAAATAACATGCCCATTTCTGTTGAAGAGGGCACTACAATACTCGACGCGGCCAGGCAACTGAACCTGCGTATACCAACCCTTTGTCACCACCCCGACCTCTCAGTGGCAGGTAACTGTCGTGTTTGTGTGGTTGAAGTTAAAGGTGCCCGACTGTTAGCTGCATCATGCGCCACACCGGTATCAGAAGGAATGGAAGTCTTCACCAATAGTGAAAAAGTAAGAATAGCAAGAAAACATATTGTTGAACTACTTCTAACTGAGCACAATGCAGATTGCACGAAGTGCTTCAAAAGTGGCAATTGTGAACTTCAGGATCTGGCAACCGAATACCGGATTGGCGACCATGTATTCCTTGATATTGTCAAACCACAGTCGAAAATCCAGGATATAAGCTCACCTTCGATAGTGAAAGACGACAGTAAATGTATCAGATGCCAAAGATGCGTTAGAACATGTGATGAGCTTCAGGGTTTAACGGCGTTGGCAGTTACAAATAAAGGTGACCACCAAAAAATTTCAACATTCCTCAACAAGCCACTGAATGATGTAGTGTGCTCGACTTGTGGTCAGTGTATTAACAGGTGTCCAACCGGAGCTTTAACCGAACATACAAATATCGAAGAAGTGTGGAATGCGATTTACGATCCATCAAAATTCGCAGTTGTACAAACGGCTCCTGCAACTAGAATTGCACTGGGAGAGGATCTCGGATTAACTCCTGGCGAGAGAGTGACAGGAAAAATGGTTTCAGCACTCAAAAGGTTAGGCTTTAACAAAGTTCTGGATACAGATTTCACAGCCGACCTGACAATAATGGAAGAAGGAACTGAACTTTTAACACGACTGAAGAAAATTCTGGTTGAAAAGGATGACTCCGTCAAGTTACCGATGATGACATCCTGTTCGCCCGGTTGGATAAAATTCCAGGAACACATGTACCCCGATCTGCTTGAAAATCTGTCAACATGTAAATCGCCACAACAAATGTTTGGTGCACTGGCGAAAACATACTATGCAGAAAAGATAAACATCAAGGCACAGGACATGATTGTTGTATCTATAATGCCTTGCGTTGCTAAAAAGTTTGAGTGCGAAAGATCCGAAATGCGTGATAGTGGTTATCAGGATGTGGATTTCGTGCTTACAACCCGGGAATTGGCCATGATGATTAAACAGGCCGGTATTGATTTCAATCATATTGAAGAAGAACACTATGACAGTATTCTGGGAGAGTCTACCGGTGCTGCTGTAATCTTTGGTGCTACAGGTGGAGTAATGGAAGCCGCGCTGCGAACAGCTTATGAGATAGTTACAGGCAGAGAAGTGCCATTCACCAATCTTAATATTCAACCTGTGCGAGGGATGGATGGCATAAAAGAGGCTTCAATTAAAATTAAGAATGTAAAACCCGAATGGAGCTTCCTTGAAGGCGTTGATCTTAACGTAGCAATTGCAAACGGACTCGCAAATGCACGAAAACTGATGGAAAAGGTGAAAAGTGGAGAGGCCAATTACCATTTCATAGAAATAATGGGATGCCCGGGAGGATGCCTTGGAGGAGGAGGTCAGCCAATACCAACATCGCCGGAAATCAGGAAAAAGAGAGCTGAGGCAATATATTCGGAAGATGCCAATATGCCTATACGTAAATCACACGAAAATCCTGAGGTTGTTGAAGTTTATGAACAATTCCTTGGAGAACCACTCGGACATAAATCACACGATCTGCTACATACGCACTACAGGCCCAGGAAGAGGTATTAGGATTTTTTTCAACCAGAAGGGATTGCAAATTGGACCAGTTTAAAACTGCTTGAAAATTTGCAATCCCAACTATTCTTTTATGTTGTTCCACTATTTAAATAGGCTGAAGATTTATAGCTTTTAAGAAGAAGTTTTGTATCTTTATGATAAGCTACCGGTGACCTGACCAAGACGCAGTATCCCTAATAAGTATTTTTTTATATATCTACCATTTGCTCATTCAATGCTAGTGATTGCAGGTGATTATTAGCGCAAAGAATTCTTATTTAGAATCAGTCTAAACATCTTTATTATCAATACTTTAAAAAGGGTATTGTTAATCAAATAACAATGTTATTTTTTTCACAAAAATGCTTTTTTGTGGAAAAACTTTCTACCTTTGTGGCACCATTTGATTTTGATCCTGCACACAAGTGTGCTTAAAATTTAGAAAATGAAACTTAGGGAAGTTGTAGATTTACTTAATGCGACAGTGGTCTCAGGAAAGCATCATCTTGATTCAGAGGTAGAATACTCCTTTGCATCCGATTTGATGAGCGATGTGCTGACTATAGAGAAAGATAACATCTTGCTTTTGACCGGATTGGCAAATCTTCAAACCATCAGAACTGCTGAAATGTCGGAAATAACTAAAATTATCTTCGTACGTAAGAAAAAAGCAACTCCCGAAATGATCCAACTTGCCGAAGAAAATGACATGATTCTAATTGAGTGTGACTACTCTATGTTCAAAGCTTCGGGCATGCTATTTAATGCAGGTATGAAACCTGTTTACTAAAAAACCAATAATGGAATTTGAATTCATAGTAGAAGGAGGTAATTTCATTAAAGCCGGCACAGCTTCAAGCCAGCTAAAAAAAATATTGAAGCAGCTTAATGTAGATCCTAAGGTAGTTAAACGAGTGGTAGTTGCACTCTATGAAGCAGAAGTTAACATCGTTGCCCATGCGTATTCAGGAGTTGTCCAAATTACCATTTCTACCGAAAGCATCAACATTCGCCTGGTTGATGAAGGACCTGGAATTCCGGATATTAACCTGGCAATGCAGACCGGATATTCTACTGCTTCCAGCGAAGTAAGAGAAATGGGATTTGGTGCAGGCATGGGACTACCTAACATGAAGAATAACAGTGATGTATTAAATATTACATCTGAAGTTGGTAAGGGTACTATTGTTGAAATGTCATTTTTCCTCAATCAATAATCATGGAGAACCGGAAGTTTCATCATTCACTCAAAATTCGTGAAGACCTTTGTGTAGGTTGTTCACATTGTATGAATGTGTGTCCCACTGAAGCTATCCGCGTTAAGAATGGAAAAGCAATCATCCATGAGGAAAAATGTATTGATTGCGGAAAATGCTTTGCTGAATGTCCTTCTTCCGCTATCATTATTGAACATGATGAATTTGACGACATTTTCCTTTTCAAACACAGAATTGCTTTGGTTCCGGCAATATTTACCGGACAATTTCCTGAAGATATAAGCTTCAGGCAAATCCACAGTGTTTTACTGGATATTGGATTCACCAATGTCTTTGAAGTTGAAAACGGAGCTGAACTTCTTTCCGAAGCAATCAACAATTATGCTGCAGAAAACCCTGATATAAAACCAATCATTTCCTCCTTCTGCCCTGCTATCGTTAGGTTGATTCAGGTTAAATTCCCTTCGCTGGTCGACAATCTCTTACTGCTAAAAGCACCTCTTGATATATCGGCTATGTTCCTCAAAAAGGAAATGACCGATGCAGGCATTCCTGAAGAAGATATCGGAATATTCTACATCACTCCTTGTGCTGCCAAAATTGCTGCTATTAAAGATCCGGTGGGTGAACCATCCTCCCCTATCTCGGGTGCTATTAACATGGATTACCTCTTCAACAAAGTGTATCATCAGGTTATAAAAAAATCTAACCAATCATGCACACTACCTGCAACTTCAATTCTAACTGATACTGCACGCAACTGGTCACTCACTAATGGCGAAGCCCGAAATATTAAAGGCCGATCACTGGCAATCGACGAAATACACAACGTAATCAGCTTTCTCGAAAAACTTGAAAACGACGAAATTACCGATATTGATTTTCTTGAATTAAGAGCTTGCGACCAAAGTTGTGCCGGTGGAGTGCTAACACCAGGCAACAGATTTCTTACTGTTGAAAGATTACAAAAACAACAAATAAGAAACAGTCAGCTAGCTAAAGGTCAAAAACACCCTGATGCTTTCAGAAGTATTCTTGAAGAGAAAGAATATCTTAATGAGAGAATGAGCGTTGGATCAGTGGCTCCTCGTTCAATGATGAAGCTTGATGAGAACATGTCAGAGGCAATGAAAAAAATGGATCAGGTTAATCAGATTCTTAAGGTCCTTCCAATGATTGATTGCAGCGTCTGCGGTTCTCCAAGTTGCCAGGCACTGGCACAGGATATTGTAAAAGGAGATGCTGAACTTAAGCAATGCATTTTTATCCAACGAACTATGGAACAAAAAGGCGAACTGGATCCGGCCGAAAGCAATTTAATACTTCGCAATATTTGGGGGTTCGAAAAAACTAATAAATACAGAAGACTAAAATGATGACAATTAAAGAATTATCCGAAAAACTTAATCTCAAATTATCAGGCGGCGCCGAAGGTCTGACTAATGAGATCACCGGAGGATACACATCCGATCTTCTTAGTGATGTCATAGGTCACGCAGAACAGGGTAATGTATGGATTACACTTCAGACTCACAAAAATGTAATGGCGATTGCATCATTAAAAGAGCTGGCATGTGTGATTATAGTTAATGACCTGGAACCTTCTGAAGATATGATTTCACAGAGCAACGAGGAAAATATACCTGTGTTTGTAACCAGTGAATCAACATTTGAAATTACCGGAAAGATTTACAATCTGATTAACAAATAAACTAAAGATGAGACAGTTCAGAGCTGACTTACATATTCACACTATCTTATCTCCATGTGCCGATTTGGAGATGAGTCCGAAGAATATTGTACAGAGGGCAAAAGAACACAATCTCGATATAATAGGAATTACTGATCACAATTCAACAAGACAATGTGGAATTGTGAAGAAAGAGGCCCTGAAAGAAGGTATTGCAGTTTTTACAGGAGTTGAGGTAACTACACAGGAAGAAATTCATTGCCTGGCATTTTTTGAAAACGAAATTGAACTTCTGAAATTTCAGGATTACATAGACCAGTATCTGCCTGATTTCAAAAACAACACTGACCTCTTCGGATACCAAATAGTAGTCGACGAAAATGAGGACATCGTTTTCGAAGAAGACCGACTTTTAATATCAGCACTAAATGCTGACATTGATGCAATTGAGAGCAAGGTTCATGAACTTAACGGAGTCTTCATACCGGCTCATGCCAATAAAGCTTCAAATAGTCTGATAAGTCAGTTAGGAATCATTCCACGGAATTTGAAAGCTGACGCATACGAAATCACAAAGCACATAACTCAGGAAGGATTTATCTCACAAAACAAATTAAATCCGGGAACTTCTATACTCAGGAATTCTGATGCTCATTTTCTTGATCAGATTGCTGCAATTACAACAATTTACGAAATGGAATCACCTGATTTCACAGAGTTTAAACTAGCACTAAATGGCCTGAATGGCAGAAAGGTCGTACTGCAATGAAAGATATTTCGATGCATATAATGGATATAGCACAGAATTCAATAACTGCAGGAGCTGGTTTACTCGAGATTATTATCAATGAGGACATTGACAACGATGCATATACAGTTATCATAAAAGATAATGGAAAAGGCATGCCTGAAGAATTACTGAAAAAGGTTACCGATCCATTTACCACAACCCGGACTACACGTAGAATAGGACTAGGACTACCTCTATTAAAACAAAATGTTGAGAGGACCGGGGGGACTTTCAGCATTGAGAGTAAGGAAGGAGCAGGAACAACAGTGGAAGCTTCATTTGTAATGATGCATCCTGACAGGTTGCCAATTGGTGATATAGCAGGAACAATAGTTCTTCTAACTTCTGCTAATCCAGAGCTCACAATTATTTATCGTCACAGTACAAACACTGGTGATTATGAGTACAATACAACTGAAATAAATAGTACTTTAGATGGAATATCGATTACTGAACCATCTGTAATAAGATTTTTAAAAGAAGTGATAGACGAAAATCTCCAATCAATTGGAATTTCAAGATAATACTACAAATATCAAACAAAGTTAATCAAATCATCATGACACAAGTTAAATCACTGGCTGACCTTCGTAGAATTAAAGAGAATCTACAAGGGAAAATGAGTTTGAGGGAGAAAAGCAACGACCCCGAAAGTCTCGTACAGATCAGAGTTGCAATGGCAACATGCGGAATTGCTTCAGGAGCAAAACAAGTGATGGAGTTCTTCATCGAAGAGCTTGACAAAAGGAACATCCAGGCTGTAATCACTCAAACTGGATGTATGGGATACTGCTTCGCAGAACCTACTGTCGAAATTACTCTGCCTGGTCAGGCTCCTGTTGTTTATGGATATGTGAATGAAAAGAAAGCCGACGACATCATTGAAAAATACATCAAAAATGGTGAGTTGGTCGAAGGAATCATTCCTGTAAATTATGAAACTGTTCAAAAGTAAGAGGAGAAAAAACTATGGCAAAATATAAAATGCATGTATTGGTTTGCGGTGGTACTGGTTGTCATGCCTCTGAAAGTGATAAACTGCTGTCAAATCTGAAAACAATTGTAGCGGATAAAGGACTTGAAAATGACGTTCAGGTTATTGCAACAGGATGCTTCGGATTCTGTGAAAAAGGACCTATCGTTAAGATTATGCCTGATAATACGTTCTATACTCAGGTTAAACCTGATGACGCTCGTGAAATCATTGAAGAGCACCTTATTAAAGGTCGTAAGGTAAACAGATTACTCTACGTGAATCCGGAAAACAAAGAGCACATTTCCGATTCAAAGCATATGGGTTTCTATAAGAAGCAATTACGTATTGCCCTCCGCAACTGCGGTTTTATTGATCCCGAAAATATCGATGAATACATTGCAAGGGAAGGTTATGAAGCATTAGGAAAATGTTTAACCGAAATGACTCCCCAGCAAGTTATTGAACTTATGAAAAAATCAGGGCTGAGAGGCCGTGGTGGTGGAGGTTTCCCAACTGGTTTAAAATGGGAGATTACCAGCAAATCAGTAAGTGATGTAAAATATGTAGTATGTAATGCAGACGAGGGAGACCCCGGAGCATTCATGGACCGTTCAATTCTTGAAGGCGACCCACATTCAGTAATTGAAGCAATGGCAATTTGCGGTTATTGCATCGGTGCATCTAATGGTTTGGTCTATATCAGAGCAGAATATCCACTCGCTATTGAGAGGTTAAAAACCGCTATCAAACAAGCCCGTGAATATGGTCTTCTTGGAAACAATATCCTTGGAACAGATTTCAACTTTGATATTGAACTCCGTTATGGTGCCGGCGCTTTTGTTTGCGGTGAAGAAACAGCACTTATCCATTCAATGGAAGGTAAACGTGGTGAACCAACCATGAAGCCTCCATTCCCTTCAGTTTCAGGTTACTTCGAAAAACCTACAAACGTTAATAATGTTGAAACATTTGCCAATGTTCCGGTTATCATAAACAAGGGTGCTGATTGGTTCTCATCTATTGGATCAGAAAAATCAAAAGGTACTAAAGTATTTGCTCTTGCAGGAAAAATTAACAACGTAGGTCTTATTGAAGTACCAATGGGAACTACACTGCGCGAGGTAATTTATGAAATTGGCGGCGGTATTAAAGACGGAAAAGAATTCAAAGCCGTACAAACCGGAGGTCCTTCAGGTGGATGTTTGACAAAAAAACATCTCGACACTCCAATCGATTACGACAATCTTCTTGCCAGCGGCTCTATGATGGGTTCAGGCGGTATGATTGTAATGGATGAAGATGACTGTATGGTATCTGTTGCTAAATTCTACCTTGAATTTACAGTTGAGGAATCTTGTGGTAAATGTACTCCTTGCCGTATTGGAAATAAGAGGTTACATGAAATTCTTGATAAACTTACTAAAGGAAACGGTACTCTTGAAGATATTGATCGTTTAAGAAACCTTAGCAAGGTTATTAAAGATACCGCTTTATGTGGTCTGGGACAAACATCACCAAATCCTGTATTATCAACCATTGATAATTTCATGGAAGAGTACATTGAGCACGTTACTGATAAGAAGTGCCGTGCCGGAAGATGTAAAGCCTTAATGCAGTATCACATTTTATCTGAGAACTGTGTAGGTTGTACAGCTTGTGCACGCAATTGTCCTGTAAATGCTATTTCGGGCGAACGTAAGGGAGTACATACCATTAATCAGGAAGTGTGTATCAAGTGCGGTGCTTGTATAGAAAAATGTAAATTCAATGCAGTGGTAATTAAATAATTTTGGACGATAATGGAAACAATTAAAATAAATATCGACAATAAGATCGTTGAAGTAGCAAAAGGATCTACTATCCTCGAGGCTGCCAAACAAGTTGGTATACATATTCCTACTTTATGTCACCTTCATCTGCACGATCTTAATATAGAGAATAAACCTGCAGGCTGCCGTATATGTGTAGTTGAGGTTGCCGGTAGAAAGAATCTGGCACCGGCATGTGCTACTGAGTGCTTGGAAGGAATGGTTATCAATACCAATAATATTCACGTTCTTAACGCACGTAAAACAGTTCTCGAACTGATCCTTTCTGATCACCCTACCGACTGCTTAATCTGTGCAAAGAATGGTGATTGCGAATTACAGTCAATGGCTCAGGAATTCGGCATTCGCAAGATTCATTATGAAGGCGAACAATCAACCTACAGAGAAGATACATCTCCTGCAATTATACGTGATGTTGACAAGTGTATCATGTGCCGTAGATGTGAAATGATGTGTAATGAGGTACAGACTGTTGGAGTTCTCTCAGCTGTAAACAGAGGTTTCATGTCAGTAGTTGCACCTGCATTCGAAATGAATCTCGATCACAGTGAATGTACATATTGCGGACAGTGTGTTGCAGTATGTCCAACCGGTGCTCTTACAGAGGTTGACCATACCAATGCTGTTATCAGAGCTTTGGCTGATCCTACCAAGACTGTTGTAGTACAAACAGCTCCGGCAGTTCGTGCAGCCTTAGGTGAAGAGTTTGGTCTTGAGCCAGGTACCCTGGTTACAGGTAAACTTGCAGCCGCACTTCGTCGTCTTGGATTTAATTATGTATTCGATACTGACTTTGCAGCCGACCTAACCATCATGGAAGAAGGAACAGAGTTACTTGATCGTTTAAATCGTCACTTAAACGGTGATAAAAATGTTGCTCTACCAATCTTAACTTCATGCTGCCCGGGATGGGTAAATTTCTTCGAACACCAATTCCCTGAAATGATAAACATTCCTTCAACAGCAAGGAGCCCTCAGCAAATGTTTGGTGCTATTGCCAAAACATATTTTGCAGATAAGATCGGTGTTAAACGTGAAGATCTGGTTGTTGTTTCAGTAATGCCTTGTCTTGCTAAAAAATACGAATGCCAGAGAGATGAGTTTAAAACAAATGGTAATCCTGATGTCGACTACTCGATCTCAACCAGAGAACTTGCACACCTTATCAAGCAATTGAATATAACATTCAATGAATTGCCTGATGAAGACTTTGATGCTCCACTTGGAGAATCAACTGGTGCTGCTGTAATTTTTGGAACTACCGGTGGAGTAATTGAAGCTGCTGTAAGAACTGCATACGAAGTACAAACCGGCAAAAAACTCGACAAAGTTGACTTCCAGGAACTGCGTGGAATGGAGTTTATCAGAGAAGCAACTATTGACTTCGATGGTTTGCCAATTAAGATCGGAATTGCACATGGTTTAGGTAATGCCCGTAAACTCCTCGAGGAAATAAAAGCAGGAAAATCAACCTATCATGCTATTGAAATCATGGCTTGCCCTGGTGGATGTATCGGAGGTGGTGGTCAGCCACTACATCATGGTGATTCATCTATCCTGAAAGCCCGTCAAAAAGCTATCTATTCAGAAGACGCTAGCAAGGTCATCCGTAAATCACACGAAAATCGTTATATCGTAAAACTTTATGAGGAATTCCTTGGAAAACCATGTGGCGAACTTTCTCATCACTTGCTTCATACACACTATTTCGATAAAACTGTTGAAATTAAAGTGGTAGAATAAGTTATTTTTGAAACAAATAAAGAAATAAAATCATGGCAGTTATAAAATTATCAGCAAGCAAAATTGATGAGCTCAAGGATGTTTGTAAGTCATTTAACAACGATAAAGGAGAATTAATCAATGTACTGCATAAAGCTCAGGGCATATTTGGTTATCTGCCTGCAGAAGTTCAGGAAATAATCGCAAAGGAATTAAAGATTTCTGTCGCTCAGGTTTATGGCGTCGTTTCTTTCTATTCTTTCTTTACTATGACTCCTAAAGGCGAACACCCAATATCAATCTGTCTTGGCACAGCTTGTTATGTTCGCGGTGCTGAGAAAATCATTGAAGAGTTTAAAAGAGTACTCAACATTTCTGTTGGCGAAACAACTCCCGATGGTAAATTCTCACTCGCTTGCCTAAGATGCGTAGGAGCCTGTGGACTTGCACCAGTTGTGCTGGTTGGCGACAAGGTTTATGGTCGTCTTTCAGCTGACAGTGTAAAAGAGATCGTCTCTGAATATACTAAGTAAGGTCGCCAAAATGGTGGACTTGTTTGATTAATAAATGCAAAGAGGCTGCATCAGCAGCCTCTTTTGTTTTGCAACAATCATAAATCTTATTTTAAAAATCTTAACTGAGTACTTCTGTAACCAGTGATGCAGCTTCTTGCAGTAAAGTAGCAGAATACACCTTTAATCCCGAGTTCTCTATCAAAACTTTTGCTTCCTCAGCATTGGTACCTTGTAATCTAACTATAATAGGGATATGAATGTTTCCAATGTTTTTGTATGCGTCAACAATTCCCTGTGCCACCCTGTCGCATCTTACAATTCCTCCGAAAATATTGACTAAGATTACCTGAACGTTTGGATCTTTTAAGATAATCCTGAAAGCCTGTTCAACACGCTCAGCATTTGCTGTCCCACCAACATCAAGGAAATTTGCAGGCTCACCACCTGACAACTTTATTATATCCATAGTCGCCATTGCTAAACCGGCACCGTTGACCATGCAACCAACATTACCATTCAATTTAACGTAGTTAAGATGAAACCGGCCAGCTTCCACTTCAGCAGGATCTTCTTCTGTTAAATCCCGCATAGCAGCATAGTCTTTATGACGGAACAACGCATTATCATCAAGACGAATCTTACAATCAGCTGCAAATATCTTATCATCAGCAGCTTTAAATAAAGGATTTATCTCCAGGAGAGCTGCATCAATACCTACGTATGCATTATAAATGTTCCTTACAAACGAAACCATATTTTTAAATGCAATACCCTCAAGCTTAAGATTATGAGCGATTCTCCTACACTGAAAATCAAGTAATCCTGCAGCTATGTCAACTTCTTCCACAAAGATCAGATCAGGAGTATTCTCAGCTACTGCTTCAATGTCCATTCCTCCTTCAGTTGAGTACATTACCATATACTTTCCTGAAGTTCTGTTTAAAAGTATACTCAAGTAGTATTCCTTTGTCTCAGATGGTCCGGTATAATATATATTTTGCTCCACCAGTACCTTACTCACTAATTTACCATCAGGTGGTGTTTGAGGTGTTATCAATTGCATGCCAATAATTTGCGATGCAAATTGTTTAACATCATCCAGTGATTTCGCAATTTTTACGCCACCACCTTTTCCTCTGCCTCCAGCATGAATCTGTGCTTTAACCGCAAAGACTTCAGACCCTGTAATACTCTTTAATTTAGTAGCAATTTCAACTGCCTCTTCAGGTGAATGCGCCACACTCCCCTCTGGTACTAAGACACCATACTTACGTAAAATCTCTTTCGCTTGATACTCATGCAAGTTCATAATCGGTTGCTTTTAAATGTGGTTTTATAAAAAGTGTATTCCAGAAAACAACCTTACAAACAACCCATTGGTCAATGAGTTCAATGCTTTAAGTGGAATTTCCACATAAGAACCCTGAAAATATGTAACATAATTCCTCCAAAATATAAAAGCTTCAATCCTTATGTACCTTATTATTAGATGTTTAGAAAAATTACCCCTGTTTAAAACTATTCAACTTGTAAAACTATATAATATGCTGAAGTCACGACCCAGATTTATCCAGACTATCATTGTTAGCCTACTATTAACATTCCCGATAATACTCAGTTCCTGCGATTTAATAGGTTCAATTTTTGAAGCAGGTGTCTGGGTCGGAATTCTAATAGTTGTTGTGGTGATAGCATTGCTAATATTTATATTCAGCCGATTCAACCGCCGCAGCTAATTACTCATGAGGAAAAGAATATGTAATAGAATAGGGCAATCATATAACGCGACCAGTATCCTCTCCGTCTATTTTAGTAAAACCTTATTATACAGGCAAATAGAGCTCATATACATTCAATGTAGTATCTTATGTATTTTATCTTGCTCTTACATAATTATCTAAATATCAAAATCAATTAACTAATGAATCTTGAAGGAGTAAAATATCTGGTAGTTGGAAGTGGCTTCTTTGGAGCTGTAATAGCGGAAAGAATAGCTAATATCATGAATGAAAAAGTCCTGGTTATTGAAAAACGTGGACACATTGGTGGCAATTGTCATTCAATAGATGATAAAGAGACAGGGATACATTACCATCTTTATGGGACACATATCTTCCATACTTCCAACAAGAGAGTTTGGGAGTACATAAACAAATTCACTGAATTTAATGGATATTTTCATCAGGTTCTAACCCGGCATAACGGCAAGGTTTACCAGATGCCTGTAAATCTGGAAACCATCAACAGCTTTTACAATGTTGATTTAAAACCATTTGAAGTTGAAGAATTCCTACGAAAAGAAATAGAAAAAGAAAACATCAAAGAACCGGCAAACTTTGAAGAAAAGGCTATCTCTATGATGGGCAGACCTCTATATGAAGCCTTTATTAAGGGATACACTCTGAAACAATGGCAAAAAGATCCAAAAGACATGCCAGATAGCATTCTTAAACGGCTTCCTTTCAGAACTAATTATAATGAAAGCTATTATTACAGCCGCTGGCAAGGTATTCCGGTTGATGGATACGGTGAAATCTTCAGGAAAATGCTTAAACACCCAAATATTGAAGTACAGCTTAATACCGACTTCTTTCAGATTCGTGACAAGGTAGATCCAGAAACAATGATTATATATAGTGGTCCAATTGACCAGTTTTTCGATTATAAATATGGGAAACTTGAATACCGTACACTTCGTTTCGAAATGGAAGTACACAATGTTGAAGATTACCAGGGTACTTCGGTCATGAATTATGCCGATGTTGAGATTCCATATACAAGAATACATGAACCAAGACACCTGCATCCTGAAAGAACAGATTATCCAAAAGATAAGACGCTTATTATTAAGGAGTATTCAATGTTAGATGACGGAACAAACCCCTATTATCCAATCAATGACGAACGCAACCAGAATTTAATTCTTAAATACAGGGATGAAGTTTCCACACTTAAAAACGTTAAAATCAGTGGTCGCTTAGGTGAGTACAGGTATTTTGACATGCATGATACAATAAACCATGCACTTGAATTATTTGATAAGATTTCAAAAAATAATCTTTCAAATAAGACTACCCCTTCCCTATCAAACGGGAATGGAAGAAGAAATTGAGCAGAATCATTAAAAAAATTGAGAAATGAAAAATTTAAACTACCGATTAGCAAAGAAAATTGAACATCGTGGATTCGATTTTAGTGCCTCAAAAAACTTCGGGCTCGAAATGAAAATAGTAAATGAGTACAACAAACCGGCAAACGTTGGAACTAAGCCGGCAATAGAAGCTAAATCAAATAAAAAGGAGGATTAAAATGAATCAAAGAAACAAGAAAAACACTATAAATCAAACACAATATAATCAGAATGAATCACTTAAATATCAATTAAATAGTACAATCACTGGTAACCATATAATCAACAGATTTGATAAGATAACCGAAAAGCAAATATCAAATGTGTTGTGCTTTTCTCATCTGAGATGGAATTTTGTTTTTCAGAGACCTCAGCACCTATTAACCCGCTGGGCTAAAGATGTTAATGTTTATTACTTCGAGGAACCCGAATTTACTGATCAGGACACAATATCACTCAAAGAAGTAAAAGATGGTAAAGTAACTATACTTACTCCTATTCTAAAACTCGGTACATCGGAAAAAGAAGTAAGTAAATATAGTGAGATCTTGTTACTCAAATTTATCAAAATCAATCAAATAAAGGATTTTATTGCATGGTATTACACTCCAATGGCCTTAACATTCACCAGTAATATCAAGCCAACCCTTACAATCTATGATTGTATGGATGAGCTATCCGGATTTAAAGGGGCGCATCCTAACCTGACCAAATACGAAATGGCTTTGATGAACATAAGTGATGTTGTCTTTACAGGAGGTCATCATTTGTTTGAGCATAAGAAGCATCTCCATAAAAACATTTACCCTTTCCCAAGCAGCATTGATCAGGAGCATTTTGAAAGTGGGATAGGTTTACCCGACCCAAAGGATCAAAAGCACATACCACATCCGCGGGCTGGTTTCTTTGGAGTCATTGATGAACGGCTCGACATAGATTTGTTGGATAAGATTGCCAGAAATATGCCTGATTTCCACTTCATTATGATTGGACCTGTCATTAAGATAGATCCGGAAACACTTCCACGTCACGCAAACATACACTATCTTGGACAAAAAAAGTACGAGGAATTACCAATTTACCTGGCAAATTGGGATGTTGCAATATTACCTTTTGCAAAAAACGAAAGTACTAAATTTATTAGTCCCACAAAGACGCCTGAATATCTTGCCGCCGGAAAACCTGTGATCTCAACATCAATACATGATGTGGTTAAGCCATATGGTGAAAGTAACCTTGTTCAGATAGCTGATACTGAAGATGAGTTCGCACAAGCATTACAAAATGCATTGGTTCAAAGCAAGGATATCGCATGGCAACTTAAAGTCACAAACATGCTCAAAACCAATTCCTGGGATATAACCTACGATAAAATGAGAACAATTGTAGGAAAAAGCCTTATGCAAAAGGATAAGATTGAAGACGATCTTTTCCAACTGAATCTTGATCCGAAAAACAATAACTCCGGATTGAGGGAATTGAAAAATCTGAGCAATGGAACAATCTGAATCCAAAAATAATCAAATTGAAATTTGGGGTGGTGTGGAGTGTTCTGTCGTCAGAATCAACGGAACAGTTCATGACCAGCTGAAAATGAACGGGCATGAAGATAGACTCGACGATCTTGATTTGTTTGCTGAAATAGGTCTGAAAAAATTAAGGTATCCACTTTTGTGGGAAAAATATGCCAGCCAGAAAGAAAACTTTTTCACTAAACATGATGCAAGATTAGAAAAGCTCAGGCTGCTAAACATAGAACCCATAGCCGGGCTTTTGCACCATGGTAGCGGGCCATTCGAGACTGATATGCTTCAGCCTGAATTCCCGTATCTTCTTGCTGAATATGCTTATACAATTGCAAAGCAATATCCATGGATTGAATACTATACTCCTGTAAACGAGCCAATGACTACGGCCCGTTTTTCAGGATTGTATGGTATTTGGTATCCTCATCTGAAAGATGATTATTCCTTTGCTATGATGTATATCAACGAGATAAAAGGAATTATTCTGTCAATGGTGAAAATCAGGGAAATAAATCCTAAAGCCAAATTAGTTCAAACTGAGGATATTGCAAGGATACACAGCACATCCATATTATCATATCAGGCAAACCTCGAAAATGAGAGAGTTTGGCTCACATACGACATACTAACAGGCAACTTTGGACCCACTCATTCCTACTGGGAATACTTTCTTAGCCTTGGCGTTGATATTGAGGAGCTCGAATTCTTCACCAAACACCACTTTACACCAGCCATTTGCGGTTTTAATTACTATGTTACCAGTGAACGATTTCTAGATGACCGAATTAATGATTATCCCATGAGAATGATTGGTGGAAATGATTTTCATGATTATGTAGACATAGAAGTAGTCCGTGTTGGAGAGCAAAAGATGAAAGGAATAGAGGCTTTACTCAACGAAGCTTGTAAACGGTATAATCTGCCTGTAGCTTTAACTGAGATTCATCTTGCCTGCACGCGCGAAGAACAGTTACGATGGTTCAGTGATGCATATAATGCGGTAAAAAGCTTGAAACAACAAGGCATGAATGTGATAGCTATTACAGCCTGGTCTCTGTTGGGAAGTTTTGATTGGAACACACTGCTTCAATATAAGGGCAAATACTATGAAACAGGAGTATTTGACATCCGGTCAGGTAAACCGAGAGCTACTGCCATGTCAAACCTTATAAAAGAGCTTGCTTCAGATAATAAACCAACAGAAAATCTTCTGGAAATCCCTGGTTGGTGGAAGAGAAATGTCAGAATATCATACCAGCAACCCGAAGATATCAAGCAATTGATTACAAATGAATTCATTGAATATCAATCTCTGCAACCCCTCATTGTATTTGGTGAATCTTCAATATCCACAGCTTTTGAACAGATGTGCATCTTGAGGGGTATTCCAGTCATTACGATGCAAAAAATTGGTCCATTCACATACAGCGAAGAAGAAATAATAAAGGTCATCAGGCAAAATAATCCATGGGCAATTGTATATATATCAGAGTTCTCAAAGATCGATGAAGCAGAAATTTCTCCACTCGACTGCTATCGTGAGAATACACATTACCCACGACTTCTGGCTCAAATTTGTAAGGCTCACAACGTCAGAATGCTAACCCTCTCCTCCGATCAGGTTTTTAATGGACGGAAGAAGCAGCCATATATTGAAGCAGATTCCACAGATCCGATAAACGTGTATGGTATGTCGAAAAAAATCGCTGAAGAGAGCATTCTGATGGTCAATTCAGATGTACTAATCATAAGAAGCAGTCTGTTGATGAATCCATATAACACAGATGAGTTTCTTTTCGACCTACTGTTTAAGAACCAGCACACAAGGAACAGATACCTGGTATCTGATATTGTAGTATCTCCGGCCTATCTTCCTGATTTGATAAATACTGCTCTTGACCTGTTGATTGATAAAGAGAAAGGAATCTGGCACATTTCGGGCCCAGATGTAGTATCTTACTTCGACATTGCAGAAATGGCCATTAGTTTTGCCGGCATCAGTAATATAAAATTACACCCAATACCATCAATAAAAATAGTTGCACATGCAAAACGGCCTGCATTTACTGCCCTGCGAAGTGCGAGCGGGATTGTACTACCGGGAATAGAAGAATCTGTTGTAAAATATATTTCCGAGATAGCTAATTACCACAGGACTTAAATTTCATAGTTAAACATATAGCAATTAGAAATGAGAAAATTCATGTTTGCTACCGGTATCGAGAACAGTTATCCAACCATCGAGTTGCCTGATGGAAGTATAAAACGAGTCGATGAAATGGAGAAATCAAGCCATTATCAGTATTGGGATACAGACTTTGCGTTAACAAAAGAGCTTGGGATCAATGTTCTAAGATACGGACCGCCCTATTATAGTGTCAACATTGGTCCGGGACTTTATGACTGGAGCTTTACTGATGAAGCCTTCAATGCACTTAAAAAATTGAATATAACTCCCATAGTTGATCTTTGCCATTTCGGTGTACCTGATTGGATAGAAAATTTCCAGAATTCTTCATTTCCGGAGTATTTTGCCGAATATGCGGGAGAATTTGCACGACGATACCCGTGGTGCCAGATATATACACCAATAAATGAGATATTCATCGCTGCTTCCTTTTCAGCACAATATGGATGGTGGAACGAACGCTTGTCTGGCGACAGGCATTTTGTTAATGCCCTGAAAAACCTTTGTCGGGCAAATATTCTGGCGACAAAAGCAATATTAAAAGTGACTCCTGAAGCTGTATTTATTCAAAGTGAGTCGGCTGAGTATTTTCATCCTGAAGAACCAGCTTGTATGCCGCTTGCTAATTTGCTTAATGAGAAAAGATTCTTATCTCTGGATCTTGTCTATGGGCATCCCATCAGTGTTCCTATGTACGAGTATTTACTTGAGAATGGGATGACAAAGAATGAATACCATTGGTTTATGAACAACGCCAGCGTTTACAGATGTATTATGGGTAATGATTACTATATCACAAATGAGCACCTTGTAAAAGCCGATGGATCAACGATGGCTTCAGGCGAGATATTTGGTTACCATGTCATTACACATCAGTACTTCCGTCGATATAATCTCCCGGTTATGCATACCGAAACAAATATACTTGAGCCACTATCAAATGAATGGCTGAAAAAGCAATGGACAAATGCATATCAATTGAAGCAGGACGGTGTACCGCTTTTAGGATTTACCTGGTATAGTCTGACTGACCAGATTGATTGGGATACAGCACTCAGAGAAGATAACGGCAAAGTGAATCCACTTGGATTGTATGACCTCGACAGAAAGATCAGACCTGTTGGCAAGCTTTATAAGAAAATCATTGACCAATGGAGCGACATTCTTGATCGGGAGCCTTATGGATTCCAGTTATAATTAAAACTGTTTATATAGAAATTCAAAACAAAAGAAAGGGCTTCCGGTTGGAAGCCCTTTAGATTATTAGTGTTTAAGACTGAAACTCTTTCAATGATTCCATTAGTTTCTTACGGGTGAAGAATATTCTGCTTTTAACAGTACCTATTGAAAGATTTAGGTTCTCAGCTATTTCTTTATACTTATAACCAGCTGCATGCATTTCAAAAGGCATCCTCTGATCTTTCTCTAGCTTCGAAATTCCTGCTTTGATTTCTTTAGTCGATATCTCTGATTCCGGTGATCCGAAATCCGATTTCTTTGGAATATTCAAGTAGTACAAATCTTCTGAATTGTCGACTATCGTATTGGCTTTCTTATTTCTACGATAATTGTTAATGAATGTATTCTTCATGATAGTAAAAGTCCAGGCTTTGAGGTTTGTTTGCTCTGCAAACTTGTCCCTGTGCATCAGGGCTTTCAAATATGTATCCTGTATTAAATCCTTTGCTTCTTCCTTGTCATTGGTTAAAGTGTAAGCAAAGTAAAAGAGGTGATCATGAAGACTTATTAATTTATTGCTGAATTCCATGGTTTAAAATTTGAGGTTGATTATTTCAGTGAGCTTAAATGATTAAAAATGCACCTATTTAATTGCATCGTTTATTTTTCTTGCCGAGTCCTGATGAGTTATTAATGTTGGTAATAATTTTGCCGCAAAATCCTTTAGAATCTGGTCATTATTATTTTCCGATTGCCTTCTGAACATGTCGATATCCTTAGAATGCATATCAATCATATGACTCATATATTCCTTATCGAATTCTACACCCTTCTTTTCCTTTACCTTATTAGCTTTATCAAGATGATCCTGATCAAGAACTACCGGAAGAGTAACATTCTTTTGTGCAGCTAAAGCTTTTAACTGGTCGTTTGCTTTAGTATGGTCCCTAACCATCATAGCACCAAAGTTTTTTACTCTTGGATTTACTCCATTTTGTTGGGCATATCGTCCCAGCTCAACCTCGAGCAATCCACTATAAGCAGCCTTTTCCATAAAACCGGCGTCATCATTTTCTGCATCATTCATTCCTATGTTCTGATTATTATCATCACTCAATGAGATTGTATCACTTTCATTATTGTTTGATCTGTCACCCTGACTGTTACATGAAATTATGGCTGATGCAAATAGTAATATCAGCGCAAAATGTAGGATACTAGTTTTCATATAAGATTTTTTAGGAGTAATAGTAATAGTTTGTGGCATCAAACCAAACGGGCTGATTTTTCATTTCACAAAAGTGGATCGGAATAGCAAAAAACCTGTTACACTATTTAAATGAAATGTTACATCATTCATAGTTCGTCATCCTACATTCATGTAAGGTGGGTGATAAAGAAAAACTCAACAATCATTATTGACAATATGTTTGCTTTTCAATATATATGCATGTTTCAGCGTCATGTAAATAATGAAAGGAAAGAGACAAATTGTATAACGCTCGTATGAATTTACATCCACATCTTTGTAAAAGTCAAAAAACAAAACAGAAAAAGTGGAAGATAAGTTGAATGATAATAATAAGAAATCTGAGGAAATTATTACCGGTATGTTCAGCGATCGTGCCAGTGCGGAGCGAGCATATCAAGTAATGTACGAAAGAGGTTATAAGGATAAGGATATCAATATTATAATGTCGGATGAAACAAGGAAAAAGCATTTCAATGAAAACAAAGAAGAACCGGAAATTGGCAAAAAGACTCTCGAAGGAGTCGGCACAGGTTCAGTTATTGGTGGAGCAGTTGGTGCAGCAACAGGCATAATTGCAGCCATTGGAACAAGTGTATTAATACCAGGGTTGGGTCTCATATTGGCAGGTCCAATTGCTGCAGGGCTTGCAGGTGCAGGTGCTGGTGGTCTGACTGGTGGAATAATTGGAGCATTGATAGGAGCCGGTATTCCTGAAGAAAAAGCAAAAAATTACGAACAAGGGATTAAACATGGCAGCATATTTATAGCCTTAAAACCCAGAAATCAGGATGATGCAACTCTCATAGAATCTGAATGGAGAAATGAAGATAATCAAACTCGCTAAAGCTTGATAATTACTAATAATAAAAAATTCAACAATCATGAAAAGGACAGAAAAAAGCACACAGGGAAATAACATTTCAGCTAAAAACAGAAAACTTCTCCTCGACTCAATAAGTGATGACTGGAAGAAGATAAGAACAGAGAACTCCTTTGATGCTGAATTGAGTATGTTGATAACGTTTTCCAGGAAACATCAAAATAAGTACTTCACTAAATCTTTTGAAGAAGATTTAGAAAATATAATCAACAATAAAAAGGAGAATAATTCAGAAAGCAACATCATTTATACACAAATGCAAAAAAATAGATTTACAGGCAACTCTGCAAAACCTAATTGATCTGGAAATAAATATCCCGATGAGCCCTGGCCTGTATTATGATAATGTAATTTTTAATTCTTAGTCTGTAACACATTTATCTACTTTTTTACAGATATTTGAAATTGTAACAACTTGTCTTTTAAAACTCTAAATACTTAAATTCAAATGACAGCCCGATTAATATTCCCTATCATGGGATTAACTAAAATAAGACTAATTGTGAAACGGCACTATAAGTGGTTAGTTGAACTGGTAGGAACTGAGTTAACTCTCGAAGTTAACGAGGATGAGTTTGTACTGGATCAAACCTGATAAAAAGTTCACAAACTAGTAAAGTCCTTATTAGATTCTCACATCTGATAAGGACTTTTTTTTATTCTCAAAAACGCTCTGATATTAGCAGCTATTAAACCGGATATATCCTTAGTACAAACTTAAATTTTGCTTAATATACATTTACGATAATCGTATTTAAAGTGTAAGTTTTCCGTAAGTTAACCGTAAATGTACCGTATCTGTATTACTACTTTATCATCTTGATAACAGAATACACCAATGTCTCCTACCGGAAAGGATTATTACAACTAAAATAGGCTACTTTGCTCATTGGCAACGTGTTACGTTAAAATTATACAACATAAACGAAAAAGGATGTAACAATTAGAAAAATGTAAAATTTGATCTTTGTAACCTTAAAAATAATGAAAACTAAACACAATTCTAGGAGGTTATAAAAATGAAAAAGATAAAAATTTTTGCAATAATAACTACGGCAATCTGTGGTTTCTATTTCACGTCGTATGCACAAACGACAGGAAGCTCAGACCGCAGTAGTAGTACGTCATCTCAAAATGACAAGGATAAATCTGATAAAAGTACCAGTTGGCAATCAGGACAATCAGGCGATGAAATTTCTTTAAGTTCCGAACCGGATATTGAAAAGTCAGCACAGGGATACACAATTCAGGTATGGGTAGATCCGGAAGGTGAAGCTTCAGGTTCAGGCACTTCAGGCAGAACCGGAACTTCAGGGTCATCTATTGGTACTTCAGGAACGACATCAGGAACTACTTCAGGCTCATCGGGCACATGGAGTTCAGGAACGAGCGGCTCATCAGGCACCACTGGCAGTCAGGGAACGTCGGGCAGTAGCACCGGTACAACTTCTGGTGGGACTACGGGCAGCGATCAGAACTATAATCGTGACGGTTCTCTCAACACATCAGGTTCTCAGGGAACTTCGGGAACAACACGTAGTTCAGGATCTACAGGTACATCTGGAACGACTGGTAGTTCAGGATCTTATGGCACAACGGGTACAACAGGTACTTCGGGTAGTTCAGGATTTGACAAAACAGGCTCGCAGAACAGCCAGAGTGGCACAACCACAGGTAGTTCTTCAACTATAGGACAGGGAACAAGTTCATCAACTGACTGGAGAAGTTCTTCAAATCAGGGTGCTAGTTCAAGTCAGTCGACAGCTTTAAATTCCGATAATGATAAAAAGAAGGTTTATGTTAAAGTTGTTGATGAAAGTACAGGTCGTGAAGTTAATGCTGAGGATATCGAGATGAAAGTAACAACCCCAAGCAAAAAGAGCTTCACAACAGATCTGAAAGAAAAAGGTGAACACCACATGGGCGAGTTATCTCTTAACGAAAGTGGAACATATAACATTCAGGCCACAATAAAAACAGATGATAATAAGAATGTTGTGATTCCATTCACATACGATTCCAGCGAGAATCAGGAGTTCGACAACGAATAAGTTTATGTCAATTAATTAATCCTAAAGGCCGGTTAAGTAACAACCGGCCTTTATTTTTTATCTAACTTTGCATCTAATCTTATTCTGAACATGATAGAAGCAAATGGCATTTACAAATCTTATGGATCGCTAAAAGTTTTAAAAGGAGTAAGTTTAAAAGTCAACAAAGGAGAAATTATATCCATCACAGGAGCATCAGGTGCAGGAAAATCAACTCTCTTGCATATTATCAGCACACTAGATAAGCCTGACCAGGGAGAAGTAACAATTGATGGCATTAGAATAAAAGACTTAAACGATAAAAAGATATCTGAATTCAGAAATCGTAAAGTTGGTTTTGTGTTTCAGTTCCATCACTTGCTTCCGGAATTCACTGCAATTGAAAACATTTGTATACCAGCTTTTATCGCAGGAATATCACCTAAAATAGCAAGAAAAAAGGGGTTGGAAATTATGGACCTGTTAAAAATATCCGACCGTTCCAATCACAAACCTTCAGAGCTTTCGGGAGGTGAGCAACAAAGAGTAGCTATAGCTCGTGCTCTAATAAATGACCCCGCAGTAATTATGGCTGATGAACCGTCAGGAAATCTTGATTCAGTTAATGCAAAGAACCTCCACAACCTTTTCTTTGAACTCAGAGATGTTCTTAAACAAACAATTGTAATTGTAACACACAACGAAGAACTTGCTGAAATGGCCGACAGGAGGGTATATATGCGTGATGGACAAATTTTTACCAGTCCAAAATAATTGCTCAATATTCTACCATCTTAAGCGTTAATAAGCAGAGACATTTTTAAAATGAAATTTCATAAATCGCTGATCTTTACCTTTGTTATCATACTATTATTCCCATTTTGCAACGCTTTTAGTCAGTCGCTCGACCACGATAAGCTAGTGCAGTACGAGGAAGCAGTTTTAAAGGGAGAAGAATATTTACAGGTTAAGGACTATCCAAAAGCCAAAGCTGAATATCAGAAAGCTCTCTCAATTGATCCTTCAGCAAAATATCCTAAAGATAAACTTGCTCTGATAAGGAAATTCTACGTTGATCCTCAGGATGAAGTCATTTATAATGATGCTGTTGCAAAAGGCAATCAATATCTTGAGCAAAAGAACTTTAAGGCTGCAAAAGAACAATTTCAATCAGCTCTGCTAATTAAGCCGGATGACAGGGCCTTACGAGAAAAAATTGCAGGCATTGACCAAACAGAGACTGACTATATCAATAAATCGAAGCTGTACGAAACTCACATAAGTAATGCCAACAAGCATTACAATGATAAGAAGTATAACGAAGCTCTTACAGAGTATAAATTGGCTGATGAAATTTTGCCGGGCAATAGAACTACATCAGGAAGAATTCAGGAAATTGAATCACTACTTATTCAGCAGAAAGCGCTCGATGAGCAATATACAGTCAGAGTAACTGAAGCTGATGAAGCATACATGAACAGGAATTACAATCTTGCTATATCAAAATATCAACAGGCATCAGCGTTAAAGCCCTCGGAGAATTATCCTAAAAGCATGATTCAGAGGGTTAAAGAGTCAATGACTGATATGGCTTTTCAGAACAAGCAGGATTCAATACAAGCCATTAAAAATGCTGAAATTGAGGCAACAAGACTGGCAGAAGAAGCCCGTATAGCTGCAGAAAAGCAAGCAGAAGAAGAGAGAATTGCATTAGAAAGACTAGCAGAGGAAAGAAAATTAGAACAGGAACGCCTTGCTGAAGAAGCAAAAATTGCTGCTGAGAAGAAAGCAGAGGAAGAAAGAATACTTGCTGAAAAGAAAGCTGAGGAAGAAAGACTCGCCAGAATAGAGGCTGAGAAACAAGCAGAACAAGAGAGGCTTGCTGCAATTGCTGCCTTACAGGCTGCTGAGCAACGGAAACAGGATTCAATACAAGCTGCAATAATTGCAGAAAAGGAAGCAGCACGAGTAGCAGAAGAAGCCAGAATTGCTGCTGAAAAGAAAGCTGAAGAAGATAGAATCGCAGCTGAACGTCTTGCTCAGGAACAGAAACTTGAACAGGAACGAATTGCTGAAGAAGCAAGGATTGCTGCTGAGAAGAAACCTGAAGAAGAAAGACTGGCTAAGATTGAGGCGGAAAAACAAGCAGAAAATGACAGACTAGCCCAGCTCGAAGCTGAAAGACAAGCTGAGCTTGACAGACAAGCAGCTCTGGCTGTCCTGCAAGCTGCTGAGCAACGAAAACAAGATTCAATACAAGCAGCAATTAACGCTGAAAAGGAAGCTGCCAGGTTAGCTGAAGAAGCCAGAATAGCTGCTGAAAAGAAAGCAGAAGAGGATAGACTGGCTGCAGAACGTGTAGCTGAGGAGCAAAGACTTGAGCAAGAGAGACTTGCTGAAGAAGCCCGTATAGCCGCTGAAAAGAAAGCTGAAGAGGATAGAATCGCAGCTGAACGTCTCGCAGAAGAACAAAAACTGGAACAGGAACGAATTGCTGAAGAAACAAGGATTGCCGCTGCGAAGAAAGCCGAAGAAGACAGAATCGCAGCTGAACAACTTGCCGAACAAAACAGGTTAGCTCAAATTGAAGCGGAAAAACAAGCAGAACTCGACAGACTAGCTGCGCTTGCTGCCCTGAAAGATGCGGAACAACGAAAACAAGATTCAATACAAGCAGC
>DIOT01000056.1:96621-278638 GCA_002426195.1 Bacteroidales bacterium UBA5507 | reverse complement strand
AATAGAAGCAGAACGATTAGCAGAAGAGGCACGAATAGCTGCAGAGAAGAAAGCAGAAGAAGATAGGTTATTAGCAATTGCCGAAGAAAACAGAAGAATTGAAGAAGAACAGAAACGACTGGCTGATAAAGATTACTATGAGGCAATTGACAAAGGAAATGAACTCTATACAGCACAGGATTATCCCAGTGCAATTAAAGAATACGAAAAAGCTTCGGAGCTTAAACCTCTCGAATCTTTTCCAAAAGAACGACTAATCCAGATTAATAATATCCTTCAGGAACGCCATAAAAATAACATGGAATCCTATAATAAATTCATCGCTGCCGGCGACCTTGCGTTCCAATCAAATATTTTTGATAAGGCAATAGAGGAATTTACAAAAGCATCTGCTTTCCGGCCAGAGGAGCGATATCCAGTTATGATGATCGAGAAAATTCGTAAACAAATGGAGGATAATGCCATTGTAACTATTCTTGAGCAACCGACAATTATGACTGATGCAATGGAGCAAAGATTCAGCTTCAACACAATTGAGATGCGCCTTAGGAAAAACAACTACCTCATTCTTAAAGCCCGCAAAACAACTGAAAAAACGCCAAAGGTATTTATCAACTACGGTAAAGATGGCCAGAAGAGCGGTGGTATCGTAATGAAAGGAATTGAAAACGAAGAAACCACTGACTATTTACTCCGAATAAGTGCTCAGGACATGTGGTACAGAATTGACAATAACTGGATAAGTATATATCCCGAAGGTGGGGACATAGAAATTACAAGTATTCGAATCTCACAAGGCGATCTTCAACTCGTAAATCCATAGTATTATTTTCTTTGACCTGTAATAAAGAAAGGTAACCTGATAGTTGCACCATGGCATTTTATTTTGCACTTTTGCTGAAGAAATAAAATCCCAATGGAACGATACTTTGATAGCTTCAGGAGAAATATAATTGGATTTGACCAGGAATACCAAACACCTTATGGTAGCAAAAAACTAATATATGCTGACTGGATCGCCAGTGGAAGATTATACAAGCCGGTTGAAGAAGTACTTTCAAATGTCATAGGTCCTTTTATAGGGAACACTCACACCGAAACAAGTGAAACAGGTACATCTATGACACGCGCATATCATATGGCTCATAAAATGATTAAAAATCATGTTAATGCCGGGCCTGATGATATAATTATTACTTCCGGATTTGGTATGACAGGAGTAATTGTGAAGTTCCAAAGAATATTAGGCCTCAAGATGTGCGGCAAATTATCTGATAATCAGTGCCTGAATGAAAAAAGCAGGCCTGTTGTGTTTGTCACCCATATGGAGCATCACTCAAATCACACCTCCTGGTTCGAAACAGTGAGTGATGTTGTCGTACTTCAACCTGATAAAGATTTACTGGTTGATCCGGAGGAACTCCGTCGTCAGCTGGAAATATATAAAGACCGTACACTCAAAATCGGGGCGTTCACTGCATGTTCAAATGTAACGGGTGTTAGAACTCCATACCATAAGCTCGCCAGCATTATGCATGAATACGGAGGGTACTGTATAATTGATTTTGCAGCTTCCGCTCCATATGATGAGATTAATATGCATCCTGAAAAGGCTGACGAGCATCTTGATGCTATTTTATTTTCACCTCATAAATTTCTTGGAGGGCCAGGCTCTTCAGGAGTGCTCATTTTTGACAAAGCAATGTACCACAATAGAACTCCTGATCAACCGGGAGGTGGAACAGTTGACTGGACAAATCCCTGGGGGGAGTTTAAATATGTTGACGATATTGAAGCCAGGGAGGATGGCGGAACACCAGGTTTTATGCAGGCTATAAGAAGTGCTTTATGCATACAACTTAAAGAAAGCATGGTTGTTCAGAATATCAGAAAACGTGAAGAAGAACTCCTTGAAATTGCATTCAATGGATTAAACAGTATCCCTAACCTACACGTTCTTGCTCCTGCTCAGAAAAAAAGACTTGGAGTGATATCTTTCTACTTCAGTAATATACATTACAATCTGGTTGTTAAACTTCTAAGTGACAGGTACGGTGTACAGGTCAGAGGAGGTTGTGCATGTGCAGGCACATACGGGCACTATCTTTTAGATGTAAGTTACGAGCATTCCAAATTGATAACCAACCTTATCAACCATGGGGATTTGTCGCAAAAGCCAGGATGGGTCCGATTATCATTGCACCCTACGATGACCAATGACGAACTATTACTAATTCTGGATGCGCTGAATGAAATCCAGGCTAATCACGAAGAATGGCAGAAAGATTATGTTTATAACAAACACACTAATGAATTCAAACACATCAGTGGTGATAAACATATTGATGAGAGGGTAGCCTCCTGGTTTGAACTTAAAATCCCGGCTGCAATAAGCTAATCGGTTTTAAAAAGTATACGCTAGTTTTTCCGGGTTAAAGTAATAAGTGTAATTTCGGGGAGTATTCCTACCCTGCCGGGATATGCAATATGTCCTAATCCAAGGTTCACATATAACCTGGACTCGATACCGCGAGAGGATTTACGTTTATATAATCCACCCCAGTTTTTGTATATATATTGTGAAGGGCTCCACTTTAAACCAAGGCCTTCAAAACCTATTTGCATTCCATGCGTATGGCCTGATAAAGTAATATCAAACTGAGGATACGATTCTATAATCTCTGCTTCCCAATGGGTAGGATCATGCGACATGAGGATATATACATCAGCAACAGGTGCATTCTTCATAGTTTTTTCCATATCACCATACCGGTGAAATCTTTGAGTTGCGCTCCAATTCTCAACCCCACCAAGTAATATTGTAGCACTGTCAATCTCAATAACTTTGTGCTCGTTTCTTAAAAGCTTCCACCCTATTGTTTTGTAAAAGTTCTCAAGAATTTTGAAATCTGCAGCTTTACTAGCGGAATCTTCCCATTTCACATAATCACCGTAATCGTGATTACCTAATATTGCATAAACACCATATTTTGAACGGACATTCCTTAGTACTTCAAATCCCTTAGTCTCTGTTGCACTGAAATTAACCATGTCGCCTGTAAATAAGACCAGGTCGGGATTTAATTCATTAACCATTGAAACAGCTTTTTCAATTGGTTTTGTGGTTGTCCAACTTCCAAGATGAACATCTGAAATCTGAACTATTCTCTTGCCTTCCAAAGCATCGGGTAAATCTTCAATTACGAGTTCTAATTCTCTGACTTTAAACTTTGATACCCAATGAATGCTCCCTATAAACAATCCTACAAACGCTAAACTTCCTAAAATAATAGCCATTCTTTTTAAAAACTTTTCAAAATAAACGTAATGATAACTAAAACTTAATTTATTTCTGAGTAACCTCCTGATTATAACAAGAATAAGGGGGAGTATGAGAAACACAAACAGTATAAATTTCGCCAGCATTGTCATCAAGGCGAAACCCGGGAGGTATACTTTCCAAAAACCATTCCATTCCGGCAACGGTATAAAGGAAGCAATCAATAAAAATGAAATAAATAAAATTACGGGCAACCACCAAAGTGCGATCAACAGCACTTTGAAAGGTTTTGGTAATGTAGGACTTGCATCCCGAACAAAATTAAATACAAGGAAATCCGTAAGAAGGTAAATGCCCAAAAGGGGAACCCTTGCTGAATACTGTGGCAGTGCACT
This sequence comes from Bacteroidales bacterium UBA5507, assembly GCA_002426195.1. Classification (GTDB taxonomy): domain Bacteria; phylum Bacteroidota; class Bacteroidia; order Bacteroidales; family Lentimicrobiaceae; genus Lentimicrobium. The sequence goes on along the minus strand of DIOT01000056.1, from coordinate 274,963 downwards.
TCTTAACAGAAGATAGAGTACTACGAGTAGTAAAAGTACTAATAAGCCTATGCGGTATTTTTTGCTAATTCTGAAAGCCAAAATGATGGTATAAGAGTTATAAAAGCAATTAAAATAGCACTAAAAATCGAGCACAAAAGTAGTTAAATTTTTCATTTAGCTCTCAATCTTAATGCGTTAGCAATGACAGTTACTGAGCTAAAGCTCATTGCAACAGCCGCCAGCATTGGGCTTAACAATATTCCATAAAATGGGAATAAAATCCCCGCAGCCACAGGTACTCCCAAAGTGTTATAGATAAAAGCAAAGAATAGGTTCTGTCGAATATTCTGCATAACATCCTTGCTAAGCTTTTTTGCCCGTGCAATTCCATTCAAGTCACCTTTTACTAATGTGATTTCGGCACTTTCAATTGCAATATCGGTACCTGTACCCATAGCAATTCCAATATTTGCCTGGGCTAATGCAGGAGCATCATTAATACCATCACCGGCCATTGCTACAAAGCTTCCCTTTGATTGTAATTCCTTAATCATTTGGTATTTATCTTCGGGAAGGCAATCCGCTTTATAGCCATCCAGATTAAGCTCACCGGCAACAGATTTGGCTGTAAGCTCATTGTCACCAGTGAGCATAATTATCTTTACACCCATACTTTTTAATTCCCGGATAGCTGCCCATGATGTTTCTTTGATTTTATCAGAAACACTTACAATCCCTTCAAGCTTGCCATCGATGACAAGGTACATAACAGTTTGACCTTTCGATTGCCACTCTTCAATGAGTTCATTGAATTTTTTTTCAATTTTCACTGCCGAGTCAACAAGTAAATGATGGTTGCCCAATTTGACCTTTTTGTTCTTAACGAAACCTTCAACGCCTTTACCTGTGATGGCATTAAATTCTGAAACCTCGAGGAATGGAATATTCATTTCCCTTGCACCTCTTACAATAGCTTCAGCCAGTGGATGCTCACTATTAGTATCTACAGAAGCCGATAATTGAAGTACTTCATCATCAGAATAACTTCCAAACGACATATAGCCCCTGAGAGACGGCTTACCTTCGGTGAGGGTTCCCGTCTTATCTACCAGGAGTACATCAACCTTGTTAAATTCTTCAATAGCACGAGCATCCTTTATAAGTATACCTTTTTGAGCACCCCTTCCTGTTCCAACCATAATTGACATTGGTGTAGCAAGTCCCAAAGCACAAGGACAAGCGATAATCAATACTGAAACCGCATTTACGAATGCATACACCAAAGATGGTTCAGGTCCCAGAAACGCCCATAATCCAAAGGTTATTAATGATATCCCAATAATTATCTGAACAAAATACTTTGCAACTACATCGGCAAGCCTTTGAATTGGGGCTCTTGATCGACCGGCTTCATTAACAAGCTGAACAATACGGGCTAGTAATGTATCCTTACCAACTTTTTCTGCCTGCATCAGAAATGAAGTCTTGCCATTTATGGTTCCACCAATTATTTTACCTCCCGGTTCTTTCTCAACAGGCATTGACTCGCCTGTAATCATACTTTCATCAATTACCGCATTCCCTTCTTTTATTATCCCGTCAACAGGAATTTTTTCTCCTGGTCTGACCCTTAACAAATTGCCCACTCTTACATCCGCCAGAGGAATAACACGCTCATCAGATCCGACTATAAGTCTGGCAGTAGGAGGAGCCAGATTTAAGAGAGACTTTATAGCACTGTTGGTTTTGGCATAAGCTCTGAGTTCAAGAACCTGACCGAGAAGAACAAGTGTAAGAATAACAGCTGCAGCTTCAAAATACAGGTGGACATTTCCGTTCATATCCCTGAACTGTGGCGGAAAGATACCGGGTAAAACCAATGCAATAACACTGAAGATGAATGCAGCACTCACACCAAGACTTATTAGAGTCCACATATTTGGCGACCGTCTTCTTACTGAATTATATCCTCGCACAAAAAACTGCCAACCCGAATAGAAGACAACTGGTATTGATAGAAAGAAGGAAACCCAACCGGTTGCTTTATTGTAATTCATGGCTAAATCATGAAAAGCCGGGATCATTTCCAACATTGCAATTAAGAAAACAGGAATAGTTAAAACTGCTGCTAAAATGAATTTTCTCAGCATTTTCCTATACGATTCATCTTCGGTTTTGTCAGGTTCAATGGAACTTGAGAAAGATTCCTCCTTAAGAAGATGCATACCACAAACCGGGCAATCACCTGGTTTATCATATTTTTTATCTCCTTCACAACGCATTGGACAATAGTAAACATCCTTGCCTGAATGTAAATTCTTCTCAATCTCTATGGGTTTCTGTGACGCAGTCCCCGGAGCGTCCTTTGCAAGATGTTTCCACCTTGCTGCAGCCTCCTTATCTTCTGTTGAGACAAGAAACATATTGCATACCGGGCATCGTCCGGGATAATCATATAAAGTATCACCCTCACATTTCATTGGACAGTACCACTGTACTTTGACTTTATTACTATTCAATCTAATAACTTCATCAACAGGTTTAAGAAACATACCGCAAACAGGACAAGACCCAGGGTCACGGTATGACTTATCACCTTCACAGAGCATTGGGCAAGCATATCTGGTTTTTTCACCAGAAGCAATTAAGTTTGAACTATCGGGCATTGACTGAAAAATTGAGACACATTCAACAATTGAAAACTAATCAGGTTTGGTTCATCATAAATAATGAAGCTACGAATAGAATGGTATAAAGTTGAGGAGATGTTTAGAAGGCTATAAAAAGCAAAGACCTCTGAATCTTGTGATTGCAGAGGTCTTTTAAAGTCGGGGCGAAAGGATTCGAACCTTCGACCCCCTGGTCCCAAACCAGGTGCGCTAGCCGGACTGCGCTACGCCCCGAGACTTTTGTCGTTGAATCTGCGGTGAAGGGGGGATTCGAACCCCCGGTACCGTTTCCAGTACGACAGTTTAGCAAACTGTTGGTTTAAGCCACTCACCCACCTCACCAACGGGAGTGCAAAAGTAATAATTGATTCCTAAATAACAAATTTATTTTGCAAATAAACCTCCTTAAAGCAAAATATTTTTGACACAAAAAAAACCGGCCTGTAAAAGAACCGGTTATATCTTCTTATTAAACTGCTTTCAGGATTTTAACATTGATTGTTTAGATTCTACTTTAGCAGTAACTCCTTCGCCTAAAAATGCACCGATCTTTTCAAGTAAAAGGTGTTTATCTATAGGTTTTGAAATATAATCAGAGCAACCACTGGCGTATCAAAGCTCAACCTCATTATCGTAAACATAAGCTGTTTGTGCAATCACCGGCAATTCTTTTCTTATGCTATGAATTGCGATGGTAGCATCAAAGCCATTAATACCAGGCATGTTGATGTCCATCAAAATAACATCTATTCCCTTATTTTCTCTAACCAGATTAATTGCTTCTTGTCCAGAGGAGGCCCAAAGGATCTGAGCGTTGGTATGCCTTAGAATAGTCTTGAGGTAGAGAAAACTACAGTCTGTATCTTCTGCAATCAGAATCGTTTTGCCAGTCCAATCATAGAGTTTCGCACTAGTATTCTGCTGAAAATCTGTGAAGAGTAGTTGTTTCATTTTAATGAGGCTTATTACATCAAGATTGCAAAGCGAATTTACAATAAAATCTTAATGTGGTTTATCTGTTTATGTCAAATTCTTAAAAAAGTAACCCTAAAAACCATTAAAAAGTGAATTTTCCTTAGTTTCATTAAAATATTTCCTCATGAGTGGTAAAATTATTACTTTTTATTACCTTTGCAGGCGATTTCAACAATCCTGATTTATTTCAGGAAATGGTCCGGTAGCTCAGCTGGATAGAGCAACAGCCTTCTAAGCTGTGGGTCACAGGTTCGAATCCTGTCCGGATCACAAACTCAAAGCACCTGCAAGAGGCCATTCAGGCATGTTTAGCAAGCTCCTTTCTTCTATCCTGTTTTTTATTGCATGGCTGATTAGTCTGCTACCAATCAGACTATTATATGTTAAGAGTACAATTCTCTCTTATTTTTTAAAAAATATAATTGGCTATCGCAAGGCTGTCATAGTTCAAAACTTAAGTCGTGCATTCCCTGAAGCCAAATACAAGGAAATAGGGCTCCTTACCAGGAAGTTTTACCTTCACTTTACTGATATCTTTATTGAAACTTTAAAAGGGGTGTCAATTTCACGTAAAGCACTTTCATCACGACTGAAAGTTGAAAATCCGGAAGTGCTTACTGATCTTCACAAAAAAGGATATAATGTTATAGGATTAATGGGTCATATGGCAAATTGGGAATGGCTCTCAATTTTGCCATCTTATTATGATTTTCCAGTATACACCCTGTATAAGCCGCTTAGAAGCAAGACTGCTGAACATATAATAAATAAAATCCGGTGCAGATTTGGAATGAACTTGCTTTCAATGAGTGCCGCACCACGATATATTCTGAACCCTGCTCACAAGAATTCATTTTATATTTTTATTGCCGATCAATCGCCTGCCAGAGTGGAGAATGCTTATGAGTACACTTTCCTCAATCAGAGGACAACATTCTTTACCGGGGGCGCTAAACTTGCAATTGCCACAAAATCAGCATTATTATTTATATCATTGAGAAAAGTAGAACGAGGGTACTACTCTCTAAGGTTTATACCAATTGATTGTGAAAGCGGACTTTCAGGAGATAGTGATAAAAGGCAGTTGGAACAACGGATCCTCAAAGAATATGCAAGATTGCTTGAAACTGAGATTAAGGAAAACCCAACCGATTGGTTGTGGTCACATAAAAGGTGGAAGCATCCCTGATTGTTGAGCTTTCAATCAGTAATCTATTCCACACGATTCTATATCACTAACTATAGTAGAGGTAAATATTCCCGAATCAGCTGGCAACCACTTAATTTTCACTCCCCTCCTTTCCATTCTTCTAAACCATGTCATCTGTCTTTTTGCAAACTGATGAATAGCCGTATTTAAGAGTCTGAACATCTCATCATAATTCAATTCGCCCTGCAAATACATTGACACATACTTATACTCCAGACCATAATACCGGAGTGATTCAAAACTAATACCCGTTGAATGCAGTTCTTCAACCTCTTCAATCAAACCTTCTTCAAGCCGGGACTTTAATCTTTTAGTTATCCTGTCTCGAATTTCTTGTCGTGAAGTATCAACTCCATAGATAAAATGAGTACAGGGTTCATTATCATACAATCCGGAGCGCTTTGTCTCTTCTCTGGCGATTTCAATTGCTCTTATGAGTCTTTCACGATCTTTCAGATCAGTAACGTTGTGGACCTCCTTAAGCGCTTCAAGGTGTGAAATAAGCTCACTATCAGACATATTATCAGCTTCAAGCCGGAACCTGTTATCAATGGGAGCTTCATTCATGTTATATAATCCCAAGGCCACCTCAAGATACATGCCACTGCCACCACATACTATTGGAAACTTATCTCTCTCATTTATTTGTTGCAAAACCTCTTCAAAGCTGAGCTTGTAGTTAAAGATATTATATTGGTCACCGGCAGCTGCAATGTCAATCAGGTGATATTTAACATCTCCATATTCCGATAAGTCTTTGCCGGTTCCTATATCCATGCCTCTGTATACTTGTCGTGAATCGGCTGAAATTATTTCGCCATCGATTTCTCTGGCCAGATTAACCGCTAACTTCGTTTTCCCTGTTGCTGTAGCACCAAGTATCACTATTAATTGCTTCATGCCGGATAATTAATTATGCATTATTAAGCTTCTTTTGCAGTTTTCTTTCAGTTACGAACATAAAGTCCCGCACCAGGTTTAAATCATTTACTTCTGAATTCATAAATCCTTTAAGTTCTATATTGTTGAGCGCGTTTATAATCTCTTCAGCAGGATTAAAGTTCCGTAAAATGAACTCCTGCAATCTTTTTTCATCAGACCCCGGGAAATCCTGATGAGTCGCTTTCAGGAACTGAAGCACTTTGAGTCCGTCAACTTTCTGCATGGCAGCCTTTACAAACGAAGCCATATTGTTGCAGTTCTCTCTCAATGGTTTCCACAACTCTCTGATGTTATTGTTTTCGATGGTAAAAGCACTCAGCAGAAAACTATCCATCGGTGTGGATATGTCTTCAGAAAAAAGTTCCTCAAACGAATCGAAAGTAGCTTTCACATCAAGAAACTGATCCTGAACGTACACCGGGTAGCTGCTCCAGTCACCTGTACTACCTTTAATCATAGCAGGGCCGGTTCCAAAATAAACTCTGTTTGAGAATCTGTTGCCGGGATATATTACTTCATCGCAATCAATAATAATATTACCAGATTTCCGCAGCTTCTGTATGAAATAAAAATCTTCACCACTCATCTTAGGAGTCAATCCCCTCACCTTCTTATAAATCTTCGCTGTACAGGCCATTCCTGAGCCAATTGCCGAAAAAGCATATGGATTTCTGATGAGCAGCATATTAAGCGCATAATTCCGCATATAGATTTCATACCGCAACATACAGATGTCGGTCATTTTGTCTCCAACAAGCGGATGGTAGTAAGGAGCAGAAAATCCAACAGCAAGGTTATTCTGATTGAAAGAATTCACAACAGCTTTGACATAATCGGCAACATAATAAGTATCGGCGTCAACGCTTAAAATTATGTCCTCATCGTTTGCCAGTTCACAAGCTTTATCCATTGCAACCTTCCTGGCCCACCCTACCCCATGCCTCTTTCCAATCCAGCCATTTCCCTTGCTACTCTTGTCAATAATGGAGATTCGATCATCATTAAGTGATTTGAGATATTCAAGAGTTTTCTGATTATCAAGACAAACTGAAGTCTTGTTCTCATTACTCCACCATTCATCAGGCTGATTTACACAAATAACAAGTTGCACATCCACTTCCTCCTGAGTGAGCAGATTGTCAACAACCTGAAAAATATTCTCAGATTCATTGAGTACCGGTAGTGCTGCATAAACTTTAATTCTTCTTTCAATGTTACTTATTACGGTCACAGGCTCTTTATTTTAAAGCAAAAGTAATACATCGTTTTATGGAAATGAATGAAGTTCTCGACAAACTACCTGCTCACTTACTGAGTTTGGTAATTGAACAGCCTTATAACGAATACACTAATAGAGATCATGCAGTATGGCGATATGTTATGCGCCAAAATGTAAAGTTCCTGAGCAAGGTTGCGCATGGTTCGTATGTTGACGGATTAAAGAAAACGGGTATCAGTATCGACTTTATTCCACATATGTACGGCATGAACCGCATTCTTAAAGAAATTGGCTGGGCAGCTGTAGCAGTCGACGGATTTATTCCTCCTTCGGCATTCATGGAATTTCAGGCATACAGGGTCCTTGTAATTGCCGCTGACATCCGACCGGTTGACCAGATAGAATATACACCGGCACCCGATATTATACATGAAGCCGCAGGACATGCACCCATAATAGCGGATGACGAATATTCAGAATATCTGAGACTATTTGGAAAAATAGGCTCAAAAGCCTTCTCATCTGCTCGCGATTATGAATTGTATGAAGCTGTACGACATTTATCCATTTTAAAAGCAGATCCTTATTCAAGAAAAGCAGAAATTGAAGCTGCAGAAAAACATCTCGATTATATTGCATCGAGTATGGGAGAATCTTCTGAAATGGCTATGATAAGAAATCTGCACTGGTGGACAGTTGAATACGGATTGATAGGTTCGCTCAGAAAACCAAAAATTTACGGAGCAGGGTTGCTTTCCTCAATAGGTGAAAGTTTCAATTGCCTGAAAGATCATGTAAAAAAGTTACCTTACAGCATAGATGCTTCGACATACAACTTCGATATTACAACTCAACAACCTCAACTTTTTGTTACCCCGACATTCCAGCATTTAACTGATGTGCTTAATGAATTCAGTGAGTCGATGGCACTTCGTAAAGGTGGAATTGATGCCGTTAAAAAAGCTGTTTCATCAAGAAATACTGCATGTATACAGTTAGATTCAGGACTTGAAATCTCAGGTACCTTTGATGATTGTATTATTGAAGGCAATGAAGTTGTTTATATCAGGACCAACAGTTCCACGGCTCTATCATATAAAAACAAAGAGTTAGCGGGGCATGGGAAAATTTTTCATAAAGACGGCTTCGGAACTCCGGTTGGATTGCTGGCAGGCACTGATAAACCACTTCATCTGTTAAACGATGATGAACTTGAGGAAATCGGCATTATTGAAAGTCGTAACGCGCTCCTTAAATTCAATAGCGGAATTGTTGTCTCAGGAATATATCAAACCAGAAGAAGAGTTGAAGGAAAAACACTGATCCTAACATTTAATAATTGCACAGTAAGTTATAAGGACCATGTACTTTTCAAGCCTGAATGGGGAAGATTTGATATGGCTACAGGAAGCAAAATTATCTCTGGATACTCAGGTCCCGCTGATCCTCAGGCATTCGGACTAAAATATGAAAAACCAAAGGAAACAACACATAAAATAGTTCACACTGAAAGCGACATTCAACTATACGGGTACTATAAATTAATCAGAGAAATCAGAGAGGCGAATGCAAACATGGCTGATGACTCTGAAGAACTAGTTGCAATAGAGAACAGGATCTCGCTGGATGAGTTTTGGAACACTATAAAAGCTAACTATCCCAAAGAATGGCTTCTTATGCTTGAATTACTTGAAATTGTAAGTGCATATGAAGTGAATACTGCTTTAAGTCATGAGATATTACATCAATTACACTTTATAAGAGATAATGATGACAATATTACTAAGTTGATTAACGATGGACTTGATCTGATTCTGAAACCTAAAGGGATGGTAAGATCCTAGTAATATTTTGGCCAAAACCTACCCTTATTCCTTCTTTCTTAGCATAACCCTTCATAATTACGGAGTCGTGATCTTCAATAAAGAATCTTTCTTTTCCTCCAACCTTAATAGGATTCTGACCATTCTTTGTTAACTCAAGAAGAGAACCGTATGTGCCGGGTGCATTCCCACTTATTGTTCCTGAAGCATATAAATCGCCAACATTGATTTTACAACCATTTATAGTGTGATGGGCAAGTTGTTGGGACATACTCCAATACATGTATCTGAAATTGCTAGCACTTACAAGGCTTTGCCCATTTTTATCAGGTTGAAGATAAACCTCAAGATTGATATCGAAATTAGAAGGTTTACTTATTTTCAGATAATCTAACACTTCCGGTTGTTGCAAAGGCCCTTCTGTTCTAAAAGGTTGAAGTGCTTCCATGGTTATAATCCAGGGTGATAGAACGGACCCAAAATTCTTTGACAGAAAAGGTCCTAAAGGTACATTCTCCCAAAACTGAATATCCCTGGCTGATAAATCATTAAAAAGCGCCATCCCAAAAATGTGATCTTCTGCATTTTCAATTGAAACAGCACTTCCCATTTTACTCTCTTTCCCAATAATAAAAGCCAATTCCAGTTCAAAATCTACCTTCCCGGAAGGAGACAATACAGGAACACTACTATTGGCTTCAATAACCTGCCCCTTGGGCCTATGTATTTCTGTTCCTGAAACAACTATCGTCGATACCCGTCCATGATATCCTGCCGGCAAGTGTTTCCAGTTCTTAGGCAATGGATTTGAGGGATCCCTGAACATACTCCCAACATTAGCCGCATGTTCCATGCTTGAATAAAAATCGGTATAGTCTGTAATTCTAACAGGTATAAGCATTTCAACCTTGTCAACCGGTACTAGGTATTTCCTGATGAACTCATCTTGCGAGAAGGAACTATCTTCAATAAACAATTTCTGAATCCGGTTTCTGACTTTAGAAGTAACAGATTTCCCCAGAGCAATAAAATCATTTAATACAGGTTGTGACAATACAGCATCAAGCTGAGCATTAATGTCAGTGAAAAATCCATCTCTGTTAAGAGCTGATAGATTTATGGCAAAATCTCCTATTCGACTAACTGCTGATACCTTCCCATCATTCAATTTTGCAATTCCAAAAGGAATATTGAATATTGAAAAATCAGATTCCGAGGGAATTCTCAGCCATGAATTTGTTGAAACCGGAGAGTTGTTACTGGTCATTGCAGAGTACCTCTTTTGCTTTGCTCGAGTTCAATAGCTTCAAAAAGAGCTTTAAAATTACCCTTACCAAAAGATCTGGCTCCCTTACGCTGGATTATCTCAAAGAATAGTGTTGGACGGTCGACCAGTGGCTTTGTGAAAATTTGGAGCAAATAGCCTTCTTCATCTCTATCAACAAGGATTCCCAACTTTTGGAGGTTCCTGATATCCTCTTCAATATCCCCAACCCTGTCTGTAACAATTTCATAATAACCCTCAGGCACTTCAAGGAACTCAATTCCTCTTGATTTTAAGTCACTTACAGTTCCAATAATATCATCTGTTTCCATTGCAATATGCTGAACTCCACTTGTACCGTAGAAATCGAGATACTCCTCAACCTGAGATTTTTTAAGGCCTTCGGCAGGTTCATTAATAGGGAACTTAATGCGTTCATTACCATTACACATTACCTTGCTCATCAAGGCTGTATACTCGGTTGAGATGTCTTTATCATCAAAGCTTATGAGTTGGTTAAATCCCATTACATTTGCATAGAAATCAACCCATTTGTTCATTTCGCCCCATCCCACATTGCCAACCATGTGGTCGACATATTTAAGACCTGTGGGGACAGTTATGTTGTGAGTTTCCCACTTCCTGAATCCTGGTAGAAAAGCACCTTTATAATCATTCCTTTCTACAAACAAATGAACTGTCTCACCATAAATATGGATTCCCGACACAACTACTTTTCCATCAACATCTTTCAATTCAGTTGGTGACAAGTATGATTTCGCCCCTCTGGAGGTAGTCTCATTCCAGGCTTTTGTAGCATCATCCACCCACAAAGCAATAGCTTTGACTCCATCGCCATGATTAATAGCATGCCGACTGACCTCATTTTCACCTTTTAATGAAGATGTGAACATTAGCCGGATTTTGCCTTGCTCCACAACATATGATGTCCTGTCAGTAAGTCCGGTTTCCAGTCCGGCGTAAGCCAAAGGCTTGAATCCAAAAGCTGTTTGATAGAAGTATGCTGCTTGTTTAGAGTTTCCAACATAGAACTCAATATAATCAGTACCGTTTAAAGGTAAAAAATCATGTGTCTTTTCCATAATAGTATTCTTTATTTCTTAGTTACTGAGCTAGTAGAGCCACGATTTGTGGTAAGCTTTATCTTCAATTTCCAATGCCTGTCGGGTAATCCATAGAGGTCTGAAAGTATCCACCATTACAGCTAATTCTTTCGTGTCTTTCAAGCCCAGACTTTTCTCAACAGTTCCGGGATGCGGACCATGAGGAATTCCAATAGGATGCAGGGTTATTTGACCGCGGTCAACATGCTTTCGGCTCATAAAGTCACCATCAACATAATATAACACTTCATCGGAATCAACATTACTATGATTATATGGAACAGGAATCGAGAGTGGATGGTAGTCGTACATTCGTGGAACGAAAGCGCAAACTACAAAGTTATGTGCTTCAAAGCTTTGATGCACAGGAGGTGGTTGATGAATCCTTCCGGTTATTGGCTCAAAATCGTGAATTGACAAGGCATAAGGATAATGGTATCCATCCCAGCCAATGACATCAAAAGGATGAGATGCATAATGATATGGGAATAGTAAGTGGTCTTTCTTGATGTAAATCAAAAAGTCACCTTTCTCGTCATGCGTAATCAGATCCTGAGGTTTTCTGATATCACGTTCGCAATAAGGTGAATGTTCTTCGAGTTGACCATACTTATTAACATATTTACCCGGAAATCTGATATGAGAAAATGACTCTACTATAAAAAGTCTGTTGTCGTCTGTATCAAATTCAATTTTATAAATGACACCTCTCGGGATGATGATATGGTCTCCATACCTGAAAGGTATCCTACCATACATAGAATGAAGTGTACCACTGCCTTCATGTATAAACAGCAACTCTGCTGCCTGACTATTCTTAAAGAAGTAATCAGAAATACCTTTACCCGGTGCTGCGAGTGAAATCATAAGATCACTGTTTACCAGCACCGGAGTCCTACTCTTTAAATAATCGGACTCAGGCTTAATATTAAAGCCCATGAAACTTCGGTGCATCATGTTCTTCTGAATTACAACCTCAGGCTCAATATTGATTGGTTCATCCACTGAGAGAACCATTGTTGGTGGATGATTATGATATGTTATCGAATAAACATCAGAAAAGCCTTCAGTAGAAACCAACTGCTCCGAATAAAGCCCGCCATCAGGCTTACGGAACTGCGTATGACGCTTTTGCGGGATGTTTCCCAGAGTGTGATAATGCGGCATGTTCAGAGTTTTAAAAACTTCGGTTTATGCAGCATTAACAACCCCTGCCATCAAATGTTTAGCAAGGGCCTTATGATAGACTTATTGCAAGGGAAAGCTTTTAATGGTTTTTATCACCAAGTAAAGGAACGAATCTGAATATTCCGTGATGAGACATTTGAACTGAGCCATCTGGTTTCTTTTCCACGAGTGTCATGACCTGATAATCGTTCTCATCTACAGGTATTACAAGTTTACCTCCCGGTTTAAGCTGATCAATAAGAGGATCGGGGACATATGGTGCTCCGGCTGTCACAATTATCCTGTCGAAAGGTGCAAATGCCGGCCAACCTTTATAGCCATCCCCAAAATGTACTTTTGCTATAACTCCAATTTTTGGAAGAAGCTCTTTAGTCTTTAGATACAGTACTTTCTGACGTTCAATTGAAAAAACCTTAGCGCCCATTTCAAATAATATGGCTGCCTGATATCCTGACCCGGTTCCAACTTCCAATACTTTATCGCCTCTATGCACATCGAGTAACTCCGATTGGAAAGCCACAGTATACGGCTGAGAAATAGTCTGGCCCTCACCAATCGGAAAAGCCTTATCCTCATATGCATATTCAAGGAAACCCGAGTCGAAAAAAAAGTGACGTGGCAGCTTTTCAATAGCCGACAAAACACTTTCATCCCTGATACCTTTCATTCTTATCGTGTCCACCAGTTTCTTACGTAACCCTTTATGCCTAAAAGTATCAACAAGATTAGAAGTCATCTTAAAAAGTCAGTTATTTTTGCTGCTAAATTACTAATTTCGCTTCGTGTTAACACAAAACAATCTAAAACACTTGACATGCTAAAAATTGGAGTAGTAGGCGCAGGACATCTTGGCAAAATCCATCTTAAATGTATAAAAGAGATTAGCAAATATCAACTTACCGGATTTTATGATTCTGATGTTGAAAACTCTAAAAAAGTGTCGGAAGAATATGGAGTAAAGGCTTATGACCAACTCAACAAGTTAATTGACGATGTTGATATTGTTGACATTGTCACTCCTACTCTTTCACATTTTGAAATTGCAAATAGCGCATTAAGAAAATTCAAGCATGTCTTCATTGAAAAGCCCATTGTAACTACCCCTGCAGAAGCTCTTGAACTTATAAGGATTGCAGAAGAAGCAAATGTGAAAGTTCAGGTTGGCCATGTGGAGCGATTCAATCCTGCCTTCATTTCTGCCTCAAAGTACATTAATAAACCATTGTTTATTGAAACACACCGACTTGCTCAGTTTAATCCCCGTGGTACCGATGTTCCGGTCATTCTTGACCTGATGATTCATGATCTGGATATAGTATTGAGCGTAGTAAAATCAGGTATCCATAAGATAAGTGCAAGCGGCGTTTCTGTAGTTAGTGACACGCCTGATATTGCCAATGCACGAATTGAGTTTGACAATGGATGTGTTGCCAATCTCACAGCAAGTCGGATTTCGATGAAAAATATGCGCAAGAGCCGATTTTTCCAACGTGATGCGTATATATCAGTCGATTTTCTTGATAAAAAAGCAGAGATTATCAGGATGACAGAAAAAATAGATGAGAATGATCCTTTCGCAATGATATTAGATATGGGAAAGGATAAAAACCCTAAGCAGATTCTTATTGATAAACCACAAATATTTCCCACCAATGCAATACTCTCTGAATTAGAGAGCTTTGCAGATGCCGTTTTGAATAATACGGTACCTCCTGTAACAATTAACGATGGGTATCAGGCTCTCGACCTGGCATATCGGATAATTGACAAAATGATGTACTCTTCGAAGATGATTGAGTAGAAAATTACAGAAGGTTAAATTTTGTTAAATTTTAAGCAATAAAAGTATAATCCTGCCGTTGAAATTACACGGTTACAACCTTTAATTCGTTTATGGAAATCTTTACTAGAAACAAATTACTATTAATCTCCGCAATCGTTTTCCAACTGATTTTTCTCTATGGTTGTGAGCCGAAAGATGATGAGGATCTGGTGCCATCATATATTCACATAGAGAATATTGATCTAAACACTGTTTATCAGCAAGGTACATCATCATCAAAGATTACTGATGCATGGATTTATATTGATGGAACTTTTATTGGCTCTTTTGAATTACCAGCCACTGTTCCAATCTTAACATCAGGAAAAGAAACCATCAACATCCGCCCGGGAATAAAATTAAATGGTATCAGTAACACCCGAAGTGTTTATCCATTTTTTACTGCCTTAAACAAAGAAGTTAAACTTGTAAAAGACAGTGTAGTCAATATTTCGGGTACTACAGTAAATTATGCTACAAATGTAAAATTTCCATGGCTTGAAAGCTTTGAAAATTCAAGCTTATCGCTTGACACAACATCAAAAAGCACAGTGGGCATCTCCAAAACAAGTGACCCGGCATTAGTTTTTCCTGAAATGGGTAATTCTTATTCGGCTATCGTGCAACTTGCTGCTGATACCGCCATCTTTGAAGCAGTGACTACTGAGAAATTTGATTTCCCTGGTAACGGGAATTCAATATTTCTCGAAATGAATTATAAAATTAACCAGGAAATGGTCGTTGGTGTATTCTACGTCTCTAAAGGATTAAGAGTGCAACGACCCTTAATTGTTTTGAATCAAACTGATGAATGGAATAAAGTATACATCAACCTGTCAGTGCCAAAGTATGACACCCCGAGTGCTACTGATTTTCAAATATTCTTTGGAGCCCAGAAGAATTCAGGCAATACAGATGCTATATTCCTGCTTGACAACCTAAAACTCGTGCATTTATAAATTTCTGAAATGAATCGAAAATTACAAGTAGCTCGTTATGTTCTTGCTGATCTTTTAGCCGCCCTGTTGGCCTGGGCTACTTTTTTTATTTATAGGAAATACACTGCAGACCCTAATATCTTTCAGTACCCCGAAGTTATATATCAGGATAAAAACCTGTGGTATGGACTGATTTTTATCCCCATCTTTTGGTTATGCTTATACATAATGATGGGTACATACCGAAGAATCTTTCGTAAGGCCCGTTTAAGAGAGCTTGGACAAACGCTGCTTATTACCATTATTGGAGTAATAATTATCTTTTTCACCCTGATCATAGATGATATGATTACTGAATATCATCACTATTATGATTCAATAGCAGTACTATTTTTATGCCATTTTATTCCCACATATACATTGCGCCTTATTCTCACTTCCATTACTACATATAGAATCCATCACAAAATCATTGGTTTCAATACTATCATAGTTGGTAGTAATGGCAATGCAATTGGAATCTATAATGAGATTGAAAATCAGGAAAAATCGAGTGGAAACAAATTCGTTGGATTTGTAAATGCTGTCCCATATAAGGATTACAAATTGGAAAAATTCTTGCCACATCTTGGACAGATAAACCAATTAAAACAGATAATAATGGATTATGAAGTAGAGGAAGTCATCATTGCGACTGAAAGATCAGAGGTAAAGACCATTGAGCAGATTATTACAGAAGTTGAAAATACAAATGTCATCATCAAGGTAATCCCTGATATGCAAGATTATCTGTTGGGAACCATACATTCGACTTCAATTTTTCACACTCCTCTTTTGGAGATTTCTCCCGATTTAATGCCGGCGTGGCAACAATCATTAAAGAGGATCATGGATATAGTTGTCTCAATAATCGCAATGATTATACTCATACCTGCTTACATTGGTGTTGCTGTAGGAATTAAACTTACCTCAAAGGGACCGGTTTTATATCGCCAAAAACGAGTAGGGCTTCATGGGAAACCCTTTACAATGATAAAGTTCCGAAGCATGTATTGTGATGCTGAAAAGAATGGCGTGCCTCTATTATCTTCTAAAGAAGATCCACGCATAACTTCATTCGGCCACTTTCTGCGTAAAGTCCGTCTTGATGAGATTCCACAATTCTGGTCAGTGCTTATTGGGGATATGTCACTTGTTGGCCCAAGACCCGAAAGGCAGTTCTTTATTGATCAAATAGTTCAACGCGCACCTCATTATCGTCTACTTCAAAAAGTAAAACCCGGCATAACATCATGGGGACAGGTTAAATACGGATATGCTGAAAATGTTGAGGAAATGGTTGAGCGTCTTAAATTCGACATTCTTTACATTGAGAATATGTCGCTTGCAATGGACTTTAAAATTCTTATTTACACAGTCCTAATTGTTCTTCAGGGAAGAGGAAAATAGCTCAGGATTATATTTATAGGATCAGATAGTACCGTTCTCTATTCGTTGTACTATAATTTCTATATCTCTGTCACGTCCTTTCGGGTCATACTTATCTTTAAGATTATAACCAAATAACCGACTCAGATTTTGCCAGAAGAATGCAACAAATCTTCCACGCAGTTCTTTGACAATATCGTATGTAGGATTGCCCACCTCTCTATCAACAAGCTTTAAAAGTATATGGCCCTGAGTTATAGTAAGAGATTTCAGCTCTTCGCCAAACTCATCTTTTAAATCTGCTTCTGCTTGTTTATAAATCCTTTTTTGCTCTTTCTCTGTCAATCCGGCCATCATACTGTCATATTCACGGAGCTTAATTCCGGCCAAACGTGCGTAAGGATATACTTTCTTAACATTTCTGACCAACCGGTCATATCTTCGTTGTTCAGAGGGCGTTCTGTATATAACATAACCTTTGATGTTTACCCGAGGTAGTGTCATCATTGGCATAGTATCACCATCTATGACTCTCGCTTTAAAAACACGATCGTAAGGCAACTGCGCATTTGCAGATGTAAAAGCAAGTAGGGCGAAAAAGATGCTATATAGCAGCCTGTTCATTAATTACCATTTTTATTGCTATAATAACAAAAAAGATGCCAATAAATTAGTACTATTTCTATAATTAGGCTACCCTGAGCTTCGATTGGTTAATTTTCTTTAATATCTGCTCTGCCTGAGGAAGTGACAATTTAAATTCCTTAGCATTCTGTTCTGAAGGAAGTGTATACATTGCATCTGTCAGCAATGCTTCCATAATTGATCTGAGTCCCCTGGCTCCCAATTTGAATTCAATTGCTTTATCAACAATAAAATCCAGAACCGGTTCTGATATTGTGAGCTTTATATTATCCAGTTCAAAAAGTTGGGTAAACTGTTTAACCAGCGCATTCTTAGGTTCTACCAATATTCTGCGCAATGCTTCTTTATCAAGAGGGCTCAAATAAGTAACTACGGGCATTCTACCTACTAATTCAGGAATAAGTCCAAAGCTTTTAAGATCTTGCGGAGCTACATATTGAAGAAGGTTACTCTTGTCAATCTCATGATCTTTTGCAGAAGTATATCCTATAATATTCGTCTGAACTCTTGAAGCTATTTTATTTTCGATACCATCAAAAGCACCTCCGGCAATGAAAAGGATATTTTGAGTGTTGATTTGGATCATTCTTTGTTCAGGATGCTTTCTGCCACCTTGAGGAGGTACATTAACAACAGCACCTTCCAGAAGCTTCAGGAGTGCCTGTTGAACTCCTTCGCCGGACACATCTCTGGTAATTGAGGGATTGTCGCTCTTCCTTGCAATTTTATCAATCTCATCTATGAAAACGATACCTTTCTCTGCTGCAGCAACATCATAGTCGGCTGTCTGTAATAATCGTGAAAGAATACTCTCAACATCTTCTCCTACATAACCTGCTTCAGTAAGCACAGTTGCATCAGCTATACAGAAAGGCACATTTAAAAGTTTGGCTATTGTACGAGCCATCAATGTCTTTCCTGTACCTGTAGCACCAACAAGTATGAGATTCGATTTTTCTATTTCAACTTCATTATTATGCGATACAGGCCTATTGATTCTTTTATAATGATTGTAAACTGCCACCGAAAGAATTTTCTTGGCCTCATCCTGACCAATTACATATTGATCAAGGAAGTTTTTAATTTCAACAGGCTTGTACAATTTAATTTTTGAGAAGTCACCGGCTTTCCCAGCTTTTGATTCTTCACGAATAATGTCTTCTGCCTGTTCAACGCAGTAGTTGCAAATATGTGCCTCAAGCCCGGAAATGAGCATTATAGTCTCACTTCTGGGCCTTCCGCAAAATGAGCATTTTTCTTCTTTCTTTGGCATTTCTAATGATTCTTCAATTAAGTATAATCTCTCTTAGACTTTTCCTCTCAGAAGAACTTCGTCAATCATACCATATTCTTTAGCCTCTTCAGCTGTCATCCAATAATCGCGGTCAGAATCCTTTTCGATTTTTTTGTAGGGTTGACCAGTATGTTCAGCTAAAATTTCGTACAATTCTTTCTTTAACTTCATGATCTCGCGGGCTGTAATCTCAATATCAGATGCCTGACCTTGAGCTCCTCCCATCGGTTGATGAATAAGAATTCGGGAATGCTTTAACGCGGTACGTTTTTGCTTAGCTCCGGCACATAAAAGAACCGCGCCCATAGATGCTGCCATTCCGGTACAGATTGTAGCAACATCAGGGGCTATATACTGCATTGTGTCGTATATACCAAGTCCTGCATAAACACTTCCCCCGGGAGTATTGAAGTAAATCTGAATATCTTTTTTACCATCAACGGATTCAAGGAAAAGTAATTGAGCTTGAATAATATTGGCCACATAATCATCAATAGGCACTCCAAGGAAGATAATCCGATCCATCATCAATCTTGAGAAGACATCCATTGTGGCAATGTTAAGTTGTCGCTCTTCGATGATTGTTGGTGAAATGTAACCCTGAGCTACAGAATTGTATTTACGCAGTGTAGTACTGCTTAATCCCAGATGCTTAGTAGCATATTTATAAAATTCACTATTTTCCATAATCATTCTTCTTTATTTAGTTGAAGCTAATTTAACAAACTCATCATAGCTTAGGTTCTCCTGAGCTGGTTGAAGTTTATTCTTTAATACATCGAGTAGCTTCTTATCGAATAATTGATTTCTTACACGACCGACTTCTTCCTTATTTTTCATAAATGAATCAGCAATACCGTCGATACGATTTTTCATTTCTTCATCCATTACTTCAGAACCCGGGCGACGGAAATAACTTCTGAAAACGTCTTTAACTTCATCTTCAGTTACCTCGATGTTCTCATCAGCGATTAATTTATTTTCAATTAACTGCCAGCGTAAAGATCTGCTGTAACCCTCATAATCTCTTTCAACATCTTCGGCTGTTAGTTTATCAGGATTAGTTTCTACCAACCATCTCTTTACAAACTCATCAGGTAAAATGATATTAGCTTTTTCAATAAGAGCTTCAATAGCATCATTCAGGAATTTGCGGTCGGATTCTCCAACAAATGATTGGTTTGCTTCTTTTTTAATCCTTTCTAAGGCATCTTCCTCAGTTTTAATTTCTTCACCCGGGAAAATTTTATCAAAGAACGCCTCATTTAATTCAGCCGGTGTTATCCTGCTAATTCCTGTGACAGTGAAGTTGAATTTTGAGTTAACATTAGTAGCTTCTTCAGGAGTTACACCTAGCATAACTGCCTTCTCTTCGTTATTATCCGATAAATTTTCCGCTTCAATAATGATAGTTTCACCTGATTTCAAACCTGTTAGTTTAGTAACAAGGTCATCATTTTTAAGTAAGGAAATATTGATAGAACCCGAAGTCTTTAATCCTTCTTCATTTACAGTACCATCGTCCTTCAGTTCAACAAAATCACCTTTAACGAGGTCATTCTTTTCAACACTTTCAACATCTACAGGATTACCTTGTCGCTGTCTGATATCGGTAAGATAATCACCGGCCATCTTATCAGTTGCCATAATATTCTGATAAGTAACTTTCAATTCTGGTGAAAGGACTATTTCAAACTCAGGTGTCTGTGCTATATCAAAGTAAAAACTATAGTCGCCTTCGGATGCGAAATCTACCATTTGAGTTTTTTCGGTATTTGCCAAAGGATTACCTAAAATTTTCAGATTATTATCTCTGATATAGTTATCAAGAGTATCACTGAGGATCCTATTAATTTCATCTGCAGTAGCAGCTTGTCCGTACATTTTCTTGGTCAGACTGAAAGGGACTTTACCGGGTCTGAAGCCAGGCATTTGTGCCTTCTTCTGGTAATCTCTCAAAACCTTATTTACCTTTTCCTCATAATCTACTTTTAACAGCTCAATCTTGATAGTTGCGGTTAAATCACCTGTTTTCTGAAGTTCAATGTTCATTTTTATCTTACTAGTGTGGTTATTTTAACTATTCAATTCTACGAAATTCAATTAGTTTGCAAAGATAGTTATTTTCTTCAGTTTTTGTGTTAATCGCGTCTAACCACTTCAATAGTAAAGTTAGCCACAAGAGCAGCAAGTGCACCTACGGCTGCCAGTACAGGGGCAAAAACGGCACCTATGATTCCAATGGTAACAGGTATTTCAAGAAAAACATCCCCTTTAGTATCCTTGATAATGATTCTACTAACATTACCTTCATTGATAATTTGTTTTACTTTAGACAGAAGGTCTTCACCTTTAACTTTATATTCTTCTTTCATGGCATTAAAATAGTTAAATTTATGACTACTGGAAACATAAAAAGCACCGTCTGTCTGACGATGCTTTAACAAAAATAGAAAATATTCTTTATGCGAGTCCTGTTGAAATGAGGAACGTGGTTGCGAAAGCTACGATAGCATATAGTTCAGGGAATACAGCAAGAACCATTGTTTTACCGAAAACATCATATCCCTGAGCAATTGAAGCGATACCATTAGCACAAACCCGGCCCTGTACTATAGCAGAGATTAAACCTACTGTACCAAGAGCAATACCTGCAGCTAAAATTGCCATTCCGTTTAAAAGCGACATTTCGGGAACAATAATGCCCGAATTATTAATAATGAAAAATCCGGCGAAACCGTATAATCCTTGAGTTCCGGGTAGAGCACTTAAAATCATGTAGCTACCGAATGCGTCATCGTTTTTCTTTAAAGCTCCCAGGGTTGCATTGCCACCAATAACAACACCTATAGAACTTCCGGCACCCGAAAGTACTACCATTAGTGCCAGTCCAATGTAAGCTAATATTACAGCTGTTGACATAGTTTAATTCTCCTTTGATTTGATGTTAGAGTTATTTAATTATTTGATTTCTTAATGTTTAGAATAAGGATTATATTTTTTACCTCCACCGGCAAAGCCTGCATTCTTATAAAACTCCACAAAAGTCAACCTCATAGGGTGTACAAATGCGCTAAGTCCAGAGAGTGCAATATTTGCTCCATGACCCACAATCATAACCAATACGAACATTATAGGACCAAGAACCGGATTTATATCGAGTAAAGGTAAAGAAATACTATTAATTACATAGCCTAGAATTCCACCTGATGCGCTCAAAGCAAACAAACGAATATATGAAAGAACGTCCCCAAATATTCCGGTAATGTTACTATATAAGTCCCATACACCTTTTCCAAGACGAGCGAATACATTAATGTCAGGATCACTGAAGAAGAACATCAGAGCTATTCCGGCATATATTACGTACAATGAAATATTGCCACCAATTTTTACAATTGCCACATCAATAACTCCGAATATTGCCAGCAACACACCAATAAGGGCCAGTGAATACTTGAAACCAAACATCACTGCTCTGTTGTATGCCTGTATAATCATACCATAAACAATCTGCAGGACACCAAGACCCAATGCAAGGTAAAACACAGCCATATCATCAAGCATAAATTTATGCAGAGGTTGAAAAGCTGAAATTGCTTCCATATCGAAGCCTACAATTGTTCCGCCTAAAAGGCCAAAGAACATAGTAGCAAATCCAAGATAGACTGCAAGTGTCAAATAAGATTTCATACTACCAGATACAAATCTTCTTAAGATTAAACCTGCTAGTACCATCACTACCCCATACATAAAATCGCCC
This sequence comes from Bacteroidales bacterium UBA5507, assembly GCA_002426195.1. Classification (GTDB taxonomy): domain Bacteria; phylum Bacteroidota; class Bacteroidia; order Bacteroidales; family Lentimicrobiaceae; genus Lentimicrobium. The sequence continues at coordinate 252,677 of DIOT01000056.1, read as the reverse complement.
ATACAGAAGCCAAAAAACATCATGAAAAATGGAGCAAACAAGGCAGTAAGGTCTTTTTCACCATAATTTGGCAAGGAGAATATCTCAGTAATCGGTTCAAAGAGTTTTGCAAATTTATTATTCCTGAGCAATACAGGTGGATCATCAGCCGGAATGGGCTTCTCTTTGTAATAAATTACACCACTCGATTTAAGGAAATTCTCCAGCTCTGTTTCATTTGTAACCGGTGCAAAGCCATTCAGAATATACAACTTGTCATCTGCTTCCCTTATGGTCTTCAACATAACCTGATGATATTCAACTTCATTGAGTATTCTCTTCTTCAATTGCTCAAGAGCTGGAATATATCTGGCTGCATATTCATCAATCTTGCTGTTTGAGGTTTCAATTTCCTTTAAAGTCCTGTCAAGTTCATTGCGTAAATCTGACGGTGAAATGGCTGGAATTTTAATCTCATCAGCATCTATATCAGCTTCCTTATCTTTTTGATCAACTGTTACGAAGTATACAGTAGATTGAGCCCGATTGATTTCAATGATATTTTCATTGTCCTCCATTTCCTGTGTAAACCTTCGTACAGGTGTCGTATAAAACCTTACCCTGTAACCTTCATCAAATAGTTTTTGAATAAGGTCTGCTGAATACTCACCCCAGGGTTCAAGAATTGTAAGCTCCTTTTTAAGCTGAGTTACTTTATGATTTAATTTGTCAATATTTGATTGTAATTGCTTTACTGCAGCAACAACCTCTTCACCTTTCAGTTCTGTAAGGTCCTCAACATGTTCAACACTACGCTTTGAGAGGAAATTGATGATTTCACTAACTTGCGCATCAGCAATCATCTTATTGCGGATATTATCGTCAATGTCATTCTTACTGATAGAAACATCAATAACACCAAGCTGTGCCAGATCCTTCAGAAATTCGTCGTACTCTCTATGGTAAAGCACAAACGAATACTTGTTCATTGGTACTATCATAGTGAAGCCTCCATAGTTTGACGTGTTTTGACAATTTTCTGTGCAGATTTCGACAGATTTTCTTCATCTTCCATAAAGCGCTTAATCTTCATGATAGCCTCTTCGTAACCCGGAATCTGAACTTTCTCATAAAGATTGACTTTCTGAGTAGTTTTACGACGGGCATGGTCAAGCAATTGCATTGTGCGGAAATGAAATTCACGTTCAATTCCAATTCTTGCCAGATTCTGAATTACAGAGATACCTCCTGCATACCATGATGGTTTATTGAAGAGACTATATGATCCAATCTCAAATTTTACCTCATTGAGTATTGGAATGCGAACACCTGCAATCTTCTTCACAGTTAAATCAACATCCTTAACCTTTACTAATCCGGTATCAAATTCATTCCACAAACGGGACATGGAAGCATAGGTCTGAATATTCTTTTCAAGCTCGATATCTCGTGCATGAGCAGCATCCTTAGCTTTCTTAACTTCCATTCGCAGGGCCGACTCTTTATTCTTTATTGTTGGCAATGCACGAACGCGGACTTTCAGTTGCTTGTTAAGCTCCTGGAGTGAGGTCTTATTATATTGAAATTTTATTGCCATTTTAAGTTATAGTGTTTTAAGCATTTTCAGGCCAGTACATATCAACAAACTCTTGCTTGATACCTACTTCAGCCTTACTAAAATGTTTAGCAAATAATCCCCATGCTTTATCCAGCATTCCTGTTGTATCTATATTAACATCAATAGCAAGAAGATTTTGAGAGTATTCGCGTGCAAATTTCATTGTTCTTTCGTCATAGGCAGTCAAATCAAAACCATTTTCAAGTTTGGTCTTGGCATTTGCTGCATCAGCATAAAGACGTACAGCAGCGTTCATAACCTGTGGATGATCTGCTCTGGTTTGCTTACCAATAACCAACTGTTTCAATCTGGACAGAGAACGGAACGGGTCTATGATTACTTTTCCTATATCGGTATCTCTTCTCAGGAATAACTGTCCTTCAGTGATGTAACCTGTATTATCAGGGATAGCATGAGTTATGTCGCCTCCCGACAATGTTGTTACGGCTATAATAGTGATTGAACCTCCATCAGGGAACTGAACAGCTTTCTCATAAATTTTAGCAAGGTCACTGTACAAGGATCCCGGCATACTATCTTTAGATGGAATCTGGTCCATACGATTTGATACAATACTTAGGGCATCAGCGTAGAGTGTCATGTCTGTCAATAGAACCAACACTGTTTCTTTCTTGTCGAAAGCAAAATATTCAGCAGCTGTCAGTGCCATATCAGGGACGAGCAAACGTTCAACAGGAGGATTCTCAGTTGTGTTGACAAAACTGATAATCCTGTCGAGAGCACCCGCATTATCAAAAACGTTTTTGTAATACAGATAGTCGTCATTTGTCAACCCCATACCACCTAAAATAATCTTATCAGCTTTAGCTCTCAGTGCTACCATAGCCATAACCTGGTTAAAAGGCTGGTCAGGGTCAGCGAAGAATGGTATTTTTTGTCCGGTAACAAGTGTATTATTAAGGTCTATACCGGCGATTCCTGTAGGAATCAGCAATGAGGGCTGAATACGACGAACAGGATTAACAGAAGGACCACCGATTTCACGTTCTTCACCTTCAACAGCAGGACCTCCATCAATTGGTTGTCCGTATGCATTAAAAAATCTACCGGCTAAATCATCACTTACTTTAAGCATTGGAGGCCTTCCTAAAAATGTTACTTCAGCATTTGTAGGAATTCCTTCAGTTCCCGAGAAAATCTGAAGTGTAACATTGTCTCCATTAATTTTTACAACCTGAGCAAGACGACCATTTACTTCAGCCATCTCATCATAACCTACACCAGTAGCCTGCAATGAACAAGTGGCTTTAGTAATCTTGGTAATTTTTGTATAAATCTTTTTAAACGCTATGGTTTCCATTAGGCTGCTTTCCTTTCATTTAGGGTTGCCATTAATTCATTTTCGAAATTATTGAACTGTTCTGATTTGAAATCAGAGTAATTCATTTGCTTTAACAGGTTGATAATCCTCTTGAAATAAGGATTAACTTCTTCAAAAGAATCGAAATCAAGAGATGTATCGCAAATATTTAATACGAGGTTCAACATATATTGTTGTCTTTCGAGAGGTGTAGAGCTGTCGACTTTATCGAAGGCATCTTGTTGAAGAATAACGAAGTCAATTACCTCCGATCGCCAGTAACGCAGGTGGTAGTCGATAGGAACGCCATCATCACCAAGGATATTGATCTGTTCATTAGCTTCTTTTCCTCTCAGCAATAGATTGCGTGCCAATTCAACTTTATCAATCCAGTCAACTGAAATGTGCTCAGAGAGATATTCCTGGAATTCGCTATATTCAAGATACTTTGAATAGCTGTCAATAGGGTCAACCGCTGGGTACCTCTTACTGTCAGCTCTTTGTTGAGACAAAGCATAAAAACATCTTGCTGCCTTTTTTGTAGATTCAGTTACCGGCTCTTTAAGATTACCTCCCGCGGGAGAAACAGTGCCTATGAAAGTGATTGAACCTGTTGAGCCATTATTTAATCTTACATATCCTGCCCTTGCATAGAAATTACTTATGATAGCAGGCAGGTCCATTGGGAAGGCGTCAGGACCCGGTAACTCTTCCATCCTGTTTGACATTTCACGCAGAGCTTGTGCCCAACGAGAAGTAGAATCAGCAAGCAGGAGAACTTTCAATCCCATTGAACGATAATATTCACCTATTGTCATAGCTGTGTAAACCGAAGCTTCACGAGCAGCAACAGGCATATTTGAAGTATTTGCAATAATTGTTGTACGCTCAATTAGCTTACGACCGGTTCTGGGGTCATCGAGATGCGGGAATTCGTAAAAAATTTCAACTACTTCATTTGCACGTTCACCACATGCAGCTACTATAATCAAATCAGCTTCAGCCTGACGAGAAAGAGCATGTTGAAGAACAGTTTTACCTGATCCGAAAGGCCCCGGGATAAATCCGGTGCCACCTTCAACAATAGGATTAAGTGTATCAATAATTCTTATACCAGTTTCCATTAACCTGTATGGACGTGGCTTTTCAGTATATGCTTTGATAGCTAGCTTAACTGGGAAGTGTTGTATCATGGTTACAGGCAGTTCTTTCCCATTTTCATCTTCAAGGACTGCCATTGTTTCAGAAGCCATGTAATTACCGGCTTCCGCTAACCATTTGACTTTATAAGATCCTTCAAATTTAAAAGGCACCATTATTTTATGGTCGATCCAGTTCTCTTTAACTGAACCAAGCCATGAGCCGGCAGAAACTGCATCTCCAACTTTTGCCAGTGGCTTAAAGTCCCATTTGGCATTTGGATCGATTGCCTGGGTGTATTCACCTCTTTTAAGGAAAACACCATCCATCTTATCAAGATCATGCTGCAAACCATCATAGTTCCTTGACAAGATTCCAGGACCCAGAGTAGCTTCAAGCATGTGACCCATAAATTCAACGGTATTTCCGACTTTCAATCCTCTGGTACTTTCAAATACCTGCACATAGGCGACTTTACCTATAACTTTTATAACTTCTGCCATTAAACTCTCACCGGAAAGCTCAATGTAACAAATCTCGTTCTGAGAAACCGGGCCACTAACTTCAACCATTACAAGGTTAGCAATAATGCCCGATACTACACCTTTAGTTCTGTTTTTATTTTCCATCATTAATTGAAAATTCATTTGGAAATTCATAACCCGATTGTAAATCTCCCAGCAGTTTTCTGAACAATTGTTCACCTGTTGCCGGGTCAAGTTTGAGCCATCTTTCAATCATCATGATTTTGATCATATAGCTAAAGATAACTTCTATAGAGAAATAATTAAACGTATTCATCTCATCGAGAATGGTCCACCGGAGTTGGTCGATAGCTCTTTCTCTTCCAGCAATATCACCGTTATCATCCAATTGATTAACTCTTTCGAAATAAGGCCATTCCGATATATCTTCCATACTGCGGCCTGTTTTAAGCCTTAACACTTCAGCTAATCGCGTATTACCAGTAATTTCATTTTCAAACGGAATATTGTATTTTGATGCAGTATTGAATACCAATAGGTTTTTAAGATCAACATCCAGGGCAAACCAGTCAGCAATAAACTTATTATCGAGTTTTAATGCATCCCTGTAATAGAGCTCTGTAAGTTCATTTTCAGGCGACTTATCTTCCATAACCCTGACTTCACTGTGATAGCTCTTAATGAATTCTTTCATGTAAGGCTTCACAGGCGATTTTTCATCCGAAATAATTTTATCAGGATTTACAACCTCGAGAATAGCAAGTTCCAGGTCACTATCGGAATAATTTCCCATAGGATTCCATGGCTTGTTATTTTTTTCAAGAAGGTTTAGCAGGTTATTGTTATCGTGAGGTAAGAAAAGCCATTCAATGTATTGATAGTCTTTCTTATGCAATTGAGCTTGAAGATATTCTTTCATCTCCAGACTTCCAAATTGCAGCTTTCCCTGATCTATAGCGAGATCGGGCAGCCCTGCTACCAGAAAATAATAATTACGCGTGCCCATTATTCTTCACCAAAAAGAAGTTTGATAGTTTTGGGACGCATGAAACCTTTGAAATAACCGGCAAAGTCCTCATCAGTAAAGCTAATAATATAACTTTCATTTTTAGGGCTAATTTTAAATCCTGAATTCATAGATGAATCAAAATCTAATGTAACACCTTTATTCAGTTCTGATTTTATGCGGTCACTAAAGAAACTTTCCATCTGTTTCTTATCGGCTTCAGGTAATATTAGCTGAACATCAGTATTGAAACAAGAAGCAACCTTAAGAATCAATGATCCAATAAACTCCTTATCCTTCATTGCTTCTTTGACTGGCTTTTCAATTGCTCCTGCAGTTATTATTTCAACAACCTGTTGCTTAAGGCGACTAATGGCTTGTTTTGATGCCATTTTTACCTCTGATTCAGTGTTACGTTTTATTTCCTCGCTATTTTGCTCGGCTTTCTTGATTATCTCTGATGCTTCCAATTGTGCTTTTCTGATAATATCCTGAGCATTTTTTTGCGCTTCCTGTACAATCAGTTCAGCATCTGTTTTAGATTTCTCAATTCCTTCAGAGTAAATTTTCTTTGTAAGTTCAAGAAGTTTATTTTCCATAGTAACAATATTCTATTGTCAGGCAAAATTAATTCATTTTTTAATTCATTTGTTAGTCAGTGAACAATTAAACATTCACATTTACTGATTATTGTGATCAATTAATGCTTTGAAGACTAATTTAATTTCTCTCGCTTAAAATCATTAAATTTATATATCGATACGGATTGATTTTCAAACCCGCCTTCCTGCGATTTGACAAAGATCATATCGTTACTCAATCCTTTTTTACTATATTCCTCTATGCATTCTATAAATCCATCACCAAAATCATAAAGGGCCGAAAGGAAGTACAGCATTGAGTCATATCCAAGGAATGAGTATTTGTCTAATTCAGGCTCTGCAACATACCGTGAGCGGAATTTCTTAATAAAATGCACTACTTCAGGTCGGTCATAGTCCACAAACCAAGGTTTAACAAAATGAGTATTCAGCTTTACCAAATAATTGTAATCTAATTCAATATCTTCCCATAAAGGCAATCCCACAACACTTATATGATGAGATTCAGCTTTTTCCGACAAATCCCGTAGAAGTGCAGGTAGAACTGCCTGATCGTTTGTAAGAAGTAGTACAATGTTTTTCTTTGATGTAGATAGGTTTCTGCTTATGCCACTCCATCCTGAACTACTATATATAACTTCATGGAAGTTTGTAGTGAAACCACCAAGTGTAAGGGAATTCTTAATAATGTTTGACATATTGCTATTCTCATCCTGGTTTCTCCTTACCAATATAATGTTGTCATTAGCATGTGATTGCAATATGTATTTCGACAAAGCATTGTACTGAGACCAGTTTGAGGGTTGCATCTTTATAATATAGTCATTATCCCTTATTAATTCAGTTCTCCTTGAGAGAGGATTTATAATAGGTATACTATTCATCTTGGCGAATTGAGCAGTAATATCAAAACTCTCAGCAAAAAAAGGTCCTATGATGAGATCCATATTCTTCATGGAAGGCTGATTCAATATCCTTTTAGTCTTAGTTACACCACTCCCAAAGTCAGTATCATAAATATGCAACTTCACATTCATGCCTATTGCTGCCATGGAATCAGCTGCAATTAACGCACCCTGATAAAACTGAATAAAGTCAAAAGATTCGATTTCATTAGCTGCTGCGAGGGAGGTAGGATCAGAAACTCTTATACTATCTACCATCTCAAGCTTTAATGGTAACATCAGTGCAACGTTATATTGCTTGCTATTGTTTGATAGCTTCTTGCATGTATATGTAGGTTGTACTTCTACCGCCTGCTTATTGATAGGTCTGCCCATGATTATCGTATCAGGTGAGACATATGGTCTGACCTTCATTGTTGTTTGAGGTATCCTTAACTCATCACCCTTTTTCAGATTACCATCCATATGTGGATTAGCGCTAACAATATCATTAAGAGATACATTATACAATTTGGAAATACTGTATAAAGTCTCCTTTCTCTGAACTATATGAATCTTATATGTAGTATCGGTTACCTGGACCTTTAGCCCATTGTTAGGTTCTCCTTTGCTAACCGGAACCATCAGAACCTGTCCGACTTTCAATCCATCTTTTAAGGATGGATTCAGCCTTATTAATTCCTCAATAGATGTATTATATTTTCCGGATAGCCCATATAGAGTTTCTTGCGGAAGTACTGTGTGTTCAGCAAAGCCTTCTGTAATAACTTTCTCAGACTCCTTTATCTGAGGAATCCTGACTGACATTCCAATCTTTAAAGTATCTATGCCGGGATTTTCTGAAATCAGATCCTTAACAGGGACTTTGTACAATCTGGCAATACCATACCAGGTTTCTTTAGGTGCTACAACATGAATATCAGAAAAATTACCCACTTTCTTTAAGGTATCAGGTTGTTGTACAGCCGGAGTGGATTTGGAGTTCTTTACTGAAATTCGTATCACTCTGCCAGGTTTGAGTCCTGTGGCTATTTCAGGATTATCGTTAAGAATTTCAAGATTGCTGACGCCATATAGCTTTGCTATTGACTGAACTGTTTCACCTTCCTCAACAAAGTGCATATACCATGATTCACCATGGTATGTCTCAATTATTGATGACCGTCCTGATTCTTGAGCTGATAAATATCCGGAAGAGAACAGAAATAAGACAATTAGTCCTGACAGAAATTTTACTCTAAACATGCAGTTATTTATTTATTATTCCCATTCTATAGTAGCAGGTGGTTTTGAACTGATATCATAAACAACCCTGTTAACGCCTTTTACTTTGTTTATTATATCGTTTGAAACTTTTGCCAGAAACTGGTAAGGCAAGTGCGACCAGTCAGCTGTCATTCCATCAGTTGAACCAACTGCTCTTAGGGCAATTACGTTATCATAAGTTCTCTCATCTCCCATAACACCAACTGATTTCACGGGTAAAAGAATTACAGCAGCCTGCCATACTTGTTCATACAGCCCTGCTGATTTAAGCCCTTCAATGAAAATGCTGTCAGCCTCCTGTAAAATAGCTATTTTCTCTCTGGTAATCTCACCTAAAATTCTAATACCTAAACCAGGCCCCGGAAATGGATGTCTGTTAAGGATTTTCTCACTAATACCCAGACTAAATCCGACTTTTCTGACCTCGTCCTTAAATAGGCTTTTTAATGGCTCAATAACTTTCAACTTCATAAAGTCGGGCAAACCACCAACATTATGATGTGATTTGATGGTAGCAGAAGGTCCATTAACAGAGACAGACTCAATAACATCCGGATATATAGTACCTTGCCCCAACCAACTGACATCAGTAATGAGATGAGCTTGATGATCGAATACCTCAATAAATGTTTTGCCAATTGCCTTTCTCTTCAATTCGGGATCGGTTTTTCCTTTCAGTGCATTCAGAAACTCATCAGTAGCATCAACCCCTTTTATGTTAAGTCCCATGTTCTGATATGATTCAAGCACCTGGTTATACTCATCCTTGCGTAGCAAACCGTTGTTAACAAAAATACAATGAAGGTTCGGTCCTATAGCTTTATGAAGCAATATAGCAGCGACAGTGGAATCCACACCACCGGATAAACCCATAACAACCTTATCGTTTCCTATTTGAGCCTTTAATTCATTCACCGTCGCCTCAATAAAGCTTGCAGGTGTCCATGATTGGGAACAACCACAAACTTCAACAACAAAGTTATGAAGCAGGGTACTTCCTTCAGTTGAATGATAAACCTCTGGATGAAACTGGATTCCCCAGGTTTCCTCTCCTTCGATCTGGAAACCGGCAATTTCTACATCAGAGGTGCTTGCAATGATTTTAAAGTTATCGGGCTTTTTTCTTATAGTATCGCCATGTGACATCCATACCTGGCTTCCATTAGTCACACCTTTTAGTAACATGTTTGAAGAATCAACAAAATCCAGGTTTGCACGACCATATTCGCGGCTATTAGATGGCATTACCTCTCCACCGGTTGAATGTGCCATAAGCTGTGCACCATAACAAATTCCCAATAAAGGTACATGGTTGCGGATCATGCCTAAATCGGGATTAGGAGCTTGATTATCTCTGACTGAAAATGGACTACCTGAAAGAATTACCCCTTTAACTTCGTCCGTTATTTCAGGCATTTTGTAATATGGATGTATTTCGCAATAAATGCTCAACTCCCTGACTCTCCTCGCTATCAGCTGGGTATACTGTGAACCGAAGTCCAGAATAATTATTGTCTCTTGCATGAGGGCAAAGGTAATATTTATCACGAAATCTAACTTCCCTCATTAGGAAACAAAGCGATAATTTGTATCAGATAACTAATGCAATTTATAAGCGCTTCATTTGTCGTTTAAGGCTTAATTTAACCTGAGACGCTTTAAAGAGTTTTGCAATGCCGAAGATTACAACAAAAACAAAGATAATTGTGGCTCCTGAGGGAATATTATAAAAATAAGAAATCAACAGCCCTCCTGTTGAGCCAACAATTCCAAAGAATATGGATAAGAATATTATCCGGCTAAACCTTTTGGTGAATATATTAGCAGTGGACTGAGGAATAGTCAAAAATGAAATGACCAGAATTATGCCCACTAATCTGATGTTCAATACGATAGCGATTGCGATAAGACTTATTAGTATATACTTAACAGTATTAACAGGAGCTTTATGGGAACGTGCATACTCCTCATCATATGCTATAAAGAGAATTAAATGATAAAATCGGGTAAAGATTATTATCAGGACGACTGCCAACGCTCCTATCAACCACAAATCAGTTTTACTCACTGTTAAAATACTTCCAAACAGGTATGACATGAGATTAGGTGCATAACCCGGAGTCAGAAATGTAAAAATTATCCCTATAGCCATTCCCAGCGACCATAAAATTCCTATAGCTGAATCTTCACGGACATTTGACTTACCTGAAACCCACTCAATTCCAAGGGCTGATAAAACACTAAAAACTGCAGCTCCAAGGACAGGATTCAAACCTAAAAAATAGGCTATTCCAATTCCTCCAAACGAAGCATGTGTTATTCCCCCACTAATAAATACCATTCTTTTAGCAACAATGTATGATCCGATGATACCACAGGAAATATTGGCTATAACTGCTGCAGCAAGAGCATTAGTGAAAAACTGATATTCAAACAATGATGATAGTTCTCTAATCATGTGAGTGATTGTGGTTATGATCACCTAATACGGTATGAGGTATCTTGCCGTGAGTAATCAATTGAATGGGACAATTATAGGAATCAAGCTGACTCTGAGTAATTACATTAGACTTATGGTAATGAAGATACTGATTAACGCAAGCAATTGTCTTTACGTAACTTGTGATAGTCCCAACATCATGAGACACCATGAGGATTGCCATCTCTTTATTTAGTTCCTTTAACAAATCGTACAGATCTCTTTCAAAACTATTGTCGACAAATGTATTTGGCTCATCCAGAATTAATAAACCAGGTTCAGAAATTATTGCCCTGCATAAAAGTACTCTTTGCATCTGTCCTCCGGAAAGTTCACCAATATTTTTATGGGCAAGATGTGGAATGCCCATCAGTTCTAATACTTTGTGGATTTTCTCTTCATCTTTCTTTTTATATCCAACGATAAAGTTCTTCTTTGACATAAGTCCTGAAAACACAACCTCTTTTACAGAAATTGGGAAGTACTTATCGTTAAAGTTCGTTTGTGGCAAATATCCGATATGCAATATACCATCAGCCTTATTCCAGTTTATTTCACCGGAAATTGGCTTAATCAATCCGAGTATTACTTTTATAAGAGTGGTCTTCCCTCCTCCATTAGGGCCAATAACACCAATAAAGTCTGAAGGAAAAACATCCAGATTAACATCATTAATCACCACCTCATCGGCATAACCGGCGTTGACTCCTTTAAGACTAACTATAGGTGAATTACTCATCTTTCTGAGCTTTAATTATAATGTTGGTGATGTTAAGAAGATTTTCTTCAACATTGGGTGCTAGTGGATTAAAAGAATATAACGGGATGTCCAACTGTTGGGATAAAGTTTCTGCACTTTTTTTATCAAACTGTTCAGAATACAATATTATTCCAATTTTCAATTCACGTGCCTGGTCGATGAGCTCCTTCAGATAAGCCGGACTCGGCTCCTTTCCTTCTAATTCAATTGGAATCTGATTAACTTTATAATCGCGTGAATAATAACTTAGTGAAGGATGATAAATCATAAATGCGACACTGTGTCCGACCGCATTGAACTTTCCTCTTATAACATCATCTATAGAGTCAAGACGGTTGGTCAAATTCTTATGGTTAGCTTCAAATACATCCTTAAATTCCGGTTGAAGTTTTGTTAACTCTCGCAGAACAACATTACTTTGAACCTTTAACGACTGTATAGACAGCCAAATATGAGGATCGTCTCCCGAATGGACATCATAATTGTGCTCCTCTTCTGAATGCTCTTCTGTATCATGGTTATGATCTGTGTGTGCTGATTCGGAGTGAACATGAATATCCCCGGAAATCACATCTGTACCCTCAGAAAGATTAATAATTTTTAGACCCGGATTATTCTCTGCTACCTTAGGATACCAGCTTTTTTCAAAATCAAGCAGACCGGTCATGAAATAAGCTTTTGATCTGCTAATTTCCTGCAATTGTCTCGCTGTAGGTTCATAGGTCTCTGGTCCACTACCATCAGGCACAAGAACATTAATAGAAAAATTACCACCTCCAATCTCTTCAATTAAAAATTTTTGCGGTAAAATGCTTATTGTAATTACTTCTTTATCAGATTGATTAACAGATTGACGGCAACTTCCACAGAATATCAGTGGAAGTAAAAATATTAAATAACGACGCATAATTGCTTATTCAGATTTGGGTTTACAAAGTTACGAATTAGAATAACTTAAAAAGTGTAGGCTGAAATATCCTGTTTTACAAACGAATTCTTATTATTTCTGCATGCTGTGGAAAATATTGCACATAAATATAATATACACCTCCGAGCCATGTCTATTGATAATAAAGCAGTTAATAAATTTTGGAAGCTTTGGCTTTAATTTTGAAACAATGCTTGAAGAAATCAATAAACAAACAAAAACCATGAAAAAACTATTCATCATTGCTCTTGTACCTTTCATTTTTGCAGCATGTGAAAACAAGGAACAGACTGCCCGAATTCAGCAACTTGAAGAAGAGCAGAACATGATACTCTCGGAAGCACAGACTAAAGATTCATTAATAAACGACTTTATGCAGACCTTAAATGAGATTGAATCAAATTTGGCAGAGATAAAGTCAAGGGAAAAATTAATCAGCAAAGAAACCGCTTCAGGCACTGAACTTAATAAATCAGCACGTCAAAGAGTTAACGAAGATATTCGTTTAATTAATGAGTTAATGGCTGAGAACAAACAAAAAATTGAATCTCTCAATAAGAAACTGAAGAAGTCAAACATCAGAATCGCTGAATTTGAAAAAATGGTCGAATCAACGAATCAGCAACTCGCTATCAGAGATAAAGAAATAGATTCTTTAAAGACCGAGTTGTCAACTCTCAACTTCACTATAGCAGTGCTTAATGATACAATCTCTCAAATCAGCAATCGCAATTTGGCTTTGAATAGTCAGGTTACCGATAGAACAAATGAATTAAATACTGCATACTTTGTTGTAGGTGAGCGTAAAGATTTGATTGAACAAAAAATTCTTACAAAAGAAGGTGGTGTTCTAGGGATTGGTCGTACTCAACGTGTTGCAGGTGATGTAAATCTTGATGAATTCACTAAAGTTGATATCAGAAACCTAAAGACCATACCACTCCATGCTAAGAAAGTCAAAGTTATGTCAGTTCACCCTGCAGGTTCTTATGAACTAATTGGCAATGATAAACAAGTGAGTGAACTTGTAATTAAGGACCCTGCTCTGTTCTGGCAGAAATCAAGGATGCTTGTAATTTCAACGGAAGTCTGATAATAATTCTTTTTGCTGAAAATGATCCCCCATCTGTACTTCATGGGGGATTTTTTCGTTTATTTATTGAGTTTTCATTATGAGCAATACAAAGTCAACCGGAATAAAGAAGAAGATTGCAGCAGGGTTTATAATTCTGCTATTATTTACTACCATTGGAGTATATTCGGTTATAAGACTTGCTGCTCAATTGTATCCGAGTGACAAGGGTGTTTCTGCATCTGTAAAAAAGTTAACGCTGACAAGTGCTCTTTTATCCAGTATAATTGAATCAGATGGCCAGGCAAGAGCATATATTAACACAGGAAAGAATGAATATCTGGATAAATTCAGGAAACAAGAGAAAACCACTAAACTACTAATCGATTCACTCAAACTTTCGAGTATTGATAACACTAATCAATATCTTAGAGCTATTGCCGTAGATAGTCTTTTGGAGTTCAAACGCAGCACCTTAAACGAATTCTTTAATATACGCAGAAAATCATCACCACTTAAAAGTTTTCAGTTAGTCGAAGTAATCAAGGATTATACTGATACAATAAGAGTACCCAAACAAACTATTTCAAAAACAGTCACCCAACAGATTGCTCCTGTAAAGGAAAAGAAGAAAGGTTTATTACCCCGCCTTTGGCAAGAGATTACAGGAAAAAACCAAAATGACAAATCAGTTGCTGCAACTGATAGTACTCATATCAAATACGATACTGTAACTACATATAGCTCGATTAAAGACAGCACTCTGAAAAAAGTAAGAACACAGTTGCGGCGCATTGAAGATCGTGAGAATGAGAGCAGGCAATTCATTGTTGATCGTGAGCTTAAACTTATTCAGACTGACCAGGATGTTATGAATGAAATAAGAGCGATCCTTTTACTATTTGAAAAGGAGGAGATAGCTAACACTATCAGCAGTGCAAATAAAGGCCAGGCAGTTTTGGACAAATTATGGTTGACTGCACTTATTCTTGCAGCTCTGGGAATTATTACTACAGTAGGATTCATGATTTTGATATGGAAAGATTTGGCACGTAGTGCTTTCTACAGAAGACAATTAGAAGAGGCCAGGACATATGCAGAGAGTCTGCTGAAAGTTAAAGAGCAGTTTCTTGCGAATATGAGCCATGAAATACGAACACCATTAACTACAATTATAGGCTTTTCTGAACAGCTAAGAGAAACTGAAATCAATCATGAACAGTCCAAATACCTGAGATATATTCATAATTCATCAGAACACTTGCTTGAGCTTATTAATGATTTACTTGACTTTTCCAAAATTGAAAGTGGTAAGCTTGTTCTTGATAACCGACCCTTTAACATTACAGAATTACTCGAAGATGCCTTCAACTCACTGTCTGCAAAAGCAAAAGATAAAGGCCTGCAAGCTACCATAACTTTAAATATACCACGCGACATAATATTAGTCGGAGATCCGTTGCGTTTCCGACAAATCATTCTCAATCTTCTGGGTAACAGTGTAAAATTTACCGGAGAGGGTAGAATTATGCTCCATGCCAAAGGTAACTTTCTGGATCATGATAAAAGTTTCGAGCTAACTATCAGAATTGCCGACACCGGAATTGGAATACCGCCTGAGAAGCAGAAGATAATCTTTGAAGAATTTTCACAAGTTGATCCGGGTATAACCAGAAAATATGGTGGATCAGGATTGGGGTTGGCAATTACCCGAAAGTTGGTTGATTCAATGGATGGGACTATCAGTGTAATCAGTCAACCTGAAAGAGGTACGATATTCACAGTACGTTTGGTTCTTCCAATTAGCACAGAAATGATTAATTCATCAACTAATGGGCAATCATTGAAGCCTTTGGTTATAAACGGAATACATGTACTACTGGCAGATGATGATATTACAACAAGGATTCTTATATCAGATATTCTCAGTAAACATAAAGCTATCGTTTATGAAGCGTCTGATGGGTTAACCGCCTATGATATCTTTAGTAAGGAATATTCTAATATAAACCTGATAATTACTGACATACAGATGCCTGGAATAAGCGGACTTGAGTTCGTTTCAAAAGTTAAAAAGCACTGTGTTGAGAAGGCTATAACAGCACCGCCAATTATTGCATTAACTGCACATGCCGATCAGAACGAGATTTCTCATTTTATTGAGATGGGAATAAATAAAGTCATCCTGAAACCATTTAAGCAACAAGAGCTGCTTGATATGCTTAATAATAGTAGTAGTTCTTACGAAAAGTCGACTACCAATGTAATTAATAGAAGTCAGGTAATCCAGATTGACCTTTCAGGATTCAAGCAGTTTGCCGGTGATGATGAGAATTCGTTAAAGAAGATAATTTCATCATTAATCACGAATATTGAAACAACGACAGGCGAGCTCAAACAAGCTTTTAATGATAAAAAATACGTGGAGCTTGCCTTACTGGCTCATCGTATCCAACCAAATGTTCGATTATCCGGTGCAAAATACACATCAGAGTTATTAAAAAGGCTTGAATTAACAAGTAGGAATGAGCCTTCAGAACATGAAAAGATCAAAAGTCTTTATGAAGAGGTAATTTCCCATATGGCTCAGCTTAAAGCAAGTCTGGAAATGGCGCTCCACAAATCCTAATCACTGTAAGGGAATATTATACTGACGCATCTTATTATAAAGTGTCTTCCTGTCAACATTTAATACTTTTGCTGCCTTCGACTTATTGAATCTCACTTTCTCGAGTGTGGATATTATCAAGTCTCTTTCACTTCTATGAGCGGCATCTCTTAAGTCAACAGGTGGTTCTTCAGCTAGTGATTCTCTATGTGGAGATTCTGTTGAATGAATTGAGGGATTAATAATTGCAGAGTGTTGCAGAGCCTCACTAATCATTTCTTCAGGAAGAGTATTTTTATAAATTGTTTCACTTTTTGAAAGAAGAACCGCTCTTTTTATAATATTCTTAAATTCTCTGAAATTGCCGGGCCATGAGTACTTTAAGAAAATATCTATAACTTCTTTATCAAAGTTGACAACATTTTTTTGAAGCTCAGTATTTGCATATTTTAGAAAATGTTGAGCAAACAGCATAAGGTCTTCGGGTCGCTGACGCAACGGAGCAACAGTAATAGCAAACTCATTTATTCTGTGATAAAGGTCTTCCCGAAAGTCTCCCCTTGCAACTGCTTGTTTAAGGTCTTCATTTGTTGCTGTAATTATCCTGACATCAACACTGATTTCGCTTGTTGATCCTATTCTCCTGATTTTTCTTTCCTGAATAGCTCTGAGCAATTGCACCTGAATATCATAACTCAGATTACCTATCTCGTCAAGGAAAATAGTACCACCATTAGCGGCTTCAAACTGACCCTGTTTATCAGAAAAAGCACCTGTGAAAGAGCCCTTCATATGCCCAAAGAATTCGCTACCAGCCAGGTCTCTGGGTAATGCACCGCAATCTATGGCCACAAATGTTTTGTCAGCCCTGGCACTCTGCAAATGAATCTTACGCGCAATGAATTCTTTGCCGGTGCCGCTTTCTCCCATAATTAAAACCGACATATTTGTAGGTGCAACCAGACTAACATATTCACTGATTTTCCTTGCAGCCGGACTTAATCCTTCAACAAAAAATCCCGATTTATCATTATTATCGATAGTTGCAGTGTTTTTAACTTTATCAGGATTTAATGCTCTATTAATTGTGATTAGAATTTCGTCAGGATTTACCGGTTTTGCCACATAATCAAATGCACCTAACTTCATTGCCTGAACAGCTGTTCTGATATCAGCATAACCTGTCATTAAAACAACCGGCACATGCGGACTTTCGCGCATAACTGTTCTTAAGACTTCCAACCCGTCATTATCAGGAAGTCTAAGGTCAGTAAGTACTATATCCGGTTTAAATGAAGCTATCTTTTTACTACCCTCACTATAAGAAAATGATTGTTGAACGGTAAACCCATGCTTATTTAAAAAAGTCTCCAGCATCAGGCAAAAAGTTACATCATCATCAACAATCAACACTTTACTCATAAACTCATTTTTATTTGGCATTTCCCTTAACGCGGATAATGCTCATTTGTTTCAATTTTTACTTATTCACAGCTACTCTACACCAGCGAAATATTTCATAAACTGAACTCTTTCGTATGCTGCAGGATTCTCAATATTCTTATAACTTAATTTTCCTATGAATTCATTGGTAGAATTATATCCTTTTCTCTCCATCCAATCATTCAAAAACTTATTCATGGAAGTAATTCTGTCAAAACCATTTTTATAAAGAGTTGACACAATCTGAACAGCCTTTGCACCAATAAGCATTTGTTTTACAACACCTACTCCATCG
The DNA here is from genome assembly GCA_002426195.1 of Bacteroidales bacterium UBA5507. Classification (GTDB taxonomy): domain Bacteria; phylum Bacteroidota; class Bacteroidia; order Bacteroidales; family Lentimicrobiaceae; genus Lentimicrobium. Next base: position 234,770 of record DIOT01000056.1, on the reverse strand, counting down.
TGTATTCCGGTTGATGCGCAAACATCACATTGAAGGTTTTTTGACAGCATTGCAATCCATCTTAATGAAGTTGAGATTTCTTCAGGTGTACTGAAAACATTAGACGCATCAACTTTCATTTTCTCAATATCAATATCCGGTGAATAGAATCTATTAAACAAAACTATGCCTTTGATCCCGGTCCATGACATTTCAGTTACGGTCTTTGCTAAAGCAGAGAAATAGTAACTAATTTTTATAGATACCGGAATATTTACACTCTGTAATACCTGAGAAATAATTTTTGAGTAAAGTTGCTCATTTTCCGAACCTGTTCTATAAGGATCACTGGGTAGGATAAAAATATTAAGCTCAATGGCAGATGCTCCTGCGGCTTCAAACTTTTGAGCAAATGATGTCCACTCTTCGCCCGATATACAGTTAACACTTGCAATAATCGGTGTCTTTACGGTATTCGAAGCCTGGTTAATCAAGTCGAGATACCTGTTTAAGTGATGCTCTTTGCTGTAATTAGAAATATAGTCAAAAGCCTCAGGGTACATTGCCTCATTATGATGAACCTCGTGCAAAGCCTCATGTTGGATTTGTTCCTCAAATAACGATTTTAAGACCACCGCTCCTGCTCCCAGTTGTTCGAAAGTCTTTATATTGTCGAGCTTGTTAGTCAAGCCTGAACTTCCAACTATTACAGGACTTATTAAGTTTAAGCCCATGTAGGATGTTGTGATATCTGCCATAGGGAGTGCTTTTAAATGTTTTACAAGAAACAAATATAAAAGATTTAAGCACCATTTAGTTAACTATTGATAACCTAATTCAAATAAATTGGCACCCTATAGTTTGAGAACACCCAGTGTGGGTTTAATTCAACTTAATAAGTTTGGTAAACATAGTCTCCTGCTGCATCACCTGTAAAGCATGCATGAGTTCATTATCGATTGGACTGATTATTTCGAAGTAACTTGAAGCATCCCAGATATTTCTGGCTATCAAGCCTTTGATAATGTACCTGATTTCATCACCCGATTTCAGCAAAGCATCTTCCTCAGGAATTACGCTTTTTGTCGCGGCAAAGTCAACGAATGTTTGGAATAATGGCTCATCAACATTAAAATTATTCTTGAAACTAATAAAGTCCTTATAGTCCCGTGAAATTTTGCCCCTATTGTCTTCCATATAATTCAGGACAAATTCATTAAACACTCCTTTTCTCCACAAATCAGTATAAAACCGCGAGCTAGTAGTAGTATCCAGAGGAATAAATACATCAGGCATGATACCACCGCCACCATATACTACCCTGTTAGAAGGAGTATAATACTTAAGTGAATCAGGAAATTTGATGCTATCGGCTGACATAAACTCACCATGTTTAAAACGATTGGTCAGATCAGCATAATAATCTTCTGATCCTGCTTCATAAGGTTTTTGAATACTCCTGCCTGATGGTGTATAGTAACGAGCTGTTGTCAACCGGATAACCGAACTGTCGGGCAGATTGAAAGGTCTTTGTACCAGTCCCTTACCGAATGATCTTCGGCCTAACACCAAGCCTCTATCCCAATCCTGAATAGCACCAGCAACAATTTCACTGGCTGATGCGCTTCCTTCATTTACCATCACAATTAGTTTTCCTTCCTCAAAATCGCCTTTACTTGTTGCTTTAAACTCTATTCTTAGGCTTCTCAAACCTTCCGTATATACAATAAGGCGTTGTGAAGGAAGAAATTCATCAGAAAGATCAACTGCAATATCAAGATACCCGCCTGAGTTATTTCTTAAATCAAGGATTAGGTCTTTCATTCCCTTAGCTCTAAGATTCCTGATAGATTCCTGCATTTCGACCATTGATGTCCGTGCAAACCTGGTCAATCTAATATAGCCTATATCGCTTGTCAGCATAAAAGTCGCGTCAATACTATTTAAAGGAATTTTATCGCGGGTTATTGTAAAATCAATAAGCGGTAACTGATTGTTTCTCAAAATTCCAACATTGACTTTGGTACCTTTTGTACCACGTAGCCTTTCCATTACGTATGTATTGGTTACTTTCTTACCGAATGCCTCTTCCCCATTTATGGTAAGAATTTTATCACCTGCCATTACACCAACTTTTTCTGAAGGCCCACCCGGAACTGCTGCAATAACTAATATAGTATCATGAAATAATTGAAATTGGATTCCAACTCCCTCAAAGTTGCCGACTAATGGTTCATTTGCTTTCCTCACTTCATCTTTTGAAAGATAAACAGAATGAGGATCAAGCTCCTTTAGCATTGCAACGACAGCCGTCTCTGTAAGTTCTGACTGATCTGTTGAATCTACATAATAATAATTTATAATCTGTAGTAGAGATGTGAATTTTTCAACATTCCTGCGAGTTTCAATATTCTGGGCATTAGAAAGCAATGATGTTAAAAGTGCACCTGCAAGAAGCAAACCCACCCATATTTTATATAATGTTTTATCACTTATCATGATTGTTTTCTTTTTTCTTAGTGTTATTGCAAACAAAATTAAGCCTAAATGATTTATTAAGGTTAAATTAGAGAATTTATTATTAGGTTCTTAACATTTTTTAGCAGCAAGCAAATAAATAAAAACAACAATGTAATCTTTATTCTTACCTGAAAATGAGATTTTTACATCACACAAGCTATTTTCTTTTAATAGCATTTAGCTTATTTATAATCTCCTGCAAACATGAACCCGACCAACCTGTTCCGGTCGATCCAAATCCTCCTGACACAAACACAATTGTTGAATGCGATCCCGATTCAGTTTACTTTATAAATGAAGTACTACCAATATTTCAGTCGAGCTGTGCTATGTCGGGATGCCATGACAATATAACTGCTCAGGAAGGGATAAATCTTTCAACCTACGAAAGCATTATGGCGAGTGGTGAAATTCGTCCTGGAAATGCAGCTGATAGTGATATCTATGAGCGAATAACTGATAACGATCCCGACGACAGGATGCCACCCCCTCCTTTTTCGCCTTTAAATACTGAGCAAATCGCATCAATAAGAGATTGGATTAATCAGGGTGCAAAAAACAATGAATGCAGTGAATGTGATACAACAAATTTTACTTTTTCCGGATCTATTCAGCCACTTCTCAACTTGTACTGTGTTGGTTGTCATAACGCCAATACAGCAAATGGAAATGTGCGTCTGGATACTTATGAATCAGTTGCCTTAGTCGCTGAAGATGGAAGGTTATTAGGAACAGTGTCACATGAACCTGGTTTCACCCCCATGCCATTTAATGGTAATAAACTTCAGGAGTGCAATATTTCACAAATAAGAAAGTGGATTGAATCAGGGAATCCTAACAATTAAAATTTCTGAAAATGAGAATAATGACTTTAGGTTTATGGTTAGTGTGTCTCACCACAGTTTTTACGTCATGCTATTATGATAGTGAAGAAGAGTTATATCCGGGAACAGGAGGAGGCGTTTGTGATACTTCCAATATAACATTCTCGGGAACAATACAACCAATTCTGACTTCAAACTGTAATCAATGCCACAGTTCATCAATTGCTTCCGGGGGTGTTATAACTGATAGTTATCAGGCATTACTACCTCACATTCAAAGCGGAATATTTCGCAAAGCTGTGAATCATGAGCCCGGAGCAAGTCCAATGCCTCAGAATGCACAAAAATTGCCTGCCTGTGAACTTTCTAAAATTAATGCCTGGATAAATGCAGGTGCCCCTAATAACTAAAACATGAAAAAAACACACAACACTTTATGGCTTCTGGTGGTTTTTCTTTTTTCATCTAACCTTCTATTTGGGCAGGAAGACCTTATGGATCTATTTGGAGAAGAAGAACCAACTACTGATTATGCAACTGCCACCTTTAAAACAACCAGAGTTGTGTCAGGACATTCAATTGAAAATCCGGCTAATGGAGTATTGCTATTTACAATATCACACCATTTTGGGAGGCTTAATCAGGGAGCATACGATTTCTTTGGACTTGACCAGGCAACAATAAGACTTGGGCTTGAATACGGTATAAATGACAGATTAAGTGTAGGCATAGGTCGTAGTACTTATCAGAAAACATTTGATGGATTTCTAAAAGTAAAGTTGCTTCGACAAAGCACAGGAGTAAGAAACATGCCACTATCGGTAAGTTTATTTTCCTCTTCCGACCTATTCTCGTTAAAGTGGCAGGATACCGAAAGATCAAATTATTTTTCATCCCGGCTTTCCTTTGTCAATCAGTTACTTATAGCTAGAAAGTTTTCTGAGTCTTTTTCAGTTCAATTGACTCCGAGTTACATTCATAAAAATCTGGTGGTTGAGAAAGGAACAAATGATAACTTTGCTATAGGAATCAGTGGGCGTTATAAAATCACAAAAAGACTGAGCATAAACATGGAATACTTCCACAATTTACCTGGATATGTAGCAGATAATTTTGAGAATCCTTTGGCTGTGGGAGTTGATATTGAAACAGGTGGACACGTTTTCCAGTTACATTTTACTAATGCACAACCAATGTTTGAAAGAGCGTTTATTACCGAAACAATGGGCAAATGGGACAACGGTGATATTTATTTTGGATTTAATATTAGCAGGGTATTCACAATTAAAAAACCTAAAGAGTTTATTGAGTAGTAGGAAACACCAGCTACTATCTTCAAACTAATCAATAATGTCAGTTGACCAGGAAAAAAAACAAATCGTATCATCTTCATTACTCGCAGCAGGGATAGTTGCGGCTTTATGGCTTGTAAAATTAGCTGAGGAATTGATGGGTATTTCCTTATCCTTTATGGGACTCCTACCACTTAAAGTTGAAGGCCTCAAAGGGATATTATTTGCTCCTTTACTCCATGGTAGCTACAAACATCTGATTTCAAACTCGATACCGTTGTTTTTATTAAGTGCTGCACTTTTTTATTACTATCGTAATAAAGCCTGGCAAATTTTTATCTTCTCATGGCTTTTGACTGGTATATGGGTATGGCTATTTGCCAGGGGAAACTCATATCACATTGGTGCAAGTGGTGTTGTCTATGCCCTGACCGCATATCATTTGGTATCAGGTATCATAAGAAAGGAACCGCGTTTAATTGCTTTTAGTTTACTGGTGACATTCCTTTATGGGAGTTTTGTTTGGGGAATTTTTCCCGGTTTTTCACCCGGAGAAAGGATATCCTGGGAATCCCACTTGATGGGGACAATAGCAGGTATAATTCTGGCTTTTGGATACAGGGATGTCGGTCCTCAAAGAAAAGTCTATGAATGGCCTGAAGAAGAAGATGATGAAGATGACTCAACCACAACAACAGGAGAAAATGGCACTCATTATTCGTCAACCTTTACTTCGAAACCAAATGACCCTGCCACATAAGGATAGTTCTACGAACAACCCTCACAAAGACTTATCTCACCTAGGTGGACAAATTATTCTTCACGACCGGTTAAAGAGTAATATATGGTGCGATTTTAGAATATACTTCAGGCTTAGAACTAAAAAGAGCACTTATCTCCTCCATTGAGTAAAATTTCCCTTTCTGTACCCTTTTATCTATAATCTTCTTTGCCATATAGTAATCAAGGTATGGGCATTTCCTCAAATCATTAAGGGAAACTTTATTGATAAAAATACGCTTTATTCCGGATGTATCTATATCAACTTGATTTTCAATCTGATTAAATCTTACGCTATCAATACCATATACTTCCATTAATTGACTCTTTTTACAGAAGCCACCGAGCTTTTCCCTATACTTAATAATCCTTGAGGCTAAAACCGGGCCGATTCCATATATTCTTGTCAGGCCTGCAGAGTCAGAACCATTAATCTCAATTGATTCGCGATGGAGAGATGATTCATTGTGTGATATGTCTTCTACTACTTTTTTGCTTCCTTCTGTAAACGATGTTGGAATAGTGATGTAAGATTCAAATATTGAGTATGTTTGTTTATCTATAATGAATAATTTCTTAAAATCTTCTCTTCTATAAAATCTACCACCCTTTTCCCTGTACTTTAGTATAACATTTGCTTGTTTCTCAGAAAATCCCATCTTAACCCAACCCTTAAGTTCGAGAGTATTTGGATCAAATGGGAAAGGGGTATACCTGCGGTTTCCTGGAACTGAAGATTTATAATCAAATCCAGCGTTCCCAATTGTATTGGATCCCTTGTTTTCAGAAGAGACATTAAGACCACTCAAAAATTCTTTAACATCAGCTTCAAAAAGAGCATCTTTGTCAAATTCGTCAGAGCGACTCTTTTCAAGCAAATGTGACACTATGGCTAAAAAGATAGTCAGAGAGAGTAAAATGATAATACCATTTCTTTCGGACTTTGAAAAACTAAAAAAGTCCTTGATCTTGTTTTTCACGATTCTGTATTATCATCCATTTCATCCTCATTATGAGGTTTGGTTACTAAAACTTTATAAAAAAAGTAACCTGTTAATGCAATAGCTATCGATTCAACGGTAATCATCATAATTATAGCACCGGTGTTCATATAACCATACCCTCCTTTCTTCTCTTTCTGAATGCTGCCAGGACCAATATTGCAATAAAAATAAACAAACCAACTAGCAAAGCCCTGGCCATATCAATATAAAACACTTTGTTTATTACTTTGCCTGTGTATATAACATCTCCAGCTTTGACCTCATCGCCCTTTGATACAGTCAAGACATGAGTTTTATTATTCAGGATATATGTTTTAGATTGCACTTTTCCTTCGGGAGTAGTGCCTTTTACAATCACAGATGTTCTTTTTGAAGAACTGTTTTGGTAAACAGAGTCTACTAATCCGGTATTTTCCGAGTAAAAATTTTCAGCAAACCATTTATCATTCGGCCCAATGCCCTGATGTCTCAATTGACCTATTATACTCTCATTATGCAAGGGCCATCCTTTAAAACTTATCAAGCTCCAGTTATCATCAACGGGTCTAAGCAAGGCTCCAAAAAAGACAATAATCAGTGTAACAGGAGTTACATACTTAATGATATACTTGTAGATTATGGGGACTTTAATATCAGCACCTGATGTAATTTCCTGCCAACCTTTCTTCATTCCAAAAACCCATGCAAAAAGAACTGCCTCAAACAGCGCAAAGACAACCAAAGCCACGGTTCCTGCCCAGTAGTCATATTCATCAAATACTCCATAATTAAAAAAGAAAATGGTAGGAAGTCCAAGTAATAATGTAATTACACCAAATGCCAGGGCTGCATTTTTTCTCTTCCAGTTGAACTCATCCATAAGAAAACTAATACCTGGAGTTCCCATAGCAAGAGATGATGTTATACCAGCAAAAAACAACATTCCGAAAAAGGCAAATCCTGCTATTGCAGAAATTATTGGTCCCCATTGTTCAAACAAGAATGGCATTGTTCTGAATCCAAGACCTAATCCCCCAATCTGAGTAAGTTCAATAACATTGTCAATCCCCAAATAACCAATTGCAATAGGAATTATTATAGCACTTCCCAGGACTATTTCAACAAATTCATTCATCCATCCTGCAGACAATGCATTTAAAGCCACATCCTGATTTTTACGAACAAATGAAGCATAACATTGAATAGAACCCATACCAACGGATAAAGTGAAGAATATTTGACCTGCAGCGGCCAACCAGACTTTAGGATTGGATAGTGATGAAAAATCAGGAGTCCATAAGAAATTCAATCCTACTGTTCCATCAAATACTGCCCCCTGGCTTCCTGCTTTTAATGTAATCCCTTTAATTGCCAAGAAGATGCCGAAGAATATTAACAATGGGACTCCAATTTTTGCAACAGTTTCAACACCCTGACTGAGTCCCCGGCTTAGGATATATGTGTTCAGTGCGAGGCAGAATACAAAAAATACGAGTGCTTCATATGGAATACCGGTTGTTGATGTTGTGACATCAAGATAATCGCTAAAAAACAGCGCCACCTGTGTTTGGTTCATCGAGTTGAATGTACCAGCCAATGAGTGATACATATATGACATTGTCCAACTCTCCATATAGCAATAGTAAGATGCAATAGCGATATTGGAAAATATTCCGAACACTCCAACATACTTCCAGATCCATCTCTTGTCCATTGTATGGAGGATAAAGGGTGTTGAATGATTACCCGATTTACCACCAAATCTACCGGTAGACCATTCAATAAAAAGGAGAGGAATTCCCATGACAAGGAAAGATACCAAATAAGGTATGATAAATGCGCCTCCACCATTCTGTACTGCCTGAACCGGGAATCTGAGAAAGTTTCCAAATCCGACAGCATTACCGGCCATAGCAAGAACTAATCCCACTCGTGATCCCCAATTCTCAGTGTTATCTCCCATCAGCAGTATTTTTGAGTGATCAATTATTTAAGTTGATGCAATATTAAGAAAATAAAGATGAATACAAAATATTTTTTGGAACAGTAATTACATAGGGTTAAGAAATTCAGGCTTCCTGATAATTAAGTTTCCGATTCTGCAATGAAGGCATTTCTTATTATCACAATATGATGATTTTAGTTCCATTAATGCTTGACTTTTAGAAGCAGTAGGAGCATGAATACCAGCCTGTTCCCATTTAGAAATTACAGAGTTCTCCTCACCAGGTATTTGGTCAAGAAAGCTCAATGCTTTATGACATAAGTCATCATTACCACATGAACTCCCATACACAAACATAAATGGAAGAACCGCATTGACAATCAACAGATAAGAAGCCTTTAATCCCAAATGGCCACTTTTTGAAGGTGATTCAACATCAAACACATAATGGGTGTGCCAGTAATCAGATGCTGATACATCAAATAACTCAAGCATTTTATCAACAGAAGGCAAAGAGAGAATTTTAAAGAGATTACCGGATGTGGATTGAATAACAGCTGCAAGTTGAGCCAGTCGAATTGTCGGGAAATTAACCGGGCGCATTCTTAAAAACTTCCATAAAGATTTTGAGATTGGAGCAAGTTGATACTTCTTCCGAAGAAAGATATACTCATTGAAAAGCGATTGCGAGTATGGGTCGAGAAGTTCTTGCGAAAGTAATCCTGCCTGACCGAAAAGTAGTGCTTCAGTCTGAAATAAACTATCACTGTGTTTAGCCAGTATTCTTAAAGGTAGATTTCGTGATAGCATTTCAAATGGCAGACTGTTTACCTTGAATCCAAAACTTCGTGCCAGGACTTGGTAAAAAGCCTCTCCCCAGTCGTTCTGAGATCTTTTTAGTGCATCATTTATGAAATCTGACTTGCTTTGAAGTTTCTCAATGAGCATTCTTTCGAGCCAGAGTGTAAGATCTATTTCTGATATAGTTGTCAGATCATTAAAACAGGGTACGAATTCCTTTTTGGAGAGGAAGCTTTCATAGGCTTCATATAACTTAAGATTAACCTTCCCTTTAAGTTCACAAACTGGCATTCCCGACATATGCTGTTCTATATCGTTGTTGTAAACAACATGGAGGACAACATTATTGTATGCTTCATCATGGTGATGGCCATGCTTAAACCAATCTGAGGCGTTTAAGTGAATTTCAATATTCCCGGCCCATTTTGTATTGGAAATAACTAAACGGGCATCAGAAAAGTCAGGTCCTGCATTGAAATTATGATATCCGGTATGAATTATTTCAATTTGTTCACCTAGTGTAGTTGTCAGAGTATCAGCGAATAGCTTATTCTGCCACAAGTAATGTAGAAAGTCCTCTGTCATGGATAGAAATTTGACTTAAAAGTAAAAATATACTTTCAAATCGAGCGTTATTTTAGTATATTTGAATAAGGAATCGATTTTTAAAGGCTTTTGGCAAATTGCAAAGTTTAGCATACCTTTGCAACATATAATTAAGTATTCATGGAAAGTCCGGGTACTCTTATAAGTGGTATAGAATATAAGGTGCGTAAATTGATTGGTCTGGTAGCCCGACTTCAAAATGAAAACCGTGAATTAAAGGAGCGAATTGAAGAGTACAAGAATAAAAGCATAAACCTGGAGCTAAGAATTGACCAGCAACAGGAGAAGATTAGAATACTAAAATTAGCTAAATCTTTGAGTAAAGAGGAAAGTAAGACAGAAGTTAAACTTAAAATTAACGAACTCTTGCGGGAAATCGACAATTGTGTGAGACTTTTAAATAAATAAACTGTTAGTTGAGTAATGGATGAACTTTCAATCACAGTAGTAATAGCAGACCGACCATACAAGTTAAAAATAGCTCGTAGTGAGGAAGAGGGTTTGCGAAAAGCTACCAAAGCGATTGAAGATCAAATTGAAAATTATGCTAAGTACTTCCAGTATAAAGACAAGCAAGATTTACTTGCAATGGTTGCACTTCAGTTTTCAGTTAGTGCCCATTCACTGGAAGATCAATTAAAATACCGCGACAACGAAATGCTTGATAAATTAGCAGAGATTGACAAGGTATTATCGGACCATTTGGACTAACAGTCATTTTAAATAAAGTTTAAGCATTAGTTCTTTGAAAAGTATTAAGATATCCCGCATTGAATCGAATCGTTTGTAAACTCAACATTTTCAACTTTGGGGCAAAGCTCAGATAATGGATGAAAAACAGGCCTTAACCGGCTTCGGCCGGTCTCCCTTTGGGAGCATTGGAAGTTTGACATCCCTGGCAGCTCCAATCATGTAGTTTTGGGGTTTACCAAAACTCACGATCAATGCGGGTTTTTTTTGTTTTATGAACTCCAAACTCAATATATATAAACTAACCAAATTACATGATGACAGCAATAATAATAGGCATTGTGGCGGCCATACTTGGTATCGCTATTGGTGTTATAATCACTAGTTCTTTCATTAAAAAAGCAATTGAAAAGAAAAGTGAAAACATCATCAAAGACGCCGAAGAGAAAGGAGAAATGATTAAGAAGGATAAAATCCTTCAGGCTAAGGAAAAATTCCTTCAAATGAAATCTGATTATGAGAATACCTTTCAGGAGAAAAACAAGGAATTCCTTAAAAATGAAAATCGTTTAAAGCAAAAAGAAACATCCCTGGCTCAAAAACAAGAAGAATTACAAAGAAAACAAAAGGAAATCTCTACTATTAAAGACAATCTGACAGCCCAGGTTGAGATTATTAACAAGAAGCAACAGGAACTCGACAAATCTGTTAAACAGCAAATTGACCAATTGCAGGAAATTAGCGGCATGTCGGCCGAGGAAGCGAAGACTCAATTAATTGACACTCTAAAGGATGAAGCCAAAGCTCAGGCAATGGTTCAAATCAAAGATATTGTTGAAGAAGCAAAACTAACAGCAAATAATGAGGCGCGTAAGATAGTAATAGAGACTATTCAACGAACAGCTGCAGAGCATGCCATTGAGAACAGTGTTTCGGTTTTCAACATTGAGAGTGAAGAAATTAAAGGTCGTATTATTGGGCGTGAGGGACGTAATATACGTACTCTTGAATCATTGACCGGTGTTGAGATTATAATCGATGATTCTCCTGAAGCAATTATTCTCTCAGGATTTGACCCTGTCCGTCGTGAAATTGCCCGCTTATCATTGCATAAACTCGTGACTGATGGAAGGATTCATCCCGCTCGTATTGAAGAAGTTGTAAGTAAAGTAAAAAAACAAATAGAGCAGGAAATTATAGAAACCGGCAAACGCACGACTATAGATCTTGGAATCCATGGTTTGCATCCCGAACTAATAAGAATGATAGGTAAGATGAAATACCGCTCTTCTTATGGTCAGAATTTGCTACAACACTCAAAAGAAGTAGCTAATTTATGTGCTACTATGGCAGCAGAACTTGGCCTTAGTCCGAAAAAAGCTAAACGGGCCGGATTGTTACATGATATTGGCAAAGTACCGGATAATGAACCAGAACTTCCACACGCAATTTTAGGTATGAAGATTGCAGAAAGGTACAAAGAACCGGCAGACATTTGCAATGCTATTGGTGCACATCATGATGAGATAGAGATGGAAAGTCTTATAGCACCAATTGTTCAAACCTGTGATGCAATCTCAGGAGCACGTCCGGGTGCACGTCGTGAAATAGTGGAAGCTTATATTCAAAGGTTGAACCATCTTGAAGAGTTAGCTCTCTCCTATCCGGGAGTAGTAAAAACTTATGCAATTCAGGCCGGTAGAGAATTGAGAGTTATCGTGGGAGCAGACAAAGTATCCGATGATGAAGCAAACAAGATATCATACGATTTATCAAAGAAAATTCAGGACGAGATGACATATCCCGGTCAGATTAAAATTACAGTTATCAGAGAAACTCGGGCTATTAGTTTTGCAAAGTAAAAGATACCTGTTTTCATAAATTCTACCCTCCACTATAATCTTAGTGGAGGGTTTTTATTATAAAGCAATTATATCTTCTATAATTGCTGCTTTTCGATAACGTTCTATTACCTCTGAAGGATTAATCATCATCTCTCTGATAGTAACCGATATGTACTTGCCTTTTGTTGAATGTCGTACTGACAACCTCGACTCTTCACCAAATATTCCCTGTAGAATAGCATAACTTCTGGTGTTATCAGTAATTATGAACTTGAATATGTATAATTGAGGCCATGTGCCACTATTAATCAATTGTTTCTCAAGTCTTACAAGAAAATCCTCGTTTATGGTCATCTATAATAAATTAGGTAAGTACTCAAATAAAGAATGATAGATCTATCTTACATCATCTTCATCCTTTTTAAAAGGAATGGTAGTAATATTTGCTTGAAGCCTTTATTTATATCAGCATCTACAAACTCAATCTGGTATTGTGCGCATCTTTTTAAAAGTTCTGATCTGAATTCACTAACTCTCTTGACGTATTCTTCTCTTATTTCCCCTGGTCTAAGCTTAATTTCCACTTCAGATTCGAGATCAATGAATTTAACCGGTTTATTGTCGAAAGAGAAATCAATTTCCGACTTCCTGTCGTTTACATGAAAGAGAATCACATCATGCTTGTTATGCTTAAGGTGCTGAAGGGCTGAGAAGAGCTCACTGTTATATCCATGCTCAAACATATCGCTAAAAATTACCACAAGTGAGCGCTTGTGTATATTATCGGCAATTTGATGAATCGCACTGGCTGCTTTTGTGCCTCTTCCCTTCTTGTCGCTTTTTTCATCAAGTAATTCATTCAATTTACTGAATAAGAACTTTCTACGAACAAGATTTGAGTGAGCCTCAGTATGCACTTTTACCTCATCAGTAAAGATGCTCAATCCTGAAGCATCTCGTTGCTTATGAAGCAATTGAATTATCGCTGCTGTGGCATAAACTGAGAATGAAATTTTATCAGGATTATCAATTGAGGGCTTGCTAATAGCGGGATAGTACATTGATGAGGAAGCGTCTATAACTATCTGACATCTCAGGTTCGTTTCCTCCTCAAAACGCTTGACATACATTCGGTCTGTCCGCCCAAATAGTTTCCAGTCGATATGCTTAACCGATTCGCCCTGATTATATAACCTATGTTCTGCAAATTCGACAGAAAAGCCATGAAAAGGGCTTTTATGCATACCGGTAATAAAACCTTCAACCACTTGCCGTGCAAGGAGCTCAAGGGGTAATAATTCATCAAACCGTACCTGCTCAATTGGCATACATAATAAAATTTGCTTGTCTACTGAAATAGCAACGGGATGCAATTAACATTGCATCCCGGAAGAACTAACATCAAATAAATTAAATAAGTTTCTCAAGTTTGGCTGCCAACACCGACTTAGGAGATACACCGACATGCTTATCGACGACTTCTCCATTTTTGAAGAAAAGTATTGTTGGAATATTTCTTATTCCAAATTTAGCTGTGACAGAAGGATTGCTATCAACATCAAGTTTACCAATTACAGCTTTTCCTTCATAATCAACACCCAGTTCTTCTACAATTGGTCCTACCATACGACAAGGGCCACACCATTCAGCCCATAGGTCAACAAGTACCGGTTTGTCTGATTTAATTACGACATCTTCAAAATTAGCATCGGTTAATTCAATAGCCATATTATTCAATTTTTTAAGATTTTTACATTTCTTGCCTTCAAAGATAATAGAATTATTCTAACTGATTACAACTTCAACTTCATTAATGTTTTTTTGAACATCGAGTGCGAATTGTGGAGAAACAGGCACTTTTGAAACAAATCTAACTGTAACTTTTTCAGATTCATCGATTATCTCATAAGTAAGTGGAATACTTCCCCGGTTAGCTGTAATAGAATTCTTGAATCGATTTATAAGATCTTCATTGACCGCATATGAGCTTAATTTTACAAGAATCTTCTTAGTTTGCTTTTCCAGAACCTCCGACAGAAGCGTCATAGATGCAATTTTAAAATCAAGTTTTTCGGCTTCTTTGAATCGCTGCTGGAATGTACCTTTCACTAAAACTGTAGTACCTTCAACTAATAAGTGTTTAATTCTCAGATAGTCTTCACTGAATACTACGAGTTGAGCAGTATCGCCCCAATCTTCCAGGTTAAATCTGCCGTATTGTTTATTATTCTTAGAAATGAGATGTTCAGGCTTGGTAATCATTCCGGCGATTGCCAGTGGTTTCCCTAAATTCGCTTTACTGTTCTCAAAAAGAAGATCGTTAACTGTTCCAGTGCAAAATGATTGAATCTCAAGATTAAAATCGTTTAGTGGATGTCCGGAAATATAAAATCCTGCAACTTCCTTCTCCAACTCAAGTTTAATGGTTGTCGACCATTCTTCGCAGGCTGGCAATTGAATCTCAGGCATTTCTACTTCTGAAACACCACCAAAAAGACTAACCTGTGCACCCATTTTATGATTTTGGTAGTCTATGGCATTCTTGATTACTTTCTCAAGAAAGATAAGACCATCAGGGGTTTCTTTATGAAAATACTGTGCCCGATGGGAGTTTGGAAAATCATCGAAAGCTCCGGCTTTGGCAAGCACTTCGAGACTCTTCCTATTTACAGTTCTTAGATTTACCCTACGTGTTAAATCAAAAATGTTCTTATATGGGCCATTTGAATTCCGCTCTTCTATCAGTGCTGCTACAGCATTTTCCCCTATTCCCTTCAATCCACCGATACCAAAACGAATTTCCTTTTTACTATTTACTGTAAACTGATAGCCTGATTCATTAACATTAGGGCCTAACACAGGAATACCCATTCTTTTGGTTTCTTCGATAAAAAACACCAGCTTTTTCTGATCATTCAAACTGTGTGTAAGAACTGCAGCCATGTATTCGGCAGGATAATGGGCTTTGAGGTAAGCAGTTTGAAATGCAACAAAAGCGTAGCAGGTTGAGTGTGATTTATTGAATGCATATGAAGCAAATGATTCCCAGTCAGCCCAAATATTGTTAGCTATCTCACCGCTTATTCCATTATTAACACATCCATCAACAAATTTAGCCTTGTTCTTTGCCAGAGCTTCCTGGTTCTTTTTCCCTATAGCTTTTCGAAGTGTATCAGCATCCCCCTTTGAAAATCCCGCAAGTCTTTGTGAGAGTAACATCACCTGTTCCTGGTATACAGTGATTCCGTATGTTTCCTTTAATAAATCCTCCATTTCGGGAGTATCATACACCACCTTTTCTCTTCCGAACTTACGGTTAATAAACTTGGGGATATTATCCATTGGGCCTGGACGATACAGGGCATTCATGGCAATTAAATCTTCAAATTTATCAGGTTTTAGTTCCCTGAGATGTTTCTGCATTCCAAGTGATTCAAACTGGAATGTTCCATTTGTTTCTCCTTTCTGGTAAAGCTCAAAAGTCTCCTTATCGTCAAGAGGAATGTTATCAAGATCAATTCTAATCTTATAATTAGCCTCAATAAGATTTAAGGCATCTCTAAGAATGCTGAGTGTCTTTAAGCCAAGGAAATCCATCTTGATTACACCGGCTTCTTCAATCTCCTTACCTTCAAATTGGGTTATTAACAGATTTGTTTCCTTAGAAGTTAGTACCGGAATAATGTTTTTTATATCTGTTGGTGCGATTATAATCCCAGCAGCATGCATTCCTGTACTTCTAACACTTCCTTCAAGCTTCACCGCCTCTTTAAGCACCTCTGCCCTTAAATCATTTCCTTCAGAAATTTCTCTCAGCTTTTTAATTGCATCAATATCTTCATTGTTATATTGATCTTTCTCAACCAAGCCATCTTTACCGGCTATTGGGGCCGACATAATTCTGGCAAGCTCTGTACCTGGTTTGTCGGGAACCAATTTAGCCAGAGCATTTGAATCACTTAATGGCAAATCAAGAACACGTGCAACATCTTTAATTGAGCTTTTAGCAGCCATGCTACCAAATGTTACTATTTGCGCGACCTGATTTCTTCCATATTTCTCAACCACATAATCAATCACTTTTTGCCTGCCCTCATCATCAAAATCGGTATCAATATCAGGCATACTCTTTCTCTCTGGATTTAAAAACCTTTCAAAAAGCAGGTTATATTTAATTGGGTCGATGTTTGTTATTCCAATACAATATGCAACAACTGAACCGGCAGCTGATCCTCTTCCTGGTCCAACAAAAACACCTAAATCACGTCCGGCAGTTATGAAGTCGGCCACAATCAGAAAGTATCCCGTAAAACCCATTTTCTTTATGGTCTCCAATTCAAAATGAATTCTATCGGTAATTTCAGGAGTCAGTGATCCATACTTTGATTTCGCACCTTCAAAAGTCTTTTCATACAGATACTCAAATTGATCCGTTTTGCCCCCTGGAAGAGCAAAATGCGGCAACATTATATCCTTTTTCAGATTAAGTAACTCAACCTTATCAATTATTTCATTTGTGTTGTCAATTGATTCCGGCAAGTCTCTGAATGTCTCAGACATCTCCGCGGTTGATTTAAAGTAAAACTGGTCGTTATAGAAGGCAAATCTTTTACCCTTTCCTGAAGTTTCTTCGTCATCGTAATCCTTAACTGTAGGAGTACTTTTCAATTCACCTGTATTTACACAAAGCAGAATATCATGAGCTTCATAAAAATCCTGCTCAACATAATGGGAGTCATTAGTTGCAATGGTTTTAACTCCGTATTTCTTAGCAAATCTGACCAGCACTTCATTTACTTTATTTTGATCAGCTATACCATGGCGCTGTAGCTCAACGTAATAGTCTTCCCCAAAAATATCAAGCCACCATTTAAAAACCTTCTCAGCTTCTGTTTCACCTTTATTTATAATAGTGCGTGGAACTTCGGCTGCAAGACAACAGGTAGTAGCTATCAGACCGTCGTGGTATTGGAGTATAAGTTCCCTGTCAATACGAGGATATTTTCCATATAAGCCATCAATATAGCCAAGTGAGCAAAGCTTTACCAGGTTACTGTATCCCATCGCATTTTTGGCAAGTAGTAACTGATGATAACGAACATCCTTAATTTCCCTCGAAAACTGCTTTTTAAATCTATCTTCTACAAGATAAAACTCACAACCCACTACCGGTTTAATAGTAGGTGGCTGACCTTTTATATTATATTTCTCAGCTTCAGCAACAAATTTGAATGCACCAAACATATTGCCATGATCAGTAAGCGCTATGCCAGGCATCCCATCTTTTACAGCCTTCTTAAACATATCTTTTATATCAGAAGCACCGTCGAGAATCGAAAACTTTGAATGTACATGTAAATGCGAAAATTTGCTCATCACTCTATAACTATGTTGAAATCAATAAGGTATGGTTTTTGATAATCTCCGGTAAAAATAACCAATAACTATGGCGTTCAGCCCTTATGTTGATAAGTTTATCTTTGCGAAAATTTATTCACCTTGCATTACAGATTAGTTAATAAACGTATAACGCTGAAATTCATTGCGTTAACTAGTGTAGCTCTGATTGTCCTACTTGTCATTGCCTTCTTTACTCTTCGTAATCCGGTTCTGAGACATTTGATTGATATTCGGTTCCAGTCTATTGAAAAACATTACAAGCTTCACCTTTCTTACTCAAAAGCTTCATTCTCAGGATTTAGAACAATCATTTTGAAGGACTTTACTGTAGTTCCATTACAAAGAGATACATTAGTCCAAATAAACGATATCAATCTCAGCTTTAAGCCCTTGGCACTGTTGTCAAGAGATATAGTAATTACTAACCTTAATCTTGAAGAAACACTTATAAGCCTAACGCGAAAGGGAAGTGAGAGTAATTACTTGTTTTTAATAGAGAATCAAGCAGACACAACTCTTGCAGCCAGATCGTCCACGGATGTAACTGATTACGGTTTGCAGGTTTCAAGGGTGATGAATGGGCTCTTTAACCTTGTTCCTTCTGAGACCAGCATCCATGACTTCAGGATTAAAGCGGAGATTGATACTAGTTACCTTGAAATGTCAATTCCTGATTTGGACATTTCTAACCACCTTTTCAGAACGACTATTTACATGGAGGAAGATTCTTTAATGGCTATATGGAATGTTGAAGGCCTTTTGGATTCTGACCACCATAAATTAGACATTTCAGTAAAGGGTCAGGATTCTAAAATAGTGATTCCATTTATCAAGAACCGATGGAACACTCTAATTGCATTTGATTCAGCAAGTATAAGCTTTAAATGCGAACGAAAGCGAAATGAGCCAACCCATTTAATGGGGAACGTGTATGTCAGGGCCCCCTTGTTAATTCACGCAAGAATTTCCCCACAAGATGTAAAACTTCAACAGTCTGAGATAGAATTCGATATACTAATAGGTAATTCATACATTGAGGCGGATAGCTCAACATTTATCTCATTCAACAAAATAGGATTTCACCCCTATTTTAAATATAGTATTGATCCTGAGAAAGCAATTGATATTAGAATAAGAGAAGAAGGCATCAATGCTCAAGACTTCTTTGAGTCTTTACCTGAAGGATTATTTACAAATCTTGAAGGAATTAAAGTTAAGGGTACTCTTAATTTTAATCTCGCATTTCAGATGGAATTTAACCAACCAGATTCCTTATTCTTTGAGTCGAAACTCACGAGCACAGGTTTCAGGATAAAACAATTCGGAAAAACCAATTTTGCATATATCAATGAGCCCTTCATTTACACACCATTTGAGAATGGAATGCCAGTTAGAGAAATAATTGTAGGTGAGGCCAATCCAAATTATCGCAAATTGAATCAAATCCCAGAATACTTAAAATATGCAATTCTAACCTCTGAAGATGGGCAATTCTATTACCACGAAGGATTCATTCCCGATGCTATAAAACAAAGCATAATTACCAATATAAAGGAAAAGAGATTTGCAAGAGGTGGTAGTACTATATCGATGCAATTAGTTAAAAATGTATTCCTTAACCGAAGTAAATACATAACCCGAAAGCTTGAGGAAATGCTTATAACATGGTTGATGGAATCTCAGAATATAGTCACAAAAGACAGAATACTTGAGGTTTACCTGAATATTATTGAAACAGGGCCCATGACATATGGAGTTAATGAAGCAGCACAATTTTATTTTCATAAAGACGTATCAAAACTAACTTTAGCAGAAAGTATATATATTGCAAGCATTGTACCTCGCCCTAAGTTATTCAGATACTCATTCGATAAAGAGGGTAATTTGCGTGATTACTTAAGCAATTACTATTCTTTGGTCTCAGGGAAGATGCTGAGTCGTGGCTGGATTTCAGAATATGACTATGAGCACCTGAGCCCCGAAATTATTCTCAGAGGGCCGGCTAGAAGTTATATTGTGACTGATTCGGTTCCACCTGAAGATGTCATAATAAAAGAACGAAAAGGGTTACTGGACTTACTCAGACTCAACATTTTTAATAGAAAAAAGGATAGCAAATAGTGCTATGTATTAAAATTTTGCGTTACTTTGCACCCCAAAAAATAATTATTTACACTTAATTTTTAGAGTTTATGCCAACAAAAATGAGATTACAACGCTTTGGTAAAAAGGGAAGACCTTTCTACCACATTGTAATTGCGGATGGTCGTGCACCCCGTGATGGAAGGTTCATTGAGAAAATCGGCACTTACAACCCAGTTGCTAAGCCTGCTGAGATTATTCTTGACTTCCAGAAGGCTTATGAATGGTTACGTAAAGGTGCTGACCCAACCCCTACAGTTAAGAATATTCTGTCACAGGAGGGAGTTCTGCATTACAATCACCTGATGAAAGGTGCGGAAAAAGGTGCTTTTACAAAAGAAGTAGCCGAAGTTCGTTTTAATGAATGGAAAGAAACCAAGCAAGCCAGATTGGTTAGCAGTATCAAAGCTGAACAACTGAGTGAGAAAGAAGCTAAGAAAAAGCTTTTTGAAGCTGAAATTAAAGTCAATGAGGCCAGAGCTGCTGAATTAGCTAAGAAGCGCCAGCTTGAAGCCGAAGCAGCATCTGCAGCTACTGCAGAAGCTTCAGAAGCCACAGAAGAAACTGCTGCTGAAGAAACTTCAGAAGAGCAGCCTTCAGCTGAATGATTTATCCTTATGGATGGCTACTTTTATCTGGGAAAAATCATAAAACCTTTTGCAGCTAAAGGAGCCTTGTTGGTCAACTTAGATGTTGATTATCCTGAGGACTATGAAAAAATGGAATCAGTTTTCGTTCAAATGAATGCTAAACTGATTCCATTTTTAATTGAAAGAGTAGAACTCAAACACAACAATAAAGCTGTTATCACATTTACTGATATAGACTCAATAGAACAAGCTTCAATTCTAGTTGGATGCGAACTATATCAACCTTTGTCCCAGTTACCCGAACTCACAGGAAACAGATTTTATTATCACGAGGTCAAAGGATTTGAAGTATACGATAGCACTCATGGTTTTATCGGAACCATAAACGAAGTTCTCGAATATCCCCACCAAGCTGTATTAAGCATAGAATTTAAAAGTAAGGAAATCCTTATCCCCATCTCTGATGAGATTGTTACCGGAATTGACCGAATAAAAAAGCAGCTCTTTACTGATGCACCAGAGGGTCTTATTGACCTTTACCTTGAGTAATTCATGGCTTTTAAATTTAAAAAATTCACTGTAGAAGATTCTGATTGCGCCATGAAGGTCGGAACCGACTCAGTTTTGCTCGGGGCATGGATTAACTATACCTCCACGGCTAATATTCTGGATGTTGGTACTGGTTGTGGCCTGTTGGCTTTAATTGCCGCACAAAACACTAATGCTACGATAACTGCAATAGAGATTGATTTTAAGGCTTTTTGCCAGGCAATGCAGAATTTTGTAAATAGTAGTTGGAGTAATCGGTTAACTTGCATAAACAATGATTTTCGGGCTTTTGCTTCTGAGTATTATAATCAAATGTCAGAAGATAAAGTAAACGACTCGGCTTGTGGCTTCGATATGATAATCTCCAACCCACCCTATTTTACAAATTCACTCAAATCATCAATAACAAGCAGAAATACAGCCAGGCATAATTCAGTTCTACCCATTTATGAATTGATTCATTATGCTAAATTGCTTCTCAAAAAGAATGGACACCTGAATATTGTATTTCCGGTTCCGGACTATGAGCAATTAGATTTAGTTTGCATTCAGGAAGGTCTTGCAGCAACACGTAAAACTTTCGTTATTCCGCGTAAAGGAAAAAGACCTAATAGAGTGCTTCTTGAATACTCTATTGAAAGTCCAGGTAATATTGAGATGTCAGAGTTAACAATTAGAGATGAGAACGGCTTTTACACTAATGACTACCTTAGATTAACGAATCCCTATTACCTGCATTTACACTAAGGGAGCATATCTTTGCCCATTTATTTTGTAGCAGGTTGCCCTCTTGTCACTCTTTCACTCAATTTTTCATTGAATATATAGTATAATCTAAAAGTAAACATTCCATTATACTGATCGCGAATATTGGGGTAACCGGTTTTTGAATCAATTACTTCCCGGGATGCAATAGGTCTTAATGAATAGGCGTATCTGAAATTGAAATACAATCGTTTAACCATTCTGAACTTCACATCCATTAAAAAATTGATGTCACTCGATCTATAAATCTCACTATTCAGAGTAGTGCCTGTTTGAGTAATTCCATTGCGCTGTTCCCAGACCTTCACAAGCCCACCCCATGATGCTCCAAGTCCAAACGTAGCAATATTTTTATCAGTATATTGTATAAGGAAGGGGACATCCAGGTAATTAAGTTTAAGATCATACGATCCATCGAGTGAATCTATAAAGCGAGCTTTCTGCCTCGAGCCTTTCTCACTATAAACATTTTCGATACTCACAGACCAATTACCTGTTATAGGAACAATTGCAGCCGCTCCAACATTTAAACCGAATTTATGGTATCCAAAGACTTCGTCACCATCAACCTGTGAAGCATTTACCCCACCTATCAGTGCTCCCATAATTCTTTGTGAATACAATTTATTCGCAGTAAGAAACAGCATTATTGCGAAGACACACACGAGGGTAGATATATTTTTCATACTATTCATCAGACTTTAACTTATCAGCAAGTTTGGCTTCTTTCATTGATAATGAAATCCGCTTTCGTGCAACATCGATATCCATTACTTTCACTTTTACCTTTTGGGTTAACTTCACTACCTCATTGGGATCTTTTATATAGCGGTCAGCCATTTGACTCAAGTGTACCAATCCGTCCTGATGAACCCCTATATCAACAAATGCACCAAATGCAGTAATATTGGTAACTATACCATTTAAAATCATGCCAGGTTTTAAATCTTCAATACTATTAATATTTTTATCGAATTCGAAAAGATCAAACTTATCTCTTGGGTCCCTTCCAGGTTTGGATAACTCCCCAATTATGTCTATTATTGTTGGTAGCCCTGCTTTTTCATTGACAAATTTATGAGGCTCAATCCTTTGAATTAGTTCTTTCTTTCCAATAAGCTCCTTTACACTACAATTTAAAAACTCTGCCATTTTGCCCACAATACTATAACTTTCAGGATGGACAGCACTACTATCAAGTGGATTCTCACCATCTCTGATCCTTAGAAATCCTGCAGCCTGTTCATAAGCTTTATCTCCAAATCTACTTACTTTCAGTAGCTCATGCCGTGATTTAAAAGCACCGTTTTTCTTTCTGTATTCAATTATTTTTGACGCTAATGAAGGGCCAACCCCTGACACATAGCTCAAGAGTTGTTTACTAGCCGTATTCAGCTCAACACCTACCTGATTAACACAATTCACAACAGTATCTTCGAGACTTCGGCTAAGGGCACTTTGGTCCACATCATGCTGATATTGCCCTACTCCTATAGACTTAGGATCAATCTTAACGAGTTCAGCCAGTGGATCTATTAATCGTCTACCGATTGATACCGCACCCCTCACTGTCACGTCGTAATCAGGGAATTCTTCTCTTGCAACCGATGAAGCTGAATATACTGATGCACCACTTTCATTCACCATTATGCTAATAACCTGATGGTCAAAAGGAATCCTTCTTACAAAATTTTCAGTCTCTCGACCTGCAGTTCCATTTCCAATAGCGATTGCCTCAACACCATAGGCAGAAACCAGGGTTTTCAATTTCGAAACGGCCGGTCCCACTTCATTCTGAGGTGGATGGGGATAAATTGTCTCATTGTGCAACAAATTACCCTGGCGGTCGAGAATGACTATCTTACAACCTGTTCTGAATCCAGGATCGATTGCCAACACTGTTTTTTGGCCTAATGGCGGAGCAAGTAACAACTGTCGAAGATTAACAGTGAATACTCTAATTGCCTCATGATCAGCCTTTTCTTTAACTATAGCCCGCATTTCATTCTCAATTGAAGGCTTAAGTAATCGCTTATATGAATCGTTGATGGCAAGTTCAATTTGATGGGCAGATTCAGTATTATTCTTAATGAAAATCCGATTAAGCGTATCGATAGGTGCTCTCTCAGAGGGATCAATGGATAACTTAAGGAAACCTTCTTCTTCACCTCTGAACATCGCAAGTATACGATGCGAAGGGGCTTTTATTAGATTTTCAGTAATATCGTAATAATTCTGGTAGTTGATACCCTCCAGCTCTTTACCTTTAACCGGTTTGGAACTAATCGAAGCCTCTCTGGTAAATATTGACCTCATTCTTTCACGAGCTATCTTACTTTCACTTACCCACTCAGCAATAATATCTCTGGCCCCGGATAATGCTTCTTCAGCATCAGGTACTGATTTTTCGGCATCTATGAACTCATCAGCTTTCATTTCAGGACTTCCGGAGGTTTGCATCATAATCCATTTTGCCAGTGGCTCAAGTCCTTTTTCTCTTGCGACTGTAGCACGGGTCCTTCTCTTCGGTTTATAAGGCAGATAGATATCTTCAAGTTCGGTCATTGTGTTGGCTGCCATGATTTGATTCTCAAGGTCAGTGGTAAGAACATTGAGTTCGGTCATTGACGAAATAATGAAGTCTCTTCTTTTTTCAAGTTCTTTAAGATCTTCATACTCATCTCTTACCGATGCCAGGACAACTTCATCCAAACCACCTGTCATCTCTTTCCTATATCTGGCAAGAAAAGGTATGGTAGCACCGCCATCCATAAGTGTTATGGTATTAAACACTTGCCCTAATTGCAGATGCAGCTTTTTGCTAATTCCTGCAGCATACCATTCTTTACTTCTTTCCATGTATTTACCGTAATTAATAAACTACAAAGATATAGCCCACTGAGATAACGACCAACGTTAATATAGAAGTTTAGATACCAAATAGTTTCAAATAGCCAACTGATTCTAATAAATTACTACTTCATTAGGCTTGTTCTGACTTGAATCATCTATCTTTCGCCTACAATAAAATAATTCGGACTCGCCTTATTTATAGGTATTACAACAGTTTTCACTTTCGGGAATATTGAATCGAATTTCCCAGTGAGGACTTTGATAGACTGGTCGCCACAATTTGCAGGCCTAAGCCTATTGAAAACAACTTTTCCACTATCTTTCAAGCAATGGTATATTCTTTCTATAAATACACGTGATTCAAACTTAACTGGTACTTTATCATCAATATAAATATCAATAACTATTAGATCGAACTTTCCTGAACAACTTTCAACGTAATCATAAGCATCTGATACATGGGTTTCAATGTTTTTAAGTTTATCAAGATAGAAATGCTTTCTGGCAATTTCGATTACTGTCTCATCAACTTCAATCCCAGTTATGTGTGAGTTAAAGCCTAATTCGTTTCTCAGTATATATGCAACACTTCCTGCGCCAAAACCCAGAATCAACACTTTAGAATCATCATAAAGTTTTGGGACATCTTTACTGAAATATTTTCTGAAAGCATCGTGCAAAGGACCAAATGAATAGTTAACCTTTCCAGTATTAAGTTGATATCTGCCGTTAATAATCGCAACCTCAAGGTCAGGATTTATTTGGCTTTGATAAACATCAAGAATTACTTCCTGAAAAAAGCTGCTAAAGTATCCTGATAACTTATTTTTATGGCTCATTCAACAAAAATAAACAAAGCCGGTGAACCCGGCTTTGTGGTAATAAAATATAATGTCATAATGATTAATCAAGAAGCATTACAGTGCCAGAAAGTTTAAACATCCCTTTATTCATCTGGTTCCTGGCTACATTCAATGTAATATACCAAAGATAAATACCTTCAGGTGCATTTGTTGAATTTACCTTTCCATCCCATCCAATTGAAAGGTCATTGGATTCAAATAACATCTGTCCCCACTTATTAAAAATCTTCATACTGTAATCTGCAACCCCATCCGGTGGTGCCAGTGGCTTAAAAACCCTATTGATATCATTTGATAATGTACTACTACGCTTAATAGCATTGGGAATTTTGGGATCAAATTCTTCAACAAAAAGCGTACTTTTAAGTCTGCAGCAGTTCATATCCTCAACAGTTACAGAGCATTCTCCCGGAGCAGTTACAGTATAAGAAATATCTGTAGTACCACCAGGAGTCCATTCATAGGAGTACATTCCTTCCTGTGCCCATAATTGGATACTACTTGAGCCATCCTTCATTATAAAAGCGGTATCATTTGGAAATGCTTGTCTGAGATTATTCTCAGGTAACGGATAGATAGTAACAGGTATCTGATGCGTCCAGCTCTTCGTCCCATTGTTTTCTGTGTAAGTTACAACATAATCACCAGGTTCACTAAAAACATGAGATGCCATTCCATTTGTGGTTGTGAGAGTATTATTCTCCGAACCTTCATCACCAAAGTCCCACAATATGCTTTCAGTATTACTATTGTTCAACACTTTAAATTCTGTTGTATCACCATGACATTTAGTATCAAAATCAATCGGTTTGATATCCAGAAAACTAGAGACAAAGTTAGGCAGACCAGTAAAACCTTTAACACCATCAAGAAATAATCCCATTTCTTTAAAATTACAATCAACCCCAGTTCTATCAGGATTTTCAATAATATCCATGTAAGTATTGTCTCTACGGGTTGCATAGATTTTGCCATCGGGAGCTAATTGGACTGCCATGATATCCTTACTCGAAGTTTCGTTTAACTGAACTACAGAATAATCATTATTCAGATCGTATTGTAAAAGGACATTATCGCGTGGGCTTTGAGTGCTGCCATTAATAATCGTGAGATAAATCTTGCTTCCATCCGGCGAAAATTCTATCGTATAGGGCCTGCGTATATCTGTCACAAAAGAAGGTGTTATTTGCTTTACAATACTTATTTTTCCTGTTTCACTATCGAAATTGAAAATCTCAAATAACCCTTTGCCAAATGAAACAAAGGCCAATTTGTCTCCTTTGGGTGAAAACTTGAGATAGCTAATCGCTTCATTAGTGTTTCCATCGGGACTAATTGAAGAACCTGTTGAACTAATTACTGGCGAATTACTAATTCCAAGATTATTAACTTTATAAGCATAAAAATTATTATTACCAAGTTGATGAGTAACAACCCAATATGCATTTTCTGAGCTATGCCTGGTAGCAGCGAGCACGGGAACTGCATCTGCTAGCAAGGAATTATCCATACTCATTACTTTACCTTCGCCAGAATTAGCTGTAACATCTATCGTATAATAGTAGGTTCCTACGGTTGATTGCCCCATTAAAATATCAGAAGTGAATAAGTACAATATTGAATTATTATCAGGATTGGGAATGAAGAGAGCAGGTTGCATTGATCCTAAATCTCCAAGTAATCCCTGATATATAATTTCATGGTCCTTGTTCCAGATTTTTGACCCATCGGAATATACTACAAGTTCTCCATTTTCATCTGAGTACACACCACTTCCATTTGCGGTTTTGAGGTTTTCGGGCATGGATCGAATGCTTGCACTCCCATTAATTGTCAACCAAACATTTGAACTAAATAACCAATTTTCCGCGTGTCTTGGTTTTTGATAGGAACACCTGTTTTGGGCGTTTATATTAGTATTAACTAGCGTAAAGACGAAAAAAAAGAGTAATAATTGTTTCATTAAGTCGCTTGGTTTTATTCTGTATTTTCAGTTACTACTTTATAATAAGTTTCTTTATAACAGCTCTATTTTGGTTATATAATCTCATAATATAGATTCCTGAAGGCTGACTACTGAGATCAATAACTTCATCTAATTCGCCTGAGGATGTGCCATCGAATAGTTTTGTAAATACATTTTTCCCTTGGGAATTAAAAACTTCTGCAATCACATCGTTTTTCATTACTGAAGATGTGAGTTTAAACACTCCATCAGTATTTGGATTGGGATATACATTGACTCCACTGTTTAGGTCATTTTCTTCAAATCCATAGCTACAGTTACTAAATGTAAAAATCACACTCAAATGAGCAGTATTACTACAAGTGGTTAATGGATCAGTCACTTTCACATCAAAAGATTGCTCATCATAAATGATTCCTGATGTTGAAACTGTTATAATCTCATCAACAGAACCATTACTCCATTGGTAACTTGAACCGGGATTGCCTGCAGAAATTAGTATAGAATCAAACACACATGCTCCAATACTAAAAGGCTCTGAATCATTTATTACAACTATTTTTGGATCATTGGGAATCAGATCAATTACCGGGAGTTGATTTACAACAACCTTGAAAGACCCTTCAGCATTGTTATAACCATCGTTTACTTTAACTGTATACGTAGTGGTGTAATCGGGTGATACAATAGGCTGAGCTTCATCTGAAACAAAAGTACCGTCCTGGTCAGTCCAAATATAAGTTGGAGTTTCATTGCCTGAATTTCCACCTCCAACCATAGATATTAGTGTTGTTGGTGTGTTCCTGCAGATTGGTGATTCGGCCTGTACTGCAACCGAAAGAGCATCGCCTGTAATAGTAACTGACATTACATCACTATGTATACATCCTTTTGTATCGGTCACTTCAACACTAAAAACTCTTGATTCATAGAGATTAGTAGTTTGAGGTGATTGAGAATTCGGAGTTTCAACAAAATTAACTGGACTCCATTGATATTGATACGGACCATGATCACCACTAACATTACATGATAAGATCGTACTAGTTCCATGAGGAATTGACAAGTCATTTGCAGCTGTAACTACCGGGTTCTCATTTACAACTATTGTAAAATCACTATAAACATCAGTATACCCATCAAAAATATGTACTTTATATTTTGTTGTTTGCATTGGTGTTACTGTAATCTCTTGCAGATTTGAAGTAAAACCCGCAGGCTCTGACACCCAATCATATTCGTAAAAATCCGGGCCGGCACCTCCTGAAGAGTTAGCTTTAAGTGTTGATGAGCTTCCTTTACAAACCTCAGGGTAAGTAACTTCAATATTACATGTTAGTGGTCCCCCTATTATTGAAAGCTGCATTTCGTCGCTTTTCTGACATCCATTTGCATCCGTAGCTGTTAAAGTAAACTGGGTTGCCTCATAAATAATTTGAGTATTTGAATTAAGAGATGTTGAATTAACAACCTTATCAGCAGGTTGCCATTGGTAAGTATGGGACCCTGACCCCCCTGAAGCTGTGCCTGATAATGAAGTTATCGTTCCGTAGTTAATAGTCTTGTCAGCCCCGGCGTTTACATTAGGTGTAGACTTAATAACATGTGGTAAAGTTAATGATGAACTACAACCAAAATTAGAGGTTACATCAAGTGTCACATTGAAATTACCTGGATTAGTATAGATGTGTGTCGGATCTTGAAGGTTGGAATTTGGAGTCCCATCTCCAAAATCCCAGTTCCATTCACTGATAGTACCGCTTGCAATTGTACTTTCGTCAAGAAATGAAGTATTTATGCCTGAACACAGATTGGATGAAGTAAAATTAGCTGTAGGTACAGGACGTACTATAACAGCGACTGAACCTGATGCAGTACCTGAACACCCTGCATTGCTAATACCAGTAAGAGTATAGGTTGTGCTTGCACCAGAAGATAACCAGATAATTCCAGGTGATTCAGTAAAACTTATTGAGGCAGGAATACCTCCGCCACCACTAATTTGAGCTGTAAATGGTCCTATACCAGTAGCAGTCACAACAAGTTTAACAGAATCGCCATAACAGAAGGTTGTATTACTTCCAGCTGTTAGCTGGGCTGTTGGAGGATCAATTACTAATACATCCGTGGTTGTTGGTTCGCTTGTATTACCATTAACTGTAATAGTCAATGAATATGTCCCTGAGTTTGCATATTGTGCATCAGGAATTACCGGATTCTGCAAATTACTTGAAAAATTATTAGGGCCTGTCCAATTATAGGTTGCCCCTCCTGCTGTTGCAGCTGTTAGTTGAATATGATTGTTTATGCATACCGGTGAATTACTCGAAGCGGGTGGAGGAAGAATGGTGCAGTCAGTAGTTGCAGATCCTGATGTTTTTTGGAATGTAATTTCACACGGAGAATTAGAGTAATTGGTGATCATTAGAATGTAATACTGACCAGTCTGAGCACCATTTATTACAGCATTTTCAACATCATCAGGTGAATAACTACATGAGACAACTTTTTGACTGGTTAATCCTCCTTGAGAATTATTCATAGGACATGGTAAATAAGGATCAGGGAAAGGTCCCCAGAGGCAAAAATCAATATCTCTGGATGGATCACTGCTCATTCTGATTGTAATATTTCCCGGCTGATCAATTTTCATATAGTACCATGCAGGGTTTGGTTGAGTACTTAAACAACTATAATTCGGTCCCGACTGAGCACTACCTGTATTTACACCACCAGGAAATGTATAGATTGTCCCTGTACAAAATGGTAATGCTGTATGACATGAATCATTTTCAGTAGATCTTAAACCAGTTGCAGAATAGTCAACTAACCAATCACCATGATTAGCAACCAATTTTGATGTTATTATATCCTTTTCATCTGCTGATAGCATCAAATCTTTAGAAGAAACAGCCTGGATAATTTCACTCACTTCTTCGATGAGTTTTCCAACACTCACGTCATAAGGATAGATATATATTGTGCTTACTTCATGGGAAATTGCAACCTTTGCATTACTTAAACTATCAAGTTCCTGCAGAAGAAGTCTGATGCTAAATGGGCTCTGCTCCGAAACATCAATTTTTATGAATTCGTGATTATCTCTCGTTACAATTTCCTGTGTTCTACCAATGAGAGGCAATAGCCAAACAACAGAGAGAATAATTATAGTAATTTGAATCCGCTTTGTTTGAATCAAAATCTCTTTCTTCATTTTTTGAGGGTTTTCACTGTCGGTTTCCCTACAGACATAAATGTATTGATAATAAGCTCCTAATGAGTAAAATTGAGACTCCCAAAATTAGAAATTTATTGATCACTCCAAATAGAATGAATAAAAATATCTGCTATAACTAATTGAATTGGATAATTTTTATCGTGAATTAATGATATCAAAGAATGTTTAGCTAATATTGTAATAACGGAATTCCTCCTAAAACAGCAATTTCAAAACCATTCGGCCTTATCCGGTAAAGACAATTTTAAAAGTTGAAAGATTAGTTATAATAAATTACCCGGATAATTATTCTCACTTTACAACGTTTTTTATCTTTACAAATTAAGTTCATAATACTCCAATCATGAATCGATTTCTATTAATTGCTTTTGCTACAATGTTTTTGATAAGTTGCGAAAAAGATAACAGCAATTCTGAGAACCATCTACCTAAAGCAACCTTCATCACTAATCCCAGTATAGCTGGCGTAAATCAGCAAATTCTTTTTGATGCAAGTGCTGTGACAGATAACGAAGATCCTTCAGATGCCCTACAAGTTTGTTGGTCATTCATTGAAGATGAAAGTTTCACACCTTTCTCTACATCAAAAACTGCCACACACTCATACGATCAGGTCGGTGTTTATTTCCCACGACTTGTGGTTCGTGATACTTATCCATTAACAGACACTATTACAGCAATGGTTGTAATTGTCTATGATGTAAATAACAAACCTCCGGATATTGCTACAATTATTACACCCCCCAATTTTGAAGATTACATGAAGCCGACAGTTATCTTTGGCTGGAAAACAAAGGGCGACCCTGAGGATGATTCCCTTTCTTTCGACATTTGGGTCGGTAGGTCAATCCCATCAATGGCTATTATAAAGTCAGGAATCGTTGATTATTATTATGATTCGAACCATTTTAAAAATTACTATGATACTATTTCAGGGTTTCAGAATGATCAATCATATTATTGGAAAGTCGCAGCCAAAGACCCTAATGGAAATTATGTTTTCAGCGAAACACAGATTTTTTACACAGAGCCTGCTAATTAACCATCATAACCTGAAGCAAGCACATCCGCGAGATGAGCAGTTTTTAAGGCAATACCTTTTTCTTTAATACACGCTTGTAAAAAAAGCAGGTTATTAGCGTCGGTTGATATGATATATTCTGCACCTGAATCAACAGCTGTTTGAATTATCTCAGCAGCCATTTCCCTATATATTATTTCATATCTGTTAATTGCAAATCCCTCGAAATTGCAGTTAAACACTTTATTTTCTGATTCAACTAATTTTAGGCCTCTTACATGTTTTAAAAGTATAAGAGGCTCATTTTTTAAGCCGTATTCGTTATGAGCAGCACCACTGTCGCAATAAAATACATTGTGACTAAATGTTGCACCAACATCTTTAACATTCAGGTTATTAACCAAGAAATAAGAGAACTCAAAAATAACCTTTCTCAGTTTTCGATACTCATTATGAAGGGCAGAGTTATAAAACAGTTCATCATAATACTTTCTAACCATAGTTACACATGAAGCAGAAGGTGAAACTATCATTTCACTGTCAATAAAATCCTTAATAAATTTCTCTCCGATTGACTTAGCATGGTCCCAATAACCATCATCAAATGAGAATTTTCCGCAGCAGGTTTGATTTTTATTATAACTAACTTTAACACCTGCTTTTTCAAGAACTTTTACCATATTGAAGCCCGTCTCAGGACAAGCCTGATCAATGTAGCATGGTATAAAAATATCAACCTTCATTTACATCAATTAATGAAACAAAGCTAAAACAATTATAATTCTCATCAAATTCTTAATCTAAAAAGGGCACAAAGATTGATATAAATATTCTGAGCCTTAATAAATTACAAATCCAGCACTTTTTAAGTCTTCCCAATATTTAGGGTATGACTTAGCGACAACTGATGGGTTTTTAATAGCCAACTCTCCCTTTCTCACGCAAAGAAGTGACATTGCCATAGCAATTCTGTGATCATTATAGGTTTCTACATACGCTGTTTTAGGGCTATAATTGCCAGGAATTATCACAAGATTCTGGTGATCGGTTATTGAACAATTGTAGCCCTGCTTTAACAGTTCATCTCTTATTGCTATTAGCCTATTGCTTTCTTTAATTACTAAAGTATTTAACCCTGCCAGCTCAGCCTGAAGGCCAAGAGCAGCACATGTAACAGCAATGGCTGGTGTAAGATCAGGGTAATCTTTCAGATTAATATTAAATTTTGTTATTGACTGGTTTGACTTTTTGAGTCGAAGACCTTCATCTTCCCAAGTAGAATCAACGCCTAGTTGTTCAAATATTTGTAATACTGCACCATCACCTTGTGACGTTTGTTGAGAAAGGCCTTTTAACAAAATACCCGTAGAAGGTATCATTTGCATAGGTGAGATAGCTACTAAAGCATACCAATAGGAAGCTGCCGACCAATCTGCTTCTGATAATGATAGTGCTTTGTACTGACTATTGGGAATTCTAATAACCGACTCAGAAATCTTAACTTCAACTCCACATCTTCTCATCAATGAGGCAGTGAGTAAAATATAAGGGAATGAAACAATTGCGCCTTTTAAATGAATAACCAATCCTTCATTCATTAAAGGTGCAATCATCATTAAGGCTGAGATAAACTGACTACTTACGGAAGCTTCAATTTCGATTTCTCCGCCATTCAATGCCCGCCCTTCAAATACTACAGGGGGGAATCCATGTTTACCAATGTATGAGCACTTCGCTCCAATTTCAATCAATGAATCTATCAATGGTCCACATGGTCTTTGGAGCATCCTGCGTGAGCCTGTCAATATTCGCTTACCTGGTATACATGAAAATAGTGCTGAAAGAAATCTGAACACTGTTCCTGCATCTTCTGAAGAGTATTCTGCAACATCCCGACTTATATAGTTTTGATTCTCATGATCAGTTTTCTCAGAATGAATTCTTGAAAGCAAATCAAACATAATCTGAGAGTCGGAACTTTCTGGTATCTCCAGATCGACTTTTGTATTTGAAAGGAAGTTAATAATCATCAACCTGTTGGCAATACTCTTTGATAAAGGAAGGCTTATTGATATCCCATCAGGGTATATCAATGGAGGTCTTATCAAGAGTTTTTCAGGCGCAAACAAATCATCTGATAACATACCGCCTAAAATCAGTATAACGGAA
Source organism: Bacteroidales bacterium UBA5507 (assembly GCA_002426195.1). Lineage (GTDB taxonomy): Bacteria > Bacteroidota > Bacteroidia > Bacteroidales > Lentimicrobiaceae > Lentimicrobium. The sequence goes on along the minus strand of DIOT01000056.1, from coordinate 200,950 downwards.
TAGACTTTCACGAATGAGGGAAATATCAACATTTTGACCGTGAATCGCTGTGCCAATTTCGGGAATTAATGTCATTATTACTTTTCCGTTTCGGTTCTTCTTATCATAGACAGTAATTTCCAGGATCTCTTCAATAGCTGCAGTCTCAATGTTGTAATGATCGAAATTTAGCATAACATTCCTAATTATCTCATCTCGTTGTGAAAGTGGAAGATTACAGTTCCTGTATGAAATATAAGAAGCGCAAATCATACCCATAGCTACTGCCTCACCATGACTGATTGGAGAGGAATCTTTACGCAAAGAATATGTTTCGAATGCATGACCTATTGTATGACCGAAATTCAGCAAACGTCGTGGGCCCTTTTCATGATGGTCAGAACTTACTATTTTACATTTGATTTCTGCTGCTCTGTATATTAGATCATCCCACGCTGTAATGACCGCCATAGGTGTAATCGTAAGTTTTTTCCAGAAATGTGCATCTGCAATAATAGCATGTTTCATCATCTCTGCATATCCAGATAGCAAATATCTGAATGGTAAAGTCTTAAGAAATTCAGGCCAGACGTATACTCCAAGAGGATTTGAAATTAGACCAACCATATTCTTCAATGATGCCAAATCGACTCCAGTTTTACCACCGATAGCAGCATCAATCATTGACATCAATGTTGTTGGAATATTTATATAGCTCATTCCACGGTGAAATGTAGAAGCTACAAAACCACCCATATCACTGATTACTCCACCACCAAGATTGATCAATATAGAACCTCTGTTGGCACCCAATAAGGCAAGCTGATTCCACAACGTTTCACAAGTCTGAATAGTTTTATTTTCTTCTCCAGCCTCAACAACAAGGTTACATGCATTCTTTAATTCTGGAACCTGATCCAATAAGATAGGCAGACAATACTGAGAAGTGTTTTTGTCTGTGAGTATAAAAATTGGGGACCTATCCTTTAGTTTATCACTCAGCTGCGCAGCTAATTCTGCTAATGAATCGGCACCTATGAATAAAGGAGCATCAGCTACTTCTAGTGTTCTTAACTTATTGGTCATAATTTAATGTTAAATCTCATTTACGAAGGTAGACAATTTTAGCGTGATTAGACGGCACATAATAACAACTTTTGTTATATTTGGACTTATAACTTAACAACCACATCATTCTTAATATGGAAATTAATTTTCAAAATACTGAAATAGCTTTTAAAGGCAAAACAAATAACGAGCTTAAAAGTGCATATTACTTGTTTAAATTAATGAGAAACAGGGGACTTGTTAAAACAGCACAAAATCTATTAATAACAGCAATGAGGCTGCACTTACCTTATTCATGGGCCATCGAAAGCACAATATATAAGCAATTTGTCGGTGGAAAGACTATTGAGGAATGCACACCCGTTGTAGAAAAATTGAGCAACTATAGCATAAAGAGCATACTGGATTATTCTGTGGAAGGCAATACCACTCCGGCAGGAATGGAACGTACTCTTGAAGAAACTTTAAGAACAATTGAGAATGCTTCCAGAAATCCAAATATACAGTTTGCAGTTTTTAAACCTACAGCTTTTGCTTCTCCACACCTTTTTGAGAATGCTTACAAGGGAAAGCACTTCGACAGTATTATGCTCTCGCTTTTTATTGATTTTAAGAATAGAGTAGATATACTGTGCAACCGTGCCTATCAATTAAGTGTACCCATTCTTATAGATGCGGAAGAGAGTTGGTACCAACACTTGATTGACGAGACTGTTGAAGAAATGATGAATAAATACAATAAGGAAAGAGCAATTGTATTTAACACTCTTCAAATGTATAGACACGATAGAATAACGTTTCTCAAAGAAAGTATTGCCAAGGCAAAGAAAAAGGGGTATTTCATAGGTTTGAAGTTTGTCAGAGGTGCCTATATAGAGAAAGAAAGGGCTCGTGCTATTGAAAAAGGTTACCCTTCACCAATATGTAGCACAAAGTCCGATACAGATGATTCATATAATGAAGCACTAAGAATAACCCTGGACAATTTGAATATTGCTGAACTTTTTTCAGGTACTCATAACGAAGAAAGCAATCATATACTTGTAAATGAGATGATTAAAAGAAATATTGAACCTAATGATAGACGTATATGGATTTCTCAACTTTATGGAATGAGTGATCATATTAGCTTTAACTTAGCATACCATGGATTCAATGTTACTAAATATGTCCCATATGGACCAGTAAAAGCTGTTATGCCCTACCTTCTAAGGCGAGCTGAAGAAAATACAGCAATATCAGGACAAACCACTCGCGAACTGCGATTGCTTGAAATTGAAAACCGGCGTCGCCAGGCAATTAAAAAGTAAAAGAACCTATATAAGTATGAGGTGACAGAGCTTTAAGTTCTTCTTTGATTGACTGAGATACGGACAACCCGTCAATAAATTCATCAATACTTGCTTCTGTAATTTTCTCGTTAGTCCTTGTGAGTTCTTTAAGAGCTTCATATGGTTTTGGAAATCCTTCTCTTCTTAGAATTGTTTGAATAGCTTCTGATACAACAGCCCAGTTGTCTTCAAGGTCTCTGTACAATTTTTCCTCATTGAGAATAAGCTTATTGGTTCCCTTAATTATTGATCTCAGAGCTACTAAAGTATGACCAAATGGAACGCCAATATTACGTGTAACTGTTGAATCGGTTAGGTCACGTTGCAATCTCGATAAAGGCAACTTTGAGGAAAGATGTCCAAATAAAGCGTTTGCAATTCCCAAATTTCCTTCAGCATTCTCAAAATCAATTGGATTAACTTTATGAGGCATCGCAGACGACCCTACCTCATTGGCAACAATCTTCTGTTTAAAATAATCCATTGCTATGTACATCCACATATCTCTGCATAAGTCAATAAGAATGGTATTAATACGTGACATAGCATCAAAAATAGCGGCCAAATTATCATAATGCTCAATCTGAGTTGTATACTTCTGCCTTTCAAGTCCAAGGTGTTGTTTTGTAAATGAATCGGCAAAAGCAACCCAGTCAATATTTGGGTATGCAGCAAAGTGCGCATTTAAGCTTCCGGTAGCACCACCAAACTTAGCAGAAAATGGAATATTCTTCAATAATTTTATTTGCTGTTTGAGGCGATCAACAAACACATAAAACTCTTTACCAACAGTTGTAGGAGTAGCTGGTTGCCCATGGGTGCGGGCAAGCATTGGAACAGTTTTCCAGTTTTTTGCTTTCGCAGCTAAACGCTGGCAAACATCTTCAACGAGTGGTAAATATACTTCTTGCAAAGCAAGCTTCAATGCATAAGGTGATGACGTATTATTGATATCCTGTGAAGTTAGGCCAAAGTGTATAAATTCCTTATATTTAGCCAATCCCATTTTATCAAACTTCTTCTTCAGATAGTACTCTACTGCCTTAACATCATGATTTGTTGTGGCTTCAATATCTTTTACTTCCTGAGCGTCCTGGAAGGTAAAATCGCGGCATAATTCTCTTAGTCCTTCTAATTTACCCTTGTCGAAATCATTTAATTGAGGCAATGGGAGTTCGCATAAAGCGATAAAGTACTCAACCTCTACAAACACCCTGTAATTGATTAGGGCTGCTTCGGAAAAATAAAATGCAAGGCCTTCAACCTGCTTGCGATATCTTCCATCTATGGGAGAAATTGCGTTTAATGTGGTTAATTCCATTTGTGGTTATTTACGACTGCTCAAATATAGGCAACGTCGATTGAGAATTCAAGTTTTTATAATTAGAATCATCTTAAAATGAAATAAAATTACATTCCTAGCATCTCTCCAACCAATATAATCTCAGTCGGAGTTAGAGCTGGTCGTCTTTTTATTATAGAAAATGCACGACAACCTCTTTCATTTGAATCGCAATCACTGCATACTCCTTCAATCGAACATGGCGTAGATCTCTCCAAGCGTTTCATATTCATTGGCGCTGCGACAAACTCTATCCTTTTAAATGCCTCATTAACGCTGTGAACTATTTTATTTATACCGGCTACAATTATAACTTTCCTCGGCCCAAAAATCATAGAAGATACTCTGTTTCCATTGCCATCAACATTGACAAGAAAACCACTTGATGTAATCGCATTAGAGCTACTTATGAATAGGTCGCTTGTCAACTGCTTTCGCATAATATCAAGGCGATGAGATTCTGACAAACCAGGAGTGCTATGATCAAGGACTTGAGCCCCAATTGAGTGGGCATACGACCGAATGTCAAGCATCCTTACTGTCATCGAACCACCAAATGCAACTTTCATATCAGGACTTATTTGATCACATATATATTGACGGGCATCTGCTTTGTTGCCAAAATATACTGCATCAAATAAATTTTTCCTAAGGTTCTCTATTAGTTTATCAGTGATGTTAGTTTGGGCCAGATTAGCGTGCTCGTAAGCCATCTTATAATTTTTGATGCAAATATAAACAGCTTAGCTTATCCATTTAACCCTGCAAATTGATTTAATAGAAATTTATATTACAGTTTGTGGATATAACAGATCTCCGACTCATAATTAGGCTTGATAATTGTCAAAAACCTCCACAATGATATCTGAATATTTATCAGTGAAGCTTATCTTACACCAACTTCTCAATATTTCCACTTCATCTTCCTTTAAAAGTCTTTTAGACTTTTCAAGCTCTTTCCTAAATAATTCCTTATTAAAACTAACTTTTTCAAGTACTGTTTTTGAATATTCTAACATAGCACAAGTGTTTTTGGTAGTTAAAAGATTTAAAGAGCTGTCGTTTAGCTTTATAACACTTTATGGTTAAGGATGTTTAGGATTTTATTAAAATTTAAAGTTATTAAACACAAGAATGCCAGCTACATAGGAATATATTAACGAAAAGCAGCAAGTAATAATTCTATATCTTTATGAGGAAGTTTAAAGTGGTCACTTATATACCTGTTCGTAGAAATTCCATTATACAAATACACTCCATTTCTGATTCCGTGATCCATCCGAAGAATATTTGTAATTCCTCCCTCATCTCCCACTCTCTGTATAATCGGGACAAGTAAGTTGCTTAATGCCAACGATGCTGTATGTGGAACTTTTGATGCTATATTGGGAACACAATAGTGAACAACACCATGTTTTACAAATACCGGATTCTTGTGATCGGTCAACATAGAGGTAGCAAAGCATCCACCCTGATCAATACTTACATCGATAATAACAGAGCCCTGCTTCATTGACATTACCATCTCTTCAGACACACAAATTGGAGAGAACCCAGCTTTTGACCTGATTGCTCCAATAGCTACATCTGCCATTACAAGGGCATCTTTGAGCATCCCCGGTTGGATCACGCTTGTATACACTCTCATGCCCAAATTGTTTTGGAGTCTACGAAGTCGATATACTGAATTGTCAAAAACTCTGACAAATGCCCCCATACCAATAGCTGCACGGCATGCAAATTCGCCAACTGTCCCAGCTCCTAGTATAACTACTTCAGTAGGGGTAATACCACTCAATCCACCAAACATAACCCCCCTACCCAATTCAGGATTACACAAATAATCAGCTGCGATAAGGATTGAAGTAGTTCCAGCAATTTCACTCATAGCCCTAACAATAGGAAAATTGCCTTCGCGATCATTTATATATTCAAATGCCAGTGCGGTTATCCTTTTCGATGAGAGTTGCTTGAAGTGAAATTCTGTTAACCCACCCAAATTAAGTGAAGAAAACAACACTTGCTTGCCTCTCATCATTGAAATTTCAGTTGAAGTAGGAGGAGCAACTTTAACTACAATATCAGCTTGATAAACAATACTTGGTTCGTATGCTATTTCAGCACCAACATCACTGTACAATTGATTATTAAAGTGAGAGACTTTACCTGCATCATTTTCGACAATCACTTTATGACCATCATTTACAAGTGTTCTAACGGCTTCGGGTGATAACGCAACTCTGTTCTCAAGCCATACAGTCTCTTTTGGAAGACCAATAGTTAACCTGCATGCTTTATTTGGAACCTCTAGTTGTTCTTCACGTGTCATCAGCTCTGTTGCCGAAGATGGAAAAACCTTAAAATCTTTATTTTGCCCTTCCATTTACCTGTTAGTTTTCCATTAAATGCAAAGCTATTAAAAAAAACATCTGGTGAGAAATATACATATATCCAACCAGGAGCTTTCTGTGTTAACTTTCCATTATAGTAACTTCAATAAGCCTACTTTCACGATTATCAAGCACTTCCATCTTCACCAATACATATCCCGATGGCATAAGGTTCAATGCAAGTTCAGGCCATTCTATTAAACACTTTGAACCTCCATATATATATTCCTCATAACCGATGTCAAGTAACTCCTCAGGATTCTTAATTCGGTACAAATCAAAATGGAATATACTCTCACCTTCTGAAGTTTTATATTCATTAATAATTGAGAATGTGGGGCTGTTAACTATATCTTCTACTCTTAAAGCTCTACAAATTTCTTTAATCAGAGTAGTCTTACCTACCCCCATCTTACCTGAAAAAAGAAACACATTCTGTTGATTGTACTTTTCTACTATTTCATTTGCAATAGCAGCTAGTTCTACCAAGCTATTGCACAGATACACTGATGAGGTCATTTCTTATCTGGGTATTAAAGATATTAATGGAACCATTATTTCTTCCATGGAAATCCCTCCATGTTGGAATGTGTTTCTGTAATAGTTAACATAGTAGTTAAAGTTATTAGGATAAGCAAAGAAATCAGTATTCCTGCAAAAGACATAATTTGAGCTTACATTGGTTCGTGGAAGAAATGCATCAGCGGGATTTTTTACCTCGTAAACTTCTTTCTTATTATAACTCAAACTCCTGCCTGTTTTATATCTCAGATTCGTGTTAGTAGCTTTGTCACCAATAATTTTGACTGGAGACTCAACTCTTACTGATCCATGATCAGATGTAATCATTAATGGTATCTTCTTTCCTGATAAGAATTTAATTATTTCAAGTAAAGGTGAGTGCTCAAACCAACTAACTGTTATTGATCGGTACGCAGCTTCATCATCAGCGAGTTCTCTTATGACTTCCATCTCAGTACGAGCATGAGAAAGCATATCAACGAAATTGTAAACAATCACATTTAGCTTATTGCCTGCAAGATTGGGAAGTGTTTCAACAAGTTTACGTCCGGCAGAGAGATTCAATATTTTGTGGTAACTATATTTATAATCTTTACCAAACCTTTTTAGCTGTTCTCCTAATAGCTCGCTCTCAAACTGATTTTTGGTCCCTTCATCATCTTCATTAACCCAATATTTTGGATACTTCTTCTCAATTTCTGTTGGTAAAAGTCCGGCAAATATTGAATTACGAGCATACTGTGTTGTGGTAGGTAAAATAGAAAAGAATATCTCATCTCTTTCTACTCTGTAGAATTCCTCTATTATTGGTTGTAGTACCTTCCACTGGTCATACCTTAGATTATCAATCAAAATGAGAAACATCCCTTGATTATCATCAACAACTGGAAGTACTTTATCACGAATTAAAGTGTGCGACATTACGGGCCTTTCTTTTGCACTTGGAGCTATCCAGTCAAGATAGTTTGATTCAACGTAACGGCTGAACAACTGACTGGCTTCAACCCGTTGCATTTTTAAGACGTCAATGATGCTATTATCTTTTGACTTCTCTAGTTCTATATCCCAGTATACAAGTTTCTTATACACTTCAGTCCATTCACTAAAATTGAGGCGGTTGCTGAATTCCATTCCCAGATTTCTGAATTGCTGCTGATATGCATGAGTAGTTTTTTCACTTATTAGTCTCTTGCCCTTTAAATTCTTAGTAATACTTAATAATATCTGGTTTGGATTAACAGGTTTAATAAGGTAATCAGAGATATTTGACCCAATAGCTTCTTCCATGATACGTTCTTCTTCACTTTTTGTTATCATAACAACAGGAAGATTTGGAAATGAATTCTTAATCTGCATCAAGGTCTCAATTCCCGACAATCCCGGCATCTGCTCATCAAGGAACACAATGTCAAAGCCATAAGGTTGTGTTTTGATAATTTCAACAGCTTCAATGCCGTTATTTGTAGTTACAACATTGTAGCCTTTATCTTTAAGAAACATAATATGTGGCTTTAGCAGGTCAATTTCATCATCTGCCCAAAGAATTGAAACGTTTTCCATTGTTTTTAATTAAGTAACTGATATATTTTAAAGTAGTACTTTTGTGAGGAGTATTTACTTATAATAAAGTATTTAATTGAGATTTATTATACGATACTTCTTAATAAACACTAAATAACACACAAAGATAGAGTTCGTGAGCCAAATAATTTCTAACCACCGCAAAATAGTAAACGACCCTGTGTATGGCTTTGTTACAATACAAGGAGAGCTACTGTTTAGCTTAATAGAACATCCGTTGCTTCAGAGGCTTAGACGAATAAGGCAACTTGGATTGACCTCATTTGTTTATCCAGGTGCATTACATACCAGATTCCATCATGCTTTGGGGGCAATGCACCTAATGACTGATGCCTTAGAAACACTTAAGATGAAAGGTATTGAGATTAAGGATTCTGAGGCCGAAGCTGTTCTCATTGCAATACTGCTGCATGACATAGGTCACGGGCCATTCTCACATTCTCTTGAACACAGTATCGTTAAGGGTATGTCGCATGAGGATATTTCACTATTGATGATGCAGAAGTTAAATGAAGAATTTAAAGGTAAGCTTACCCTCGCTATTGAAATTTTTACTAATGGCTACCACAAAAAATTCCTACATCAGTTGGTTTCAAGTCAACTTGACATGGATCGACTTGATTATCTCAAACGAGATAGCTTCTATTCTGGCGTTTCAGAAGGTGTAATTAACAGCGACCGTCTTATAAAAATGCTTTGTGTCCAAAATGATGAATTAATGGTTGAAGCTAAAGGAATTTATTCTGTTGAAAAATTCATCGTAGCCCGCAGGTTAATGTATTGGCAAGTGTATTATCATAAAACTGTTGTAGGTGCAGAAAATATTTTGATCAGTTTGCTAAACAGGGCTAAACATCTTACTTCTAAAGGTGAAGTACTTTGGGCAACGCCAGCATTGTCTTTCTTCTTGAACAATAATATCACATACAATGATTTCCTTACCAATAGTGATGTATTGGATCAATTTGCCCAACTTGACGATTATGATGTATTCAGCAGCGTTAAAGTTTGGGCAAAGCACCATGACAAAGTCTTGTCATATCTTGCAGGGAACCTTGTTAATAGAACGCTCTATCGTACTGAGTTAAGAAACGATCCCATTTCTGATGCTGAGTTGGAAAGCATAAGCGAGAAAATAAAACTAGAATTTAAAATAGAAGATTCTTTTGATAGGAGTTTCTTGTACAGTAGTGGTGTGATTTCAAATAACGCTTATATACCTGAACATGATCGTATAAACATACTTAACAAGGACGGCTCATTTGTAGATATCCATGACTCTTCAGATCAGTTAAACGTTTCAATTCTGACAAAGACTGTTTCTAAATTTTACCTATGTTATCCAAAGATTATCAGACTATTCTGAAATTGATTATTATATAGCCTATATTGTATAGTTAAATTAAGTAACTTGCACCGCCATTAGAGTGGTGGATTAAGAAATCTGATAATTAATTACATCTACTTGGCATTCAGAGCATTACTATATAATTCTAAGGTACATGAAGTTTTCTGCACAAATCATAGCTTCCATGATAAATGGAGTTGTGGAAGGCGATTCTGCGGTTGAAGTCAGCACGATTTCTAAAATTGAAGAAGGTCAACCAGGCTCTATTAGTTTCCTGGGTAATCCAAAATATACTCATTTTATTTATGAAACCAAAGCCTCTATCATAATAGTTGGCACTGATTTCATGCCTGAAAGACCTATAAATTCGACACTTATCAGGGTTGAGAATCCTTATGAAGCATTTGCAAAAATGCTTGCAGCTTACAACCAGATTGCACAAAACAAAAAAGGCGTATCTTCAAAAGCTTGCGTTTCAAACTCTGCCACTTATGGTGAAGGTTGCTATATCGGTGAATTCGTAAGCATTGGTGATAATGTAGTAATTGGTGATAATGTAAAAATATATCCCGGATGCTATATTGGGGATGGTGTTACTATTGGTAATAATACCACCCTTTTCAGTGGAGTGAAAGTATACATTGGTTGCGTAATTGGTACTAATTGCACACTGCATGGGGGAGTGGTAATAGGCTCGGATGGTTTTGGATTCTTTCCTCAAAGCGATAATCAGTATCAGAAAGTATCACAAATTGGAAATGTAGTAATTGAAGATTTTGTTGAAATTGGATCAAACACCACAATCGACAGGGCTACACTTGGTTCCACAATTATTAGAAAGGGTGTAAAACTTGATAACCTAATACAAGTTGCTCATAATGTCGAAATAGGAGAAAATACAGTTATCGCTGCTCAAAGTGGAGTAGCAGGATCCACTAAGATAGGCAGAAATTGTATGATTGGTGGTCAGGTTGGTATTACTGGGCATCTGGTAATTGGGAATGATGTTAAGATAGCTGCGCAATCAGGTATTTCAACAAATGTAGCAGATGGTTCTATCATCATGGGAAGCCCTGCTTATGACATCTCGCTATATCGCAAGTCATATGTACACTTCAGAAATCTCAATAAGATAGTTGAGAGACTAAATGTTCTTGAGAAAGAGCTCAATAAGTCAAGATAAATTAAGTTGTAAAAATATTTTAATTTTGCCGGCATTATGTCAGTAAAACAGAAAACACTAAAAGAAGCCGTAACTCTAACTGGGGCAGGATTACATACAGGAAAAGAAGTGATCATTACATTAAATCCTGCACCCGAAAATCATGGATTTAAATTTCGTAGAATAGATTTACCTGAAAAGCCAATTATCGATGCTGATGCTGATCTTGTTGTTGACACTTCAAGGGGAACAAGCATTGAACGTAACGGAGCCAAAGTGAGTACAATCGAGCATGTTTTGGCAGCCCTTACTGGAATGGATCTTGATAATGTGCTGATAGATCTTAATTGTCCTGAGACTCCTATTCTGGACGGAAGTTCCCGGTATTATACAGAAGCTATTCAGAAAGTTGGCATCATTGATCAAAATGCCGACCGCGACTACTTCGTTGTTGATGATGTTATAAGGTATTATGATGAATTAAAAGATGCCGAGCTTATTCTCATTCCAAGTAATGATTATAAGCTATCGGTTATGATTGATTATAATACAAAGGTCTTAGGTACCCAGAATGCACATCTGGCTGACTTGAAAGATTTTGCATCTGATATTAGTATATGCCGCACTTTTGTTTTCCTTCATGAACTTGAGTATCTGATCCAACATAATCTCATAAAAGGTGGAGATCTGAGTAATGCTATCGTCTTTGTAAACAGACTCATTAGCCCGGAAGAACTCGATCGATTGGCCACATTCTTCAACAAGCCCCATGTAGAAGTATTACAAGAGGGCATTATTAATAATCTTGAGCTTCATTTTAATAATGAGCCGGCCCGTCATAAATTACTTGATCTTATAGGTGACTTATCTCTTGCTGGGATGAGGATTAAAGGACATGTTTTTGCTTCAAAGCCAGGTCACAGTAGTAATACGCATTTTGCAAAAATGATAAAACATCACTTTCAAAGCAAAAAGCTGCAATGCCAGGCTCCCAAATATGATCCTAACACGGAACCATTATACGACATAAACGAGATAAAAAGGCTATTACCCCATCGCCCACCATTCCTTTTAGTAGATAAAATATTAAGAATGAATGAAAAGGAGGTGGTTGGTCTGAAGAATGTCTCTATGAATGAAGGTTTTTTTGTGGGCCATTTCCCCGATGAACCTGTTATGCCAGGAGTCCTGATTCTCGAAGCAATGGCTCAAACTGGTGGTATACTTGTCCTAAGCTCAGTTCCTGATCCAGAAAATTATATCACCTATTTCCTTAAGATAGATAATGTTAAATTCCGTCAGAAAGTTGTGCCAGGTGATACATTAATCTTCCATTTAGAGCTAATTACTCCAGTAAGAAGAGGAATATGCCATATGAGAGGAACTGCTTATGTCGGTAATAAAATAACAACTGAAGCAGAGCTCATGGCTCAAATAGTTAAAAAACAAAATTAGTATTATGAATCAACCACTGGCATATGTTCATCCGCAAGCCAAAATTGCGAAGAATACAGTTATAGAACCTTTCGTCAATATTGAAAAAAATGTTGAGATTGGTGAAGGTACATGGATTGGATCCAATGTTACAATCATGGAAGGTGCACGTATAGGCAAAAATTGCAAAATATTTCCGGGTGCTGTAATATCTGCTGTTCCTCAAGACCTCAAATTTGATAATGAAGAAACATTAGTAAGAATTGGCGACAATACTGTAATCAGAGAATTTGTAACCGTAAACAGAGGCACTAAAGCCAATTATGAAACAGTTGTAGGAAATAATTGCCTCTTGATGGCTTATGTTCATATCGCTCATGATTGTATTATTGGTAACAATGTAATTCTGGCTAATGGGGTAACTCTTGGAGGACATATTGTTATTGATGATTGGGCAATAATTGGTGGACTTTCGGCAATTCACCAATTTGTTAACATAGGTTCACATGTTATGATATCAGGTGGCTCACTCGTACGTAAAGATGTACCTCCTTTTACTAAGGCAGCCCGCGAACCACTTTCTTATGTGGGTGTAAATTCTATAGGATTAAGACGCAGAGGATTTTCTTCTGAAAAGATAAACGAAATACAGGATATCTATAGATACATTTATTTACGTGGAAATAATGTTTCACAAGCTGTAGAGTACATTGAAGCGAACCTTCCTGCAACTAGCGAAAGGGATGAGATAATTACATTCATCTCTAAATCAAGTAGAGGCATAATGAAAGGATACTCTAAGCAAATCTAAATAAGTTACATTTGACGAAAACGGCCATCAACGTTTACTACTTTGATGGCCGTTTTAGAATAATATGATATGGTTGAAATTACTCTGGAGGACATTGGCAAGAAATATAACAATGACTGGATCTTTGCCAACCTGTCGTGTACTATAGCACCCAACTGTCATACGGCGATTCTTGGTGCCAATGGTTCAGGAAAGTCAACTCTACTTCAGGTAATTATGTCTTCCATAATTCCTACCACAGGTAGTATAACATACACTTTCCATGGATCAAGAGTATTATTTCAGAATGTATTCAGATTGATGTCAGTATGTGCACCTTACATAGAACTTATTGAAGAATTCACGCTTGAGGAAATGATTAATTTTCATCGGAGGTTAAAACCTTTGATTCGTAATATTTCAGCTAAAGAAGTAGCGCTAATATGCAATCTCGAAAATAATTATACTAAGCATATTAAGAATTTTTCGTCTGGAATGAAACAGAGAGTAAGGTTAGCTTTATCAATATTAAGTGAAACACCGATTCTTTTGTTAGACGAGCCAACTAGTAATCTGGATCAGGAGGGAATTATCTGGTACAATGAAATGATCACGCAACATCAGAAAAACCGAATTATTATTGTAAGCTCTAATTCTGTAGACCATGAATTCTCCTTTTGCAGTCAAAAAATAATTCTTGAGAATTATAAAAAAATACCAGAATGGAGTTCTCATGTTATCTAATCTTTGAAACTTAAATATCCAATAAGCCATGTTGCTGATTTAATATTATTTACTAATTTTGCCCCTCAAAAAACTTAATTATTGTATGGCAACAACCGCTGATTTTAGAAACGGGCTATGTATAGAATTTAATGGTGACCTATATTCTGTAGTTGAATTCCAGCATGTTAAACCTGGGAAAGGAGCAGCTTTCGTAAGAACCAAGCTAAGAAACTTAAAAACCGGTAAAGTAATACCAAACACTTTTAATGCTGGTGTTAAGATTGATGTAGCTCGAGTTGAGCGTCGTCCTTATCAGTACTTATACAAAGATGATAATGGTTATAATTTCATGCACAGCGAAACCTATGAGCAAGTCTCTATTGAAGAATCAATAATTAGTGCACCTCAATTCTTAAAAGAAGGTCAGACTTGTGAGATTATGTTCCATGCTGAAACCGAAACACCACTAAGTTGTGATCTTCCGCCTTTTGTTGAATTAACCATAACATATACCGAGCCTGGTCTCAGGGGTGATACAGCAACCAATACTCTTAAACCTGCAACTGTTGACACCGGAGCTATTGTAAACGTTCCCCTGTTTATTTCTGAAGGTGAGCGTATTAGAGTCGATACTCGCACTGGCGATTATTCTGAAAGAGTTAAATAATAACAAAGTAAGAGACCGGGTCAATCACCCGGTTTTTTTACAAAATACAGGTGTTAATATGGATTTCACACCCTCCATTACCTTGCAAACCGTTATTGACATTACAGGCGGTAAAACCACCTATGATCTGAACAATATTGTCTCTGGAATTAATGAGATACATATGGTTAGAAAAGGTGACTTAACTTTTGTCGACCATCCAAAGTACTATTACAAAGCTCTAAACTCAAAGGCCACATTCATTATTATCAATAAGCTTGTTGATTGTCCCGACGACAAAGTGCTGATTCTTCATGATGATCCCTTTGCTGCTTATGTTTCTCTTGTAAAGAAATACAGACCATTTGTGCCTAGTGCTTCATCTGTTGCTTCAAATGCACTCATAGGAGAAGGAACAGTAGTACAACCTAATTCTTTTATTGGCAACAATGTGGTAATTGGACGTAACTGCATTATTCATTCAAACGTTAGTATATATGATCACACAATTTTAGGTGATAATGTAATTATCCATTCAGGATCTGTAATTGGAGCTGATGCTTATTATTTTCAGAGAAAACCTGAAGGATATAGAAAATTTGAATCGAGCGGAAGAGTAATTATAAGTGATAATGTTGAGATTGGCGCCTTGTGTGCAATTGATAAAGGCGTTTCAGGTGATACATTTATCGGTAGGGGAACAAAATTTGACAATCATGTTCAGGTTGGTCATGATACTTATATTGGTAGTAACTGCTTGATAGGATCACATTGCGCCATTGCGGGGGTTACAAGAATTGAGGACGACTGTATCTTATGGGGGAAGGTAGTCGTAAACAAAGATCTTATAGTAGGAAAAGGTGCAATCATTCTTGCTACCTCAGGAGTCGATAAAAGTATTGAAGGAGGTAAAACATATTTTGGGGTACCTGTTGAAGAGGCTCGAAAAAAGTGGCGAGAGCTAGCTGCTTTAAGAATGCTTCCATCTCTTATTGAACAAGTAAGGGGACTAATACCAAAAAAAGAGGAGAAAGATTAAGAATCTTGCTCTTCTTCTATCAGCATGCTTATATCTTTCCGGTTTGAATGGTAAATATCCATTGCCACTATCATTGCTATAAAACCCCAGAAAGGGATTGACGCCTTATCAGTATCAAGAAAATTATTGAGAAAACCATGCACACAATAAGTGCATAACGACAATACTGAAATGAGACTAAACAGCTTAATCTCTTTATTAACGGCATTTTTGTAAACCTTTATCCCCGTATATAGCGCTACAACAATAATTCCAATAAAAATAAGCATTCCTGGCAAACCCTGCTCTGACAGTGGTCCAATGTATTCACTATGGGCATTTCCTAAATCACCGGCATTCGTACTTATGATTGTTCTTTCTTGTGAACGCTGAAATGGAGCATAAATGAATTGATAGGTTCCTGGTCCCCACCCTACTATTGGCCTTTCGTCAAACATTCTGAAGGCTGATTGCCATCGATTGATACGTTCAAGATTAGAAGCATCAGACGAAATATTGTAGATTGACTGAACATGTTCAATAAAGTTACCCGATGAATCCTGCTTATTCTTTTCAAGTACATATAGGATCTGATGCTGGAATAAAAAGAATGCAGCTATTAATGATACACTTGTTATTGCAATCCATCTGAATTTAATCTTAAAAACAATTAGTAAACAAATAGCAACAACAGATGCAACGCTTATCCATGCAGCCCTACTATACGAAAGGAATAAAGCTCCCAGTAAAATGAATGTCAGTATACCGGCATATAACCTGTAGGTCTTTGACCGTGCATTATTAAACATATACCCAACAAACACAGGAATAAAAAATGCCATAATTCCACCATAAGCAGTATGGTCATTATAAAATGGTCTCATGACCCAATGGCCTTGCCTTTCAGCAAAACCGTACTTACTATGAAGGTATGTAGTGTAAATTATGATGATTACCAACGCAGTACCATAAAGCCAATTAAATCGAGTAATATTCTTTGCATTTTTAAAAAGCGCAATTCCCAGAAAATAGAATGGAACAACAAACCATAAACGAGCCAACAGAAATTTGAAGGATACCACAGGCAATTCACTGGTTATACTCGTAATAAATATCCAACCCAAACTTATAAGAACCATTATAGAGACAGGGTGGCCTAAGATCTTTTTATCGAATTGGCCATTAAAAATAGTCTTCAGGAAAAACAAAATAAGCACTCCAACCAATAGAGGCTCAGTGGGAATTGAAACGCCTATTCCCATTTCAGAATCAGCAATATTTATTGCCAGAGGTGTAAGAAAGACAATAAATAAGAGTAACTTATCAAGCCAGAAAATGTACATTAGACCAATGATAAGCAAAACCGGAATAAAAACTCCCCAATAGTTTTCCTTAATAATCAGCACTGAGTTTAACAGTAAAAAGATACCGCAAACCAGGTAAAACCACTTTACTTTACTATTTGCTAATAATTCTCGCACTTCTGGCAATTAAACTTTTTCGACTTGAGTGAGATCTTTAATAACGCTGTTAATCCTCTGGTTTTCTCTTATGGAAATTATCACTACAGCAAAAAACAGTGCTGCTGTTATGGAATAAAGAACAATGAGCCACCTGATTGGAGAAGCTTTTTTATCGGCAATAGTTGGTTGGGTAATGACATTCAGATAAGTGAACTCTTTAGAAGTGTCATACAGAGCCTGGTCACGCTTTAGCTCGAACTCAAAGTAAATTTTCATTACATCCTCACGACGTTGGGTTAGTACGGCTAGTTCACCAGCTTTTTCTTCAAAATTTGACTTCATTATAGAGACATCCTGGCTTGGCCGACTTGAAGGTGAACCGTCATAAGTTTTCAAATACCCTCTTGTTATTTCGCGTGCTTGGCTATCATAGTCGAAGAGACCATATTCATTTCTTAATACTCCTAAAGCATTTTCGATACTATCAAGTTGTTGCTTTTTCTGACTTAACATAGTGTTAAGGCTCACCACAACCTCATCATACTTTATCCTGTGTATATTTCTAATTTTCGTATTGCAAAATTCCATTATGGCATTCACCATATCATAAGCTACCAATGGATCTTTATCAGTAACTACAATTTCAATTGATTCCCATTGAGTTTTATTAATCTTTACATTTTCATTGTATAGATACATCATGGTTGAATAAAAGTACTTGTAGGATGAATCAATCTCATAATGCTCTGCCAAATCAAACCTCTTTATTACGCTATCTTTAATATCCTTTGATTGAAGCCATTGTAACATCTGTTCTGACTCACTTTCATCTGAATAAGGAGCGATATTTGATGGATATACCAGTGCATTTGATTTAAACTTGGGAGTAATGATTAAGGGAGAAGAAATAATAACTCCCAGTATTGCTGCCACTATGGCAATAATCAGTAACTGCCATTTCCACTTTAGGAATATTCGTATCAGGCTTAAATTATTGAAGTAATTTTCCATATCCGGTTTTACTTTGTTCATTCAGAATAAATGTCTTGCTTTTTAGGCGCTAAATTCTTGGTTTTTAATAGTCCCTTTGTTGAGAATTTTTCAATACTGATTATTACCAGTGTTGCGATTAAAAGTGACGCAATAACCGAAACCACCACAATAACCCATCTTATCGGATAAGATTTCCTTTCTGCTTTAAATGCTGACTCCACAACAAATTTTTGAGGAAGATTCTCTGTTGCATCAACTTTAGCTTCTTCATATTTTGCTTTTAAACTACTAAGTTGCTTTTTCTCATGCTCTAGTTGATCACGAATTGAAACATAAGCTCCACCATATTTTGCGAGTATATCGAGCTTTTTGTTCAGAGCATCTATTCCTCTTTGATTTCCCTTTGCAATCTCAACTGCTAACTGTTGGTTCATCATCTCAGATTGTGTTTCATAATCAAAAACACCATGTTCCCTTATTTTTCTAAGTGAATCTTCCATAGAAGCGATTTCATCGCGCAGTTTAAAATATTCCTTTTCAACTATTTTAAAACCTTTAACAGCTCTCTCAAGCTGCATTGAATTCTTTGTGGAGTCAAGCAGTTCAGAAATTGTGTTAGCTATGTCAGCTGCCATTTGAGGATCTTTATCCATGACTGTAATCTTTACAGCCATAAATTCCGTACGACGAAAAGTAATGTTGGTCTCATATTGCCTTATCAGCAAAGTATTTTTGAATCTTGACCCTGGATTAATTCCATAATGTTTCATTAAATCGAACTTCTCAACCACTTTGTCCCTAATAACTCCTGAGTTTAGAATCTGAAGCATCTGTTCGGTCTGCTCATCTTCACCAAATTCCAAAATGTCTGATTTGGCAGAAGGTTGGTCAGAAAGTAAAGCCTTTGATACCGAGTTGCTTGAGACCGGGAAAAGTATAACTGATGATTTATACAATGGCGTAATGAACCACGATGAGGAAAAGAGTACTGACAGTATGCAGGCAGCAATAGCAACAATTATTAAGTGTTTACGCCAGGAATAAAGAAACACTCCAAGATTTGTGGAGTCAAAATCTTTAACACCTTGAATTTTATTGTCAAACATGATACTTATTCTCTGTAGTATTTTTAGAAGCGTTCAAAGATAGTGCTTTTTGATTAATTCCAACCTGATTACCATACTAATACCCTTTGAATTTTTATAGAATCATTTCAGAGTCATTTACTCCGGAGTATCCTAATAAAACTACTGATATTCAATAATCTAAGTATTGCTGAAAATACTAATGAACCAGCCATTATTAATATGCAACCCGGTAGTACCTGAAGTGAATATAGCTTAATAATAAATATTGTAATGGCAACTCCGGCAATAAAAAAGACCAATTTCAAGATAAAGCTGAATGAAACCTTGAAGTTGAAAAATAAAACTGATAAAATTACTTGCAATAAGGCCATAATCATCTGTGTGACAAAACTCGCCCATGCTGAACCATAAGCACCCCATCGGGGTATTAGAATTAAATTAAGGACCAGGTTTAAAACCATTCCTGCTGCAGCCAGATAATTTAAATGTTTCAGATTGCCATTGGCTGTGAGAAGAGTACCAAAAACATAAGTGGTTGAAATGGCAATAAAACACGCCATTAAAACAGGAAACAGTCTAGCCGATTCTTGTATGTAATGATCATAAAGAAAATCAATAATCTCTAGTTTGTATGTAAAGCAAATCGCTGTTACAGTTACAGAAATCACAAATAAAATTGAAAATGAAAGCTTCACAATATCACTTATCTTACCCTTTGTTTTGATTAACCGTGCAAAAATCGGTAACAGTATAAGTGAAAATAAGTAGGCAATATTATTAGATGCATCCAGTAATCGATAAGAATGAGCGTATATACCTGATTGAATTTTACCCTCAGACCCTTCTAATAGTCGAACAAGCATTACAGTGTCGAGTCTATTATAGAATGACATCAAGAGTACAAGAATAGCAAAAGGAAGACTCTGCTTCAGAATCATAAGGAAAAATGGATAATTCCAGTTTAGCCTTTTAAAATAAGCCTTTCTTATTACAATTGCTAATGCCACAATAGCTGTGATGATATAGGCTATGGTCTGAGCATAGACAAACCATTGTATCTGAAATGAGGTCTGTGTAACACCTCCCCACAATAAAATACTGCAAATAGCGATCATTACAACCCTGTCTAATACTGATAAAATACTGTCAGTCTTAAACATCAGTAATCCACTTACATTTGACCTTAAATAGAGTATAAAAGAAATTAGAAACTGATTAATTCCCAGAAAAATAAGCATATAAATTTCATCACTATCATAACCCCAAAAGAATGCTGCTAGCAGGGTTAAAATCAAATAGAAAAATCCTAGAAGAATTTTAAGAATTACAATGCTTGAGAAGTGCTTATTGAGTAGTTGGTTATTTTGAGCGATGTTTCTGTTATTGAAATTAGTGATACCAAAATCACACAGTATATTAAACAAAAAAGAAAAATTGAAAAGATTGAAATAGAACCCATACTGTTCTGCCCCTACAGTATTTTGAACCGTTAGGTCAATTCCAAATATCCATATAGGCTTAATAATCAGATTAACCAGCAAAAGGAAACCAAGGTTTGTTAAAAATTTACGTTGCATGGTTTTTGGGTATTTTATCCAGGCTAGTCAAGCACTTAATAAGTGTAAAATTTATTAAGCTATCGGTAATAATCCTAAATTTGCGCAAATTTAGAATTTAATAAACGATTAACACAAAAAAAACGCAATTAACTATTTATCTTGAAAATAGCTATTAATACCCGTCTACTTTTGAAGGACAGACTTGAGGGAATTGGTTGGTTTACTTATGAAAACCTTAAGCGCATTACTATAGCTCATCCCGAACACGAGTTTTACTTTTTCTTTGACAGACCGTACAGTCAGGAATTCGTATTTTCAGATAATGTCAAACCAATTGTGCTTTTTCCACAAGCTCGACATCCTGTTCTGTATTATACATGGTTTGAATACTCTGTAAGAAAAGCACTTAAGAAAATTAACGCTGATCTTTTTATCAGTACTGATGGTTATGTTTCATTGAGTGCTCAAATAAAAACATTCAATGTCTTTCATGATCTCAACTTTGAACATTATCCAAAAGACATTCCGTTTCTCGAGAGGTGGTACTACAGAAAGTTCTTTGTTAAATTTGCACATAAAGCTTCACGTATTGCAACTGTTTCTGAATTCTCCAAGCAAGATATTGTAAAACTTTACAACATTTCACCGGATAAAATTGATGTTGTTTACAATGGTGCAAATGAAATATATTGTCCTAAATCAAATGATGTTGTTGAAAATACCAGAGTAAGATATTCAGAGGGGCTTCCTTATTTCTATTTCATCGGTTCACTTCATCGTCGAAAGAATCTTATAAACTTATTTCTTGCTTTTGACATTTTCAGATCTAAGTCAGTCAAATCCGTTAAGTTAATTATTACCGGGGCAAAAAAATGGTGGACAGAAGACATGGAGTCGGTATACAGTGCTATGAAGTTTAAAGATGATGTTATTTTCACAGGACGTCTTAGCTTAAACGAAATCAGTGACTTAATGGGCTCAGCTCTTGCCCTCACATATGTGTCTTATTTTGAAGGATTCGGCATTCCTATAATCGAAGCTTTCAGGAGCGAAATCCCTGTAATAACTTCAAACGTTACATCTATGCCTGAAATTGCAGGAGATGCAGCTTTGCTAACCGATCCATTCAACCCTGATGATATAGCGTTGGCTATGCAAAAAGTTTCCGAAGATAATCGATTACGAGAAAGTTTAATAGCTGCTGGTAGAATACGAGCTAAAGAATTCACTTGGGAAAAATCTGCTGAACGTCTTTGGGTATCGATCGAAAAATTACTGGGGGAATAATTACAGAATATTGACTTCTGCTTCCAATTTCACTCCATATTTATTGAACACAGATTCAGTAATCTTCTCTGACAATTCTTTTATCTGATTACCGGTAGCTGAACCGTAATTTACTAATACAAGAGCTTGCAACGAGTGAACACCTGCATCACCCTCTCTGTAACCTTTCCATCCACAACTCTCAATAAGCCAACCTGCAGCCAATTTATACTCATCATTGTTTCTAAAGTATCTAAGGTTTGGATAAGATTTTATAAGAGCTTCAAACTCACCAACTGAAACAAGTGGGTTTTTGAAGAAACTGCCGGAGTTCCCTATTTCAGAGGGATCTGGTAATTTACTTCGCCTTATATTTGTAATAGCCTGACTGATTGTTCTTATATTTATTCCAGCACCAATCCTCTTCACTTCTTCTTCAACTGCTCCATATGATAAGTTGAACTTTGGTCTCTTCTGAAGACGGAAAATTACCGATAGTATGAGATACGAATTTTTACACTCTCCTTTAAAAACACTATATCTATATCCGAAATTACACTCATCTTTATAGAATTCTCTAAACTCACCTGTTCTGAGAGAAACAGCCTCAAGCATATAAAAAACATCTTTCAGTTCCACGCCGTATGCACCAATATTTTGGATAGGACTACTCCCGACGCATCCAGGTATAAGTGTAAGATTCTCAATGCCACCAAAATTTCTTTCAACACAAAAATTTACAAAGTCATCCCAAACTTCTCCGGCTTGAGCTTTTACATAAACAAATTCACTATCTTCATCAAGGACTTCTATACCCTTTGTTTCAATCTTGATTACCAGTCCTTCCCAGTTCCGGGTAAGCAGAATATTGCTACCACCCCCTAAAAATAAAACCCTTCCTTCAAATGCAGATGCATACCTCAGAACTTCAGGTAGTTCATTTTCAGACGTAAGTCTTAACAGTTGGCTAGCCTTAACATCCATGCCGAAGGTATTGTAACATCTTAAAGAGGCATCCGATTCAATTGATACAGCAACGTTCTTTTCCATTCAACAAAAATAGTATTTTTGCTCTTCAACATTATTAACGTGCATTTGAAAAAAGTAATTGTTGCAGTAACTAACGACTTAAGCACTGATCAGAGAGTAGATAAGGTTTGTAATACGCTCACCTCAATGGGATTTTCTGTTACATTAACCGGGAGGCTTTTGGCAAAAAGCCTGCCTCTACAACGAGCCTATTCAACTCACCGGATGAAATTATTATTTGTTAAAGGACCCCTCTTTTATGCTGAATATAACATCAGGCTTTTGATTTTCTTACTTTTTAATAAAGTTGACTTAATCGTTTCGAACGACCTTGATACATTATTAGCTTGCTTTATTGCTCATAGAATTAAAAAAAATACTGAAATTGTATACGATAGTCATGAGTATTTTACCGGGACTCCTGAACTGATCGACAGGCCTGTTGTTAGGAGTATATGGAAACGTATTGAAAAATATATATTCCCCAAATTAACAGACATTTTTACTGTAAATGACTCAATTGCAAATTTGTATTCTAATGAGTACAAGAAAACAATAAAAGTTGTAAGGAATGTTCCACCGAAACTGATACAAGAGAAACCTACCCCTGATCTTGTTTTTGATTCCTCGAAACATCTTGTAATTTTGCAAGGTGCTGGCATTAATATTCAAAGGGGTGCTGAGGAAGCTATAATTGCAATGCAATTTGTAAACAACGCTATATTACTGATCATTGGAGGTGGTGATGTTATTGATTTGTTAAAACAAATGGTTAAAGAATTTGACCTTGAAGAAAAAGTTATGTTTATGGACCGAATGCCATATCATGAATTAATGAAGTATACGGCCCTTGCTGAGATAGGACTAACATTGGATAAAGATACTAACATCAATTACAGATACAGTCTACCAAACAAACTATTCGATTATATTAATGCCGGGACACCTGTCTTGTCATCAAATTTACCCGAAATCAGTAAAATAATAGAAAAGTATAAGGTAGGTATGCTTATTGAGAGTCACGATCCTGAACATATTGCATCTTGTATTAATACGATGATAAGTTTGAATTATAAGGTTAAACTCCAGGAAAATTTACGTCTGGCTGCCGATGATCTAAACTGGGAAAATGAAGAGAAAATACTAAAACAGGTTTACTCAAAATATGTCTGAAAAACATCTCCACATCATCTCTTTCGATGTTCCATATCCACCTAATTATGGAGGTGTTATTGATGTATTTTACAAGATAAAGGAACTTCACAATAAAGGAATAAAACTGCATTTGCATATTATTGAATATCCAGGCCGGGAACAAGCACCAGAACTGGAAAAATATTGCACAACCGTAAACTATTACCCTAGATTAACTGGAATGAGATCAGCTTTCAGTCTCCTGCCTTATATTGTTAAAAGCAGGCGATCGACTGAAATGATTGAGAATTTGCTAAACGATGATTACCCAATTTTATTTGAGGGGCTTCATTCTTGTTTCTATATTGATGATCCAAGATTAAAAAACAGAATGCTTATTTATCGTGAAAGCAATATAGAGCATCATTATTATTACAATCTTTTTAAGGCAGAGCACAATTGGGGTAAGAAGTTATACTTCTTAATGGAAAGTTTTAAGCTGCTTTTATTTCAACGTAAAATAAAAAATGCTGACGTTTCTTTTGTGGTTTCAAAGGGTGATCGTGATTATTTACAAAAAGTTTTTCCCAATAAGAGAATTCTCTTCCTTCCTAGTTTTCACGCCAACACAAATGTTATAAGTAAGGAAGGGAAAGGATCTTATTTTTTATATCACGGGAATATTGAAGTGCCAGAAAATCAAGCAGCTGCCGAATTCCTCATAAAAAAAGTCTTTAAAGGCTCAAAACATAAACTGATAATTGCAGGAATGAATCCCCCCAAGGCTGTTTATCAACTTTCCGCTAAATGTAAAAATGTTGAAGTTATTGCCAATCCCAACGAAGAGGTGATGTTTAATCTTATAAAGGAAGCACATGCAAACATTCTGGTTACTTTTCAAGCATCAGGACTAAAGCTTAAATTGCTAAACACTCTTTATAATGGGCGATTCTGTATAGTTAATCCCACAATGCTGAATGGCACTAATCTTGATGAATTATGTTTGATTGGTAGAAATTCATCTGAGTTAAAGCACATTATTGACCAAGTGGCATCAATGTCTTTCACATTTGACAATATTAATAGACGAGAAGAAATACTGCTTAAAAACTTTTCAAATTCAGTCAATGCTGATTTGATGATCGATGCTATTTTCAACCGCTAAAACCTTTCCATCTTCACATTTTAAAGTTTTAAATGGAAATTTTTCCATAAGTGAATGGTTATGTGAAGCCATCAGGACAGCTCTACCTGTACGACTTATGTCAGTAAGCAGCCCCATTATTCCATAAGATGTATCAGGGTCAAGATTTCCTGTCGGCTCATCGGCAAGTATTAATTCCGGATCATTTAGCAGAGCACGTGCAATTGCGACTCTTTGCTGCTCTCCTCCCGATAACTGATGAGGGAACTTAAATCCTTTTGTTTTTAATCCCACCTTATCTAACACATCCTCAATTCGTTCCTGCATTTCAACCTTATCCTTCCATCCTGTAGCTTTTAGGACAAAAAGCAAGTTTTCATTTACACTCCTATCGGTTAGTAGTTGGAAATCCTGAAATACTATTCCAAGCTTTCTCCGCAAATATGGCACTTCTTTTTTCTTGATTTTGGAAAGATCAAATCCAACAACCTCAGCAAGTCCTTCCTTAACAGGAAGTTCAGCATAAAGAGTTTTTAAAAGGCTGCTCTTACCAGCACCTGTCTTCCCAATAAGATAAATAAACTCTCCCTTTTCAATAGTTATATTGATATCAGAAAGGATTAGAATGTTTCTTTGATAAACGCTTAGATTCCTTAATTCAACTATAGTGTCCAGTGCCATCGAATTCCGAATTAAGTGCCAAAGATAACCAAAAAGATTACTTTGAGATAAAACCGGAAATCGGTTTTAATTAAATAAAGATGCAACTATCTCCGCATAAACAACGAATCTTATAATAGTGCTTATTCAAATGGGTTTAGAAGCGATTTTCACCTAGTTTAAGCGTCAATTCCCAAGCACACAGATTAATATTTGATTTGCCTAATTAATCATGAGAGCCGTGAGGATTTAATTATTTCATAAAGTCAATGAAGCATATGTTTTAAATATTTGATTTATTATCTTTGCCACTTATGCATCGAAAAGTACTATTATTTATAATCCTAACTATCTCAATTATATCTGGTATAAATGCCCAGAATGAAGCTGCTCATCCAATTCTAAATGCTGTTAAGATAGCTAATAGCCCTGATATTGATGGATATATTCATGAACAAGTCTGGCAAGAAACTGAAATTGCTACTAACTTCATGCAAAAATACCCTACTACTAATATTCCGGCACTATATAAAACGGAAGTCAGAATCTTATACGATGACAAAGCCATTTATGTTGGAGCTGAGATGTTCGACCCGTTTCCCGATAGCATAAAAAGAGAATTGGCACTAAGAGATAATGATGATGCAAACGCCGACTATTTCTTCATAGGTTTTGACACTTGGCAAAGCCGGCAAGATGCTTATTCTTTTGGAGTCTCCGCATCAGGTGTACAAATAGATTTCCGGACACTTGATGATACTTATGATGCAGTTTGGAGCAGTGCAGTAAAGATTAATCCAAATGGATGGAGTGTAGAATTCCGCATTCCATATTCAGCTTTGAGGTTCCCGGCAACTGCAATTCAAGAATGGGGAATGCAGATTGTGAGAAAGGTTCGCCGCTACAGAGGTGAAGATCAATGGGCACTTGAGCCTAAGGATACAGATAACACATTAAAGTATTGGGGAACCTTAAAAGGACTTGAAAATATAAATCCTCCTTTACGTCTATCTTTTATGCCTTATGTTTCAGCTGGAATACAGCGAAATAGTGACCAAGCGAATACTAAAGACTCATACAGCTATAATTATAATGGAGGAATGGATATAAAATGGGGATTAAACGAAAGTTTCACACTCGATATGATTCTTATGCCGGATTTTAGTCAGGTTCAATCAGATGAAATTGAAAAAAACTTATCACCATTTGAAATTGTTTATGATGAAAATCGACCTTTCTTTAAAGAAGGAACTGATCTGTTCCAGAAAGGTAATCTATTTTACTCACGCCGCATTGGTCATGTCCCTATTAATTATTATTCCACTTATGATTCGTTAAGATCCGATGAAAGGATTACTTCAAATCCAGGCTCATCAAGATTACTAAATGCTGTCAAAGTTTCAGGAAGGACATCCAATGGTCTTGGAATTGGTGTATTGAATGCAATTACCGGAAATACTTATGCTGTAGTCACTAATAATTTAAATCAGAAACGCGAAATCTTAACAGACCCGGTAACGAATTATAATGTAACAGTATTAGACCAAAACCTTCCTAATTTCTCTTCTGTATATCTTATAAACACAAACGTTACAAGGCCTGACGGCTGGAAGAAATCAAACGTCTTTGGAGGAGGGGGTAAATTCAGTGAAAAGTCCAACACTTACCAAGTTAAAGTCGATATTAGCCTGTCAAATATTGATGACCCTGCAATAGATCAAGTGAAATATGACAATAAAACCGGTGTATATTATAATTTCGAATTTCAAAAAACTAAAGGGAAATTTCGTTTTAGTCTCTATCAGATACGAATGGACGACAACTATAACCGGAATGATTTAGGTGTAAACAACACTAATGATTGGCTTGACAGAGGATTGACGCTGGGATATAATATTTTTGAGCCTTATGGATACTTCCGGAATTTTTCTCAGAGCATTAACTTTTTCCGTGAAATAAGAATAAGTACGGGTAAAAATCAGAACACTTCTCTGAATTACAGGTTTAGCACAACACTTAAGAACTATCTAACTTTTTGGGGTGGAGCATCCTATGCACCATTTGAAAGATATGACTATTATGAACCCCGATATCCTGGCAAATTCTGGATAATGCCTGGATATATCTCAGCAAATCTCAGTTTCTCTAGCGATTATAGGAAAACACTAGCTCTCGATGGAGATATTGAAGTTAGCGAAGATTTAGGTGATACTAAATGGAAATATTACAGATTACAACCTATTTTGAGAATAAGTGACCGGTTTAAAATATCACCTGAATTCCATTTTCAAACCGGGCGTGATGATAAAGGATTTGCATCACTGGCATATGATTCTGTGATTGGACCCGGAATCTCAGTAATTTTCGGTAACCGTGACATAAATACTTTTATTACTGCTCTCAGTAGTGAGTATATGTTCAACAACAAGATGTCATTAAGTATTTGGCTGAGACATTATTGGCAAAAAGGAGAGTATTCAGAATATTATCTACTCACTGATGAAGGCTACCTTACTGACAAATTAGAATATTCAGGCGATCACAATTATAATTACAATTCGTTTAATATAGACCTAGTCTATGGATGGGAATTCTCACCTGGCAGTATGCTAAATATAGTATGGAAAAATGCTTTGCAGGAGGAGGATAATAATTATAAGATTGGGTATTTCAGAAATCTTGAGCATATGTTTAATTACCCTCAAATTAATAATCTCAGCGTTAAGATTCTATACTATCTCGACTACCAAATGCTAAGAAAAAAACAAAGAAGGTAAAGCTACAATGCCTTTTCTTTTACTTAACGTATTTTCCACATTTTAAATGCTTCCTGGAGAAGATATACCAAATACATTCTCTGAGCAAAAAAGTCCTTAATAATCGCGTGCCTGTGAACTGAACCCGATCCAATTAGTACTTGTTCAGGATCAACTATTTCAGATCCCCTGTAAAAGCCAAGCTTCAGGCCCTGTTGTGATGGAATAATAGTGCAGAGTGTATTCTTATACCCCTTACCTAAAAGATAACCAACAATCTTTGCACTTTGATCGACCTCCTCTTCAACTTGAGGAAAAGTTTTCAATATCAATTCCCTTGTTAGAATAGCTTTTTCTGAGACTTCGGGAGGATAAGAGGAAATAAAATCCTCAAAACTAAATTCCGTCTTCTTGTTCTGCATCTGAATTTACTTTACTAAACCCGAGAATCCCATAAAAGCCATAGAAAGTAGTCCGGCAATTATCAGTGACAAAGGGAATCCTTTCATTCCTTTTGGCGTTCCCAAGAGCTCAAGTTGTTCACGAATTCCTGCCATTAATATCAAGGCAAAAGTAAATCCAACGGCAGTTGCACTTGAATAAACAACACTCTGAACTAGAGAATAATTTTTCTGGATAGCTAACAATGCGATTCCTAATACAGCACAATTAGTAGTAATAAGAGGAAGATAGATTCCCAAAGCCTGATATAGAGAAGGAACTGATTTTTTCAATATTATTTCAACCACTTGCACTAAGAAAGCAATAATTAGGATGAAGGTAATGGTTTGCATGAACTCGATCCCAAGTGGTACTAATATAAAATTGTAAACCAGGTACGTTACAAGATTTGCCAGTGCCATTACAAAAACCACAGCTCCTCCCATACCTAGCGATGTTGAAATCTTCCCTGACACACCCAAAAACGGGCATATTCCAAGAAATTGAGCCAATACAACGTTGTTGACCAGTAGTGCTAATATAATTATGTTCAAATAATCCATAATACCTTTATTGTTAACAGCAGTTCATATACTTGAAAATCAATTACTATATCTAGCTCTTAAACGATTCATAATTGCTATCAGATACCCATAGGTAATAAATGCACCAGGAGGAAGAATGAAAAGTAGAAATGTTGAAATATTATCACTTACAAGCTTTACATTAAAAATAGATCCATTACCAATTAATTCTCTTACACTGGCTAATAACGTAATTGCAAGTGTAAACCCAATACCCATTCCCAAACCATCAAGTATTGCAGGGAAAACACTATTCTTTTGGGCAAAGGCTTCAGCCCGGCCTAAAATAATGCAATTAACTACAATTAAAGGGATGAAGATTCCTAGTGTATTATATAAATCAGGTGTGTATGCTTTCATAACCAAATCAACCACAGTCACAAAAGATGCTATAATCAATATAAATGCAGCTATTCTGACTTTATCTGGGATAACGTTCTTTAATGCAGCAATAAGAAGGTTTGAGCATACAAGTACAAAAGTCGTTGCAGCCCCCATACCAATTCCATTAATAGCAGCTGTTGTGACTGCAAGAGTGGGACAAGTACCTAATACCAGAACAAATGTTGGGTTACTTTTAACCAGTCCATTAGTAAAATGACTTACATTACTCATTTACTTTCCTCCTGAATTTTCATTAATTCGTCATATGCTTTTTGTAAAGCGTTACAGTATGCACGAGAAGTTATTGTAGCTGCTGAAATAGCATCAATTTCACCACCATCTTTTCTAACCTTCAAAAGTTTGTCAGGTAACTCACCAATATTCAATTTAAGAAATTGCGACCTGAATTTATCTTGAGACATATTACTTCCCAGACCCGGGGTTTCATTCTGCTGCAATACCACAATATTGTTTATTGATCCATTAGGCAAAAATCCAACCATGAGGTCGAATCTTCCACTATATCCCCTGTCTGTATATGTTTTAGCTGCATAACCTACTGTATCCTTACCCTTAGTTGCAATATAAAATGTTAGTCCGTTTATTTGCAGTGGTGAAGACATAGGATCATTATCAAAAGAAGGCAAAACATCTTTAATTGCATTAGTTTCTTTAGCTTTCATCGATTTTGTTATAGGTTCCTTCGTCACGTTATAGACAAATCCTAATGCAGCCGACATAAACAGTGAAATAAGCAACAGTGACAATGTCATGTTTTTTAGTGATGAATCAAGCTTTGCCATATGCCATACTTTTAGATTTAACTTTTGCTGTTGCTTTTAATTCAGCTGATCCAAATCGTTTAGGTTTGAATGCTTTATTCAATAACGGTGTAAATGCATTCATAATTAAAATCGCAAATGAAATGCCCTCTGGATATGCTCCCCAATTTCTTATTATAATGGTTAGCAATCCCGCCCCAACTCCAAATACTATTTGACCTTTCCTACTCATTGGAGTCGTAACCATATCTGTTGCCATAAAGAAGACTCCAAGCATTAGTCCTCCAGCTAGCATGCTGGTAATTGGATCCAGATATCCCTCAGGATTCACAGACCATAAAATTCCAGCAAAGATAAAAGCTGTACCTATGAATGAAACTGGAATGTGCCAGCTAATTACACGTTTGATGAATAAATAAAATGCACCAAGAAGTAATGCTATTGCAGACATTTCCCCTAAAGACCCTCCTTGATCACCGGTAAGATCTTTCACAATTCCTGGATAATCAGGTGAAGTAATTATTTCACTTACGGTTTTACCAGCCATAATACCTTCTCGATAAAAACCAAGGGTTGTTGGACCAGAGAGTGCATCTGCAATCTCTGAACCAAACAATGGTTGAGGCACCGGCCAGGTTGTCATTTGAACAGGGAATGAAATTAGCAGGAAAACCCGACCTATTAGTGCTGGATTAAACGGATTCTTTCCTAAACCACCAAACGACATTTTAGCAATACCTATAGCAACAAGTGCCCCGAATATTATCATATATGCCGGCAAATTTGATGGAACATTAAAAGCAAGCAGAATTCCAGTAACAATAGCTGAACCATCTGTCACTGTATTAGGCCTCTTTAACAGATATTTTTGAATTGCCCATTCAAAAAACAAACAAGAGGCAATAGAGATAAAGATTACCCTGGCTGAATCTAATCCAAAGAAATAGATTGCTATGATTGTCGCGGGGATTAATGCAATCACCACATCATACATTATGCCTTTTACATCCTGTTGAGCATGAACATGCGGTGACCCGGATACAGTTAATAAGCTCATATTACTTTTTTACCCTATTTCTAATAATATTTCCAACTTTATTCTTACCCAATCTTACATAGTCAAGTATTGGTCGCCCGGAGGGGCATGTGTAATGACAGGAACCACATTCCATACAATCCATGATGTTCTCCTTCTCAGCAACATCATAAATCTCATTTTCAATCAATTGGGCTAGATACATTGGTTGAAGACCAATTGGACAAGCTGAAATGCATCGGCCGCATCTTATGCAATTGAATACCGGAACCCTTCTACTATGCTGATGTGGTAAGATCAATATTCCAGAGGTACCCTTAACAATTGGCATCTCGAGAGTAACAAGTGATTTTCCCATCATAGGACCTCCACCCACAACCTTCCCTGTATCAGTAGGAAGTCCACCTGCTTGTTCAACTAAATATTCAATAGACGTTCCTATTCGAACTCTGAAATTTCCCGCATTCTGAAGAGATGGGCCTGTAACTGTAACAATACGATCAATCAAAGGCTTATTTTTCTGAACTGCTTCATACACAGCAAGTGCAGTACCAACATTCTGAACAATACAACCCGTTTCAATAGGTAATTTACCTGATGGCACTTCTCTACCTGTAATAGCTTTTATTAATTGTTTCTCACCTCCTTGAGGATACTTTACTTTAAGAGGTATGACTTCAATTTCCGGATAGGAAGCTGATAATTTTGACAAATTATCGATAGCATCAGGTTTATTGTTTTCAATTCCAATAAATGCTCTTTTTACATTTAAAGCACGCATGAGAATCCTAATACCAGTTATCACCTCAAGACCGTGCTCAACCATTACCCTATGATCAGCAGTAAGGTATGGCTCGCATTCCACACCATTTATAATCAAAAATTCAGCTTCTTTATCTTTTGGCACCATCATTTTAACATGAGTTGGGAATGTTGCACCACCCATACCAACGATACCACAATCTTTTATTCTTTTTATTATCTCTTCACCTGTAAGAGTAATATCAGTTACTACATCCTGAGATTTATTAATACCCCCATCCCATTCATCTCCCTCAACTTCTATGACTACTGCCGGCTTTCGGTAACCTGTAGAATCAACAATATCTTCAACTTTCATAACCTTACCTGAAACCGATGAATGGACGTCGGAAGAGATAAATGATTCGCCTTTCGCTATTAGTTGTCCCACTTTAACTAAAGAACCCTTCTCTACCAACAAATTGGAAGGTGCACCGAGACTTTGCGAAAGAGGTATACTTACTTTTTGGGGAAGCGGAATGCTTATAATTTGCTTTTCCGCAGTTATCTTACTTTCTTCAGGATGAACACCCCCTAATTTAAAAGTCTTCAATTAGTTACCCTCCGTTATTGCTAATTTGTGTAATTATATAATTGTCCGCTATACAACCTCTACTGTAGAATTCAAATCTTCTACACCGGTCTTTTCTTTACGCGGCGGAAAATTTAACTCCCATATAGACCCAGTAGGACACACCTCAACACACTTTCTGCACAGTTTACATTTAGCTGCATCAATATAAGCAAGGTTATTTTCAAGGGTTATAGCATCGTATTTACATTCCTTGACACATTTGCCACAACCTATGCAAGCAACAATACAATTCTTCCTTGCTATTGCTCCCTTTTCTTTATTAATGCAGGATACAAATATTCTTCGATCTTTTTTCCCTTTAATTCGCAACTCAATAATTGAACGTGGGCAGGCTGTAACACATGCACCGCAGGCAACACACTTGTCATCCAAGACAACAGGTAGCCCGGTAATCTCATCCATTACAATCGCATCAAACTTGCATGATCTTACACAATCACCATTTCCCAAACATCCGTTTGGACATCCTGTTTCACCTGCCGATAGAGAATTGGCAAAAGAACATGATGTAGCACCTTGATATTCAACTTTCTTAGGAGCATTTGAATGACTACCATTGCACCTCACAACAGCAATCATTGGTTCTGTCTCAACTGCTTCCAATCCTAACACTGAGGCAATAGCCTTCATTCCATCATTTCCGGCAACCGGACATTTAAGAGAACTTATATCCCCGGCTTTCACAATAGACTCAGCTAGAGCTCGACATCCGGCTTGACCACACCCCCCACAATTTGCGCCTGGTAGGAGTTCGCTAATAATATCTATGCGGGGATCTTCAACTACTTTAAATTTCTGTGCGATGAAATAAAGGATTACCGCTGCAAGAACCCCTATTCCGCTAAGTGTGATTACTGCAAATAATATAGTTTCGTTCACAACTTCTCAATTTTTGAGCACTTAAAAAAGTTTAAGCGGAACAAAAGTAGCATTATTGAAATTAGTATTCAAAAAAAAGAAAAAAATTTTTTATTGTAAGTTATTGAGAATCACAGGTCTAATTAATTATATAACATAGTGAAATTTAGCATTTTGACCCCTTTGTTTAGAATGAATTCAAATTATTATGTGAGGTTTTTTGGCTTGTTCTTTACATTAATACAGAATCAACCTGAGTAATAGTAAACCGGAAATACTTCTTCATGCGGTTTCTGTATAGATGAAGAATAAAATAGTATGGTGCTAAAACTGATAACGAAGCAATGGCTGCAATACTTTCAGAGGCAAACTCATTTAAAATTATTAAAGTGGATATCAATAAAATAAAAGGAATAACATAAGCCATGACGACTGCTAACCAACCTGAGCTTGAGACCATTTCAACTTCTACCTTATCTCCCGGTAACACTATTTTTCCATTATCTCTTTCAACTTCAATGATCCTCTCACCTGAACTTAAAGATGTACATACTCCCTTTGAATAACACATTGAACAAGCGCTCTGATTTTGGATTTTAACCTTAATGTATTTGTCTCCGATACTTTCAACAATTCCACTTTTTATAATGCAATCTGCTTTATTTGACATGTAATAACTTATTGATTGTTTCTACTAAAAATCTAACCAGTAAAGAAGAACTAATGTTTAGCAACTATTAAGGTGTCGAAATTGACACTGGTACTACTTTGCCATTCATCCATTTATTTGCATGTAAGGCAAACCAACAAATGTATTCGGCAATACTGTCAGAACTTGTAAGAGCTTTATAGCCAGGAAAAGCCATTTCCAGCATTTCAGTCTGTACACTACCCAATGCTAAACAGTTGAACGAAAAACTACTATCACTATATTCAGATGCAAGGCACTCAGTCAGTGTTGACAGTGCACCCTTAGATGAGCTATACACAGATAATCCAGGAAATTTAATACTACCTTGGAAGCCGCCCATACTACTGATATTAATTACATGAGCATTCTTATTAAAGTAAGGTAATAAACCCTGAATGATGAAAAAAGGAGCTCTGAAGTTTGTATTAATAACTTTATCAAAATCCTCAAATGTGATTTCTGTGAATCTCTTGTTAGTTATGGCTCCGGCATTATTTATCAGGATATCTACTCCTTTAATACTTTTTGAAATTTCCTGAATCAATACATCAATATTTGAACCAGTCAGATCGAATGGCATCACGTAAACTTCACAATCATATTCAGCTAAAGTTGCTTTAAGTAGTGAAAGCTTCTCTCTGTTTCGTGAAATCAAAAAGAGTTTTCTAGCTCCAATTTTGGCAAATTCAATAGCTGTTGAATAACCAATTCCCCCGGAAGCACCTGTAATAACAACATTCATACTATACTTTTCAATATTATCATCAATAAATATTACTTATTCTCAAACAGTTCAACTGCCCTCATAAAAATGCCATGCATCCATGCAATTGCCATTCCATAATTAGTTATAGGGATGCCTGCGTCAACTGCTGGTTTTACTCTATTGATTACCTGTTTACGAGTTATTACACAACCTCCACACTGAACAACCATGGCATACTGTCCAATATCACGTTGAGTGTTTCCCAATCCTGCAACAACATCAAATTCCAGTTTCTTACCAGTATACCTTCGCATCCAGGCAGGTATTTTATGTCGGCCAATATCATCACATGAAACATGATGGGAGCAGGATTCAAGAATGAGGATACGGTCACCATCATTCAATTTATCTATGTATGGAGTTCCTTTAAGATAATTATCAAAATCGCCCCTTTGTCTTGCTAGTAAGATACTAAAGCTAGTAAAAGGTATATCCCTTGGAATAAATTTACTTACTTTTCCAAAAACCTGACTATCAGTAATCACTAATGATGGTCTGGGTTTAAGATTAAGAATAAGTTCTTCCACATCATTTTCTTTACAGAGAACCGGAATACCATCATTATCAAGAATATCTCTTATTGCTTGTACCTGAGGAAGAATCATTCGACCCTCGGGTGCCTCATTGTCGATCGGAGTAATCAGCAGAACAGTTTCGCCAGTTTTAAAAAGCCCCCCTACCAAAGCATTAGATGTATAAGCAGTTTCAGGTATCGCCTCAGCCAGCAATTTCAACAACTCATTATTGTCATTAGACTTAACGGCACTAAATTCAAAGACCTTAACTTGATACTTATGCTCTAAATCAATTTTCAAATTCTGACTGAGAGGTGTAATGTCACTTTTATTGCTAATAATTACAAATGGAACTTTATATTCTTCAAATTTGGCAATTAGATTTTCCTCCGATTCGCCAAATGAGTTCCCGGTAATAAGTAGCACTGCCAGATCAATTACTTTCAGGGTATCAAATGACTTATTGATTCTCTTGAGTCCTAGTTCTCCTGTATCGTCGATACCTGCTGTATCAATAAGTATTGCTGGTCCGATTCCAGGTATTTCCATCGATTTTTTCACCGGGTCGGTTGTGGTGCCTGGCTCAGCCGAAACAATTGCTGTATCAAAACCTGCCAATACATTGATCAAAGAACTTTTTCCATTATTTCTACGTCCAAAAATACCAATATGTGGTTTTGTTTCCTTGCCTTTAGTCATTCCATTCATTATTGACGATTATTTGAAATTGAAAGTATTAATCAATAA
Source organism: Bacteroidales bacterium UBA5507 (assembly GCA_002426195.1). Lineage (GTDB taxonomy): Bacteria > Bacteroidota > Bacteroidia > Bacteroidales > Lentimicrobiaceae > Lentimicrobium. Next base: position 164,321 of record DIOT01000056.1, on the reverse strand, counting down.
CTACCAAAATTACGATAAAAAATACTGCCACATTTCACTGTGCCTTTTTTATCATAAATTTGAACCGTATTAAGCTCGGCAAGGTTAATGTTAATATCACATCTTAAATTTTATGAGTGAACAAATCTTCAATATTGAATCTTACAATCCAATTGAGCTGTTTGGAGTTGGTGACAGGAATCTGACAGCGATAAAAGACATTTTTCCCAAAATTCGAATCATAGCCAGAGGCGAGCATATTAAAGTCAGTGGTGACCCAAAAGATATTGAGAAGTTTGAAAAGCTTTTTCAGCTTATTCTTCTTCACCTTGACCATTTTGGAAGAATTAGTGAGAACGACATACACCAACTAGCAGAATCAGGCACCAATGAAACAGCTATTAAGAGCTCCCCTGATGTTCTTGTCCATGGACGGAATGGACAAGTTATTAAAGCGCGAACTGCAAATCAGATAAAAATAGTTGAAAGTATTGACAAAAATGATATGGTTTTTGCAATAGGTCCAGCTGGAACAGGAAAAACGTACACAGCTGTCGCTTTGGCAGTGAGAGCACTTAAGAATAAAGAAGTGAAACGTATTATTTTAACCCGACCTGCTGTGGAAGCTGGAGAAAATCTTGGTTTCCTTCCCGGGGACCTAAAGGATAAGCTCGATCCTTATATGCAACCTTTGTACGATGCGTTGCGGGATATGCTTCCTCCCCAAAAATTACTAACATACATTGAAGACGGAACTATTGAAATTGCTCCCCTTGCTTTTATGAGAGGACGAACGCTTGACAATGTCTTTGCCATTCTCGATGAAGCCCAAAATGCAACCACAAACCAACTTAAAATGTTTCTCACGAGAATGGGGCGGAATTCTAAGTTTTTCATTACAGGCGATTTAACTCAGATAGACTTACCCAAAAACCAGAATTCAGGATTGATGCATTCAACAAAAATCCTGGCCTCTATACCAGGAATTGATATTATAATTTTAAACGAGTCGGATGTGATGCGTCATAAGCTGGTCGCCAGAATTATTAAAGCATACGAAGGAGAGTAAAGAATTTTCCCAGAACCCATATTGAAAATTGAATGTATAAAAAGAAAGGCCCTCAATGAAGGCCTTTCTTTTTATTTTCTTAATATATATTTACTTAACAATTAACTTCTTGGTTACAGTTCCGTTGTCACTATCTATTTTGATTAGATAAACACCTTTTGAATAATCGCCAAGTTGAATAGTCTTATTAAAAAATCCATTTATCAAAGTTGAAGGCTCAGAATAAATAACTTCACCTAAAAGATTCATAACTGAAATCTTAACCTGTGTTGGCTCAGTGACGTTAAATTTAATGTCAGTATAACTAGAAGCAGGATTAGGGAAAATTGAGAGATTCTTTGTGAAGTCTTCGTTATCAGCATTAACATTTGCTATATAGTAATCAGCATCAAAACCCTGAGCATTATTGTATCCGTTAGAAGAAAACATAAGCATCATTTGACCGGTTGATGAAACTAAAGGAGCGGGAAGATCCGAACCTGTTAGATCTGCAAGTAAATCATTTGATGGTATTTCAAAAACCTTAAGGAAGTCACCGTCACCAAGTTCAAATTCATTAAAAGAGAGAGTTAATTGTTTTGCCCATGGTCCTGGACTAATTCTCCATTTACAAACAGTACCGTTATTATACTTAAAATCACCACTACCATCCGAAACATTTCCTGTTTCACTGGTCAAATTAGTGATACTGTTTGTACAATATACAGGAAAAGCAGAAGTAAACTCAGCCCTGAAGCCGTCACCTTCTTCTGAACCGTCAGTAAGGAATTTAATGAACATTTCACGTCCGCTAGAAGTTAAAGGGGTAACTGAAGCACCTTGAGCATATGTAGCTAATAAGGGAGCATTCTCATCAGCACCGTCATACACATTAAGAACATCACCAGCACCGAAATCAATTTCGAGAACATTTAAGGTAATGCTTGTAACTGAATCAGTCGGACGAATTAACCATGTATAAACACTATTAGCAAGGTAATCAATTGTTGGTCCACTTGGGTCCTGAATGCTACCAATTGGAACAGTAATTATTTTATTATCAGGGGCATATGGATAAAAATCAGAATTTGGAATAAAGTTTCTTACCATTGCCTGTTGTGAAGCGAATCCTCCAACATCTGAAAGAGTATAGTATCCATTACCACTTCCGCTCCAACCGAAGTTAAAATGGAATAACTTACCTGTACCTGTAATCTGATATCCATCAAGAAGGAAAGCGTGTCCACCATCTGAACCTTGTCCTGAATAATATAGTGGTTGTTCTACATCGATCTGTTCGATAATCATATTTTCCCATACTGGCAGAGTGTAGCTCATTTTTTGCATGTATTGAGCCGAGTTAGCATATTTGAAGTATGTCTTTATAGCTGCAGGAACATTATTACTGAAGGCTCCTGAACCATCCCAACTATACATCATTCCAACAGCAACACCGCAGTGATACTGAAGTTCTGCAATTGCATTTACTGATTCGCCCATTGAAGCATTCAGTGAGTTAACCATTGCATCCCAGTTATAATAAGTTGAGCCAAAATCAGCTGTTTGGACACCATATCCAGATGCATTGTATGAATAAGTACCATTTCCTACTTCAGGATAACGATAATAGTACATAATCATCGACATTGCTGTTGCAACACAACCTGCATAAACATGATCACCAGGTCCTTGTGGGTCAACAGGACAGTATGCATTATACGGGAAGTCCTGATTCCATAATATGTCTACAAGAGGTTCAACATCTCTGTTTCCATCAGGCATAATACGTGAACCAGATGGCATTTCTAAACTTGCCCACTGATATGCAACCTCACTTGTGGCACTTACATTATTTTCTCTTGCGAAAATTATCTGGTCAACATATTCCTGCAGGAAGGAATTATAATGTGCTGCCAATTCCATTTTTGGGAATTTTCCTTCCGGAGAATAACCTATGATAGGTGTGTAAGAGTCCTCAGCTGATACTATAACCCAACCTCCATTTTCAATATCGAAAATATAAAAAGCTGGTTGATCAATTGCCAATCTGGTATCTGACAAAACAGGAACAACATCAAAAACATTTAAGGATGATCCTTGCTGAACATAACGTTCATACATAAAGTTGCGAGCGACATTTGCTGCTGCATCAGGTTGTACTATATCTGCCATAACATTTCCGGCAATTAATACAGCACCAACTAAAGAAAGTAATTTTCCAAATTTCATGGGAGTCGTTATTTGATGAAATTAAAACGTTGGGCTCAAAAATATAAAAAAAATTGCTTCAATTGAACACTTACATAAAATAGAGCTACTTTTTTTCTCCAACCAATAATTTACCTGTTATGACTTCATTATTTGATAGCATTCTGACAATATACAGTCCTGAATTTAAATTAGAAGCATCAACTGAAAACTCAGTATTTGTATGAATCTGGAAACTTCTTATAATTCTGCCTCCCAAGTCACTTATTTCAATTAAAGATGGACTTTTAATACCATCAGCTTTTATTACAAATGATCCACTGGTTGGGTTGGGAAAAATCTTCATTAATGTTCCAGCAACAATATCTTGGCGGTTAACACTATTTACAATTTCAATGTTGTCAATGAATACATTATCTCCTTCTCCTTCCGACTTGTCCGAAAACCTGTTACAGGCTTGTAATGTTATATCAAAAAGATCTCCGGCATAAGATGATAGATCATACTCGATACGTTGCCACGGATCTTCGGAAGCTGTAATAGGATTGAAATTAGCTATCCCATTATAATCAGCTACAGGTTGGCCATTAACTAAAACCCTGAACCATGAAAAGCGACTTCCGAGACTATAAGTTTGTCTAAGGTCAAAGGCCAGTTTAATATTGGTAAAGGATCGGGCATCAACTCCGCAAATGTGAGCTTCGCTCACAAATTGTCGGTTCTCAATCCATGCTTCCTCTGGGGTTCCTGTTTCCGGACCGCCTTTCCATCCTGTTGGTATGGGATCTCCATGAAAATGAATACCATACATACTATTATTGGCTGCTCTCAGGTCGACTCCTGATTGAGATTTTATTGTATCCCAAAGTATAAAATACTCTGAAGTCCCATTCTCCATATCGAGAATGTAAGGAGGTGTAACTCCCTGTACATGAACTGCTTTATCAAATCTCTGAGTAGTAATCCCATTCTGGTTACTAACAGAAGCTATTATATCATACCAACCCTGCCTTAAGAAAGAAATCTCAGGATTTTGAGAATTTGCATTTGTTCCATTTACAAATTCAAATGTTGCTGGCTCAATACTCCAGCTCCATGTATCAGGATTATACAGGGAGCTATCAATTAGCATGATTGTTTCAGCAATGCAGGGCAAACTGTCAGAAACCCTAATAAAGACATAAGGTGCTGGTGAAGATGTAACATGAATGTAGTCATTTATAGTGACTGTACTACTACCCCACTCATTGTTAACTGTAAGAGTTACATCAAAAGTTCCTTCTTCGGGATACAAAATCTGGGATGGGTTTGTATCCAGAACCACTTGGGGTACAGCACCTTCAAAGTTCCATTCCCACTCCGAAGGTATTCCCGTTGATAAATCATGATAATCAATAGATGAGCCTGGCATTATTTCACGAACAGGAGTAGAAAATTGTGCTGTTGGTGTATAGGGAGTTGATGAAACTGCGCCTAAGGCATTTATTCTTCCTACTCCAAGCAATCCAATGTAATCTGGATTCTGTACTGATATATCATCGCTGGTTGTTTTTAAGATTTCCTCTACTTGAGTAGGAGTTAAGTCAGGATTAATTGAAAGAATAAGCGCTGTTAATCCAGCTACTACAGGACTCGCCATAGAAGTGCCATAAAATGAATCATAATAACCAAGGTCTCCAGTACTATATGTAGTACTCAGTAATCCGGCAGGACCAGGTGATGCAAAACCACCAGGACTTGATACATCTACAGTATTCGAGTAATTTGAAAAATTGCTTTTTACATCATTCCAATCAACTGAGGCAACTGATATTACGTTAGGATAAGCTGAAGGGTAATGAAGTGTTGAGACATTATCGTTTCCTGCAGCTGCAACCATAACTATTCCCTGAGAAGCAATACTGTTAATAACATTAAGGTTGGTTTGAGAAAACTGATTTGAACCCCATGACATATTAATAATATCAGCCCCATTCTGAGCAGCCCATTGTATCCCGGGATAAGCAGCACTCAGTGTACGGGGAGAAGAATTATTTGAGGCTCTTATAGCCATAAGACTAACATTATAACCGATTGATGCAACACCTATCATATTGTTTGTCGCTGCTCCTACAAGTCCGGCTACATGTGTTCCATGTGACCATTCGCCTGCATCACCGGTCGTGGGTGGATTAGCATCATTATCATTATAGTACACATCGCGTTGTAAGACAACTTTACTGGAAAGATCTGGATGGTCAACCCACACGGCATTATCAACAATCGCTACAACAATATCAGAATTTCCTGTAGTTATATCCCAGGCTTGATCCGCTTTAATAAGTTCCAAATGCCAATTCCAGTTTCTTGGGCCATTGTATAACAGATATAACGAATCGTTAGGAGTAAAATTCACTTTATCCAGAGGAACCTTTTCAACATACTCAACTGTAGAGTCCTCTTTCAATTCAGCGATAAGGTCTTCAACCAATTCAAATTTATCAAACTCAATTAAAAGTGTCCTTAACAATTTTGAATCGTTGTTGAAGTCGTAGGGGCGACTTACTTTTCTTATTGAATATGCATCAGAAATACTTTGAATTTGGGGTATTGTACTAAAGTTCACATCATTATCAGGCAATACCGAAAAACTAACAGGATATGAATCTTTGTACTTTAAATAAATTTTCCCATCTTGAAAATCACTATGATGTGTCTGTGAAGTTCCTGTAAGAGTGATTGCAATCATCAGGAAAAAGAAAAAACAAATTTTTTGTAAATAGTTATTCTTCATGTTTTGGCTAATTTTCTAACATAACAAAGAAGAACTGCTTTTGTCGGTACATCAAATGCCTTTATTAACTTTGTCAAACTTTATAATACGAATCGATTATGGATAATAGACTGATATTGAATAATATAAAAGCCCTGGTTGGTACCGATGAAAAAGAAACATCGTTAAAAAGAGGGCATGAGATGTCAGATTTATCAGTATTGAGTAATGCGTGGCTCTTTATTGAGAATGGAAAGATCGTAGATTACGGCGCATCGCTGGTTCCTGAAAACTACTCAAAGTCGAGTGAAATAATCGATTGCTCAGATAAATATGTCTTCCCATCCTTTTGTGATTCACATACCCATATTGTTTATGCTGGCAGCCGGGAAATCGAATACATGGACAAGATAATGGGATTATCTTATGAAGAGATTGCTCGAAGAGGTGGTGGTATACTAAACTCATCAACTCGTTTGCACAAGACTTCGGAGGATGAACTTTTTGATGGAGCAATGAGTAGAATCAGAGAAGCTATGAGTTTCGGTACAGGTGCTATGGAGATCAAAAGTGGATATGGGCTTAATACTGAAGATGAGTTGAAAATGCTCCGGGTTATTAAGAAACTCAAACAGTACAGTCCGGTTACAATAAAATCAACTTTCCTTGGTGCTCATGCAGTGCCTGTTGAATACAGAGGAAATCAATCAAAATACGTTGATCTCATTATAAATGAGATGATACCGAAAGTAGCCGAAGAGAAACTTGCTGATTACATTGATGTTTTTTGCGATAAAGGATTTTTTACAGTTGACGAAACCGCTGCGATGCTTCAAACCGGAATTTCACATGGACTAATTCCAAAAATTCATGCAAATGAACTTGACTATTCAGGAGGTATTCAAATTGGTGTTAAATACAATGCGCTTTCTGTCGATCACCTTGAATACACTGGAGAAGAAGAAATAGAAGCATTGAAAGGAAGCAGAACTATGCCAACTCTACTGCCCGGTGCTGCATTTTTTCTAAATATGGTTCATGCCCCTGCAAGGAAGATGATTTCGGCAGGACTTCCTATTGCATTGGCAAGTGATTTCAATCCCGGTTCTTCACCATCAGGCAACATGCAGCTAATTCTATCAATGGGATGCATTATGTTTCGTTTGCTCCCATATGAATCAATCAATGCGTGTACAATAAATGGAGCCTATGCTATGGGTGTTGAAAAAATTCTTGGCACAATAACCAAGGGTAAGATTGCCAACCTCTTTATCACAAATCCTATTCCATCTATTGAATATATGCCCTATTCATACGGCAATAATAAGATAGACTCTATTATACTTAACGGTAGAATCAGCAAGGTTGAGGATATAAACTCAACCTGGGCTTAAAACATATTTTTGAAATATAAAACCAACTATGATGAGAATTATTGAATGCGTTCCCAATTTCAGCGAAGGCCGCGATATGTCGGTTATTAAACAAATCACCGACCAAATGCAAACTGTTGATGGAGTAAAACTTTTAGATGTTGATCCAGGTGCTGCAACTAATCGTACTGTTGTAACAATTGCCGGAGAGCCCGAAGCTATTGTTGAAGCAGCTTTCAGAGGCATAAAAAAGGCAATGGAAGTCATTGACATGAGTAAACACAAGGGTGAGCATCCACGATTTGGAGCTACCGATGTTTGCCCACTGGTTCCTGTATCAAATATTTCAATGGAAGAAACGGTAGTATTCGCAAAACAGCTTGCTGAGAGAGTTGGAAATGAACTTGGAATTCCTGTATACTGTTACGAAAATGCAGCTTTCCATGATAAAAGAAGAAATCTTGCCAATTGTCGTGCAGGTGAATATGAAGGATTACCTAACAAATTGCAGGACCCCGAATGGAAGCCAGACTTTGGTCAGGCAACATTTCTTCCCCGCACAGGTGCTATTGCGATCGGAGCTCGTGATTTCCTTGTAGCATACAATATTAATCTAAATACAACTTCCACCAGGCGAGCTAATGCGGTAGCATTTGATATTAGAGAAAAAGGTCGCCCCATGCGCGAAGGCGACCCTGTTGTTGGCAAGGTTGTGAAAGATGAAAACGGCAATCAGGTAAACATTCCAGGTTCACTTAAAGCATGTAAAGCTATAGGCTGGTTTATTGAAGAATATGGAATTGCACAAGTATCAATTAACTTAACGAATATAAACATAACACCTGTTCACGTTGCCTTTGAAGAAGCTGTTAAAAAGGCCCAGGAAAGAGGAATGCGTGTAACAGGATCAGAACTGGTAGGTCTTGCCCCTTTAAAAGTGTTTACTGATGCAGGAAAATTTTTCCTCAGAAAACAAAACAGGTCTGTTGGTGTTTCTGAGTCCGAACTGATTAAAATTGCTGTCAAATCTCTTGGTTTAGATGACCTAAAACCATTTAATCCTTCTGAAAAGATTATAGAATACGTACTTAATAAAGATAATCGGAACAATAAGCTAATGGACATGTCATGCAGCGCTTTTGCTGATGAAACAGCCTCAGAATCGCCTGCTCCGGGAGGTGGATCAATTTCTGCTTATATGGGTGCATTAGGAGTTTCTCTTGCAACAATGGTAGCAAATCTATCATCACATAAACCAGGTTGGGACGGCCGTTGGGAGGAGTTTTCAAATTGGGCGGAAAAAGGTCAACTGTTGAAAGATGAATTGATACGATTGGTTGATGAAGATACAAATGCTTTTAACAAAATAATGGATGCTTTTGGAATGCCTAAAGGTACAGATCAGGAGAAAGCTAACAGAACTCTGGCAATTCAAGAAGCAACAAAATATGCTATTGAAATTCCTTTCAAAGTGATGGAGAAATCCTTTGCCGCTTTTGAAATTATTAAAGCTATGGCAGAAACCGGTAATCCTAACTCTGTTTCAGATGCCGGTGTTGGAGCTCTTGCGGCACGTTCAGCTGTTATGGGAGCTTTCCTTAATGTAAAAATTAACGCTTCAGGATTGAAGGATAAAGCTTTTGTTGACAATGTAATGAAAAGAGGTAATGAAATCCAGAATAATGCTATCAAATTGGAGAATGAAATCCTGGCAATAGTTAATAGCAAAATAATATAAAAACTATAAAGTCTGTTTGCCGAAATGACACATGAACTTGTAACAATTGCAATACTGTATTTTACATCTTTCTTCGCTATCATAAATCCTCTGGGTGTTATGCCCGTATTTATGACAATGACATCTGACATATCAGAACATCAAAGAAGACGAACAGCATTCAAAGCTGTTTCTACCGCTTTTATGGTGTTGATGTTATTTGCATTTACAGGACAGCTTTTATTTAAGTTCTTTGGCATTTCGGCAAATGGTTTTCGCATTGTCGGTGGTATAATTTTTTTCATAATGGGATATGATTTACTGCAAGCTAAAATCAGTAAAATCAGAATGGACGATGAAATGGTAAAGAAATACGTTGACGATATTTCAATTACACCTCTGGGAATTCCTATTATTGCCGGACCTGGTGCAATAACCAACTCTATTGTTTTGATGGAAGACAGCCAAACACTAGAACAAAAAGCAATTCTTATTTTTACAATAATTTTAACTCTGAGCATTACTCTGATAGTCCTTTTGAGTGCTGGTAAACTGCTAAAAATTATAGGCCCTACAGGTAATAAAATTATGATGAAGCTGATGGGACTAATTATGATGGTAATAGCCGTGGAATTCTTCTTTGCCGGATTAAGACCGATAATAATTGATATTTTAAGAAGTGTTTAATTTTCTAATTATTCCAGGGAGTGGTTATTGAAAATGCTGTAATTGAATTATGACCAGTTATCAAGTATACAATATTGATTTTTCAGATTTCTCTTTACAATCAAGCCAATTTGATCAACAAAGCCATCTGCATGGAATAAAGCACACTTACCGTGTAATGCTCCACTGCTTGCGTCTAGGCATTCTAACAAGTAAAATCAAAGAGGCAAAAGTGGCTTTCTTTGGAGCTTACATCCATGATATGGCAAGAACTCATGATGGATATGATACTGTACATGGAGCCAATTCAGTCAAACACAAATTGCCTTTTTACACACCTCTGTTTAATAAACACGGAGCCACTGAGGATGATATTAAAGTTATTAATCAAATTGTAACACACCATTCCTTGCCAGGTGAATTGCCCAAAAGTGATGATCTTTTTCCAACACTTGCAATTCTTAAGGATGCGGATGCACTTGATAGGATAAGACTTGGACAATTCGACCTTGATCCGAAATATTTGCGTCATGAGGAGGCTCATACTTCAATCTCATTTGGTAAGGAATTGTATTATGCGACACATCCGATAAACGTGAGCTCATTTATTCAAGTACTTAATACTGCGTTGGAATTAGATAAAAGACAAGGTTAAAATAGAGAATTTGCAGTCTCTTTTTAGATTTTAGCAATCTGTATCTTTACAACTTTGCGCTTAAGAGGGATACCTCTGACTGTCCTTACCATTGTTAGTGCTTTATCCCTTTTTATTGCTACAAAGGAGGCATAATCAAGAACCTCAATTCTCCCTATCTCATCCTTTTTCATCTTTCCTTGTTGCATAAGGAAACCTACAATATCGGTCTTGCTTATCTTATCTTTTTTGCCAAGACTAACATATATAGTTTCCCATTGCTCGGGTAACGGAGGTTCACAGTCTGTATTAACAACTTCTTCATCTATCCTTTCCTCAATGAATTCAGGTATATAGTCATTTTCTGTTAAAAGCAACCAAACTCTACCATGCTTATCCATTCTTGCCGTGCGACCATTTCTATGAGTCCATGCTGTTACGGAAACAGGAAGTTGATAGTGAATGACATTTCTAATTTCAGGTATATCAAGTCCCCTTGAAGCCAAATCAGTAGTAAGTAGAATGTGATGACTACCGTTACGGAACTTTATTAAAGAAAGTTCACGTTTATCTTGTTCCATTCCTCCGTGAAATATCCCATGTGAGATGTCTTTGTCATTGAGAAGTGAACTAATCCTCTCTACTACTTCACGATGATTGCAAAATACTACACTTGATTCATTTCCCAGATGACAAATAAGAATATAAAGCAAAGCTAATTTATCAGTCCCTGCAATCCTTAACCATTTCTTTTCTAATTGATTTTTTGCATTAGTGCTGTCAGTATAATCAACTATAATCGGATTCTCAAGCTTGATAAAATCAGGAATCTCTACAGCGGGTGTAGCTGAAGTAAGTATATTAGTTTTGACCCCGTTTAAATTTCTGATAATAAAAGACATCTCATCTTCGAATCCAAGCTCCAGAGATTTATCAAACTCATCAATAATTAGCACTGAAACAACTGAAGTATCAAAACTCTTGCGTCTGATGTGGTCGGAAATTCTGCCAGGAGTTCCTACAATAACTGCAGGAGGGGAAGAAAGATTGTTTAATTCGGTAGTAATCGGATGCCCGCCATAACAGGCATTGATTTTGAACCCTGACTGAAGAGTTTTAAAAATACTTTCAATTTGAAGTGCTAACTCCCTCGCAGGAGAAATAATAACAGCCTGAACCTTATCTACTTCCTTATTGAGCATTTTCAATAAGGGCAAAATAAAGGCTAGTGTTTTACCTGAACCTGTTGGTGATAGCAGAATTATGTTCTTGCCAGGTTTGATTTGCCTGATTGCATCTACCTGCATCGGCTTTAATTCTTTAATATCTAACCTCTGCAGGTATTCCTCTATCATGGCTGAACAGTCTATATACCAGGGATAAACAATCCCATTACCCAATAAATGAGCATAGCAATTAACATTGCCGCAGGAATAGTGAGAAACCAAGCAGTAACTATATGAGTGGCCACTCCCCATCTTACAGCAGATAATCGGCGGGTAGCACCGACACCCATTATTGAACCGGTTATTGTATGGGTAGTACTTACTGGAATCCCTGCTAAAGTATTTGCTATCACAGTTATAGCGCCTGCTGTTTCAGCATTAAAACCATGAACGGGTTTTAAATCAGTCAGCCCGGCACCAAGTGTTTTTATAACTTTCCATCCTCCCAGGTATGTTCCGAGCGCAATAGCAGTATATGCACTTATGACCACCCAACCGGGAACATGAAAATAAGTGGTGTATCCAGTACTGTAAAGCAATATTGCAATAATACCCATTGTTTTCTGGGCATCATTGCCACCATGTCCTAATGAAAAAATCGCAGAAGAAAACAGCTGCATACCCCTGAAAAAAGAGTCAACTTTATGTGGTGATTTATTTTTAAAAATCAACATTGTAAGCGACATAATGAGGAATCCTATTATAAAACCAATGAGTGGTGATAAGAAAATAAAAAGCACAATCTTTATAATTCCACTCATAATAAGATGTTGAGTTCCACCGATTACAATTGCCGGGCCAATTAGCCCACCTATAAGAGCGTGCGAAACACTAATTGGCAGTCCGAAATGTGTGCAGAAATAAACCCAACTCACACCCCCTATAAGAGAAGCAAGGATAAAGTATTCATTAACAATCTTTGGGTTAATTATACCACTGCCAATTGTATTGGCAACATGAAGTCCAAGAATTAAAGCAGCTGCAAAATTCCAAAATGCAGCCCATAAAACAGCCATTTTAGGTGACAGGACTCTTGTGGTAACGATTGTGGCAATTGAATTTGCCGCATCGTTCATTCCATTCATGAAGTCAAATCCCAAGGCTATAACAATACAAACAATGACAATTATTTCCATTTTTTGAAATTAAATGCCTTAAGCGTTTTTAACTATAATGGTCTGGAAGACATCAGATACATCTTCACACTTATCCATTGCCTTCTCAAGTGAATTGAGTATGTCGCGCTTTTTAATAAGACTGATAGCATTGGTCTCATTATCGAATATCTCTGAGAGGAAGGAATAGTTGAGAACGTCTGATTCATTTTCCCACTCCCCTATTTGAAGACAGTTATCTTTAAATTTAGATATTGAATGAATATCCTTTAGCCCGATTGTAATTGTATCTATTTCTTTTGCCGATAAAATTAAAAGATCACTCATCTTAAGAAAAACCGGAGGAATATCGAGTAGCTTGTACAACTGAATTCTTCTGGCAGAAGTATTTATTAAATCGACCACACTGTCAATCCTTGTAGTTAATTTATGAATATCCTCGCGATCAAATGGGGTAATAAAGGTTGAGTTTAATTGGTCGAAGATTGTACTTGTGATCTTGTCGCCCGCTTTTTCCAACTTTTTAACCTTCTTCACTAACTCATCACGTGTTTCTTCATTTTTTGCAAGTAACAATTCATTAAATACTTGTGCACACTCTACCAGGTTAGCAGAAGCCTGGCAAAACAAAGGATAGAATTTCTTGTCCTTTGGCACTAAAACCTGAAAGATCTTATCCAATTTCATAAAATATAGTTGTTAGGAAACATTTTCGATAACTGAAATTCTCCCTGCAAAAATAGAAAATTTGAGGCAGCTGTCTCTAAATTAATAAGAAAGGTTTTCAACATTGCTAGTCGCAGCTTTCATACGCAAAAAAAAAGCACCCGGTAGTCAGGTGCTTAAAGATTGTGATGAATTATTATTCTCCAATCTCTGCTTGCGTCACGATAAGTGAATCAACCAGCGGTAGTCTATCAGGCGATTGACCATAGAATAATATTTTACCTTCCTTAACCGGTTTGAACAAAAAGGAACTGTCAACAATAACTAACCCCTGGTTACATATTCCATCTTCCGATTCAAAGGTTCCCGATCCATTTATAATATACACAGAATCGTTTTGCTTTTTCATGTATAACTCAAGTGCTGACCAGCAGCCATTTGGAGCACTACCCCTAACCATTACGTAGACACTATCACCCACACTGGCAGAATCAGCCAAACTAAGGCTATCAACATTTATCCAACCAGTGTATTTAAGATAATTACTACCCTCATCTAAACATGAGGTTAAAAGAAATGGAGCTAAGAAAATGAAAAGAAGTTTTTTCATGATGTGTTTAAGGTTTGGATGTTTGATCTGTAATGAAATTTATTTATTTATTTCCACAAATAATCTGCCATGTAATGCGAATTAAAATAAAAATAGCATTTTGTAAGTAAATTGGGAAGAAATATTGCAAAGTAGCCTTAAATTTGCTGAATAGATAAGCAACCAGGATTATTAGATGTCGGCGATAATAACTTTAACTACTGATTGGGGGCCTTTAGACCATTATACTGCTTCAGTAAAAGGAACTATCATAAGCCGGCTACCTGATGCTCGTATTATCGACATCACACATGAGATTCCCCCATTTGATTTAAAAATGGCGGCATTTATATTGAGGAATGCATACAAGCATTATCCTCCAAAAACTATTCATATAATTGGAATAAACACTGAAGAGTCTGAGACTGTTCCACACATTGTTGTCCTCTACGATGATCAGTATTTTATCGGAGCTGACAATGGAATTTTTACACTCTTATTTAGCTCGGCGCCTAAATCAATCCTTGAATTGAGGATACCTCAGGATACAGGTTATTTTACATTCTCAACACGTGATCGCTTTGTTAAAGCAGCTGTTCATCTCGCATTGGGTAATGACATTGATGAACTGGGTGTTCCTAGAAATGAACTCACCACCTTTATAAATATGCAGCCACACCTCAATGGAAATCAATTACAGGCAAGAGTAATGTATGTAGATAACTATGGAAACTTATTCCTGAATGTCACTTCCGAAGAATTCAGACAAATGGGGAAAGGGAGAGCTTTTGACATTTACGTAAAAGGTAGACCTGAGAAAATCAAATCGGTTCAAAATGCCTATGGTGAGGTGGCGGAAGGTGAAATAGTTGTATTGAATAGTACAACTGGGTTCATTGAAGTGGCTGTAAACAAAGGGCATGCCGCATCACTTCTTGGATTCAAGCCCGATCACGTTGTGATTATTGAATTTAAGGATTAAGTAACCCTATTTATTTAAAGCTCTTTTTTTTATTCTCCTTTTGCACTTTAGCCACTGGCGAAATAGTCAGCCGAATAATTGCATATAGCATAATTGCTGCGCTTAACCACTGAATAGGACTTAATAATCTATCATTGAACACATAATCAAATACAATAGCTGACAATGGGAAACAAAGCTCACAAATTGTAGCAAGCATAGCGGGAACTTTCCGCAATCCATAATAATAAAGAAAAATAGCGCCTGACCCAACCGTAAATGCAATTATGAGAATTATGACCCAATTATGCGGTGTAACAAATTGTACTTCCTTTATATTGCCAGTTATCATGATGAAAACCAACATAAAGAATGAAGTAAATCCATATCTGAAAAAAGTGGCGGAATAAAAAGTAAACTTTGACAACACGCTTTTACCTAAAACAGTAGCAGACCCAAATGCAAATGCAGCCAACAAAGAATATCCTGCAGCTAAGGCAGTCCTTGATCCTGTCTTCAAATTAGGCAGATTGACACCAAATGTCAGGAAATAGCTGGCAATTATTGCAATACCGGCCCATAAGAAAAATCTTTCTCTCATTTTTTCACCAAGGAAAAAATATGCGAGTGTTATGGCAAACACTGGTTGAAGCTTTTGAAGTAAAACAACAACGGATAAATCCTGAAACTCAACTAAAAAAAGTGCTTTAACAATAGCCATTGTGCCAACTGCTCCACCGGTGAGAGCAACAAGCGACAAAAGAATTATATCTTTCAAAGATAATTTAGACAGCAATCTGTATTCCCGGAATAGGAATGTATTCATAATCACAAATGGGATGAAATGGACTATGAATACAACAAACCCAATATTCAGATTATAAAGGTGAGGAGTTAAAGCTATTCCATCAAGCCCCCAAAGAATAGCAGAAACACAAATTGCAAGAGAGCCGGTTAAGACTGTAGATTTAATTAGTTTAGTCACAATGCCTCCATGTTAAAAAAGCAATCTGGCTTCATCTTTAACAAATTCAAGTGCCTGCTGAATCTCAGAAATAGTATCTTTTACATCAGAAGTAAAAATAATTTCTGCCAGTTCTGAAGCAGCAGCATCAGGTTTTACTTTTGATGCAGCATCATTTATTGATGCGAGTGCTGATTCACGGGCATTCTTAATCTTTTGCCATGCCTGCGAGGAAACATACAGTTGTTGTGAAAGGTTATGGTCAAATTCATCGCGAATTGTGTTCAATAGAACCTGATGCAATTGACCAGCAGTTTGTCCAAGAACAATATTTCTGAGAATAATTTGAGAAGGTTCCATCCTTTCAAGTAGTAGAACAAACCGTTCATACGCCTGCAATCTGACAGGAGTGATAATTTCTTTATTTTTCTGCCCAATCTTTACAATGAGTTTCTGCCTTTCAGTTTTAACGTAATACCTGACCGCAAACCAAACGATAAGGAAAAGAATAAAAAGAATTAATCCAATTAGGAACACATCCCTGAATTCTGCCATAATTTCACAAGACATAAATAAGATGCAAATATCGCAAAACTTTTTATTTTAGGATTAGAATACTTGTTTAACGAATTTAAATTTCATTATTTTGCTGTGATAAACAACAATATTAAGGTCATGCAAACATTATCGGGAGCTATCCTTTCCGAAAGGATAAATCGTTTATCAGAGTCAGAAACCCTTGCAATGAGTAGGCGTTGTCGCGAACTGAAAGAGAGTGGGATTAACGTAATTAATTTAAGTATCGGGCAACCTGATTTTAACACCCCTGAGTATATAAAAGAAGCAGCTAAGAAAGCCATCGATGAAAATTTCACTACTTACTCTCCAGTAAATGGCTATGCTGATTTGAGGAAAGCCGTATGTGAGAAATTAAAACGTGATAATAACCTGGAATACACACCTGAACAGATTGTTGTATCTACAGGTGCAAAGCAAGCACTTGCTAATGTCATACTTAGTGTTGTTAATCCCGGTGAAGAGGTTATCCTTCCATCCCCATACTGGGTATCTTACAAGGAGATAATAAAGCTTGCAGAGGGTGTTGCTGTTCCTATTCAGACTTCGGTTGAAAATGATTTCAAAATAACACCTCAACAGCTTAAAGATGCTATTACACCGGCAAGCAGGCTATTTTTATTCAGTAGTCCTTGTAATCCAACCGGCTCAGTTTATTCACGAAAGGAATTAGCTGCTTTGGCGGAAGTCTTTGAAATGCATCCCGATATATACATCCTAAGTGATGAAATATATGAGCTTATTAATTTTAACGGTAAACATGAATCAATTGCCCAATTCCCAAAACTTAAAGATAGGACAATTGTAATAAATGGGGTGTCAAAAGGTTTTGCTATGACAGGCTGGCGTCTTGGGTATTGTGCAGCTCCTCTTCAGATAGCAAAAGCATGCGATAAAATGCAGGGGCAAATTACTTCTGGTGCATGTAGCATATCTCAGAAAGCGGCGGTTGCTGCTATGGAAACAGATCCGGATGTATCAGCTGAACTAAAGAATATGGTAGAGATTTTTAGAAAAAGAAGAGATCTTTTCTATAATCTTTTGTGCGATATACCAGGATTGGTTACTAACAATCCTGAAGGTGCATTTTATTTCTTTCCGGATGTTACCCATTATTTCGGTAAGAAACACGGGCATATAGTGATTAATAATGCAACAGAACTCTGTAATTATATTCTTGATAATGCATTTGTTGCAATTGTTTCTGGTGAAGCTTTCGGAAATCCAAACTGCATAAGACTATCATATGCAACAAGTGAAAATGATCTTATTGAAGCTGCAAAGAGAATAAAAGAAGCACTTGCCCGTTTAATTTAACAAAACCAAACAGGCGGCATGTCTCAGTTTGTAAAAGCTTAGTTAACTTTGTTGCCATTAAATGGTTAATGAATTGGAATTGAAATGTTCCAAACATACTTTTATTGAAACATGGATAAAAATCTAAAAGCACCTGTCAACTTTGCATTAATAGGTGCTGCCGGTTACATTGCTCCCCGGCATTTGAAGGCGATAAAGGACACTGGTAATATTCTTGTAACCGCACTTGATAAGTTTGATAGTGTAGGCATCATGGACAGTTACTTCCCTGAAGCCTTCTTCTTCACCGAACCAGAAAGATTTGATCGCCATCTCGATAAACTGAGACGGAATGGCACTCAGAAAATAGACTATGTTAGTATTTGTTCGCCAAACTATTTGCACGATGCGCATATAAGACTTGCCCTGAGAAATCAGGCAAATGCAATTTGCGAAAAGCCTTTGGTGTTAAATCCGTGGAATGTTGATGCATTACAGGAAATAGAAAAAGAAACAGGAAAAAAAATAAACACCATTCTTCAGCTCAGACTTCACCCTGCCATAATTGCACTTAAAAAGCAGATTGAAGAAGCCCCGGCTGATAAAGTATTCAATATCGATCTTACTTATATTACAAGTCGTGGAAGGTGGTATTACATAAGCTGGAAAGGTGATGTAGAAAAATCAGGAGGAGTAGCAACTAACATAGGCATACATTTCTTCGATATGCTTCTATGGATTTTTGGCGATCTTCAATCAAGCATTGTCCATGTCTCAAAGCCGGATATGGCAGCAGGTTTTCTTCAGTTAAAAAAAGCACGAATTAGGTGGTTTTTGAGTATTAATGAAAACTCTCTACCCGATTATGTTGTTAAATCAGGCAAACGTACTTTCAGGTCACTCTCAATCGAAGGTCAGGAATTTGAATTTAGTGAAGGCTTTACAGATCTTCATACTGTTTCTTATGAAAATATAATGCAAAGTAAAGGATTCACACTTAATGACGCCAGACCAAGTATTGAGTTGGCTTATAGTATACGTAATGCTGAGCCAGCAGGAATAAAGGGCGATTACCATCCTTATTTAACAAAAATCTCAACTGTCTCTATTTAAATATTTAATTTTAAAAAGATGAATGAAAATATAAAAATCTGTGTAATCGGACTAGGTTACGTAGGCCTACCTTTAGCTGTTGAATTTGGTAAAAAGTATTCAGTTGTGGGTTTTGACATTAACCAAGGCAGGATTGACGAACTCCGCAAAGGACATGATAGAACACTTGAAACATCCGACGAAGATTTACGTACTGCAATTCACCTTGATTACTCTACTAATCTTGATGACACCCGCGAGTGTAATTATTATATAGTGACAGTTCCAACACCCATTGACCACCATAAGAGACCAGATCTTACACCTCTGATCAAAGCATCAGAATCTGTTGGTAAAGTTCTCTCAAAAGGTGATATCGTTATCTATGAGTCAACTGTGTACCCTGGTGCAACTGAAGAAGACTGTGTCCCTGTTCTTGAAAAGTTTAGTGGATTAAAGTTCAATGTCGATTTCTATTGCGGTTATTCACCAGAGCGTATCAATCCTGGCGACAAGATCCATACTGTTACAAAGATCCTTAAAGTAACTTCCGGATCAACACCGGAAGTTGCGGTGAAGATTGACAATCTATATAAGAGTATAATTGTTGCCGGTACGTATATGGCTTCATCTATAAAGGTCGCAGAAGCAGCCAAAGTCATCGAAAATAGTCAACGCGACATTAATATCGCTTTTGTTAATGAGCTTTCGCTCATTTTTAACAAAATGGGAATTGATACTCAGGAAGTCTTAAAGGCTGCAGGTACCAAATGGAATTTTCTCAAGTTTACTCCTGGTTTAGTAGGCGGACACTGCATTGGAGTTGACCCATACTACCTTACTCATAAGGCCCAGGAACTTGGATATAATCCTGAAATAATTCTTGCCGGAAGACGACTTAACGACAACATGGGATTTTATGTAGCCAACAGGGTAATAAAAAAGATGATACAAAAAGGGCACACAATTGCCGGAAGTAAAGTGCTTATTCTGGGTATTACTTTTAAGGAAAATTGTCCTGATATCAGAAACTCAAGAGTAATTGATGTTATCAATGAATTCAAAGAGTATTCTTGTGAAGTGGATGTTTACGATCCATGGGCTGATCCTCATGAAGTTGAACATGAATATGATGTCAGATTAGCAAATACACCTGCCGGCAATTACGACGCTGTGGTTTTAGCCGTGGCACATGACGAATTTCTTAAGATGGATATGAAGTCATTATGTAACGGCAACTCTGTGTTGTATGATATTAAAGGACTGCTTAAGAAAGAAGAGGTTGATGAAAGGCTTTAGTCTTTTGTTGGAATAGGGAAACCTTCACTCCACCATGACTTTAAAGTACCATTATCATCATAAATTATGTAAGCATCCAAATCATAGCTTGATTTCAGGAAAGCTTTTGTCTTTTCTAATCCCATTACCATAAATGCAGTTGCATATGCATCAGCTGTCATGCACTGATTTGCAATAACCGAAACACTCAATACAGAGTGATTCACAGGGAATCCTGTAACGGGATCGATTGTATGAGAGTATTTCTTATTATCCTTGACAAAGTAAGCTCTGTAATTGCCACTTGTAGCAAGAGCTCTATTTTCAAGTGGGACAATAATCTGAATTTCTCTGGTAGAAGCTGAACTATCAGCAGGCTTCTCAACTGCAACATTCCAAGGTTTAGAACCAGGTTTCGTACCTTTAGCCAACACTTCACCGCCAACATCTACTAGATAATTATTAATCCCGTGCTTCTCGAAGAAAGCTCCAATCAGGTCGCATGTATAGCCCTGAGCAATAGCATTGTAATCAATCATTATCCCGGCATTATCCTTTACAACAGAACCACTTTCAATTCTAATTTTTTTGTATCCAACAAATTGTTTCAGGCTATCAATATTAATTGTATCAGAACGATCAGCACCTTTGTAACCAAAACCCCATGCATTAACTAAAGGCATTACCGTTATATCGAAAGCACCCTGTGTACTCTCTGAAACCTCCATCGATTTATTGAACACTACTTGAAAGATATCATCAATTACCACAGTTGAATCATTTCTATTGACCCTAGATATTATAGATTCAGGCTTATATACTGAAGCCGACTGGTCAAAGTTGGAGAACAAACTATCAAGTTCTGTGCTGAAATCACGTTCTAGTGAGTCGTAATATGTAATAGCATAGTACGTTCCTTGTGCTTCACCAACCAAATGTTGTGGTTGTATTTCATTCTTACAAGAAGACATCCCTGTTAGGATGAAAATCACTAACAGGGATGAAAAAATATTACTAAATTTATGACTAATTAAATCAACCTCCGAAATCATCATATGCTATATTTTCTTTAGGTACTCCAAGATTATCGAGCATTTTAAAGACTGCTGCGTTCATCATTGGTGGACCACAAAGATAATATTCTATTTCCTCCGGTTCAGAATGCTTATTAAGATAATTATCCAAGACAACTTGATGAATAAAGCCAACATAACCTTCCCAATTGTCCTCGGGCAGAGGTTCAGACAATGCCAGATTAAATTTGAAATTTGGGAAATCCTTCTCTATATCTCTGAAATCCTTTTCATAGAAAACTTCTCTCAAAGAACGAGCTCCGTACCAATATGAAACCTTTCTGTTTGACTTTTCGGTATGGAACAGATGGAATATATGAGATCTCAGCGGAGCCATACCTGCACCACCACCAATATAAATCATCTCCTTCTGAGTTGGCTTAATATGGAATTCACCATAAGGGCCCGATACCATAACCTTATCACCAGGTTTTCTTGAGAAAATGTAAGAAGAACAAATACCGGGATTAACATTCATAAATTGGTTTTTAGCCCTATCCCAAGGTGGAGTAGCAATACGAATATTCAGCATCACAATATTGCCTTCTGCAGGATGATTAGCCATAGAATAGGCTCTGAAGATTGGCTCAGGATTTTTCATTTTTAAATCCCAGATTTTTAATTTACCCCAATCTTCTCTGAATTTTTCTTCAACTATAATATCCTTGAAGTCAACCTCTGTTGCGGGTACGTCAATTTGTATATACCCACCTGATTGGAAATCGAGTGTCTCACCTTCCGGTAATTTCACCACAAACTCTTTAATAAAAGTGGCAACATTCTTATTACTAATAACTTCACACTCCCACTTTTTAATCCCAAAGATTTCCTTAGGTACACCAATCTTAAGGTCATTACGGACCTTAACCTGGCAGCCCAAACGCCAGTGGTTCTGCTGTTCTTTCCTTGAAAAATAAACCTGCTCTGTTGGTAGTATATCTCCGGCTCCTTCAAACACCTGACAACGGCACATAGCGCATGTACCTCCACCACCGCAAGCAGATGGAAGATAAATTTTCTCACTAGCAAGGGTAGAAAGAAGACTGCTCCCAGGGCCCACCTCAATTTCCTTCTCATCGTTTATAGTAATTTTAACATTCCCCGGCGGTGTTAATTTGGCTTTAACAAAAAGCAATATACCAACAAGCAGTAGAATGATAATAAGGAAGACAGCTATACTTATTAAAATTATTGTTCCGGTTCCCATAGTTTAACTCTTTCTTAAATTCACAATGTTCATTATAAACTTATGCCCATAAAACTCATAAAAGCTATGGCCATTAAACCTGTTATAATAAATGTAATTCCTAATCCCCTCATAGGAGCCGGTACATTAGAATAACGTATTTTTTCACGAATAGCAGCAATTAGAATAATTGCGAGCCACCAGCCGATTCCACTTCCCACTCCAAATACAGTTGCTTCTGCAACAGTCTCATAGGCACGTTCCTGCATAAATAATGCACCACCCATAATTGCACAATTCACAGCAATAAGTGGAAGAAATATACCAAGAGAATTATAAAGTGAGGAACTGAATTTTTCAACCACCATTTCAACAAGCTGTACAATAGCAGCAATTACTGCAATAAACATAATAAAGCTTAGAAAACTTAGGTCGACATTGGCAAACTCCGGTCCCAACCATGATAAAGCACCTTTTTGAAGTAGGTAGTTATCGATAAGGTAATTTACAGGCACAGTTACACCTAATACAAATATAACTGCTATACCAAGGCCCATAGAAGTCTTAACAGTCTTTGATACAGCCAGGTATGAACACATACCAAGGAAGTAAGCAAAGATCATATTGTCAATAAAAATTGATCTGACGAAAATGTTAATTAGATGTTCCATAGTAATAATACAATTATGATTTGTCAACTAGGTCAGCATTCTTTGATCTCTGGAACCAGATAATAAGTCCAACGAGTATAAGAGCCATTGGAGGCAGAATAAAGAACCCGTTATTTGCATATCCGGCATCATAAAATGACTGAGGAATAATGTGATATCCGAATAGTGTGCCCGAGCCGAATAACTCTCTAAATACAGCAACAACAACTAATATCAATCCATATCCTAAACCATTTCCTATACCATCAAGAAATGACTCCCATGGTTTATGAGACATAGCGAAAGCTTCGAGACGTCCCATTACGATACAGTTGGTTATAATCAGTCCCACAAATACAGAAAGCTGCTTACTTACATTATAGACGTATGCTTTCAATATCTGGTCAACAACTATAACAAGTGCAGCTATAACCACAAGCTGAACAATAATTCTGATGCGCGGGGGTATAGTATTACGTAATAAACTTACTACGAGATTTGAGAATGCAACAACAACTGTAACAGAGACAGCCATAACAATAGCAGGCTCTAATTTAGCAGTTACTGCTAATGCTGAACATATACCCAGCACCTGCACTGTAATAGGATTATCCTTGTTTAAAGGCGCTGTTAATAGTTTCCTATTCTTCGCAGAGAAAAGCGGCTCCTTTATTTTTGTATCTTTCATTTCTTATGATTTTTAATGTAGGTAATGTAGTTCGACAAGTTGTTCTTAAGCATATTGTTAACTCCCATACTAGTAATTGTACCTCCTGATATAGCATCAACACCATGAGCAGGATCTATCGAAGAATTTGCAACTCCACCTTTAACCACACTAATTGACTGGAATTCTCCTTTATCATCAAATACCTTTTTATCTAAAAAACTGTTTTCGAATTGAGGTAGTGCAATTTCTGCTCCCAATCCAGGAGTTTCTCCCTTATGCCCAAATGAAACGCCTTCAACAGTTGACATGTCCCTTTTTAAAGTGATATTACCCCAGATTGGCCCCCATAAACCATTCCCTTGCAGGGGAATAATATATAGAGTATCACCTTCAAAATCAACCTCAAACAAAGGGAAAACTGCTTTTTCTTTGGTCTTACCCTGTGCAGCATCCTGTTTAACTTTAAGTTGAGACTTTAAATCAATATTAAAGGCCCGAACATCTCCTTTTTCGAATTTCCCGCCCTTGTATACGCTAACTTCTTCCCCATTCTCGTCAATTACAATCTCCCTTACAACATACTTTTCGTACAATTGCTCAGCATTATCTGTTGTTGACTCAATATGCGCAGAGTTAAGCATATCCTGAATCTTCTCAACTTTTACATTTCTTTCCTGAGCTGGTTGAAGTAACAACGCGGCCCCGGCCAAAATGGCTGCAACCAGGATCACCATTATGGCAGAATATTTAAAGATATAACTGTTACTAAACATGTTTTTGATTTTTTTGTAATCTTAATTATACAGCACCTACTTTTGTCTGCAATTTCGTGTTTGCCTTAGCTCTCTTCAAACGCCTCTTTATGTTGGATTCAACTACATAGTGATCAATAAGAGGTGCAAACACATTCATTAGCAGAATTGCAAGCATAACTCCCTCAGGATATGCAGGATTGAAAATTCTCACTATAACAACCAGCACCCCGATAAAGAAGCCAAACCACCATTTACCACGGTTTGTTTGAGCAGCTGTAACTGGATCGGTAGCCATAAAAACTGTTCCGAATGCAAATCCTCCCATCAGGAAGTGATAATAGAAAGGTACATTAGTGTAAGCATTGCTTCCCACCAAGTTAACCAACAAACCCGCAACGGTGGTCCCCAAGATTACAGAAAGCATTATACGCCAGCTTCCAACGCCTGTTACCAATAAAATAACTGCTCCTATTAGTATTGCGACCACGGATGTCTCACCTATTGATCCCGGAATGAATCCCCAGAACATATCGGAAAGTGAATGTGAGAATTCAACACTTCCTCCTGTTGCTATTGCAGCATCGGCAAGTGGAGTTGCACCTGAGAAGGTATCGGCCTTTTCTGCTATCCAAACTTTATCACCCGACATAAAAGCAGGGTATGCAAAGAATAGAAAAGCTCGGGCAGTTAAAGCCGGGTTGAGAATATTCATCCCGGTTCCACCAAAAACTTCTTTGCCTATAATTACAGCAAAAGCAGTAGCTACGGCAACCATCCATAATGGAATGTCGGGTGGAAGAACCAAGGGTATTAGCATACCTGAAACAAGAAAGCCCTCATTAACTTCATGCCCCCTATACTGGGCGAATGCAAATTCAATTGATAATCCTACAACGTAAGATACAACAACAATGGGCAATACTTTTAATGCACCAAATCCTACCTTATCCCAAAAGCCAACATCCATAGCATGTGATAGGAAGTGTTGGTGGCCAACATTCCATATACCGAATAGTAGCGCAGGTATTAAAGCAATAACAACAATACTCATAGTGCGCTTCATATCAATAGCATCTCTGATATGACTTCCTACATGTGTAGTATGTGGAGGGACAAAAAGGAAAGTTTCAAAAGCATCAAAAGTTGAGTGTAGTTTCTCATACTTACCCCCCTTTTGAAACTGCGGCTTTATTTTGTCAAGATAATTTCTGAGTGATTTCATCAGTAATCTTCTAAAAAAGTTAATTAATTCATTTCTTTACGCATAATCTCCAGGCCATGGCGAACGAGCGATTGAATATTCGTTTTTGATGTATCAACAAATTCTAACAATGCAAAATCTTCAGGTTCAATCTCATAAATACCTAAGTTTTCCATTAAATCTATATCCTCATAAATAATTGATTTAATGAGTTGTAGAGGTAATATATCCATAGGCAACACTTCTTCAAACTTACCTGTCATTACATAAGCTCTTTCAGCTCCGTGGAGATTGGTATCGAGAACATATTTCTTTTTAGGAAACAAGAACGAGGGGAATGTGCGTGAAGTGCTGAATTTTCCAAAACCAGGGAGTGCCCAGCCTAAGAATTCACTGTATTTTCCTTCAGGTATAACAGTTATCTGATTATCATAGTAATGTATATAATTGTCTGGTCTTATATTGCTACCTGATAACACATTCCCCGAAATGTACCTAAGATCTTTATTTGAAGTATTAAACTCAACCATTTTCTTAATACAACCACCTCTAATGGTTTTTATATATCCGGTCTTTAGTACTTCAGAACCTGTGAGTGCAACAATTATTTCAGGATTAATCACACCATTATTAAATAAGTATCCGAGTGTCAATACATCCTGCATTTTAACCACCCATACCACTTCTCCTTTGTTTATTCCATCAATGTGGTGAATTTGGACTCCTACATTTCCAACCGGATGTATACCGCTAAATGTGTTTATTTCCACATTTTTGGCTTGCAGAAATTCAACTGCTTTTGTTTCTGAACTTACATTTAAGTGGACTTTACCATCAGTGAGACGTTTCAGCACATCAAGACCAGTTTGAAAATCTTTTCCCTTACCGCTTACTATAAAGTCATAATCCGGTGCCAGAGGAGCAGAATCAAAAGCAGATACAAAGATTGCTTTAGGAGAAGTATTAGGTTTGGCAATAATGTTATATGGCCTTTGTCTTATTAATGTCCACAAACCACTCTTTAGCAACTTCTCGGTTACCTGTTCTCTGGATAATGAATATGGATTAGCCGGTTCAAAATCTATCTGCTTGTTTATACTATCAGTCTCAAGCCTAATTTCGAGCAATGCTCTTTTGTCACCTCTTTTGATTTCCAGGACTTTTCCACTGTGAGGTGATGTAAAAACAATCTCTTCCCTGTATTTGTCAATGAAGAGTGGTGTACCTGCCTCTACATTATCACCTTCTTTAACTTGAAGCCTCGGGAAGGTCCCAATGAAATCTGTGGGTTTAATGGCGAAACTTTGTGGTTGAATCTCGGCGAGCTTCTTTTCAGCTTCACCTATCAGATTGATATTCAACCCTTTCTTTAATTTAATTGTCTTCGGCATAATTTATGTAAATCAAACTTTAGAAGAACGGTAAAATTAATACTTTTATCCCGACGGCATGATGCTCTTATGTCAATTTTTGAATATATATAAGCATCCTCATGGTCCGGGATTCACTACCTTTGTAAAAATCATTCGGCTTAAACAAGTGCGTTATGACTATTGTTCACAAATTAACAACAATGAAAGTAAAAAAAAATATTAGCCTGATTCTGCTATTTCTCTTCGTGTTTATGCCTAATTGGAAGCTCCATTCGCAATCATTTGCAGATCAAATTTTTGACCCTTCAATTAAAACAGTTTTACTGTACAGATCAGGAGCTGAATTGTCTATACCTGTGATCAATTTCAACTCAAATGAAAAACTCACTTTGTCATTTGATGACCTTGAAGCCGGTTTTACTAATTGGCAGTATACGTATATTCACTGTAATGCTGACTGGACTCCCACTGATTTATGGCAAAATGAGTATCTGAATGGTTTTACTGATGATTATATTAAGGAGTACCGCAGTTCATTCAATACCTTACAACCATATACTAATTATACGATTGAGATTCCCAACCAGAATATTAATTTTAAAATACCCGGCAACTATCTTCTTAAAGTATACCCTGAAGGCGATCCTGATAATCCAGCATTTACAAGGAAGATTTTTGTTGTGGACAACAGCATTAGTGTCAAGGCAGAAGTCAATCTGGCTCTGGATATAGATAAAAGGTATACGCATCAGGAAGTGGGATTCTCAATTTACAATCCCACATACCGGATCGATGAACCTTATAGCCAGCTTAAAGTAATAGTGCTGCAAAACTTAAGGTGGGATAATGCTATCTTAAACGTTAAGCCTCTGATGCTGAGAAGTGGTGAAATTGATTACAGGTATAAAGATGGTACACTGGCATTCGAAGGTGGTAATGAATTCAGATACTTCGACACAAAAAGCATTAGATCAGGTAATGAGCGAATCAGAGCAATTGAAATAAGAGGCGACAGATATATCGTGGATTTACTTCATGACAGATCTCGTGCATTTCGCCCATATATTACAGAACCTGATATCAATGGAAGATTCCTCATACAAACCATTGATGCTCAAGATGTAAAGGACGAAGGAGAATACACATGGGTAAATTTTTTCCTGCCTTTTGAAATACCATTCCCGGGAGGGCAAATGTTTGTCCTCGGAGGTTTTAATAATTGGCAACATGATTCACTTATCAAACCTGAGGATGGAAGAATGAAGTATAATTTTGCACGTCAGGGATATGAAGCCAGAGTTCTCCTTAAACAGGGTTATTATAATTATCTCTATGGATTTGTGGATGATAAAACAGGGATGATTGATCTGGCACAAGCCGAAGGAAATCACTCGGAAACACGTAACCACTATACTATTCTTGTCTACAACAGAGAACAAGGATACCGATACGACAAGTTGATTGCTGTTGAGTTTATAGGAGAATGAAAAAACACGTAAGTTTGGTGTTGAAAACTTAAATCAGGAGATGGATAATTTTATTGTTTCTGCTCGTAAATACAGACCCGCGGCTTTTAATACTGTTGTTGGCCAATCGGCTATTACTAATACCCTTAAAAATGCTATAAAAAACCAACAGGTGGCACAGGCATTTCTATTTACTGGTCCAAGAGGAGTTGGTAAAACAACCTGTGCCAGAATTCTTGCAAAAACAATCAATTGCACCAACATCACAGCCGATGGCGAGGCATGCGATACTTGTCCATCATGTACATCTTTCAATAAATCTTCTTCATTCAATATATTTGAACTTGATGCTGCATCTAACAACTCTGTTGAGGATATACGTGCACTGGTTGATCAGGTTAGGATTCCACCTCAACATGGTTATAAAGTATATATAATCGATGAGGTGCATATGTTGTCACAACAAGCATTTAATGCTTTTCTCAAGACTCTGGAGGAGCCACCTTCTTATGCTAAATTTATATTGGCGACCACTGAAAAGCATAAAATTTTACCCACCATCTTATCAAGATGTCAGATATTTGACTTCCGTCGAATTGGAGTTGATGATATTGCTTCACATTTGCAATACGTTTCCCAACAAGAAAATATAAGTGCAGAAACTGAAGCTTTGCATATAATTGCTCAAAAAGCTGACGGTGGATTAAGGGATGCTCTCTCAATGTTTGACCAACTAGTAAGCTATGCGGGCAACAACCTGACTTATAAGCAGGTAATTGAGCATCTAAATGTGCTTGACTATGATTACTATTTCAGAATTACTAATAATATTATAATCGGCAATATCAGTGAAACGCTGCTCACGATAAATGAAATATTCGATAATGGCTTTGAGGGGCAACACTTCCTTACCGGTTTGGGTGAGCATATGCGAAACTTACTTGTAAGCAAAGATTCTGCCACAATTCCTCTCTTAGAGATTAGTCAAAGTATTAAAGATCAGTATTTACAACAGTCTTCAATCTGCAGCATTCCTTTCCTGTTAAGCGCACTTGAGATTATAAACAATTGCGATATAAATTATAAGACAAGTAACAATAAGAAGTTGCATGTTGAAATTTGTTTAATGCAACTATGTAAGCTCATAGGAACCCATACCCTTAAGGCAATTCCGCAACCAGAAGCAAATAATACTCAGCCGATAAAGCAGCAAAGTATACCTCAACAGAAAGTTTCCACTCAGGAATCAGTGACTGCACCAGCAACACCCAAACCCGTTCCTGAAACCATCTCTACTAATGATATAACTAATTCAAATACTTATACTACCCCCACTCCTCCTACCCCTGATAACTCCAACGCTCCCAATAAGTCTGGGGATACAGTAAGCAACAAACCAAAGGAATCAACTCCAATTGCAAAAACTGATAATAATAATAACCAGGGTACAGCAACTGGCATAAATCTTGGAAAAATCTTTGGTGGAGGAAAATCAGTTCAGATAGGAGCACAACAGGAGGAGCAAAATAGCGATAAAATTTATCAATCATTCGGCAACGAACCTGTCAATAAAAGTGACATCGTCAGAATATGGCCTGAAATGATTAACGAAATAGCTAATGACTTACCGCTACTTAAAGACACTTTATTAACCAGGAGTCCAAGATTCGACAATAATTGCATTACAGTAATTGTTGAGAATCCAATTCAGCGTGAAGAAGTAATTCAGAAAAAAGATGAATTAACTATCTATTTACGCCGTCATTTAAAAAACGACCACCTTTATATTGAAATCGTTATTGAGGAAGGAGAACAAATCGAGAGAAAGCCATATACCGATAAAGACAAATATGAGTATATAGTAAAAAAAGTCCCAACTATCCGTGATATGAAAGAACAGTTAGGACTTGATTTAGAGATGTAAACTTACCTAAGGCTCAGCTTGCTGTATTTTAACTCATTTTATTTCTGAAATACAAATCGTTAGCATCGGCAGTTAAAACTATAGGAGTATTTTTATCAACTTCGTTAGCAAGAATCTTCTTAGATAACTCATTTAGCACATTGCGCTGTATTACCCTTTTAACCGGTCTTGCACCAAAGTGAGGATCATAGCCTTTCTTTCCAATTAACGCAATAGCCTCAGGTGTATAATTGAAAATAATATCGTTTTTAGCAAGCATGTTTTTAACGGCTAAAAGCTGAAGTTCCACAACCTGACGTATTTCAGATTCAGTCAATGATTTGAACACAATTATCTCATCAATTCTGTTTAGAAACTCCGGTCTGATTGTCTTTCGTAACATTGTCATTACTTTTTCTCTCACGTCAATATACAGCTGCTCAGAGTTCACATTATTCAATTCTTCCATTCTTTCGTTTATGTACTCCGACCCAAGATTGGATGTCATGATTATGATTGAATTTTTGAAATCAGCTGTTCTTCCCTTATTATCAGTCAAACGGCCTTCATCAAGCACCTGGAGTAATATATTGAACACATCAGGGTGAGCTTTTTCAATCTCATCAAGGAGAACAACAGAATAAGGTTTACGCCGGATTTTTTCAGTTAATTGTCCCCCTTCATCATAACCAACATATCCCGGAGGCGCGCCAACCAGTCGGGAAACAGTATGACGCTCCTGATACTCTGACATATCTAAACGCACCATGGAACTTTCATCATTAAAAAGGAATTCTGCCAAAGCTTTTGCAAGTTCAGTCTTTCCAACCCCAGTCGTTCCCAGGAAAATAAATGATCCTATAGGTCTTTTTGCGTCCTGAAGCCCCGCACGGCTCCTTCTAATTGCATCGGCAACTGCCTCAATCGCTTCATCCTGCCCGATTACTCTTTTATGCAACTCTGATTCAAGTGTCAGAAGCTTTTCTCTCTCACTTTGTAACATCCTTGTTACAGGAATACCAGTCCAACGTGACACAATTTCTGCAATTTCCTCTGCACCAACTTCTTCTTTTATCAAGGCACCCGCAGCCTGTATTTCGCTCAGGGTGTTTTTAAGCTGTTCAAGTCTACGTTCTGTTTCCTTAATTTTTCCGTACCTTATTTCGGCAACTTTGCCATAGTCGCCTTCTCTTTCTGCCCTATCGGCTTCATATTTCAGATCCTCTATCTCTTTTTTTGTTTGCTGAAGTCCTTCAACTATTTCCTTTTCAGCCTTCCATTTGGCAGCTATATTATTCCTTTCCTCCACCAGGTTTGCCAGCTCTTCACTTAATACTTTCAGTCGTACTTCATCACCTTCACGAGCAATTCCTGCTTTTTCGATCTCAATCTGTTTAATCCGGCGTTCAGCTTGATCGAGCTCCTCGGGAACAGAATTAATCTCAAGTCGTAGTTTTGCTGCGGCCTCATCTATAAGGTCAATCGCCTTATCAGGCAGATATCTGTCGCTTATATATCTTTGCGATAATTCAACCGAAGCTACAATAGCCTCATCTTTAATTCTCACTTTATGATGAGTTTCATACCTTTCCTTCAAACCCCTGAGTATAGATATTGCACTCAAACTATCCGGCTCATCAACTAAAACTGTCTGGAATCTACGTTCCAATGCTTTATCTTTCTCAAAATACTTTTGGTATTCCTTAAGTGTTGTTGCCCCAATGGCTCTTAATTCGCCTCGTGCAAGAGCCGGTTTAAGGATATTTGCAGCATCCATGGCACCTTCACCTCCACCGGCACCCACAAGGGTGTGTATTTCATCTATAAAAAGGATAACTTCGCCATTTGATGAAATAACCTCATGAATTACAGCTTTCAGTCTTTCTTCAAATTCACCTTTATATTTTGCTCCTGCAATCAGGGCTCCCATATCAAGTGAGAATATTAGTTTTGTTTTAAGTGTCTCAGGAACATCCCCATTAATAATACGATGCGCGATACCTTCTGCAATTGCAGTTTTTCCTACACCTGGCTCACCAATTAGTATTGGGTTATTTTTTGTCCTACGACTTAGAATCTGCAAAACACGTCTAATTTCTTCATCCCTGCCAATCACAGGGTCTAGTTTTCCTTCTCTGGCAAGATCATTAAGATTTCTGGCGTATCTGTTTAACGCATTCCATGTTTCATCAGAAGACGCCGTCATCACTGTAGATCCTTTTCTTAAATCTTTGATGGCAGATATCAAATCCTTCTCATTTATTCCATGATTCTTTAATAATGAAGATATTTCATCACCTGCCGCAACTATGCCTAATAACAGGTGCTCAACAGAGACGAAGTCATCATTCATTTTTCGCGATTGCAGGTTTGCTTCTTGAATTGCTTTATTGGCCTTATTGCTGAGATACTGTTCTCCCCCACCCGATACTTTCGGAAAAGAAGATATCTGGCTGTCAATTATCCTCTTTAATCCATTTACATCTATGTTGAATTTCCCTAAAAGAAAAGGAGTAACATTATCGTCGGTTTCAATCAGACCTTTCAATAAGTGAGCTGTTTCAATTGCCTGATTGCTATTTGCAGTGGCAATTTCCTGGGCTTTCTGAATAGCTTTTTGGGTTTTAATCGTGAGATTTTCCATATGTATTCATTTTCCAAAATATCCTCAAAATGCCTGCCAGTCAGCTTTTTAAGACATATTGGCTTCCTGAAAATCTACGATATGACAAGTTGACATAAATAAAATTACGATTAAACAAACAAATAATGTAAACACCTGTTAATTTTGCCATTGCATAAATAAAGCAGCAAAAATGGCAAACCGTTTAATGGATCCCATAGGAAGATTAATGGGATTAAGATATAAATCTCACCCTTGGCATGGTGTAGATATTGGGAAAGATGCACCGGATATTGTTACCTGTTTCGTTGAAATGGTGACAACTGATACCGTAAAATACGAGGTCGACAAAGTTTCGGGCTACTTACGAATTGATAGGCCGCAAAAATATTCAAATGTACTACCGGCACTTTATGGTTTTATTCCGCAGACTCTGTGCGCTGAAAAAGTTGGTCAACTTGCTAATGAAAGGACCGGGAGAACCGGAATCGTCGGAGACAGTGATCCTTTAGATATCTGTATTTTATCAGAGAAGTACATCTCACATGGCGACCTCCTGGTATTGGCAATCCCTATTGGCGGTTTTAGGATGATTGACGGAAATGAGGCTGACGATAAGATTATAGCAGTGCTGAAAAACGACGCTGTTTATGGTGAATACCATGATGTAAATCAGTTGCCATTGTTAATCGTTGACAGGCTAAAGCACTATTTCCTTACTTACAAAGATCTACCCGGAGAACCTCGAGATTGTGAGATCACACACATATACGGCCCTGAAGAAGCGAGAGAGGTTATTGAAGCATCAATAGAAGATTATAGAAGAAAATTTGAAAATCTCGACACACTATTGTCTGAAGTTTAAACACAAGTTTAGGTTCTGTGTGTTTATTTTAAAAGATATGTTAGTATGGCAAAGTCATCAACCAAAAAGACTCTGGTTATTGGGGCTAGCACCAATCCTTCAAGATTTTCAAATATCTGTTTGAATACATTGGTAGATAATAATATTCCTGCACTGGCAATTGGACTTCGCACCGGTGAAGTTGCAGGTATTAAAATTGATACAGGAAAACCTCAATATGAAGATGTTCACACTATCACACTCTACTTGTCCCCAGTCAATCAGAAAGAGTATTATAATTATATCATCGACCTTAATCCTAGCCGAATCATTTTCAATCCGGGCACCTGGAATCCGGAACTTGTAAAACTATGCAAAAATGAAGGTATAGAAGTAGTTAACAACTGTACATTAATGATGATTTCAGGTGACTATTATTAATTATAATCCATACCATTTTTCACATTATAACCCTTATTTGATAATTTTTAAGTTCCTACACACCAAAAACTTCGGTTATGCGTTCTTGTCATGCATAAAAAGAATTAATTTAGCCAATTGATTCTTATTCATTTCTGAAATTAGGATTATTGTTTATGGCCAACCGATTACCGAAGTTATTGTCAATAATTATAGCCACCTTAGTAACTATATCCTGGGGTAAGGCTTTCACTCAAAACATAACCAGTATACCCGGTCCGGGTCAGCAAGTCTGTGCCGGTACGCAGTTTGTTGCGCCTGTCATGGTTACATCAATAGAGTCTGTCGACTCATTATTCATTACTGTGCGGTATGACCCGACCACTTTAATGTACTTAAGTGAACGACAGCATAATGCTTTACTCCAGGCAGCCGGGTTCTTCAATATCCAGAATCCTAATGATAGCACAGTGACTATTAAGTGGGTCTCAGCTGATAATCCCCAAACAATATCAAATGATAAGATCCTCGAACTTGTGTTCAGATTCAGGAATGAAGCAGGCAATATAGGTTTTGATGAATCACAATCATATTTTAGAAATACGGCAGGCGATATTCCTACAGAATACATGAGCGCAGATATAGAATTGTTTCCTCTGATGTTTGTTACAATTGAAGAGATTGATGCAACCTGCCCTAACGAATGCGATGCCAACATTGCTGCTTATGTAACAGGCGGATTAAAACCATACACTTTTTTATGGCAGGGTGCTCCTTCCATTTTTGACAGTATATATGCCGGTGCGTGTGGAGGTGTCAATAATCTGCGGGTTACTGATGCAAATGGCTGTGTTCTTGATACCAATTTTACAGTCAGTATACTTGAGGCTTCAGAAATAGAGCTTATTACCAACCCTGATACAGTTTACATTCAAAATCCTGTAATTCATTTCTCATTCACAGGAGACCAGGATATTGTAGATTGGTTTTGGGATTTTGGAGATGGTTCCCAAGGCTCTATTGAGCAAAGCCCGGTTCATGTCTACCAAACTGCGTCAAACCCCGACATTGAGCGATATATCGCAGTTTTACAAGTGGTTAGTCAAAGCGGCTGCACTGATACTGCCTCTGTTTCAATCCCTGTTAGTGAGGTGAATCTTTTTATCCCAAATGTATTTACACCAGGGCCTGACGATCAGATCAACAATTACTTTAAAATTACCAAACAGGAAAATGACCAAAAGACTCCAATAGATCAGGAGTTTATCCGAATGGAGCTTATTGTGCTTGATAGGTGGGGTCGTAAGGTATATGATAATGGTAACTACAGAAATGATTGGGATGGAGGTAATTTACCTGAAGGAACCTATTACTACAGGTTAAACACTTACGGCTATTTTAAGGATGAGAGTTACAAAGGATCAGTTACAATCCTGAGGTAATCATTCAGTTATTAAGGAATAACTTACCTGTTAAAATTCATTCTTTCAACATTTACTCCTTCAAGAGATAACAGCTCATTCTCCAACTTAATCCATTCACTTTCATCACCTGTAAGTTCAAGAATAATCAAGCCAAGATCGCGATGCGTATCTTCGTCATCGTTCAATCCCAGTCTGGTCTTAATGGAGCATCCATATCTGGTAAGTACCTTCTGAACCTCAATAGCTAATTGTGCACGGTGTGATACCTGTATTCCTAAAATCCGGGTTTTCATTGTAAAACTATTAAGTCGTTATTGTACAAAAGACATTTTCTGCATTTCAACACCTTCTATATTGGCAAGTTGATCCTCAAAGCTAATCCACTCAGAATCTTCACCTGATAGAGTAAGTATTATCACGCCGGTTCTACTACAAGTGTTTTCATTAAGCTCATGAAATCCTAGTCGGCTCTTAATGAAATGAGCATTATCAGTAAGCACTTGTTGAAGACGTCCTGCTTCTTTAATCCTGTCACGGATAAGTAGGCCTATTATTCTTGTGTGTTTCATAATACTTCACAATTAGAAATAGATATCTCTTTTACCACCTTTAATCAGCTCGAGTCGGCTTCTGAGTTCATTAATATTCACAACATCACTTTGGCCTTCAAGCTCTTTTATATTGCTTTCAATTACTTCCCAGCCTTTCTGCTTCGTTTCCTGAGGGGCATAATCCTCTAAGTATTCAGCAAGTGTAAGCATTGCATTTGGTGAACAGAACCTTTTAATAAATCCAGGTACAGAAAACTCCATAAAATGCTCACCGGTTCTGTTCAACCTGTAGCATGCTGTACAAAATGATGGCAGATAATCCTTTTGGAGAAGCTCATCGATTATCTCATTTAACGAACGGTTGTCATTAATCTGAAACTGTTCCTTATTTAGATCTTGTTGCTCGTTCAAAGAATGTTCTGAATAAGAACCAAGCTCAAGTTTTGTTCCTCCATCAATTTGTGAAACGCCAAACTGAATAACTTCTTCTCTCAATTTAGCCGGCTCACGTGCAGTTAGAATCATACCGGTATAAGGAACTGCCAAACGAAGTATAGCAACAAGTCGGGCAAAATCTTCATCACTAACTGAATAATCCATTCCTATATTCAGTGATGATGCATCCTTTATACGTGGAAATGAGATTGTATGAGGACCAACATTATAACATGCTTCAAGGTGGTTAGTATGGCGTACCAAACCTAACACCTCGAATCTCCAGTCATAAAGTCCAAATAAAGCTCCAATTCCAACATCATCAATTCCAGCCTCCTGAGCGCGGTCAAGTGATGTCAGTCTGTATTCGAAATTTCTTTTTATACCACCAAGATGATAAAGCTTATAGGCTTCAGGATGATAGGTTTCCTGAAATATCTGATATGTCCCGATTCCTGCCTGTTTAACAATACGGAAACCATCAATATCTAGAGGAGCAGCATTAATATTTACCCTTCTGATTTCACCGGGCCCCACTTTAACTCCATAAACAAGTTTAACCGTGTGGGCAATATATTCAGGTGAGTATTCAGGATGTTCGCCATAAACAAGAATAAGTCTTTTCTGGCCGTTTTTCTCAAGTGCTTCTACTTCATGAACCAACTCCTGGTCTGCAAGTGTCTTTCGAATAGCTTCCTTATTGCTAGCCCTGAAACCGCAATATTGACAATTATTGATACATTTGTTACCAACATACAAAGGAGCAAATAAAACTATTCTATTTCCATAAACCCTCTTTTTCAACTCTCTAGCCCCCTGCTTTATTTCCTCAATAAGCTCCGGATCGTTGGAATTTATAAGAACAGCCGTTTCTTCGAGTGTTAGACGCTTTTTGCTGAGAGACTTCTGAATAATTTCTCTAACTCTTTGTTTGTCAGCTTTTGTGTTATTGATCAGGTCCCATATCTCTTCCGGATCAATGAATGGTTTCATTCGCTGATCGGGTATGCGACATTTTTCAGGCGTAAATATCATGACTTATTAATTTAGCAAATTTCTTTACAGGCTACAAAGATACACTTTAAACGCGCATAGTGTTCTCCATTTGTATCATATTTTGCTATCCTAATATGTTACTGGTAATAGCTAAAAGTATGATTACCACATAATAACTAATAAAATAATTTTAAAAATTATACACCTGTAGAAATAGCTATGAAAGTTTAACTACCAGATTATCATAAGCCAAGTGTACATTGGTAGGTAGTTTTTTTTCTACTTCCTCATGAAGACCCAGAAAATGGCTAATATGTGTGATGTATGCTTGTTCTGGTTTAACCTCACTGATTAGACTAAGGGCTTCACTTAAAGAAAAATGGGAATTGTGCTTCGAATTTCTTAAGGCATTTACAACCAAAATCTTTGACCCGAATATCTTTTGTTTCTCTCTTTCTTCAATAAAACTCGCATCAGTAATATAAGTAAGATCACCGATTCTAAACCCCATTATTGGTAGTTTATTATGCATTACAGCAATAGGCAGTATTCCTGTTTGTCCTATGATGAACTCTCTGTTTTCAATTTCGTTGACAATGATTTGAGGTGCAGCAAAGAATCCAGTTTCAGTAAAAATATAAGGAAATTCCGTCTTTATTGCATTCATGACATGCTTTGTACCGTAAATGGGAACACTCTTGTTCAGAACATAATTAAAGGCTCTTATATCGTCAAGTCCGGCAATATGGTCTCTGTGCTCGTGAGTAAAGAGCACAGCGTCTATATCCTCAACATTTTGTTTAAGCATTTGAAACCGAAAGTCAGGACCACAATCAATGATTATATTTTCAGTTTGAGTTTTAACCATTACTGATGTCCTGAAACGTTTATCCCGTGCATCCTTCGACTTACATACTAAGCAGTTGCAGGCTATTACGGGCACCCCTGTTGAAGTTCCGGTACCTAAAAATGTTAGTGTAAGAGGCACTGATTCAGCCATTTATTTATCAATTTTAATAGATAAGATCTTCAACTTCCTGCAAATCGAACATTAATCTTTCCTTTAGATCCTGACCTTTACCAAACTCAAGTTCATCTCTTATCCTTTTTACAAAGAAAATCGTGGCTTCCTTTCCAATAAACATGTTATGGAAGTCAAAATCACTTCTTTGAGAAGTTACATTATCACTTAATTGATTAAATAGATGAACATCAATCAACACATCCTCAATCCTCCTGATTTCAGGAGGTAAAGAATCCTTAATATTCAGAATGCCTTTGTAATAATTACCTTCAATCAAAACGCTTACGGCGTATACTCCATCAGGAGGGATTAGTTTGTTCTCATCTTTAACAGGCAACCTGCATGTTGAGAATTCAAGAGCTTTACAGGTTTCGCTTCCATCCTTCAATGTTCCCATAATTATATACAAGTGGTCGAGGTATGCATTTGCTCTCTGTATTTTCCCTTCCAGTAGTGCCTTCCTTATAAGAGTTGAACTTACAGTTTCACGATGTATATCTTGCTCTGGAATTTCTTCAACTCCAAATCCGTAGTATTGTCCAAGTTCGTAGAGATAATCGAAATCTCCTTCCCGGTTATGTCCAA
Organism: Bacteroidales bacterium UBA5507; assembly: GCA_002426195.1. Lineage (GTDB taxonomy): Bacteria > Bacteroidota > Bacteroidia > Bacteroidales > Lentimicrobiaceae > Lentimicrobium. The sequence goes on along the minus strand of DIOT01000056.1, from coordinate 125,002 downwards.
AATGATGATTAAAACCAATAACCACCTTTCTGACTTTCAATTTGTTAACAAGAACAGACCTGATAAAATCAATAGAAGAAATATTAGAAAACTCTTTAGTAAATTCCACAATTATCAAGTGGTCGAGACCAGTTTTAGACAATAATTCTATTTTCTCTCTCTGAGAGTTAATAAGTAATAAATTTTTACCTGCAGTATCCGGGTAGAGTACTTTTCTGGGATGAGGATGAAATGTAATTAAAACAGATTCACCACCAATATCAGAAGCAATTTCGCATATTCGATTTAATATAGTCTTATGGCCAATGTGAACGCCATCAAAGGATCCTGTAGTAATAACAGGGTTTTTTATTCTAGTAACGTTCTCCAATCCATAATGAACCTTCATCACGTAAACTTTTTTTAGATCTTCTTAACAAAATATGCTATCTTCTCTAGCATAGTTATTATATCATATTCCTGGAGATAAACATGTGAAGGAACGTTCAGAGGACGAGGAGAAAAATTAAAGATACCTTTAATACCGGCCATTACCAAAGTTTCAGCAACTTTTACAGCTTCTTCACCGGGAACTGAAATCACAGCAATTGAAATGCCTTCTTGTTTAATTATTTCAACCATCCTGTCAACATGATAGCAAGGTATACCGGCATATACACGGTCAACTTTATCGGAGTTGTTATCAAACGCTGCTACAATCGACATTTTGGTTCTTTTGCCGCTGATATAACCCATAATAGATCTACCAAGATTACCAATACCAACAACTGCAACTTTCTGACCCTCACGGGTATCTATAATTTTTCCTATTATATCAATAAGTTCTTTAGCATCATAACCCTGGCGAAGTGTTCCTGTATAACCTATCAACATAATGTCGCGCCTTACCTGCACCGGAGTAATATGAAGCAAACTTGCCAGTTCGTGTGAAAATATGTGGTGATTCCCTGCTGCAACATAATTAAGTAAAGCTCGTCTATACATGCTAAGCCTTTCAACAGTCTTATCGGGAAGTTTTTTGTTTATCATAAAGTCGTTTAGAAAATTAGTTAGTTAATTAAGTGGAAATAGAATTGTGAATGTCGAACCCTGATCGGGCACACTTTGCACTTTGATCTCACCATGATACATATCAACTATCTTTTTCATAATTGATAATCCAAGTCCTGATCCTGTTATATTTCTTGTTTTTTGGTTTTTGATTCTTACGAAATCCTGGAACAGTGTTGACCTTTCCTCCTCTGTCATTCCAATACCTGAGTCGCTCACTTTTATCTCAACTGCATCCTTCTTCTCTTTTATAAAAACATCCACCCTACCCCCCGTTTTATTATATTTAACAGCATTGGAGATCAGGTTATTGAAAATTATTTCAATCTCATTGGGATCAGCTTCCATCATAACTTTTTCTTTACTATTCAGATAAAGATCAACATCTTTCTGGATAGCATATGGACGCATCGTATCCATTGACATACGGGCAATAGAGCTAATTTCAACTGGTTGCATCCGCTGTACAGGCAAGCCGGATTCTATCTTAGTCAGGTCAAGTAAGTCCATAATAAGGCTTCTCATTCCTTTGATTCTTTCGAGTGAGCGATCAATCATCTCTTGATATGAACTTAAGCTATCGCCGAAAGTCTTGTCGTTCATAATTTTCAAATATCCCTCAATTGCATTTATTGGAGCTTTCAACTCATGAGATAGTACAGAAAGAAACTGAAACCTTATCTGTTTCCCTTCTTTATTCATCTTTTGAGTCATTCGCTTTAAAAACAATTGCTTTGTGATATTCTCAATTGACGAACGAAGTTCCTGGGGTGTAAATGGTTTAGGTATAAAATCATATGCCCCATCACGAGTAGCTTTTACAGCCAACTCTAAAGAAGCATACGAAGTTATCATAACAACAACGATGTCATAGAGCTTCTTCTTCACATACTCAAGCACTTCAACTCCTTGAATTCCTGGCAATTTATTGTCAAGAAGTATAATATCAGGCATTTCTGTCTCAATAATATCAATTCCTTCCTCACCTGTGGCAGCTTCAAGGACTTTAAACTCTATATGCTCATCCATAAATGGATAATCGACTTTAAAGTTTTGAAGTATTCGATGAGTACCCATTCTAATTCCCGGTTCATCATCAACCACCAGTATTTTGTACTCTGCCATATCTTAGATTTTTAGCAACTTGTTGATTTCCCGATGTAACTGATCGGCTCTTATTCCCTTATCAAGGAATAAATCAGCTTTTATCCATTGCTGGTCATCTTCTCTGTTCATTTCAAAAGTCATACCCGTCTCTGCAGTGACCGCTGTAGCAATAATAATAGGGACATCCGGATATTTACGTTTAATTTTATAAGCCAGAACAAATCCGCTATCATCAGTCTCCATCATGAGATCGAGAATTGCCAAATCCGGTTTCACAGTTTCAATTATTGTTTCTGCTTCCTTTTGACTCTCGGCAGTAATTGGCTCAAAGCCAAACTGCGAAACTTTCAACCTGATTTGAAAAAGGTAATCAGGATCGTCATCTACTATTAAAATTGTCTTCTTCATTTCTTAAAATTGCCTTATTACAATGTTAAAGCTAATGGTTTATGTGTCCTCTTTACCCGACGACTTTCTTCTTGGTATTGTGATTGAAAATGTTGTTCCAGTGGGTCCTTTTAGTTTATCTGCGTTTGACTTAACTGTAATGTTTCCTTTATGCATTTTAACAATGCCATAAATTATAGGCAAACCCAGTCCGGTACCTTTCCCCACCTTCTTAGTTGTAAAGAAAGGAGTAAAGAGTTTACCCATATTTTCCTCAAGAATACCTGTTCCGGTATCCTGTATATGTACAGAAATTTCATTAACTGTGTCTTCAGCAAGCACATAAATTCGACCGCCCGATTGTGGCATTGCTTCAACTGCATTCTTAATCAAGTTAATAAATGCTTGTCCCATTTGGTCATAATCGAGTTCAATTATAGGATCTTTCACTTTCGATTCCAGTGAAATTTTTACATTATCAGGTGCAATTACAGCAGATATTGATTTCTCAAGCAGTTGGTTAATATTAATTTCCTCAATGTTTACCTGATTCTTACGTGCAAAATTAAGTAATCCTCCCACGATTTTTTTACATCTCTCAGCCTGTTCAACGATAAGATCGAGATCTTGTCTAATTGGATGATCGGGTGGTGCTTCATCTTTCAGAATATTACTATACATAGTAATAATACCAAGCGGATTGTTAAGCTCGTGAGCAATACCGGCTGATAGCTGCCCCATTCCTGCAAGTTTTTCCGATTGCTTTAATGCTTCCTGAGTATTAGCCAGCTTTTCGTTCGAAATATTGAGTTCTCTAATGTAATTATGTAATTTCTCTATTGTATACGGCAAGCACATTTCCTGCTCTGCAAACCCATTAATTATTGCAATTGCATGATCTTCGCATGAATCATAACCGCAAGCTCCGCAGTCAAGATGATCTTTCATCTCAAATTTCCCCATCCTTTTTAGCACTTCGGAGATGCTTTTCTCTGCTGGACGTGTAAGTCTTATGTCTCTTGATGAAAAATTTCTAGTGAGATCTAAGGAGCTGAATTCATTGATATCGTTTTCCCAACTCTGCAAATCAAGTCGCTCAAGCTTATCCATTGCATAATAACTTACAGCGGCTCTTTTTCTGAATCTTTTACTTCGTGAAGAGAAGAAAGGGTAAGGCGACATACCAGGACCCAAAATACAGCCATCACAACATAGTAGTTCGAGATGCTCCTGAGAAATATGACCACTTTCAAATTCCTTAATAGCTTCGAGGAAATCGCTTCTTCCCTCAGCAACAATTACATTCCTTTCAAATATGTCGTCTTTAACTTCGGCAGTATGCATCAAACCTCTGCTGATAGGGAAAATTGCGCCTTTACCGCCTTGAGGAGGGTCAAAATCGGTTGGTTGTACCCTTGATGTATTCAGATCGCAATTGTTAAGCATTTCCCTCAACTCCCTGAATGTGATTGCTGCATCAATTTCAGTTGATTCATCTTTCTTTGCTATACATGGCCCAATGAAAACAACTTTTACTGACTCACCATACTTTCTTTTAACAACTCTGGAGGTTGCAATCATAGGTGAAACTATAGGTGCAAGTGATTTTACCAGTGTAGGATGATAATGCTCAATATATCGCACAATCGCAGGACAGTCAGACGTAATAACCGGAGGATAATCAGGATCGCTGAAAATCTTCTTGTATTCTGCAGCTACCAGGTCGGCTCCAAAAGATACCTCCATAACGTAATTAAAACCCAGAGCCCTTATCATAGATACCAACAAACGGTGGTTGATAATCTCAGTAAATTCAGCCGGAAAGCTAGGTGCAATAATCGCTGCAACTTTATCTTCACCGGCAAATAGTTTCTCAACTCTATCTATTTCTCTCCTAAATACTTTCGCATTCTGACTACATACTTTAATACAATTACCACATCCAATGCATCTTTCAGAGATAACTTCAGCCTGACCATTACTTATCTTTATGGCCTTAGCCGGGCACTCTCTGACACAAGTATAGCAAACCCTGCATCTTTCCTTTATTGTGCTGACAAGGGGTGGCTTATCTGTGATTGTGGTGCTTTTCATAGATAATTTGCTACAATGAAACTTCTCTTTTCTTATAACTTGTATGTAATAGCTTTTGCGACAAATCACTCATAGGCTGCCCTAGAAATTCTTTGTAAAGATCAATTATTGAAGGGTTCTTGTGAGCGAATCTTATTGGGTCTTTCTCATCATTTTCGTAAATGGCTTTTATCCTTGATTTTATGGTATTTCCATCCTTAATAAAAGGCTGTCCTCCACCATTAACGCAACCAAACGGGCATGCCATTACTTCAATGAAATGAATGTCCTTTCTACCTTCTTTAATCTCTTTAATAATCTGATCGGTATATCTGATTGTATTAGCTACTGCAAAACCAAGTTTGTAGTCTCCAATTTTTATAAAGTATTCTTTATAATCCTTGATATTCCTTAATTCATTAATTCGTGGTGGATTACATTCCTTACCGGTAATTTGAAAATGCAATGTTCTAATAAGAGATTCTGTTAATCCACCCGACACCCCCATGAGTTTTCCGGCAGAGCTTTGCACATGGAAAGGAAAATCAGCTTGCTCAGGTTCAAGTTGTTGAGTATCGATACCATTTAATTTGATAAATTGTGCAAACTCTCTTGTAGTGAGAACAGCATCGACATCACTAATCCCCTTTTGGGTCATTTGTTCTCTCTTAGACTCAAACTTTCGGGCAGTGCAAGGCATAGCAGAAACTGTATATAAGTCATCCAGCTTTATGTGAAACATTTTGGTATAGTAGCTGCTAATTATTGCCCCGAACATCTGTTGTGGTGATTTACACACACTTAAATTCGGTATTAGATCCGGATGTCTTTGTTCAACATGTTTAACCCAAGCCGGACAGTCACTGCTAAACATTGGTAATACGCCACCAGACTTTAAGCGATGCTCAAACTCAGCAGCAAGTTCCATGACATACAAATCAGCAGAAAATGAAGCATCAAATACTTTATCAAATCCGGTTTTTCGAAGCGCTGAATTAATAAGTCCGTATAAATCTTTGCCTGATTTGATACCAAACTCTTCAGTAATGCAGACAGATATTGTTGGTGAATACTGCACCACCACATGCTTATCGGATGAATGAAGGGCATTCTGCAAGTCATTTGAATGGCGTTTCTCATGAAGTGCACCTGTTGGACAACTCATTATGCATTGTCCACAAGTTAAACAGCTTGAAAGGTTTATCAGTCTGTTAAATGCAGGTCCTATTAAAGTTTTATTGCCCCTCCATATGTAACCAAGTGTTGAAGCTCCAACAACCTCGTCGCATGTTCGCACACATCTGCCGCACAAAATGCATTTTGCCGGGTCTCTAACAATACTGGAGCCGGAAGGGTCTGTCTTATGATGGTTCTTTTTCCCCTGAAATCTTCTTTCTCTTACATTTAGCTCTTCGGCGAAGTTTTGAAGTTCGCATTTTCCGTTTCTTTCACAGTATAAGCAGTCATCAGGATGATTGGCTAGCAGAAGTTCAACATTTGTTTTACGGGCATTAACAACTCTTGGCGAGTGAGTTTTTATTTTCATCCACTCCTCCACAGGATGAGAACAAGCCGTGATAAGATTGCTTTTCCCCTCAACTTCCACGACACACATACGACATGATCCGGAAGGATTCAAATCAGCCATATGACATAAAGTCGGCACCTTGAGTCCATTACGGGTAAGAGCCTCAAGAATGGTTTCACCCTTTCTGGCAACGATAACCTTATTATTTACTTCTATTGGAAAATTCATAACGCCTGTGAGTTAAATCATTTCACTAGAACGGCTCCAAACTTGCACACTTCAAAACAAATACCGCATCCGGTACATTTTTCTTCAACTATAAAGTGAGGCATTCGGGGTGAGCCAATTATTGCGTTTGCAGGACATTTCCTTGCACACACAATACACCCTGAACATTTATCAACATCAATAAAATATATCTTCAAGTCTCTGCAAACACCCGATCTGCATTTGCGGTCAAAAATATGCTCTTCAAACTCTTCCCTAAAATATTTCATTGCACTCAGGAGAGAATTAGGGGCAGTCTGTCCTAATCCACAAAGCGATGTATCTCTAATAACTTCTGCAAGATTCTCCAACTGCATAACGCCTTTAAATCTTTCCAGGGTTTCATAACCTGCTTCGTTAATAGGTCGTCGGGTGATATTTTGGAGTATTTCATGCATTCTCCTTGAGCCTTCTCTGCAGGGAATACATTTTCCGCAACTCTCTCTCTGAAGAAAATCTGCAAAGAATTTCGCGATATCAACCATACAGCTATCTTCATCCATCACGACAATTCCTCCCGAACCCATCATAGCGTCTGCAGCTTTCAACGACTCATAATCGACGATTTCGTCAAGACTTTCTTCAGGCAGACAGCTCCCGGAAGGCCCTCCTATTTGAATGGCTTTTAACTTCTTATAGTTTTTAATACCTCCTGCAATGTTGTATATAATATCTCTGAAAGAAGTGCCCATAGCAACTTCTACCATTCCGGTATTTTTAACCTTACCTGAGATTGAGAATACTTTAGTTCCTTTACTTGTCGCTGTTCCTGTTTCGGCAAACCAGGAAGGCCCCTTGTCGATAATATCTGCTACGTTTGCAAGAGTCTCGACATTATTAACTACAGTTGGTTTTCCGAAAAGACCTCTCTGAACAGGATAAGGAGGTTTGGGCAACGGAGTTCCCCTTTTTCCTTCAATACTTGCAATAAGAGCAGTTTCTTCACCGCATACAAATGCTCCCGCACCTTCTCTAATATGTATGTTGAGATTGAATCCGCTTCCTTGTATGTCGTGTCCAAGATAACCAGCTTTTACAGCCTCATTTATTGCATGTTTTAATCTTTCAACAGCCAGGGAATATGAAGCCCTTATATAAACAAAAGCTCTTTTTGCCTTAATGGCATATGCAGCAATAATTATACCTTCAATAAGTCTGTGCGGATCCCCTTCAAATATCGCTCTATCCATAAAAGCTCCGGGATCACTCTCATCACCATTACAGATGAGATATCTTTCATCATCCGGTGAATTTAGAGCCATTCGCCATTTATGCCCAGTAGGATAACCTCCGCCTCCCCTGCCCCGAAGTCCACTTTCCTCAATGATCTCGCATACCTTATCGCTTGAGTATTTTCTCAGAACTCTTTTCATTGCCAGATAACCTCCCCAAGCCTCATATTCTTCAATTGAGTAAGGATCAATAAAGCCACAATTGCGAAGTACTACTCTGGTCTGATATTTAAAGAATGGAAGGTCGTAGATGTTTATAATATTCTCCCAAGGTTGAAGGTTCTCGTGCGGATATTGCCCAAGAACATTCTCCTCCGGAACAGAATAATTGAGAATATGGTCGAGAATATATTCAGTTTTCTGGGCTGTGACTTTTGCAAATGATAGTCTTTGCTTCCCGGGCAATTGAACCTCCATTAAAGGTTCATGAACACACATTCCATTACAACCGGTTTCTATTACATCTGCATCTATTTTTTTCTCCTTCAGATAATTTTCAACAGCAATTATTGTTTTATCGGCACCGGCAACCATTCCACATGTTCCTGCGCCAATAAAAATTACAGGTTTAATCACAGTATCACGACGCAACAGACTTACTTTGTCTTCAGTCATTGATGAATTTCTCTCTGCCCTTGAGACATCGCCCTTATCTGATTCTTTATAGATTGTGAGTTTCATATGCAGAAGCATTTGACAAGCAGTTATCTAATAATGCTTTTATCTTTTGAGGTTCTACGTCATGAATGTACTCGCCATTAATGTTAATTACCGGACCAACAGCACAGGCTCCCATACAATTCACAACTTCCAGGCTATACATTCCATCACGAGTGGTTTGTCCATTCTTTATTTTTAAAATCCTCTCCAGTTCTCTAATTATCATCATTGATGAATTCACATGACAAGCTGTTCCATGACAAACCTTTATATGAAACTTACCTTGTGGCTCAAAACGAAACTGATCGTAAAAAGTAGCTACTCCATAAATTTTAACTGTGGGAAGACCTGTCATCTGACCGATTCGGTTTATGGCATCTTCCGATAGATAGCCCAACTCATTTTGAATCTCCTGAAGAAGAGGAATCAGGCTATCGCGACGGGTGTTGATATAACGGCTAATAATATCATCCAGAGTCTCCGACATCTTGAGGTTTAATTAAATACCCCACTAAGATAATGTTATTTCATTAACAATGTTATTATTATAACAGATTTTTCGTTATTTTTTTTATTATTTTTGCTTTTAAACCAGGTTAGAAATAAATAATCCGGTTAACCAAGTCTAATATAATGGAAGGTAAGACAGACCTGCAAATTTGCCTTGGCAGCTCATGTTTTTCGAGAGGAAACAAAAAGATTGTCAAGATTATTGATGAGTACATTAAAGCAAACAATCTCGCCGGAAAAGTTTACTTTCACGGTGGTCATTGTTTTTCTAAATGTGAAAAGGGACCCTCATTACTGGCAAATGGCAAGTATTATCATAACCTTAGCGAAGATTCCGTAAAGGAAGTTCTATTTGAACTCTTCAAAATTTAACTGAAGTAATAATGGATAATCAACTCATACACATAAACAACGACATTTGTCAGGCTTGTTATGCCTGCGTAAGAGTTTGTCCGGTTAATGCACTTCAGGTTCGGGTTGACCAGGAACCACCCGTGGTTATTGGTGAGCGTTGCATTGGTTGTGGAAGCTGTATTAGAGTATGTGCTCCTGAGGCTCTCACTTCCCGCGATTCATGCCAGGATGTGAAAAAACTGCTAAAGTCAGATAAAAAGGTCGCTGCAATAATAGAGCCAAGCATTTCGGGTGAATTCGTCGATATTACTGATTACCGCAAGTTTGTTAGAATGATTCGTGAAATTGGTTTCACCTATGTTAATGAAGTCTCTTTTGGGGTCGACATGGTTGCAGAGCAATATAAAGAGTTATTCACTAGTTTTAAAGGACTTTATTACATTTCGGCAAATTGCCCGCCAATAGTTTCTTTAGTAGAAAAATATTTCCCCGATTTAATCGACAATCTGGCCCCAATTATTTCACCTATGATTGCATCAGCACAACTCGTTAGGCAATTGTATGGCGAAGATATTTATGTTGTCTATATAGGGCCATGCATTGGGTCGAAAAACGAGGCCTTGAGATATAACGGAAATTCTAAAGTTGATGCAGTACTTACTTTTATTGAACTGAGGAAGCTTTTCAGTGAATTCCATATCAAGGAAAGTACAGTAGAGTATTCCGATTTCGACCCACCATTAGGATATAAAGGATCTTTATACGCTGTAAGCAACGGCATCCTGCAGGCCGCTGGATTAAATGAAGACCTGATGAGTGGCAACATTATCACTTCTGAAGGGAAGGATAATGTAATAGAATCAATCAGGGAGTTTGATGCTTCTGTTGACTTTATCAGAAAACACTTTAATCTCTTTTTCTGCGAAGGATGTCTTATGGGACCGGGCACATCACCCGGTGGAAAAAAGTACGTCAGAAAAACTCTTGTTACAGACTATGCAAACAAAAAACTCAAGGATTTCAACATTGATATATGGCGTGAAGCCTGCATGAGGCATTCTTCATCAACTGACTTTAAGGCTATATTCACAGCTGACGACCATAGGGTTGCCCAACCTTCTGCGGAAAAAGTTGATGAAGTGATGAAAATTTTAGGTAAATCCGAAGCCGAAGGAAAAGTTGGATGCGCAGGTTGCGGTTATTCTAGCTGTCGCGGATTTGCTGAAGCCGTTGCCAAGGGGCTTACAAAAACCGACATGTGCATTTCATATTCTATGAAAAGTAAGCACGACTTTATCAAGACATTAAAATTAACCAACGATAAACTTGCACGAACCCAGGACGCATTACTTGATTCAGAAAGGAAAGCACGACAGGAACAGCAAATGGCACAGGAAGCTTTAGAAAGAACATCTACAATGCTTCAGAAGCTCCCCAGTGCTATAGTCATTGTTGATGATAATCTTAAAGTAATTGAATCAAATCATAGCTTTATTCAAACACTGGGTGAAGAAGCGGCTGAAATAAATGAAATAATCCCGGGTCTTGTTGGTGCTGATTTGAAAGCTCTTCTTCCGTTCCAATTCTATAAGCTATTTACTGCGGTACTATCAAACGATGAAAATGTGGTAAATAAGGATGTACATTTGGGTGACCGACTGCTTAATGTTTCTGTGTTCTCAATAAAAAAAGGTAAAATAGCTGGAGCAGTGCTTCGTGATATGTACCTTCCCGAAGTAAGGAAAGAAGAAGTTATACACAGAGTCACTGAAGTGATAGATGAGAATCTGGGACTAGTGCAAAAAATTGCTTTTCTATTAGGAGAAGGTGCTGCAAAGACAGAAAGAATGCTCAATTCAATTATTGAATCTCACAAAGAAGGTAAAAAATAATCTTGGATAACAGGTTTTACATAGAGGTTAACGCTGAGTTAAAATTTCATCATGAATCACGCATTTGTGGTGACGTTTTTATATCCAGACGGTTAAATGATGAAAACCGCATAATTGCAGTTCTTAGCGATGGAATGGGCCATGGTGTGAAAGCAAACATGCTTGCCACACTAACAGCCACCATGGCTTTAAATTTCACACTTGAACATCGTGAAATAAACCGCATTGCTGAAATCATCATGAACACACTGCCAGTTTGCAGTGAACGTAAGATGAGTTATGCCACTTTCACTATTATCGATATTGAGTTTGACGGTAATGTGAGAATACTCGAGTACGATAATCCACAGACAGTAATAATGCGAGGTAATAAAGTCTTTGAGCCGCAATGGACTTGTGTTATACTGGAGAGTGAAAAAAATAATGGTAAAGAAATAAAGAGTTGCGAGTTTACTCCTGAGAAGGAAGACAGAATAGTATTTTTTAGCGATGGCGTAGCCCAGTCGGGATTGGGAGGTGGTAAATATCCATTTGGCTGGGGAAGGGATAATGTAGTGAACTATATCACAGAACTCATTTCAAATGAACGTGATATGGCAGCACCCGATCTTGCCCACAAGGTTGTAAATATGGCGAACGTTAATGATGGCTATTTGTCGAAAGATGACACTTCCTGTGGAGTTATTTATTTCAGGGAACCACGAAAGCTTTTAATATGCTCGGGACCTCCTTTTGAAGATTACAACGATCCGCTGCTTGCCGAAAAAGTAAACAACTTTAGTGGAAAAAAAATAATATGCGGGGCTACAACGGCCGACATTTTAGCCCGTGAATTAAATCGTCAGATTGTAGATACATTTGATTTTGAAGACCCCGACCTACCTCCAGTTTCATACATGGATGGTGTGGATCTCATTACCGAAGGCATCCTCACTCTCGGTAAAGTAACTGAGATTTTAAAAATCTATAACAGCAGCTATAGACTTACAAAGGGTCCTGCTGATAGAATAGTAAAAATGCTGATAGAGAGTGACGAAATTCACTTTATAATAGGGACTAGAATTAACATCGCCCATCAAGATCCTAGCTTACCCGTTGAACTTGAAATAAGAAGAACTGTTATAAAGAGGATTGCAAACTTATTACAGGAGAAATTCCTTAAAGAAGTAAGTCTGACATTCATATAGGATTATAAATAACAGTAAAATCATGAAAATTTATTTTGATGGCAACAAGAAAGTAGTTGCCGACTACAAAGGATTTAAAATTCTTACCGACCAACCTTTAAGAGCCGGTGGAGATGGTATCGCACCTGCTCCATTCGATTTGTTCCTTGCATCCCTTGGTACATGTGCCGGCATTTATGTTAAATCTTTTTGTGATCAAAGAGATATACCAACTGACAAAATCAGCCTCACACAGGAAACAATCCACAATCCTGATACAATGTTGATCAGTGATATAACAATCACTATCCACCTTCCTGCAGATTTTCCGGCCAAGTATAAGGATGCCGTTATTAATGCAGCTAATTTGTGTGCAGTGAAGAGACATCTTCATAATCCGCCTAAAATGGCAGTTAAAGCTGAAATAGCTGAACAAGTTACACAGTAAAGGAAAAAGGCTGCTATGAAAGCAGCCTTTTTCCTTTAGTTCAATTTGGCAATTTCGTTTCGGCAACTACCTTTTCCGCCGCTCTCACATGAGCAGTCCAATCTTTGGCCTGTTAGTGGATCTACACTACTGCACTGTTTCTTAAATTCACCACCCTTTTTAACAAACATTTTTATAGCAATTGCTGCAAGCGCGAAGCCTACCACAATTATCGACAGCAATAAAAGCTTTAAAACCATTTCCTATTTATTTAATCAGTTATTATTTACAATTTTGAAACAACCTCTCTTAAACAACTGCCAAAACTTATTGTTTTGGAAATTGACGTCTGAATTCAAAACAAACAATTGCAGTTGCCACGGAGGCATTAAGCGATTCAGAATTTGATGTCAGAGCATCAGGAATTGTAATTTTACGATTCACGAATCTTTTTACAACTTCTGAAATTCCATGTGACTCATTTCCTATTATTATAATTCCTTCAGGTGACAATGTTGTCCTACCCAGAATCTCACCATCGAAAAGTGTACCATATACAGGCATAAGGTTTGATAGTTTCTCAAGAGTTGTTAAGAGTGGCAATTTGTTTAGCCTCATCCTGAAAATTGATCCCATGCTTGCCTGAACAACCTTACTGTTATAGAAATCAACTGAATCTTCCGATGCAATTATTCTATCAATCCCAAACCACTCTGCTGTCCTGATAATTGTACCCATGTTTCCCGGATCGCTAATTCTGTCAAGAAGTAGCACCAATTCATGGTTCACGTCATTTGAGAATTGATTAGTAGATTGAGGAATTTCAGCAAGAGCCAGCACCTTATTTGGTGTTGTCAATGAACTGATTTTTTCAAGTTCCCAATCTTGTATCAAGATAATATCACCTGAGTAATCCTCCGGCTGCTTCCAATTTACGGTAGCAAAAACTTTATTCACTTTATGTGAAGAGTGGATGAGTTCTTCAACCAATTTGACACCCTCAACAACGTACAAACCTTCTCTCTCGCGATCTGATGAATTGCGAAGTGATTGTACAAGTTTTATTTGAGCTTTAGTAATCATTTGAGGATGCTGGATTATTTATCAGGAACATTTATTATGATAATGCAAAAATAAAAAATCCCGGAACTTAAACAGTCCGGGATTCTTTGAATATCGCGTTAAAATTATTCGGCTACAACTTCGAAGTCAACATTAACAGTAACTCCTTTGTGTAACATAACAGTTGCTTTATATTCGCCAACTTCTTTAATTTTATCTCCTTCAATGTGGATTTTCTTACGATCTACATCGTAGTTAAACTGATCTTTAAGAGCCTCAGCAATCTGAAGAGCATTAACAGCTCCGAAGATTTTGCCGGTAGAAGCTACTTTTGCACCAATTCTAACTTTAACGTTCTCAAGAAGTTTCGCCATAGCTTCTGCTTCATTCTTGATTTTATCTTCTTTGAAAGCTTTCTGCTTAAGAGTTTCAGCATTCATTTTCTTATTAGGCTCAGTAGCCATCACTGCGAGGCCTTGAGGAATAAGATAATTGCGTGCAAAACCGTTGCGAACTTTAATAACATCAGTAGCGAACCCCAGGTTGGGAATATCTTTTTTAAGAATTACTTCCATTTTCTTTCCTCCTTATTTTAAAAGATCAGCCACGTAAGGCATCAGGGCAATATGACGGGCCCTTTTAACCGCCTGAGCAACTTTTCTTTGAAACTTAGTTGAAGTACCGGTAATGCGGCGTGGTAATATCTTACCCTGCTCATTAACGAATTTCATCAGAAAGTCGGCATCTTTATAGTCTATATATTTAATACCACTCTTTTTAAAACGGCAGTATTTTTTCTTCTTTACATCAACCGCTATCGGGGTTAAGTATTTTATTTCTGAATTTGCCTGATTAGCCATTGTTTTCGAAATTAAGAGTTAATAGCATCCGGTTCACTTGCAGGAGCCTCAACTGCAGCACTTGCAGCAGCTTTGTTTAAACGTTTCTTCTCATTGTATGCAACTGCATGCTTGTCGAGTGAAACGGTAAGGAATCGAAGAATACGTTCATCACGCTTAAATGCCACTTCCAGGTCGTTGATCAGGCTGCCCTCTGATTTGAATTCAATCAGATGATAGAAACCCGAAGTCTTCTTTTGGATGGGATAGGCCAACTTACGCAAGCCCCAATGATCTTCGTGTATAATTTCAGCCCCCTTTTCTTTCAGAATTTTCTGAAATTTTCCAACCGCTTCCTTCATCTGTTCATCAGACAAAACGGGAGTCATAATGAAAACGGTCTCATAATTTTTCAACATCTGTTCTTAAGTTTGTTACTATTGTCTAATAGGTTTTTTAAACGGACTGCAAAAGTACAATTTATTTTCTAATTACAACAATACCAGCACAAAAACTTTCACATCTTTTATGCCTGCTTTGAGCATGACAGTATTTGCCTGCATATAAACTCTGCTGCTTTACCATCACCAAAAACCTGTTTATAGTCAATAACAGGCTTTGATAGAAAATACCCGGCTGATTCCAGAATCCTTTCCCTATCAGCATCACAGACTCTGCCAGCACCTGCTTCAACAATTTCAACCCACTCTGTCTCAGGCCTGGCTATAACACAAGGCTTCCTGAAAAAATATGCCTCTTTCTGGACTCCTCCCGAATCGGTAATTATTAGCTCAGCATTCTTTTCAAGCTGAATCATATCGAGAAATGACACAGGTTGTATAACCTTTAGTAAGTTGTTACTTTTAACCTGATTATACAAATCAGAATCAAGATTCACCGATAACAACCCCGAAGTTCTTGGATGAAGGGGTACTATGATGCTCAGACTATTTCTTTTACTCAACTCATTGAGAGCACTGAATATTGAGTTTAATCTTTCAGGATTGTCCGTATTATTGTCCCGATGTATGGTTGCAAGTATAAATGGTTCTCCTGTGATTCCAATCTGGGTGAGTATTGATGATCGTTCATCTGCTATTTGAGAAAAGAATAATGAGTTGTCATACATTATATCGCCACAGTGGTATATATGAGGATTGTCAATTGAAGCATCCAGCTTTTTATTATTTACAAATCCTTCTTTCATCAGATTGTTCAGACCAGTTAAAGTAGGAGTAAACAGTAACGTTGATACATGGTCACATAAAATTCTATTGATTTCCTCAGGCATACTTTTGTTGAACGACCTCAGCCCTGCTTCAACATGAACAACAGGGACATGAACCTTTGAGGCGGCTACACCCCCTGCCAGTGTTGAATTAGTATCACCATATACCAAAAGGAAATCGGGGTTTTCGCTTCTGATGATATTTTCAATGCCTTCAATCATCAGTGCAGTCTGTCGCCCATGAGGACCACTTCCAACTGCCAGATTATAATGAGGTTGGGGAACTGCAAGCTCCTCAATAAAAACCTGTGACATGTTTGTATCATAATGTTGACCGGTATGAATAATAACTTCAGTTATCTTATCGGCAAAATGGTTTCTGATGGCACGGCTAACAGCTGCGGCTTTTATTATTTGAGGTCTTGCACCAATAATAGTGAGTATCTTAATCATAAAATCAAATATCAGCTAATGAACAGGCAAATAAATAACAGTATTAGTTACAACTTCCCTTCATCGGCAAAGCTATAATATTTTTCATCGCCAACAATCAGATGGTCAAGCACCTTTATGTCGAGAAATTCGCCCGATTTCTTAATTTTCTCAGTTATCCTGATATCGCTATCGCTGGGAAATAATCGTCCTGAAGGATGATTATGACAAAGGATAATATTTGCAGCATTTTCCTCCAATGCTATTTTATATACACGTTTTGGATCAACTACAGTACTGTCAAGACCACCTTCACTAACACAATGAACAGAAATGCGTCGGTTGGCCTTATTGAGATAAAGCACCCAAAACTGTTCATAAGGGCAATCAGCCGCCTGAGGATAAAGAAGTTCAAAAGCATCCTGACTACTTCTAATATCTTTATTAACCGGAATTTCATGTGCTCGTTTCCGCATTCCCAATTCGAGTGCAGCAATTATTGTCAGTGCTTTAGTTTCCCCAATACCTGGGAACTTTGTCAGTTCAGCAACCGTCATACGTGCCAATACACTCAGATTATTATCGGCAGCAAAGAGCAAATCTCGTGCTACATCAACAGCTGTAAATGACTTAGTTCCAGACCTGAGTAGAATAGCAAGTATTTCCGTATTACTAAGTGCAGCCTTACCTTTACTTAATAGTTTCTCACGCGGTTTATCTTCATCCGACCATCCCTTAATCCCTTTTTCCATTACCTTATTAATAGACATTAAGCAATTTTTTAATATGAATTTTTGTCCAAAATTAAGAATTGTACTATAATATCAAATAAAGAAATAAAAAAAAGGCCGCTTATACAGCGGCCTATATATATATTCAGTATTTACAAACTATCCAAGTTTATTCACATAACGAGTAAGCTTTGACTTCAGGTTTCCGGCTTTATTCTTATGAATTACAGTTTTTTTAGCTAGCTTATCTATCATCGAAATGAGCTTAGGTAATTTTTCTGAAGCTTCAGTTTTATTGTCTAAAGTACGGAATTTACGAACAGCATTACGCATAGTTTTGCTATAATATCTGTTACGCAGACGTCTCTTTTCTGTTGATCTGATTCTCTTAATCGAGGATTTATGATTTGCCATTTCTTTAAATCGTTTATTGTAGTCCGTAGGGGAATCGAACCCCTATTACCAGGATGAAAACCTGGCGTCCTAACCGTTAGACGAACGGACCGTATTGTTTAGGGACTGCAAATGTACAACTAATTTCGAAACCACCAAACACCGAAGTAATTTTTTTTCATTTTCCGGAAAAATTCCTCAACCACTAGATTACTCTTTGATTTTCAATATAGTAAGTGCCGAAAAGTGTAAAAAATGGTACGAAATGGATCAAATCTTTTGTTTTAATTCAGCAACTTTTTGCTCCTTTATCTCCACATGGTCGGCTTGAAACCTAAAACCAAGTCTTTTTCCTGTGACTAGCTTTATATCGGATTCAGCTTGCATATCACCCACCTGAACTAGTTTCACTTCGTCGTAAGGCGGTGTTAGTAAATCAAAATTAACTGTATATTGTATTGCTGATTTAATAATTTCTGTGATTGAGTTGTTGTCGAGCACTGATGTCTCGAAATTATTGTAAAGCTGCCCTATCTCTCTCTTCCCTTCGATAAAATAATGTATGTCCTTATTGATAAATACTCTGCCAATCAGATAACCCAGGTCGTTATAACGGTTAAACCTGAATGAGTCGGCCAGGAAGTTGTATATGTTAATCACGCCACAATAGCTTCGCTGTGAATCCTCGCTAATATATCTGGTTTTCATTACCTCATGCAATCGGGGAAACTGAAATATATTAGTGTGTAGCATAAATATCAATACATCCCCTCCAAAGTGCAGCTGAATTCTGAAATCGTCACCATCGTTCATCTCAAAATCGACCTTCTCTTTTCCCTGGTATTCATTGTCGTAGGTATCAACAAGATTGCGAATGATGTTTCTGAAAGTTTCGAATGATTGTTGGGTTTTGCGAAAAACATCCTGCTTTAGCAACGACTTTTCACGCAGCGATTCATAAAGTTCCGTTTGCATTGTCTGTGATTTTTGACAATCAAAGGTAGTAAAATTTCTACTTTATAGCTTGAGCAACAAGAACACCGTCAATAGCACTGGAAACTATTCCACCGGCATAACCGGCACCCTCGCCACAAGGATAGAGGCCGGAAATTTGCACGTGTTGCAAAGTCACTTCATCACGTGGTATTCTTATGGGAGAAGAAGTCCTGGACTCTACTCCTGTCAAAACAGCTTCATTTGTCAAATATCCCTTCATTTTTCTGTCGAAATCTATGAAAGCTTTTTTTAAACGTTCTGACAGAAAAGACGGCAAGACTTCTTTTAGATCCACGCTCACCAGACCCGGATTATAAGAGGAAACAGGAAGACTTTCAGACACCTTATCTTCAATAAAATCAACCATTCTTTGAGCGGGAGCTTTAAAGCCCTTGCCTGCTGCTAACCAGGCATTGTGTTCAATTGATCGCTGAAAAGCCAATGCAGCAAAGTCGCCATATGAATCAAACTCTTTCCAGTCTTCCGGTTCAATAGCCACAGCTATACCTGAATTTGCAAACGGAGAATTTCTTCGGAAGTTCGACATACCATTTACCACTATTTCTGCACTTCCGGTAACTGCCGGCACAATTGTTCCACCCGGGCACATACAAAAGCTAAACACGCCTCTACCATCAACCTGGGTGACAAGGTTATACGATGCAGCCGGTAAGTATATCCCTCTCACTGGCATTCTGTATTGTATACTGTCAATTAAACTTTGAGGATGTTCAATTCTTATCCCTAATGCAAAGGGTTTTGACTGAAGTAAAATACCTTTGCTCTGCAATAAGGAGTATATGTCGCGTGCCGAATGACCGGTTGCAAGAATTACATCATTACTTACGTATTCATTGCCTGCATGGTCAATTACACCTCTGATCTTCTTATTTTTGATAATCAGGTCGGTTATCCGTTTATTAAAAAAGACTTCACCACCTGATTCAAGAATCGTCCTCCTCATATTTGCAATTATATTGGGCAACTTATCAGTTCCAATATGAGGGTGAGCATCATAGAGTATTTCATCAGGGGCACCATGCTCTACGAAAATTCTTAATATATCTCCAACATTACCTCTTTTTGTCGATCGGGTATAAAGCTTACCGTCAGAGAAAGTGCCCGCACCGCCTTCACCAAAGCAGTAGTTTGAATCGTCGTTTAAGACTTCACCTCTGTTGAGACCGGATATATCAAACTTGCGGGCTTTAACATCCTTTCCCCTTTCTATGATTACGGGCTTCAGTCCGTTTTTAATAAGAGTAAGTGCTGCAAAAAGTCCGGCAGGACCGGCGCCAACTATTATAACAGGGCGCTTATTTCCGACAAAAGGCAATATTGGAGGTCTGATTTTCCCTGAATCAGGCATATGTTCACCAATAAAAGCCTCAAGCTTAAGACGGTATGTTATATTACCCCGGGCATCAATAGATCTTTTAATTGGCCTGATGTGATAGATTCGACCTTGCGGAACACTTAATATCCGCGACACAATCTGTTTCCATCTTACAGGGTCGTTTGCCTCTGAAGGATTAAGTTTTATTTCAATTATTTTCCTCATTGAGAATTTTAACTGCCACTAGCAATTCCGGATCATTACTCAAATGTGAACGACAACAGGAATATTTTTGAGTGAAACTTATCAATACCTTTTGTATAGATAGTCTCATTACGGCGAAGAACATCGAGAAGACCATACGCCATCTTGGCTTCAATACCAAACTTGAAGAATGTTGTGTAGAAGTCAACACCTGCACCTAATTCAGCGTACAGGTCATTTTTCTGCAGTACTACACTGACATCGTTATTTTGTCTGTTAACCTTTGAATCACTGGCCAGATCGAGTGAATAGCGGGCTCCAGCCAACCAATACGGGCGTGTATTATTATATCTTGTGCCTTTGTATTTAAGATTTAATGGAAATTCAACAAAAGTCGACTGTATTTTTCTGGTAACTAACATTGGTTCTGCATCTTCAACACTATTGAACCATGTCTTCATATTATAGTATATATCCCGTTCACCAAACGACAAAGAAGGCACGAATCTCAAATCAAGATTATCGCTAATTCTTAAATTGGAAACAATACCTATTGTAAATCCAAAATTAGGATTGTGCCCAACTCCATATAAAAAACCTGAATCAGCATATACATCAGGAATTTGATTTGATGTCGAATAATATTTAGTATCCTGGAATCCGGGAAATGGCTTTATTGTAAAGAGCATATGGTTCATACCAAGAATAAAGCCAAAATGATAAGGTGCATCATCATACCCCGGCAGGTTCCTTACTTTCCTGTGCTGCCCATTCACCTGGATTTGTAAGCACAATGTCAAAATAGCCAGGATGGCAATTTTAAGAGATAAAAACTTAGTAATACTTGATCGCACTGAGCTGAATTTTTCTTTCATTAACGCTTTATCAACTTTATTATTTTGAGATTTGGTCATTTTAGCAGTTCTATAGCTTCCTTTAATAGTTGCTCTCCAACGATCGGCACTACACCAACATATTCACAGACCATTCCTCCAGCTATATTAGCAAGAGCTGTTGTCAACTGCGAATCTATATGCAATGCACGGCATAAAGAAGCCACGCTAATGACAGTATCACCTGCACCAGACACATCTGCAATTTTTCTAACATGAGCAGGTAAGTGTATTTTGCTTGTAGTGCCATTGTTCTGCTCACTTAAAAATATGCCATTTTCGGAGAGCGTAACCATCATGGATTTTATAGACTGACGTTCCTGCCATTCTGCTGTTGCTGACTCCAATGAAGAAATTTCATCTGCGTCAATATCCCTTTTCAGACCTTCTCTAAGCTCCTTTAAATTCGGTTTAAACAGATCAATATTCCGGTAGGAATCAAAATTCTTCTTTTTAGGATCAACAACTACAGGTATACCTTCATTACTTGCAGTATTGATTACATAGTCAATTACTGAAGGTGTGAGTACTCCCTTGTTGTAATCCTGAATGATTACAACATCAACCTTCTCAGAAGTCAGATATTCATCTATCTTCTTTAAAAATGCCAACTCTTCTTTTTCATTAAGATCAGTATCAGTTTCATCATCCACTCTGAGTAGCTGAACCTTATTACCTATTATTCTGAACTTAGTGGTGGTTAATCTGTCGTCGCTAACATAAATGCCATTACTTGAGATCTTGTCGTGATGAAGTAGGTTAATAAATGCTTTTCCATGAGAATCATTTCCTACAACAGAACAAAGTATTGGCTCAGCACCAAGTGACTTTATATTTAAAGCCACATTTGCAGCACCACCAAGCATATTTGAACGCTTATTAACGAGTACGACAGGCACTGGGGCTTCCGGTGATATTCTGTCAACTTTTCCCCAAATATAAGAGTCGATCATAACATCACCTATGATAAGCACTCTCATGTTCTTAAAACTCTCAAAAAGCGATTCCAACCGCTCGCGCATCATCATTACAAATTATATTTTTGTTAGCAAAATTAGTGTAATTCAGTTTTTGAAAAACATGTCATTAAAGTTAACCAGATACAGTTCCTGTGTTGACCTGGTTACTGCAGTATAGAGCCACCTTACAAATGATGAGTCAATCATTTCTTCTTTAATGTACCCTGCATCAATAAAAACAGCATCCCACTGCCCCCCTTGTGTTTTATGACAAGTGAGAGCGTAAGAGAATTTTGCTTGAATGGCTTTATAATAAGCATCCTGATTTACTTTTGCCAGCTTATCCTTTCGGGATGGCAATTCTATGTAATCAAGCATTATTTCTTCCTGCAATTTTTGCATTTCTTCGTAAGGTAGTGATGGAGCATCGATTGTTACAGCTTCCAAAAGCATTCTAACCTCCACAACATCCATCTCAGGATAATCAATCAACTGTACAATAAGGTCAGCGAAATGAAATCCATACATTTCCCATTTTCTAACAATTCGTCGAACCTCTATAAGGTCGCCATTGGCAATAAATCCTGCCTTACTTGAAATGGGAATCCAAAAATAGTTGTTTCGGGTCACCATCATTATATCACCGGCTGAGATTTCCGTTTCCCTGAAAAGAACTCTTGATCGTATTTCTCTATTGAACAGATTTGCCCTCTTGTTTGATCTTGTAATTATTATAGTATTTTCAATACCAAACCTGTCGTAACACGAGTTGAGTGCATCTTCAAATGCTGTTCCGTCTATTGCATTGATATCTGCAAAGCCTTTTAGGTTAAAGAAAGGAGTTATTGGCTTCTCATAATGCAGCTGTTCACGCAGCAGCGTTGCATTGTATAATATTCCACTGTTTAGTGATTGACGAACGACTTCATTCAATTCATAAAAAATCACATTAAGCCTGTATGTTTTCTGCAAAACTTCAGATTCAAGAGCAGGGCTACCTTCTGAACCCACAGGTGGCAACTGTGCCGTGTCGCCAATGAGCAGGAGCTTACATCCTTCATTTGCATACACGTAGTCTGTCAGGTCTTCAAGTAAATCACGATGAGAATAAATTCCAGGTTCAATAGTTGCGTCTGCTCCCTGAATCATTGAAGCTTCATCAACAATAAATAAAGTATCTTTATGCGGATTAGCTGCAGGCATCATTCTTAACCGGACATCATCACCGGTTACTGCTCTGTATATTTTCCTGTGTATAGTATTAGCCTGTTTCCCTGAGTACCCAGCAAGTACTTTGGCTGCTCTTCCTGTTGGTGCCAACAAAACAGATTGCATTCCCACCAGGTTAAGAACCCGAACCATAGCACTTACCAAAGTAGTCTTACCGGTACCTGCATAACCTTTAAGAACAAAAGCGGGCCGGTGATTCTCATTATTAATGTTTGTAAGAAAATCCGACAAGAGGCCTATGACTTCCGTTTGTCCTTGAGTAGGCTCATGCCCTAGTTCTTTTTGTATCCATTCCGACATCTGCCGGCTATTCATTTCAATCATTGTGTAATTACTACTTGACTTTTATTCTCTCAATTAAAACGGGTACCCGATTCCGAAATTCCAGTTTATGTCCTTTAGCTGAAAAGCCTTAGGAACAAATCGTCGGTTGCCTTCAGGCATGCCGGGGTCATATAATCGCAATCCACCATCTATCCTGAACACAAACAAACTGAAGTCAAACCTTATTCCAAGGCCGGTATTTAATGCAACAGAATTAAAGAGACGGTCAACATCAAACTTACCCCCGGGAAAATCATTATTCTCGTTCAAAAGCCAGATATTACCGGCATCGACAAATAAAGCTCCATGCAAGAAACTGTATATTGGGAATCGGTACTCAACATTAGCTTCAGTCCAAATGTCTCCAACATTTTCCAGAACATTTTCATCATCTGAATAGTATTCACCCGGGCCCAACGATCTCACAGACCACCCTCTCATTCCATTTGCGCCGCCGGCAAAGAATCCTTTTTCAAAAGGCAATGAAATTGAATTCCCATAAGGTACGCCTATACCAAAGGCAAGGCGATAAACTACTCGTTGTTTTTGAGTTATTGTTCTGTAATGCCTTAAATCCCAGTCTACTCTAAAATATTGAGCATATTTCAAACCGAATAAAGTAAACCGACCTTCCTCATCCTTGGTTGCGTTGATAACATTGCTAACAAGTTGAAACATATTACCTGCAGGCTCCAGATTTATTCTAAAGTAAAAGAAGTTATTCCTGTCACGTAACATCTGGTTATTAAAAACGTAAGAATACTTCATCGCGAGTATCAGATGGTTCGTGTATTGATTAAAAAATCTGGGATCCTTTAAATTGAGCAAAATTTCTGTAAAAGCAGGGTCTCTGTTAATACTTATACTACTTAAGTCGACAGGAGAAAAGAAATGCCTTGAGACATCCGATGCGTTCCACTCGTAACTTAAGGTAAACTTGGCCAGATTCCTTTCATAAAGACCTGAGCGTGATTCATAATTGTAGCCAAGAGCCAGAGTTGTCTTAGGACGGGCATTCTGAAATAGATTCTTAACGGGCACCGGACTTAGAAGTGTAGGGAAATCTATACCTGTTTCAATACCACCTGCCAGAGAATTAAAAATACCCAAATGAGCATCCTGATCTTCGACACCCAACTGAGGCTTGATTTCAACCGCTCCAAAAGTCTTAATCCTGAATGTTTCAGCTCCTACGAAAATATTTCTGTTTCGGTAGTTAATACTGCTTCCCAAACCCATTAAGCCATCAGCATTGGTACCCTCAGCCTCAATTGTAAAACCATTTACAGGAGCCCGAACCATTCTCACCTCCATATCGAGTTGGGGATAGTTTTCTTCATTATTCGATTGATTGACAGGTCGGACATTTACTGATACATAATTGCTCAGTCCAAGATTTTGAACTCTATTGTATGTAAGATTTACATTTCTCTGACTATAATATTCTCCTGGTTTTACAAAAACAGCACGGGCCAATGCTTCAGGACGTAACCTGACTGATTCCCGGTATATTTGAAAGAAATCAGGCTCTTTTGCGTCAATATTGTTATGGGAAAAAGCCAGAGTATCAAAATCTGTAATAGTATCACCAACTCCAGGGAAATCAGTGTTTATGTGAATATTTCTTATAGTATATCTTTGATGACGGGTAGACCCGCCAACTGTAGTTGTATCACTTTTCATCCCTGCCGGTGTTTCGTTCATACCGGCATTAAGAACAACCAGTTTAACATCAGCAGTTCTTGTTTTCTTTGTTGTATCAACCTCAAAATAAATGTAGTCGCTGGTAAAACCGTAATAACCGTTATTTCTTAATATTTGTGTAATCCTGTCCCGTTCAGCAGTCATCTGGTATGCATCATACTGATTCCCGGATTTAATTAAAGCAAATTTATTTTCCCGATCCAATATCTTGATTATCGTATCATCTTCTATTTGCCGGGTTATTTCTCCAAGTCTCCATGGTTCGGGTGTTATAGTTGAATAAGTTACAACAGCTTTTCCCCTCTTAATTGAGTCAGAACTTGTCAATTGAGCACCAAAATAGCCCTTATTTGAAAGGTATTGTCTCATTGGAATAAGAGAATTATTAACCAGATTAGTATCAAGTAGCACTGGTTGTTCAGCGAAATTCCTCACCATCCAACGACTGAATCGTCCCTTGGGAGTCTGTCCGAATGCATCCCAAATCCAAACTCTCGAACGGAATAGTCCCAGAAACTTTTTGTTAGGTTTAGGTTGTGCAAAATTAAGCAGATCCGATTGGGATATTCCCGGTCTGTCAGTCCTGACCACGTTTCGTGTAACAATATAACCGCCTCTTCTCTCTATTTTTCCCGACACGCTACAAGAGGTCATTACTGACACCAACAGAATAAATATCAGGAATTTATACTTTTGTCTTGAGGATATTGGCATAGACAGGAATAATCAGCAAACTTAATAAAAAATAGCATTAAACAGTAAGGTAATTCTGGTTGTTTATATACAAATCATAGCTCTTAACAAAGCGATACAGAAATTTGCCTTATCTTTGTTTTCCGATCTTAGGTTACAAATACCTTCCGGGAATAAGGTATTAATCAGCTGAACCTACTTTAACAAGCTAAAATAACTATCTCACTCAAAATTTTCATTATGAGAAAAATCATTACTTTAATTACACTTTTATTTGCTTTTACCTTTGTTGGAAAAGCTCAGTACACTACTCCAGGCACCGGTATTAACTGGGGATTGCAGGAACTGATTACAAATTCAGCCGGAGCAATTGTACAGGATGGAAGTGACTATCGTTTTACAGCAGGTCTTTTAATTTCAGCCGGCGACACGATTTCTATTCTTTCATCAGCTAACATTATTATGAATGATGCCACATTCATTGAATGTTCCGGGGCATTTATTATTGATCCGGTTACCGATTCAGTAAAATTTACCGCTGATGTTCCGGAGACAACACGGTGGCGCGGTTTCCGTCTGGCCGATTTTTATCATGCATACTTCAAGCATATGGTTATGGAATATGGTGGCGGGATGAGAGCACTATCAGATGGATCTCTTCATGTTGAAGAGTGCTCATTCAGATATAATTATTATGAATCAGGATCAACGGGCTCCTATGGTAGTTCGGTGATAGACATATCAGGGCATGCAGATATAATTGGCAATGTCTTCATTGCTAATCAAAGAGGTGGAATTTCTTCACCGGCAAATGCCAATGCATCAGCTAACATTATAAGTAATTTGTTTTTTGGTAATGTAACTGAGAACAGTAACCGTCCACAAATTAATATGGGGCCTTCGGGTGAAAATGACACTACTTATATCATCGGAAACACCGTGATAGGAAACGGATTTGACCAATCAGGGGGCATAGCATTCTCTTCACTTGTTGGTGTTGCAGGAAATGCTGTGATTGAAAACAACTTTATCGATCAGAACAGATACGGGATCACCCTTACAGGCAGCCCTATCAATGGCATCGTTCGGAATAATAATATTACGAACAATAATATACAAAATAATCCCGCTTTAGGTGGCAGTGGTATAAACTTTACCGCATCAACTGCTTCATCCGTGCAGAATGTTGTTGTTACAGGAAACATAATCTCAGGCAATCTTTGGGGCATCACAATAATTGGATATCCTCAGGTAAATATGGGTGATACTGCAGTTGCAAACTACAATCCAGGTAATAACGTTTTTAGCAATAACGGTAATGGAGGCTTGTTGTATGACCTGTACAACAATGGACCTGTTGACCAAATGGCAATGGGAAACTGCTGGGGAGTTGAAACACAAGACTCTGTGAGCATTGAAACAGTCGTTTCTCATGTTGTTGATGATCCTTCATTAGGCAGAGTTTACTTTATGCCTGCAGGCTGCGATGCCACAGATGAATATACAGTTACATTCAACGTTACAGATGGTGCATTACCTGTAGAAGGTGCATCAATAAGCATTAACGACGTTATCATTACAACAAATGAATTAGGTTCAGCCACTATTGAAGTTGAAAATGGAACATATCCTTATGAAATAACAAAAGCAGGTTATGTAACCGCAACCGGAATAGTAGTTGTTGAAGATGAAGATGTAACTGAGAATGTTATACTTACAATGATTGTTGAAGAATACACTGTTACTTTCAGAGTTAATTATAATGATGCACCATTTGAAGGTGCTGAGATAAAAGTTGCTGCCGAAACATTAGTAACCAACAACCTTGGCATTGCTTCTATCATTCTGTCAAACGGAACCTATGACTATCTTGTGACTGCAGAAGGCTATGACTCAATAAACGGGACATTAACTGTTGATGGTGCTGATATTGAAATTATAATAGGGCTTACTACCGGCTTGTTTGACAAGACTTTGTCTGAAAGGTTATCGGTTTATCCAAATCCTGCAACTGATTATATTTTTATTGAAGGTATTAATACCATGAAATTTAACAGGGCAGAATTATTTAATCTTAACGGATTGAAAATTACCACTTGGGAAGTAATTCAGGATAATAAACTTATTCTCGGCAAATCATCAGGATTAACACCGGGTATGTACTTACTGAATATTTATGTTGAAGGTAGTTCATCTCCAGCCGTTAAGCGAATTATGATAAAGTAACATATTCCCTGACATAAAAAAGGCTGTCTCGCAAGTGACAGCCTTTTTTATGCTCTATGATTATCCCACAAAAGAGAGATGCAAATAAAAAAGCCACTTGTTAAAAGTGGCTTTTTTTGTGGGAGCAACAGGATTCGAACCTGTGACCCCCTGCTTGTAAGGCAGGTGCTCTGAACCAGCTGAGCTATGCTCCCATTAGTGAATCACTGAATGAGGCTGCAAATTTACAACCTTATTTGAGATGTGCAATAGTTTGCATAAAAAAAACTTAAAAATATTTATTTTCTCAGGGAGATTTTTAAACATGAGTTACTTTAAAGAATTATCTTTGGAGTTCAAATAATTTTTGGCAGCATTCACATTGGATATAAAGTAATGCTAAAGAGGATATTAAACTACCATTGAGAGGGGGTTGAAAGGGTGCGAGGAGGGGGTAGATCTGCATCCATAGCGGTTCAACCCCCTCTCAACCCCCTCT
>DIOT01000056.1:92600-96498 GCA_002426195.1 Bacteroidales bacterium UBA5507 | reverse complement strand
ACCCCCTCTCAACCCCCTCTCAAGGCCCTCTCGGTATCCACTTCATATTCAATCAATCATCAGCTTGAACAATGGCTAAGAACGTGTATAAGCTTATTTTTAATCGTCTATCCTCAAAAATGTCCCATCCATCTTAAATTCAAGGTCCATACCATTGTTCAACGATATTTGCTGATGCTTATCTTCGAGTTCCCAACCTTTAATGAAGTTATCAGGGAATTGAATATTGATATAGTTTATGATTACCTCTGGAACAACTGAAGATGGTAATTCAGTATTACTATCAATATCCTGGACCTCAAATTTGCGACTAAATTCCAGCCTTGTCATATTACTTAAAATAACAGTATACTCCGATGTAAGAAAGTCTTTCTCTTTGGTTGTTTGTATTATTGATGCATCAGAAAAGTGAGTTTTAACATATGCTTGAATTTCCGATGGATAGTTTTCATAAGTGAGCACTTTATCCTTCTCGCAGCTTGTGAGTATTATAGCAATTACAAAGATTACAGCAATCTTATAGATTTTCATTTTCATTTTTCTTTAATGGTTAATGTTTGATTACTTGCTTTACTTAATTATCGTTATTTGATTTTTAGCTTCGAATTCAACTCCCTCCAGCAGATCATAATCAACTTCACCGATGATTCTTACTAAATTTTTCTCATTGAATGGTTGAGTTGGTAACTGATATTGCTCTATGTTAACCTTAATTTTTCCGGTGGAATCCTCAAACCAATATGTTTCATTGTCAATCTGACTTAGAATGTGGCCCTTGATTTCAATTGTCAGATCCTTTTGGTCGAGCTTTGCAGCTTTGCTTTTAATCTCACCAACAGTCATATTTGAAGGCTTAACTGTCTCTCCTGTATATTGTGCAAAAGAAGACGTTATAGAAAGCAAAAGAAATCCAGTGAAGATGATAAATTTTTTCATAGCTATTTATGTAGTTAAATTATTCTACAAAAATGAGCATTGATTTTGGAGAAAATTTGGAGAAAACTACAAATTATTAAAAATGATAGCTATTTTGTGAATTCCTTCGGGTGAAATTTTGTATTTAAGCGTAAACTTATACATATCGCAGATCTGACTGACAATTGAAAGCCCAATTCCCATATTGCCATTGCTTCCCTTTTCAAATCGATCAATCAACCTGCTTGTGTTGCCATGGTAAGGTATACCACTATTTTCAATAGTGAATTCCTTATCACTTAAACGAATATTGATAAATCCGCCTTCGATATTATGTTTTACTGCATTCTTAATAAGATTGTTAAACATAACTTCGGCAAGACCTTCATCCATAAATACGATACAATCTTGCATAGAATTAGTAAGCGAGATCCCTCTAATCTGAAATGCTTCATTATAATAGTCAATAGTCTTTATTAGCATTGGTTTAACATCAATATCTAAAGCATCCCTGAACTCACCGTTGGTTATTTGACTCAATAGAAATAGCGATTTCTGAGCATGGCCTAGTTTGAGTGCAGCTGAATGTATTTTATTCAAGGAGATAGCATTTTGCTCATTAAGCGTATCGCTGTTTAAGAGTTTATCTGTATTTGCTCTAATAATAGCAAGATGGGTCTGAAGTTCGTGAGAAACATTTTCGCTAAACTCTTTCTTATTGCGATAATCATCCAAAATCTTCTTAAGCAAAGCTCTAAGGGTTAAGTTCAGAGTCTTGAATTCGTCAATCTGCGAGTTCCCAAATTCCGGGACAGGCTTATTGATTTCCAGTCGGTTAAGGATATTCAGAGTCTTGTAGAAAGGTTTCCAGATTCTTCTATTGGTAAAATTGACTATTAAAAAAAGGAGAATTGCAATTAACAGCAAAATTCCACCAACAATAATAAGAGTCCCCTGAATCACATCGTCTCGCCCAAGCATAAGATGTTGCAATACAATAGTAAATTCTCGACCTTTGTGGTTTATGGAGAACTTCAATGTTCTATACGGCACCATTTCATTATCACCTTCTTCAAGAATCAGAGTATCGGAAAAAACCGGTGTGCTGGTTTTAGTATCAGGTATCAATTGCATACCCTGATGGTTCTCAGGAAGCATTTCATTTATCGCATAGTACTTCTTTATACGCTCCATTTCATAACTGAGAAACTCATCTATTTCCTCATAAGCAATGTATTCTATAATTATGAAACTAAAAACACTTCCCAACAACAGAACAGGAAGTAACCAAATGTATGTGAGTAAATAAGTTTTCTTAATCAGCTTCATCAATTCTATTTTGCAAATCAAATTTATACCCAATCCCGTAAACTGCTCTAATAGGCGATGGGTAATCATGAGTGGCTATCTTCTTGCGCAAGTTCTTGATATGTGAGTATATGAAGTCAAATGAATTAAGCAGATCGAGATTGTCACCATAAATATGCTCAGCAATGCTCTCTTTCGTTAGAACCCTTCCATTGCTTGATATAAAGAACATCAGTATGTCAAACTCACTCTTAGTTAATTCTATATGCTCACCGTTTAAATTTACTTCACGTGATGTAGTATCTATTGTAAGGGGACCAACAGTTAACTTTTGATTCCCTCCAAAAACCCGTCTCCTGACTATTGAATTAATTCGTGCCAAGAGTTCAGCCATATCAAATGGTTTAGTGAGATAGTCATCAGCACCAAGCTCGAGGCCTTCAATCTTGTTATTCAATGAATCTCTTGCACTTATAATAATAATACCTGTGTTCGGGTGACTATGCTTCATTTCTTTAATCAAATCAAGTCCTGATCCATCAGGTAAATTAATATCCACAACCATTATATCATAAAGATAAACAGCTATTTTTTCAGAAGCAATTATATAGTTTTCTGCTGTTTCGCAAAGAAAACCAGCATCTTGAAGAGTATCGCCGATTGCTTCCATGAGCTTGACATTATCTTCAACGATTAGCAACTTCATAAATACTCCATTTGATGAAAAAAGAAAATCCCGATTCAAATGTAAAAATAAGTAATTAAGAAGTCCAATCAGAATTCTCAGAAGCTTAATCCGAACCTTAGTGCGAACGCCAAACTATTATCAAGATGATGTTCAAGCCCTCCGGGATTAATTATATATTGAAAATCAGGCTGAATATAGATACGAGGCGTAATAGGGAAGTGATAAGTAAGTTCAATAGTGGTTTCATTGCCTGCATAACTTTCAATCCGGGCATAGGCTACTGCCAGTCCTAATGCATCCTCTCCGTTCTTTTTAAACAGGCCGAAATAATTCACTCCAACACCTACATAATGATTATTGAAGTTAAATGCCTTAGGTGTAAGTCCTAATTGAAGGAATGCTCCGATCTTTCTGTTGCTACTGTCACTCTGCCATATGGTTTGATCAGCTATATAATAAAAGCCATGGTTATTCTGATAAACGCTATCAGCACCATTTTCATCAACGACTAAATGGCTGTTATGCAGGAAGAATCCGAGCTTATGAGTGTATGGAAGTTTATCTTCGGGTGAAGTCAATTGTACTTCAGTGACAGCGAGAACACCGTCGGCAGAGTCGAATTTCCATCTCAGATTATATGGATTCTGATCCTCGAAATCAGTTGGACAGCCATCGAATACAGCTCCAAGCCATGTTAGTCTGTCGGAAATCTTCCATTTTACTGATGCACCAAGTGTCGTTAACGGGAAAATAGGTGCCGGAATATTCACAGAAATAGTGGGAATAATACCAAACGAGCTGTTGTTAAAGTAATTTCCATATTCGCTGGTAACAAAGTCAACATTCATATCTTGCAGACCGGCCGTTATCTCAAATGCTCCAAATGAATGTTTATACCACAGCTCCTGAAGAAATGTATAATTACCGGCTTCAATATTTGAAGCGACCTGAAAATCTCCCGTTAAATCACCTGATGGGGTTGCACCA
>DIOT01000056.1:0-92452 GCA_002426195.1 Bacteroidales bacterium UBA5507 | reverse complement strand
CCAAAAGCGTGCTTTTTCTGTATCAAATCCAAATGATACATTAACCATACCCAAATAGCTGGAACCTCTCTTAATTCCACCAGTCAGGTTGTTG
The DNA here is from genome assembly GCA_002426195.1 of Bacteroidales bacterium UBA5507. GTDB lineage: Bacteria > Bacteroidota > Bacteroidia > Bacteroidales > Lentimicrobiaceae > Lentimicrobium. The sequence goes on along the minus strand of DIOT01000056.1, from coordinate 92,358 downwards.
AAATTCTCACCTGTATATGAAGCCTCAAAATCGAATGGCTTTCTGTGAAAAATACTATCTTGCGCGCTTAAGAAATTCACCGAAATCAGAAGAATTAATGTGACTATGGTAGATTTGAACATGCCAATTATTATTAATTTTTACAGCTTCAAAATTATCGGTGTTAACTTGAACGTGAAATACCTATTTTAAATGATATTTGAGCTATTAAGTCATCAAATATGGTTATCTTAGTTAATGCAAATTCTCCAATCTTATCAGCTTTTTTACTACTGCATATATTGTAAGGCCCTGGGCTGATTTAATGCCCGTTTTTTGTGTAATATTTTTCCGATGGGTTATAACAGTATTGGCACTTATACTCAACTTGTCGCCTATTTCCTTATTTGAGAGGCCCGCAGCCAGAAGTTTCAGAACATCGATCTCTCTGTCACTTAAAATATCACCTTTTACACCGGCATCATAGTTGGCACCGGAAATTGACACCTGATTAATAATAGAAATGATCTTTTCGGGCGAATCAGTTAAGTTAATTGCTGCATCAAACTGACTGGTCAAATCAGGATCGAACCAGTTATATATTAAAGCTATCCATTTTGAGTTAGGATACTCGTTTTTAATTTCAGAAAATTGCTTCTGTCGGTTTTGGATAAGCGAAGGGCTGCAGATAATTGTGTAAGGCATATTGGTAAACATATACTTTACTGTTTCATCAATAGTTATGGCTCTGATGATACGTGATGGAATGCCTGAATTATTGATAATTGCCGACAAACCTTCAAATATTAGCGTTGATGTTTCAGTAACGATTATGTCAATTGGCTTGTTCACTTATCTTCCTTAATTGGTTTTCCATGTTCGCTACCAATGGTATCAGAACCACTTCTTCGATAATAGCATGTATCGTGAGGTCATGCTCAAGCTCATGCAGACTAAGGTACAATTTTCTCCTCGCTTTTTGGTCATTTCCACGGGGCAAATACTTAATTAGCAGATTTTTTAAATCAGCCAGCTTTTCTTCTATATCGTTATGATGATCTTTATAATCATTTACCGAATAGGCAGAAGCTTGCTTATAAGGGTTATGATTCTCAATTTGTTCGAACAATCTCATCATATACGGGAAAGCCACCTTATCCTCATATTCGAGATGCTCAACCACTTCATCAAAATAGTCATTAAAGAATTTTTCAACCAGAGAGATTTCCTCATTCCTGTTTACCGCATACATCTGCTTTATGATCTCACTTATTTCAGGATAAATTTCAGAAATATAATAGTGATGGCTCTTTTTTAAGAAGCTGATAATTGAAAGCACCTTATCATAATTAAACTGAACTACAGGTGTGAATGTCACATCCCTGTATAAGTTTGCGATGGTTAAAAACAGTTCTGCATCTATATTATTTTCTGTACAGATTTCGTATACGGTTTTTTCATCCAGAGGAACATTAATATTGAAGTGTTCCAACATTAAAAACATTCTTGGATTTTCCAGTACTATATCCGAGATGTTCAGCTGTGGATTCAGATATGTATTTGAGGATTTGAACATAATTTAAGCTTCTTTGCTTTCTTTCCCTGTCTTTATGGATTTATAAAACTTAAATGCCTGTTTAAGAGGGAAAGGAAATTTATTGATCGTTACTGAAGGGTATTCTATCCTTTGTGCTCCAAAACTTTTATAAAACCGGGCAAGCTGCGGATTGTTTGATCCTTCAAAATCAAGAGTGAGATGATTACCGGCTGCTGAAAAAACAAACTGGCTAATAAGCATGGACATAGCCCCACTTTCTCTGGCTTCGTCATTAGTTGCCGAAAAGAGAAAAGTAGCTTTGAAGTGACTTATAAAAATAATCATTCCTGCGCAAAGAGTATTTGTATTGGTATATGCTCCATAACTGAACGCTATCTGCTTGTGGATGCCATGATAAATTAGCTGAGTCAGTCTTTTGTAATCGTTATCTTTTAGTTTTTGTAATGAAGCACCACGGTTTTCCCTGAAAAGTTTTATTGTCTCTTCCGGATTGACTGTATCAGAAACTCTTATTAGCTTTTGTTCCGCTTTAACAACATTTCTCTTAATATTTGTTGAGAAGCCCTTGTATAACGAGTCAAAAGGCTCTATCAGATCCAGTTCGTAATTTGCGTTATTAATCACATTCCACTTTTCCGGGTCAGGCTTATTAAGAGTGTTGAGGTTAATTTCTGCGAATACGAACTTTGTAGGAATTGCATTCAGAAAGTCATCAATTAACTCCGGTGTAATCTTATTCACAGAAAAAATGCCCAATTGCTGAGTGAAAAAAGGTTGATGAAGATAATGTATCCCCATTTTTTTCCTGAAGGTTAACGGGAATACTGTCTCGTATGTATCCTCCCCTATTATCAGTGCATCCCAATTATCCGACATTATGTCGAGGTACCACGAATAAGCATATACCCTTCCATTAACCGCTTGTCTTATGCATTGGTCCCACTTTGTTTTGTTAATAAACTCATTTGCCACGTACCTTATACTCATTTTGACACTTTAAGTAATGAACTATTTCCCATCATATAACAAAGCAACAGCCCAAACAGCGATTCCTTCACCCCGGCCTGTAAAACCTAAATGCTCAGTTGTGGTAGCTTTTATGCTAATATCTTCCTCTGCTTTTCCCAATATTCGGGCAATTATTTTTTGCATTTCAGGGATGTAACCTGCGATTTTGGGTTCTTGAAGAGCAACCGTGCAATCTATGTTCCCCACCTCATAACCTTGTGCTTTTACCATTCCTGATACCTGATGTAACAATTCGGAACTATTGATATCCTTATATTTATTGTCATTGTCGGGAAAATGCCGGCCAATATCACCCATTGAAGCAGCGCCCAACAGAGCATCACAGATTGCATGTAATAAAGCATCGGCATCAGAGTGGCCAAATGCTCCCCTATGCCAGGGAATATTCACTCCTCCAAGCATAAACCTTCTTCCTTCAACCAGTTTATGCACATCAAATCCATGTCCTATTCTATACATGCTGTTTTATACTAATACTGATAAAAGTTCATTCTCATTGATTTTGACAAAATAATCACTGATATCAAATTCCGAAATACAGTTCCTGATCTCATCGTAATTATGAATTCTGCCAACAAGAGCAGTCTCAATTTCAACAGGGTCCTGCAAATGAAAGTAGTCACCGAAAATTCTTACATGCTTAATCACTCCCTGTTCAATTACCATGGCCACGTGCAGATTCCCTCCTTCTGTTTTTACTTTCTTTGTGAAATTATAATCCGGTGAAATTCCATAATTCCATTCATGGGTTGAATACTTTTCATCTCTTAACTTCATGATAGCCTGCCTGTCGACATCAGTGAATGAGCATTCCCTTGCTCCGGGTGTAGCTTCAATAATATGCTGCATGATCAGGTCTCTAAATTCCAGAACAGTTAAAGGTTGCTGCAAATGTTCACTTATATTTGTCACCCTGCTTTGAACCGATTTGACGGCTTTTCCTGCAAATTTTGAGGGATCAACCTTTAGAGCATTAACCAGATCGGACATAATAGATGAGAACAATAGAGTTCCATGATGGAGTATCCTGTTTTTAAATACATGTTCTGCATTACCAGAGAATTTCCTTCCATCAATAACTAAATCATTACGTCCTGAAAACTCAGCATTGATATTTAACTTTCTCAAAACATCAATGATTGGAAGTGTAAACTTATGAAAATCAACCATATTGTCACCGGGTTGACGATTGGCGACAAATGTGAAGTTAAGATTCCCAAGATCATGGAACACTGCCCCACCCCCTGTTAATCTTCTCACAACCTTGATGCCTCTCTCGGCTACATACTCAGGATTAATTTCGGCGAGTGTATTTTGGTGTTTACCGACTATTATGCATGGTTCATTTCTCCATATCATAAAACAATCGTCACTAAAATTCTTCAAGACATACTCCTCAGCCGCGATATTAAAGTATGGGTCAGTTTCATGGCGAACAAAGCAAAGCATATATAGTATTATTTTATTTAAGACATAAAGATGTGAAGATCTCTCAATCAATAGCTAAACAGGCAAAATTAAAGCATTTTAACGGTGAGTGCAAATATACACTATGATAGCCATACAGACTTAAATATCAGATATTTAAATACTTTATTTAAGGATATTTTAACACTCAGTTATACAAACATTAGAAGGCTGCTTTCGTTTGATTAATATTCACAACTACAAACATACTTTAACAATTTCATATAACTAACCTCTAACTACATGAAAATCACTACTTTAGCTTTATGGTTCTTAATCATAGGTGTTTTGTTTGCAAAAGCACAAAACCTTCACAATTCCTCAAACGCCGCATCTATCGAAAATGAAAGTTTTACTACAACCGGTTGGAATGGCACAGCCACCATACTTGCTGATTCTTCAACTTCATACCTGGGCAATTATTCATTACGTTTCGCAGTAAATGGTTCAGGTCGTGAGGCCAGATATTCATTTTCTGCCATTCCCGGGGATGTTTACAATATCAGCATCCGTGCAAGAAGATCAAATAATAGTTCAAATCCTGCATTTGCTAACTGGACTGGAATGAGTGGAGTTGAAACCGTTGTCATAAATAGCTTAACATGGATGGAATACACTTTTACCGCCACTGCTATTTCGACAAATCCAATAATACGAGTATTTGCAGGGCCAATTGGAGCATCTAACGGAAGAGAAGTATTTATTGATGCTGTGTCAATTTTACCGCAGTTACCTTCAGATACTGAGCCACCAACAGCACCTTCTGAACTGTTTGCAGCTGATGTTACATCCACTTCACTTTTATTAAGCTGGAATGCTTCAACCGACAATGAGGGAGTTACGCACTATGAAATCCGACAAAATAATGTTCCAATTGCAAATATCAATCACCCTGATACTAGCTTTATTATAATGGATTTGTATCCAAATACACTATACGATTTCCAGGTAACTTCTTTTGATGCTGCAAATAATACCTCATCACCTACCTTTTTATCTGTAACTACATTGCCCGACACAATAGCGCCAACTTCTCCTGAAGATTTAACCGCAGAATTTATCACTACTAACTCCTTTAAACTGGAATGGAATGAAGCCAGTGACAATGTCGCTGTCGCCGGTTATGCAATTTATCTTGATTCCGTTTTTGTTGACTCATTGGATTCAAGCACGACTTTCTACTATTTTACCGGTCTAATGTCTGATACATCATATACAACAGGTATAACTGCGTTTGATGCCTCAGGAAATGTATCAATACCGGGTACTCTGATTGTAACAACATTACAAAACTCCGTGGAAATAAATTACACTTCGGAGAATGCAAACCGGTCAGACACAGATTGGAATGCCAGAAATCTTTTTGTTAGTCAATCAATGGGAATCGGAACATCACCTAACAATGACTATGCTTTATCGGTAAATGGCTCAATAAGATCTAAGGAGATTATAGTTGAATCCGGATGGAGTGACTTTGTGTTTGAGCAAGATTACGATCTGGCTACTTTAGAAGAAGTTGAAAATTACATAATTGAACACGGACATTTAAAAGACATACCATCAGCAGCTGAAGTGCAATCCAAAGGAATCGGACTCGCGAAGATGAACACCTTACTTCTAATGAAGATTGAGGAAATAACACTTTATCTCATAGAGGCAAATAAAAGGATTAAACAACTTGAAAACCAGCTCAATACCCCCATGGATATTTATTGAAAGACTTGTTTAAGTAAGTCGGCACAGAGGCAATATTAAAGTTATATATATTGCATATTTCTTTCTATGAAATTTTTTTCCAAAAGATTGAACTTTATAATTACCAGGTCGTTAGGTTACTGATTATTAGGTAGTTGGTTACATAAAATGTTCAGTAATCAAATCTTAAATAATCAAAAATAAAACTCACTCATTCTACACACTAACTATAATCGACCTAAAATGTATTGGTATGAATAAAAGAAATCTACTCTTAGGAACAGTACTACTACTTTCAATCGGACTTCAGGCTCAAAATCTCTATACAGCCCAAAACGCCGCATCACCAAATAATGAGGTTAATGGTACCACCGGATTAACAGGAACAGCTAATATCACATCAGTAACTACTAATCCCCAGAATGGTAACTGGGCTATAAGAATTGTTTCAAACGGGAATAATAGGGATGCACGTGCTACTTTTCAGGCAACTGTAGGAACAGTATACGAAATTTCAATATGGGCAAGACGAGGCACCCCTAGTAATAATCCCGCATTTGCCAACTGGACAGGTTTCCAGGGTTTTCAAACCAGGGTTATAAATGGAAACACCTGGGCACAATATAACTTCACGCTTACAGCTACTAATGCTAATCCTGTTATGATAGTATATGCAGCACCAATTGGAGCATCATCAGGGCAGGAAGTATTCATTGACAATATTATGATTGTTGCCCAGGGTGGAGGTGGAAATGACACTCAACCGCCGTCAGCACCTTCAAATTTATCAGCATCAAATACAACTTCAAATTCCACTACATTAACATGGAACTCATCAAATGACAATGTTGGGGTAACACAGTATCAGATACGGCAGAATAATCAGACTACAGGAACCGTAGGTGGGAATACAACCACTTACAATGCAGCTGGCTTGACTCCTTCGACCACTTATAGTTTCAGTATTGTTGCAGTGGATGCAGCGGGCAATATTTCGCAGCCCAGTAATACCATACAGGTTACAACCTCAGCCGGTGGTGGTGGTGACAATCAACCTCCATCTGCGCCATCAAACCTTTCTGCATCCAATACAACATCCAACTCAACGACGCTTAACTGGAATGCATCTAATGATAATGTTGGAGTAACACAATATCAAATAAGGAGGAACGACCAGAATATTGGCAACGTAAGTGGCAATACAACCACGTACAATGCAACCGGGTTAAATGCCTCAACTAATTACAGTTTCAATGTAGTTGCATTAGATGCAGCCGGCAATATATCGCAGCCCAGTAATACAGTACAGATTACCACTACATCAGGTGGTGGAAATGCAGTTCCATATACATCATTAAATGCAAATCTTCCCAGTATAGATTGGCAGGCTAGAAATATTTATTCTTCAGGTGTTGTGGGAATAGGCACCGCTCCTAATAATAATTTTCAACTCTCAGTAAATGGTGACATCAGAGCAAAAGAAGTAATCGTAGAATCAGGTTGGTCAGATTTTGTTTTTGATGATGATTATTATTTGGCTACACTTGACGAAGTTGAGCAGTTCATATTAGAAAACGGGCATTTGAAGGACATACCACCGGCAAAAGAGATACAATTGAATGGAATAGGGCTTGCTGAAATAAACACTCTGTTATTACAAAAAATAGAAGAGTTAACCCTTTATATGATTGATCTGAATAAGAAGATCAAGCATTTGGAGTCAGATATATCTTCTGAAAAGTAAAAAGTAACTGAGATCACACTAACATTATTTAAGCTAAATGGCAATTTTATGAGAAAACTATTATTAGTGATAATCACATTAAATATAATTCCAGTGGCATTTTCACAGGGTATAAGAAAAAGCTATGATGAAATGACTGCCCTGGAAAGGATTAATCTGGTAAATGCATTTTATCAATTACGAAACGGGCCTGACCTAATAAATGAGCTGGCTGTATATCACGGAGAATTCTTTAATTTCGATGACACTGAGGATCCTACTCGGCTTGACATCCACTTTAACTTGCCAGACGAACCTGAGAGAGAAGTATTTTTTGCCTGGCACCGTCAGTCACTTCTCGAATTAGAGAGGGCAATGCAAAATATAAATCCCTTTATAACAATTCCATATTGGAATTCTTCACTCGATCAAGCTACCAACTCCCAATTATGGGATAATAACTTTATGGGTCAGTTCAACACTGACTGGACACTTAACCGCAATTTGGGAGGAAATGATCAATTGCCAATGCCATCAGAAGTAAATCAGGTTCAATCACTAACAGATTTCTTTTTGTATTCCGATCTTATGGAAAGAGGTCCGGTACACCATGGTGCGCATCGCTGGGTTGGTGGAGCAATGTCATCAACTGCATCACCTCGTGATCCTGTTTTCTTCCTGCATCATGCATATATCGACAAATTATGGCAGGAATGGCAAGATTTGCGCGGTGGCTCTTCATATCTTAGAAACAGCATGCTCCGATATGATGGCACATATACTTTTGCCGGACAAACACTTTCACTTGTTAATCCTAATAACATTGTTGATGGCAGATTCAATGGAATTTTTTATGCTGATGAGCAACTAGCTGAGCTTGATAGCTATTCAGTTACTAATGCCACACGTAACCCCGAAGTATTTTTCTATCAGTTTGATATAGTAGCAGGTAATAATTTTACAATTCCTGCTAATCGGTCGGCAAGAATAGAATCACTGAATGGAATCCGACTCTTGCCGGGATTTAGGGCAATAGAGGGCTCTAGTTTCATAGCAAGTATTGGAAATGGTTCTGAGTTGAAAGACTATCCAACTATTATACGTAATCAGAGGCCATGGGATAATCGTGGCATTCCAATAAATTGGGATGCTTATTTGCCACAGGATGAAAAGATGAGGAATATTGGAGAAATTGGAATTTATCCAAATCCATTTAGCGATCGTATTACACTTATATCAAAGGAGTCCTATGATAACTGGGTAGTAGTAATTTATGACCTGCAGGGAAGGCGACTGGCACAAGCGATATTTGGAAGCGGTGCAAGTGTTACTCTTGATAAAGAAATTTCCAATTTATCTCCGGGAGCTTATCATTTAAAGGTCTTAGGAAACGGCAGTAGTGTAAAAAGCTCAACAATTATAAAGCATTAAAAGGAGATTCAGATTAGTTGCTGCATTCTTGTAAAAAAAAGCCCGGCAAATAGTTGCCGGGCTTTTCTTTTCATTTACATTAAGCTGAATATCTTTCTTACTTAGCCTCTTGATTTTTGAAAGCGTCAAAATCAAAGTGAAGAGTAAAGCGAAGAGTGTTACCCAATGGATTTAATTGTTCTGTTGGTACAAGGAAGCTTACATCCAATCCAAATACGTTATAACGTAAGCCGGCTCCAAACGTGAAGAATTTACGATTACCCTTAGTGGCATGTTCATGGAAATAACCAGCCCTGAGTGCAAATACATTATCGTACCAATATTCAATACCGGCAGCTATAATAACTTCATGAAGTTCTTCCTTAAATCCACCGGGAGCATCATAGAATGATTGGAACATTCCAACGGGCACAGACACATTAGGATTCTTTCCTTTAAATATAATAGGATCACCGTTATTATCTGTTATAACCTGACCACTGGAATCTGTTTGATAAACCGGAGGAGTAGGTATAAGCAACTTGTTAAAATCGACCATAAATGATATTTTGTTATAATCATCTATATCAAGTGCCAGATTTGTTCCAATTCGAAGATTTGTAGGAATAAAATCTCTTTGGGTGTTGTCATCAGAGTACGAAATTTTGGCTCCGATGTTGCTAATGTTTATACCCCAGTTGAATGATGCACCTTCAATATTATTCATTTCAAAGGGATGCTCGGAGTATATTGCAATATCAGCTGCAACAGAATTACCCGGTTTGGTTGATGTGCCAGCTACTTCCTGTCCTTGTGTAAGGTTTGAGTGGATAAATCTTGCAGAAACGGCACCTGATAAACGATTGGTGAGCATACGTGAATAAGCACCACTGATTGCAAATTCACTTGGCCGATAATTCCCAACAACATCACCTGTTATATTGGTAAATACGATATCACCTAATGAGAAATAAAGGAGAGATCCGGCAATCGCCTGGTTATCTCCTAATTTCTTATACCCGGTTAAATATGCAAGATTAATATCATTTACAAGGGCTCTCAACCATGGGCTATACGATAAGGCAAAACCCATGTCGTTTTTGAGATAAGAATATTTTGCCGGATTCCAGTGAAGTGAGTTTGCATCGGGAGAACTAGCTCCTCCAACTTCACCCATACCACCCGAACGGGCATCCGGACCAATCTGCAAGAAAGGCACCGCTGTAGTAATTGTGTTAAGTTCCTGACCAATAACGGTTGATTGCTGAGCAAAAATTTTACTTCCTGAAACCAGTAACAATCCTAAAAATAGGCCTAATGATAGAAAGTGCTTAAAGCGCATAAGGTAATTTTTGAAATGAAAAGTGCAAATTTATTTATTATTTCTTAATAATGACAAACAAACGCCATTTAAGGATTAGAACAAATAACTCTATTAATTGTCTTTTATTGCCTGTTCATGCAAAAAAAGATATTCGACCACATATTTAATTAATTGACAAGATTCCATTGTGACACCGATTGGTTCCCAACCCCATCACTAACTGTCACAGTCAATGTGATGTTGCCGGTTTGAGCTACAGCATCCTTTTTATAAATTAATAACCTGTTTTTGGCATCGTAATCCATAAGAATCCATTTGCCGTTAATCTCACCTCTATATGAACTAATTCCGCTCAGATTATCACTAATTTTAACTTTTATCTCTGAGAGATTCGAAATTTCAGAATTCTCTTTGAAGTTAACTGCAGATATAAGTGGTGCCAATGTATCAGCCATAACGGCATATCGTCCAAAATCTCTGAGCCTAACTTTCATAAAACCATTATCAATTTTTCCACCTTGAGAGGAGGGCCTGTTTTCATTGTTTAACCGTACAACTATTAGTTTCGAAGAATCGGCTAAAGATTTATCCCGAACCCTTATTGACAGGTCATAATGACTTTGGAGTGGAACCTGAGGTGTATGAATTGAATGTACTGCTGAATATGATCCTGCTATTGATGGTAGCTCTTTATATACAAATCTTATGCTGTCATAAAGACAGTTGCTCGGCATACTTATTCTCATATCAGGAGTTGCATAATTATTCAGATTACTAACAGTAAAGAGTATTCCTTTTTTTACCGAATCATCTGACTTTAACTTTACTGTTGATTGACTTTTACCATTAATAATAAATTGAAGTATCGATTCATTCCCATTTGAGTCCTTTAGAACAACTTTCATAAGATGGGATTTACCTGGAATAGCATGAAAAATTCCATTATCAGGGTTATACGAATACATGCTCAGGCGGTTTCCCGGATCTAAGCGTGTACGCATAAACCGCTGATTGTTTAAATAATAATATGAGTAATCAATGAAGCTATTGATATATCGGGTTTCTGCGAAACTGAACTTAATTGCTTTCCACTCAAACACTTTCAGAGAGTCAATATAGACCGTATATTCAACAATTCCATTCCGGTTGCTGGTTTCATTCATTAAATCGGTTGAACTTACACCTAATGAGAAATCTCCGGTAACATTGATTGTATCTGATATTTTTAACCGATAAAATGGTCCCCATCCTGCCAGAACAAATGTCCCGGGTTCCGGGTTATCGTTTACCAATGAATTCTTGCCTTCAGGATATACTCTTAATCCATGCATTGTTGGTCTGATAAAATCCTTGATAGATAGACCAAAAAGAATAGGGTTGACCGGCATTTCAGTTTGTGTTTCCCTTATTTCATAATGGAGGTGCGGTCCTTCTGATGCTCCTGAGTTTCCCGAAATAGCAATTATTTCACCTTTTGATACTTTTAATAGGCCTTTTGGAGGAAATAAATCCACTGCAAACGATTCCTTTTCATATTGTCGTCCACGTGTCCAATCATTTATCTTCTCGTTAAATTTTTGCAGATGAGCGTAAACAGTTGTATACCCATTAGGATGATTGATGTAAAGTGCTTTACCAAAACCTCCGGGTTCCACTTTTATTCTCACGACATAACCATCAGCTGCTGCATATATAGGAAGTCCTTCCTTTCCACCTGTTCTTATATCTATTCCTGAATGAAAGTGGTTTCCTCTAAGTTCTGCAAAGGTCCCCGACAATTGAATGACTCCATTCACCGGGTGCTGGAAATAATTCTGTGGATAATTTTGTGCTCTCAATCCCAATGCCTGGATGAGTGTTAGGAGAAGAAGAAGTGAAACGGATTTAATCATATCACAAAATTAGCCAATTTGATTAAACTTCCGCTTGTTCGACAACGACTCGTTTTGCTGAGGGCATCATCTTCTCTCTAACCGTTTCCTTTAAAAAAATATAATCTGACAGCCTGGTGAATTCACTTATCACTACTATAAGAGCAAGTCCGAATATACTTTGTATTGCGAGTGTAGCACCATACCCTGTTGATAAAACGGCGCCTATACTGTAAACGGCTAATGCGATTATCAAGGCCATTGAAAATGATGGGAGTATATCCCTGATTTGTTGTTTAAAAGAATAACCAATCATCTGTCTGCTATTGCTGTTATTCAAATAGAAATCAATTAGTGTGTTAACCATCATACCGGCAATCATAGCTTTAATGCCAAAAGCAACTCCAAGTATTATAGTAGGGACTGCCAGTATCTTCTTTATGATTTCGAGTTTCAGAAAAAGATCAGATCTTCCTTTTACCTGAATTATATTGAGATTGAGTACATGGAGAGGATAAAACATTCCTGTAAAGCAGAGCAATTGAAAATAAGATACCGACTCTCTCCATTTTTCACCAATTAAAGTAATAATAAGCGGTTCTGCCATTGCAGCCATAAGCATCATTATGTTGAATGATATAAACATTGAGCTGCGAATAAACCTTCGGTATGAATGCACTAATTTTACCGGATCATCCTGAATGCTGCATAGCACAGGGTAGCTTACCCGCTGTATGATTGCTGACAAATTATAAGATGGTAGTCTGTTAAATTCATCAGCTCTTGTATAAAAACCGAGCTGCTGAGCTGAGAAGTATTTTCCTATCAACAAGTAGTACACATTATTATAAAAAGTATCAATAAGGTTACTTATTAACAATTTGCTTCCAAAACCAAAAAGCTCCTTAAATGATTTAAAACTAAAGTGGAGAGATGGCTTCCACTTTGTCCAGAACAATAAGAATACAGTGTTGATTGTCTGTCGACTGATTCGCTGAGCTACTAAACTCCAAACTCCCATCCCTTGCCAAGCCATATAAATAGCAACAATCCCAGAACCTGCTGATGCAATAAAAGAAACCCTTGCCTGTAGTTTGAAATCAATTTGTCGGGTTAGAATTGTTCTTTGAATAAGAGTTAACGAGTCCACAATAAGAACCAGGCCCAAAACCTGAACTATTGGCTTCAATTGTGGTTCATTAAAAAAATTACTAATGAATGGAGCTGCAAAGAAAAGGGCAATAAAAAAGACGACTCCAGCGACAAGGTTAAATACAAAAACAGTTGAATAATCAGTTTGACTGCAATTTTTCTTTCTTATCAATGCACTACTGAATCCACTGTTTACAAATGCTTCCGATAATGCAATAAAAATCAGTATCATTCCAATTAGTCCAAATTCACGTGGTATAAGAAGTCGAGCAAGTACTATGCTCACAATAAATTGTATTCCTTGTCCAATTGCGGTATCAATAAAACTCCACATTAATCCGTCAACTGTTTTTTGTTTTAATGACATTTCTGATAGTTTAGTAGTGATCTAATGTGGAGTCTTTAGACAAAAGAGAATCCATTAAATATTGCGACCGTACTAGTCATATTTTAATGTATTACATACGGGTCTATCTATAGGTTATATAGAGCTTTCAGCACTCTAACAATGTGGCAAAAAAGAAAAAATATAAGAAAGCGGTTCCGTGGTTGAAGTGTTTAGCACCTATCCCTGATTGAGGAACATTTCAACACTTTCACCACGCAATAAATTTGTGCTCTTTTTTTAGGCTAGTCCTTGAACAGGTGGGCACTTTAAGTGTTAAGTTTTACACCGAACTTGTTCATAACAAATAAGTTAGCCAGTGAAATATACATTTATTCGCGCATAAACTACTGAAAGCTATGAAATTGTACATTTATTCCAGATATGGCTTAATAGCGTTATTATGTGCTTTGGTTTCATGTCCTTTCCCAAAATCCTTTGCACAATGGCAGCAGACTAATGGCCCATTCGGTGGTGGACATATTTCATGTATGGCAATTGATCAAACCGGCACTCTTTATACTAATGCCATAGGAGCAGGATTATTCAGGTCAAATAATAATGGTGATAGTTGGGAGTTGGTTTCCGAGGATATTGGTCCTGATCTGATAGTATCACCATCTGGTGTTCTATATACTAATAGTTCGGGTGTATCAAGATCTTATGATCAGGGAGAAACCTGGGAAGCTGCGAACAGCGGTCTTTTGAACGAATGGGGAGAAATAGTACCGGTAATTTCAATTGCCTGTGACCAGGAAGGTTTGTTATACGCGGGGACTATCCATGGAACTGAGAGTGAAGCAGGTGTTTATGTTTCTCAGGATGGAGGGGATTCATGGGTATTTCACGACATTGCCCCAACAAACTACATGGAATACTGTGAACTGGAGGTAAATGAAGATGGACATGTTTATCTGGGATCAAATGATATGCTTAAAATGTCAACTGATAATGGAGAATCCTGGGAAGATCTTAATGCAATTTCAGCTCCTAGCGGAGTAAACTGTATTACTTTCGATACAAATGGAATTTTGTATGCTGCTCCCAGATGGGATATCGGGGTTTACCGAACTACTGACAACACACAAACCTGGGAGCTCATAACTGAAGATGAAGTATCATCAATTGGTGTTAATGAAAATAACCACTTATTTATTGGTACAGAGTTCGGGGGAATGAAACGATCAAGCGATGGCGGATCTTCATGGGAAGCTATAAATAGTGGTCTTCCTTTTCAACAATTAAGCTTTATTCTATCGAATAACAACACAATATTTACTGCCGGTTACAGTCCATACCGGTCAACTAACAATGGTGATCATTGGGAAGAAAAGGCAGAAGGTTTAATCATTAGTAATATTTCTTCAATTACTGTTGACACAGATGGATCCATTTATGCACTAACAGATAAAATATGGCGATCAGATGACAAAGGCTCAAGTTGGATTGATATATCCGACACAGTATCATGGAATTATACAAAAATCGTAGCACATAATAATGAGATATATCTTTCAGTAAATTCCTTTTTCTCCGGGCGTTTGCTAAAGAGCTCCAATAATGGAGAGACCTGGGAACAATTAAGTATCTTCGATGGAAAGATTACCGATTTTGAATTTAACTCAAATGGTAAAATATTCGCTATTACAGCTCTCTCCGGAATTTACAAATCATCGGATGGAGGATATTCATGGACAATTACCAACTTTCCGCAATCGGATTATACTGACATATCCATAAGTATTAATAGAACAATACTTGCCAGTCAGAGCTATGCTCCCTTCTATGTCTACAGATCAGACGATGAAGGAGTCTCGTCGACCCAAACATACACGGATTCACCATGGAATGCTGTAAGAAGAATTGTGGCAGGTAAAGAAGATACTTTTTTCATTGAATCGAACGGCAAACTTTTCCGCAGCCAGGACAATGGTTTCACTTGGTCTAATGTTACTGAATTATTTCCGGGAAATCCATTTTTAAGGATAGTTGAAACCGATTATAAAGGCATTCTTTATGCTGGAGACTTCAATGACTTTTACCGTTCGACAGATTTTGGATTAACATGGTCGACTTTCAATTCCGGAAGTCCTGAATTGCCAGGCGTTCAAAGTTTTACATCGAGCGAAAAGAATGGAATACTTTATGCAGGGACAATTTCAAAAGGTGTATGGGCAAATGGAATTTATGTTGATGTTCAGAATCATTATATTACAAGCAGCATTTCTGCTTATCCAAATCCGGCCAGTGAATTTATAACAATCGACTATCCATCATTTAAACCGGGCATTCCGGCTATAGCAAGTATATATAACGTACAAGGAAGTTTGCTTCGCACAATTCAATTGCAGGGTGTGAATAACAGAATCAGTCTTCAAGGGCTGAATTCAGGTCTTTACCTTATATCAGTCAATGATGTCAATACAATAAAAGTGATGGTGAAATGACAGGAGTATTCCTCTACTGCTATAAGTTGTATATTCCAGGTTTATATTTCAGCAGGTTATGTTCATTCCTGAACCAATCAATGGTTTCGGCAAGGCCATCCTCAAGTCTGTAAACAGGTTTCCAGCCGGTTAATGATTTTATCAGTCGGTTATCACCCAGCAAGCGAAATACTTCGGAATTTGCAGGACGCAAGCGTTGTTGATCTGTAATAAATTCTACATCGCTCTTCATCAACTCTGCTATAAGATTAAGGGTATCAGCCATCGATATTTCAGTACCTGAAGCTATGTTCACTTCCTTACCAATTGTAGCGTCAGCTTCAGCTATTGCAAGAAAACCAGCTACTGTATCCTTAACATAATTGAAATCACGTGTAGGTGTTAGATCGCCTAGTAATATTTGTTTCTTACCATCGGCAATCTGTGAAATAATTGTTGGGATGATAGCTCGTGCTGACTGTCGCGGGCCATAAGTATTAAATGGACGCGCAATTGTAACAGGCAGGTTAAAAGCATTATAAAAGCTAAGAGCGATAGCGTCAGCTCCAATTTTTGTTGCAGAATAAGGTGATTGAGGTTGCCGGGGATGCTTTTCATCTATAGGGACATATTGAGCGGTCCCATACACTTCAGAAGTTGATGTTGAAATAACCCTGATATTACCTGCCTCCCGTGCTGCCTGTACAATATTGAGAGTTCCTTTTATATTAGTATCAACATAACTATCTGGTGCATGGTAAGAATATGGAATAGCAATAAGTGCAGCTAAATGAAAAATTATATCTACACCTCTGGTTGAATCTTTTACAAAATTAGGATCTCTTATATCGCCCGTTATTACTTCAAGACGTTCATTCGAAGGTATATCCTCAAGCCAACCCCAGTAATTAAAAGAATTGTACTGAGCTAATGCCCGAACTGAATATCCTTCTTTGAGAAGAAGCTCTGACAGATGCGAGCCAATGAAACCATCGGCACCGGTTACTAAAGCTTTCATGGTATTCCTATTTATCACGGCAAAGTTAATCAAAAGTTAGGTCTTTCACATAACACTGTTTCCTGACCTATAAAAACCATTGGTCAGGATAGGTGTATGGTTTCATTTATCAAACGTATGGTTTCAGTTATCAAATGGTAGCAATGGTTGCAAAAAATAGCTTTACTTTTGGGAACAGCTATTTACTATATTTTATATGTATAGTAGTATCTTTCATATTTTGAAAATTATAAATAGTAGAACTGCCTGACAAAAATGAAAATAATTCTAAAAGAGTACATTGAAAATTCAAAGCATCTGGAAGATCAAAAATCCAGAGCACTTCATTTGATTTCGATGCTCGAAGTTCTTGTCTTACCAAAAGCTTCTATCCACGAATATGGCAATGTGGAAGAAACTCTAAGAATTTTTATGCAGAATAAGAGCCGAAAATACGTTATAGCTTTACTAAGGCACTTTATTGAAAATGGAGATTTCGATTACTCTGTTGAAAAGATTGACACAGTTTATAACCTCGACAATTTCAAGGAATTAAAGGAGATGCTTATAGAAGTGTTTATTGTTGAGGAAACTACTCACTAAGACCAGATAGAGAGCTTAATTATTTCGCTAATATTTCAAACTAAAATAGAAACACAGGATCACTCTAAAACACAATGAACCAGCTAAGAAAATACATTCTGTTAAAGTCGTCATTTATTATACCTTGTTGGGCTATTCTTATCAAAGATATCATAATCGTTCTCTTTTCACTAGTGTCTGCATATACTCTAAGAAATAACTTCCAGCTAACAAATGAAGAATTACATGGCATGTATTCGCAAATGATACCTGTTGGTATTCTATCCTTTATTATCTTCAGAATAATGGGAACACATAAAGGAATAATACGACATACAGGATTGAACGATGTTATCAGAATACTGAATGCTATCTTACTTATTGGCGGACTTATGGTGCTGATAAATGTATCTGTCTTGAGCAATTTAATACCTAAGGTTTACTACATTCCATTTTCAGTTGTCATAATTTTTTCTTTACTGTCAAGTATGATCATAATAATGATACGCAGCAGTATCAGAGTTTTTTACTATTGGCTGAAAGAAAGTGGTGACACATATAATGTCTTAATATTTGGAGCAGGAAATGCAGGTTTAATTACTAAAAATGTGCTTCACGCAGATCAAAGTCGAAAAGTTAGAGTGACAGGCTTTGTCGATAACAACCCCGGAAAAATCGGAAAATCAATAGAGGGTATTCAGGTTTTTTCAACCGGTGTTTTTAATCCAAAGTTTCTAAAGCAAAATAGTATCAAGGAAATCATTTTTGCGATACATAACATAAGCATAGACCGTAAAAGAGACCTATTACAAGAATTACTTACAGTCCCAGGTGTCTCTGTGAAAGAAATCCCTCCTGTTGACTTGTGGATAAATGGCGAGTTGTCTACAAAACAAATCAAAAGAATAGAAATTACTGATCTGCTTTATCGTAATGAAATCAAACTATCAGATTCGAATGTAAGAGAATACATTAATGGTAAGCGAGTGATGGTTACAGGTGCAGCAGGTAGCATTGGCAGCGAACTAGTTAGACAACTATGTACATTCAATCCTGATTTATTGGTTATGGTTGATCAGGCCGAAACACCAATGTTTGAGCTTGAAAATGAGATAGTTTCTACACTTAAGAACAAGGGATTTGGTACTGGTGTGTTTTCTCTTTCAGACATGCATTTCATAATAGCTAACATTGCTGATCAGTGCATGATGAATATTGTATTTGAAGAATACAAACCTCAGATAATTTTCCACGCTGCTGCATATAAGCATGTTCCAATGATGGAAAAAAATCCATTCGAAGCAGTGAGGGTAAACATACTCGGCTCCAAAAATATTGCTGATCTTGCTACAAAACATAATGCAGAGAAGTTTGTAATGATATCAACTGACAAGGCGGTTAATCCGACAAATGTCATGGGTGCAAGCAAAAGAGCTGCTGAAATATACATACAAAGTCTGAACAACCATTTATGTAATTCAAATACTAAACACACGCGGTTTATTACAACCCGTTTTGGGAATGTTCTTGGAAGTAATGGATCTGTTATCCCCCTTTTTGAAAAGCAGATTGCTAATGGTGGGCCAGTGACAGTAACACACCCTGATGTAACAAGATATTTTATGACAATTCCCGAAGCCTGCAGATTAGTTCTTGAAGCTGGAGTAATGGGCTCAGGTGGTGAAATAATGATGTTTGATATGGGCAACCCTATAAAAATAGTCGACCTTGCTCATAATATGATAAAGCTAAGTGGGTTTGAACCGGATAAAGATATTAAGATAGTATTCACAGGGCTTCGCCCGGGTGAGAAGCTATTTGAAGAATTACTTTATAGTAAAGAACAAGGAATAAAGACTTATCATCCAAAAATTTCCATCGCGAAAGTCAAGGCTCTATCGTATTCCGAAATCCTATTCCATTATGATTACTTTAATAAAGTCATAAATACCTCGCTAAACAGAAAAAAGGAAGTTAATGACCTTGATGAAAACATGGCCCTTGTTGCAAGAATTAAAGAATTGGTGCCTGAATATAAAAGTGACAACTCAATTTATCAGAAACTTGACAGGAATATTGGTTTGAGTGCTTAAATCACGAATCTTTGTATTTTAGCAGTTGTATAGATCAATCCATCCTTTCAATTTCTTATATGATAGATTCGAAACCACTGTCTATAATAGGCACTACCAATATAATCAAATACACAGTTATCTCGGCTGTTCTGTGTTTAATTTCATTCATTTTAACCAGAATACTAGATACTTCGATATTGGCAATATTTGCATGGATCAATAACATAACTTTTAACTATTCCCCTTTTCAGGTTACATTTCCTGCATACGGACAACAAGGATGGAGTGAAGGAAAAGTTATTTTTATCTATACTTTACCCTATTTGATATTTGGTCTACTTGGTATGTTCATGCCTGAAACCATATCACGGAAGTGGGACTGGAAGGTCAGACTATTCATCACCTGGGTATCGTTTCAAATGATATTATTAGTTTCAGCATCCCTAATTGCGGGCATTTTTGAATTTAAGCAAATTGGTGTAGCACTTAAATGGTTATTGCCTTATATATGGTTGCGGATTCTATTAGTAATGATCACAATCGTTTTTTTGTTATTCGGAATCAGAAGATTTACATGGTATTTCCTGAGAGCTGTTCCTACCAGAAGGCTACTCAAAGGAATTAGTGAGATGAAATCCTGGATAGTATTTGGAGCATTAATTCCAATTCTGCTAAGCAATCTCATTATTATACCAATCGGTCTTCAAATCAGCAATCTTAATTTTGGTGTTTCATTTATTGTTTCCCTAATATTTTTACTGATTATATACAACACAGTTTCAATAGTTAAACATCTTACTCTAAAAAAAAGGAGACACTATTTCTAATTACTTTTCTCATTTATTCCGATTAATTCATAATGGAACATTTCTTGTTGCATTGCGTTATATTCATTTAGTTTAAAAAAATTAACTTCATATAGATTACATTTGTATTCTATATAGTTCATAAAGGCTGTGATCTTAAACTATAAAAATATATTTAAGAGGTTCTTCCTCATTCAGTCAAAATGGTTCATGCCAAGGTGGCTGATATTATTAAAGGACTTATTCATAGTCACCTTTTCATTTACTGCAGCCTATACACTTCGGTTTAACTTTCAGTTGACCAATGAAATTAGGTATGAGATGTATAATCAACTGTTACTCGTACTTACAATTTCTGTAATTGTTTTTAATCTTATAGGAATCAACAAGAGCATAATTCGGCACACAGGAGCCAGGGATGTCAACCTGGTACTTAAGGCAATGGCATATATTACAGTGATTACCCTTGTTATTCAGATTGTTGATAGATTTATAGGGATAGAGATTTTATATTACATACCCCTTTCAGTTCTTACTATTTTCTTTGTTCTTTCGTTCTTTATTATAACTGTAACAAGAATCTCTGTCAGGCTGTTCTACTACTGGATAAAATCAGCTCCCGACAGGATAAATGTGATGATATATGGTGCAGGCTCCGCAGGAATTATAACTAAAAATGTTTTAATCGCAGAGCAAGACAATAGAATTAGAATAGTTGGCTTCATTGACCAGCATCCCGGAAAAATTGGTAAGACTATTGAAGGTACTTATGTTCATTCACCCCAAGTTCTAAAAACAGATTTCATAGAAAAGAATCACATAAAGGAAATTATTTTCGCGATTCAAAATATTGATAAGGAGCTTAAAAGGAAATTAATTGAAGAGGTTCTTTCCACCACAAAACTAAAGTTGAAAGAAATATCCCCTGTAAATCAATGGATTGACGGGCAGCTTTCAGTCAAGCAGATTAACACAATAAAGATTGAAGATTTATTGCAACGATCAGAAATAAGCATTGATGGTGAAAAAATGACGCAGCAACTTCGTGGCAAAAACATAATGGTTACCGGTGCAGCGGGAAGTATTGGTAGTGAAATTGCCAGGCAATTGTGTAAACTGGATATTTCAAGGTTAATCTTTGTTGATCAAGCGGAAACTCCAATGTATAATCTTGAGATGGAGTTGACTGAGAAATACAAATCAAAAGCTCACCTGTTCAATTTTCTTATTGCAAATGTTGGTGATGAAATCATGATGAGAAGGATTTTTGAAAATCAGCAACCTCAAATAGTATTTCATGCCGCTGCCTATAAGCATGTTCCACTTATGGAGATGAATCCTTTCGAAGCAGTGAGGGTTAATGTTATGGGAACAAGAAATATCGCAAATCTCGCTTCAGAATGCAGAGTTGAGCGTTTTGTAATGATTTCAACTGATAAAGCTGTTAATCCGACAAACGTAATGGGTGCATCAAAACGTGCTGCGGAAATATATATACAGAGTCTTAATCATGAAATTTCTAATCACACACGGTTCATTACAACCCGATTTGGCAATGTTTTGGGAAGCAATGGTTCTGTTATTCCTCTTTTCGAGAAACAAATAGCTGCCGGTGGACCTGTAACAGTAACACATCCTGATATCACGCGTTACTTTATGACCATCCCTGAAGCATGCCGGTTAGTACTCGAAGCAGGTGCGATGGGAAATGGAGGCGAAATTTTCATGTTCGATATGGGTCGTGCTGTTAAGATTTCTGATCTGGCGTATAATATGATTCGTCTTAGCGGTCTGGAACCCGAAAAAGACATCAAGATAGTTTATACGGGTCTAAGGCCTGGAGAAAAACTATATGAAGAACTGCTTTATGATATGGAGAAAGGACAACCCACTCACCATCCTAAGATATCAATTGCCAAAGTGAGATATAACCGTTTTACTGACGTAAATATACAACTGGATGCTCTGGAAATATCAATGGAAAGTAGTGACAGGTTTGTTGTTGTAAGACAACTTAAACGTTTAGTTCCCGAATTTAAAAGCAACAATTCTGTATTTGAGTCACTTGATGATGAAATTGACGAAACGAATATTATACAGGAAGGCAGTTCATTCGAAGCATGATTAAAAAATTAGTTCTTATCTCATCATTGGTTATACTGATTAATAATCTTATTGCTCAATCAGTAACACTTCCTTTTGAGAAAACACAACGGATTGAGCAAGAAAGAACATTTCTGTTACAAAATAATCAATGGCATCCGATTTATCCGCTTACAAATAATTCGATTAACCAAACAATATTTCCCGACATACAACAGAATTCACCTTCGAAGGAAAGGGGATTTGTTAACTGGTTAAACAGAAAATTATTTCATGAATCCTTAGTTAACGTGGATACTGCAGGACTCAAGCTTATTATTGATCCCCTGGTTTCATTTGAAATTGGAAGGATGATTGATGAAAAGCAGAACACTTGGGTAAATACAAGAGGGATAAAAGCCGACGGAATGATTGGCAATAAAATATTCTTCCATACTGCATTCTATGAAAGTCAGGCTGTTTTTCCTACATGGACCAATATTCAGGCAAATTCTCTAATGGTTGTACCCGGTCAGGCTATGTTCAAGAGATTCAAGGATACTGGGTTTGACTATGCTTTTGCGGAAGGACATGTAACTTACTCTCCTTCAAAGTACTTTGACTTAAGATTTGGACATGGTAAGAACTTTATAGGAGATGGATACAGGTCCTTATTCTTATCGGACGCTTCATTCAACTATCCATATTTCATAATTAATACAAAAGTATGGAACATTGAATATGTCAATATATATAGTCAGCTAATGGACATCAGTCAGCCCAAAGGCTCGTGGGATCCATGGCCAAAGAAATACACAACCACACATTATTTAAGCTGGAACGTTACAAAATGGCTAAATATTGGCTTATTTGAATCGATAGTTTGGGATGCGGGAGACTCTACCGGAAAAAGAGGTTTTGATCTACAGTACCTGAACCCGGTTATCTTTTACCGCCCTGTTGAATTCTCACTTGGTTCCCCTGACAATGCTCTTTTAGGGGGAAGCGTACGATTCAGGGTTTTAAAAAGCAATTTCATTTATTTCCAGCTACTACTTGATGAATTTAAACTTGAACACGTGCTCAAAGGTGACGGATGGTGGGCTAATAAGCATGGATTACAATTGGGAATTAAAAGTTTCGACCCTTTTGGGATAAAAAACCTTTACATTCAGGCAGAATATAATCATGTAAGGCCATACACATATGCTCATTTATCAACACTACAGAACTATGGGCATTATAATCAACCGCTTGCACATCCCCAGGGTGCTAATTTCAGGGAACTGATACTCATTTTGGAACAACGCATAAAGAGATGGCAAATCAGCTATCAATTTGCAAGAAGTACCTACGGTGAAGATTCTACAGGAACTAACTATGGACACAACATCTACTTCCCATACAAAACTTATGTTACAGAATTCGGTAATAAGATTGGACAGGGAATAAAAACTAAACTGTTTTACCAGGAACTAAAGCTTGGTTATATTGTAAATCCAGCCACTAATTTAAGCTTAACTGCAGGTTTGACCATCTTTAACCGAAAATCAGACATTGCTGAAACACAAGATTTACACTTCTGGGTTGGATTGAGATCAGCAATGTTTAACAGGTATTACGATTTTTAATCTATATTTGTAGAAATTCTAATTCCTGCCCCATGATCAAGAACATTGGTTCCCAGACATCTATTTTCAATCAATTTCTTTCAGAAATACGTGATCATAACATACAAACCGATTCACTCAGATTTCGAACCAACATGGAACGTCTGGCAACCATAATGGGTTATGAGATTAGTAAAACCATGGAATATGTTGTCAAAGAAGTTACTACTCCTCTTGGAGTTGCCGAGGTCCCTGTATTAAAGGAATTCCCCGTACTAGCTACAATTTTGAGGGCGGGACTCCCAATGCATCGTGGGTTGCTTTCAATATTTGACCAATCGGAAAATGCATTTGTTTCAGCATATCGAAAACACAACAAAGATGGGAGCTTTGACGTTCAGGTTGAGTATGTTTCTTGTCCAAAAATAACCGACCGTTTGGTTATACTGTCAGATCCTATGCTTGCAACAGGATCATCATTGGTTCTTAGCTATAACGCACTTCTTACCAAAGGTCGTCCAAAACATACTCATATTGTAACACTAATTGCCAGTACAGAAGGTCTTGATTACATTAGGAAATACTTACCTGCCGACGAGGTGACAATTTGGGTAGGCGCAGTTGATGATGAACTTACTGCTCAGTCTTATATAGTGCCAGGGCTGGGAGATGCAGGAGATCTGGCATTTGGCAGCAAACTCTGAAATTAATCCCATAACAGCATGACGACGCTGGTTAAAGAAAATATCAGAATATCAATTGATTCCATAAGGGCACACATGACAAGAAGTGTGCTTACTATTCTCATCATTGCATTCGGAATAATGGCACTCGTTGGTATTCTCACATCTATTGATGCCATCAGATTTTACCTCGACAAGAACTTTACGATGATGGGTGCCAATACATTTTCAATTACCAGCAGGCAATCAAGAATTGAAGGCGCATCACGTAAATCACTTGCAAAATATTATCGTGTCATCAACTGGCAGGATGCATCAGCCTTTAAAGCCCAATACAATTTTCCCGCAATTGTGTCAATTTCAATGCAGGCCACCGGTATCGCAACAATGAAATATGCATCCCAAAAAACACATCCTAATATCCAGGTAATTGGCACTGATGAAAACTATATTTTAACCTCGGGCTATGAAATTGAAAAAGGTCGCAATTTCACACCACATGAAGTCTTTTATGGAAACTACTCAACAATTCTGAGTTCTGAAGTTGCCAATAAACTGTTCCCTAATAAAGCCGACCCATTGGATAAAGTTGTTACCATAGGATCAGCAAAATACAAGGTTATTGGTGTATTAAAATCGAAAGGTGCCAGCCTGATGGGCTCCGACAACCTTTGTCTACTTCCTGTAACAAATGCCCGTCATGCTTATTCACGTCCGGGTGAATCATTCACGATTAGCGTTCTGGCCCGAGATCCTCTTCAACTTGATGCTGCCATTGGTGAGGCACATGGGTTAATGCGGGCAATTAGAGATGCCCGTACAACTGAAGAAGATCCTTTTGAAATAACAAAAAGTGACAACCTGGCTAATATGCTTTATGACAACATAAAATATTTGAGGTTAGCAGCAACAATTATCGGTATTATAACCCTTGTTGGGGCTGCAATAGGACTTATGAATATAATGTTGGTAAGTGTTACTGAGAGAACAAACGAGATTGGTGTTAGAAAAGCATTGGGTGCTAATAAATCAACGATCAGGAATCAATTTCTAATGGAAGCAATTGTAATAGGACAGCTTGGAGGGATGGCTGGCATTGTACTTGGTATTTTAATAGGAAACATACTAGCTATTATAATCGGAGCGGGATTTATTGTACCATGGGCATGGATTTTCCTGGGGGTTACATTATGCTTCCTGGTTGCAGTAATTTCAGGACTAATACCCGCGCTTAAGGCAGCAGAGCTCGATCCGGTTGAATCACTAAGATATGAATAGTATTCTTCTTTATTCCGAAGGAATTTCACCACGATTAAAGTATATTGTAAATCTGGTGCTACATGACTTACTTGGTCTTGATGTCAGAATTACTGCTGATCAGGAAGAATTTATTGGATCCGTTGAGCCAAAAATATGTTACAATTCACGACCATTATCAGCAAAAGAGTGTCTCATCATTCCTGCTGGCCTGATTAACGAACGAGGTGTTAATATTCATCAAATTAACATTATAAATTTTGCTGACACAAAAGCACTTTTCCCGGTTTACATTAAAGAAAGTTGCCTGCCATTCGATATTTTTTCCGCCTCATTTTTTATGGTTAGCCGATATGAGGAGTATTTGCCATATATAAGAGATAATCACAATAGATTTTCAGCATTTTCTTCATTAGCTTATCAGAAGGGATTTCTTCAGCAGCCTGTGGTAAATATTTGGGCATTGGAATTAGGCAAGATATTGAAGAAACTATATCCACAAATCAACATTAAGAAGAATATATTTCAATTTATACCCACGATAGATATAGATGCTGCCTGGGCATTCAAACATAAAGGATTTTATCGCAGTGTTGGAGGTTTCCTTAAAGACTTGAGGATACTCGATTATGAAGGAATGAGAAGAAGGTTTCGCTCTTTAATGAATATAGAAGAAGACCCGTTTAACACATATCAGTACATGCATACTATCCATATGAAGTATGGACTCGAACCGTTATTCTTCATATTATATGCAGGTTATGACACATTCGATAAAAATACTCCAATAAACAATCCCTGGTTCAGGCAGCTCATTAAGTCTCTTGAAGATGAGGGAGAAGTAGGCATCCACCCTTCTTATGCATCAAACACTACTGAGGGGTTATTGAAAAAGGAAGTTCGTGGTTTGTCGGAAGTTATCCACAAAGAAATAACATCATCCCGCCAGCACTTTCTAAGGTTACATTTACCTGACACATACCGAAACCTTATAGCTAGTGATATTACTGATGACTATACTATGGGTTTTGCTGCTAAAACAGGTTTTAGAGCTGGAATTTGCACCTCCTTCTACTGGTATGACATAGAGATGGAAAGAGCAACCACTCTCAAAGTTCATCCTTTCGCTGTTATGGATGGCACTTTGCGTGATTACTTGAATCTAAACACAGAGGATTCAATATCACATATAAAAGATCTTATCGATTCAGTTAAGACGGTAGGTGGCACTTTTATCAGTCTGTTTCATAATGAAACATTCTCCGAATGGCGAAGATGGGAAGGATGGAGAAATGTGTATGAGCAGATGCTTGACTATTCATTTAACCAAAGATGACCGATGATTAAATAGCTAGGGCAATCATATTTTTATCAATAGTAAATAAGACTCCTTGCCCTATCTCGGCAAGACGAACAAGAACTTTATGATTTCCCTGATGCCTGACTAATTCACCGAGAACCCCGATAAGGGCTCCCCCTGTAATCTGAATTTTTTCGCCAGGTAAAATATTTGAAGGAACAACTTCAACATCCTCAGCATTAATTGCAATTAGTTTAATGGTCTCAATCTGATTTTCAGGAATTGATACCGGCTTACCACCAAAACTTATAAATCCAACCAACTCTCCTTCAATCCGGGTCTTATTGAACTCATGCTCTTCTATATTAACAAAAATATAAGAAGTAAATAATGGAACTGTAATCGTTTTAAGTCTGTCAGACCACCTTCGGCGTTCTTTTCTTAATGGTAAATAACAGGTGATACCTGACCTGTTCAGACGTAACTGCGTAGCTTTCTCAGCTCTGGGTTTTGTGTAACAGGCATACCATTTCTTCATTCAGCAAAATTAAAACAATTTGGAGAATGTTGACAGCACAACTGACCAGCCCAGGACTGACAGTGTGAGCCATGCCACTTTCCATTTTCTATACGAATAGTATCTTACTACCAGAAATGTTCCTAAGGGTATCGACAACAGGACAGGTGTTAAAATAATAAGACCTGGGAAGCCAAACCTGACAATGATTTTAACTATAATTCTGTTTCTACGTGTGAATATTTTTTTCCCAGACTTGTAAGGTTGCAACGATCCGATACTATTAACGGGCAATCCTATGATTTTACGATAGAAAGATCTCACTCCCCTACGCCAAAATGCAAAATGCGAAAAAATATACCGGCCTAAGTAGTAGAACACTATAACACCGAGCCATCCACCGATTGAGGTGCTAATAATAGTATGAAGATATGAGAACCCTAAAAGTGAGGAAGCAGGAGCTGCTACTAAAAATTTTACTGCACTTACTAATAATATTCCAAGCTGTTTTATCAAAAATCCTTCCATCAGAATAGTAAATTAAGCTCTTTGTAGTTTTATTTGGATTTATAATAGTTAATTGTCTGATTTGTAAAAAGTAACGTCTCATCTTAAAGAAAATTTCAAATGTGAAGATATTGAAACAAAAAAACAAAAACACATAAAATAAAATTGAGCAAATGCCTGATTATTACGTTAATACAAATGAATGTGACTCGTACATCTAATATTGCTCGAACTGCTGATAACATTATGATGAATAATTTTAAGCCTGGCTGAAAGTCGGGCTTAAAATTTAATATTTCTTACCAATCCGGACATGGCATACCTCT
Source organism: Bacteroidales bacterium UBA5507 (assembly GCA_002426195.1). Taxonomy (GTDB): domain Bacteria; phylum Bacteroidota; class Bacteroidia; order Bacteroidales; family Lentimicrobiaceae; genus Lentimicrobium. The sequence continues at coordinate 63,597 of DIOT01000056.1, read as the reverse complement.
TGAAGTTTTGGTATAAGCTGGAGGAATCAAAATATATACAATACCTATTGAAATAAAGGAATACATATCATTTATACCATTGTCAGATAGGGTGGAATCAATCAAATCACTATCAGTAGCCCGAAATCCCCCATACAAATCAACTTTCCAGTTCAAGTTAATATCGTATTTTACACCTAAGCCTGTGGTTAGGAACACAGCAGATTCGCTTACAGCAATATCGTTAATTATATCATCTGGTATTCTGTTTCGGTAAGAATCGACCTGTAAGAATCCTCCACCTATATTGACATATGGATTCAAACGACCATTATAACGAGGTTGGAATAATTTGATTAAACTCAGATCGGCATAAAGACCTATTTCATCAAGATTGTTCGTAAATCTAAAAGCCAAGTCATTGTTAACGCCTTTCATTTTACCATTTAAATAGACAGCTTTTAGTGAAAACGTCCGGGTAACCATTTTACCAAACATATAGCTCATGCCAAACTCGCTATCTTTATTAAAACTCTGCGCGAGACTTTCACCACTCTTAAAGCTGCTTATTGTTCCGAAATATGTTAGCGCTCCCCCACTAATACCTACCATCCATCCTTCTCCAAAATTAAGTGGTTGAGCTTCAACAGGTTTTATTGCTAACTGAATGATCAAAACCGCCAAATAAAAGAGATTAGTTGCTTTTTTCATAGTAAGTTTAGTTTTTGCAGGATAAGATTTAACAAAGAGATTATGCAGTAGAATTACTACGATGTAAATGGCTCCTAATTAGTTCAGAGTATAAATTTGACTCTCGCAGGCTGATATAGACTTCATATTCTGAGAATTATAGAAATGATTAAATCAAAATTTAATGATCATGCCCATTATTATCTTCATTGTATGCATGGTCATCGGGAGCCTCTCCATTGTATGCTAATACCATAGTGAAATTCTTGGATTGAATACGTTTGGGGTATCCTGCTTCATTGTATTCAATATGATACTCAATTATTCGTGTAGCATCGTTTGATCTCTCTACAAATTCAATTGGGTTATTTCGGTTATTATAGCGCCATAATAGCTCATCATAATAGAACAAAGGATATTTGCCGTAGAAATGAGTTAACTCCTGAGCAAAAAGATACTCTCTTGGATAATTTATTGCTACCGTGTATGAAGGTCTGTCATCGTATCGGAACTCCCGTTGATATACATAATTTTCAAATGGATAACCGGATTTTGTAGTGATCTTTACTAGGTTACCATCCTTCCACTCATAGTATAACGAGTCGAATTTCAATGAAGACGTGTCAAAGCGGTGTATGAACTTAGTAAGTATGTTATTATCAGAATCAAAAGTCATTTCAACTATTATTCCTTCATGGCTTGAAGTAGCATATTTAAGTACCTCACCCTCATAAAAAAACCTGGTTGTATCAATATACTTTCCACCATCATAATAACCTGTGGAAGTAAGGATTGACGACAATCTTCCATTCGAATATAAATAATGCACCGAATCCATACCTTCAACCGTGGCAATCAATCTTCCATTTGCATTATAAATAAATTCCATATTATTCCAGTGATGAACTTTCTTCAGTTCATTATGGTGACAAACAAACATGTCAGTATGAACATATGGGTCAGAATCATGTCCGCCGTGGTCATCTCCATGATCCACTCCAATTTCCCAATGAATAATCTGGGTTGTAAGCAATATATCACCGGTGTAATCAGAGGTGTCATCGGTTTCATGAGAACATGAAACCAGAGCAAATAAAACAATAGTAGCAGTTATAATCTTTGTAGTTGTGTGTGAGTACATAGGAGTGCACTTGAGTTTTAAACCAAATTTAAAACACGCAAGTGCATGGTAATGTTCTAACTAAAACCTAGTCAACAGATTGAATAACAAATTCTTGGGCAGTAATGTATTTTTCAAATAGAATATTAAGCTCCTGGCGATTTATAGGCTTACTAATATAATCTGTGCAACCTGCTTCCTGCGACATTTCTTTGTCACCAGGTAAAGCATATGCTGTTTGAGCAATTATTGGAACACTTCTATTGAATTTTCTGATTAGTCTGGTGGCCTCTAAACCATCAAGGTCAGGCATTTTAATATCCATAAACACTAACCTGGTTTGCGGATTTTCCCTTAGAATTTTCACTGCTTCCAATCCGGTAGTGGCTCTGAGTAATTTTACGTTCTTTGAATGAAGCAGTTTCTCAAGATACCTGAAGCTTATATCATCGTCTTCAGCTATCACTATTGTACAAGATCTGTCTATGCATCTGGTTTTTTCAATGACTACCGATTCATTCTTATTCTTAATTTTGGAATAACCGTTTATAGAAAGTGTGTATGGGATGCAAAATTTAAAAGTACTACCTTTATAGGGCTCTGATTCAACAGATATATAGCCTCCAAGAGTTTCAACATAGGCTTTCGCAATTGCTAACCCGAGACCTGAGCCCTCATAATTACGAGCAAGATGTTCCTCTGCCTGCACAAATCGTTCAAAGATAGTATTCAATTTGTCGGGTGCGATTCCCCTACCTGTATCTTTTACAAAAAAATGCAACATTCCATCTTCAACATAATTGCCAAATTCAACACTACCTTCTTTTGTAAACTTAATTGCGTTCTTAATTAAGTTTGTAAGGATGCCATCTAACTTAAACTTATCAGTTACAACCACAGCAGCATCTCCAATAACTTTCTGATTCAATATAAACTGCAAATTTCGTGAATCAGCTTCCTGCCTGAAGAATGTATTCATGTAGTTCATTACATCCTCTAGGTTTATCTTTTCAAGCTTCAGATCCCTTTCACCACTTTCAATTTTCGAGATTTCGATAATATCGTTGATTGTATTAAGCAGACGCTGGCCGCTTATATTTACTAGTTGAATATACTCTTGCCGGCATTCCTCTTCCAGAGACGAGTCTTTAAGTAATTCCATAAATCCCAGAATGCCATTCATTGGAGTTCTTATTTCATGACTCATGTTAGCGAGAAAAGACATTTTTAAGCGGTCACTTTCTTCAGCCTTCTCTTTGGCAACCAAAAGACTGTCGTATAGCTCCTTCTGAAGAGCTTCCTGTTGTCTTTGCTTTTTCTGTAATTCTTTTCGTGTTGTAATATCACGTGCAATGATGAGACCTGATTGTCTACCCTTAAATATCACAACATTAATGAATAACTCTACCGGTATTTCATATCCATCTTTAGCGATAAATACTGATTCAATAATTCTTAATTCGTTTTCGGGAAGGTCTGATAAAAAAGCCTTCAATCCGGCTTCTGTCAAATTATCTGTAAATCTACCTATACCAATCTGTTTTAGTTCTCCCAAATCATACTTAAGGGCATACTTTACAGAATCATTTACATCAATAAGTCCACCATCCATATTAAGTACAAATATCATCTCATTCATTCCATTAATGAGATGCCGGTAATCCTCAAACCTCGCTTGCAACTCTATTAATGATAATCTTAGGTTGGTATCGGTATTGAGCAATTTGTTAAATAATCTGATGCCTTGCCTGCCCACATAAATAAGTGCTATGACAGAATATAGTATGGGAGGCCAGATTGTATAATTTTCGTGTAGATTATTGCTGAAATACAGAAAAACTAAAATGGGTAATGAAACTAAAATGACAAATACTGTAGTAGCCCCAAAGATAAATTGTTGTTTAAGCCCGAGTCTCATTTAAATTATTTTTCAGTCCGCCAGGAGTTAACTTCGCAACCAAAAGTAATAAAAATTGCAAACCAACAATCCTTATATATTATTTTTTCTCCAATAAAACACTTACGTAAAACTAAGTAAGTTCATTATATTTGCATCCCTCTGAGAATGCAATAGCAGCACCGACTGCTGTAGCGAATTCCGCACTCCCCGGTATTATAAATCTGATATTGAACAACAGTCCTAATCTGCGAAAAATATCAGCTGCCTGAGGAACGTTTGTGAGATTACCTGTAAGAACAACATCGCTTGTTCCATCTATTCTCGATGAAAATACTGAGATCATTCCGATTGTCTGAAACACGAGATTAATTATACCCAGAGCTACATCATCGCGGGATGCAAGATCACTCAGGTTACCAAAATTTGAAGCTGTAGAATCAGGAGGCAAACCTACTACTGTATCGGTTGTAATATCACCAATAGTAAGGTCGATATGTGATAAGCTACCACCAGCAGCCATTTCAATTAAGTCATTAAAATCTCTTACATTCAACATGCGATTTGACAATCCCAGGAGAGTACCACCTCCTACTCCACTGCCACCAAGATGGCGCACCCCTTTTAGATCAGCTTTGATAAAAGCAGTACCAGTACCCATACTTACAATTATGGCGTTATCAAGAGTACTCAGAAATAATCCTCCACGACCAATTGCCATAAACTCATCAACTTTTCCGGTTGCAATTCCGTGTAATGGTGCTTTAATGAATGATGAACCTACACCTGTAATCATAATCCGCTCAATATCCCCGAGCTTTAAGTTATTAGCATTAAGGAATTTGCCGAATGCGCCATAGACTGATGCCACAGGATCGTTGGCCTTAACAAGCATCGGACTAATTATGGTGTTATTATCAAGTCCTACTATTTTGGTAGTACTTCCTCCAATGTCGATTCCCAGGATTTTTCCCATATCTTGTAAAGTGTATACTTTACAAAGTTATAAAGAATGCCTTACCTGTACTAAGTCAGAAACACTCATTTCGAGCACAAGGGCAATTTCGGCAAGTGTATCTATTGTGAAATTTAGTTCACCGTTAAGTAATTTTCTGGTCTCATTCAGGTCTTTCCCAACCCTCAGAGCAAATTGATGCAGGTTCCAACCTTTTCTATTAAGCTGTTCAAGAATATTTCCAGCTATGAACATCCTATTACCTCTCTGAATAATAGTCAGGGGATTGTTTTCCCGAAGGAGTTCATCCAGATTGATGGTTGCAAGTGGAATTAACGGGGATGAATTTTTCATTGTCTGTTTTCTTCTGTTCATAGCAGTGAATTAGAGGCAATTTTTAGTAGTCCTCGTTCTTATATAGTTTTAAACAATTTTCTTTGAAAATAGGCATTTGATGATTGAATTTTTATTCTTTCCCTGATGTGACGGCACTTTCCTGTAATTAAATTCTCATAGCATGGTTTTTGCTTGATATGAATATGCACACAACTGGTGCATTTAATCAAAAAATACGAAAACTTAACAACGACAAGGCATTTATGGTAGACTATCACAAACTGGTTAACGACTTTTTAATGAAAAGCTTCGTTGAAGACTATGCATATAATAAACGTTTTGTGGAAAAATTCAACAATGATCTGCAAAAACTTGGAGTTGATTACAAGTACACATATGACGAATTTTGCATCGAATTACTCGATCGTACGTTATTTGTAATTGATGAAGTAAGAAGTTCACTTACAGTTAAAAAGCTCAAGGTTGCATTCTATGAAATCATTGACCGAATAGTCGATGAGATGAAATCGTGCAAGGTTTCAGGTGACACCTCTTACATTTCATTAATTGAGGATCATAAAGCTGCAGCTCTGTGTCGTCAAACTGAACTAAGCTAGTATTACTCAATCTATTCGTCATTGGAATATTTCTGAATCATCTCCATTAACTTCTCTTTCTTAACAGGCTTAGAGAGATAGTCATCACAACCTGCTTCCAGCGATTTCTCTCTATCATCTGACAAGGCGTAGGCAGTTAAAGCTATTACAGGAATCCCTGGCTGTATTTCCTTAATCTTTCTGGTTGCTTCATATCCATCCATATTTGGCATTTTTATGTCCATGAATATTAGTGAAATCTCACTATTATTTGTGACCATGTTTACCGCTTCTAAACCATCTAAAGCCCTTACTATCTCAATATTGAGGCTCTGAAGGCTGAACCACATAAACTGATAATTAATATCATCATCTTCAGCAACTAAGATTTTCATAGAAGGAATTCCCAAATTGATATTATTGTTTGAACCGATTGTGTTTTTGGCTATTCTGTCAATAGTATAAGGAACTGTGAAACTAAAGGTTGAGCCTTTCCCGAGCTTGGATTCTACGGATATTTGGCCCCCAAGCATTTCAACGTAAGCTTTGCTTATGGAAAGCCCTAATCCCGATCCCTCATGATTTCGTGAATGGTCGTAATCAGCCTGAACAAAACGATCGAAAACACTATCGATTGAATGAGCAGGAATTCCCTTTCCGGTATCAATTACTCTAAAAAACATATAACGTCCTTGCAACTGAACGCCAAATGTAACATCACCGGTAGTAGTAAATTTCAGAGCATTTTTAATCAGATTAGATAATATAGCTTCCAATTTATTTCCATCGGTCTTCACAAATCTCCTATCATATGGTAGAAGGGACTCTATAATTAAGCCCAGGCCTTTCTTATCGGCTTCTGGTTTAAACAAATTTAATTGACTGATTAACACATTGTTAATGTCAACAGTAGTTTCATTAACAATACTTGCACCCGATTCTATGCGGCTTATATCGATAATATCATTTATAGTGTCCATCAGTCTCTGACCACTAATTCTTACGAATTCAATGTACTCATCTCGCTCATCACCTGTTAGATCAGGACTCTGTAATAGATCCATAAATCCAAGAATACCATTCATTGGGGTACGTATTTCGTGACTCATATTAGCAAGAAATGCAGTCTTCAATCTGTCACTTTCTTCAGCTTTTCGCTTTGCTTCCAGCAATTCCCTTTCTGCTTTAGCTTTATCTGATATATCAATCACAATTGAATGAAAAAATAAATCTCCCCCAATTGTTATTGTACTTGAAAACACTTCTACATCAGTGATTGGGGCATTCTTCCGACGATGCTTGAAAAAGAAATGATGGCTCTTCGATTCCCTGACATTATCCAACTGTATTTCAAGCTCCTCTGGCGGCAGTACATTCAGATAACTAATATTCATCTTAAGAAGGTCTTCCCGGGGCCATCCATAGAACTTTACACCTGCTTCATTAATATCAACGATCTTACCATTATTACTAAGTAGAATTTTAATAGCTGAATGATTATGGAACAGGCTCCTAAACTTTTCTTCACTTGCTATAAGAGCATCCTGAGTCTTTTTCATCTCAGTAATGTCGGTGACCATAACGTGCTTCCATGTTTCGCCTCTATATTGAAAAATATGAGAAATAATCTTAACAAAAATAATTTCACCTTTTTTTCGGCAATGCCTCCAAATTCCAGCATTGGTTCTTTTGATAGGTGATTTTATGTGATTAAGAAATCTCTCCCTGTCTTCTTCAGGGCGAATGTCGAGAACACTAAGATTTACAAATTCTTCATATGAGTAATTGTAAAGATCCAAAGCAGCCTCATTAGCATCAGTTATCCGCAAAGTATCTATATTGTAGAAAAACATTGGCTGCGGATTATTCTTAAACAGAAGATTGTTTATATCTGCCTGGTTATTGACTGAACTGTCTTCACGATGCTGCATTTGAATATTATAGTGAGTAACAAGAAGTCAAAGATAAAAAAACCGCTAAAACCATAAAAGGTTAAAGCGGTTACGGCAAAAAAAATCTTTAACTTTATGCAAGTCTGGCCTTTAGCTCAATTGTGGAGTTAATTGTCAATGAGATAGGACAAGTTTCTTTGGCAACATTTGCCAGTTCGAGGAATTTGGCTTCATCAATTCCCTGGATTTTGGCAGTTAAATCAAGCAGGATGTGTGATATTCTGTCATCTTCAAAGGTAACCTTTGCTGATGTTTCGAGTGAATCGGCTGTATAGCCCGCATCTCCCAGTACAAATGCTAACTTCATTGTAAAACAACCAGCATGAGCAGCACCTATTAATTCCTCAGGATTTGTACCCTTCTCTTCACCAAATCTGCGGCTGAAAGAATAAGGAGTATTCTCCAAAACTCCACTTTGAGTTGTTAATGAACCTGTTCCTGTTTGTCCGGCACCTTGCCAGGCAGCTTTTGCATTTCTCGAAAATTTCATGATTTGATTTCTTTAGTTAATTGACAGCAATAACCCTGCAAATTACAATTTGTTTAAGGATCTCTAAAATTAATATCACAAACATTCGTTAATATGCAATATTAAGTCAAATACAAGCTAGCAACTTAATGCAACCTATTAAACCAACTAACGTCTAATACGCAGTTAACCACCGGAGCAATTCGGTCAAGATACAAATAATGGAGTCATTATACGAAGAATACAGGCAACGAGCCGAACAAAATTTCATCACACTTAACCTCACTGAAGCAATCGATATTTATACCGAGGCTATTGGGTTATGGCCAAATGATGTTGACCTTTACTGGCAGAGAGGACACTTACAATACTTTCTTGGTAATTACAAAGAAGCCCTTGATGACTTTACTAAAATTACCGAGTATTTGCCAACATGCGTAGATGGATACCAATGTCGAATAATGGTTAACCATACATTAAAAAACTATAGTGGGATGCTTACCGACCATAATGAGATAATAAAGCTCATGCCTCGTAAAGTTGAATCATGGAGAAGCAGAGGTGAAACAAAATTTGAGGCAGGAGATTTCATTGGAGCTTTAGCTGATTTTGATGCAGCACTTAAGCTGAACCCAGGGGATATGCGAACTCATCAGCTGAGAATTGACACCAAACGTAGTGTTCTTTACCCCAATACTTCTTACATAGCAACTGCTTCTTGATTAACAGGCAAAGAAAAATAAAAAGTACTACCCTTGCCGGGTTCGGAATCAACCCAAACTTCACCATCCTGAGCTTCAACGTAAGCTTTCACAATAGATAGTCCTATTCCAGAGCCCTCGTAACTGCGGTTTATATTGGTTTCCGCTTGTACGAACCTTTTAAAAACATCTTCAATTTTCTCTTTAGGCAAGCCTCTACCTGTATCTTTAATAAAAAATGTGATCTTACCTCCCGACCTATAATTACCTAGCTCAATACTACCTTTCGATGTAAATTTAATAGAGTTTCTGATTAGATTCGTAAGGATGCTGTCAAGCTTGTTTCTGTCAGTGCTTATATCCGATTCTTCTCCTCTGAGATAATCAGTCATAATTAGTTCCAAACCTTTTTGACGTGTCTGAACAACGAAAAAGTCGTAATAAAAATTCATTATATCTTCGGTGTTGACTTTTTCCGGTCTCAAAACTATCTCGCCCGATTCAATTTTCGAAATCTCAATAATATCGTTTATTGTTGTAAGCAACCTATGACCACTTGTTTTAACGAGGTCTAAATACTCAGAACGATTACCATCATTTATATCAGGATCTTGTAAGAGGTCAATAAAGCCAAGTATACCATTCATTGGTGTACGAATCTCGTGGCTCATATTAGCCAGAAAAGCCATCTTAAGACGATCGCTCTCCTCCGCTTTCTGCTTTGCTTTCAATAATACCCTTTCGGTTTCAATTCGCTTCTCAATCTCCTGTTCGAGATCGTTCATTTTTTGAGAAAGTGTATTAGTAGCCATCCTCAGTGCAGTTATATCTTCAATATAACCCTCTAAAAACTCAACCGCACCCGATTTACCAAAAATAGGAAGCCCTCTCTCGTACACCCATTTAACTTCCCCACTCTTAGTTGTTATTCGGTAATTATGCTCAAAGTATGACTTCTCATTAACAACCCTATCCCACATTGCATAAATTTCATCGCGATGCTCCTCGAGAATCACATCATTATAAGAGACTATACGGTTATTGAGAAACTCATCGGGATAATGACCGGTAATATCTATGCACCTGTCGCTTATATACTTCATTGTCCATTCCTTATCGTACCTACATCTATAGATAAACCCGGGTAGATTAGAAATCATCGTAGTTAACCTTCTTTCATGCTCTTTTGAGTTTCGACGTAAAGCCAGAATAACCAAAACAACAATAATTGCTAGAAGTATGGTAACTACGTATATAACCATTTGCACAAAAAGTGAATACACACAAATGTACATCATTTACAAACAAAAATCATACTTTTGTAGTTCAAATCGTTTATTACATGAAATCGAAAATATACCTATCGTCGCCGCATATGGGTGGCAACGAAATAAATTACATTAACGAAGCATTTACCACCAACTGGATAGCTCCCCTTGGACCAAATGTCAATGAGTTTGAAAAGGAACTGTCAATGTACACCGGTTCGGCGCATGTGGCTGCACTTAGTGCCGGAACAGCAGCAATTCATCTGGCACTAATTCTGCTGGGTATAAAGCCTGGTGATATAGTACTCTGCCAAAGCTTTACCTTCTCGGCAACTGCAAATCCTATAATATATCAAGGAGCAATACCAGTATTTATCGATAGTGAGCCTGAAACATGGAATATGGATCCAGAGGCCCTGGAAGATGCAATAAAAGCATGCCTTAATGGAGAAGTTACAGGTAGTAAGAAGCTTCCCCGGGTAATAATGCCTGTTCATCTTTACGGTATGCCTGCCAGAATGAATGAGATTATGGCAATTGCAGACAAATATGACATCCCGGTCGTTGAAGATGCTGCTGAAGCATTAGGGTCCACATATAAAGGTAAAAAGTGTGGAACTTACGGCAAATTTGGTATATTAAGTTTCAATGGAAATAAAATCATTACGACGAGTGGTGGTGGTGCTTTGCTTTCTGATGACGAAGAAATGATTACAAAAGCTAGATTTCTTGCCACTCAGGCACGGGATAAGGCTCCACATTATCAGCATAGCCAAATTGGATATAACTACAGAATGAGCAACATTGTAGCAGGTATTGGCCGTGGACAGTTGCAAGTTCTTGATGAACACATGAAAGTCAGAAGGGCAAATTACAATAATTATTTGCAATATTTTCAAGGATTAAATCAGAGAGGATATCAGGTTGAAATGCTACCTGAAACTGAGGGACATTATTCAAACAGATGGTTGTCAACAATTATCGTTGACCCAGAAAAGAATAAAGGAATAACCCGTGAGCGTATCAGAATTGCGATGGAAGAAGAAAATATTGAAACCCGACCATTATGGAAGCCCATGCATCTGCAGCCAGTATTTGAAGGGACAAAACACTATGGAAAACCTGTTAGTGAGCAGCTCTTCAACAAAGGACTATGTTTACCGAGCGGATCAAATCTGACAACCGAAGAAACAGAAAGAATAATTAGTGTGCTCGACGGAGTATTCGCGTAGATGCTAACGCATTGCTCCGTCGTGCATACTCAAAGTTTTGATTATTTCTTTTTAAGTTTACGGAAATCGTAATTGAACTCGGCTTTTTCCTTGTTTATAGGTTTCTTAACCTTCTGACGTTTAGCCAAATAAGCAGCAACGATTTCTCTTGTTTCGTCGGTCAGGACAAACTCTGTGTCTTCCTTTTTCATCATCCCTTGTTTATTTTTTTGGCAAATATAAAAAATATACCAAACATGTTACTATATATCAATATTTCATGTCCCCATATATTTATACTATATCTCACAAAACCAGACAATAAGTAAATAAATATACGATAAAAAAGTCAGAAATCCAAAAATTGATCAAGAGTTTAATAAATGGCATCAGTTATAAACATAATATTACTAGTCCACACCTATAAGTACTTAGTATTCGTAATGTCTACTTAAAACTTAACAATGGGATTGAAAATATAACCAGTACTAATTAATCATAGACTTAGCTGTGGTTGATACTTTAATGACAAGTATCCTCTTTCATAAAAGGATACCTAAAATCAGTGGGTGGTCGTAGAGTTTCCTTTGTTACTCTAGGGCTTGTCCATCGTAGTAGGTTCAAATAGCTACCAGCTTTGTCATTGGTTCCCGACTGTCTGGCTCCTCCAAATGGCTGTTGCCCTACTACTGCACCGGTAGGTTTATCATTATAATAGAGATTTCCGGCAGCAAATTTTAATTCGTGGCTTGTTTTATCCAAAACATGTCTATCATGTGCAAAGATTGAGCCCGTCAGTCCATAAGGTGAGGTTTCATCAACAAGCTTCACGGTCTCATAATACTGGTCATCTTTATAAACAAATATAGTTAGCACCGGACCGAAAATTTCTTCTTCCATGGTAACAAAGTGCGGGTTAGTAGTTAGAATAACTGTCGGCTGAATGAAGTACCCTTTTGCTTTGTCGCCCTTACCACCAAATACAATTTCTGCTTCTGTGCTTCTTTTTGCTGAATCTATATAGCTCATTATCCTATCATATGCACTTTCTTCTATTACAGCGTTTACAAAATTGCTAAAATCGCGAACATCTCCCATTTTTATTTGCGATAGCATATCTCCCATTCTTTCCTTTATCTTAGGCCATAAGCTTGAAGGCAAATATGCACGTGATGATGCTGAACATTTTTGTCCCTGATATTCGAACGATCCTCTTACAAGTGCTGTTGCCACCTCATCTACACCAGACGAAGGGTGAACTAATACAAAATCCTTACCACCGGTTTCACCTACAATGCGAGGGTATGACTTATAATTTGCCAGGTTTTTACCTGTTAGCTGCCACAACTGGTTGAAAGTATTATTCGATCCGGTAAAGTGTAAACCTCCAAAGTCACGATTAGCAAATGCAGTCCCTCCTATTACAGATCCCGGTCCTGGTACGAAATTAACTATCCCGTCAGGTAGTCCTGCTTCTTTAAATATCTCCATCAGTATGTAGTTCGACAAGATAGCTGTTGTAGCAGGCTTCCATAGTGTCACATTCCCCATGAGTACAGGAGATAAATTCAGATTGCTCGCTATTGCAGTGAAGTTAAAAGGAGTTATTGACAAAACGAATCCTTCAAGGGGACGATATTCAATACGATTAATTACACCTGGATCAGAGTGTGGTTGCTCGTTATATATATCTGAAATATAATGTGCATTAAAACGTAGGAAGTCGATCGTTTCGCAAGCGCTATCTATCTCGGCCTGATAAGCGTTTTTGCTTTGTCCCAGCATAGTGGCTGCATTTAATCGAGCTCTGTATTTTGTTGATATCAGTTCAGCGATTTTTAAAGTTACTGATAATCTTTCCACCCATGATACAGATTCCCACTCCTTATGTGCTTTCATGCCGGCTTCAATTGCCATTTGAACTTCGACTGGTGAAGCTTTGTGGTAGTGGACGAGAACATGACTATGATCATGAGGCATCACAACTTTTTCAATATTACCGGTACGCACTTCCTTCCCACCAATTATCAATGGTATATCAATGACACTGTTGGAGAAGCTGTCAAGTTCAGCCTGGAGTGACTTGCGTTCATTTGTACCAGGGGAATAAGTTTTTACCGGCTCGTTTTTCGGATACTCGAAATTGAATACTGCGTTGTTCATTTGGAGGTAAATATGCTTGAGTTAATTTTAGCGTTAAAACAGGACTGCATACTATTTGTTCATATATTTAAGATGTGTATTTTTAGATCGTTTTTATTCCAAAAAGCATGAAATATTTCATTATTACGGGCACAAGTTCAGGATTAGGTGAGTCTCTGGCAAAGGTTGCCATTGAAGAGAAAAATAAAGTGTTCTGCATTTCGCGAAGCATGAATCATGATCTAAATGAACTTTCTAAAAAATTAAAGACTGCGTTTTGGTACTTTGGTAATGATCTTACTGCTGTAGAAAGGATTCCAGCTTTGGTTAATGAGATCTTTTCCTATGTTGACATGAATGCTTCTCATGATCTTATTCTTATTAATAATGCAGGTACAGCAGAACCGGTAAAGCCACTGGCTAAATGTGAGGTTAATGAGATAAACAATCAGATTCAGCTTAATTTGGTTGTGCCACTCGTGCTTTCAGCTGAGTTCCTCAAAAGTGCCAAATATTATAAGGGCAGGAAATTCATAATTAATATTACCAGCGGTGCGGCTGTTAATCCATACTATGGTTGGTCGTTGTATTGTTCTTCTAAAGCAGGGGTGGATATGATGACTCGTGTAGTTGCACTTGAGCAGGTAAATGCACAAAATCCCGCTGTGGTTTTTTCGATTGCACCTGGAGTGCTGGATACACCAATGCAGACTAAGTTAAGGGCAGTAGATCCCGCTGACTTCCCACTTAAACCTAAGTTTTTGAAACTTTATGAAGACAATATGCTGACACCTCCACGTGAAGCTGCAGAGAGAATTTTGCAATTGACTGATCAGGGAGCAGTAACTTCGGGCAGTATCATAGACCTTCGCAAGCTTTGATTCTTACTAACGTTTATATTACATTTGTACGTGATAATGTAATCAAGCAACCTTATGGAAATCTTTAACAACTTGAAGCTAAACTATAAGATATGGTTTAGCAATGAGGCTAATGAAGGTATAATGGGTGATGGCAAATGGCAAATACTAAAAGCTATAAATGAGGCCGGTTCGCTTACCAAAGCATGTGAAAATATGGGAATTACTTACAGGAGGACCTGGAATGATCTTAAAAAGATTGAAAAGGCATTTGGATTTCAGCTGCTTGAGAGCACACGAGGTGGTGCAGATGGAGGTGGAATGAAACTGACTCCCGAAGGTGAAAGGCTTGTAATGGCTTTTGATAATTTCCATAAATCAGTCGACACTTTAATGCAGAAGCACTTTATTTCAATGCTCGATGAATTAAGAAACTCTAACAAATGAAATTTCTATTTTGGGTACCTGCATATTTAATAGTAACAATAATGTTACTTTCAGGATGTGCAAATGAAAGCTCACACAACAGTGAAGGTTCTGTTGCTGGTAAACTTATTATTTTTCATGCGGGGAGTTTGAGTGTGCCAATGAGAGTGTTGGCCGATTCATTTAATGTAGTTTATCCTGATGTTATTATTCAAACAGAATCGGCAGGTAGTCTTACTTCTATCAGGAAAATTACTGACCTTAAAAGGGAATGCGACATCCTGGCTTCTGCTGATGCTTCTATGATTGACAAACTGATGATTCCGGAATATGCCGACTGGAACCTTCGCTTTGCAGTCAATGAAATGGCATTAGTTTACCATCCAGGCTCTAAGATGTCTGATGAAATTAATAGCTCAAATTGGTTAGACATAATAGGACGAAATGATATCTTCATTGGAAGAGCAGATCCTTCAACTGACCCTTGTGGTTATCGTACTGTGCTTACAATGCGCCTCGCTGAAAAGATGTTAAGGCAAGATGGACTCGCAAACAGGATTTTAGCTAAGGACAAAAAATATATACGACCTAAAGAAGTTGACCTGTTAGCATTACTTGAGACCAACACTGTCGATTACATATTTCTGTATAAATCTGTTGCCATGCAGCATAATCTTCCTTTTATACAGTTGAACGACAGTATCAACTTAAAGAATCCTGACTTAAACGAATGGTACAGCACTGTTTCAGTAGAAGTTCCGGGGAATAGTCCAAATGAAAAGATTGTACAGAGGGGTGAAGCTATGGTATATGGAATTACCATTCCCAGGAATTCTCCTAACAAATCCGCTGCTGAAGCATTCATTAAGTTCCTAAAGGAGGAAGGCGCTCCAATAATTAAGGCTTGCCACCAGACGCCAATATAGGCCTTCTTTTCTCTGTAACTCATTCATAGAGCATTTACTTTGCTCAAACATAAGTTGTTCTTTATTGTTATGAGGGGAAAAATATCTCGATGGAAATAACAATTAAGAAACCTTCAATTAATAAAATCCTGCAAGACCTTGGGATTGAAGAAATAAACAAGGGCGCCAGCACAGGTACTCAATGGCTGAACACTAAAGGTAGTATCATTGAAAGTTTTTCACCTGCCGATGGAAGACTAGTTGGTTCTGTACGCCAAGCTATGCCAGAAGATTATGAGTTTGTAATTCATAAAGCAACTGCCGCATTCCAGGAATGGAGTATTGTACCCGCTCCTAAAAGGGGTGAGATTGTCAGGCAAATAGGAATGCGTCTTCGCGAATACAAAGATTCACTGGGTGCTTTAGTGTCGTATGAGATGGGAAAAGTATACCAGGAAGGCTTGGGAGAAGTTCAGGAAATGATCGATATTGCTGATTATGCAGTTGGATTGTCACGTCAGCTTTATGGTTTCACAATGCATTCTGAAAGAGAACAACATAGGATGTATGAGCAGTATCATCCATTGGGTGTAGTTGGTGTCGTCACTGCATTCAATTTTCCAGTAGCTGTGTGGGCGTGGAATGCCATGTTAGCTTTAGTTTGTGGTGATGTCGTAGTATGGAAACCAAGTTCAAAAGTAATGCTTAGTGCCATAGCCGTTCATAAGATTATTGAAAAGACTTTGGCAGAAAATGATGTACCTGAGGGTGTTCTTAGCCTCGTTGCAGGAGGTTCGGCAGGTATTGGGGATTTGATGCTTAATGACCGCCGAATACCTCTGGTTTCAGTAACAGGTTCTACAAGAGTTGGTAAACATGTAAATAAGGTAGTTGGTGAACGTCTGGGAAAAACTATACTCGAACTTGGTGGTAATAATGCTATTATAATTTCTCAACATGCAAATCTGGAACTTGCACTCATGGGAAGTCTGTTTGGTGCTGTAGCTACGGCTGGACAAAGATGCACTACAACCCGGAGACTAATTATTCACGAATCAGTTTATGAAGAGTTTAAGGAAAGACTTGTTAACGCTTATAAGCAGCTCCGTATAGGAGATCCATTAGAGGAAGGTGTTATTGTAGGTCCGCTTATTGATATTGAAGCTGTAAACACTTTCATTCAAGCACAAGAGAAGATAAAAGAGGAAGGTGGATCAATTGCTTTTGGAGGCGCTGTGTTAAATGGCGAAGGCTATGAATCTGGCTGTTATGTTCAACCCTGTATTGCTGAAGTTAAGAATGAATATGAGATTGTGCAGGAAGAGACATTTGCTCCAATAGTTTATCTTATAAAGTACAAAACGATAGAAGAGGCAGTTAACATTAACAACGCTGTCCCTCAGGGGTTATCATCATCAATTTTCTCGAATCATGTAATGGAAACTGAGTATTTCCTCTCACATCGGGGTTCCGATTGCGGAATTGCCAATGTGAATATTGCAACAAATGGTGCTGAAATTGGTGGCGCCTTTGGCGGAGAGAAGGATACCGGCGGAGGTCGTGAATCAGGCTCTGATTCCTGGAAAGCTTATATGAGGAGACAAACAAACACTATTAATTTCTCAGCAAGCCTCCCACTAGCCCAGGGAATCTCTTTCAACATTTAAACACTTTTGACTATCGGCATAAGTTGCGCTTTGCCGATAGTCTAATTTATGATCCTAGCTTATAGAGAGCTTATGGAGAAATGCAATTTGTCATATTTTTAAATTGCACAATATTTCTATGCCATTAACCTTGTATCCATTCTATTATCGAGCCCTCTTAGAAAATCACGTGGCAACTCAATACTGTTAGCCAGTTCGGGATACTTCAGGTTTATTGACCTAACAATGTTGTCTATCTCCGATAAAACCTTTTCGCCTGCTCTTAATACACGATTACGATGAATGTGATCAATATCTGCCTTATTCATAAATTGATGCTTTTATTTTGCGTTTCTGACAGTTACAAATTTGGTTATCTTTATTAGTTTTCATTTTACAGGATGCTGTGAAAGTTTTATATTATTTCAACTAGTTTCATTTGCTTCAGAATTTCTTCTAAACTCTTTGAACATTAAATCAAATTTTCTCTTTTAAATGGAGTGAAAATTATTCCTTCGATATGAGTAAAAAACTGCTCATAGTTTTTATTACACTTACAGGACTTGAATTCTTTAATTTCATGTTTCTGGGAGAAAGTTTTATTAAGCTTTTTCAAGTGGTTGGTGTTGGTCTGTTGTGTGGAATAATATTGATTCAGATTCTATATAAAAAAGAGGACTATTTCCCAAAGCATTTCTCGTGGCCGGTACTGCTAATTTTTGTTGGCCTGTTCCTTAGTATGTTTATGGCAGAAATAGGGCACGGTCAGTCGCTTCAGATAACTCTGATATCTCAACGGTTTATGTATTATTATCTTGCATACCTGGCTTTGCATTCCTTGAAACCTTGTATTGAAGATGTTGAAAAACTGGTGCTTGCTTTAGGTCTGACTTTCACGATATTATATCTTATTCAGTTTGTAGCATATCCAACTATCCTTTATGATGTGCGAATTGTTGAAGACCGTGGTACAGTAAGAATTTTTATGGCTGGCTTTCACTTTCTAATTCTTGCTTACTTTATGACTTTGAGTAAGATTTTCAGCAATTTTACGCCTATCAGGCTTATTTATCTATTGCTATTTGCCAGTATTTTTATTCTAATGGGTACAAGGCAGATCATTTTTTCAATGATGCTTTTGACAATTCTTTTCGTGTTGTTCAGCGATGTTGTCAAGTCACGTGTATTTGTTTTTGTGTTGATGATAATTGCCTTTATTCCTGTTTTTGTGCTTTTTCAGGAGATTTTTATAAGTTTAGTGGATTTGTCAAAAAGCCAGTCAGAAAGCTTTAGTGAAAATGTGCGAATCAGAGCTGCATTTTTCTTTATGACTGACTTCTTCCCAAATAAAGCAGCATATATTACAGGTAATGGAGCCGATAGCGCAAACTCTCATTTCGGTTACCTTGTTCAAATGTATAAAGATGCATACGGATTTTATCAGTCGGATATAGGACTCATTGGTGATTATTCAAAGTTTGGCGCAGTGTTCGTAATTGGCGTTTTCTTCATCCTTGCTAAAATTATTTTTGGTAAAATGAGTCCACAGTACGCTTATATTAAGTATTTCTTTTTCAGTATAGTTCTAACACTTTTTACTGGTGGTGGTCCTTTTGCCCAATCCGATGCTATTATGGTTATATGCATGATAATGTACTTACTTGATGTAGATAAGTACGACCGTCAGGTTGAACTGCAGGAGGAAATGCAGACCACACTAGAAGAGGAGAAACAGATTGCTATTTCAACAACTCACAATTTATGAAGACCAGAATTGCAATTATAATACCTGTATTTAACGCCTTAAATCATACCATTAAGTGTCTTGGTTCATTGGACAGACTTATAAAAGAACCGGGGCTTGAACAGACTTTCAGTATTGTGGTTATAGATGATGGTTCCTCAGATGGAACTTCAGCCTGGATTAATGACAACTATCCCGAAATAATTGTTCTTCACGGGGATGGCAATTTATGGTGGAGTGGAGGCATAAATAAAGGTACAAAGTATGCAATTAGTGAGCTTAGAGCTGATTATATATTATGGTGGAATAATGATGTAATTCCTGAAGAACAATATTTTCAAAAACTTAAGTCAATCGTTGATACAAGTAACGTGATTATTGGTGGTTCAAAAATCTATTTTGCACACAATCCAAATATCGTTTGGTCAATGGGTGGTGTATTTGATACAAATAATGGGCGTAAATATATGATAGGTATGGGGGAGCAGGATAATCAATCATTAATGAAAAAGAAAAGTGTTGACTGGCTTCCGGGAATGGGAACTATTATCCATAAAAGTGTGTTTACAAAAATTGGATTTGTTGATGAGACTAATTTCCCGCAGTATCATGGTGACAGCGATTTCACATTTAGAGCTAAACTTGCAGGTTATGAAATAATTGTATACCCTGATCTTAAGTTATGGAATGACAAAAGCAACTCGGGACTAATGCATCAAAATAGTTTCTCCCGGCTACTAAAAACGCTACATGATAATAAATCAAACTATCATTTGGGTAAAGATCTGCATTTTTATAAGAAATACGCCACTTCTAACCGCGCATATCAAACCTTGGTACACAAATATTGTTATTATATCGGCGGATTCTTAAAATGGAAAATGCTCAGTCTGCTAGGTATCCCCAAAAAAGAATCATTGTAAGGTTCTCTGCTTTATCCTGCCACTTTAAGTTCTCATTTGTTAATTATGAAACCTTATTATGTTTAATCATACTATGAAGGTTACGATATGTAATGGTGGTGGTCAGGCCGACTACCTTTATGGTTTAGTATCGGGATTGCACGAAACTCCAATCAACCATATTGATGTGCTTGATATTGACAGGTCAAAAGAAATCTTTGATCATTTCCCAAAGGTACATTTTCATAGCGTATATCGATATCAGAATAAGGGATCCTCATTCTTAAAAAAAGGGAGCAATATTATTAGATACTATTTTTTGCAGACAAAGCACTTTTTGGGAGCCAAACCTCGTATTGTTCATTTTCAATGGTTAAATAGGTTCTATATTGCCGATAGAATCTTTATTCCGCTTATTGCCCGCTTAAAAGGACATAAGGTTGTCTTAACTGTGCATAATGTTAATGCGGGTAAGAGAGACAATAACGACACCTGGTATAATAGAATTACTTTAAAAATTTTATATAGGCTTTGTAGTCATTTAATCGTACACACTCCAGGTAGTCGGGATGAGTTAATAAGGGATTTCCATATAATACAGTCAAAGATCTCGGTTGTTAAGCACGGCATGAATAATAAAGTAACTGTTTCCGGTATAAGCGATAAAAAAGCAAGAGAGAAGTTTAATATTGCTGCTGACAGAAAAGTGATATTGTTCTTTGGGAATATTGATCATTATAAAGGATTGGATATACTTATTGATAGTCTACCATTGCTATCGGAAGAACTTAAGGATAAAGTGTCAGTCATAATTGCCGGCAATATTAAATCTCCAGAATACAATAAAAAGATAACTGATCTAATATCAAAATCACCTCTCAAGGATAAGATCATAGAATTTAACAGGTACATAAGTGATGAAGAGATTGAATTCCTATTTGAGGCAGCCGATTGTATAGCATTGCCTTATAGAGATATCTATCAATCTGGCGTCCTTTTCATGGCTTATAATTTTGGAACGCCTCCTGTTGTTACAAGGGTTGGAAACTTTGAGAACGACATACAGCATGGCAAAACAGGTCTGATCTCAGATGAAATATCTGCAAGAAGTCTTGCCGATTCACTGGAGCATTTCTTCTCATCTTCATTATACACTAATAAAAATGAAACCCGCAAATACATTAAGACCTGGGCAAAGCAGAACTATTCATGGAGTTCAATAGGACAAGTTACTTTAGGTATTTATGAAAAGCTATTACAAAATGGTAAATAGTAAACCACACATTTTTCTAAGAAATGATGATGTAAGAGGAAAACTCGATCAACAACTGATTAGCCTCACTGAATTGTGCATAGAACTGGAAGTACCTCTAAGTCATGCAGTGGAACCCGCAAATGTTTCATTAGAGGTTGCAAATTGGCTACTTGATATTAAAAACAAACATCCTTTATTGATTGAGATTATTCAGCATGGATTTGACCATAATTATAAGAATCCAATGGTAAAAATGGAATTTGGGGGTACAAGAAGCTACAACGACCAGTTTGTTTCGATTAAAGATGGTAAAAATATAATGGATGACTTATTTGGAGATAAGTGGTCGCCCGTGTTTACTTTTCCCTATGGTTCGTATAACTATCACACGCTTAAGGCTGTGAACGATGCTGGCTATAAAGCTATTTCTTCTAAAATTAATTTCTCAACAAAACATAGACTTAAAAATACTATTGGTCGAGCAATTGGGGCTGACTTCATTCTCGACAAAAAGATCAGCTACCATGATAGCAAAAGGCCTCATTTTAACTTTCTGGAATTATCGGTATCTGCAAACGTGATTAAAAAATACACTGGAACAAATACCGCTCAACATTATAATAAGGAAGAAATATTAAATCAAATTTATACAGCATCCAAATACACAAAAAATATTGGATTGCTTTTCCATCACAGGTTCCATGCAAATGAACTTGGCATGTTCAGAGAACTTATTGTCCAGTTAAAACAAAAAGGTTATTTCTTTTCAACTATAATGAACCTTATGCGTTAGTTTGGAAACACTACACTATGAAAGAATTTTTTCATCAAACCTTGGTTGACACTTCTATCAACTCGAGACTACCGGGATATTTTTTGGCAGAAAAAGGTGAAAGCACGCTGGAAACAAACCGAATAATTGAAGAGGGAATGAATCGTTTCTTTGGCGGTTTTGGTAACAAAGCTATGGTTTATGACACTCCAAAACACAGTATTGTATTAATTATTCCTGAAGATTTGTCAGTTTTCACTTGTATGAGCTTTTGCCGACATGATGACGACTTTGCTTTTATTGAAGGTACTTTTAACGATTACGATCTATTACGGCAAAATAAGACAAAAACAATATCTTCAGATCTGGCAAATGATGTTCTAAAAATATGCACAAATGAAGATTATGCAAAGTTAAAGGAATATAATGGAAGGTACTCGGGATTCGCCTATGTAAAAAAACACGATAAGCTTACAATTATTACCGATAGTTATGGGGCAAACAGGGTCTTTTTTTACGAGAGCAGCAAACATTTTGTAGTGAGTAATAATCTATTTGCAATCTCAACAAATCCTGCCTTGAGACTTACGGTGAATGAGGAGTCACTTGCACAGATTATCCATTATGAATATCCTGCTCATAGAAACTCTGAGTTTAATGAGATCTCACTTGTATTGCCATCAGATATTCTTATACGAAAAAACAGGAAGATCACCTTCTTGAAATCATTTCAGAAAGTCAACCGTACAAGGGAGAAAAAAGATCGAGAGTACATTAACGAACTCAGAGAATCTGTTGATCAGTATTTTAAGGACACGTATAGATACATGAAGGAGCCTATGGGCATTTACCTTTCCAAAGGAAAAGATAGCAGGTATTTTCTACCCTTCCTCGAACGTAACATGATTCCATATGTGCCATTTGTCTTTAAAGAAGATACTGGCATTTTCGATTACTCTGAGGTAAAAAAAATCGCCCAACTGCTCGACAAAGACTTGCATGTTATGGAGCAGCATTCAATTGACCGCACTTTATCTTACCTTCTCTCAATGAGCACTACTGCAACTTCACCATGGGTTGCATTAGGTAAAATAGCTGGCAATTATGTTTCAAATGCACTTATGGGTCTCTATGGCGAAAGCAGTTCAGGTAAGCTTTGCGCTCACCGGGCATTCGGGATTACAGACTTTGAATCGTCAGTTAAAGCTACAATCCTGGGAAATTCAAGAGGTATATCAAGTGAAGTTGCAAAAAAAATGGTTCCCTATTTTAGTAAATACGATACTGAAGCTGCTTATAGAAATATTTATAAAGACCACCCTCCTGTTCAAATTTTATATGATCACGATACTTATCAGGATATAGACCACCGGTCGTTTAGGAATGCTGTTGTTATTTTACTTAAAACACAACATTTTATTACTCCTTTGACACCATTTATGGATAAACATGTAGCAGCTGTTTACCATAAACTACCTGAAAGTCTCCTTAGAACTCAACTTGCACACACAATTATTGCTGGTGAAGAGCCAAAAAGCAACAGAGTGAAATCTACTGCGTTTCCGGTTTCACTGAAGAATGAAAAGTATGTACGATCTATGCTTGTGAGCATAGTGAAGTTTAACAGTCAATATAAGGACATACTAATGGCCAGAAAGAAAAAGAAGTATAAACCTTTTATAAACAAGGATTCTTTTGTGCCACGGTCGGATTACTTCAAAAACATTTTCAGAGAACCGGTTGAAATTCCAAATCGAAGAATTCTAACCAGGATGTATAATATGGATGAGTTTCTTGCAATCACAATGCATGACAATCTGGACTCCTATTTCAGACCGGTAGATTTGATCTATTCCGAAATTGAACATTTAGAATCAAATTCAAAATTTAACATGATAAACCTTGGCAAAGATGAAGCAATGGGTGGTATGCACTGGGCCTGATTGGTTCAGACCATCGGTTACCAGTACCAGACAGATAATATTTCGTTTTGTAGATGAGGGTCATCACGTGTTATGGGTTAATCCGGTTGCTTTTAAATCCCCTGCTGTCAATTCCGATAACAAGAGATCAATGAAGAAAAAGGTTCTTAACAAATTAAAGACTCATCTTAAAATCTTCAAAAAAGCTGGAAATAGAATTTTCATACTTATACCCGTTTACATTCCGCTGTTCAATCCAACTTTTGATAAAATTAATGAAACACTGGTTACTTTGCAGGTTAAAATTGCTTCACTTTTGCTAGGTATAAAATGGGAAGACAGCATTCTATGGATATCTGGAAATTTTACTTTATCTGCCTTGCTTAAGTATAATTTTAGAAGAAAAATATATCAGGCCGCCGATTTAATCTCTGATTTCCGTACAAGCGACAAAGAATTACTTAATAGACTGCGAGAAAAAGAGATGTACCTTAGCAAAAATGTCGATCATCTCTTTGCAAGCTCCCCCAATATCCGACAAAAGCTTGAAGCTCTCTCCCAAAGGAAGGTGGGATTACTAACTCACGGGGTTGATCTTAAGCACTTTACATCATCTCAAAGACTAGACCCACTTATTATAAAAATCCGGGAAAAAGGATTACCAGTTGCCGGATACTTCGGTACTCTTTCGGATGCAAACGATAAGGAAGTATTCGTCCATCTGGCTAAAAATGATTTTTCAGTAGTTATCATTGGTAAAGTACTGGGAGATTACTCTATGCTCGAAGGTGTTAAAAATATATACTTCATAGGCCCGGTGGAATTTAGCCGGCTACCATCATTCGCCAAGGGATTTGATGTGTGCTTACTTAACTGGGTTATGGCTGACTGGATAAAGAACTCGTTCCCGATCAAATTCCTCGAATACCTTGCTATGGGTAAACCTGTGGTTAGTTGCAGAATACCAGTTATTGAGGATATGTTTAGTGACTTTGCCTATTTTGCCGATACACCTGCTGAATTCCTAAGCGAATCAAGAAGGGCAATTGCTGAAAACAACATTAATAGGGAAAGTTTGAGGATTGCTGAAGCCTCAAAAAACACATGGGAAACAAAATTCGAACTAATAAAAGAAACCATTGCATGAAATTAGGATTGCAGATTATAGATAAAATCCGGGGTACCGAAATACTAAATTACTATGACCTCCTTAAAAGTAATGCTGATACTGATATTAAACAAATCCAAACACACAAACTATCTTCATTACTTCTAGAGATGAAGTGCTATAACCGATTTTATAGTCCACTTTTAAAGGATGTATCGATAGAAGAAATAACCTCAAATCCTACTGAAGTGCTGAAAAGACTCCCAATTATGGATAAAAAGTCTATCGGCAATAATTATGATTATGTATTTACCAGGTTAAAAGACAGGCCTGTTCAGAGAAAGAAAACTGGTGGGAGTACCGGAAATCCCTTTTATTATTATGTTGACAAAGAGCACCTTTCATGGTTCTGGGCTTATATTTATTTCTTCTGGCACCGTAACTCCGGATATGAACCTGGTGATCCATTTATAACGATTGCAGGCAATTCACTTCGAACAACAAGCAGGCAATTCATTGAGAAGACCTACCATTTATTACAAAACAACTATTTTATTACAGGTGATATAATTGATAAAAGCCTGAAAATAGATACAAGGAAGACTAGAAAGGCCGTTTTACTATATGGTTATCCCAGCTCCATCATAAATATTGTGAGATCAATGCCTGATATGACAAGAAAGACGCCTTTAATAAAGGCTATTTTCACGACATCGGAACAATTACTTCCAAGTACACGTTTGGCGATTGAGGAAGCTTTTGGAGTGCCAGTCTACGATATGTATGGAGCTAACGATGGTGGTATATTAACTTGTGAGTGTAGTAATTATGATGGTTACCACATTAATGACAGAACCTGCTTAGTCGAGACTTTTACAAATGAATTTGGACTTTCAGAATTACTTTTGACCAATCTAAGCAGTTACAGCTTCCCTTTTATAAGATACAGGGTGGGTGATATCGGCCGGTTAAAAATTGAGAAATGTGATTGTGGAATTAAATCAGCACGCATAATTGATTTGAAAGGCCGTACACGCGATATGATAAGAATTCCCAATGGCAAAAGTATTCACGGTTCGTTCTTTAATAATGTTTTCTATAAATTTAAAGAGATAGACGGGTATCGTATTGTCCAGAATAAAGATCTATCTATTAAAATTCACATTCACGTAATTAATCCCGAAGCTTTTAATGAAGTTGCGAAAGATGTATTTGATGAAATCTCGAGCTTTTTGAAGGATGCTGATTTAACTATTGAACAGATGGATGAGTTCAATCCAACTAATGATAAATTCAAACTAATTGAGAGCCATGTCGTTTAGAATTGTGAGTGTTGGCGATTATATGACTGGAGAGAACGTACATCATTTTGGAAGAGGTATTCGTACAAAATTTAAGAACCGTTACCAGGAGTTGATTAGTGAAGATACGAAGGATATACTTTCAGACGGTGATGTTTTATTCATGAACTTCGAATCGTCGCTTGCAGAAGATAATAAGCTCGACAAATTATCAATAGATGAAGCTGTCTATGTTGCTCCTATTGAAACATTCAATTTATTAAAATCCCTTGAAATACCCATAGTTGCAAATATTGCAAATAATCATTTCGGTCAACACGGCACTTCAAGGTCCTCATTCAGTATCAAACGACTTAAAGATCATGGAATTACTGTTGTTGGTGAAACTAATAAACCGATTGAAGTAATATTGAATGATTTTACTCTGAAAATATGGGGTGTTAGTTTAGTTTCCGATTCTTATTTTGACGGTTCTTACTTTAAAAGTTCTTATGAGAAGTTACTAAAAGATCTTGATCTTTCAGGAGACAAAAAAGAGGATGAATATTGGATTATTAGCATTCATTGGGGTAAAGAATACAGCACTCAACCTACCGAAGAACAGAAAAATCTAGCAATTGAGCTTTCCAATGCAGGGTTTGATGTAATACTTGGGCATCATCCGCATACTATACAACCAGTTGAAAAAATTAAGAATACATGGGTATTTTACAGCCATGGAAATTTCTTGTTCGACCAAAATTTTTCACCCCTAACACAAATCGGATTAGTTGCTAAAGTACAATTGGAAGAAAGCAAAACCCAACTATATCTATCGCAACAAAAAGAATATAGAGTTGTTTCTCTGACAGGTATAAGCCAGGAAAACTTGTGGGAATTTTGCGCGGATAACTATTCAGATAAAAAGCCATTGCAAATGAGAATACTAATGAAGATGGAAATGGTCAGACATTTTTACGAGCTAAACTATCCGATAATTAAAACATTTGCAGGTAGAGTAATTAAAACCCGTAAAACCGGCAATGCAAAACAGATTTAAGATACTTGCAGTAGCATCAGGCGGAGGGCACTGGATACAGTTGCTCAGAACACAGAAAGCATTTAAAGATGCCGATGTCGTTTTTGTTTCCACATTCTCAAATTATAAGTTCAAAGATCCCGGTTTCAAGTATCGGTCGGTACCTGACGCTAACAGGTGGAATAAGCTTAGACTCATCAAAATGGCCTTTACTGTTAAAAATATAGTTGATGAGGAAAAACCCGATTTTATAATCTCAACAGGAGCAGCACCTGGTATGGCTGCTGTTTTTTGGGGGAAACTCAAGGGTGTTAAGACGATTTGGATTGACAGTATTGCAAATGTTGAAAGGCTCTCATTAAGTGGACGTCTTATAAAACCTTTTGCTGATCTTCACATAACGCAATGGCCTCATTTGGCTAAAGGTAAAACTATTTATAAAGGAACTGTGATACTATGATATATGTAGTTGTCGGAACTCAAGAACCATTTGACCGGTTGATAAGAAGTGTTGATGAATGGTCACGATTGTCCGGCCATAAAGATATAATAGCCCAGATTTCTAATGCTAGTTACAAACCTGCAAACTTTAAATACTTCGATTTTATTCCTGCTGATAAATTCAATGAATTATTTATGGAAGCCGACCTAATTGTGGGTCATGCGGGAATGGGTACAATTATTTCTGCAATGCAATATCAAAAGCCGATTATTGTGATGCCACGACTTGCAAAATACAAAGAACACAGAAATGATCATCAGGTAGCGACAGCAAATAGTTTCGGACAACTTGGTTATGTAAAAAGTGTATTTTCTCACAAGGAGTTAATTGAAGCACTTAATGAAAGACATTTACTTAGACCGGCTCCCGCTATAAGTGAGCATGCCTCCAACAGCCTACTACAGACAATTGAAAACTTCCTTACCAAAAACTTCATAGCGGTTTAACATAACATCGTAAGTGTTGTTACTTAAATAACTGAATATTAACTCAGATTTCTAAAACTAACTATATTATTTACCACCGACTAAACTTATGACAGGCGAAAAGGAAAAACAGACCGGTCGAGTTGTTGGAATAATCATATCCATATTGTCACTTCTTATTTTTATAAGTGCTTTCAGGATAACCGATTACTTCAACAGAGGAGATCTTATTTATAGCTCCGAATACCTCACTATAGCTCTATTTATTGTTCCTCTTTGGTATGTCGGTATTGTTCAGACAAATCTAACACGATTCTCAAGAAACAAAAGTGATTTAACGATCATTTTTGAAACAGGACTATTTGTAATCACCGCAACAGGTTTTCTGGCGCTTGTACAAGTAGCTTTTGATCTAAGCCAGGTAAATAATTATGTCATTCTAACATTCGCAATTCTTGATTTCATCTTAATAAGTGTTCTGCTGCTCTCCTCCTCAAGATATTATAAGAAATTATTAAGAAAAGGTCTCAATGTCCAAAACGTAATTGTTATAGCTGATGCCAACTGCATAGACTTCATTGAAAAATTACTCCTAAAGAAAGAATCAGGATACCATATTCATACAATTATCTCTGATAGTGATATAATAGAAGAGGTTTTTAGTAGCAGGTTCTCAATAGAGAGAGATGTTGAGAATCTTAAAGCAATTCTCAGACAACAAGTAATTGACGAAGTTCTTTATTGCAGAAATAAAATAGAACAGGATGAAATTAGGCATTTTATTTATTTGTGTGAAGAAATCGGTGTAGTGTTTAGAATGCAATCTTCATTTTTTCATATGCAATCTACCATTACACAGCTGGAATATGTTGAAGGAATACCCTTTCTTTCATTTATCAATACTCCTGACAACAAATTTTCTCACAGATGGAAGATAATATTTGATGTGCTGGCATCATTCTTTATTCTTCTTATTTGGTCTCCAGTGATTATTTTTATCGCTATAGCGATTAAAATGACATCAAAAGGACCTGTAATATTCAGACAAAAGAGAGTGGGATTAAGAGGAAGAACTTTCGATATTTATAAATTCCGGACAATGGTTATTGATGCTGAGGAGCAGCGAGTAAAACTTGAGAAGATGAATGAGATGGACGGTCCGGTTTTTAAGATTAAACATGATCCGCGTGTAACTTCAATAGGCAGGATTTTAAGAAAGACAGGGCTTGATGAAATACCACAGTTCTTTAATGTGCTTAATGGTGACATGTCGCTTGTTGGACCACGTCCTCCTTTACCCAAAGAAGTAAATATGTATGAAAGATGGCAACTTCGTCGTTTATCGATGCGGCCCGGTATTACTTGTATATGGCAAATAGCCCCAAACCGAAACAGTATATCTTTCAACGAATGGATGAGACTAGATTTACAATATATAGACTCATGGTCGCTAAAGCTCGATTTCATTCTGTTAGCAAAAACAGTTCAAACTGTAATAAAAGGTTCCGGTCAATAGTTCTATTATAAAGTCTGGGCTTATGAATCGTTACTGATATTTTAAGTGTTTTCTATTACCTCCTGATCTCTTTGAATACCAAGACAATGTTTAACCTTTGACAGAAAACCGTTTAGTCTTAGCATACATAATCTGAACAAATCTATACCTCTTACGTTTCATTCATAAACATTTTTACAGCCTTTTAACACCCATAACAAGACAAAGCTATATGAATAAACTTCATAGATTAATTAAGAGATCAGCAATGCTATTTGCAGTCTCTTTTCTACTTTTTTCGTGTGTTCCTCAGGAGAAATTAAAGTTTGTTCAGAACGAAACAACAACACAACTAAAGTCGGCCTATAACCATGTTAGACCTATTAAAAGAATTCAACCATTCGATAATCTGTATATTAAAGTGTTGAGTATTGATGCCGAAACAGCAAGAATATTTAGCAACGAGACTGCATTAAACGGACCGGGGTTCGACATCAACCTTATCAGTTATACAGTTAACGAAAACGGCAAGATAGATTTCCCGTTTGTAGGTGAAATAAATGTCAATAACAAGACTCTCAAAGAAGCTAAAGAGATTATCGAAGAAGAGCTAAGTCAATATTTGAGTAATACATCCATACAGATCAAGTTTGTTAATTCAAATATCACGGTACTTGGCGAAGTTAGAGCACAGGGAGAATTCCCTTACTTTAAGGAACAGATCAATATCTTCCAGGCATTGGGATTTGCAGGAGGCATCACCGACTTTGGCGACAAAAGTAAAGTAACATTAATAAGAGAATATGGTGACCAGATAAAGTATCACTCTATTGATCTAACTGATAAAAAAGTTATTGAAACCGAGTACTTCTATTTGCAACCTAATGATATTGTGATTGTTGAACCTATAAACACAAAATTCAGGAACTTGAGAACATTTACATACTCAACTTTCCTTGCATCAATAACTACACTTGTAACAATTCTATACTTCTTTAAATAAAAGTGAAAAAGTCCTCGGAAATAATAAATCAGAAAACAGACTATAAAGAGCTGTTTTACACATTATACAAGCACAAAAAGTGGTTCATCATTTCTTTTGTTTTTGCGGTAGTTACAGCCTTTCTATTTAATAAGATGGCCACAACAATATATAAAAACTCAACTACCCTTCTGCTGAAAGAACAAGAAAAAAATTCGTTTCTCTCGGGAGAAAATATTATGCAGGGGTTTGGATTGTTTGCTGCCAACCAGAACATTGAAAATGAAATTGGGATACTGCATTCCTTTTCATTAATTAACGACGCAATATTGCAACTTAATCTGGAAACAAGTGTACACAGAGAGAAATATATTTTCGGTGAAACATTGGATTTCAAATTTCTAAGAGCTGATGAAGAGATTTATCTGGAGCCTCCAATTAAAATAAGCATTGACAAGTCTAACTTACAACCAATTGATTTGCCTATTTACTTTACAATATTGGACAATAAAAAAGTGAAAGTTGAAACTAAAGGTGAGAAAGTCCTAATGTATAGTT
The DNA here is from genome assembly GCA_002426195.1 of Bacteroidales bacterium UBA5507. GTDB lineage: Bacteria > Bacteroidota > Bacteroidia > Bacteroidales > Lentimicrobiaceae > Lentimicrobium. The sequence continues at coordinate 32,460 of DIOT01000056.1, read as the reverse complement.
ATCTGGAAGACAATGTTGTTAAAGTTGCTGAACGGATTTCAATTAATGGAATATACAATTTTGAGGATGAAATAAAAGGTGATAACTATAATTTCAAGATCCACCTGAATACGAAAGACCTGTCTTCCTGGAAGAATGAAAAGCTTTATTTCAAATTCAACAATGTTAACCTCTTAACACTCCAATTTCAATCAAATCTCGAAGCCGTCAATACTTCAAAAACATCATCACTTGTTGTAATTACGATGAAGGGTGATAATCGATTCAAGATAAGTGATTTCTTAAACACTCTTTCTAATTCATATCTCGACAGAAATCTTGAAAAGAAAAATCGGATAGCGATTAATACTGTAAAGTTTATTGATAGTCAGATTAGTGAAGTATCCGATTCACTCACAATAGCCGAAAGCAAACTGCAGAATTTCAGAACATCTAATCAGGTTATGGATTTAAGCTTTCAAGGTCAGAAATCCTTTGAAAAAATGAGTGAACTTGAAAATCAGAGAGCTGTCTTAATGGTGCAAAAAAAATATTACGACTATATAAAGGAATATTTCGATAGAAACAATGATATGTCGGATCTTATTGCACCATCATCTATGGGTGTACAGGACCCTATACTTAACCAGCTAATTATTGAACTGATTTCATTAAATACTGAAAGAGCAAATTTACTGAAACGGGGTAATACTAAAAATCTGTTTCTAAATAATCTGGAAATTCAGATTAACAGTTTAAAGAGCACCATAAGAGAAAACATCCTGAACAATGCTACAACAACCGAAATAGCATTGCAAGATATAAATAACCGTGTTGCCAGAATCAACTCTCAAATGTCGCGACTTCCTTCTACAGAACGACAACTATTCGGAATTGAGAGAAAATTCAAGCTTAATGATGCCATTTACACTTTCCTTTTGCAGAAAAGATCAGAAGCACAAATTGCCAGAGCTTCAAATGCACCTGATTATGAAGTGGTCGATCAGGCACGAAACATAACTACCGCTGTGATTTATCCCAAAAGGTCTCTCAATTTTATAATTGCATCTATAGGCGGATTGTTGATTCCTTTTATAGTTATAATGGTTAGCGAATTCCTAAACATGAAAATAAGTAATAAGAAGGAACTGGAGGCAATAAGCGAAGTACCAATAATTGGGCATGTATTCCATAATGAAGGCAAGAATAAGCTCGTAATAACAGCTGCGTCAAATTCACCAATCTCTGAATCTTTCAGAAGTATTCGAACAAACCTGCAATTCTATTCTCGAGGTAAGGAGAAACAGGTGATACTGCTTACTTCCTCGTATAGTGGAGAAGGTAAATCGTTTGTTGCACAGAATCTTGCTTCTGTATTTGCGCTCTTTGGAAAAAAAACTCTACTTATAGGATTTGACCTTCGAAGGCCAAAGATTTATAGAGACCTTAATCTGTCTAACAAGGTTGGAATGAGCACTGTTCTTATTAATCAAGCCACTATCGAGGATGTAATACAACCAACGCAAGTTGAAAATCTCGATTATATTTCAGCAGGACCTATTCCGCCTAATCCCTTGGAACTGATCGCATCTGAAAGAACTGAAGAAGTGATAAACGAGTTGAAAAATATGTATGACTTCATAATAGTTGATTCACCTCCGGTTGGTGTAGTATCAGATGCTTACCTAATGACCAGATTTGCCGATGTGACTTTGTATGTAGTTCGACAGGGATTCACTCACAAAGAGGCCTTCAAAAACAATATTCAGCATATCCTGCAAAAGAAAATTCCAAATGTAAGTATTATACTAAATGATGTTAAAGCTCGTGGTATGGCTTACGATTATGGCTATGAGTACTCTTATTATTCTGAGAATGGCAAGAGTGGAATGAAAGTATTCAAGAAGAAAAAATCTGCAAAAACCTATTCTTCCAATTAATAGTACTGCTACGACTATGGAGCTTTTGGTTATTCAAGGAAACCCTCATTCCTGCCAAAAATTATAATTATAATAATGTATCCTTAGCATAGGTTCACATAACATTTAATTATAACGATTTCAAGTGCCAGAAATTAAGTATCTTAATCTTTGGCACTTTTTTCATTTTTATCATAATAGTAATGTAGATATTTTCCCCAATGCGGGGCTGATTTCTATGCGATTTTCATAAATCTGTATGAGCAAAACAGGCAATGTTAAAAAGTCGTAAAAAAGTATAAAGCACTATCATACAATACTTTAGATAAATCAAAAGCACATCTCAGGAAGCCCTTAAAATCATATTTCTGACTAGTGGCATTATTTTTCATTCAATAGATTGCAAACCTAAAATGCAACTATTATGAATGAAACTAAGTTAACAACTAACAACCTACAATTCAACCACTTAAAAAATCGAAGTCTTCTTAAGACATTAAGTGTCGCTATTATATTAGTATTAACATTCTTCTCAGCCACACTCTTTGGCGCAACTATCTATATTGACCCTACAAATAATTCTTCAAATCAAAATGGTTCAATTGAGAATCCATATAATTCCTGGACAAAAGTAACCTTTACGAACGGAAATACTTATCTTCAAAAAGGTGGTACTACCTTTAACACAACTGGAATTGCCCTTAATTCTAAATCAAATATTACACTTGGTTCCTATGGATCAGGAAGAGCAAGAATCGTTGCATCAGGTAATGGCAGCTACATTCTAAATATTTCCTCCTCCTCAAATATAATTGTTAAAGATTTGGAAATTACTGCTTCAGGTTCCTGGACGTCATGTATTTATATCAGTGGTACAAATAGTGCCAATAACTTAATCGACAACTGTTTGATTCATAAAGCTGAATGGGGTATTAGAGTAATCACTAATGCATCAGGCAACAAAATTATGAATTCGACTATCCATGATACAGGTGATGATGGTATTTATGTGAAAGATGCTTCAACTATTGAAATAGGATTCTGTCACATTTATGACGTTAATATGAAATACCTGGTAAATACCGACCAGAGTTACTCGGCAGGTGATGGTATTCAAATCGGATCTACTAACAATCATTCATTCTATATTCACGATAATATTATTGACCACTCATCTATGGGTAATAAGTTTTGCCTCATTGTGTTTGGTAACAATTATACAGGTATTCTCGAAAATAACGTTTTAATTGGTAATGCAAACAAGACCGTTAGTGCCATATATCTACACCCTACTACTAAAGCCGTCACTGTTAGATATAATGAAATAAAGAATAGTAACTATGGAATTTACTCCTATGCTAACTTACTAGATGCCTACTACAACATTTTCTCGCAAAATAAAAGCGCTGTCAATGTGATGAACGGTTACGCGCTTAATGCTCGTAACAATGTATTCTACAATAACATGAATGTTGCAGTCTCTTCTAATTCCAATACTTCAGTAACACTTAGAAATAATATATTCAATGTTACTTCAGGAGGAAAAGCTATCAACACAAGTGGCAGTATAAATTCAAATAATAACGTTTTCAACCAGGAGCAATCAGGGTTTATTAACGGTCATTCTACATTATCAGCATGGAGGAATTCATCAGGTAACGATGCAGCTTCAGTCGTAGGAAACCCGCAATTTACTAGTCCAACTTCTGGTGACTTCAAAATTCAGTCAGGTTCAGTTGCGATCAATAAAGGAGCTAATGTAAGTCTCGACAGAGATTATTTTGGGGGCTCTGTTCCACAGGGAGGGGCTCCTGATGCAGGTATCCACGAAAATGGTAGTGGTGGAGGTAATCCAGTAAACAATGCTCCACAAATCGGCAATCAGTCATTTACTGTCGCCCAATCTGCAGCTGTTGGTACAGTCGTTGGCACAGTTTCGGCTTCCGATCCGGATGCAGGACAGGCACTTACATATTCAATTGTATCTGGCAACACAAATTCTGTATTTGCTATAGGTTCAACAAATGGCAAAATTACTGTAGCTCAGGCTCTACCTGCTCAGAATTTCAGTCTGGTAGTAAAAGTAACTGATAATGGCAATCCCGCAATGTCAGCTCAGGCTACAGTAACAATTAATGTTACAGCGTCTCCAACTAACCAATCACCTGTAATTAATAATCAATCATTTACTGTATCGCAAAGTGCAGGAACTGGTACTTTAGTTGGGAAAATCGTAGCCTCTGATCCCGATCAGGGTCAAACACTCAGCTTTAGTATTGTGTCAGGTAATACTAATTCAGTATTCGCACTTAATAGTTCAACTGGTAATCTTACAGTTGCCAAACCTTTACCGGCACAAACATTTAGTATTGTCGTTAAGGTCACCGATAACGGAAATCCCATAAAAACGGCTCAAGCTACCGTAACTGTCACAGTTACAAGTTCAAGCACAAACAATTCGCCTGTTATTGCAAATCAAACATTTAATGCATATCAGGGAATGTCAGTGGGAACCTTTATTGGCAGAGTTGTAGCCAGCGACCCAGACGCCGGTCAAACACTCAGCTACAGCATTGTTAGTGGCAACTACAATGGAGTATTTGCTCTGAACTCATCAAATGGAAACATAACAGTAGCCAAGACTCTTCCTGTACAGACTTTCAGTGTTGTTGTGAAAGTTACTGATAACGGGAATCCAATTAAGTCAGCTCAGGCAACCATGACTATAAAGGTAAATGCTTCATCTAATCAGCCTCCATATTTACCAGCTAAAACATTTTCTGTAAGACATCTATCTCCTTATGGAACTTTTGTTGGCAAACTGGTTGGTACAGATCCGAATCAGGGACAAACGTTAACCTATACAATTGTATCTGGTAATACCGGAAATGCTTTCTCACTAGGCAGCACAACCGGTGTGATCAAAGTAAAAACAAGGTCGGCTATTAACATATACAATAATCCAAAATTCTATTTAAAAGTAAGAGTTACCGACAATGGTAATCCTAACATGTCATTCACTCAGACAATTACAGTAAATGTTGTCAGATACAAAGTCATAGACGGAATTGAAGTGGATGAGAAGGAAGAGATTACAATTGATGTTCCAAAGGAAATCAGGGTATATCCTAATCCTTCAGTAGATGGCAAATTCTCTGTAAGCTTCGGAAAACAATGCGAGCAAGCTAAAATTGAAGCATATGATATGTCAGGCAGATTGATTAAAGCAATTAAAGTCACGCAAGACAATAAAGGCCTGATGGACCTAAGCACTAGTCCAAGTGGAGCATACCTCATCCGACTTGATAATGGTTCAGAAGTAAAAACTCTAAAAGCTATTAAACACTAGAATTATTGATTAAGCAGGGAAAGGCAGGAATGATGTCTTTCCCTATTGCTTAGTCAGAGACGAGCATTTGAAAAAAACAAAATTTGTAAATAGTACTCTTAAATAAATTAATTTTAGCAATGAAACTATGAATACAAAACATCTACGACTTTTAAAAAGACATCCGAGCTCAACACTGTTAGTAGCTTTATTAGCCATCCTGTCACATTCTTTTGTAATGGCACAGGGTGTTGTTTATATTGATCCATCGTACACTGGAAGTACTCAAAATGGGTCAATCAGCACTCCATACAAATCCTGGAGTCAGGTTTCATGGACTAATGGAAAGACTTACCTGCAAAAAGCCGGTACAACTTTCACAACTTCAGGCTATATTGACTTATCAGGTAGAAGTAGTATTACCCTTGGATCCTATGGCGAAGGTGCCAAACCTAAAATTATCTCATCAGGTGGTAGTACAACTAAAGTCGTAAAAATAACAAGTGGCTCTAACAACACAGTCAGGGATCTTGATTTATCATCTTCTACAGGTCAGGCTACTTGTGCCGTAATTATTGATGGAACAAATTCATCAAACAATGTCATAGATAATTGTATACTCCGTGATGTACAGTGGGGCATAAGAGTACTTACAACCGGTGCTGGTAACAAAATATTGAATTCTGTTGTGTATAACACTCAAGATGATGGAATATATATTAAAAATGTTCCAGATATTGAAATCGGATATTGTCACATCTATAATGTAAATCTTAAGTATAATGTGAATACCGACGAAAGTTACTCTGCAGGTGATAATATCCAGATTGGTTCTACCAACAACCACAACTTTTATATACACCATAACATTCTTGATCACAGTTCAACTGGGAACAAGTTTTGTTTCATTGCTTATGGTGTAAATTATACCGGAATTTTCGAATACAATACCTTAATAGGCAACAGAACTAAGAATACCAGTTGTATTTACCTTCACCCAACCACCGGGTCAGTTACTGTTAGGTACAATTCAATTTCTGATGGAAATTACGGTATGTATACATACGTGAGTGACCTTAAGGTGTATTATAATAAATTCATTCAGAACAAAGTCGCTATCAGTGTTCTTACTAATTACAATTTACGGGCTGAAAACAATGTATTTTACAACCAGACCAGCAATGTGATTACCTCAGGGTCCAATACATCCATTGTCTCAAAAAACAACATATTCTACATTGTTTCAGGAACTAAAGTATACACAACATCCGGAAGTGTAGTTTCAAATAACAACACATTCAACACTCAGTCATCAGGCTTCCTCAATGGACACAGCACTCTGGTTGCCTGGAGAAGTGCTACCGGCCAGGATCAAAACAGCATACTTGCAGATCCTAAATTTGTAAATCCCTCAAACCGCGATTTTACTCTACAACCAACATCTCCTTGCATTAATGCAGGATCCAACTGTGGCTATAATAAAGATTTTTTTGGAACTACTGTTCCTCAAGGACAGTCTGCAGATATCGGACACTTTGAATATCCTTCAACAAACGTTAATAATCCTCCTGTTGTTAATAATCAGAATTTTAATGTGGCCGAAAATTCCTCAGCCAATACTACAGTCGGAACAGTGACAGCAACTGACCCCGATAATAATCAAACTCTAACTTATTCAATCATTGACGGAAATGCAAACAATGCATTTTCTATTAATGCTTCAACCGGGGTACTAGCTGTACAGAATTCACAGGCACTTAATTTTGAGGCAATCCAACAGTTCGCTTTACAGGTAAAGGTTGCCGATCAGGGTGGTTTGTATGCGGTCGCAACCGTTACTGTTAATGTTCAAAATGTGAATGAGCAACCTGTAATCAATAGCCAAATATTTAGCATCGCCGAAAACGCCACTGTAAATACAGTTGTTGGAACCATATCTGCAACCGACCCTGATAATAATCAGACTCTTTCTTATTCAATTACCGGGGGAAATTCAAACAGTGCATTTTCAGTTAATGCTTCAACCGGGGTACTGACTGTCCAGAATTCACAGGCACTTAATTATGAGGCAATCCAACAATTCGCTTTTCAGATAAAGGTAGCCGATCAGGGTGATTTATATGCTGTTGCCACTATTACAGTGAATGTTCAAAATGGGAATGAGCAACCTATAATCAATAACCAAATATTTAGCATCGTCGAAAACGCCACTGTAAACACAGTTGTTGGAACCATATCTGCAACCGATCCTGATAATAATCAGACTCTTTCTTATTCAATTACCGGAGGAAATACAAACAACACATTTTCTATTAATGCTTCAACCGGGGTACTTGCTGTACAGAATTCAGCGGCACTTAATTATGAGGCAATCCAACAGTTCGCTTTACAGATAAAGGTAGCCGATCAGGGTGATTTATATGCTGTTGCCACTATTACCGTGAATGTTCAAAATGTAAATGAGCAACCTGTAATCAATAGTCAAACATTTAGTATCACTGAAAATGCCTCTGTAAACTCAGTCGTTGGAACTGTTTCTGCTAGTGACCCCGATAATAATCAGACACTATCTTTTTCACTTATCAGTGGTAATGTGAATAATGCATTTTCACTAAATGCTTCCACCGGAGTACTTTCAGTTCAGAATGCACAGGCAATAAATTATACAGCAATCCAACAGTTCTCCTTACTGGTTCAAGTTTCTGACCAAGGCAGTCTGTCAGCAAATGCTACCATTATCGTCAATGTTCAGGAAGTGAACGAACACCCTATTATAAGCAATCAAACATTTAGTATTGCAGAAAATTCTGCCGTAAATTCTGTTGTCGGTACTGTATTAGCAACCGATCCTGATGATAATCAAACGCTTACTTATTCAATAACCGGTGGCAATGTGAACAATACATTTTCACTAAATTCTTCAAACGGTGAACTCATTATCCAGAATTCACAATCTCTTAATTATGAATCAAATCAACAGTTCTCACTTCAGGTTAGTGTAACTGACCAGGGCGGTCTTTCAGGAAGTGCAACAATCACTATCAACATTCAGGATGTAAACGAAAAACCTGAAGTAGACGATCAGGGGTATAATGTACCTAACACCAGTGTGAATGGAACTTTGATAGGACAGATAAATGCCACTGATCCTGATAACGGTCAATCACTGAATTACACAATTACAGCAGGAAACAGTTTAACAGCATTTAGTCTTAATAGTAACGATGGCACTATAAAAGTCAATAATGCCACAGCATTAAATTCATACTCCCAATTTGTTCTCACTGTAAAAGTAAGTGATAATGGGCAACCAACCGAAAGTGCATTTTGTAATGTGACAATCAATATAATTTCATCGAATTCAGCGCCGTTGATTCAGGAGCAGGTTTTTACTATTAATGAGAATCCGGTAAACGGTGCCCAAATCGGACAATTAGTTGCCGCTGATGCTGACCAGGGACAATCTCTTACTTTCGAAATTATAAGTGGGAACGAAGATAATTTTGTAAACTGCACACCTCAAGGATTACTCACTGTTCTCAACACTGGTTTCTTTAATTATGAAGCAAATAGCTCACTTGAGATTATTGTTCGGGTTTCCGACAATGGGAATCCTGTAATGTCTTCAGAGGCAGTTGTCATATTTGAGATTAACGACATAAATGAATCTCCTGTTATACAGCCATATCAATCTTTCACTGTTTATACAAATACACCACAAGGCTGTGTAGTTGGTCGTGTAATTGCTACTGATCCCGATATTAATCAGCAGCTAACTTATCAGATTGCTGCAGGAAATATTCAAAATATTTTGGGAATCAAAGCACAAACCGGTGATTTATATATTCTAAATGCTTCCGCACTAAGAAGGCTTCCGACCCGATATGTGAGACTAACTATAAAAGTTACAGATTCAGGAAATCCTTCATTAAGTTCCACAAGAACAGTAAACATTCACTTTATCAGAGTAAATTCTATGACTAAAGAAATGAATATAAGCCCAACTGTGGAAATCTCAGAATGTAATGTTTATCCCAACCCTTCTACTGATGGTCTTTTTACCATATCGCTTAACAACGAGTCAGAGAATTTAACTTACATGATTACTGATATGAATGGAGCCGGACAATATTATAAGCAATCGAATGAAGAAAAAAATGTTATCAATTTGAGTCACTTGCCTAAAGGGATGTATATCCTAATTATCAAACAAGGAGACTCAACAATTACAAAGAAACTGATTTATCAGTAGTGGTTAAATTTTAGGTGGAGAAGAGGTTGGGTGGTGCCAACCTCTTCTGTTTTATATCTGATTATTTGTGTTCTGATTCTCTCAAATAGTAATGATACAACTCCCTGACACCTTCCTTTAAACTCATTTTAGGCAACCATCCCATATTTGTCAATCTCGATACATCTAATAGCTTTCTAAGAGTTCCATCCGGTTTGGTAGTATCAAATATAATTTCTCCTTTAAATCCGGCAACATCCTTAATAAGGAATGCCAAATCTCTGATACTTATTTCTTTACCGCTACCAATGTTTATATGCGTGTTGCGAATTACATTATTTGTTGATTTCAGCGCCAGATCTTTAAAGCTAAACTTTTCCATTATGAAAACGCAAGCATCTGCCATATCATCACTCCAAAGGAATTCTCTCATTGGAACACCCGATCCCCATATTCTTAAACTAACTACTGGCTTACTACCTGTGGTATCATACATAATGCCATACTTTTCAAGGTATGTTACCAGCGAGCTTTTTAATTCTGATTTATCGCTAAGCTCTGAAAAGTCAAGTCCTAGATCTCGCTGTATTTCGTCGAACTTACCCTCATCGAGTAATTTGCTTAAGTGCATTTTCCTGACAAGTGCAGGTAATACATGAGAGTTTTCCAGATGAAAATTATCGTTAGGCCCATACAAGTTCGTTGGCATTACAGAAATAAAATCAGTACCATATTGAAGGTTGTATGATTCGCACATCTTCATTCCGGCAATCTTTGCAATAGCGTATGGTTCATTGGTATACTCCAATTCATTGGTAAGAAGATATTCTTCTTTTATAGGTTGCCGTGCATCCCTTGGATAAACACAACTACTTCCAAGAAATAACAATTTTTTGACTCCTGCTATATATGCTTGATGAATAATATTATTCTGTATCTGCAAGTTTTCGTATATAAACTGAGCCCTGTAGATGTTGTTTGCCATGATGCCGCCTACTTTAGCGGCAGCAAGGAAAACATATTCAGGTTTTTCAGTCTCAAAAAAAGTAGCAACAGCCTGCGAATCCATCAAATCAAGTTCTGAATGACTTTTTGCAATTAGATTATTGTATCCTTTAGCCTCCAGATTTCTTTTAATTGCACTTCCTACCAGACCGCGATGTCCGGCGACAAATATTTTACTATGTTTCTCCATTTTTATGTGTGAAATTCAGAGTTTACTCAAAATAATGAAATACCGGGTGGCCACCGTCTATAAGATACCGATCCTTCTTCATTAGCTTCAGGTCACTCTCCATCATATCATTCACCAAACTGTTTAAATCATATTCGGGTTCCCATCCCAATTGAGTTTTAGCTTTTGTTGGATCTCCAATCAATAGATCAACCTCTGTCGGACGGAAGTATGACGGGTCAATTGCAAGAACTTCTTTTCCAATTTCAATCTGATAATCCGCGTTGTTGCATTTTGAAACAAAGGCTTTCTCATTAATCCCTTCGCCTTCAAATTTCAGCTCGATACCAACATAGCCAAAGGCCATTCTGACAAAATCACGCACCTTAGTTGTTTTACCTGTTGCAATTACAAAATCATCCGGTTTATCCTGTTGCAAAATAAGATACATAGCTTTAACATAATCTTTAGCGTGTCCCCAGTCGCGTTTTGCATCCAGATTTCCTAGATAGAGCTTATCCTGCATGCCAAGTGCAATCTTAGAAACAGCCATGGTTATCTTACGAGTAACAAAGGTTTCACCTCTTATTGGAGATTCATGATTAAAAAGGATTCCATTTGAAGCAAACACCCCATATGCTTCACGATAATTTACCGTTATCCAATAAGCATATAGCTTTGCTACCGCATAAGGACTTCGTGGATAGAATGGCGTTTTCTCACTCTGTGGAACTTGTTGAACGAGACCGTACAATTCACTAGTTGAAGCCTGATATAATTTTGGCTTCTTAACCATTCCAAGTAATCTTACAGCTTCAAGCAACCTTAATGTTCCTATACCATCAGCATTTGCAGTATACTCAGGCGAGTCAAAGCTAACTTTTACATGCGACATTGCAGCAAGATTGTATATTTCATCGGGCTGAACCTCTTGTATTATTCTAATGAGGTTGGAAGAGTCTGTCATATCACCATAGTGAAGCACGAGACTCCTGTCATCAATGTGTGGGTCTTGATACAAGTGATCAATTCGGTTAGTATTAAAAAGCGAACTTCTCCTTTTGATTCCATGGACAATATATCCTTTTTTGAGGAGAAATTCAGCCAGATATGCTCCATCCTGACCTGTAATGCCTGTTATTAAAGCTACTTTCTTTGTCATTTCGTTTTGTTTGACTTTACGATTAAGTATAAACACAACAAACTTACAAAATTATGGTTTCCTGCTCCTGATTTTAAATCTTCATAAATACGTCAGATATTAGGTTTAACTTTGCCAAAGCAGGAATTATAAGCTCCTAAGTTTTTATGAGACATCGAACTTTTATTAATATTGCATATGTCGCGGGTGCATTCATCCTTTTATTCATTGCAGCCCCAATTGTCGGCATCTTCATAAAGACAAGCCCTCAACAGGTATTTGAAGCAGCTGGCGACAAAGTTGTTATTGAGAGTATTCTTCTTTCACTGGCAACTAGTCTTTCAGCCACAATAATTTTCTCAGTTCTTTCACTTCCCCTGGCATGGTTATTAGCTCGTAAGAAATTTGCACTGAAAAGATTTATTCTTGGACTAATTGACTTACCAATAGTAATACCTCATACAGCCGCAGGTATAGCATTACTCGGTTTAGTCTCAAGAAACTCAGAAATTGGAAAGATAGCTTCATTGATTGGTCTTGACTTTGTAAGTCATCCTGCCGGTATAATAATTGCAATGGCATTTGTCAGCCTCCCCTTCTTTATAAATGCAGCAAGAGAAGGATTTAATCAGGTGCCCGAAAGATTGGAAAAAGCAGCATTAAACCTGGGTGTTAATCCGTTCAGAGTATTCTACACTATCTCTATCCCGTTGGCATTGAGGCATATAATAACAGGTGCAGTCATGATGTTTGCCCGTGGAATTAGTGAATTCGGAGCTGTTGTTATTATTGCCTATTATCCTCTGACAGCGTCGGTAATGATTTTTGAAAGATTTAACTCTTTTGGTTTACAATATGCCCGCCCCGCTGCAGTCCTGCTCATCCTTATAACCATCTCTCTATTCTTAATTATGCGTTTATTCACAAAAGATCCTGAGAATGCTCGATATTAAGTCACTTAACAAAAGATTTGATAGCTTTTCCCTTTCTGACATCAATATGTCGATAAGAGCTGACGACTACCATATACTGCTCGGTCAAAGTGGCGCGGGGAAATCATTATTACTCGAGCTTATTGCAGGGATAATTAATGCAGACAGCGGTACAATCTTTCTGGAAGGAAAAGATATTACAAATCTTCCGACAGGTAAAAGAAAAATAGGGTTGGTTTTTCAATCGCCGGCTATCTTTCCTCATCTGTCAGTACTCAAAAACATTTCCTACCCATTATTCCGTGATAGCAAGGAAACAAAAACACGCAAAGCATTTGAATTAGCTGAAATGATGGGCATCAGTCATCTAATAAACAGGCGAACTTCTGCACTTTCCGGAGGAGAAATACAGCGTGTTGCTCTGGCAAGAATTTTTGCATCTGAGCCCAAAGTCCTTTTACTTGATGAGCCATTGTCTGCAATTGATGCTTCTATGCGGGCTGATATTCGTGGTTTACTGCGAAACATCAATAATCAAGGAATGCCTATTTTACATGTTACACATGATTTTGAAGAAGCTGTTGCATTAGGAACCACCATAACAATTATTGAAAAAGGTACAATTATCCAGTCTGGGACGACCCGGGAGGTGATTGATAATCCTAAGACGTCATTCTCAGCTAGCTTCACTGGTGAAAGGAACTTCTTTAAAGTAAATATTGAAGTAACAGAAGCTAAAGTAATTGATAGCATTAACGATTTGATCATCAAACTTGGTGAACACATTCCAGTAAAAGATGCAAATATTTTAGTCCGTAGTAATTCAATAACAATTGACATACATCAACCTGACAATAGTAATCTCAATAATTTCAATGGTGTCATAACAGCCATAAATCCAAAAAAAGAAGGCTATCAGGTTTGTGTAGACACAGGTGTAAACTTTTTTGTCTCAATTACTGATGAATCATTAATTAAAATGAATATAACAGTGGGAATGCAAGTATGGATTTCGTTCAAAGCATCAGCCGTTGAAGTGATTTATTAAAAAATAATTATGGAACAGGATAATCGTTTGCTACTTATTGCCGGATCCGGCAGGAACACCGGCAAAACTACATTAGCAACATCTATAATTAATAATCTATCTGCAAATTACTCAATTACAGGACTAAAAGTTTGCACAAAGAGAACCGGTGATGAAAGACACCATGGCGCACATGAAGATATACCTTCCGACTCATTTAGTATTTACCGTGAAACAGGAACCGACCCCCATAAAGACACCGCAAAAATGATGATTGCTGGTGCCGGAAAAGCGTTTTTCATTATTGCTGATAAATCTAAATTGCTTGAGACTTATAACGCAATTCGGAAATTTGCAATAAATGATAATACATATATTGTCTGTGAATCTGGAAGCTTGCGTAAACATGTTAAACCGGGGCTCTTCCTATTTGTACAGAATGACCATGGTTCAAAATCTTTTGAAGGCTCTCCTGAACCTGGTGTGGATGTAATAATAAACACCACTGATAATATTGAAATTATCCAAACAATCGCAAATAGGGTATCTATTAAAGGGGAATCCTGGATTTTATTACCAGAATAAATACTTAACTCTGAAAATATAGAATTAAAAGATGCAATTAGTACTACATTTACTTAGTTCTTCTAATAATAGATTACATCAGTGTTGGGATGAGATGACTTAAATTTCTCTATCTTATTCTTGCTTAAACGAGTATTATAAGCCCGCAGTAATTTTATCTCTGAAAGATCATTTAGTGGAGAGAGGTTACTTATTCTCGTATTGTAAATATCCAATTCCTGCAAATTATAGCATGTTTCTATTGGCTTAAGCTTTGTCACCTGGGTACCTGAAATATTAAGTTTTAAAAGTCCTGTAAAACCGGAAATTGGAGTAAGATCACTTACAGGTGTATTAGCACAGTTTAAGTCCTCGAGGTTTTTGTGACTATTTATAGCACTTATATCACTTACAGGTGAATCAGATGCGTCTACAATTCGGAGTCTTTTTGTAGTACTTAGCGGGGATAAATCTGCAATCTGCAGTCCTGAAATGTTTAGGCTCTCAAGTCTTTCCAGCATTTTTAAAGGTTCCAATGAAGATATTGCCCTATTATTACCTAAATCGATCTCTTTTATGGAAACTACCTTGTGTAGCTGTAAGCGATCGGGTTTTGCCAGGTCTATTGTTTCATAGTTTTCAAATGTTTTCTTCCACTCAGGAGAAAGGCCATTCCACCAATCATTTAATCGTGATGTATTATATATTACAAGTATATCCGGTATGCTATCCCAGATTGTGTTTACAACTGAAGGGATTAAGTCAACCCCGTCTGCATAAATTAACTCCAAATGAGGCATTGAAGCAAGCTCAATGGGATCTTGAATTTGTGTATTATCCAGACTCAGTTCTCTCAGGTTATTCAGATTTTTAATTGGAGATACTTTTGTAATTAAGGTATTAGAAAAATCGAGCATCTGAAGGCTTCTTAATCCGGAAATAGGTTCTAGCGATTGAATTTTAGTCCCGGATATATCAAGTAGTCTAAGATCAAAAAGAGTACTTATGGGTTGAAGATCAGATGCTGCAGTTTGGGAAATATTCAGAGAATTAAGTGATACAAGTTGTTGCAACGGATTAAGTTGGTCGATGTTTGAAATTCCTGAAATGTCAATTTCTTTAATGAAAGACACTGTATGGAGTTGCTCACGAGTTGGACTATTCTCCCCGCTTAATTCTAAACCGGCCTTTTCTATGAAAATTTGCTTCCACACTTGTGGTAGCTCATTCCACCATTCCTGTAATTCCTGAGATTCATAAATAACCGATAATCCAGGATTTTTCTGCATTAACAGCAATGCTTTTGCCCGGTCTATCCCTGTCTTATCACAATAAACCATCTTTAAATTTTCCAGCCCGATTAAAGGCTCAGTCGATTCCACTGCTGTGTTGTCAAAATTAACGACCTCAAGATTCTTTAATGAAGCAAGTGGTGTAATGTCTGTAATATTTGTATCATCAAGCGATACTCGCTTAAGGTTATCAAGTCCTATCAGGAATTCTGCACTATTGACAGGCAATCCTGACAATTCAAGTATTTCAATATTAGTTAGAGTACTTATCGGAGACAGATCCATCACCTGAGTCCTGCTAATATTCAAATGATGAAGATTGTTAAGATTTCGTAACACTGAAATGCTTTTGACATTAGTCTCACTCAAAAGAAAAGTTTCTAATGCAGCATATGCTTCCAAAGGCTGAATATCCTCAACTAATGTCCCTGAAACATCAAGATATCGCAAGCTTGGTATGTACCTTATTGGCTCCAAACTATTTATCAGACTCGACTTTGCTATTATGGTTTCAAGTTTTGATAAATTTCTAATAGGCTCCAAGTCAGGAATTCTGGCATTACTGATATCCAGGTGCTTTAAATTACTGAAAGCATATAATGGTTTAAGATCTGTAATGCCTTTAGTTTGTGATATATCAATTTGGTCAGTCCTTAAGATACGTCTTACTTCCGGAAGAACCTTACTTTGGTTAATATGTATAGTATCAGTAAAAACAAGGGTGTCCTGATATCCGACAATTTGGTCGTCAACTACAATATAATCGTTGTGAATAAAGACAATTTCATTTAGTAAGATACTATCATTAACACGTGTAGCCTGAGCGAAGAACTTCCGCCATTCACCTGATAGACTGTTCCACCAGGCAATAAGTTCCTCTTCCTCCGATGATTTTGTTGTGTAGACACTAACTATCTTGAGACTTCTGCTAGCAGGATCAAGATTAACTTCAATGTAACGAGGCCTACTTTCGTTTACTTGCTTTCCATCGAGTGTAACACCCTTAATATTTCTGCTGGTAGTTATTCTGAAGAAAATTTCACCTGCTTCATTAACTTCTTGTACAATATCTTCAATTGTGTATTTAAATGTCACATCTTTAAAGAAGAAATCAATGTCCTTCAGATAAGCTTGAACGTCCTTATTTGTAACAACATCACGTTTTTCAACCAAGTCATCTTCAATCTGTACTTTCTCATCCTTGAAGAATTTCAGATATGACTGCTCTATAATCGTGTGTTTGTCCTTGTATTCTGCCTTATTGGAACCTAACGTATTAAAAGCGAATTCCATAAAACCAACTAATTGCCTGGCCTGCCCTTTGAATTCTTCAACTTCCTGATCTGACAACTCAACTTCCTGAGAAAAGCTATGTTGATAAAAAGAAAAGAATGCCAATATGGCAATAACGAAAACCTTATTCATGCATAATAAATTTAATAATTGCCTCTTTATCGGTTTCACTTTCTAATTTCGTGAGACTTGATATTAACCAACCTGAATTTGCACCAGGGCGATTGAAATTTGCCAATTCAAAATACCAGCCATTGATCTGGAAAAAATGAAATTTAAGGTTTGTAACCGACTGATACTTTAAATTTCCCTTTTTTAATTCATATAAGAACATTGACAAGTAATCAGGAGAACTCTCTTTCTCAATATACTGCTCAACATTGTCCTTATCACTAAAAACTCTTATCAGGTTCATAAAGTCAATTTCATGACTCATCGGATGGAGGAATTTTGGAGGATCAGAACTAACTGAACTAAACAAGTTTTTAAAATGAGGGAAGTAAACATTTGACATTACCCATTTGTAACCCAAATTTTCCTGCTCAAGCTTCATAAACAATGTAATATATACATCTGCCCCCTGATAAAGAAATTTGGTTGTAACTTCTGCAAACCAGCCATCAGAATGAAAATCAATATATTGAGGATCTGCTTGACTATTTACCTGATTTACAAAATCTCGTTTCAGCTGACTTGAAATAGAGTTGTTTTGGGCATCAAATATCAAATTTAAATATTGATTCCTTAATGAATGATTTCTAAAGTCCCTATCTCCCGGGTAATATCTCTCACCTTTGGTACTCTCTTCTCCGTTAAATCTCCTGAAAAACTGATTTACCTGCTTAGTAGAAGCATTCAGTATGCCTTCATCAACAAGCTTACTGTTTAAGCCTTGAGCTTCAACATTCAAAGAAGTGAAGACCAGAATAATAGCAATCAAAATATATCTCATGAAGGCCTTTTTTTACTAATCGATTATAATCCTGAGAATATTAAAAGTGCATAGTCACACTAATGTATGACTATGCACCTATAAATGATGCGGCAAAATTAGCCCGGTTTTGTTTCCGATACCCTTATATCACCAAGGAGAACATCCCAGAATCCGATTATTCTTCCTGCTACTTGGGTAGATTTCCTTTCTACATACACTGTAATGTCCTTCTTTGTCACATCAACATATCTTAAGCCCTCTTCAGTAGTTCCTTCAAAACGTTGATATATTGTTATTACGCCAACATATCTACCATCGGGCTGCCTTTCCAGGTCACTAATATACTGTATGTTATACCATTCAATGTTTACTTTATCGTAGTTGAGAGCCATCAATCTTTCGAGGTACTCACGTACTCCATAGTAATTTACTTCTTCACGGTTAATGCTTGAAACGCCCATCATTGCTCCATCTGCAAATAATTCCAATGTACGCTCAATAACGCGGTTTGCCTCTGACCATGGGGTATCCTTATTGCCCACAATACTAATATACTTACTGAGATCTCGCACTTTTTCCAATGCAAGAGAGTCGATAGCCTGTTTACGGGAAGGGCTGATGGTTTCTTGTGCCGAAAGTTGGTTGTATCCAATGAAAAGTGATACAATCGCTAATAATATCTTAAATTTAGTCATGGTCATTTTAGTTTTGGAGTTCAAGTAACTTTATCTTACCATTAGAATCATACTCAGCATTAATTATCCGTGCAGAAACCTTTTTCTGATCTTTCAGATACTCCAGATATTTACGGATAGTTGTAGGCTCATCATAATCCTTTGTTTCACCCTCCTGACTAATCAAAATCAGAACAGGCGCATCTTCACCGGCAAATTGTAATAATGCTTCCCTAATGGCTATGTTAGCTGCATTAACATCACGTGCACCAGCAACTGCATTCAGAGAGTTAGTAATTGAACTGTATTGACCTTTATCTTTGGCCTCTCGTTCTCTTGCCAATCGTTCTTCTTCCTTCTTCCTTTCAAGAGCTGCTCTTTCTGCTGAGATCTTTTCCTCTGCCTGAACAATCAGATCCTTCACTTCCTGATCTTCAAGATTCATTCTTTTTATTGAATTAAGCTTAAACTCTTTTTCCTCCAGAGTCATCTGACCCTGATCGTTGATAATTGCTAACAAATCAGTCTTTGCCTGTGCTGTTCTTTCGGCAAGTTCCTGTGCTGCTTTCTTTTTAGCTAATTTCTTTTGACTTTGACATGAGGTCATACTACCACCAACTGAAATGGCCAGTATAAGCATCATGACAAGTCTCATACTGACAAATTGTCTTACAGTCTGCATACTTTCTCTTTTCATGTTTACTATTTTAATGTATGTACTTTAACGATCTTTATTCAACAAAAAACATGCAAATATTCACTAAAGGCAATACCAAATGTTGAAAGTTATTAACAGTTTTCTTGAATAAACAACCATAGTAGCAAAAATACTTACTTATAAGCGATAAATGAAGAAAGGCTGTCTTATAAAAGACAGCCTTTCATTCAATAAATCATATCAATTATCTAACAAGTGACAAAAACTGATCATTAGTGAAGAATTTAACGAATTCACGATCATCAGCTGCCTGAGCTTTAACTGCAGGGTCAATAGCGATAGCCTTCTGTAAGTTATTAACAACTGCGTTAATATCACCCTTACGAGCACCTGCTACTGCCATCATGTAATAATTATGGGCTGATTCAGGAGCGCATTGCATTGTTGCATTGGCTTCGTCCAGTCTGTTAGTCATTATTTGAGCAAGAGCAACATTAGTATTGCATTTGCGATTACCCATTAATGATAGAGCCTGATCGTAATTGCTACGTGCAAGCTGAGCAATTCCAAGGTTGTAATTAACATCTACACCAAGGTTCTTTGCCTTGTTATAATGATTAATTGCAGCAGCGTAATTCTCTCTCTTTGATTCTAAAGCACCAAGATTGTTAACTATTGCACCATTGTTTGGCTCGAGTTGATCAGCTTTTCCAATGTTTGAAGCAGCATCACCTAATTGATTGTTCCACATGTTGATTACAGCCAGATTGTTGAATCCTCTCCAATCATTGGGGAATCTTGTGGTAGAATTTTTGTAAATACGTGCTTTTGTGTTCAGGTCCTCAGTGAGAGTTGCTGCATAAAGCAGTTCAGCCTCATTAAGTTGTGCTGGATCACTTGTTGCAAGGTTTGCAATCTCTTCATCTGTCTTCTTTGGTTCGAAGCAATTAACTTTAATCTCAACGCGACGGAGTGGAGGTAGAATATCCTCTTCAATTTCGCGATAAACAACAGCCATATTTCTTATTTCCTGTTCACGGCGAGTAACATCAGGTTGTGAATTAACAACATTCATGATGACTCTCTTATCAGCTATGTTTGAAGCTTCAACTGCCTGCATGAAACCATTCCAGTCTTCTCCGTTAGCATAAACATTAAAGTGTAATGAATCCTCTGGCTGAGGTATGTTAATTACAGCACCTTTTTCCTTTGCCATTTTCTTAAACATATCAATAACCTGCTTCTTACCGGTTTGTGAACGACGTTCTGACAGACCTTGGTTGAATGATTCTTCTCCTTCAGGTGAAGCCCATGCATTGATATCTATATCACGAATCTGATATCCCTGTTTGATGAAGTTAATGAGTTCATCTATCTGTTGTTGTACATTTCTGTTTCTGTTTAAAGGAAGATTCCAGTTCAGATTGTGAAGATTAACCTGGAAGTAAATTGTAGCATCGTCACTAATGATGGTTTCTTTTTCATAACCGTGTTCTGCAACAATCAGATCCTCATCATGAGAAACGCGGGTGCCGGTAATAATAACTCCGTCAGCAAGTTTTCTTTGTGGAAGATCAATTACCTTGTATTTTCCTGAAATTTCTTCAGGAGTTGCATTCAGAGCAACTGGATCCTTTGGTGAGTATAGTGTTGGAGATACAACGAGTTCTGATGCATTCATACCTGGTTCGTAAGGAATGCAATCAACATATGTGTATGTACCACCATTTTTGTAGTTAATAACGATACCGTCACCCTGAACTTTTTCACCCTGGAAATTAACCGGTTTCAGCTTAACAGTTTTGCCAGCGTACTGAACTTCGGGTTGGAAATTCATAGCAGCCTTCTTTCCAAAATATTTTGGAGGGAATGTGACTGTAGTATTAACACAAACAGTATCGCCAACTCTAACAAGTGGATCAGGTGTTGTAACCATAGTTACCTGATCGAAGTTCTTTTCCATTGAACTAAGATTAGCACCGGATATAAACTTATAAGTAACTCCAAGCATTAAAGAAGAATAGTGGTCATTCTTTTCGCTTTCAACTACATCAATATCATCCTCAAAAGTTATCCTATGATTGTATTCTAGGAATAAATCCCATTTTTCAGCTAAACGGAAATTTAATCCTGCTCCAACCGGTACCATGATAGCACTACGGGCGTCCTGATCTCCTGCTGGATTATCAGGTCCAAATCGTGCAATGATGAAATCATCATCAAAAGAGTCTGTACCACGATTATCAAGCAACATACTAGAATAGTTCATATATCCACCACCGGCAAGAGCGTAAAGATTAATGAACCTGGTTGGATTGTATCCAAAAATGAGGTTAGTAAGGCTAACGGTTGCATCAAGTTGGGCATCCCAAATACTTGAAGACATGCGCCTTTCAATTTCTTCGTGGGTGCTTACTACCCATCCGTTATTGAAGCTTCCTCTTAAGCCAAACACCGGGCTGAATTGATAACCCAGGCCAAATCCATACATAAGATTTGTCCTTTTATTCAGGAAATCAGGGTTAATATCACCGAAAAATTGCGAAACACCGGCCCCTGCCTGAATGAAAAGATGGCGATCAAAAGCTGATGCGCTCTTGGTCGTGGTTGTCTCCTGCTGTTGAGCATAAGCTGTAGATAGCCCGAATGTCAGCAGCAATAGCAACATGAATAATTTGTTAGAGATACTTTTCATAGTAATGTTGATTAATGATTATAAGATTTTAAGTGTCGTATTAATTAAGTTCAATCTTACAGTTAAAACAATGCACAAATATAGGGCACATTTGTAAATATATCAAACTTTTTAACTAAAAAGCAAGTGGTTTTGACTTTTTTTTCAACTATTACTGCAAGACTTTGCTTTTTAGCCGTTATAACACCGTTTTCAGAGCTTTGTTTATTTAATATGTTGCGCTTTTTGAGATTACTTGACTGTCAGTTTATTAAATATATTCCATATTACAATTCCAGCTGTAACCGAAACATTTAAAGAGTGCTTGGTTCCATATTGTGGAATTTCAATACACTCATCACAAATTTGCATTACTTCATCATCTACACCAAACACTTCATTTCCAAATACTATTGCAATCTTACTACTTATACATGGATTAAAATCATTGATCTTTATACTTTCGTCAGCCTGTTCTATAGCAATTATCCTATATCCTTCCTTCTTTAATTCTTCAATAGAATTACAGGTTTTCTCATAGTACTTCCATTCAACTGATTCAGTGGCACCTAATGCTGTTTTCTGTATCTCTCTGTTAGGTGGTGTAGCTGTAATCCCGCATAAATGGATGCATTCGATTCTAAAAGCATCTGCTGTCCGAAAGATGGATCCTATATTGTGCTGGCTCCTTATATTATCAAGTACTACAACAACCTTAAGTTTATCGGCTTGACGGAACTCATTGACACTTAACCTGTCAAGTTCCTCCATAGATAGTTTTTTCATATTTACAATCTGTTCATCACCTTCAGGTTAAACCCTTAATGTGGTTGATTATTTAACCAAAGTCCTTATTTTTGTTTCCAAAGATACTATGCATTGGCGAAAGAATTGAGTGAAGTGGTTGAAACACCACTAATGAAACAATATTTAAGTATTAAAGCCAAATATCCTGACGCCCTGTTACTTTTTAGGGTAGGCGATTTTTATGAAACTTTTAGTGAGGATGCGATTAAAGCTTCTGAAATCCTTGGTATTGTGCTTACACGTCGGGCAAATGGATCTGCCTCTTCAGTAGAACTTGCAGGATTTCCTTACCATGCGCTCGACACTTATCTTCCCAAATTGGTCAGAGCCGGTAACAAAGTGGCTATCTGCGATCAGCTCGAGGACCCAAAGCTTACCAAATCAATCGTCAAAAGAGGCGTTACTGAACTAGTCACTCCAAGTGTATCATATAATGATAAAATACTTGAAAACAAGCAGAATAATTTTCTTGCCTCTATTCACATAATGCCAAAAACAAGTGGGATTTCTTTTCTTGATATCTCTACCGGAGAATTTTTTGTTGCACAAGGCTCAAATGAATATATCGATAAGCTTCTTCAAACTTTTAGCCCAAGTGAAGTAATTGTCCAAAGATCAAAGAAGAGTGATCTGTTAAACCTTTTTGGCGAAAAATTCTACGTCTCAACTTTTGATGACTGGGTTTTTACTTTTGACTTTGCTTACAACCTGTTAGTTAAACATTTTCAAACAACTTCATTAAAAGGGTTTGGAGTGGAAGAACAGGAATTCGGTATTATTGCTGCTGGTGCAGCAATGCATTATCTTGCCGAAACAAATCATGATAAAGTTCGTCATATCAGCAAGATAGCACGAATGGAAGAAGACCATTATGTGTGGCTCGATAAGTTTACAATTAGAAATCTCGAACTAATCTCCTCCCCTTTCGAAAAAGCTTCAACTCTGCTTGGAATTCTTGACAAGACTGTTACCCCTATGGGAGCCAGAATGCTGCGCCGATGGATTTTGTTGCCTTTAAAAGAAAAGATGCCAATCAATGAAAGGCTTGAAGCAGTTGGCTATTTCTTCGACCAGCAGGATGTTTTGCAGAATCTTCAAAAACTTGTTAAGTATATTGGAGATCTTGAAAGAATTATTGCAAAAGTTGCTGTTGCAAGAATTAACCCTCGAGAGGTTATTCAACTTAAAGTTGCCCTCGATACGATAGTTCAGGTTAAAGAAGTATGTCTTTCTTCTCCCATTAGTTCCCTGCAACTTGCCGGTGATCAATTGAATCCTTGTACAATGATTTCTGCAAAAATTGCCAGGGAGTTATATCCCGATCCATCTGTAGTAGTATCCAAGGGGCATGTTATTGCTCCAGGTGTAAACGCTCAATTGGATGAATTGCGTGACCTCTCAACTTCAGGTAAAGACTATTTGATAAAACTGCAACAACATGAATCAGAAGTAACAGGAATTCCTTCACTGAAAATCGGATTCAATAATGTTTTCGGTTATTATTTTGAGGTAACAAATACTCACAAGGATAAAGTTCCTGACAGTTGGGCCAGAAAGCAAACTCTCGTCAATTCCGAAAGATATATCACGCCCGAGCTTAAAGAATATGAGGATAAAATTCTGACTGCCGAAGAAAAAATCCTTGAAATGGAGAATCGTTTATATAATGATCTTGTACTCAGCCTGACTGATTATATAAGCCAGATTCAGGTCAATGCAAATGTTATTGCAAAACTCGACTGCCTGATGTCTTTTGCAATGGTTTCATCAATTAATGGCTATACAAGACCCGAATTACGCGATGATTATGTATTGGATATCAAAGGAGGACGACACCCTGTAATTGAAAAGCAATTACCCGCCGGCGAAAAATATATCACTAATAACGTCTATCTTGACGACCAGACACAGCAGATCATGATTATTACAGGTCCGAATATGTCTGGTAAATCCGCACTACTAAGGCAAACAGCACTAATTGTGTTAATGGCACAAGCAGGCTGCTACGTCCCAGCTGATTCTGCTCAGATAGGACTGGTTGATAAGATTTTTACCCGAGTAGGTGCTTCAGATAACATTTCATCAGGCGAGTCAACCTTCATGGTTGAAATGAATGAAACGGCAAGCATCTTAAATAATATCTCCAACCGCAGTCTGATACTTCTCGACGAGATAGGTAGAGGTACAAGTACTTACGATGGTATAAGTATTGCATGGGCAATTACAGAATTTCTGCATGAACACCCTCTATTCAGACCAAAAGTATTGTTCGCCACTCACTATCATGAGCTTAATGAAATGGCAAACACTATGGTAAGAATTAAAAACTATCATGTCTCTGTAAAAGAGGCTGGCAAGTTGATAATTTTCATGAGGAAACTAGAACCGGGAGGTAGTGCACATAGTTTTGGAATTCATGTTGCAAGGATGGCAGGTATTCCAGACAGGGTATTGGAGCGTGCAAACCAAATGCTCTCAATTCTTGAAAAATCTCACAGTCAGACACTTCACGAAAAGCCATCCGTTCAAAAACATACAACAAAATCCGGAGATCCTTATCAGTTGAGTTTTATTCAGCTTAATGATCCACTACTTGAGCAGATAAGAGAAGATATTCTTGATACAGATATAAACACCCTTACCCCGGTAGAAGCATTGATGAAGTTGAATGAGATTAAAAATCTTTTAAAAAAATCTTGAGAAATGCTTGCCAGTTTCAAAACAGGTTGTATATTTGCTGCCTCAAAAGCGACAAGCGGAAGTAGCTCAGTTGGTAGAGCATGACCTTGCCAAGGTCAGGGTCGCGGGTTCGAGTCCCGTCTTCCGCTCCAAGAACCCCCAACAGGGGTTTTTTAATTCCAAGGATGCCCGAGTGGTGGAATTGGTAGACACGAAGGACTTAAAATCCTTTGGCCATTGCGGCCGTGCCGGTTCAAGTCCGGCCTCGGGTACCAATAAAAAAAAGAGGTTGTCATTACAACCTCTTTTTTTATTCCCCCATATTCTACTCTTTAATAAATTTCCTTAAAGCAGTTTTAAATCCATTATCCACTCCTATGTAATAGACACCCGATTTAAACCCGCTCAGGTCAATTGTACTTAACTCGCCTTCATGATTAAAATCCTTTAGAATCACTCCTAATGCACTATAAAGTTTTACATTTATCCGTCCGGAATTACCCACCACCTTTAGAGTAATCTGGTCATGGGCGGGATTAGGATACAATTCGAGACTTTGCTCTATTATATTATTTCCAGCCTGCTCCTGAGCTGCAATTTCCGGCTCTTTGGCAGCAGAAATATTAATTGTATAATCCTCCACTTCTCCGTTAGTAAATGTCTCACATGCACTTGGTAATGAGCCATATTTCATTGAAATCCTCATACGTGTCTGTCCTGTCATTGCCGTTGAAGGAACAACAAATGACCCATTCACAGTTCCCTTCTTATTACTACCGGTATAGACAAGCTCTCCCGCGTCACTAAAATCCATGTCATGATTATAATCAATCCATATCCGCCAATATTCTCTCCTGGTGGTTGAGTAAGGTTTTAACGAAAATGAGGTCCTGCTGCTTAATCTGGCCGGGATGACAATATTTGTAAAATCAGAATAAAGCGTTCTACCGCTATTGTTAGTTATTCCACCTGCAATTACCCTTGTTATATAATCGCTGGAAGTTGTATTTGTAGCCTGTGATGCACAATATCCCGCAGGTAATTCACTTACAGTTATGTACGCTGTTTTAACCTCATTATCTGAGCCATATTGGTTAGAAGCAATAAGTGTAACAGTATAACTACCGGCAATTGCAAATTGAATTATTGGATTTTGTACAGTACTGGTCAACACTGTTCCGCTGCCGTTATCAAAACTCCATGCCCATGAAGTTGGGGTATTTGTACTTTGATCAGTAAACTGTGCTGAAGAACCAACCTGCAGTGTAGTTGGGCTTCCAACAAATTGCGCAACCGGTGGATCTTCATTAACCGGAGGTTCACCAAAGTTAAATGATGCAATCCTGGTCTTCCAGTTCCATCCTCCATTTGAATATTCATTTGTATACCAAAAAGTATTGTCATCAACTGGGTCAACTGACATCATCGAATAGTCTCCCCACCTATTTACACCTGTTTGAGATTTTGTCCCTTCAACTATACTGGTCTCAACAATGTCGAGATTTCCCAATGTATTGGCTGCTGTTCTGCCTGCAAATCTGATTGAAGGATACAATGTTTTGCCTGCAACTGAATATCCTATAGCTATGTCACCTGCTCCATTCATCGCAACACTTCCCATCCATCTGTCAAGCCCATCATTAGGTGCGAATGTTCCCTGCTGGTATATTGTCCAATTACCTGTAGTTTTCCTCAATTCATACCAACGTACACCCGCCTGACCACTTCCGGCATTTACAGTATGGTTACACACCATTGACTGATGCGTGCCAAAATTCCTGTATTGAAGTCGGAACATCAGTCTATCTGATAGTGGATCAAGCGTTTGCGAAGTTCCGGGCTGATTAATTACAATACTACTTGTACTGAATGATTGTGTAGTAAGTGATAAAGGAGATGACAATGTCGAACTTGATGGGTTCGACCAATTAACAGTAGCTTGCCATATACGCAACAAGCCGGAACCCAGATTTACCAGATATGCAGGGCTTCCTGTTGGTGGTATCACTCCGTCAAAATCTGCAGGCAATAAGGAACCATATAAAGTTGACAAGTTCCAGGAAATTATAGCTGCAGATGAATTACCACTTAACATAGCTGCCCTGTCTATTGCATATACCCCGGCACCGGCAAATGACAAATTAGGAGGTGCAAATCTATTAGTGGTTAGATAGTAGCCATCAGGCCATACCCCAAATTTTGGATAGTCGGGCATTTGTGAAAATGAATAGGCATAACGGTACCACCCACCTCTTGGGTCATTAGTGGTAGATATGGCAATTAGCATGTAAAATGGACCACTTGGATAATTTGGTAATGAAAATTGCGATGCAAGCCAGCGATCAGCATACTGGTCATATAAAACTATAGGATCTCCGTCGTTCGTACCTGTCCAGGGACCCTCAAAACCTGACCATATTGTACTGTTTTGATAGGGGCCATACAATGAATTCCCATTCTTGTCATAAATCTGAAATGACAGGTTAACCATTTGCATGTAGTAATTGGGGCTAACATCTCCATCTGTGTCAGGTGGTGCGATACCACTTGTATTTATCTGTCCATCAAAGTTCTTATCAACCAAAGCAGCTGTTCTTGCGGCTGATTGATAATCTTGTAATACCGGATCAGGACCGGTGAAAGTTTCATTTTTAAATTCCTCAAGAAAACCATCTTTATTTGGAATAACCCTCTCCTTCCAGGTTCGGTCAATATATCCGGGTTCAATTCCTTTAACCTGTGATAGGTTCTCTAAAACATCAAATCCTACCGGCTTGATAATTTCTGATGGAAGCTGATGTTGTGCAAAAAC
Source organism: Bacteroidales bacterium UBA5507 (assembly GCA_002426195.1). GTDB lineage: Bacteria > Bacteroidota > Bacteroidia > Bacteroidales > Lentimicrobiaceae > Lentimicrobium. The sequence goes on along the minus strand of DIOT01000056.1, from coordinate 4,342 downwards.
GCCTGTTGCTAAAATGCATAGAAACAACAGTGCAAAAACTGTGTAAAGCTTTTGTTTCATAAGGTGTTTGTTTTGGTTAGAAATCAATTTAAAACACCTATGGCTCGTACATAACCAAAGTGTTAAATATCTTAACCATCGGTATGCAATAAAGTTACAAAAAAATACTCAGGTATGCAAGAAATAAATATAGATATATTCTATAATCTGAAGGCAACTTTTGAAAGATAAAAGATATCTTTTGACCGCTCCGAACTATAAGAATTCCTTACAGTTTGATATCCGTAAACAAGGAAATAATCGTTATACCAAGGTAAAATGTAGCTATTTGATTCTTTCTGTACTTTATCGTGCCTGTTCAACGGCTCTACCTTGGCATAACTAACATTGGTAAGATTCTGCCCTTTATCAATTATTTTATATGCAATTCTGTCACCATCTACGTAGCTCAACATCAAGGTTGTTGAATCGTAAACGTAAGGAGTCACTCTCTCCCTCAGACTTTGAGTAAGTGCATCGGTAAGTTCAAGATCATTATTCCATTGTAGTTCACCATTTTCATTAAAGCCCGCAATGAAAGTTGTCAGATATCTGAATCCATCAAATACTGAATATGTCGAAGGATAAGGTCTTCCATAATAATCATAGACCATTGTAGTTACAGTACGGTATTCCGGATAGTATGCTTCTGCCAAAAACACGAACTGACCATTCTGTACAAAAATATCATGGGCTAGTAGGTTGTAGTCGGTGGTAGAATACTCTCTTGAAGGACGATCGCGTCTCAGTAAAGTCCTGCGAGGTGCTATCTCGGTTGGTCGCCTTAAATAACGATAGAAACGGTCGAATTCCGAGAAGTCGTACATGTTAACATTTTCTTCTCCCTGATCACTCAAAACAATTGAAAAGAATCCGGTAGATGCCACACCGGTTATTTCCTGACCATCAATTGTTCGTGTGCGGCTAGTGGTGCCGTATGATCCAATGATGATATCAGAGCTATTGTTTATTTCGTGAATGTATGCAATATTAATAAGATAGTTATCAAACTTGCTTAACAGATGTGTTTTGTATGATTGGCCCTGGGAAGTGTATTTAACCACATAATAATTTCGCCTCTTGAGGGATTGAGTAGTTCTTAAAATTATGGTAAAACCATTGGTTATTCTGTTAATTCCAACTGATTCAATAACCGTTTTATCTGAAATACCTGTTGAAAGCAAACTAATATTCTGGTGCCTCATATCATATCGCAATACCATGGATTCATCATTCCGGGTATTAATACCGGCAATTGCATAATTATCGGAAATCGCGAAATGTGATATCCCTGACCTACCTGGCACAGGGTATGTAATCGTTGAATATTTCCCGTCAGTAAAGTTGAAATCTACCAGGTAAAAATTTGTGTCAGCCGAACTCCTGCCAGTATAAAAGAATGCAACAAGACGGTTATTATCATATAACGCCTCTTCAAGGACAAAACCACGTGGTAAGTCAAATTCAAATCTCTTCTGTTCGGTGAGTGTCTTATCGAGAAAAGTGGTAATCCATAACATTTTACCATCTTCAGAGCCCTCACTGCTTAAAAATATTATAGCACATCCATTTTCTTCACATGGTACTACTTTATATACTTCTGAGTTATCTTTAACTTGTAACTCTAGTCGTACTGGCTTCTTTTGCTGTGCTGGTAAAGCAAATGGCAAAATTAAAAATGCAATTACTAATGCATGAAGATGGTATTTAAGCATATGCCGTAATTTTACTGTCAAACAAAGATAAGCCTATTCTTCATTAAAGTTTACCGCAATTACCATTCCAAAGTACGACAATAGTTACGCTTTTTCTATTTCAGCACTTACTTTTTGTCTAAAAAAGAAATTCATTTCCTGAACAAAACCAAATCATATCTGTTAATCGAGTCACATTTTGAAGCCTTTAATGACCCACATTGTGAACAAATACACAACCATATAAAAAATAAAAAATTAACAATTACAATCATGGAACAAGAATCTTTTTCAATGCCACGAATTGGTGACAAAGCCCCAGAATTTGAAGCGGTGACAACTCAGGGTACTATTAATTTTCCGGCCGACTATGCTGGAAACTGGGTCATACTGTTCAGCCATCCTGCTGACTTTACGCCAGTCTGTACATCCGAGTTTATGACTTTTGCATCAATGGCCGATCAGTTTGAACGCGCTAATTGCCAGTTAGTTGGTCTTTCAGTCGACGGACTATACAGCCATATTGCATGGTTGAGAACAATCAAAGAAAAAATCGAATATAAGGGAATGAAGGATGTTGAAGTTAAATTTCCGTTGATTGAAGACATTACAATGAACGTTGCAAAGAAATATGGAATGATACAACCGGGTGAAAGCAATACAAAAGCTGTAAGAGCAGTATTCTTCATTGATCCAAAGGGAATCATTCGCACAATAATCTATTATCCTTTGAGCTTGGGACGCAATTTCGATGAGCTATACCGGGTTTTAATAGCTCTTCAAACCGCTGATCAATTCAATGTAGCAACTCCTGCCGATTGGCGTCCCGGTGATGATGTCATTATTCCGACTGCCGGTTCTTGTGGTGTAGCAAAAGAAAGAATGGAAGACACCAGAGAAGGTGCTACCTGTCATGATTGGTTCTTTTGTACAAAGAAGCTAGATAAAAACATTATTATGGATAAAATTCTTAAGACACAACCCATGCATAATTAATCATGGTTTTGATTACAGACTATAAAAAAACCGGCATAATTTAATCCTTATGCCGGTTTTTCATTTATCTATAAAAGTTTATAATTCAACCTCTTTACTATCTTTTAGCACATGTTTACCTTTTTGGTATTGAAATAAGCCTACCTGCAATTTATTCTTATCGGATTTAACAGGAACGATAGTCACAAAATCCATCTTTTCTACATCCTGATCTATATTGGCATTTTTATCCCTTGATTTCTTATCTTCCCATGTGCCGGAATTTGCATAAAGACATGTGTCCCCCTTCGAATTAAGATATGTCTTTATCATAGGGATATGTGTATGTCCGAAAACTACAACACGAACATCAGAATCAGGATCCTGAAAATACTGAGCATTTGATCTTTCATCAATAAATACAGTCTGGAGACTTCCTACCATGGCAGCATTGATCTCTGACAAGGAACGAACATTATTGTATAACTGACGGGCTTCCCAATTGGCTTGTGTAAACAAATTATTGTACAGTTTCATTTGAATACTACCGTCAGTCTCACTATTCATAGGTATAATATCATTGATAGAATAGGTTTTTGTGAGACCCCCAATGTTTGTTTTAATAATAGGTTCATTGAAATCATCCTTTACATAAATAACATTCTCCATTATATTTTTCCATAACGAGTAGTATACATATTTACTATACTGTTCAGGATTGGTAGAGTCATTTAAAGTAACAGGACCTACTTTTGTTGCTTCTTCCTGAGTTGTTGGATCAGTAAAAGAGTTAGCAGCGATTCTTGCGAAGAAGTATCCCGGAGCAAAAAATGATTCCGGAGCATCTTCAATTGCATTAGGAGTCATCGAACAGAAGAAATCATATCTGTGACCATGCTCAATCGCTACTTGTGGATAACCTTCAGGATAATATGTACCAGTAGCAAATTTCTCGCCGGCATCACGTGCCTGATTTATCCCCGGTAAAGCCATTTCGATGTTTTCAGGAGTAAATCCCATATCATGATTCCCGGGAAGGTAAGTCACTTTAATATTGCCATCTGTAATAATTCCGTTTAAAACATCAAAAACGCCTTGGTTTGCAGCAACAGTTTTCCTTACAAAGTCAGCCTGAGTTCCCTCACCGTATGTATCACTTCTCGTAGGAATGTACCATTCATCGATCATATCGCCGCCAATAATCAATTCCTTAACAGTAGATGATAGCCTGATCTCATTAAGAAACTGTTCCAAACGTTGAAGATGCTTAACATTCTCTGAGAATGACAAGTCACTTCCAAGATGAAGGTCACTTATTACAACAATTTTATCACGAGTATCATTACTACTAACTCCCATCGTATCGAATGGGTTTGTGCTGTTTGATTTGCAAGAGCCAAACAGGAATATGGCAGCAATCCAAAATAATAGCAATCCGGCTTTTCTATTCATAAGTTTAATTGGTTAATTAGTAACTAGGTCTTAATTTATTACAAATTGCATCTGTCACATATGATAGTGCGTCAGTAAAAGTAATAAAAGAAAATAACACCACAAACAAAAATCGCAGTAAAGAAGGCACCTTACTGCGATTTTTTCAATTAATTCCGAACCTATTATTTCACTTCCTCAAA